>NZ_CP006269.1:1394500-2789000 GCF_000737535.1 Synechococcus sp. KORDI-100 | reverse complement strand
GGCCGAAGCCCGATGATTCCAAAGCTATCGAGCTTCTCTGGCAGTGGCGAGGTTGCTGCGCCGGCGCAGTTCCAGCCACATCAGCAATGCGGTGGTGTCCGCCTGGCTGACTCCCGGAATCCGTGAAGCCTGTCCCAGGGTGGTGGGTTGAATCGCACTCAGCTTTTCCCGTGCTTCTCGAGAGAGGGTCTCGATGTCGGCATAGACCACATCCGCAGGGAGCTTTCTCTGGCTCTGGCGCTTCACCTGGTCGATCTGCTGCTGTTGGCGCTGCAGATAACCGCTGTATTTGATGTCGATTTCAGCTCCCTCGCGAACCGACAACGGCAGGTTGGCGTCAGCAAGGCCATGGCGGACGAGGTCGTCGGCATGCATGCCCGGACGTCGCAGCAGGTCTGCCAAGGTGATGGACCCTTTGATCACGGCTCCCGTCTCCTGTTCGACAACAGGAGCTGCTGGGTCGCTCACTTTCAGCCGCGCTGTTTCGAGCCGTTGCTTTTCGGCCTCCATCGTCTGCTGTTTCTCTTCGAACAGTTGCCATCGCCGGTCATCGATCAGGCCGAGGTCGCGTCCCAGAGGTGTTAAACGTCGGTCGGCGTTGTCCCCCCGCAGGATCAGCCGGTACTCACTGCGGCTGGTCAGCACCCGATAGGGCTCCCGCAGATCCTGGCTCACCAGGTCATCGACCATCGTGCCGATGTAGCTGCCTTCACGGGGGAAGTGCACGGGCTCCTGGCCGCCGATACTGCGGGCGGCGTTCACCCCGGCAACGAGGCCTTGCGCGGCGGCTTCCTCGTAGCCGGTGGTGCCGTTGAGTTGCCCTGCGCTGAACAAACCTCGGATGCGTTTGGTCTCAAGGGAGGGCTTGAGTTGGGTGGCGGGCAGGTAGTCGTAATCCACCGCATAGGCGGGGCGCAGCATCACGCACCGTCCCAGACCTGGCAGGGTGCGCAGCAGTTGTAACTGGATCGGCTCCGGCAGGCCGGTTGAGAAGCCCTGGACGTAGATCTCCGGAGTGTCGCGACCTTCCGGCTCAAGAAAGATCTGATGGCTCTCCTTATCCGCAAAGCGAACGATCTTGTCTTCAATCGAGGGGCAATAGCGTGGTCCTTTGCTGTCGATCACGCCGCCGTAGATCGCCGTGAGATGCAGATTGTCTCGGATCAGTTGGTGTGTTGCTGCGGTGGTGCGGGTGATGTGGCAGCTCACCTGTTCACCGCTCACCCATGCCGATGGATCAAAGGAGAAAAAGCGATCGGCTGCATCGCTGGGTTGCTCCTGCAGTTGATCAAGATCAATGCTGCGTCGATCGACGCGGGCGGGGGTTCCGGTTTTGAGTCGGTCGGTGTGGAAGCCGAGTTCCTGTAGAGCTTGGGTAAGGCCTTCTGCAGCCTGTTCACCAGCCCGGCCCGCGGGCATCGACTGGTGGCCCACCCAGATCCGTCCCCCCAGAAATGTTCCGGTGGTGAGAATCACCGCTTCGGCTGCATAGATGCTTCCGAAGTAGGTGCGGATGCCGGTGATGCGTCGCTGATGGTCCTCACCGGTCGTCTCCAGGCCTGTGACCATCGCTTCGCGCAGCGCCAGGTTGGGGATGTGTTGCAGCAGCTGCAGCATCTGGCGGGAGTAGAGGCGTTTGTCGGTCTGGGCACGCAGGGCCCAGACGGCGGGGCCGCGGCTTGCGTTGAGGATCCGTTTCTGGATGGCGGTGGCATCGGCCAGGCGTCCTATCACGCCGCCGAGAGCGTCCACTTCATGGACCAGTTGACTCTTCGCGGGTCCGCCGACGGCTGGATTGCAGGGCTGCCAGGCGATGCGGTCGAGGTTGAGGGTGAACAGTGCGGTGTTGAGCCCAAGTCGTGCCGTCGTAATCGCTGCTTCACAACCGGCATGACCGCCACCGACAACGATCACGTCGAAGGATTCCGTTGGGGCGTCAGAGATGGTCATGTGTTCATTATCTGCAGGAGCTGTCGATCAATTCACTAAATCAGGCTGACTATTGACCAATTCCTCAAGAGACGTGTTGTTGAGCGTCGTGTGGATCTTTTGGGAGGAATCGAGCAGGAGGAGATGTGGATCCTTTGGGATGAACTGCAGGTTCAAGGATGCGGGCATCTGAATGGTGTCGCCTTGATGGGGTTTGAAATCAAGGATTTGATCATTTCCTTCTGATAGTCGGAACTGATCAGCCCCTCTGCCGCCAATGAGGGTGTCGTTGCCCCGTCCTCCTCGAAGTGTGTCATTCCCTGAATGTCCACTTACAAGATCGTTACCAACGTGTCCACGGAGGAGGTCATTGTGTTTTTTACCGGTCAGGGTGTCGTCACCAGAGCCCCCACCCAATGTGTCGTTGCCAGAGCCACCCCTGAGTGTGTCATTGCCTTGACCTCCGCGCAGCGTGTCACTGCCTGAATGAGCTCGGAGTTGATCATTGCCTATGCGTGCACGGAGTAGATCATCTTCTTTGTGGCCATTGAGATGGTCATCACCCGAGCCCCCTTTCAGGGTGTCGTTGCCGACGCCGCCACCGAGAGTGTCATGGCCTGAATGGCCTTTGATCATGTCGTCGCCATTCTTTCCTTGCAGGAGGTCATGGCCTTGATGTCCATGAAGGAGATCGTCCCCTGCTCCCGAATGCATCGTATCGTGGCCTTGTCCGCCATAAAGAGAATCATTAGCCCCACGGCCGATGAGTCTGTCGTGCCCTTTTTTTCCGTGTAATGCTGTGTATGTGTTACGCCCTTTGAAGGTGTCATCACAGGCGCCTCCGAAGAGCCGGAATCCTTGTTTATTGGGCTTAGAGATTCTGCGATTGCATGAGCTCTTTGCATTGGGTTTCGCCGGGAGTACAACCACGACCTGGGTGGTCGTCGCTTCTGGCCGTTTGCTGCTATTGATGCTGATGGTGAGAGGGAGAATTTGAGTCTCTTTTTTGAATGCTTTTTCTTGTCTGATAAATGAAAGAATGCCTGTGTTACTGATATTGAAAAGTCCTCTCCTATTCCCCTTTGTGATTCTGTAACTGAGCCTTTCTCCTGATTCTTCTGTGTCGTCCCCAGTGGCTTGATTGTTAAAATTGAGAACTGCCTGACATACTTTTGAGTTAGGGTTGATTTTGTAAGCAGCTTTCCCTTTTTGCTTGCCAATTTGGTTGATATCTAGGACTATGTTGGGGGGATTGAAGTTGTCTGGATTGGTTGGAGTTGGATTAGGAGTTGGGGAAGGATCGGACTTTTGCGTTGGTGTTGGTGATGGAGCAGGTGTTGGTGTTGGCGAAGGAGTAGGCGTTGGAAATCTTGGAGATGGGTCGGGGCTTGGGCTTGGAGACGGGCTTGGAGACGGGCTTGGAGATGGAGTGGTGTCGATAACGAGGGCGCTTGTGCCGGCCAGGGAATCGCTGCCGTCTATCGCCGGGAGGGTGAGTGTGGCGTTGTTGCCTGCGGCGTCTTGGATGGTGCCGCCGTTGAGGTCGAGGGAGGAGGTGGTTTCGTAGTTGAGGTCGTCGGAGGAATCGTCGGCTTGGACGGTGTAGGAGAAGGCGAGGGCGGTGGTCCCCGATCCAGATGAGTAGTTGACGACTTGATCGGTGGTTCCGGTTTCGAGGGTGAGTTGGGGAGTACCGCCCGTGGTGTTGACGGTGACGGCCTCAGAGAAGACGACGTTGATGGTGATCGTGTCGCCGGTTTTGTAGGTGCCATCAGCGGTGGAACTGCTGACGGATTGAACGGTAGGAGCGGAGCCGTCGATAACCAGTTCTTGATTAGCCCCGAGTGAATTTGCAGCTCCCGGCGATACCAAGGTGAGATTTGCATTATTCGCTGCCCCGGTGCTGGCTTTGATGGTGCCGCTGTTGAGTGCGAGTGCGGATGTTCCCGTGAAGTCGAGATCACTAGAAGTGTCTCCGTCCTGCACCGTGTATGTGAACGTGAGGGTTGTTGTCCCAGTACCTGAGGAATAATCGACTGTGCGATCTGTATCTCCAGTTTCTAGCTCTAAAGTTGGTGTTCCATCTGTTGTGACGACATTGACAGCCGCTGAAAACTCAACGTTGATGGTGATCTCATCATCAATTCCATAGGAGCCGTTCGTTGTTGACGAACTGACTGATGAAATCGATGGACTTAGTGGCGTATAGATTGATGTAAATGATGCAGAGCTGAAGTTTGTTGCATTGCCATTATGAAGTTGGGGTTTGTCGTATCCGGGATAGACTCTATTTTTTATAGCCGTATTATACTGATCTGCTCCAAGCCAAATGTTATCCCCGAAGAGATAGACTTGTGTTGCTGCGGCAGAGTTTGTGTGGTTCCGATCGAAACCGCTCCTGGCAAAAGTTGTTGATTGATTTGTCCTTTGTGATGGGAATCTATAAGTTTGACCATCTTTGTAATCCGTTATCCATGCTTTCGGATCCCTAACAAACTTATCGACTTCTGTGTCGTCAGGAAGATTGGTATTCTGCTTGAGAGTGGCAACTGAAAATGCAGCTATGTCACCAGAAAAGTTGTTGGTTCCTGAGCTATTTGCTCCTACAAGGAGTGAGCCTGAGACGTTATTTCTGCTCCCGTTTCCAAATGCTTGCCATGTTCCACTAGATGCTAAATCTGTTGAAGTTCCATCGGAAAGATCAATGCTCTTGATTCTAAATCGACTGCTGTAATTGTCTGTCTCTCTGGTTCTTCCGCCGTTGTAGTCGATATATATTGCGTTCCATTGGTCTATCGCCAAGCTGTTGGCTGACGTGAATTTAATGTAGTTGCCGTCTGTGACACGACCAAGCGTAAAAACGAGCTTTCCTGATGTATCGAGTTCTAGTGTTATATGATCATTGCTATTGCTTTCTTTGCTCCATAGTATTGAGGAGTTGCTTGAGTCTATTGACTCAATTTTGAAGATAATGCTTGAAGCCCATGGTTGGCTTTTTCTGCCAGTCTTTCCGTCAGTTACGTTGCTTGGCGGACTTTCCGGACTGCTAAAAGAAAGTCGTGATAAAGGTGAGTGGTCGGCGTTTGCATCTTGTCGCTTTAAGTAGGCACCACCCGTACCATCAAAATGCAGCGCCTTGTTGAAGAGAGTGGATGTCATTGAATGGCGCTAATGCTTTTAATGATCATTGGGAAATATGCATGAATGTGAAACTTTGCTGCAAAGCAAATGTGGCCATCACTATCGACGATGTAGGGAGTAATATCACCACCAGTAGTATTCGTCTGGCTTTCGAAATTTGACTTGATCCAATGATTTCTATTAAAGATTAGGCTATGAACTTGCTTGTTTGAACTGCTGCTTAAAAATTGCATTTTTGGATCCGTGAGAATTAAATATATTAATGAGTTACTTCCGTAATTCTTCGCATCATTTGCATTCAGTTGAGCATCAAAATTCTGACTAGATTCTGTGATGAGGAGGAATGAGACGTTTTTTTCTTCGACAATTTTCAGCCAATGCTTGTTAAGATCAGGGTAATATTTATTTGTCCTTTGTTCATAAGATTTAGCAACCCCGGGCATGAGGCTGCTTGGCAGTACCTCAACTGTTGAGAGATCACATCTGTGCCGTTGGATCAGTCGGTCCATGCGTGTGTGCAAAGCTTCGGAAGGATCGCTGGCGTTGATCTTGAGCTTGCCCAGCGCTGCTCTCCCGAAACGTCTCTTATGAACCCACCCTAGCTGCTGCTCTAGCCAAATCTGAGCGAACTGATCACCAAGAGACACCTGCGTTGGAAACCTTGGGCTGAGTGTGGTGAGAACCGAGCCGCTTGATGGCTCAGGACATCTATAGGTACAACCACTTTAGGCATAGAATTAGAACACGACAGATTGGACGCTCCGCTCGAACTAGATGTCTAGCGTATGTTCAGATCCGGACTGCCCCGTTTGCTGTTAATTATCCTGTACTGAGGAGCTTAATTACAAGCGTTGTTACTTACTTCAAAGAATGAGACTCTTTTGATTCGTGCTGAGGATTGTTTGATCAACACGCATCACACTGATCGATTAAGTTAGATTCCAAGAATCGGGTGGGCTCTCAATGACCGATTGATCAGCTCGTTGATTACCCTATGGACATCCTAGTCGTTAGGCGAAATCTGTGCGGAGTTCGTACCTCAAACTTTTCAGTCTAACTAGTGTTTCTGATTAATCGGAGCGTAGCTTTTTAGTATTATCGTCTTGTTGACTCTTGAACTGCGAATGACTCAATGTTATTTAATAATTCTTTATTCTCCATGCTCTATGCTGCTCATGCCCTTTTTTGGCCATGTGGTGTCATAATGTGATTGAGGAGGTTGCTTTCATTTAGATATGGCTGTTGTTGCTATTGTTGACACTGGAGTCAATCTTAAACATCAAGATATTATTGATCATCTTTGGAGAAATTCTGATGAAATATCGGGAAATGGAAAAGATGATGATGGTAATGGTGCCATTGATGATGTCCATGGTTTTGACACTTTTCGATCTAGTGGCTTAAAGGAGGATCTTGCGAACAATGGAGATCCCAACGGACATGGAACTCATGTCGCAGGGATTGTGACATCACTTGCGCCAAAGGCCAGAATTCTTCCTATCAGAATGCTCGACGATCGTGGAAACGGTGTCCTGTCGGATGCGCTCTTTGCCTGGTCCTATGCGATGGATAATGGCGTCAAAGTCATTAATAATAGTTTTGGTGTCGTTGGACCTCCACCATCTGAATTTGCGTTTATGGAGGAGGCCATTCGAATCGGAATGAAGAGACATCGAGTTGTTTTTATTTCAGCATCAGGCAATGATGCTAATAACAATGACATTATCCCTAGTACGCCGGCGAATGTTCCTGGAATGATTTCTGTGGGCGCAACGTCGTCCGATGGTTCGGCGGCACCTTTTTCTAACTATGGTTCAAAAACAGTTGATTTGTTTGCGCCAGGTGAGAACATATTAAGCTCCAATGCTTTTTCGTTGACTGAGCGTTCCCGAAAGAGTGGTACATCTCAGGCAGCCCCCATGGTGACAGCATTTGCAGCGAATGTTCTCCTAAAAAAACCTAATGCGCAGCCTTTAGTTGTTGAAAAATTACTGTTCAAAAAGGCGAAGACTTCGCCCCAACTTGTTAGAAAAAGTTCCACAGGTGGCGCTTTGGCTGGTAAGTACGTGATTCCCTCAGTTTTGGCACCGGATACATCTATGTCACGCCGTCTTGCTCGTGGATCGACCGACCCACTGATCAATTATGGTCGTTTTATCGGTGTTGTTGATGACACACACGGGATGAGTCAGCAGGATGTTGCTGCTCAGTTGAATTGTAATTTTACTAATGATGTGGAGGACATCAAATGGCCATTCGAGAATATTGCTGTCTTTTCTCTCGGAGAAAAGGCTCAATCAAGGGCGCGCTCCATAGATAAGGCGAAGCATCGTGTTTTTGCAGAACCCTTGAAGGCTGCCAATATCCTTGACGAAGTCAAAGGCCTGAATCTTTTTCAGACTGTCGAGTGGGATGCTTTTGTCTCGCTCTCTAACTCTGATTTTTAGGCGTGAATAACATTTTGATTTTTCAGTAGTACTTCTCTCTTACTAGTGCGGAGACAGATTTATACGGTATTACCCACAAATCAGCTAACCCCATTCTGGGTAGATCTCTAGTAATTGATCAGCTTCTATTCCGATTAATTTGGTGTGAAGACCTCGGTCGCGATCCGTTATCAAAAGATGAGCGCCAATCTGTTGAATTGTGATTTCAAAATTTCGTTTATTGATAATGTGATCACCTTCTTTTTTGGAAAAATCTTTGATTTGATCGCGTCCTGGCGAGAGGTAGAAATGATCAGCGTCTGGTCCACCAATCAGCGTGTCATTTTTGGACCCTCCGCGAAGTGTGTCCTCTCCTTCTCCTCCGCGGAGTTTGTCTTTTCCGCGTCCGCCTCGAATCATATCGTGGTCTTTTTTCCCATTGATTCGATCATGGCCACGCTTGCCTCGTAAGAGATCATTTCCTCGTCCCCCAGCGATACTGTCACGTCCGCGTCCACCGAAGATCGTATCGGCGTCTTGATGCCCACGCAGGAGATCTTTTCCTTTCCGGCCATTGATATTATCAGTACCCTGACCACCACGTAAAATATCATGCTTATCTCCTCCTGAAAAAGTATCATTACAGTGGCTGCCTGTAATGAGTAACTTGCCGTCATTATTTTTTTGACGCTTGAATTCACAAGGAAGGCCAACTCCAACTTTCGCTGTTTTTTCGCTTGGAATTGTGGAATTTTCAGGTTTTGATGATGGAAAAAGTGGCGGCGTTTTTGTCTCTGGTCGATCCTTTTTGGGTGCTTGGGGTTCTGGAGTCTGTGTGTCTTGATCATTGGTATTGTTCCTGCCACCACCACCATTTCTACGCGCTTGCTCCGATGCGCCTGTAATCAAGACTTGAAATTCTGTACTGTCTAGCGCCATGGTGTCGGAGACGCTGATTCGGAATAGGTCTGAAACTGACTGGCCCGCATTGAGAGCTTCGATGCTGCTGGAGTCAGGGGTATAGGTATATTCCCCCGTTGATGTATCCAGTTCGAGTGTGCCGTAGTCGCCAGCGAGGCTGGAGGTGCTGTCAATGGTTGAGCCGCCGAGGATTCCGAATTCAAGGCTGGCATTGGTATCAACATCCGTCGCTGTTACGGTGCTGCTTAAACCCGATGTTTGAGTTTGAGAGCTACCCTCAATCTCGCTGATGGTTCCTTGTGAAAGGGACGCAATGGTCGGATAATCATTGATGCCTGTCACATTCATCTCAAGGGTGGCTGAGCTTGTAGTTTTACTATCTGAAATGGTGTATGTAAAAGAATCAGTGACAGAATCTCCTTCATTGAGAGCGTCAGTTGCCGATTGATTGGCATCGTAAACAAAGGAGCCGTCGCTATTGAGCGTTAATTCACCATAGGTTCCAGTGAGCTGCGGAAGCGTGCTTGAGGAAAGCTCCGAACCTCTTGATCGGAAGGATAATTTTCTATTTTTCTTCTTGCCCCTTGCTGAATCTCTTGAAAGTCTTCGATTGGAAGCACCGCTTGCTTTCTCCACTGCTGTGATAGTTAGATCGTCTCCGTCGACATCGCTATCGTTGATCAGGACGCCGGTTATTGCGCTGACATTGATGGATTCGTTCTCATTCACCGGTTTGGAATCGTCACTACCGGTTGGAGCATTGTTGGTTCCTGTCACCGTGATCGTTAGCTCACCCAGGTCTTCGTCGGTTCCATCATTTAGGGTGTAAGTAAACACATCTATAGCGGTGCTACCTTCGGCCAAGGCATCTGCAGCCGCCTGGTTGGCGCTGTAGGTGTAAGACCCGTTTGCGCTGACAGTCAGTTCGCCGTAGCTCCCTGTCAGTGCTGAGGAAACACTTCCATCGGTGCCGGATTGATGTTCACTACCTGTACGAATATCAGACACGAATAAATTATCGGACTCAGGATCCGTGTCGTTGCTTAACAGTCCGGATCCGGCCAATACATTTAGGCTGGATCCTGCATCAACTGATCCTGTGTCGTTCAGACTTTCTGGTGAATCGTTGACGCCACCAACGTCGATTATTGACGATGCTGTATTTGATGCAGCGCTGCCATCATTCACCTGCCAGCTCACTGTTCTATGACCTAGTACGGGATTCAGGTCATCGCGGTTGCTGTAGGTTACCGTCGCGAGTGCGGCGGCATAGGCACTTTTTGTTGCTGTGCCAGTTAGCGATAATTGTCCAGAGGCAGCATCCCAGGACCCGTTGATTTCGGATGTATTACTAAATCCAAGGATATCTTCTGATGTTTGATATCCCGATGAAATCGTGACGGATGCGCTTTCAATGGTACTGTCGTCGACGTCAGTCACGGACAGTGAGCCGTCGATAATAATTGTTGCTCCTTGGCCTTCTGTGTACTTCTTTTTAGCAATGGCATCAACAATGTGTGGAGCATCGTTGACACCAGTAATTGTGAAATTAATTTCCCCAGTGTCCCCTCCTTTACCATCGGAAACTGAGTAGGTGTATACATCGGTTCCTGTCACTCCTGCCGCAAGAGCATCAGCTTCGGAGAGGTCGGCAACGTAACTGTATGTTCCATCTCCATTCAGTGTCAGGCTGCCAAAGGTTCCTTCGCGAGATGAGCCAAGAATTCCGTAATCGCCGCTTCCTGATTCAGACCCTGTCCTGAAATTTTCAATTGTTAATGAATCATTATCGCTGTCGGTATCGTTGCTGAGGATCCCATTGGCTGAATTCGTTTGCTCGGCTGTTGAATTTTCGTTGACGCTGATTGAGTCATTTGTGGCGACAGGACTGTTGTTGACGTCGATGACATTGATGGTCACCGATGTTGTTGCGGTGTTGCATCCATCTGATGCCTGAATTTCGAGGGAGTGTGTTTCGGAACGGCTATGATCGAGTAATGAATTGTCCTGAACGATTAGTTTCCCGTTGTTTGTTCTAATGCCGAAAATACTGTCTGTATTTCCAGATTGTATTGAGTACGTGAGTGCATCCCCCAGTTCATCTGTGTCTCCACCGGAAAGATCATTGAAATCGTGCAACTCTAAACCGTTATTTGCATCTTCTTTGACATCGATCGGCGAGGGTGATGAGAGAATCGGTGCTACTCCATCGATGACAATCGCTTTGTTGGCTGACAGTGAATTACTGCTTTCCGGAGTCGGCAGGGTCAAAACAGCATCATTACCCGCGGCATCGCGGATCGTACCTCCGTTGCTTGACAGTGCCGTCTTCGAGAGAACATCAAGATCAGCAGAGATGTCGCCGGAAACGACGGTGTAAGCGAAAGACAGCGTGTTAGTGCCGCTGCCGCTGCTGTAGAAGATATCCTGATCGTTTGTACCCGTTTCTAATGTCAGATAAGGGGTTCCTCCTGACTCGATCACTGTCACCACTTCCGTAAATTCAATGGTTATCGCAACGGTTTCGTTGATTCCATATTCCCCGTCTGCTTTGGTGGAACTGATGTTGCTGATTGAGGGCCCGGTGTCATCAGTGTCCGTCACGTTGATTGTTAGCTGCTGGGCGCTCTGATTACTGCCCGTATCCGTTGCTTTGATGTTCAGGACGTAGGAGTTGTTTCCATCGGAATCGAGTGGAGCTTCGTAATCAGCCGCTGATTGAAAGCTGAGATTGCCATTGGAGTCAATGTTGAAGAGTGACTCATCAAGAGCCGTACCCAGGCTCCATGTGATCGCTTCGTTGGCGGACATCTGGGTAACGGTCGTTCCGCCCTCTGTGATGGAGATGCTGGAGGTTGAAGCACCAGCTCCCCCTGATGGACCTGTGATGACGGGCGCGGTGGTATCGATGACGAGGGCGCTGTTGCTGGCGAGGGAATCGCTGCTGTCGGTGGCCGGGAGCGTGAGGGCTGCGTTGTTGCCCAGGCCGCTCTGGATGACGCCGCCGTTGAGGGCGAGGGAGGTTGTGGCCTTGTAGTTGAGGTCGGAGGCGGTATCGCCGTTTTGAACGGTGTAGGAGAAGGCGAGGGTGTTGGTGCCGGAGCCAGAGGAATAGGAGGCGTTCTGATCGGTGGAGCCGGTTTCGAGGGTGAGCTGGGGCGTGCCGCCTGCGGTGTTGACGGTGACGGCTTCTGAGAAGACGACATTGATGGTGATGACATCACCGGTGGTGTAGGTGCCGTTGGCGGTGGCACTGCTGACGGACTGCACCGTTGGCGCGGTGGTGTCGATGACGAGGGCGCTGTTGCTGGCGAGGGAATCGCTGCTGTCGGTGGCTGGGAGCGTGAGGGTGGCGTTGTTGCCTGCGGCGTCTGGATGACGCCGCCGTTGAGGGCGAGGGAGGTTGTGGCCTTGTAGTTGAGGTCGGAGGCGGTATCGCCGTTTTGAACGGTGTAGGAGAAGGCGAGGGTGGTGGTGCCGGAGCCAGAGGAATAGGAGGCGTTCTGATCGGTGGAGCCGGTTTCGAGAGTGAGCTGGGGTGTGCCGCCGGCGGTGTTGACGGTGACGGCTTCTGAGAAGACGACATTGATGGTGATGACATCACCGGTGGTGTAGGTGCCGTTGGCGGTGGCACTGCTGACGGACTGCACCGTTGGCGCGGTGGTGTCGATGACGAGGGCGCTGTTGCTGGCGAGGGAATCGCTGCTGTCGGTGGCTGGGAGCGTGAGGGTGGCGTTGTTGCCTGCGGCGTCTTGGATGACGCCGCCGTTGAGGGCGAGGGAGGTTGTGGCCTTGTAGTTGAGGTCGGAGGCGGTATCGCCGTTTTGAACGGTGTAGGAGAAGGCGAGGGTGGTGGTGCCGGATCCAGAGGAATAGGAGGCGTTCTGATCGGTGGAGCCGGTTTCGAGAGTGAGCTGGGGTGTGCCGCCGGCGGTGTTGACGGTGACGGCTTCTGAGAAGACGACATTGATGGTGATGACATCACCGGTGGTGTAGGTGCCGTTGGCGGTGGCACTGCTGACGGACTGCACCGTTGGTGCGGTGGTGTCGGCGATGGAAAGGGTTAATGATGCAGAACCCGATTCGTTGCCACTTGAATCATTCGTGATGTAACTGAACGTCTCCGTCTCGGAAGAGAATAAGGTCCTAATCTTGTTCTCGAGAGAATGACTTTTTGAGCCGATATCAAGGTTATTATGTTTGTAGTACCCAGTGCCTTTTTGCTTAAGGTATAGGGTCCCGTGACTGCCAACAATCTGTTTGTAACCACTCGCTGCTGTGTATGTCGAGTCAGTGGAATCACTCAGGCTTGTGAATGCCACCCCACCGACAGACTTGATTCTAAGATGCTTGGAAAATGTATCGTCGCTAATCCATCTATCTGAATCATCGGAGTCAGAGTCGTTATCAAGAAGATCGAGTTGAGAACTTGTTGATAATCTCTCGACGGTTGCCGTATCATTAGCAGCTGTTGGCTTAACTGCATCATTAGAGCGAATGATATCGCTGATCAGGTCTACGCTATTTTTAAATGCATCTGTAACAACAAGATAATTTGTATTCTCGCTGTTTGTAAGATCTTCGTTAGCGACATTGTAGAGGAGGACGACATCATCGCCGCTGTTGTTTTGTGTGAATGATCCAATTCGATCCTCAAGTGTGATGCTGGATAAATCTCCACTGCTGGGTGCCCAGCTGCCACGGATCATGTAATTTCCAAAAACGGATAAATTATTTGTGCTGTCACCGGCACTGAGAAGTTCTAGGGCATTGGCATTCGGGAGGAAAATGCCTGCTCCTGCACCATTTCGGTTGCGTCCCCAGAACTTGTTGCTGGCAGCCCCAACGCCGTAAATTGCAAGATCAACCCCATTAGCGAATGTGAGTGAGCCTCCCGCTTGGAGTGTGTTTGATGAAACAAGACTTTCTGAGGTATAGCGGACTGAATGTCCATGGCGCTGATGAATGGCGTCTTTGTGGACATGCGCTTTGTGCGGTTCTTTAAAGTGATAGATATCGGCGCCAGTCCCACCAAAGAGGTGATCGTATGATTTGCCGCCATGGAGGATATCGTCGCCAGCGTTGCCAAATAGTTTGTCAGCATGAGCCTGGCCACGCAGTGAATCATTGCCAGATCCACCATGCAGAGTATCTCTTTTGCCGGCCCCAGTAATGGTGTCATTTCCCGCGCCTCCCGAGATTCTGCTGCTGCCATTGTCTGTTCCAGAGCTGGAACTAAAGCCGCGCAAGATATCATCTCCTTCGTTTCCCCAGATCCAATCGGCTCCTCGATTGCCGTTAATCGTGTCATTCCCGTCCCCTCCATAAAGAGAGTCCCAATTGCCGTTGCCCTGAAGGAAATCATTGTCTGCTCCTCCATAAATCTTGTCTCTGCCATTTCCACCTTTGAGTGTGTCGTTGCCCGCTCCTCCGTATATTGTGTCTTTCGAGTTGTCATCGCTCGCGCTGCTATTAAATCCAAATGATTGGATCAGATCATTGCCATTACCGCCATACAGGCGATTCGACGATTTATCTCCACCTGAGATCGAATCATTGCCGACTCCACCGTAAATGTTGTCTGCACCTTGGTTCCCGTGAATCGTGTCGTTACCACCATTGACCGTGTCATCTGGGCTATCGCCCCAAAGGTTGTCGGCATCATCTTGGCCGTAAATAAGATCATTTCCCAAGCCTCCGTGAATGGAGTCTTTCCCTTTTTCGCCAAGGATGCGATCGTTCCCCCCTTGTCCATCAAGCGTGTCAGCTCCGCCGCCGCCTTTGATAGTGTCACTACCTGCTGTGCCGGTGTAAGTGTCAGGGCCGTTATTCCCTGTAAATATTGCAGCTTCAGCGCGGATCCATTTGTCTTTGACCAATATTTTGATGTGATCACTTCTGGCTTCTGAGTGATCGTGAATGTCTACAAAATTTACTGTTGGGTTGACTAATAAATTGGCGAATATTTTCCCTTCGTCTCCTTCCGTGTCGTGCCTATTTAGCAATTGATCGAGGTGGTGGCCAAGCTCCTCTGTCAAAACGGCTTGAACTGCTGCAGCAGAAGCGTTGTTGAGCCAGTCCTTATTGAGATAAACCTTGCCTGTGCTCGCGGCATAGGCGCCGGCTGCGCCAGCCATGGCGCTGCTCGGCAGCACCTCAACAGGTGGAAGATGGCGTTTGTCCCCTTGGACCAGTCGATCAACGATGCGTTTCAGCTGTTTGCTTCGCCTGCCAGATTTCAGTTGCAGTGCGTCAAAGCCGGCTGCTAAGAGATCACCGCTGGCAGCCCAGATTTGCAGCTGAACGAGCCAATTGTTGTAAGTCCGACTCCTGTTCAACGCCCTCTCAGAGACTACTCATCGTTTTTACACCAATTGTCTGTTTGACCCAAACCCCAGTGTGAGTCGAATTGTGCAAGGTTCTGAGCTTGATCGTACGTGATTCATGCCTTCGGTGGGTCAGTGGATCTGAGCCCGATGACGTTTCAAGGTTTCGATCGGCAGCTCGTGGTAGTGCTCTTCGTAGTGCTTGGCAAAATGGCTGCGGCTGTTGAAGCCCACCGAGGCTGCGATCGCGCCGACGCCCATCAGGCCTTGGCTTGCACACTGCCTGGGATTGAGCAACAGCTCCCGTACCCGATCCATTCGGATAGAGCGTTGCAGTTGCATGGGGGTGCGTTGGAAATGCTCTTTCGAGCCCTTAAATAAAGAGGTGCGCGATTGAAACAGTTGCTGACTGATTTCTTCAATGCTCTGTGTCGAATTGGGGTATTTGGCGCACCAGTGCAGCAAGTCAATCGCGGCTTCGTGGCGTGCTTCGCGCTTCGCGACTGGGAGGGTGCGTGCGGTTGGATCTTCAAAGCACTGGATCAGTGTCGTGATGAGCTGATCGGATTCTTCGGCTTTCGTGGCGTCTGCTGTTCCATTCACCAGGCTCAGCAGCTGGCGTCGAAGCTCAAGGACATGTGGCTTTTGAAGTTCCAGCTGGTTGGTCTGATCCCAACGCTTTAGCGTTAACGTGCCGCCATTCTGTTTGGCATGGCGGTTGCTCCAGGCTGCTTTGCTGATGACCACTGTGGCCAACTTGGCTCCGGCAGGGAGCTTGAGATCAAAATCGGTCAATGTTCGGTTGTATCCCATCACACCTGGCCACGGCATGGGAATGCCCTGGGCTTGATAGGTGTCGTTGACCTTGAGCTCATTCAAAGGAATGGCCAGGGTGCAAGGCCTTGGTCGTCGTGTGCCGCTGAGGAACAGGCTCTGGTTTGATTCCAGAAGATTGCATCGCAATTCCTGTAGAGCAACGATGCGCAGCCGCCCTTGCAGGGGACCATGGCTGAGTTGCAAGGCCACAAGATCCGGAGACAGCGGATGAAAGAGTTTCTGCAGGTCAGCGCAACTTTGAAAGGTCGCATCAAGCTGAAGTTCGGCCATGTTGTAACCGTCGCGATGATTCATGGCATCGCCTTGCATGTTGATGTTCCTCTCCTGTTATGACACGTTGATGATTCATATGTTCTGCACGTCATGCGAAACATTATGGAGCTAGATGCTTGGATGGTGTAAACGCCAATGATGTTGGTCTTTGACTTGATCGCGTTGTAGTGATGTCACGATGATTGAAGGGAACGTGTTTGCTCAGTCTCTGGATGTGTTGTCCTTGCTTGAGTCTCTCATTGCCTTGATGCTGACACGGTGACTCAACCGTTCGATGGCGTCATTGATTCATAAAAGATTGGGAGTCTGTCAGGCTGCCAGATTGCGGAAGCGGGTGAACTGCGGCTCGAACAGCAATTTCACAGTGCCCACCGGGCCGTTGCGGTGCTTGGTGACGATCACCTCAGTGATTCCCCGATCCGGGGTTTCCGGGTTGTAGTACTCATCGCGGTAGATCATCAGCACGAGATCAGCGTCTTGTTCGATCGAGCCTGATTCACGCAGATCGCTGAGCATCGGTCGCTTGTTGGTGCGTGATTCCACGCCGCGGCTTAGCTGGGAGAGCGCAATGACCGGCACGTTCAACTCCCGTGCCATGCCTTTCAGGCCACGCGTGATTCTCGACAGCTCCTGCACCCGGTTGTCGGGGGTGGATCCCTCCATCAGTTGCAGGTAGTCGATCACAACCAGTCCCAGCTCTTTGCCCTGCTCGGCCATCAATCGCCTGCAGAGCGAGCGCATCTCCAGCACCCCTGCGTTGGGTTTGTCATCGATGAAAATCGGCAGTTGGCCAAGGGTATTGATGCCTTGGCCGAGCAGCGGCCATTCCTCCTGCTGCAGGCGTCCGGTCCGTAGACGGCCGGCTTCGATACCCACTTCCATCGACAACAACCGATAGGTGAGTTGTTCTTTGCTCATCTCCAGCGAGAACACGCAGACGGGCAGGTCGTGCAGTTGGGCCACGTTCTTGGCCAGATTCAGCACGATCGACGTCTTTCCCATCGCTGGTCTGCCGGCAACGATGATCAGGTCACTGCGCTGCAGCCCCTGCGTCATCGCATCAAGGTCGTAGAAGTTCACCGGGATGCCAGCGACGGAGGTCCCCAGCGAACGGCTTTCGATTTCCTCGAAGGTTTGCGTGAGAATTTCAGCCGTGGGAGTGAGGCCCTGAGAAGGTTTTTCTTGGCTGATGGCGAAGATCGTCTGCTCGGCTTGATCCAGCACCTGGTCCATCGGCAGGTTCTGATCAAATCCCAGCTTGATCACTTCATTGCCGGAGCGAATCAACTGGCGGCGTAGAAACTTATCCATCACAAGCCTCGCCACCTGCTCGATAGAGGCCGTGGAACTGACGCGATCCACCAGTTCCATCAATCGGTTGCTGCCCCCAACCTTGTCGAGGGAGCCGGTATCGGCGAGCCAGGCTGTCATCGCCGTCAGGTCCGTTGGTTTGCCCTGCCCATGAAGCATCAGGGCGGTGCGGAAGATCTCTCGATGGGCGTTGAGGTAAAAGGCTTCCGGCTGCAACACGTCAGCGATCCGGCTGATGGCATCAGGGTCCAGCAGGATTCCCCCCAGAACAGCTTCCTCAGCCTGGAGGTTCTGGGGCGGAATCGAGTCGGGCAGGGCTTCGAAGCTGGGCTCCTGGTCTCGACGGCTTCGGCTGATGCCTCGGCGTCCCCCGTCGTCGTTCTCAGGTAGGGGGACGCTCACCATGGCGGCAGGGCGCTCAAGACAGGTCTCTCACTCTGGCTCGTCCGAGCCGTTTCGCTAGCGATCAGTAGCTGACCACTTCCAGGTTGATCTCAGCGGTGACCTCGCTGTGCAGTTTCACCGTCACGGAGTATTTGCCGGTGCGGTGGATCTCAGGCACCACGATGTCGCGGCGATCGATCTCCTTCTTGGTGGCTTCTTCGATGGCTTCGGCCACATCGCCGTTGGTCACAGTGCCAAACAAAACATTGTCTTCACCGGTCTGCTTCTTGACGGTGAACCGACCAATGGTGTTCAGAGCGGTCTGGAAATCCAAGGCCTGCTGCTTCAGAGCTGCCTGGCGTTCGGCTTCCTTGGCCCGGCGGTGCTCCACCTGCTTCATCACGGCCGGTGTTACCGGCACCGCTTTGCCGAAGGGCAGGAGGAAATTGCGGGCGTAGCCAGGAGCAACATCAACCAAATCACCGTCCCTGCCGAGGCTGAGGATGTCTTCATTCAGAACGACTTGTACACGCTTGGGCATGGGACGGGTTGGGTCGACGATTTCACTGAGGTCAATCAGCCTACGACTTGGTAGCCGTCAGCTCAGGTGGCACCGTGGACATAGCGGGCGGTGCGGACCCGACTTGCCAGACCGAAGCGGCGCAGCAGCCGCACATGCTGCCAGGTGAGATCGAATTCGAACCAGCGGAGGCCGTGACGAGCACTGGCTGGATGGGCGTGGTGGTTGTTGTGCCAGCCCTCTCCGAAGGAAAGGATGGCGACCCACCAGCAATTGCGGGATAGGTCTGGGCAGTCGAAGTTTCGATAACCGAAGGCATGGGTGGCGGAATTGACCAGCCAGGTGACGTGGTAGACGACAACGAGCCTGAGAGGAATGGCCCACAGCACAAGACCTAAACCTCCCCCGTGCACCTGAGCCGCCTCACCGATCCAGTAGAGCCCGAGTCCCAGGGGGATCTGCAGCAGGAGGAACCAGCGGTCAAGCCAGCGGTAGAACGGGTCAGCCAGGAGATCGCCCGCATAACGATCGAGCTCCCTCAAGGCGGGAATGTCATGGAGCATCCATTCGCTGTGACTCCACCACAACCCCCGGCCGGCATCGTGATGGTCGCTTGGCTGATCGGAGAAGCGGTGGTGGTGGCGATGCAATCCCACCCACTCAATGGGCCCGCTCTGGCAGGCGAGAGTGCCCATGATCACAAGGATTCGCTCGACCCAAACCGGGACCACCAGGCTGCGGTGTGCCACCAAACGGTGCAGACCGAGGGTCACGCCCAAGACCGTGACCCAGTAAAGAATTCCAAAGGCAGCGAGCCCCTGCCAGCTCCAGAACCGCGGCAGCAGTGCCACCGTTGCCAGAACATGCATGGCAAGCATGAACCCAGTTGTGCCGGTTTTGAACCGACGTTGTCGGGACGGCAGGGGGCTTCGAGGAGCCCTCACCGCTGCCCATTGCCGAACCGCGCGGGTGTCAGCTGATTGCGTGGATACCAACAGGAAAACTCCGGGGGTGACAACGCCGCTCAAGCAATAGATCGGGAGCGGATGGTGCCGTTAGTGACGGAAATCTAAAGGAATTACCGATCCTGTTCGTGGTCGGGAGTTCATGCTGCAGTGCTGACACTCGGATTCAGCCAGTGCCCCGTGGTGACGCCAAGTCCACCTCTCGCGAACGGGCGAGACGTTTGGTTGACCAGGTGGTTGCCGACCAAGACGCGATCGCCAGGCAGCGCACGGTGGGTGTGGAACCGCGGCTGCAGCGGGTCCTGAACGCCTTCGCTGCTGAGCGGCTCGGCACCCAGCACTTTGCATCGCTGACCGGTTACGGCCATGGGGATCAGGGTCGCGAGCTGGTGGACCGTGTGTTTGCCAGGGTGCTGGGCGCTGAAGCAGCAGCGGTTCGCCTCCAGTTCGTCAGCGGAACACATGCGATCGCCGCGGCTCTGTTCGGCGTGCTGCGGCCTGGAGATCATCTGTTGTCGATCACAGGACGGCCTTACGACACCCTGGAGGAGGTCATTGGACTGCGTGGACAGCAGCAGGGGTCCCTTGCTGATTTTGGTATCCGTTACAGCGAACTCCCCCTGACTGCTTCGGGTGCCGTCGATCAATCCGCCCTGGAGGCTGCCCTGGAGGCACCTTTGCGAATGGTTCTGATCCAACGCAGTTGTGGCTACAGCTGGCGTCCGTCGCTGACTGTTGCCGAGATCGGGCGACTCTGTGAGCTCATTCATGAACGACAGCCGGAGTGCGTTTGTTTTGTCGACAACTGCTACGGCGAACTGGTGGAGGAGATGGAGCCGCCTCATGTGGGTGCGGATCTGATCGCAGGGTCCCTGATCAAAAACCTTGGAGGCACCATCGCCCCCACAGGTGGTTACGTCGCTGGCCGTGCCGAGCTGGTGGAGCAGGCCTGCTGTCGGCTCACGGCTCCAGGCATCGGCAGCGAAGGAGGAATTGGGTTCGACCTGCAGCGGTTGGTGCTGCAGGGACTGTTTTTGGCTCCGCAAATGGTGGCTGAGGCCTTGATCGGGGCTGACCTTGTCGCAGGTGTTTTCGAACGGCTGGGTTTTGCCGTGAATCCCCGTCCGGGCCACTACCGCAGTGATCTGATCCAGGCTGTGCGATTGGGCTCCTCCGAGAGCCTGACGCTGGTTTGCCGAGCCCTGCAGGCCTGTTCACCGGTGGGTGCGTATCTCGATCCGGTGCCCGCAGCGATGCCCGGATACGACAGTGAACTGGTCATGGCCGGCGGCACGTTCATTGACGGGTCGACCAGTGAGCTGTCCGCTGATGCCCCCCTGCGTGAGCCATTCAATCTCTATGTGCAGGGAGGAACGCACCGGTCCCACGTTCAACTGGCGCTCACGGAGGCGCTTGCAGCGCTCGATGCGGCAGGTCGGATCGATCTCCCGCAGACTGGAACAACACCACAACAGCCAGCCGATGGCGTTTGAGTTTCCCGCTTCCTTCCGTTTCGCCGACAGTCACGAGTTCGCCCATGCCGACGGTGAACTGGTTCGGGTCGGGATCAGTGCTTTCGCAGTGGACCAGCTCGGAGACATCGTGTTTGTTGACCTTCCAGAGGTGGGTTCAGAGCTCAGCAAAGGTGACAGCTTCGGCTCGGTCGAATCCGTCAAGGCTGTCGAGGACATGTATGCACCGCTTGATGGTGAGGTGGTGGAGCGCAATGACTCAGTGCTCGACAGCCCTGAAGAACTGCAGAACGATCCCCACGGCGAAGGCTGGCTTCTTCTGGTGCGTCCCAAAGATGCAGCCCAGCTCGAAACGCTGCTCAATTCAGCTGAATATGGTGCGAAGGTGAATGCCAGCTGACACCGGTTGCTGGTGACCTTTCTTTACGATCGCCGCACTACGTCTTCGGCCGCTTTGACCTCGCCATTCCTGCAGCGCCATCTCGGCCCTAGCGAGGAGGACCAGCTGCAGATGCTCTCCCAGCTCGGTTACAGGGATCTAGATGCCTTTATCGCGGATGTCGTTCCAGAGGACATTCTCGACGCCGACGCACCAACAGCTGAATTGCCTGAGGGATGTGATGAAGCGTCTGCCCTTGCAGATCTCAAAGGCATTGCCGCAGACAATCACATCGTTCGGTCACTGATCGGCCTTGGCTACCACCGCACAGCAACGCCGGCGCTGATTCAGAGGCACGTGTTCGAAAACCCAGCCTGGTACACCGCCTACACCCCTTATCAGGCGGAAATTGCCCAGGGTCGTCTGGAAGCTCTCCTCAATTTCCAGACCCTGATCAGTGAACTCACCGGGTTGCCCATCGCCAATGCGTCCCTCCTTGATGAGGCCACGGCGGCTGCGGAGGCCATGGCACTCAGCCATGGAGTCACGAGGAGAACAAATGCTTCGCGTTATCTCGTCGATTCGGCGGTTCTGCCCCAAACCTTGGCGGTTCTGCTGACCCGTGCTGAGCCCCTGGGAATTCAGCTCGAGCAGGTGAATCCGGACGACGTCAGCATCGATGAGAGCGTGTTTGGCGTTCTGCTGCAGCTTCCTGGCGCTGATGGACGAATCTGGGATCCCACTGATCTGATCGAGCGCAGTCACGCTGTCGGGGCATTAGTGACTGTGGCGATTGATCCACTTGCCCAGACACTGATGGCACCGGTGGGATCCATGGGTGCTGATATCGCTGTCGGAAGTGCCCAGCGTTTTGGCGTACCCATGGGTTTCGGCGGACCGCATGCGGCATTTTTCGCCACACGCGAGGCGTACAAGCGCCAGATTCCCGGTCGACTGGTCGGTCAGTCCCGCGATGCTGAGGGCAGCCCGGCCCTGCGCCTGGCCCTGCAGACCCGTGAGCAACACATCCGGCGCGACAAGGCCACCAGCAACATCTGCACGGCTCAGGTGTTGCTGGCTGTGATGGCCTCGTTCTATGCGGTCCATCACGGACCGGAAGGTCTCACGGCGATCGCTCGTCGGATCGTGAGCTTGCGGCAGCGTCTTGAGGCAGCCCTCATCTCGCTTGGGTTCTCCCTCGCCGCGATCGATCGCTTTGACAGCATCGTCGTCAGCTCTCCCCAGGCCTCGCTGATCCATCAGGCGACCAGGGCTGCTGGTTTCAACCTGCAGGTTCTGCCCCATGGCGTTGAGGCGGATCAGGCCACCGGATTCGGAATCGCCCTCGATGAGTGCAGTACGGACGCTGAAATCTCAGAGCTGATCGCTGCCCTGGCGTCGGCTGTGGAGAAGCCAGCACCGTCCCCTGTTGCTTCGGTCACCGGTGATCTGAGCGGCGTTCCCCAGCGGATCTTGCCCTGGCTCAGGCAGGAGGCGTTCCATCGCTATCGCAGCGAAACCGAGCTGATGCGCTACATCCAGCGTCTTGTCAGCAAGGATCTATCGCTAGTTCACGGGATGATCCCCCTGGGCAGTTGCACCATGAAGCTGAATGCTGCCTCGGAGCTGCTTCCGGTCAGCTGGCCGCAATTCGCCTCCTTGCATCCATTCGCTCCTGCCGATCAGGTCAAGGGTTATCAGCGGCTTGCCGCAGATCTTGAAGAGTGGTTGTCGGCACTGACCGGGTTCGCCGCTGTTTCCCTTCAGCCGAATGCCGGATCCCAGGGTGAATATGCGGGACTTCTGGTGATTCGGGCCTGGCACCTGTCCCGAGGGGATACGAACCGGGATGTTTGCCTGATTCCCACGAGTGCCCATGGCACCAACCCAGCCAGCGCCGTGATGGCTGGGTTTCGGGTTGTTCCAGTGGCTTGCGATGCGGACGGCAACATTGATCAGCAGGATCTCGCCGCCCGGGTGGCCGAACACGCCGACCGACTGGCTGCACTCATGGTCACCTACCCCTCCACCCATGGTGTGTTTGAACCGGGCATTCGCGGCATCTGCGAGCTGATCCATGCCAACGGAGGTCAGGTGTATCTCGATGGCGCCAACCTCAATGCTCAGGTAGGCCTTTGTCGACCTGGCGCCTATGGAGCGGATGTCTGTCATCTCAATCTGCACAAGACCTTCTGCATTCCCCATGGCGGTGGAGGCCCTGGCGTCGGTCCGATCGGTGTGGCGGCTCACCTCGCCCCATTCCTGCCTGGTCACCCCCTGGCGGCAGCGCCATCCAGCTCTGCAATCGGCCCTGTGTCCGCAGCAGCCCTGGGGAGTGCTGGAATTCTTCCGATCAGTTGGATGTATCTGCGCATGATGGGGGCTTCAGCTCTGCGTCAGGCCAGTGCCGTGGCGCTTCTCTCGGCTAATTATCTGGCCGATCGTCTCGATGCCCACTACCCGGTGCTGTTCCGCGGTTCCACCGGTCGCGTTGCCCACGAATGCATCCTTGACCTGCGCCCTCTCAAACGCAGTGCATCCATTGACGTGGATGACATCGCCAAGCGTCTGATGGATTACGGATTCCATGCCCCCACCGTCAGTTGGCCAGTGGCGGGCACAGTGATGGTGGAACCAACTGAAAGCGAGAGCCTGGTGGAGCTCGATCGTTTCTGCGACGCAATGCTCGCCATCAGGGAGGAGGTTCGTGCGATCGAAGCCGGTGCCATGGATCCGATCAACAACCCTCTCAAGCAGGCTCCTCACACGATGGCGTCGGTGCTGTCTGACCAGTGGGATCGTCCCTACAGCCGCAGGCAGGCGGCGTTTCCGATGCAAGGTCAGGACCAGCTCAAGGTTTGGCCTGCTGTGGCTCGGATCGATAACGCGTTTGGCGATCGCAATCTGGTGTGCACGTGTCCTTCGGTGGAGGAGATGGCGACAGCTGCTTGAAGAGCAGCTGCTTCAACCGCAGAAGCCTGAATTGGACTGCGTACTGGTGTTTAGGGCAAAGCCGCGGTAAATTTTCACCGAAAAGCGAAAACTTCGTTTGATTCGAACAGGGTTGAGGCCTTTTGAGCGCAAACTGTTCGTCAACTGATTCGTCTGTCGGGGGACACCATGGATCGGATAAGCAACACTCCACAGCCAACACTTCCGGAATTGCCGGATGGCCTGGAGTCAGCTCTGCGTCGAGGACACACTCTGCCGATTGATGGCACCAACGTTGTGAGAGTTCCGTTCGGTGTGCGTCAGGCCCGCCGTGAGCGTCCCGCTCGCCCGGAACACTGGGCAACCCTGGTCATTCCTCTCCAGCCCATCGATCACCCGACCCCACCACCGGCAGCAGCCTGATCGTCAGGCTGCCTTGATTTCCGTCTCTTCCTGCGACAGCCTCCAGTCGAGAAGGGCTTTGACATCCGCCAGCGAGCAGGTGGGTGTCCGAAACGGCAACAGACGCATCGGGCTTCGCTCAGGGCGCACCAACCAGCTCTGATTGTTTTGAGGCAACAGCAGAAAACCGCGATAGCGCACCACGGTCTGACGGTTCATCAGAAATCCCATCGCTCAGGGGATCGTTGATCAATGACTCCGTTATTTCAGGGCACAAGATGTGGTGTTTGCGTGTTGCACCGAATGTCTTTGGGATCATCCGAACGCGACTGCAGTAGATCATCATTTGTCATGGAGACCCTCAAAATCGCTGTGCTGGTCCTGCAGTGGATGTGGCGGGACGGGCACCCAGCACGGTCTCCATCCCTGCGGTCCCCCATGCTCGCTTCCCCACATGTGGTGTTAACCGTTCATCGCGAACAACAGGACGTCAGCACCGGAATCAGCCCCCTGCAGCCGCTGGAGGCGTGGGTCATCACGATGCACTCCCACGCCATCTCCTTTCACCAGGGTTGCAGGTTCTCCCTGCTGGGATGACCAGCTGAGAGCGCCATCGATCAGCTGCAGCCACAGCATCGAACCGCCCTGATCCGGCACTGAGAGGTCGTCGCCAGGCTTCGGTTTGGCTCTCCAAAGGAAAAGGGTCTGAGAGATGGCCATGGCCGCGTCTCGTCCCGATGGATCCAGAAGAGCTGTCCAGTCCCGTCCGATGCTGAACGGTTTCTGTTCATAGGCAGGTTTGAGATCGCGTTGATCCGGTTCGATCCAGATCTGTAAAAAACGGCATGCCTCCTGACCCAGATTCATTTCGCTGTGCACCACGCCGGTGCCGGCACTCATCCTCTGGACTTCCCCGGCTTTGAGCACTTCGCTGTGGCCCATCGAGTCACGGTGATTGATCTGGCCTTGCACCATCACGGTCACGATTTCCATGTCCTTGTGGGGATGCATCCCGAAGCCTCGACCGGCTGCAACGGTGTCGTCGTTGATCACGCGAAGCGGACCAAAGCCTATCCAGCCAGGATCGAAGTGATAGGAAAAGGAAAAGCTGTGCCATGAATCCAGCCAGTCAAGCTGGCTGTGAAATCGCTCGGCGGATGGTCGAAATCTCACAGAATCAACGGATGGAGTTGCAGCAGGCGGTCCACGAGATCATCCACGCTTTCCTGACGTGGCGGCTTGGACTTGTTGCTTTGTAGCTGTCGGCCCACCACCTGTGCACCAAGGTGTGTGAGCTGAATGCGCATCGAGAGCAGCACTTCCATGCCACCGCCTCCGGAGACGCTGGCGATGCCGACGGGTCGGCCATTGAACAAGGCACGGAAATCGTCTCCTTGAACGGACAGCCAGGCGATCGCATTGCTGAGCACAGGAGGGATCGAGCCGTTGTATTCCGGCGCGCAGATCACCCAGCGTGGAGCACTGAACAGACGTTGCTCCAGTTCACTCAGGCCGCTGGGGGGGATGTCTTTCTTCGTCCGTGGTGTGAAGACGGGAAGGTCGAGCAGGGTGAGATCAAGAAGCTCCGCGGCGGCGTCGCGGGCGGCAGCGGCGTCGACGAACTGCTGGGCGAGTTTCAGGTTCTCGCCGTTGCTCGCAGCGATGGCGAGCAGATCGGGACCTCCCTGGCTCATCGGTTCACATGCTTCATGCCTCAATCCTGAAGTTCAAGGAGGCGATTTGTCGCTACCTGTGCAGGAGCGGATCTATGAATTCACACATTTGGATCTCTCTTGGTTATTCGCTGTTGCCCCGACAGCTTCTGTCGGTCAAGGCACGCCATATGAGGCGTTTGGCTGGGCGTTTCTGGCGACGGCTTCGTTGTTGATCTCGGCCTGGATCGGGTCGTTCACCCATCCCAGCAAGCGCATCACAGCGGTGATGCTGGCCTTCAGTGCAGGGTTGTTGATCTCGCTCCTGTCCTATGACCTGCTCGAAGTGGCGTATGAAACGGCGGGACTTGTTCCAGCGTTGTTCGGCTTCTTTGTCGGTCTTTGCCTGTTTGTTCTGTTCAATCGACTGCTGCAATCCAGGGGCGTGCAACGTCGGTGTTCTGTCACCCACGGAGGACTCCGTCAGGAGTCTGCTGACGATTCCGCTCAAACAGCCGGGATGTCTTTGGTGATTGGTGCTCTGATCGATGGCATTCCCGAGGCGGCAAGCATCGGCATCTCACTGTTGGAGAACAGGATCGTGAGTCTTTCGGTGATCATCAGTGTGGCGATCACCAACATTCCTGAGGGCCTGGCCAGCGGTGCCGGACTTCAGCGTTCTGGCTGGCGCCTCAAGACAATCCTGTTGATGTGGGGTGGGGTGGTCTTGATCTGTTCGTTCACCTCGCTGCTGTCGTTCGTGTTTCTGAAAGGCACGGGCCCGATCTTGCAGGGAGCGCTGATTGCACTGGCTGGAGGTGGCGTTCTGGCCATGACGCTGCAAACCGTTGTGCCGGAGGCCTTTGAGGAAACCCATGACATGGTGAGCATCCTCGGTGGCTCCGGTTTCGCGATCGCTTTTGTGCTGTCACGACTGCTTCCCCACTGAAGCGCATTCCCACCGAAATGGCTTCTCAGTAGTTCGCGCCGCTGCGCCGTTGGTGCACGGCAGTGGAGCCCTCGGCATCAAACAGGCCGCCATGGTTGACCTGGGCATACAGAAGCCAGTGGTCGCCGCATTCCATCCGTTGTTTCACCTCTCCATCGAGCCAGGCCAGAGCCGCTGGAAGCAGTGGCTGCTCGGCGGGGCTGGTCTCCAGTTCAAGGCCTGCGAAGCGATCTGCACCGGGTTCGAACGGTTGCAGGAACTGCTTCATCAGGGCGGTTTCGCGACCTTCGGCCAGCACGTTCAAGGCGAAGCGATCGCCCTTGTGCAGCAGGGCTTCCACGGCACGGTCCTTGGCGACGGCCACCGTGATCCCCGGAGGAGAGAAGCTCGCTTGGCTCACCCAGCTGGCCACCATGGCGCCACTCAGGTCGCCTTTGCGCGTCGTCAGCACGCAGAGGGATCCGAGCACGCGACCGAGGGCAACCACGGCAGGGTCACTGCGGCTTTCACTCAAGCCACCAGCTGAACGTCGCTGGGCACGCTTCTGGATTTTGAGGAGCTCACGTCCAAAGCGGGTACCGGTTTCTTCAAGCTGCTTCACCCGAGCAGCATCAGGACTGAATTTCACCCGAATGGGTTCGAAACCGAACGAGAAGCCGCCATCCCGCAATTTGTTTTCGAGCAGATCCACCGCTTCTCCGCTCCAGCCGAAGCTGCCGAAGACACCAACGGGTTTGCTGCGGTCTCCCTCGGCCAGCAAGGTCCCCAGGGCAGACACGATGGGGGTTGGAGCATGACCGCCAAGGGTGGGAGATCCGATCAGGACGGCGTCCGACAGCTGGATTGCATCCACCAGTTCGTTGGCTGGCGTGAATTCGCAGTTGAGGCTGTTCACCCGGATGCCGGTGCGGCCGATCCCCTGGGCCAGCGCATCTGCGATCGCCGCAGTGTTGCCGTAGGCGCTGGCAAACAACAGCAACACGTTGAGACTTGCCTGCTGATGGCTTTCCCCCCATCGGTGGTAGTCACTCAGCAAACTTCTCCAGCTCGTTTCGATGGCTGGCCCGTGCCCTGGTGCGATCGTGCGGATGTCGAGGTCTTCCAGGCGGTCCACGAGGGTGTCCACCTGCCGCGCCATCGGGGCCATCAGGCAGTCGTAGAAATGGCGGCGCTCCTCTTCGGTGCTGCTGCGGTTGCTTTCGGCCCAGTCTTCAGTGCAGACATGGGCACTGAAGAACTTGTCGCTCATCAGCAGTCCGAGGCGTTCTTCAAATGCCAGCAGTCCTCCCGGCCAGCGGGGTGTCGGGGCCGGCAGCAGCATCAGGGTGCGTCCATGACTGAGCGGCGTGCCCTGCTCATGCCGGATGGTGCGAATCGGGGGTAGATCCGGCAGTGGTGGCGCCTCTGACGACTCTCCTGGAGGGGTTGGCTTGCGCAGAGTCCACAATTCCTTCATCACCTTGGCGCCGGCATTGGATGCGATCAGCTCAAGGCGTGTGTAAGTCGCTGCGAGCTCACGCAGCAGGGCGACCCGATTGGGGTTCACATGGCCGACCACCACTTGGAGGCTTCGGCTGTGATCAGGCATCGCCGCTGCCAGGGCTGGAAGAAACACGTCTCCATAGGCAGCACCTGGGGGGTGAACCAGAACAGCGGCGTGGTGTTCATCTCCCTCGAACAGGAAGCTGTTGGCCGTGCTGCCACGTTCCAGGGCGTATTCCAGCTCGAAGCGGCTGCGTTGCTGGCTCAGGCTGCGCAGGCTGACAGCCCCTGGGTCGATGGGCAGGGTGATCGTTTGCCGTATGGCTGTCGTGGTTGCTGTCGCTGACGCTGTCATCAGTAGTGATTGCCAACCTTGCGATGGTGCACGGCCGTGGAGGCATCGGTGTCAGCCACATTCCCCTGTTCCACCACGGCGTAGATGATCCAGTGATCCGGACCCTCCAGACGCTGCTCCACCCGACAACCCAGATAAGCCAGAGCATCGCCAAGAACCGGACCTCCTTCAGCGACGCCATCCAGGACATTCACGCCTGCGAAGCGATCGGCTCCGGGGGGGAACCGCTTGAGGAAATGCCTTAGCAGAGGCTGGTGATTGTCCTGGCGCAGCACATTCAGCACGAAGCGATCACCCACCTGCATCAGGGCTTCGATCGCTCGGTCCTTGGCAACGGCAACCGTGAGCCCCGGTGGTGAGAAGCTCGCCTGACTCACCCAGCTGGCCACCATGGCGCCACGCCGGCGCCCTTCACCGTCACCCTGGCTGGCGGTCACCACATAGAGGCCACCGCTAATCCGCCCGAGGGCCTTGTCGAGGTCACCGTCAAGGCTTTTCATCGCTGCGATCGTCTTCTCCTTGGTGAGCAGCTGGCCAAGGTCCGTGCCGGACTCCTCACAACGTTGGTAATCACTCCCCTGGGGCAGTTGTTTGATCCGCAGGGGGCTGAACGCCTGTTTCTGCCCCTGGCTGCGCAGTTGATCGGCGACCGCATCGATCGGTTCATCGTTGCCGCCGAAGGCGTCATAGACGCCGACCAGTTGCTTGGGTTGCAGGGCCGCCAGCAGGGTGCCGATCGAGGCTTGCAGGTCGGCATCCGGTTCCGATGGCCAGGTGGGTACCACCACCGCCTTGGCTTCGCCGATCAGTGCAGTGAGTTCCTGGGGATCGGTGGCCCGCAGGTCCACGAGCTGCACCTGGGCGTCCGCCTTGCCCACGCCGTGGGCGATGGCCTGGCTGATTCGATCGGAAAATCCGTATTGGCTGAGGTAGCAGATCGCTGCATAGCTCTCTCCCTTGCTGCGCTGGCCACTCCATTCGCGGTAATCGCTGATCCAGTGGCTGAGGTGATGCCGCAACAGGGGGCCGTGTCCCACGGCAATGGTGTTGATCTCCGGCAGACCATCCATGCGCTTGAGCGCTTGCAGCACGCTGCGGGCATTGGGACCCATCAGGCAGTCGTAGTAGAAGCGGAAATCGGGGGCGATGGCCCCGGGGTCGGCGTCGAAGATGTCGTCGGTGCAGTAATGCAGGCCGAAGGCGTCGCAGGTGTAGAGGATGCTTGTGCCGTGATCGAAGGAGAAGATCGTGTCCGGCCAGTGCAGATTCGGAGCGCTGAGGAATTCGAAGCGGTGCTGGATGCCGCTGTCGGGATTGGTGCCGAGATCCAGTTCCTCGCCCGACTTCACCGCACGGGATCTGAACGGCCTGTGCACCTGGTCCTTGAGGAAATGCAGCGCCACCTTCGAGCCCACGATTTCGATCTCGGGATTGAGATCGATCAGGTCTCCGATCAGGCCGGAATGGTCAGGTTCCGTGTGGCTCACGATCAACACATCGATCGCGGCTGGATCGATCTGATCTTTGAGGAGCGGAATCCAGGTCTTGCGGAATTTGGCGTGGCTGGTGTCGATCAGGGCCGTGCGTTCCCCCCGCACCAGAAAGGCGTTGTAGGTGGTGCCGTTGCGCAGCCCGAATTCAATGTCAAAGCGGCTGCGATCCCAGTCGAGGGATCGAATCGTGGTGGTGTCGGCGGCGATGGCCTCGCACTGCAGCGACAGCTTCGGAGCGGCTGGAGCGACGACCATGAATGCGACCGTGACGGATATCGACTTTACGGAGATTTCGTGGGGGGGCGGCGGCGGAGACTGGTCGCAACCGCAACCTCGTGATGGCGTCATCGACGCTGCGACGCAGCATTGGGCCCGGGATCCTCTTGGCCGGTGCCTGCATCGGTGGATCCCATTTGATGTCGTCCACCACGGCGGGAGCCCGTTTCGGATTTGCACTGGTGGGCTTGATCCTGCTCACCAATTTGATCAAGTATCCCTTCCTTCGCGTGGGCACCCGCTTTACAGCGGCCACCGGGCTGTCTTTGTTGGAGGGCTTCCAGAAACGCAATCCGCTCTACCTGCCGCTGTACCTGGTGGTGAGCCTGGTCACCGGGACCTTCACCATCGCGGCGGTGAGTTTTGTGGCGGGGCTGCTGCTCACCAACATCCCTGGGTTGGCAGGGCAGGATCCCTACGGCCTCTCGATCGGGGTGCTGGTGGTGAGTGGCCTGGTGCTTCTGCTTGGTCATTACCGCGCTCTCGACCGACTCTCAAAGCTGCTGGTGGTGCTGCTCACCCTGCTCACCGGACTTGGGGCGGCGTCGTTGCTGATCCGCGGACCCGCTGGTGATGTCGCCGCGAGCTGGGTCGGCGCTGATCCCAGCCCCTGGACCCTGGCAAACCTGGCCTTTCTGATCCCGCTGATGGGCTGGATGCCTGGACCGGTGGAAATGTGCGTCTGGCCGTCCTTGTGGATGTTCTCCCGGGCCCGCGACACCGACCACACCGCCAGTCCGCAGGAGGCGGAGGTTGACTTTAATCTGGGCTATGGCGTCACGGTTGTGACGGCCCTGTTCTTCGTGGTTCTTGGTGCCTACACGATGTACGGCACAGGCGACGGGATGCTGGCCGGCACCGGTCTGTCCTTCGCCCAGAAGCTGATCAAGCTCTACACCGCCGCCATGGGGGGCTGGGCGGCCTGGGTGATCATCCCGGCGGCGTTCTCCGCCATGTTCAGCACCACCCTCACCTGCCTCGATGCCTACCCCCGCAGCATTGCGGCGATTCAGGGACTGCTGCGGGGGCAGGACCGTGGCGATGCAGCCCCTGGACCTCAACGGCGTCGTTACCAGTTCTGGGTTGTGTTGCATCTGCTGGTAGCCGTGTCGGCACTGGTGGTGGCCAAAGGTGGTGGCATTGGCGTCAAGGATTTTGTCTTCGCTGCAATGACGGGCAGTTTCCTGACCGCACCATTGTTCGCCTGGATGGCCATGGACACGATCAACAGCTCCCTCGTGCCCGATGCCCACCGTTATGGACCGTTCATGCGAGCCCTGTCCTGGTTCGGGTTGGTGTTTTTGGGCGGTTTCAGTCTGCTGTTCATCGCCAATGCTTTCTTCGGTCTGGGGGGTTGAGCGAGGGCGTCTGCAGCAAAAAACCCCGCCGAAGCGGGGTGGGGTGTCCGTTCTTCCTCTCCGTTTGGTCCTCAGCTCTCGACCTTCACCGTCACGCTGGTGTGGCTGACGGCCTTGCCAGCGGTGATTTCCAGAATTCCGTCGCGGTAGGTGGCCTTGAGCTGGTCTCGGTCGAGACCGCTTGAGAAGCGGAAGCTGCGGCTCCAGGTCCCGGTGCGGAACTCACTCAGCAGAGCCGGTTGTTGGTTGTCGGCTTCGACGGCGGCTTTGCGTTCGGCACTCACCATCAGAGTGCGGTCCGTGGCTTTCACCTCAATGGAATCCCGTTCGACGCCAGGAAGTTCGAGGCGAACGGTGTAGGCACCGTCACCGTCGATCACTTCGGCCTGGGGGATGCGCTCAGCGGTGGCCATTTGCTGCTCGAGTCGCTCGAACAGATCGAAGGGGGATTGGCGCAGGGTCAGCATGGTTGTTACTCCTGAAGGGGAACATCAGCGGACTGTTTTGATCGCCCGCCATCACAATTTGCGTCAGTTGAATGAGAACCAGAAGCGTGAGAACCGCCCGTTTTGATTCGGTCTGTACTGCAGAGTTCGGTTGGCACCACAGGGATGGTGTTAAAACCGAATGCTTTCAGCTCCAAGCGAATCCGCTGAAGCAAGCGGATCGAATCTGAGGGGGTTCATCGCTGCGTTGTGGTGCTGAATCAGCCCACTGGAGTGCCTGTGTCAGCCCAGGGCAATGCCATTGTCGGTTGCCCCAAATCCATAGGAGCCTGTCTGCCCATCCCTAGCTTTCACCTCCACGTAGTAGGTGCCGGTATAGGGCGCGATGACGTCAAAGGAGGTTAGGTTTTCAGGGGGATCGAAATACTCATTGTTGTCGACCACATGGCCGAAATCGTTGTATATGGCTTTGACGTAAACGTTGTTCTGGCTGTCTAGTGTTCCGCTGCCATTGAAGCCAAGTGAAACCGATTGACCCTTGTTGATGCTCAAACTGACCCAGTCGGATTTAGCACTGTTACTGATGCTGCCGGTGATGTCATCCCCCCCCCCCAGGAATATGGGGCAGGGCTGCCAAGGTTGAATTGTTCGGTCTGGTTTTGTACCTGAACGGTGATCTGGGCGGTATCAGTTTTGCCTTTGGCGCTTGCACTGACACCTAACACAAAGCTCTTTTGGGTCTCGTAATCAAGAAACTTAGCGGTTGGAACCTTTTCTTTTGAAAGAGTAATTTTGCCATTGCTGGGGTTGATTGTAAACAGTTGCTCCTCGTTCCCCGAGCTGATGGCATAAGCAAGAGCATTGCCGTTGCCGTTGGTATCTCCTCCTGATTCGTCTGATAGGTCGACGATTTCATCGCCGGGCTTGATGCTTTCATTCACTTGAACCGTCTGGGCTTCCAGGGAGGGAGATGTGTCTGCTGGAGCGGGATAGCCACTGACATCCGTTACCTTGATGGTGATCACAGCCGACCCCGATTGGGATCCATCGGAGGCTTCAACAGTGAGTTTGTGCGATCGCTTGGTGTCGTAATTGAGTGATTTACCTGCGGCAATCGAGATCACGCCAGAGTCGGGGTCAATGGAAAATAGCCCATCGTCATTGCCAGTTTCGATGGTGTAGGTGAGTTTGTCTCCGTCGGCATTGAGGTCTTTGCCGGATTTGCTGTCTGCCAAATCAATGATTGTTGTGCCTGCCTTGGCGTCCTCTGCAATCGTTGCTTCGGTTTTTTTCAGAGAGGGCTTGGCTGCATTAATTGGCTTGTTTGTATCGTCTGGAACGGGGGTTGGATTGTTGTCACTCGGCTTTACATCCTCATCTTTAGGCGTTGTTTTCTCGTCAATTGGATTTAATAATCCATCTTCAGGAGTTGTCTCTTTGGTGCGTGTGTCAAAAGGAAGTTTCAGGGTATTGGAAGCATTGTTTTTATTGCCGGCTCGGTCCTTTAATATGTTTTTTTGGAATTGAATTTTTATATGGCCATTGGAATTGGCTGTTGGTATTACTGAGATGAAGAGTGTGCCCTCAAGGGTTTCGTAAAGTGATTCGACGTACTTTTCGGAAATAAGGACGTTCTTGTTTTGAGGAGCCAGAACTTTTCCTACTGTTCCATTGCTTATTTCGAGGCCTTTCTTGAGTGTCGAGGGTGTCGCAAATATATTTCCCCGGTCTCTCGCTTTGAGTGTTATGAGCATGTGGTCTGGATTGATGTTATGTCTGCGCTTGATATCGTTCAGGTACGAGTTAACTATTTTCTCTTGGCCAGGCGAGCGACTTAGGCCATTTCGTAATTGTTCGCTTGAGTCCAGTCTTATGCTTGGGCCGTTCGTGTCAACTGCGAAGGATATTCGATTTTGTTTCGAAATCTTCCCAAGGCCATTCGAAACTCTTGCGGTTAGATAGTGAGGCTGATGTCCATAGACGCGTTTGTATTGTTTGTTGGATTGGAGGTTCTTCGCTGGCTTAAAAGTCCAGCTTTTTCCTTCGGGCGTGGCATAGCCCAGAAATCTGTTTCTTGCTACTTTGTTATGCCATATTCTGTGCTTATTCCAGATCTCGATTTGTTCACCTTCTTTGAGCTTGCTGCTTAATGTTCCAGTGATCAAGGGTCTAGCATTGCTTGTGTCATTGGATAGCTTGTTTTTTTTGAGTTTGATGCCATCAATTTGTAGGATTTTTGCCTCTGCCTCCGGTAGGGTATCGACCGTGACCGACTGGGAATCGGTATGTTGATGATTTCCGGCAGGATCGATTAGGCGAGCGAAAATGTTGTGCGTGACATTGGCTCCATCTGGGAATTTTTTCAGTTCTAAATCCCACTTGCCTGATTTGGGCTCTGCATAACCGTGATGAAGTGTCACGGTTTTATTGGCCTGCTTGTACGTTGAGAAGACTTCAACTTTTTCTTCTTTTTCGGGATTTCCTTTTACGATTCCATGAATCTCCAATGAGTCTGGGCTGACCGGCTTCCCGGGGTTTAGATTTAAGGGCCCTTTTTTATCGGAAATGTAGTCAATAAATGCTTTGGCTCCTGAATGTTCTGTGTCGATGGTGACAGTGAAAAATAATTGTGGTGCGCCCCATTGGCCTGCAATGTACCCCTTCATCTTATTGTTTTTTAGTACAACGTCGGGGAGATTCCAGTCTCTGGATCCCTGCCAGAGTTTTTTTAGGTTCAGGCTATGGACAACTTCTCGTTTTGAGTTGTTAATGCTTCGAGATCCGCCCTGCAGTGGAATGATTGCTTTTCTCCAGTTTTCGTCAACGTTATAAAGCCTGATTTCCTGCTTTAATCCCTTTAGTCCTGAAGAAAACTTGTACCGGAATTCAATTCTGCTATTTTGGACAAAGATTTGAGGTCGGGTTGACGTTTGTGTACCCTCCGGATTTGACGGATGTAACATTGATGGATCCTTTTCTGGTCGAACCTCTTAGTGGCTTGCCTTCCATTCCAATGCCTTGATTGATCTATTTTGTAGGGATTTTGTGAAAACAGTTTTTTGTCTATAACTATTTTTTTGTTTTTGCGGCTACTTTTTAGATCTGCCACCAATCCCTGAAGCAGGCCGCTTGGCCGCAGACCCGCTCGCCCGCATCCCAGAGGGTCCAGATCCTGGCGTTGTCGATCATGAATCGCCGCCCTTTGCGGCTGATGCGAATACCGCGATAGTTCTGCACCGCATCCAGCCGTTTCGCCTGGCCTAGGGCGCTGCTGCGTTCCGCCCGTTCGCTGTCCGGAGCGGTGAGCCGTGAGGGCATGCCGATCAGCTCATCCCAGTGGCTGTCCCACAGCTGCAGGGCAGCGGCGTTGGCGTAACTGAGCTTGGGATCCTGCTCCGTGCCGTGGGCCAGCACCGGAAAGCCGCAGGCGAACAGCTCCTGGCAGAGCAGGCGTCTAGAGCGGCCCGTTTGGGCGGCGGTGATCAGGGGCCTGTTGAAGGCCCGTTGATGCGACTCCAGCAGCATCGCCGCCAGCGCTTGAGTCTCCGCGGCGAGCCAGGCGGCATCGACCATGGCTTCAGGCCACTCCACTGCTCGTCAGCTGCCAGCCGCCATGGCCTGCAGCATCGCCTGCTGGGCACTGGCCTGGCCGTGGGCCTTGAGATTGTTCAGGAAGCTGTCACGTGCCTCGGGGAAACGCGGGTCCTCCGCCAGGGGCAGTTCACCAGCGGCATCGAGGCCTGTGTCGCCATCCATTGCTGGGGTGATTACCACCAGATCGCCATCGAGGCTGCGGTCGTAGCGCCACCAAAGCGAAGGATCCAGCACGGCCGGGTGAGGCGGCAGCGGAGCCGAATCCTCTTTTGTTGCACCCGTCTCGCTCTGGGTTCCCTGCTCAGCCAGAGCCGCCAGGGCCTTGCGACGTTGTTCCGCCAGGTCCTCCAGCAGCTTGGCGCGGTTGCGACCTCTGAGTTGAAACAGCACGAAGGGGTCTTCGCTGAAGCGGTCTCCCATCAGGAAATACACCGCGCTGATGTGTTTGCACGGATTGGCTTTGTCCGGGCAGCTGCATTCACTGCGGACCTCCTGCAATTTGAACGGGAACAGCCGTTTTCCGCTTGCAGCGAAGGCCCGTTCGATGTCAACCGGCATGATCCCCGCCAGCAACTGGGCAGACCAGCGGGCCTTCTGCGTCAGAGCCTCCAGGACGTAGGCCCAGTCTTCATCGTTCAGCACATCCAGCCACAGCTTCACCTTGTAGGGCTCTTCGCCGGTGCCCTGGACGCGGGCATGCACCCGGCGTCCTTCGAATCTGATGGAGGTGACGTTGCCCTCGCGGGCATACCCCCAGGCGCGCTCCAGACGTTTCTTGAAGCGGTAACCATTGATCAGTTCCATCCATTGCTGCACCCACCAGGGCTGCTGGCCAAGCCCTTCATCGCCGATGGCGGTGATGCCGTTGTTGTTGCCGTTGGTGATCGTCATCGTTGTCTCCCCATGATCAGCTGTCCTCCAGGGCCACGAGGTCTCGCAGCTGATCTCCCGCAAGACTGCCGAGCCATTCCTCCCCGGACCCAACAATGTCCTCTGCCAGGCGAGATTTTTCGCGAATCATCCGATCGATTTTCTCTTCGACGGAGCCGCTGGTGATGAATTTGTGCACCATGACCCGGCTGGTTTGGCCGATGCGATAAGCGCGATCGGTTGCCTGATTCTCGACGGCTGGGTTCCACCAACGGTCAAGGTGAAACACATGGCTGGCCCGGGTGAGATTGAGGCCAACGCCTCCAGCTTTGAGAGACAACAGAAACAGCTGCGGTCCGCGGGGGTCTTCCTGAAAGCGATCCACCATGGCCTGGCGGTCGCTTTTGCGCGTTCCTCCATGCAGGAAGGGCACTTCAGCTCTCCAGCGCTGCTGCATCCAGGCTTGCAGAAGATGCCCCCATTCAGCGAACTGGGTGAACAGCAGGGCGCGGTCTCCCGCCTCGATCACCTCATCAAGGATCTCGTCGAGACGCTGCAATTTGGCGGAACGGCCCAGGAACTCTCTGTCGACCGTCTCTTCCCTGAGGGCCAGGGCAGGGTGGTTGCAGATCTGTTTCAGCCTGGTCAGCAGACCCAGGACCTGACCGTGACGTTGACCGCGAGGAGCCCTGGCAATGGCATCGAGGGTGTCCTCCACGGTTTTGCTGTAAAGCGATTTCTGCTCCTTGCTGAGACCAACCCATTCGCTCAGTTCAACCTTCTCGGGTAGGTCCGAGATGATCGCCTTGTCGGTTTTCAGTCGTCGCAGGATGAAAGGCCCCACCCTGGCCTTGAGATCACGGAGCGACGACATGTCGCCGTAGCGCTCGATCGGCAGGCGGTACCGCTGGCGGAAGAAATCCTCCTCTCCCAGGACTTTGGGGTTGAGAAAATCCATCAGGGCCCACAACTCACTGACCCGGTTCTCCACCGGAGTTCCTGTCAGTGCAATGCGGAACCGACTGTTTTTGCCGGCTCGGGCCAGATCGCGAGCCGCCTGGCTCTGTTTGGCACCGGGATTCTTGATCGCCTGGGCTTCATCGATCACGACTCCCTGCCAGTCCTGGGTTTCCAGGAGTTCGCTGTCCCGTTGCAGCAGTCCATAGCTGGTCAGGACCAGATCCACATCGTTCAGGGATTTCTTGAGGGAAGCGGGAGTGGAGGGACGCCGCGGTCCGTAGTGTTCGCGCACGGAAAGGTCAGGCGTGAAGGCTTCCGCTTCCCGTTTCCAGTTGGTGAGCACCGAGGTTGGCGCGACTAGCAACACCGGTCGCTTCAGTTCCTGTTCGGTTTTGAGGTGCTGGAGGAAGGCCAGCAACTGGATCGTTTTGCCGAGACCCATGTCATCGGCCAGGCAGGCGCCCTGGTCAAAGCGGTTCAGAAAGGCCAGCCACCCCAGCCCCCGTTCCTGGTAGGGCCTCAGCTGGCCGCAGAACCCGTCCGGAGCCGGTAGTGGATCCGGAGCTTTCTGCTGGTGGTACTGCTCGAGAACGGCCTGAAGCCTTGGACCGGCTTCAAAGTGATGCACCGGAAGCCGCATCAGCAGCTCTCCTTCCGTGGCCGTCAGTCGCAGGGCGTCATCGAGACTGAGTTCCGGGTTGGAACCGCAGAACCGTTCGGCGTTTTTGAGATCGTTCGGACGCAGTTCGATCCAGGCCCCTTTGTGGCGGACGAGGGGACTGCGTTTGCCGCTGAGGCGCTCCAGTTCCCTGAGCGTGAGCGTCACGCCACCAATCATCAGATCCCACGACCAGGACAGTGATTCCCCAAGGGTGAAACCGCTCGATCGTTCGGGCAGTTCCGCCTTGATCGCGAGGCCGAGTCGGCTGGCCAGACCCCCCGAGAGGCTTGCCGGCAGATCGACCCCCAGACCGGCATCACGCAGCTGGCGTGCAGCCGTGCGCACCAGAACGAAGGCCTCGGCGGGCGTGAGCTGCATCGTTTCCGGTGTGGCACTCTCGAGCCCCCGCTCGATCGGCGGGAAGACGGTGAGGGCACGCCCGAGTCCTTCCAGCAGGACTTCGCCGGGTTGTTCGACTTTCACCTCCCCCAGCTGCAGGGTGCTGGCTCCCGAAGCCCAGGCCGACGCTGCGGGCAGTTTGAGACTCGGGTCCGTTTCCGCCTGCAGGGCGAAGCGCAGTTCCCAGAGGTCTTCCCCTTCGGGCGGTGTTTGAAGCTCCAGGCAGGTTCTGGCGGCGGCGACATCGCCGGCGATGCCCTCTCGCCAGTGAAGGCTGGTACTGGACAGGCGCTCCGCATCCTCTTCACCGAGATCGATCACGCCTGTCTCTGACCCCAGTGCGTGCTGCCAGGCGCTCAGCAGGGGGTCCAGGGCATCGAGATCGGGCTGAAAGTCCTTGCGCAGCAGAGCATCCACAAGATCCTCGAGCAGCGTCGCCACGCGCAGACGACCACTTCTGGGCCGACAACAGGCAACCGGGTTGGCGGCCCGCATCGCCTCGGGACGCAGGCGAGTCATCCGGTTGCTGCGTCTCCCCATGGGTTCGCGCCAGGGCAGGGCACAGGTCGCGACAAGCGGCAGGCTGGTAGCGAGATCCTCAAGGCGTCTGCGGTCTTCCTCCCGGTTCAGCAGCGGTACCCAGCGGGCTCTGTGGGGATACCCCTCACCCTTGCTCAGCTCGACCTGGGGAATCCAGCGACCACGGGCCACCAGACTGAGGGCCCAGCGTTGCAGATGGCTCCACCACCGCAACTCCTCCGCCAGATCGGGATGGCGGCCGGAGAGGGGAAGTCTGCACAGCCACTCCGTCGCTGCTGAGGGCTCCAGAGCCAGACCCTGCACCTGCCAGGGCCACCATTCGGTCTGTTTGGGGATGGGTTCGCCGGCCTGGAGCGGCAGACCGGTCCAAGCCGGTTCGTCCTCCGCAGGGGGATCGCTGGATTGGTTTCGCGCTTTACGCGGTCGAACCGATCGGCTCGGCAGGGTGAGGCAGGCGGTGGCATCGATGCTGCCGGGTGGAGCCAGATCGCGCTCACTCAGCCAGGCTCGAAGGTCTTGCTCGCCGAGGGTGAACGGATGGGAGGCTGGCGTCAGTCCTGGTCCGGCCGGTGTCGCGACTCGCCAGGTGTCAGCCCAAACAAGCAGTGCCGGTTGTCCGGAACTGCTGGGAGTGCGGATGGCGGGAAGCCAGGTGGCGTGCAGCAGGCTCATGGCCGCGACGCGGGCAGGAAGCGATGGGTGCCGTGGAGCAGGACTGCGCTGCCGATCAACGGCAGCCAAGCCTTGAGAAGCTCTACCAATAATGATGCCAGAGCGTCTGCCTGCAAGGTCTCCAGGTTCAGAGGCAGGCCAAGACTGTGCACGCCGCAGACGGCACCAACCAGTCCAGCCTGCAGATGGCCATCATCCGGATCCACCCGCTGCAGGTGGAAGGCCAGCAATCCGTAGAACACACCGCACCCACCGGAGCGGACAGCCTCCTCAAGGCCCCACCCGAGGCTGAACAGTCCGGCGCAGATTCCGGCCAGAAGGGCCCAGCCGATCGAGACGAGGCGAAGCCGGGACCTGACCTCGGAATCGCTTGGTGGATCGGCCAAGGCTTCGGGAGGTTCAGGAGCGATCATGACGTCTGGAACTGCCTTTACGTTCATGGCTGCCGCGGCTTCGTCGACTTCTGCAGCGTCTGCGCCCCGGACTGGTGAGGAGATTCGGGCGGCGTTCCTGCGGTTCTACGAGGAGCGTGGACACCTGGTTGTTCCCAGTGCGTCGCTGATCCCCGACGACCCCACGGTGCTGCTCACCATTGCCGGGATGCTGCCCTTCAAGCCCGTCTTTCTGGGACAGCGTGAGCGTCCGGCGGCTCGGGCGACCAGCAGTCAGAAGTGCATCCGCACCAACGACATCGAAAACGTGGGCCGCACGGCGCGCCACCACACGTTCTTCGAAATGCTCGGGAACTTTTCCTTCGGGGACTACTTCAAGCAGCAGGCGATTGAGTGGGCCTGGGAGCTCAGCACCACCGTCTACGGCATCGCGCCTCGCAACCTCGTGGTGAGTGTTTTCCGGGAAGACGATGAAGCCGCAGCCATCTGGCGAGATGTGGTGGGGGTGGATCCGAAACGCATCATCCGCATGGATGAAGAGGACAACTTCTGGAGCTCTGGTCCCACCGGGCCCTGCGGTCCCTGTTCGGAGATCTATTTCGACTTCAGGCCTGAACTCGGAGATGACGCGATTGATCTTGAAGACGACGACCGCTTCATCGAGTTCTACAACCTGGTGTTCATGCAGTACAACCGCGACGCCAGCGGCACGCTGACACCATTGGCCAACCGCAACATCGACACCGGCATGGGTCTTGAGCGGATGGCACAGATCCTTCAGAAGGTTCCCAACAACTACGAGACAGATCTGATCTTTCCGCTGATTCAGGCTGCTGCCTCCCTGGCAGACGTTGACTACCACAAGCTCGACGTTGCCGGACAGACCTCTCTCAAGGTGATCGGCGACCACAGCCGAGCTGTGACGCAACTCATCAGTGATGGAGTCAGCGCCAGCAATCTCGGCCGCGGCTACATCCTCAGACGTCTGCTTCGCCGGGTCGTCCGTCATGGACGACTGCTGGGGATTGATCAACCGTTTCTGAAGACCATGGGCGAAGCGGCCATCAGCCTGCTCCAGGGAGCCTATCCCTCGGTTCTGGAGCGTCGCGATGTGATTCTTTCGGAGCTGCAACGGGAGGAAGCCCGTTTTCTTGAGACGTTGGAACGGGGCGAGAAGATGCTGGCCGACCTGCTTGCCGTTGAGCCGGCTCAGATCAGCGGTGAGCAGGCTTTTGAGCTGTATGACACCTATGGTTTTCCGCTGGAACTCACCCAGGAGATCGCTGAGGAGCATGGTCTCGGTGTGGATCTCTCCGGTTTTGAGGCGGCGATGGATGCTCAGCGGCAGCGCGCGAAGGCGGCAGCCGTCAGCATCGACCTCACCCTGCAGGACGCGATTGATCGGGTGGTCTCCGATCTTGAGGTGACCAGTTTTGATGGCTACCAGTCACTCGAACGCTCCAGCATCGTTCAGGCCCTGGTTGCGAACGGGGAACCCGTCACTCACGCCGGTGCGGGGGATGCAGTCCAGGTGGTGCTTGAGGCAACACCGTTCTATGGCGAAGGGGGTGGTCAGGTCGGCGATCGGGGTGTGCTCACCGGCAGTGATGTGATTGTTTCGATCGAGTCGGTGAGTCGTCACCGCGACGTGTTCGTTCACACCGGCCGGATTGAGCGCGGTCAGCTGGCGATCGGTGACAGCATCACCGCCCAGGTGGATCGAAGGTCTCGTCGCTTGGCTGAGGCCCATCACACGGCAACGCATCTCCTGCAGGCGGCGTTGAAGCAGGTGGTGGATCCCGACATCGGCCAGGCTGGATCACTGGTTGATGTTCAACGCCTTCGCTTCGATTTCCACTGCCCCCGTGCCGTGACCACGGAGGAGCTGGAACGGGTCGAGAGCCTGATCAATGACTGGATCGCTGAGGCCCATCCGCTCAGGGTTGCCGAGATGGAGATCGAGAAGGCCAAGGCAGCTGGAGCCGTTGCCATGTTCGGTGAGAAATACGCCGATGTTGTGCGGGTTGTCGATGTTCCGGGCGTGTCGATGGAGCTCTGCGGCGGCACCCATGTGGTCAACACCGCTGAGATCGGATTGTTCAAGATCGTCGCCGAAAGCGGTGTTGCCGCCGGCATTCGCCGGATTGAAGCCGTTGCCGGTCCTGCAGTGCTGTCCTATCTGAATGAGCGGGACGCTGTGGTGAAGCAGCTGAGTTCCCGTTTCAAGGTGCAGCCACCGGAGATCGTCGATCGGGTGGCGGCGCTTCAGGACGAACTCAAGAACACGGCCAAGGCCCTGGCAGCAGCGCAGGGGGAGTTGGCGGTGGCGAAAGCGGCTGCTCTGGCTGAACGCGCGATCAAGGTGAGCGGATTCACGCTGTTGGTCACACGTCTCGATGGGGTCGATGGAGCTGGTCTGCAGAGTGCTGCACAAACTCTGGTTGGGCGGTTGGGTGACATGGCCGCGGTTGTGTTGGGGGGGCTGCCGGACCCATCTGATACGGGAAAAGTGATTCTGGTGGCTGCCTTCGGGAAGGATGTGATCGGCTCAGGTCTCCAGGCGGGCAAGTTCATCGGCGGCATCGCCAAGCTCTGCGGCGGCGGCGGTGGCGGTCGTCCGAATCTGGCCCAAGCTGGGGGGAGGGACGGTGCTGCTTTAAGCGAGGCCCTTCAGAGTGCCAACCAGGACTTGATCGTCGCGCTGTCCTCCTCCTGATCGGAATCGTGCCATGACGCCTCTGACGCCCGATGAACTTGTTCAGGCTCCTTTGTTCGCTCCGTTGGAGCAGGACCAGCTGCGGCAGCTTCTCGATCGTCATCGAGAGACCCAGCACGCCGTTGATCAGATTCTCGTGATGGAGCAGGACTGGGGCGAGTCCGTGTTTTTGATGCTGTCCGGCCTGGCCAAGGTCCGCACCTACACCGCTGATGGTGAAGAAGTGGTGATGTCTCTTTTGGGTGCGGGAGATGTTTTCGGTGAACTGGTGGCCGTGGATGGATCGGTTCGATCTGCTGATGTGGTCACGTTGACCTCTGTTCGGTTGGTGAAGCTGCGGATCCAACCGTTCTCGACGTTGCTGCGTCAGAGCGCTTTGTTCGCTCTGGCCCTGGCCACACTCGAAACCACCAGGCTGCGGGATCTGAATCGACGGTTTGCTCTCCAGACGGCAGACGCCACATCGCGACTTCTTGATGCGATGGCCTACCTGGCGCGAAAGAGTTCGAAGGAGAATGATCCACTCGCCCTGATTCCTCCGTTGCCACAGAAAGAAATCGCTCTGTTGGCCGGGCTGGCACGCGAAACGGCTTCCCGGACGCTCAGCAAGCTTCGCAGTCGGGGGACCGTGGAGGAAAAGCAGGGTTCTCTGCAGATCGTCGATCCTCAGCCTCTGATCAAACGTGGCCTGATCGACTGAGAACCGGGATCGTCGGACCTGATCGGGGGAGCCACGGGGAACGGAGCCATGCTGTGGAGACAACGTCGACTGCGTCGGCAGCTCATTGACGTGCTCAGGAGGGCTTGAGTTTTGCTGGAGAGGTTGTTCCTGCCTAGGCTCGTTATTGATCCGAGGTCATAAGCATGGGGTATGAATGCCTTTGATGTTGAGCTCTTTTCAGCAACCTTTGGATCTTCTGATCATTCTGATTCTTGGGCATTTTGTTGCAGATTATCCATTGCAGGGAGACAGGATGGCCATTGAAAAATGTCCTGGTAGTGATGTCACGATGGATTGGAAATGGTGGCTCACCGCGCATACGGCAACCCATGGATTTTTTGTGGCGTTATTGACTGGTGTTCCACTGCTGGGCCTTGCAGAAATGGTCTCACACTTCTGTATTGATTTTGGTAAGTGCAGAATAGGATATTCACTGCTCGTTGATCAGTTCTTGCATTGTTTTTGCAAAGTTCTATGGGTCATTGTCATCATGGCAATGGTTTGATCATGTCCTGCCTTGTTCGCCAGTACTGACATGACTGTTGCGTTGCTGGCCGCCCTCTGGGTGCTCACCTTTGTACTCGGTCGCATTCGACAGTTGCAGCTCTTGAGATTCAGCAGGCTGATCCCCAGCATGGTGTTTTTCAGGGTCTCGATCACGGCCGCTCTGATAAGTCGATTCCTTGTGGCTGCTGGCATTCAGGGTGACGTTGTTGATTGGATCCGTCTGGTTGCCAAAACCGCTGTTTATGTCGCTGTCGTTGAGATCATTCTGGATTTGATCTGGGCACTTTCCGCTCGCCTGAGTTCGCGTGGGATGGCGCCACCACGCATTCTCAAGGACTTTTCCCTTGTTGCCGCATCAGCCATTGTTGTGACGGCTGAACTGAGGAGTCAGGGTTTGTTGACCACGGTCGGTTCAGCGGCCATTCTTGGCGGCCTGGCGTTCATTGTTGGCCCAGGATCCGCCTCACAGATCAGCAACATATCGTCGGCTTTGACGGTTCAGGTGGAGCGTCAGTTCGCCGTGGGCGACTGGGTTGAAATAGACGACAAACAAGGACGCGTTGATAATGTGACCTGGAACAGCACTTATCTCTACGATGATATCAATGATCGAATGATTGTGTTTCCAAACTCATTCATTGATAGCGGGAAAGTAATCAATTTTTCAAGACCTACCGACTCCCGGTATCGGCTCACCGTTGAGATTGGTCTTTCATACGACATGCCTCCAGGAGAAGCGATTGCTCTGCTCAGGCGCGTCCTCGACCGTCAGGAAGGAGTCGTCGAGCAATCGCATAATGTAGTTGCCATTCGCTCGTTCGATGATTCGTGTATTTCATATGTGTTGAAATTTTTTGTTGAGGATTTCGGGGCTCGCCATAAGATAAAAACCGAAATTTACTCTTGTGTGTGGTATGAGCTGGAGCGCTCCGGCTATTCTGTTCCCTATCCTGTGATTGACCTTCATACTCACCATTCGGCTCGGCGCTTGCATTCGGAAAGGCAGCAGTTCATTCAGTCACAAAGTTTTGAACTGTTGCGATCCATCGATCTTTTCGAATCTCTGTCTGATAAAGAGATTCATGGCATTGTCTGTCAGGATAAGGCGCTTGCATTTGGACCTGGCGAAATCATCGTTGTCAGTGGTCAGATCGGCGGATCGATGTATGTGCTGTTGGAGGGTGTTTGCTCTGTTTTGATCGCTGATCCCTCCGGAGGGGAGCATTTTGTGGAAATCTCTAAGCTGAAGCGGGGCATGATCTTCGGTGAAATTGCTGCACTGACCAATGCGTCCCGCACGGCGTCTGTCAAAGCAATTGGTCATGTTCTGCTTCAGGAAATCAGTCAGCAGCGGATTGAGGATGTTTTCCTCAAGAATGAGACAGCGATGGAAGCTTTCGCCAAGGTGATGACCTGCCGAGAGGCAGCTCATCGCAGTTTTACACCTGATCAGCAAAAATCATTTGAACTCAGTCTGATGGATCGAATGACACAGACCTTCAACAAGTTCTTCTCCAAATAATTGAGATGGTCTGCTTTCCGCCTCCCTCCGATGTCGTCAGCATTGAGCTGCTGAGCTCTTGTCGCTCTTGAAACCTTCATTCGTTCAGCTCCAGTCAGTCCGGTTTCGCGGCTGCGGCGTGGCCCTGGTGATTGCAGGGTTGATTAGTTGCAGCCTGGGTCTCAGCCCCCATGGCCTAACCGATCCCCGCAGTCGTTTCCCCGGTCGTCGGGTTGGGGGGGGCACACGTGGTGAATGTTCCAGTCGCCTGGTGGCGCATCTCGTGCCGGACACCAGTGTCTATGGATTGCCGCCGTCGGGAGATCTCGCTGTTCTGCTGGGTCCCACGGCGACGCCGGTGCCCCTCAGCATTCACCTGAAGCCGGATTCCGGAGCTCCGCGTCCGTCCCGAATCGTCCCTTCGGCACCAGCTGGAATCCTTGTTTTCCGCGTCGCTCCGGTCACGCAGCCCACGGTGTGGGAATCCTTTTTCCAGTGTGGGTCTGAGGCTGGTGAATCAGAGGACCCGCTCGCTTTCGTCTCGACGTCGTTTCCGCCGGCTGTCAGCCTGCTTTTGCCCAGTCGGAGTCCGGAGGATTCCGCCGTCGACAGGGCGATCGGAGGTCTGCGTCGCAGCTGTGGAACGTCTGTGCCCACCGAGGCGACGCTGTCGACGTTTGGCCTGGCCGATGTGATCAGTGCTGGCTGGCCGGCCAGTCTGCCGGTGCTGTGTCCATCCTGAGTTCGTGCACCGAGATGGCCGCTTCGCGACCGCGCACCTGAATCGGCCCCCAGTGATCCAGGGGCAGGCGATCTCGAAATTCAGCATCCAGCAGATTCAAGGTGCTGTCAGACACAAGAACACGCAGTGCGCCCTCATGACGGGTCTTCTCCAGACTCTCCAGTCGGGACGCACAGTTCACAGAATCCCCGATCACGGCGTATTCGATCCGCTCTGAGCTGCCCATCGATCCCACCAGGGCCACTCCTGAACTGATGCCGGCGCGCATCCGCATCTGCGGCGCCTGCTGTCGCAGGAATTCCTCATTCAGCTGTAGGAGTCCGGTGTTGATCTCGATGGCAGCTTCGATGGCGGCTGCGGCTTCGGCTGCGGGATCAGAGCGAATGGGTACTCCGAACACAGCCAGCATTCCATCGCCCGTGAATTTGTTGACCATTCCACCCCGACGGGTGACAGCGGGAATGCAGACCGCCATGCCTCGGTTTAGCCAATCCATCAGCTCCCCAGGTTCCAGCTGTTCAGAGACCGAAGTGAAATCGGCTGTGTCGATGAACAGCACGGTGACAGGCAGCTGCTGACCCTTGAAGCGTCCGTCTCGCAGCAGGTCCTCCCGTTGATTCCACAATTGCTGAGCCACGGCCGGTGAGGTGGTCTGCCCCAGCAGCCGACGGATCTGTTGCGAATGCTGCTGGCTGATGGCTCCGCGTCGCACCCAGGCGGCACCGCTCATGCCGAGAAGTGCACTGACGGGCATCACCACACCAATCCAGACGTGCAGTTGGGACAGCAGCAGCAACAGCCCTCCGCCGAGACTGGCTGCGGCCGCTGAGGTCACCATCTCACTGCGCTGCAGTTTCTGGATGCGTTCGCCCAGCAGCACCCCACCGATGCCGCTGATCAGCACGAGCAAGAGATTGCCCCAACCGGGCATGATCCAGCCGACCGGCATTGTTTGGCTGCGTTGGTCCAGCAGGGCGGCGATGCGATTGGCATGGATTTCCAGGCCTGCAATCTGGAACAGCTCGCTTCCCTGATGGAAGCGGCTGTGGGGTACTTCGAAGAGATCGCGCAAGGATGGAGCCGTACTGCCGATCAGCACAATCCTGTCCCGGATCGACTCCTGAGGAATCTCACCATCGAGGAGTTGGCCGAGGTTGTACTGGCGGTAGCTGCCGGGCTCCCGGAACAGCAGCAGACTCTGAACGCCGAGGTCGGCTTCCGCCTCGTTGTGGTAGCCCCCGGAGTTGGCACCGACCCAGGCGCCATGGTGGGTCCCAGCTTCGATCGCCCTGCGCAGGCTGCTGTCTCCCGTGGCGACCTCCATCACCCGCATGGGAAAGGCCACCATGGATTCATCCTGGCCGGTGACGTGCACAAGATCACGGCGTAGCACACCATCGGCGTCCACCGTCATGTCGTTGTAGGACTGCCGCTTCGCCGGCGTCCCGGGGACTGGACCGATGCCGGCGGCCACGTTGGAGATCGAGATCAAAGTCGGGTTCGTCCTGAACCGATCCCGCAGACATTGCTGCTGTGGACCCACGCCGACGTCCCGGTAGAGATCAAAGCCGATGGCAATCGCTCCGTTGCCATGGAGAGTGTCAATGGCACGGCACAGCAAGGCATCGTCCACCGGCCATTGGAAGCGCCTGAGATCGCTCTCCTCGATCCCGATCAGGGTGATGTCCGTCGTCTGGCCGGACTCGGCCGGTCGTCGGTGGATCACCAGGTCGTACAGCACAAGATCAATGGTCTGTGCCAGTCCGGTGGTGCGCAGCAGCACAAGCGCAACGAAGGCTCCCAGGTAGGGGGCGATCCGCCGGGCCAGCTGGGCGGGAGAGGTCATTCCTCCAGATAGGTGGTCTGTCCCAGGCTGAGGCGGAGGTGATCCATAAGGCGGCGGGAGTCGCTGATGTCGAGATCTCCACGTTGGATGGCCGCCTCGGAACCCTGCCGCAGGCGTTCCAGAAGAAGTTCGGGATCGTGCTGCATCACCTCCAGCACATCGGCATTGGTATCTCCCCGCAGAACATGGTCCAGCACATACCCGGCTCCACCGGGATTCAGGCGCACATGGACGGCGTTGGTGCTTCCGAACAGGTTGTGCAGGTTTCCCATCACCTCCTGATAAGCCCCGCCAAGGAACATGCCGACGCGGTAAGGCTCACCATCCCTCAGCTTGTGAAGCTCAAGCAGCGATTTGGTCTGGCCGGAATCAATGAATTTCGCCAGCTTTCCGTCCGAGTCGCAGGTCAGATCGGCGAAATGTCCCAGTTCCGTTGGTTGTTCATTCAGTCGGTGGACCGGCATGACAGGAAAGAGTTGATCGATGGCCCAGGTGTCCGGCGCTGATCGAAACACGGACAGGTTGGCGTAGTAGGTGCACGAGAGGGCCCGTTGCAGACCACGCAGGTCTTCATGGATGGGTTGATCCTTCGGCAGCCGCTGACTGATCTCCCTGGCACAGGTCCAGGTGAGTTGCTCCGCCTTGGCGCGCTGATTCAGTCGGATGTACCCCAGCCGAAAAGCGGCCATGGCGTCATCCCGGAATTTGATGGCATCGTTCCAGGCCTCCTGCAGCAGGGCAGTGTCGTGTTCACTCAGGCTGCGGATCTGGCCAAGCGTGTCACGGAGGTTGCGGACTGGGAGAGGTTCTTCCGGCTCCAGTGGCGGCTCCTCCTCCGGTGTGTGACTGCAGCCCAGAACATTGAAGACCAGGACCGAAAAGTGGCTGGCGATGGCCCGGCCGCTTTCACTCACCAAGGTCGGTACGGGGATTCCATGGGGTTGGCAGCACTCCCGAACCGTGGCGACCACATCGTTGGCGTAGTTCTGCAGGGAATAATTGGTCGAGGCTGAAGAGGCGGTCCGACTGCCGTCGTAGTCGATCCCAAGCCCGCCGCCGACATCCAGAAATCCCATCGGAGCGCCGAGACGGGTCAGCTCGACATAGATCTGACCGGCTTCCTGAAGGGCATCTTTGAGAACGGCGATGTCATTGATCTGGCTGCCGATGTGAAAGTGCAGCAAGCGAAGGTCCTTGAGAAGCCCAGCCTTCTCAAGGGCTTGCACGGTCTGGAGCATTTCGGCGAGGTCGAGGCCGAACTTGGCCCGTGCTCCGACGGAGCTTCCCCAGCGGCCGGTACTGCGGCTTGACAGTTTCGCGCGGATGCCGATGAACGGCGAGGCTCCCAGGTCGTGACTGGCGGCAATGATCCGCTCGACTTCGTCCGTCTGTTCGATCACCACCACCGGCTGGTGCCCGAGTCGACGAGCCAGGATTGCCGTCTCGATGTAACGGCGATCCTTGTAGCCATTGCAGATCAGCAGGGCGTCGGGGTTGCGGGTCAGTGAGAGCGCGATCAGCAGTTCAGCTTTGCTGCCGGCTTCCAACCCGAAATTCCAGCGGTCGCCAGCCTCCACCAGATGTTCAACAACATGCCGCTGCTGGTTGCACTTGATCGGGAACACACCCTGATAGCGCCCGCTGTAGTCGTAGTGAGCGATGGCGCGCTCAAAGGCGGCATGGAGCCGTTCAAGCCGATCCTCAAGGATGTCGTCGAAACGGATCAGCAACGGTGTCTGCAGATCGCGCGCTTCAAGTCCCCTGAGCAGCTCCATCAGGTCGAGGCTGCCGCCCCGATCCCCACGGGGCTGGACCACCACGTTGCCCTTGGCGTTGATCGAGAAATAGGGATCTCCCCAGCGATCCAAGCCATAGAGCTCAGCGCTGCGCGCCACAGACCAGGACTGCTTCGTTCCGGTCAGCACCATGGCGAGCCGCTGGAAAACCTTCGAAAGATAGAGGCATTAGCCCACCCTGCGCTTGCCAAGTGGCAGGGTCGCCGTTGACGATGGCTCGGCATCACTTGCTTTTTTCATGGGCGCCGAACGTTCTTTCGTCGCGATCAAGCCGGACGGCGTGCAGCGTGGTCTCGTTGGCGAGATCGTTGGTCGCTTCGAGCGCAAAGGCTTCAAATTGGTTGGCCTGAAGCAGATCACCCCCAGCCGTGAGCTTGCAGAGCAGCACTACGGAGTGCATAAGGAGCGCCCGTTCTTCGCCGGTTTGGTGGAGTTCATCACCTCCGGCCCTGTGGTGGCCATGGTCTGGGAAGGCGATGGCGTCATCGCCAGCGCACGCAAGCTGATCGGTGCCACAAAGCCGCTGGAGGCGGAGCCGGGCACGATTCGTGGAGACCTCGCGGTGAACATCGGACGGAATGTGATTCACGGGTCCGATGCACCGGAGACGGCGGCCTTTGAAATTGGTCTCTGGTTCTCCGCTGAGGAGCTGAACGACTGGACACCATCCGATCAAACCTGGCGCGTCGAATCCTGAGGACTAGCTGATGAACTGACGGCACTTCCAGGTCTGCATACCCTCGGGTCACTGGCCTGAGGTTTGTGTTTTGAAAGCCGAATCGCTGCTTCTCCTGCAGGCCCTCGAAGGTGCAGTCGACAAGGCATTCGCCGATGTCGAGCCCTGCACCTTCGCGTCGGGGGATTGTTTGATTCAGGAAGGCCAGGTTTCAGATGATCTGATCCTGCTCACGTCGGGTGTGGTCAAAGCTTGTTGGCAGGGCTTCCAGGGGAACCAGGCCCCACGTCTGGGACCGGGAAGCGTTCTTGGAGATATTTCCTATCTGCTGGGGGGGACAGCTCGGGCCAGTGTGTTTGCCCTCGAGCCTGTCGAGGCCCTTCGGTTGTCCCGGTCTGGTCTGGAGACCGTGATGGAACGGGATCCTGCCCAGGGACAGCGCTTGTTCAAGGCTCTGGCAGCGATCAATGCCCAGCGGTTGCTGACCCAGACCCACCAGCAGGTGCGTGACGGAGTCACTGGCCGCGGCGCGTCGTCCGTCATGCCTGAGCCTTTGCTGCTGGCTGTGCAGAGGTTCAAGCAATGCGCAGCAGCAGTGGAGGTTGATCTGCGACGCAGCGAACCAGATGCCGTGTTGCGGCGTGATCTGGCCGCAGCCTTTGACAACCTGGTGCGTCTGACCGGGAGTCTCTTTCCCCCGCTCTCCGGGGACAAGCCAGCTGCCGAGACTCCGGCCCTCCAGGCTTTGCGTCTGGAGCTGTTGCCTTATTTGCTGCTGACCCGTTCCGCGGAGCGGATGTATCGCAAGCCGAGGGGTTATGCGGGGGATTTCCTCACGATTGCCTGGATGTATGCGGATGAGCCAGGAGGTGCTGGTGAGTTGGGCAGCCTCCTTGATCGTTGCTTTCTGGATCAACCCGCTGCGAAGGCGGTACGCAATCGCCGTGGGCTGTTGCGAGGGGAACTGCAGCGGGCCCTGACGCTCACAGATCAACGCCCGGTAAGGGTGACCAGCTTGGCCTGTGGTCCCGCTGCAGAGGTTTTTGACATCCTTCTTCAGGATTCAGAGCTGGCCGCGCAGGTGAGCTTCACCCTTGTGGATGTCGACGAGCAGGCTCTCCAGTACGTGCGAGAACGTCTGATCGGGGAGGGGCTTGAGTCGCAGGTGCGGCTGGAGCGACGCAATCTCTTGCATCTCTGCATTGGCCGACAGACGTTGGAGCTGGAACCTCAGCATCTGATCTATTCGATCGGCCTGATTGATTACTTCGACGATCGCATTGTGACGCGATTGCAGGCTTGGATTCACGCCAGCTTGGCTCCTGGCGGGCGTTCGATTCTCGGCAACTTTCATACAAGTAACCCCACCCGCGGCTTGATGGATCACCTGCTGGATTGGCGCTTGATTCATCGGGATGAAGCCGACATGCTGCGCCTGGCACAGGCGGCCGGATTCGCTCAGGATGCAACCCAGTGCTGTTTCGAACCTGCAGGAGTCAACCTGTTTTCGGTGTCGCAGCGTTAAGGGTGCTCAAGACAGAACAAGTGCCGTTGCCATATCGCCTTGGGTGTCGTCCAGATGAGACAGGCGTTTCGAGCCAGTTCCCAGGAAGACGATCGACGGCGATTAGGGCCCGAGCATCTCACTAGAAGCTGTAGCGGACCTTGGTGTACAAGCCGTTGCCAAGAACCCATTCATTCCAGATGCCGGCATCATCGTCACTGCTGAACGTGTCGACCCAGCCGAGCTCCACCTCAAAGCGTCCGCGGCGATAGCGACCCATCAGGCCTCCGGATCCGATGGTGTTGTGAAAGCGGTCTCCCTCGCTCTGGACGCCTCCCATGCCGATGAATGGAATGAGCTCAACGCTCTGATCCGCCTGACGCCACGCGGTCCAGACCAGGTCAGCGGTGCCCAGCCAACCGTTGCCTCCGCTGATCACAGTCCCTGGCAGGCCCTTCAAGCCAACATCACTGCCCAGGACAAAGGTCATGCTCCCTGGCAGGGGGTTGAGAGCGACCTGTCCAGCGGCGCGAAGGTTGAGGTTTGTGCTTGGAGACAAACTCCAGGACACGTCCCCGAGGCCTCCCACGGCGCGAGCCTTCCCCGGTTCAATGCCCATGGCGGCCATGTTGTTGAGGTGCTGATTGGGGCTGAGACCAGCGAGGCCTTGCATGGCGTAGATGTTGGTCGTCCAGAAGGCGTTCCCTGCGATCCCGCTGAGAGTCGTTCCAACTCTGAGATATCCGCTTCGACTCCAGCTGTCCCAGTCGCCATCTCCCAAATCGAAGAGATTGGCGCCGCCGGCGATCAGAGGAATGCTGGGTTTTCCACCGGATTCGAAGCTGTCATTGCGGTTGGCGCTGATCCCGGCGAATGCCGTCCAGCTGAAGCTCTTGCTCTGTTGCAGGAGCGTTTCAACCTGCAGCAGTCCCTGCAAGGTGCGGAAACTGAAGTTGTAGAACGGCTTGTCGAATTCAACGAAACGTCGGTAGCTGCTGCCGAAAGATCCTGTAAGCGACCAGGTGTCGCTCAATGGCCAGGTGTATGTGGCCGACACCAAGCCCGTGCCGAGCTCGAGTTCTCCATCGGCGTTCAATTCGAGGAACAGCAGGGCTGAATCCCCCCGGCGTATCAGATCGTTCTGCAGGAGAGTCGCCATGGCGCGCCATTCGCCACTGCCGGCATTACCGGTGTTACTGACACTCAGATCCCCCTGGAGCGGGGTGGGTGGAGCGGGCTCCACCGCAAGATTGATGACGGCCTGTGTGGGGTCACTGCCCAGGCGGCCCATGTTGCCTTGAATCGATCCCACGCCACGACGACGCATATCGACCAGGGCTTCTTCCAGCGTCGGCAGATGCAAAACAGAGCCGACGAGGGGGGCGAGCTGCTTCTCGACCTGCTCCTTGAGAGCGTCGTCATCACTGCTGATGCGCAGTTCTGCGATCACGCCAAGCACCACCTCCAGGACCCCAGGGGCTGGGGTTGGTTGCGCATACACACGGCTGTTGATGTAGCCGTCAGCCACGAGTCGTGCCGTGAGTGCTGCGGCACAGGCGTTCAATCGTTTCGAGGCATCAGCTGAGCTGCAGGCTTTGAAGATGTAACTGAGTTCAGCTGAGTTGTAGGGAACTCGACCCTGAAGACCAGGACCCCAGGCCGAGGGCTGTTCCCTTGGATCTGCTTGCTCAACAGGAGGTTCAGCAGATGGTGCTGACTCCGGCTGCAGCACGTGGGGGGGGAGGCGCCTGTTCCTGACGCTCGCGTTCCTGAACAGGGCGGTTCGGGATGCGAACAGGACCCGGCTGAAGCGGAGGCTCAATCAGCTGGGCCAGAAAAAGCACGGAATGAAGGCGTCACGGACGTTGTGAGTGATTAAAAGCGAGGCCTGCTCCAACAAGGGTTTGTTGATAACAGCCAAAACGTTGCGATGCTGAAAAGAACATCGTCGAATGAGTCTCATGAGTCTATTTAGGCGTTGATTTGTGCCGCCTACGATTGACTTGAAAGTGTTGTGCGATTGATTTTGTGAGCAACGCATCCCGCCCTATCTCGCTTGCGCTGATTGGGATTGGAGTGTTGTTTGGGTTGGCCATCTCAGAGCCAAGGCCGATTTCTGCTGAGGTTCGCGCGTCGAAGGGGCGTAAAGGTCTTTCCACCAAAGTGAATGGTCGTCAGGGTGGACGTTGTCGATCTGGTGTCTGCACAATCAGTGGCGGAACCGATGTTGGTCGCAATAAATTTCACCGGTTCAGCGATTTCGATACGCGTGGAAAAATCAAGCGGATTGAGTTTGATCCAGGTCGGCAAAGCAACCTGATCATCGGTGTGACGTCACCCAGCGGGACGTTCCTGAACAAGGTGGTGTCGTTATCTCGAAAGTCCAATGTGTTCTGGTTATCTCCTGGAGGCATTCATCTCGGGCGTGGTGCCGGTTTCGTTCATGTCCCTCGTCTGACCCTGAGCACGGCACGCTCCTTGCGTTTCCCCGGCGGTGTTTTTGACGTCATCAACAGTTCTGCATCCGATTTGTCAGGTCTCCTGGGGGACCCTCTGCGTGGAGCGGCGGGATTGGAAGGCCGGCAACCGATGGACGATGGTTTGCAGGCTCCAGCTCCTGGGATCTATCTCGATGGGGTCGAGATCAGCATTGACCAGGACCTGCTTTTGGATGCACCAGGGGGATCGGTGGAGCTGGTGGACAGCCGTTTATCCGTGAGTTCTCTTGATGCAACCGGGGGGAGCCTCACCTTGATGGGTGAGGCCATTGCTGTTGATGGAGAGTCTCAACTCCTTGCAACCGGAGAGACGGGTGGAGGCTTGATTCAGGTGGGGGGAAGCTGGCAGAACAGTGACCCTTCAGTGCGTCAATCCGTCACAACGCGTCTGATGCCCGGGGCGCTGCTGGATGCCTCGGCAGCCCTTGATGGTGATGGTGGTGAAATTGTGGTTTGGAGCAATATTCAAGCGTCTGAATCAGTCACAGAAGTCGCTGGTTCGTTGTTGGCTTCGGGCGGCCAGCAAGGTGGTGATGGCGGGCGCATTGAAACTTCAGGAGCAACATTATCTCTTTCGCCTGATCTCAGGATTGAAGCGTCTGCTTCTGACGGTGAACCAGGGCTCTGGCTTCAGGATCCATACAATTACACCATCAATTCGCCGGAAGTCGGCATCATTGAGACGACGCTTGATAGTGGCACAAATGTCACCATCAGCACAGCAAATAATGAAACTTCCTTGGGATCGTCAGGTAATAATTCTGATGCTGGAAATATCACATTGGAGATGCCCATCAGTAAATCGTCAGGTGGGGCTGCAACGTTAACGTTTGAAGCAGATAACGATGTGGTTCTCAATCAAGGTATTTCCTCGACCAACGGAGCTCTTAACGTTGTCGCCAAGGCTGCGGCATCGATTGTTCTTGAAGATGGCAAATCAATTGAAACCAATGGTGGCGATATCGTGTTTTGGTCAAACACAGATAACAAGCAGTCTGGGTCTGGGAGGCATTACATACGCTTGAATGAAGGTTCATCATTGATTTCATCTGGTGGGAATATCGTTCTCGCTGGTGGTTTGGATACTGATTCAGATGGCTTCCCCGATGGTTATGCCTACATCGGAACTGAGTTTGTTCCGCCAGGATCTATTTTTTCAGGTAACCCTCAACAGCCCGGTGTCAGCATCGGAAGCGTACGGAATCAGACCGGCAATCTGATTACCATCCGATCCGGCGGAGGTGATGTTGTCATGCGCGGCCGCTCAGGCGTGGCCAACAGCGGGGCGGGTGGTTTTGGGTCGCAACGCGAAATCCTGATCGATTCCGGTGCGGGCACGATTCATCTTGAAGGTGATCAGGTGTCCAGTTCAGGAGGATATGGCCTGAGATTTGGAGGTGTCTCCTATAACCCTAAAATGTCGATCAGTAGCGCCAGCACATCCAGTCCCGCAATCAATATTGTCGGCACATCTTTGAATGATTCAGGGATCAGATTAGGTGACAGCAGTGAAACGTACTTTACGGGCAACGTTTTGATTCAGAGCTCCGCTACATCCGGTGGAGGTATCAGTATCGAGGGTTCGTCATCGCAGTCATCGTCCGGAACGCGTGGTCTTGTGCTTCATGGACTAAACGGTTCTTCCGGCTATCAATTTTTGTCCGCATCTGGACCGATTCAGCTCTGGAGCAAACGAGATTCCACAAGTTCAGAAATTGAGATTGCTTCCGGGTCGTCGCTCTACCTCGGGCAACGAAAGGACGCGAGTTCCGTACAGGGCGTCACCCCGATCGAGGGATCAAGCTCCGTGGCAACCACCTTTGCGGCCGATACGGCTGTCTACTTCTCAGGCTCAATTCACGGCACTGGCACGATGCAGGTGTATCCCTACACGTCTGGTCAGTCGATCGGTATCGATACGTCGTCGGACTTCCGGGTTGAAGACGTGGGTCAACTGCCCAGCACGTTTTCTCTGATCACCATTGGAGATTCCACGAATACAAACGGAATCGAATCCAGCGCTGCTTTTTCAGTGGAGAGTCCGATTGCCTTCAACTCCGGCAGCTCCAATCTTGCCTTCACCCAAACGGTGACGACGAGTAATGACAACGTCACATTGACCGTCGCAGGTGATTCTTCGGTCGCAGCACTGAATCTCGGGACGGGTGAGCTGATCAAGTCTGGATCGGGAACTCTCAACCTGACATCAGCGAACACCTACTCCGGTGACACCACAGTCAACGAGGGGACATTGCAATTGTCAGATGTCAACGCCATCGGCAGCAGCAGCACCATTCATATCAATGGAGGGGCATTGCGTTTCTCCGGAACCATCAGTGATGTTTCTCCAGGGTTTGTGATCGGTTCCTCCGGCGCCACTCTCGAAGTGGACAGTGGTGAACGTGCGACCATTTCCGGAGTGATCAGTGGTACGGGTCCGGTCACCAAGGCTGGTACCGGAACCCTCACCATGTCGGGTCCGAACACCTACTCGGGATCCACGACCGTGCGGGCGGGCACCCTGACTGTGGAGAGCAGCATCCCTGCCACAGCCACATGCCTGTCCGGCGCTTCATCCAACCGTTGTTCCGGGTCCTCGGGCGGTAATGCCGGTTCCTCGTCCACAACCACACCTGAGCCGTCGGTGACCTTGCCGACTCCGACCCCAGAGCCGACGGAAGCGCCACAGCCCGAGGAAGAACCAGAGCCCTCGGCAACGTCAGGGACCCGCGAGGTCACGGAAACGCCTGAGCCCACGGAGACACCTGAGCCCACACAGACGCCTCAACCAACGGAAACTCCTGAGCCCACACAGACGCCTCAACCAACGGAAACTCCTGAGCCCACGCAGACGCCCCAACCCACAGAGACGCCCCAACCCACCGAAACGCCTGGTGTCCGCGAGCTCACCTCAGATAGCACCGCCCCTGACGAGACACCTGGCGCATCCTCCGATCAGCAGCCCTCTCCGATGACAGAACTCCTGGAGGACGATGAAGGAGAGCAGGTTGTCGAGGCTGTTGCTGTCGTTGAAAGCTCAGCCACGCTCAATGCCGGTCCATCAGTCGCTACCAAGGCATCGCCGACTGCAGTGCCTTCCTCTGCAGCGTCGTCCTCATCAGATGTGTCCGGTCTTGCTGTGGAGGAGGCTGCAACAGCTTCAACTCCCTCCTCTCTTTCAGGTGATGGCGTGGACGTTGAGTTGAGTTTGGAGTCTGGTTTCCAGGTTGTTGGAGCTGCCGATCCAACCGTTACGGATCCTGGAATCTTGACCGGGTCGACATCATCGGCAACGACGACCCAACCCCAATCCATCTCGACCGACGACTCCAACATGTCGTCCTCGGATGCCGATTCCACGGCTGAATCGGAGGCTTCATCCGACGTTGAAAACAGGTCTGAGGCGTCACCGAATTCAGTTGAATCCTCATCAAGAGCGTCGTCTCCAATCGTCAAAGTGACGCCTGTTGAGGCGAAGCAAGCAGGTCAACGCGTTGTGATCGCTGATGAAGTTGCCACGCAACAGCTCACGGAAACCCTCAATCTTCCTGACCTCTCTGGTGTGAAAACGCCCAACACCAACGAGATCGCTAACTATCTGCAGCAAACCATGCAAAAGATTCGTTCCGGTGGGTTGCCATGAGTCGCAGCAATCGTTCTCTCCGGACCAGCGCGCTGGTTTGTTGCCTGGGCTGCACATCCTGGTTGTCGCTGACGTCTCTCGCTCTGCCGTTTAAGGGCATGGCTCAGCTCATGCAGCACGAGATCGTCTCGTCGCAGCTGCCTCGCTTTCAACGCGATGCCTACAACCCGGCAGTGCTTCATGTTCGCGTCACGGAAGCTGCCCCACGGGAAACGTCCACGGACTCGGACGCTTTTCTGGATCTCACCCTGATCCTGGCGTCGGGTGAGGTGGAGGGCATCCGCATCGATCTGTCGCTCAAGGCCTTCAGGGATCAACTCCGCAAGCTCTACACCCAGCTGTCGCGTCTTGAGCCACTGAATGAGACCGATCCCGCATCACCATCAAGACAACTCCACGCTGTTTTGATTTCGGAATTAATGCCTGTTCTCCTGAAAGAGAACGTCACCACATTGCTGATTTCGGCTGATCGTGGATTGCAGGCTGTGCCTTTTGCAGCTCTCAGCGATGGAGAGCAATTCTTCGGTGATCGCTTTGCCTTCTCCATCACGCCGTCGTTGGCACTGACCGCCTTTGCAACAGCCGATGAGCCGGCCAGGAGACTGTTGGCCTTTGGTGCCTCTCAATTTGATGGGCTGGCTGCTCTCCCTCTGGTTCCCCAGGAGCTGGAGCGGATCGGCAGTGGCGATGGAAAGGACCAATTCCTCAACAAAGACTTCACGCCATCCGCTCTTCTCGAGAAAGCAGGGTCAGCGGATTACAACCAGTTGCATGTGGCCACCCATGCGGAGTTCAAGCCCGGTGGTCCGAAAGCCTCTCAATTGCATTCCGGCACGGGGCCGATCTCGATGGAGCAGCTCACCGCTCTTCGAAAGAGCCGTCGAGGCGTTCCCCTCGACCTTGTGGTGTTCAGTGCCTGCCGCACGGCTCTCGGGGACGCCGATGCCGAACTGGGCTTCAGTGGCTTGGCTCTTCAGGCCGGGGCACGCAGTGCCGTCGGTACGCTCTGGTATGTCGACGATGTGGTGACATCCGCCTATTTCGTTCAGATGTACCGCTACCTCGGTCAGGGAGTTCCCAAAGCGGAAGCGATGCAACTGACCCGGCAGGCTTTCATCCGAGGCCTGATTCGTCTGGTGGATGATCAGGTGGTCGGAGCTGACGGCACACCTCTTCTGACCGACCTCACGCCATCCCAACGACGACGCGTGGTCGATGGGGTTAAGAATCCTTTTTTCTGGGCAGGCATTGAGCTGATGGGTGCTCCCTGGTGAAGCGATCCCAGCGGAATGCCTCCAGAAGGTTGTTGTTCTGATCCTCGTCCACGAGCGCCCGCGACATCAGCTGGGCTGTGATCGCTGCCAGCAACACGCCATTTCTGTGGTGTCCTGTTGCCAACCACAACCCAGCCACAGGTCCTGGTCCGAGCAGCGGGCCCTCATCGGGGGTGCAGGGGCGGAAGCCCCACCAGCGTTCCATCGATGGCCAGTTGGCTGCCACCGGCAGAAGCGACTGCAATCCGGCCTCGAGCTGCTTCTGTCCGTCGGGCGTGAGCCCCTCCTGAAATCCTGCCTCCCGTTCACTGGTGGCACCCACCACCACAAGACCATCCTCTCGGGGAACCAGATAGGTTCCGGGCCCGAAGATCACGCGTTTGAGTGCAGCGCGGGGAGCCTGCAGCGACAACATCTGCCCCTTGACGGGAAAGACCGGTAACTCCGGCAGCAGCCGTCGACTCCAGGCACCGCAGCAGAGCACCGCTTGTGACCCCGGCCACTCCTGCTCATCTCCGATCGCACTGCGCAGGCGGATGCCTGCCAGTGCCCCGGAACCATCCAGGCGCAGGTCCAGCACTTCCGTCCCCTCCATGAACCTCACGCCAAGGGAGGTGCAGGCACGTTCCAGCCCTCGCATCAGCTGCCGGCGGTTGTCGATCTGACCGTCCTGTTCAAACAGCAGCCCGGCCTGCCAATCCGGACCGATGCCCGGCAGTTCCCGTTCCAGTTGCAGACGGTCGAGCAATGCTCCGGAGCCTGCGGTGGGGTATCGGTCACGTTCCTCTGCGGAGCGAAAGGGAACGACGATGCCGCTGGCCCTCAGGCCGCAGGCCAGACCGCCATCCAGTTCGATCTGTGCGACCCAACGCGGGATGCGTTCAAGGCTGGCTTCCCCGAGTTCAAGCAACGGCCCTGTCAGGCCTTCGGCATGGGGTGCCAGCATTCCGGCAGCCACGAAACCGGCGGCTTCACTGCGGCGCCGACTGATCACCAGAACCTGGCGACCCTGTCGCGCCAGTTGATGCGCGATGGACAGTCCCATCAACCCTCCACCGAGGACAAGAACCGCTTCGTCGCTGCGCTTCGTCATGTCGCCCGTCTGATCAGGTTCCGGCCGTGTCTGTGATCATGCTGATCACGAATGGCTTGATTCCATAGGATCCCGGCATCAGCTTCAGGCTTGAGTCATGGCGGCAGCAACCCAACCGGCCTGGGAGGCCGTGATCGGTCTCGAGACCCATGTGCAGCTCGGAACGGACAGCAAGATCTTCACAGCGGCCTCAACGGCATTCGGCGATGACCCCAACACCCATATCGATCCTGTTGTCTGTGGGTTGCCGGGGACATTGCCCGTGCTGAATCAACGGGTGCTGGAATACGCCGTCAAGGCGGCGATGGCGCTCAACCTCAACATCGCTGAGCACAGCAAGTTCGATCGCAAGCAGTACTTCTATCCAGACCTGCCGAAGAATTATCAGATCTCCCAGTACGACGAGCCCATCGCCGAGGAGGGCTGGATTGAGGTCGAAGTGGCTGAGAAGGGAAAGGACACCTACCTCAAGACGATTGGAATCGAGCGGCTGCACATGGAGGAGGACGCCGGCAAGCTCGTGCATGCCGGCAGCGACCGCCTGGCCGGTTCAACCCATTCCCTGGTGGATTACAACCGGGCCGGTGTGGCCCTCGCTGAGATCGTGAGCAAGCCGGATCTGCGCACGGGCCGGGAGGCTGCCGAATACGCCTCCGAGATCCGCCGGATCATGCGTTATCTCGGGGTCAGCGACGGAAACATGCAAGAGGGTTCCCTGCGCTGTGATGTGAACATCTCGGTGCGTCGGGGGCCGGATGCGCCCTTCGGCACCAAGGTCGAGATCAAGAACATGAACTCGTTCTCGGCCATTCAAAAGGCCTGTGAGTACGAGATCAAGCGTCAGATCAAGGCCTACGAGACCGGCGAGCCGATCGTTCAGGAGACCCGCCTCTGGGATGAGGGCAAGCAGCTCACCAAGAGCATGCGCAGCAAGGAGGGGGCCAGTGATTACCGCTACTTCCCGGATCCCGACCTCGGCCCGATCGAGGTGAGTGCGGATCAGCGGGAGTCGTGGCGCGCTGAATTGCCGGAGCTGCCGGCGGCCAAGCGGCATCGCTACGCCGATGTACTGGGCCTCTCCCAGTACGACGCCAGGGTGCTCACCGATGAGCGGCCGATGGCGGATTACTTCGAGGCCGTGGTGAGCGCCGGTGCCGACGCCAAGCTGGCGGCGAACTGGATCACGGGCGATATCGCCGCCCACGTAAACAGCAACCGGCTCAGCTATGCCGAACTGCCGTTCCGACCGGAGCAGCTGGCGGAGATGGTTCAGTTGATCGAAGCCGGCAAGATCAGCGGCAAAATCGCCAAGGAGATTCTCCCCGAGCTGCTGGAGAAGGGCGGTTCACCCAAGGCGATCGTCGACGAGCGTGGCCTCGGCATGATCAGCGATCCTGCGGCGATCGAAGCGATCGTGGATGAGCTGCTGGCAGCCCATCCCGCCGAAGTGGAGGCGTTCCGTGGTGGCAAGACCAAGCTGCAGGGTTTCTTTGTCGGGCAGCTGATGAAGAAGACCGGAGGCAAGGCGGATCCCAAGCTGGCCAACAAAATCCTGAGTTCAAAGCTCAAGGCTTGATGGCCGACGCAGCAGCCATTCCGGAGACCTGGAGGGATTGGTTGCTCCACAACCGTGATCGCGGTTGTAACCGTGATGGCCTGATCGAGCGTGCGATGCAGCAGGGGTTCGATCGTCAGGAGATCGAGGCGGTGCTCGCCTCGTCTCAGCCTTCGTCCTTTCCTCGTGATGCATCAACGATTGACGCACCCTCGTGGCTGCAGTGGTTTCAGGCGCCCCTGACGCGTCCTGAGCATCAACCGCGCGCCTGGCGTTTGGACACGCCATTAGCCCAGCTGTACGACATTCCTGATCTGCTGTCTCCGGCGGAGTGCCTGGACGTCATCGAGGCGATCAACGACTCCTTGCAGCCTTCCACCGTGACCCGCGGCAGTCGCGATTACCGCACGAGTCGCACCTGTCATCTTCGCCAGAACAGCCCTGATCTGGCTGCCCGCCTGGATCAACGCTTCGCCGATCTGGTGGGGGTGGATCCCCGGCTCTCTGAACCGATTCAGGGTCAGCGGTACGACCCCGGCGAATACTTCAAGGAGCACACCGACTGGTTCAGCCCGGGCACGAAGGAATTCACCGAGCACACCCAACAGGGAGGCCAGAGAACCTGGACGGTGATGATCTACCTCAACGCCGTCGAGCGCGGTGGCGAAACCTGCTTCAAGCGTCTGGACCGCTGTTTCACCCCGATCGCCGGCATGGGGTTGGCCTGGAACAACCTCCAGGCGGATGGAACGCCGAATCCCTTCACGCTGCACGAGGCGATGCCGGTGGAGCAGGGTCACAAATGGGTGATCACCAAGTGGTTCCGTTCCCAGCTTGGTCGCAACGGTTAGGCGTCTTGGCCTGGACGGCTCGGATGAATCATCCGGCGGGGATCAACGATGCGATCGAAGTCGTCTTCACTCACCAGCTCGAGCTCAAGCGCCGCTTGCTTCAAGGTCAGATCATGGGCATGGGCATGGTGAGCGATGGCCGATGCGTTTTCGTAGCCGATCACGGGACTTAGGGCGGTGACCAACATCAGTGACCGTTCCACATAGCGATTGATCTGTTCGACGTTGGCGTCCATGCCATCGACGAGGAACTGTCGGAAATTGTTGCCACCGTCCGTGAGCAGTTTGATCGATTTCAGGATGTTGAAGATGATCAGGGGTTTGCTGGCATTCATCTGCAGATGTCCACCGGCATTGCCCATCTGAACCGCATGGTCGTTGGCGATCACCTGCATCGCCACCATAGCGATGGCCTCGCACTGCGTTGGGTTCACCTTCCCGGGCATGATCGATGATCCGGGTTCATTGGCTGGCAGTTGTAGTTCGTTGAGTCCAGCACGGGGACCGCAGGACAGCAGGCGGATGTCGTTGGCGATCTTGAGAACTGAACCAGCCAGATTGGCCAAGCCGGCGCTGAGCCAGGCCAGGTCGTCATGGGCTCCCTGCAGAGCGAATTTGTTGGTGGCTGAGCAGAAGGGTTGTCCCGTCATCTCGGCGATCTCTGTCGCAACGGCTTCGGCGAAACCCTGGTCGGTATTGATGCCGGTCCCCACAGCCGTGCCACCGATGCAGAGACGCATCACTCCGGTCAGAGATGACTCCAGGCGGTTGATGTTGTCCGTCAGCATGTCGATGTAACCCGAGATTTCCTGGCCCAGGGTCAGCGGGGTGGCATCCTGCAGATGGGTGCGCCCGATCTTGATCAGGTCGGCCCATTGATCGGCTTTGCGTTGCAGAGACTCCCTGAGTTTCAGGAAGCTCGGCAGCAATGATTCACGGACGCCCAACGCAGCTGCGATGTGCATCGCCGTTGGGAAGCTGTCGTTGGTCGATTGACCCATGTTGACGTGATCATTCGGATGCACCGGTTGCTTGCTACCGAGTGCTGTCCCGGAGAGCTGACAACAGCGGTTCGAGATCACCTCGTTCACATTCATGTTGAACTGCGTGCCGCTGCCGGTCATCCACACGAAGAGTGGGAAATCCTGCTGATGTCTCCCGTCCAGCAATTCATCGCAGGCCCTGACGATCAGTTCAGCCTGGCGGTGCTCGAGGCGCCCGGAGCGTTCGTTGGTGATGGCGGCAGCTTTCTTGACCAGGGCGTAAGCCCGGATCATCTCCTTCGGCATCCGGTCCTCTCCAATGCTGAAGAAGCGCAGCGACCGCTGGGTCTGAGCCCCCCACAGCCGTTCACCGGGAACCTGAACCGGTCCCAGACTGTCGCGCTCTTCCCGGAACGTCTCTTTCATCCTGCCGTCAGCAGAGCATGGACTGTTTCATTCAACGCTGTGTCCGGTCCACGGTTGTCGATGATCCGATCCGCAAGGGGACGCTTCCGGCTCAGGGGCCATTGAGCCCTGAGCCGCAGCTGAGCCTCCTGCTCTGAAAGCCCATCCCGCTGCATCAGCCGCTCCAGTTGCTGCTGTTCCTCGCAATCCACCAGCCATACCTCACTGCAAAGGTCGGTCTGACCGGTTTCGAACAGAAGCGGAATCATCAGCACCACACAGGGTGCATCCGACAGACCCTGAAGCTCCTGCTCAAAGCGTTGACGAACCACAGGGTGCACCAGTTGTTCCAGCCAGCGTCTGGCGTTGCTCTCTGAAAACACGATCCGTCCCAGCGCGCCCCGGTTGAGGCCGAGCGGTTCATCGACCGCCCGCACGGCATCTCCCCAGCGCTTCAGCACCTGACGTGTGGCGTCGCTGCCAACGGCCAGGGCTTCCCTGGCGTAGCGGTCCGCATCGAGCACAGGCCAGCCGTGCGCTTCCAGCAGGCGGCCCACACGGCTCTTGCCGCTGGCGATGCCGCCGGTGAGCCCGATGCGGCGTTGCATGGTCCGGAGAGAGGATGACGCCAGTCTCATGCCCCGCCGTGGTTGCAGAGGTCGACTCTTCCTGGAAACGCTGTACGGGTGGCGTCACGGCACCGAGGGGATTTCAGGCCGGCGGAATCTCCGCGGGTCTCAAGGCGTCCGGCAGGCCTGATCTCGCTGTTGTCGTGGCTCCGGAAGCAGCGGTCTGTGCCGGCTGCTTCACAACATCCTGTGTGCGTGCCGCCTGCGTGGATCTCTGCAGCGAACGACTGCAAAAAAGCTCAGGCCAGGCCAGGGCCGTGCTGATCAATTCAGGCCAGGCCAATGCCTGCACCGGTGATCGGGGGCTGATGGACAGCCTCAGAATCACCCAGGTGCTGGCTGAGCAACTCGGTTGTTCCGAGGAGCTCGTTCTGATCTGTTCAACCGGGGTGATCGGTGTGCCGATTCCGATGCCCACCCTGCTTGCTGGGATGCAGCCACTGCTGGCCGATCTCACGGAAGACGGAGGCGATCGCGCGGCGGCTGCCATTCTCACAACCGATCTGGTGGACAAGCAGATCGCCCTGGCAGCGCAGCTCGGCGATCGGACCGTTCGAATCGGCGGGATGGCCAAGGGTTCGGGAATGATTCACCCGGACATGGCCACGATGCTCGCCTTCCTCACATGCGATGCCGCCGTGGAGCCGGCGCTTTGGCAGTCGATGGTGCGCCGTGCCGTCAATCGTTCCTTCAACGCCATCACCGTGGATGGCGACACCAGCACCAACGACACCGTGCTCGCCTTCTCCTCGGGTGACCCTCTGGCGGAGCCTGATCACGCCCAGCTGGAGATTGGGCTGACGCAGGCGATGCAGGAGCTGGCCTGCGCGATTGCCCGGGACGGAGAAGGGGCGACCTGTCTGATCGAGGTGCGCGTGGAAGGAGCAGCAGATGAACCATCGGCGTTGCGGATCGCCCGCACGATCTGCAGTTCCTCGCTGGTGAAGACCGCCGTGCATGGTCGCGATCCCAACTGGGGCAGGATCGTGGCCGCGGCCGGGCGCTCCGGGGTCCGTTTCAACCCGGAGGCTGTGGCGCTGTGGATCGGTGAGCATCAGTTGATGGCAGCCGGTCAGCCCTTGCCCTTCGACCGCCAGGCAGCCAGTGAGGTGCTGCGCGGCAGGGACGTGCTGATCCGGTTGCGGCTGATGGAGGGCTCGGCCGCTGCCAGTGCCTGGGGATGTGATCTCTCCGATCAGTACGTGCGCATCAACGCCGACTACACGACCTGATTCTGTTGTTTGCTGCCAGGATCAAAGGCCGCTGAGTTCTTGCTGTGGAATCCACCGGTCACAACGAACCCAAACCGGTGAAACGCCCCCGCTTCTGGGTGGGTCCGTTTGTTACCGGGTGCTGTTTTGCCCTCGGGTACTGCATCACGCACCGGCTGGTCTCCCTTCAGAGCAATCCGGAGACACCGACACCCGAATCCTTTGAGCCGGCACTCTTTCCCGGCGAATCGATGGAGGCTTTGCGCGGGCGAATCGGGTGGGAGCCGAACAGCTTTCAGGTGGATCTCAAAGCCCTTGAAGACCGCCTGGCGGCCGAACGAGACGAGGAGCCAGATGCCGAACAGCTCGCGCTGGAAGCCCAACAGGCGGAACAAGCGCCATCGGCTGAGCAGGGGCTTCAGGCAACTGGCCCAGCTCCAGCCCCTGCTGTGGAGCCCAACTGGACCGAACCAACCCTCCTCGCTCCTGATCCTGAGCCGACGGTGGTGGCTCCCGAGCCCCCAACGACGCCTCCGATGCCCCCGGCTCCCGTTGTTCAGCCAGCGGTTGTGACCGAGCCCCTGCCGCCGCCGGCGCCAGTGATCGAGGAGCCAACGCCGCTGCCACCGCCACCGCCTCTGCCGGCACCGGCGCTCGAGCCTGTTCCAGCGCAACCGTGATTCACGCCCAGATCTGCCACAGTCTCAGTTGAACGTGTCGGATCGATGGGCTCTCCGGAAGCGATGTTTCGCGCCACGGTGAATCGGCTGAGTGCCCGGCTGGGCCATGGCCTTGCTGATGTGGCCGCTGAGTTGGCTGTCCTGGCACAGGATGCTCCTGAGCGTCTCCGCCAGGAATGGGAGTTGTTTCAGGAGGAAGTCCGGGCCGAGGCCGAACGGTTGGATCACAGCGGCACCGATGGAGCAGACGCGTCCCGGTCTGAGGACCAGTCCTCTCCCGTCACCACCGCGGACGCCTCGCCTCAGCTGATCATCGACCGGTTGCGGGCGAAGGTCGCCGAGATCAGCCAGCAGCTTGAGGTTCGCTCCTGATGCTCTTGGCGCAACGGCTGGCTGCTTTGCCCCGGATGATGCGTGCTCTGACGATCTGGAGGACCGTTCTCACCCTGCTGTTTCTGTTGTGGTGGGATGGCCAACGTTGGACCTATCGAGGTGAAGCGTCCCCTGAACAGCGGTCTGTTCGCCAGTCGCTGAGAGCCCGCTGGCTGACTCGGGAATTGATCAGGCTGGGCTCGGCCTTCATCAAGCTTGGCCAGCTGTTGTCTGCGCGCCCCGACATTCTTCCTGCGGGCTGGGTGGAGGAACTCACGGCTCTTCAGGACAGCGTCCCCGCCTTCGGATTTGATCGCGTTCAGACGATGCTGGAGGAGGAGCTTGGGCAGCGATGTGCCGAAGTGATCGATCTCGATCCTGAGCCTCTGGGCGCCGCATCCCTGGCTCAGGTGCATCGCGCCAGCCTGCGGAGCGGTCGCCAGGTGGTGTTGAAAGTGCAGCGACCGGGTCTTGAGGCGTTGTTTCGCCTTGATCTGGAGGTGATGCAGCAGGTGGCGGCCGTGCTTCAGCGCCATCCGAGCTGGGGGCGAGGACGGGATTGGCCTGCGATGGCACGCGAGTGTCGCCGGGTTCTGCTTCGGGAACTCGATTTTCGGGTTGAGGCTCAGTACGCAGCCCGGTTCCGCCAGCAGTTCCTCGACGATGAGCGTGTCCGGGTTCCTGGCGTGGTCTGGGAACTCAGCACCCGCCGGGTGCTTTGTCTCGATTACCTGCCCGGGATCAAGGTGAATGACCGTGAGGCCCTGGTGGCGGCGGAGATCGATCCCAGTGCTGTGGCCGAGATCGGTGCCGCCAGCTATCTCCAACAGTTGGTCCGGTATGGCTTTTTTCATGCGGATCCCCACCCGGGCAACCTCGCGGTGGCCAGTGATGGCGCTCTGATCTATTACGACTTCGGGATGATGGGCCTGCTCTCCGATGGCCTGCGTCGCCGCCTTGGATCCATGGTGCGCGCCGCTGCTGCCAGGGATGCGGCGGGTTTGGTGGAGGAAATGCAGGCCGCTGGCGTGATCACGGGTGGCATCGATGTCGGCCCCGTGCGCCGGCTTGTGCGCATGATGCTGCAGGAGGCGTTGACGCCACCGTTCAGCTCCAATGTGATCGACAAGCTGTCGGGTGATCTTTACGACCTGGTCTATGGCCAGCCGTTCCGGCTTCCCGTTGAGCTGATCTTCGTGATGCGAGCCCTCTCCACCTTTGAAGGAGTCGGCCGGACGCTGGATCCTGCTTTTAGTCTTGTCGCTATCGCTAAGCCATACCTGCTGCCCCTGATGACCTCCAGCGGACCCGGGTCCAACGACCTTCTGAACGAGTTAGGACGCCAGGTCGGTGCCATCAGCACCCGGGCTGCGGCGCTGCCCAGACGTCTCGACGAGAGCCTGGAACGCCTTGAGCAGGGAGATCTGCAACTTCAGGTCCGACTCGGGGAATCCGACCGTCAATTCCGACGCATGACCCTGGCACAACAGTCCATCGGCCAGTCGGTGCTGCTGGGTTGTCTTGCACTCTCAGCGGCCATTCTCGGAGCCAGCGCCAATCCGATCTGGTCCTTGGCTCCTGTTGCGGCGGCCCTGCCGGTCAGCCTTGGATGGTTCCGGATGCAGGTGAAACTGAAAAGAGAGCAACGCTTGGATCAGATTTCCACCAAATAAGTTCTTCTTTAGAAGCTTAGAAATAAAAAATTTGCAAATTTCAAATTGGTTATTATCTTTTTATTTGACGATGCACAAACGAACCTGATTTTAATTAACTTCGCTGATCAGGAATCTGAATTTTTCCATTTCGTTGTTGTGACACTTGCAGGAATAAGGTCTGTGCTCAATCGGCTGCAAACCCAAGACGACTGTAAAAGATAAATTTTGATGTTCTTCCAAAGCGACTATCACCCCTATGGCTTCTCATCTCATCTTCGGTGCGCAGCAGCAATCGAATGTTTAGGAGTTAAATGTTTTGCCTTTTGTACTCGATGGAGTTGCGGCTGGGTTCGGGGTTTGTTCTGACGTGAGTTGATGGATCGTTGGAACCATGATCCATGATTAGTAGCTTTCGATACAAGATGAAAATAAAATGTATCGCCTAATACCTTTCCTTCGCACGGTAAGCTCAATCCTTGAGCATAAATTAAAAAAGTTGAAGCTGTGCCTTATGTAATTCACTATTCATGTAGTTCATGCATTTTCTGTGGCTCTTGTTGATCTAGGCTCGATGCTCGAGTATGGCCAAGGCGTGAAATGGCTGACAGGTGCTCGAGACAATTTGTTGTATCCACTAGGCCAAGTTGACCTCTCCTATGATGAGTACGATAGCGATAACAATAAATGAGTATCAGGGAACGTAACAGTAGATGCAATTTACAATGTAATTGTAGATAACATGGACAAGATAGCCATTATGGTTACCCAAAAGGAGAAAATTCAGCCAACGAAGATCCTGATAAACCATCGTATCTTTATTTAGATTACAGCGATGTTTCTAGTACCGGGTTTTTCTTTAAAGATTTTTTTAATTCAGAACGCCAAACAACGGGCGATACACAATTCGCAGTTTCAGCGGCGTATGAAATATTTACCAACAACTCTAGTTCTACTTCGATGGTTCTTTATAATCCAAATGTTTCTGGCTTCAACTTTTATAGGAGTGATGGTACTTGGATTAATGATAATGATGGTGGTGGTAATTCAGATCCAAATAGTGGTAAGTGTTATGGACCTGGCACGTATGTTGATGGTGAATATACGTGTTCTCCAGCCAAAGAAGTCTACTTTGATTGGACCGACTTTGACTCTAGTAGCGTAACTTTGTCGTCAGATGGCAATGCTGTCATATCTACCGGAACAATTACGTCATCTGTGGAAGACCTTGCTTTGGATACTGACACTGAACCCACCGAATCTGGGTACGCTACTGATACATTTATGTGGTATGGACCGGATCTTTTGAATTCACTGTTAGCACATCATCTACAGATTCAATTTCAGCAACAACCACCAATGTAGTTACCAATAGCAGTATTACGTCGGACACTTGGTATGCGGGTGGTTCGGTATCAGTAGAACAAGAATGGTCTTCTGGCGGTGCTGCAGTCGCATGGCCATCTTCTACTACAACAGTCTCTGGGACAATTTCGTCAGGTTATGAAAGCGTCGCAAGTGAGATGAATGAAGTGAATTTCACAAATACGACAGAGGAGGAGGAAAAGTCCGAATTTACGATTTCTCGTACTGTAAGTTTTTATAATACAAGTATTGATCAAGAAGAGGATGGTTGCGGTACTTTTTATGATTACACTTACAGCTATGTAATTGATACCGACGGAGACGGTGTATATGAGACTTCAATCGAAGAAGGTTTGATAATGTATGTCGGCAGAGAATATGTTCTTTAAATCGTTGTTACAGAATCGGACATAGAAAGTGTCATTACCGGGGATTTTGATATCGGCGGCTCTGCTGGCTATATATCCTATGTTTATGAATCTAAGACAGATGGCAATAATGAAGGGCCGAATACAACTCAATCTGTTGGTTTTAGTACAGCTGCGGAACTTCTTGATTTAGCAGATACCTACGGTGGTCCCTCGCAGTTTGGCTATGAAGATGGCGCATTTGGAGATATATCCAATAGCGCAATTTCGTTCAGTGGTGAAATGGCAGTCGTCTCAGCAATTAGCACTAACTTTAACACCACTTTAAGTGTATCTGATTCATCGGATGAAACCTGCAATTAAAGTGTGGCTATGTCTGAGGATGACGGTAGCAGTAGCAGTGCGCTTGCATCAAAAATTGATTTGCCTAAATCCATGTCCCTTGTTTCTTATGATGCAGCGGACTCCTTAGGCTTAAAAAATCTAACTGGTAATGTACTTGAGTACGATATAGGTCTTGTCAATGAATATAAACAGACCAATATTGGCCATTGGCTTGACACTCATTCTCAAGTTGGGGACAAAGAATTATTCGCGGTGGTTCTACGCAGAAAAATACTGTTATTGCCAGTGAGGATGGCGAGCATTTGTTTAAAAACTTCCAAGATTCAATTCTAAGGGGTAATGATAATGGCGATAAATTCGTCTTTAAAAAGAAGAAGTCTTCTGGAAACTCACTACATGCCGAAGGAGGCAACGATATTGTTAAGTCTGATCACGGCCAGAATACTAAACTGGGTTCTGGAGATGACACATATGTCATCACTGGAGGTCTTAACCATATGATTTCCACTGGTGAGGGTTCAGACAAGGTAAAGCTAAAATCGACTGACGATACTTCGTTTGTAATTTCAGACTTTGAGCCTTTTAAAGACAGGATAAAAACGTCTAAGTCAATCTACAATACTGATTTAGAGGTAAGTGTTGTTCAGCAATCCTCTACATCGTTATTAGCAGGTGCAAGCTTAGAGATAAAGAACAAGGATGAATTGATTGGCAACATATTCTTTGACAAAACAGAAGGTTCGTCGTTTTATGATTTCATGGATGAGGATCGTTTGGCCAAAATCGCTTTTTTGAATCCTGCTCAATTTGATTTAGAGAACGGCTACTTTATCTCAGCGCCGAGGGAGGAGATCGGTACAGCTCTGTTGAGCTTCTAGAATTATTCCTTGATAAGGACATTCTGTTCAAGGAATATTACTTACCAGAGGATTGGCAGTCTGCTAGCAGCAGTGAAAAAGCAGAAAAGATGTATGAAGCTATGGATTCACTCGGATCTGAAGTTACCCAGAAGCAATGGAAAACCTGGTTTGCATCAATGGCTCCGAGTTATCAAAATGAAATCAATTTTGACACGCTTGTAGAGCATGCCGGCGATATTTCTGGTCTTGATAGCACAATACTATCGCTACTTGGTTAGTAATCAGGTAGTAAATCAAAGTAATATATATCTGATAATGTATGATTTCCAGATGGATCTAGTTGTTCTAATTTTAATGCATGTCCCCGTCCAAAGCCAATCTCGTCAATCATATCATTTTGAATAATAAAGTCCCATTTCCCTTTTTTGTCGACGTTTGTTCGTCCCATGGCTTAATTACCGATTGAAAGTTCAATGGTCGACTTTGGTGTAGCCTTGCCTTTGATGATATTGCTATCAGGGAGTTTATATATCTTTGAATTAGGAGATAATACTGGGGCCGATGGTAGAGAAGTATTTTGCTTTGATGAGTTGCAGGTTTCTCACTCCCTTCCCCATGCTTTTTGCAATGCCTTAATGTCATTGACCTGATACATTTCCGAATAAATTCCCCACATTTTTGATATGACATGACTGTTTGTCTTGGACTCCCTGACTCTAGAATGCTTGTGCTTAAGTAATGGTCGCTATCACTGTTATCATGAGGATGTTCCAAGCCCAAAGTGTGACCGATTTCGTGTAGTGTCGTATAGACCAATTGATTGGTTGTCTGAATAGCTCTATGATTGATGTAAATCTCCATATTTGCCCCTTTATTGTAAACAGTAGTACCTAAATGCTCTGATTCTGTGCACAAGTCTATGGCTGTGTCGTAGTAAAGATGTATATTTGCATTGTTTTCAATTTTGCTTGTTTTAATTGTTAGACCAGTAAGCGCATCAACTTCATTCAAAGAGTTTTGAATCGATCTTATAAGGCCTTTTGGCCAAGCTTTTGTTTTAATTGTTTGAGACCCAAAAATCCCACCTCCCACGTGCTGTTTGCCGGGTTTTCTGTTGAACCAGAAGGTTATTGTAGCGTCTTGGCCTGCAAGGCTTTTTGAGCGAGATAATACTTTTTTATTTGATCAAAAATCGTTGGCTGTTTTTGTCCTTGTTGTTGTAGTATCGTTCATGTATCTGATATTTGTTCGACATTGCCGTTGCTTTGGCTTTGACTCAGTTTAGTTAGTCTGTCTAGGTATGGGATTAAAAAATCAGAAGATTTAGTTCTTGGTAGAGGGTTTTGTTATTCAATCTTGCGTAGCTATTGATGCTTAAATTGAGAGATATAAATATACCTTGATTCACTGTGGAGTGCTGAACTTTACGATTTTTTGCTCTGGATCTGAACGTCAGCTCTTACCCCGCGGCCCCTGACCCACAGCTCCGGCATAGACGGCCTGGCTTCCCAGTTCATCTTCAATCCTCAGCAGCTGGTTGTACTTGGCCACGCGTTCTGACCGGCTGAGCGATCCGGTCTTGATCTGGCCGGCACGGGTCGCCACTGAAAGATCGGCGATGGTGGTGTCTTCGGTTTCACCGCTGCGGTGGCTGATCACGCTGGTGTAGCCGGACCGGCCCGCCAGATCGATAGCCTGCAGGGTTTCGGTGAGTGATCCGATCTGGTTCACCTTGATCAGGATCGAATTGGCGGTGCCGCTGTCGATGCCTCGCTGGAGTCGTTTGGTGTTGGTGACGAACAGGTCGTCTCCCACCAGCTGCACTTTTTTGCCCAGGCGTTCGGTCAGCAGCGTCCAGCCCTCCCAGTCGTCTTCGTCCAGTCCGTCCTCGATCGAGATGATCGGGAACTTGTCGACCAGCTGTTCCAGCTGGCTCACCATCTCGGCACTGGTGTAGCTGCCGCCATCGAAGGCGTAACGGCCGTCTTTGAAAAACTCGCTGCTGGCCACATCCAGGGCAAGGGAGATCTGCTCGCCGGGCTTGTAGCCGGCCTTGCTGATGGCTTCCACCAGGATGTCTCCGGCTTCCACGTTGCCGAGATCGGGGGCGAATCCGCCTTCATCGCCGACGGCGGTGCTCATTCCTTTGGCGCTGAGCAGGCCTTTGAGCGTGTGAAACACCTCCGTTCCCATGCGCAGTGCTTCACGGAAGCTCGGCGCGCCATGGGGGACGAGCATGAACTCCTGGAAGTCCAGACTGTTGGCGGCGTGGGCGCCGCCGTTGATCACGTTCATCAATGGAACGGGCAACAGGTTCGCCAGCGGGCCTCCCAGATAGCGATAGAGAGGGATGCCCAGCCCATTGGCGGCAGCGCGGGCCGTGGCCATGCTCACTGCCAGGATGGCGTTGGCGCCGAGGTTGGATTTGTTGTCGCTGCCATCGAGCTCCAGCATGGCGGCGTCGACGGTGGCCTGATCGAGGGCTGACAGTCCACAGAGGGCTGGAGCGATGCGCTCCTCGATGTGGGTGACGGCCTGGCTCACGCCCTTGCCCATGTACCGAGAGCCGCCATCGCGAAGTTCATGGGCCTCATGGGCGCCTGTGCTGGCGCCGCTGGGAACGATGGCGCGCCCCATGGCCCCACCCTCGAGCAGCACCTCGGCCTCCACAGTCGGATTGCCGCGTGAGTCGAGCACCTCACGGGCCACGATGGTGTCGATGACGAGGTCGAGGGAATCGATCACGTTGGACGTGGGTAAACCTGGGGATCTTATGGGTCGCCCCCCGCCTCGATGTTGTGATCGGTGGTACCTCGTCAGAATGACAAAAGGTTTTGACCCCGCTTCCCATGCGGATGCTGCACACCATGCTTCGGGTCGCAGACCTGGATCGATCCCTGGCCTTCTACACCGAGGTGCTTGGCATGACCCTGCTGCGGCGGAAGGATTACCCGAGCGGACGCTTCACGCTGGCCTTCGTCGGATACGGCCCTGAAAGTGAGCAAACCGTCTTGGAGCTGACCCACAACTGGGACACGGACTCCTACTCCCTGGGAGATGCCTATGGGCATATCGCCCTCGGTGTGGATGACATTCACTCCACCTGTGCCGGGATCACCAGTCAGGGTGGCCGCATCGTCCGGGAACCCGGGCCGATGAAACACGGCAGCACCGTGATCGCCTTTGTGGAGGATCCCGATGGCTACAAGGTGGAGTTGATTGAACTCTCCTCACGCTCTGCTGCCTGATCTGAATGACCTCAATGCGTGAACCCGCCCCGGTCAGGGGCAGCCTCACCCAGGAACCCGACCGCTTCAGCGATGACGCCTGGGAGCTGCTTCTGTCGAGTCAGGACGTCGCCCGTCGCTGGCGCCATCCCCAGCTGGATGTGGAGCATCTGATCCAGGTGCTGTTCAGCGACCCTTCCTTCCGCCGCTGGGTGTCTCCCCTTTCGGTGCAGCCGGATGCCATTCTGGATCGTCTTGAGGATGTGCTGGCACAGCAGCCCCAGGAACGTGTGGAGGCGCTGTTCGTCGGAGACGATCTCGAGGAGCTTCTCGACGCTGCCGAGCTGGCTCGCCAACGCTGGGGATCGCGGCTGATCGACGTTCCCCATCTGCTGATTGCAGTGGGACGGGATCCACGCATTGGTGCGGAACTGCTCGAAGATCTTGGACTGCCTGCGGATCGCCTCGAAGCGGAGCTGCAGCGGCCTGCATCCAGGCCTGCATCCAGACCGGCACCAAGGCCTGCTCCAAGACCGGCCCCGCCGATCCGTGAGGCGAGCCCCAACCCTGCTCCTGCCCCGGCTGCGCCGGCCGCGACCGTCACGCCTGTTCCCACTCCAACGTCTGCGCCACCTGCGAGTCCTCAGCCGCCATCAGCAGCTCCTGCCGAGTCAGAACTGATGCGGGAACCGTCACCACTGGAGTCCTATGGCCGTGATCTCACGGCGGAAGCGGAGGTGGGGGATCTCGATCCTGTGATTGGTCGCGATGCGGAAATTCGCAACCTGATCAAGGTCCTGTCCCGTCGCAGCAAGAACAACCCGGTCCTGATCGGTGCTCCTGGGGTTGGCAAGACCGCCATTGCCGAGCTGCTTGCCCAGCGCATCGTCTCCGGCGAAGTGCCTGAATCCCTCCAGAACCTGCGGCTGGTGGCCCTTGATCTCGGTGCTCTGATCGCCGGTGCCAAATTTCGCGGCCAATTCGAGGAGCGCCTGCGATCGGTGTTGGACGAGGTCAGCGGGGCCGATTCAGGCGTGGTGTTGTTCATCGACGAACTGCACACCGTTGTAGGCAGTGAGCGCAGCAGCACCGACGCCGGCAGCTTGCTCAAGCCGGCCCTCGCTCGCGGAGACCTGCGCTGCATCGGTGCGACCACTCCCGAGGACTACCGCAGGACCGTGGAAAAGGACCCGGCTCTCAATCGCCGGTTTCAGCAGGTGCTGATCCGGGAGCCGGATCTGGATCTGAGCCTGGAGATCCTGCGCGGACTCAAGGAGCGATACGAACTTCACCATGGCGTCACCATCACCGACGAGGCGATTCAGGTGGCGAATCGCCTCGCGGATAGATACATCAGCGATCGCTGTCTTCCTGACAAAGCCATTGATCTCATTGATGAGGCTGCCGCCCAGCTGAAGATTGAGGTGACCTCCAAGCCCCAGGTGGTTGAGGAGGCCGAGGCCGAACTCCGCCGCGTGGAGCTGGCTCTTCTGGCTGCGGAACAGGCTCCGGAGGAGGAGCGCATTCAGCTGCAGCGCAACCGTTTGGACGTGTCATCAAGACTTGAGGATCTGCGCCGGCGCTGGCAGGAGGAACGCGCTCAGCTGGAGGAACTCGGACTCCTGCTTCAGCAGGATGAGGATCTGCGTCATGCCATTGCCGAGGCGGAACGGGAGGGGGACCTCGAGGAGGCGGCACGGTTGCAGTACGACCAGCTGCGCACCGTTCAGCAGCGGCGCGAGGAACTCGAGGCATCGCAGGCCGAGGCCCAGGCAGCCGGTACGGCTCTGTTGCGCGAGCAGGTTGAAGCAGGTGACATTGCGGACCTTGTGGCGCGCTGGACAGGGATCCCAGTGCAGCGGCTGCTGGCTGGAGAGCGACGGAAGTTGCTCGCCCTCGAGACCCATCTCGGCGAGCGCGTCATCGGTCAGGCGGAGGCGGTGACAGCTGTGGCGGCAGCGATCCGGCGTGCCAGGGCCGGCATGAAGGACCCCCGACGGCCGGTCGGATCGTTTCTGTTTCTCGGCCCGACCGGTGTCGGGAAGACGGAACTCGCCAAGGCGCTGGCGGCGTTTCTCTTCGATGAGGAGGAGGCACTGATTCGGCTGGACATGAGCGAGTTCATGGAGCGGAATGCCGTTGCTCGTCTCATCGGCGCACCGCCTGGTTACGTGGGGTACGAGGAGGGCGGACAGCTCACGGAAGCGGTGCGACGTCGTCCCTATGCGGTGCTGCTTCTGGATGAGGTTGAAAAAGCCCACCCGGATGTGTTCAATCTGCTGCTCCAGGTGCTGGATGACGGACGTCTCACGGACTCGCAGGGACGCACAGTCGATTTCCGCCACACCGTGGTCGTGATGACCAGCAACCTCGCCAGTCGCGCCATCCTCGATCAGGCCAGGGAAGGGAACCCCGACGATGGGGCGCTGCAGCAGCAGGTTGATGGGGCTCTTGCGGACCAGTTCCGGCCAGAGTTCCTCAACCGCATTGACGAGGTGATCCGGTTCCGGCCTCTGCAGGTGGATGATCTCGTGAGGATTGTGCGCCTGCAGCTGGCCGATCTCTCCGCGTTGCTGGCCGAGCAGGGACTGTCTTTGGTGGTTGACGATTCTGTCGCGGAAGCTCTGGCCCGTCAGGGCTATGAGCCTGAGTACGGCGCCAGACCGCTGCAGCGGGTGGTGAGACGCCAGCTGGAGAACCCCCTGGCCACCCAGCTGCTTGAAGAGCGATTCAGTGGGGTGACTGGAGTGCGCGTGCGCGCCGGAGACAACAGCGAGGCTCCATTCGTGTTTGTGCCGGCTTGAGTGAGGTGCGTCCAGTAGGGTATTTGTTTGGCACCTTGCCTTCGGGCGAATTGTTCAACACCCGGTCCCATCTCCGTGACCAGCCCAACCACTGAGGACACCAAAACCGTCGAAGCCGGTTCTGCGGGGACAGAAGCTCCCCGTCAGGGAGGCTTTCTTGCTGCAACGGTGGAGGAGTTGAAGCTGGTGGTCTGGCCCAGTCGTCAGCAACTCTTCAGCGAATCCATCGCGGTCATCCTGATGGTCAGTCTTTCGGCAGCCACGATCGCTGCGGTGAGTCGCTTCTTTGGCTGGGCGTCCTCTCAGGTGTTCCGCTGATCCCCTTGTTTTCATCACCGTGTCTGACGACCTGACCACTACGGACTCCAACACGGAGCAGGTTCTCGACCTGCCAGCTACGAATGATGGCGAGGAGGGCACTCTTCAGGAGCCGAGCATCGCCAAGACGGCGATCGCCCGCTGGTATGCGATTCAGGTGGCCTCGAGCTGTGAGAAGAAAGTCAAGGCCACCCTTGAGCAGCGGGCGGTGACCCTTGGAGTCAGCAATCGGATCCTGGAGATCGAAATTCCTCAGACTCCAGCTGTGAAGCTGAAGAAGGACGGCACCCGCCAGTCCACCGAGGAGAAGGTCTTCCCTGGTTACGTGCTCGTGCGCATGGTTTTGGATGAAGACACGATGATGGCCGTGCGCAGCACCCCGAACGTGATCAACTTCGTTGGCGCTGAGGACCGTCGTGCAACCGGCAAAGCTCGCGGACACATCAAACCCCGCCCCCTCAGTCGTGCTGAGGTTGATCGCATTTTCAAGCGTGCTGCAGAGAAGAAAACCGTGGTCAAGGTGGACCTCACCGAAGGCGATCAGATCCTGGTGACCGCTGGTCCGTTCAAGGATTTCCAGGGCGAGGTGATCGAGGTTTCCGGCGAACGCAACAAGCTCAAGGCCCTGCTCTCGATCTTCGGTCGGGAGACTCCGGTCGAGCTGGAATTTTCCCAGATCAGCAAACAGAACTAACCAGCGGCGGCCGTCTCCCTGCGGAGGGCGGCCTTAGGGGTGATCTTTCATCCCGCCGCACCGGATCCAAGGGTCCGGTGATCCGCAGCTGTCCAAACTCCCCAGTCGATGGCCAAGAAAGTCACAGCAGTCATCAAGCTGGCCCTGCAAGCCGGCAAAGCCAACCCTGCACCACCGGTGGGTCCTGCCCTCGGTCAGCACGGGGTGAACATCATGATGTTCTGCAAGGAGTACAACGCCCGCACGCAGGACAAGGCCGGGTATGTGATTCCGGTGGAGATTTCGGTCTATGAGGATCGAAGCTTCACCTTCATCACCAAGACGCCACCGGCGTCTGTGTTGATCACCAAGGCCGCAGGAATCCAGAAGGGTTCCGGCCAGTCTGCGAAGGGCAGTGTCGGTTCGATCAAGCGAGCTCAGCTCGAGGAGATCGCGAAGACCAAACTCCCGGATCTCAACTGCACCAGCATCGAATCCGCCATGCGCATCATTGAAGGAACCGCTCGCAACATGGGCGTGTCCATCAGCGACTGACGTCGTCCTCATCCTCCTTATTCCAACCCTCCAGGGGGAGACATCGTCACTGATGTCGTCCGAACCCCATCTCCGTTATGCCAAAGCTTTCCAAACGCCTGGCCGGTCTGGCCAGCAAGATCGACGATCGGGCCTACGAGCCGCTCGAGGCGATCTCCCTGGTCCGTGAGAACGCCACGGCCAAATTCGACGAAACGATGGAGGCCCATGTGCGCCTCGGGATTGATCCCAAATACACCGACCAGCAGTTGAGAACCACCGTCGCGCTGCCGAATGGCACCGGACAGACCGTCCGAATCGCCGTCGTGACGCGCGGTGAGAAGGTGGCTGAAGCCAAAGCCGCGGGTGCTGAACTGGCTGGTGAAGAGGAGTTGGTGGAAACCATCGCCAAAGGTGAGATGGATTTCGACCTTCTGATCGCTACGCCGGACATGATGCCCAAGGTGGCCAAGCTCGGGCGTGTTCTGGGTCCTCGGGGCCTGATGCCGAATCCCAAGGCTGGGACAGTGACGACCGACCTCGCCTCGGCCATCAAGGAATTCAAGGCAGGAAAACTCGAGTTCCGTGCCGACCGAACCGGCATCGTGCATGTTCGCTTCGGGAAAGCCAGCTTCTCCGCCGAAGCCCTGCTTGAGAACCTGAAGACGCTGCAGGAGACCATTGACCGCAACAAGCCGAGTGGGGCGAAGGGCCGTTACTGGAAAAGCCTGTATGTGACCTCCACGATGGGCCCCTCGGTGGAGGTGGATTACTCAGCTCTGCAGGATATTCAGCAGGAGGGATAAACACCCTCACGTATAGTTTCGGTTTGGCGCAAGCCAAATCACGGGCATCCGTCCGGCCAGAGACAGCAGGTTGTCGTTGAATCCTCTGGATTCAGCCGATGCAAACCCTGCCGAGGCAAACGCGACACGTTTTAAATCCCACTGGGATTGGATCGGCACGCGGCCTCGTCTCCTTCGGGAGACTCGATCGGTCGTCTGCCCAGCTTGTTCCCCCGATCCGATCCACATCCCTATGGGCCGCACTCTGGAGAGCAAGCAACAGATCGTCGGAGAGCTCAAGGAGCTCCTCGCCGATGCGGAGCTGGCACTTGTTCTTGATTACAAGGGCCTTTCCATCAAGGAAATGTCTGATCTGCGGGAACGTCTGCGGGCAGGCAACGGCATCTGCAAGGTCACGAAAAATTCCTTGCTGCGTCGTGCCATTGATGGGGACAGCTCCTGGGCCAACCTCGATTCCCTGCTGAGCGGCACCAATGCCTTTGTTCTGATCAAAGGCGATGTCGGTGCTGGCGTCAAAGCCGTCCAGGCTTTCCAGAAGGAGACCAAAAAGTCCGAGACCAAGGGTGGCCTTTTCGAAGGCAAACTTCTCAGTCAGGACGAGATCAAAGCCATTGCTGATCTTCCTTCCAAGGAGCAGCTCATGGCCCAGATTGCTGGTGCGATCAATGCGGTGACCACAAAGGTTGCTGTCGGTATCAACGAGGTTCCCTCAGGCATCGCGCGGGCGCTCAGCCAGCACGCAGAAGGCGGCGACAGCTGAGCACTGCACTCTCTGCCGACATCACTGGTTTCACTGATCTGTTGCTTCTTCATTCACAACCATGTCTGCAAAAACTGACGAAATTCTCGAATCGCTGAAGTCTCTGTCGTTGCTTGAAGCTTCCGAGCTGGTCAAGCAGATCGAAGAGGCTTTCGGTGTCTCTGCTGCGGCGTCTGCCGGAGTGGTGATGGCCGCTCCCGGTGCAGCCGGTGCCGGCGGCGGTGGTGGCGAAGCCGCCGAGGAGAAGACTGAATTTGACGTCATCCTCGAGAGCTTCGATGCGGCTGCCAAAATCAAGGTGCTCAAGGTTGTCCGCAACGCCACAGGCCTCGGTCTCGGTGATGCCAAGGCCCTTGTTGAAGCGGCTCCCAAGCCGGTCAAGGAAGGCATCTCCAAGGACGATGCTGAAGCTCTGAAAAAGGAAATCGAGGAAGCCGGCGGCAAGGTCACCGTCAAGTGATCCAGCCGTTCAGGTTGTCAGCCTTTGTATGCTGACGGGAGAGACGGTCTCTGCGGAGGCCGTTTTTTGTCGATTTTTCACTGGTCAATAAAAAAACCCCGCCGAAGGCAGGGTTCTCTGAATGGAACGCGTTCAGGAGTCTGTCCTTGTTTCGACCCTGAAGAGGCGGTCAGCACTCCTCACACATCCAAAAACTAATCCTGGTGAAATGCCGGGACCATCTGGAGAAGCCGCTCTGTTAATTGTCACTGTGCCAGTTGCACGGCTCAGCGGCGATAAGGAATCACCTCAAGCTTGATCGGGCCGCTGTTTGCGACGCGAGGTCTTGCTGGTGCAGGGCCGCGACTGGGTCGACCCGGTGCCTGGGGAGCGCCGAGACGCGTGAATCCCCCGGAACTGCTGTTTCCGGCTTCGGCAAGCAGGCGATTGATGGGGTCTGGATGGGCGAAATACACATGGCTCAGGGTGCGGCCCTGGTACACACGACGCTCCAGGCGCCAACCGTCATCGAGGTTGATCTTGACGAAGCCATTGCGATCGCGACGAGGCACGGTTGCTGTTCCGATCGTGATCGGCATCAACTGATCTGGGTCGATGGCTACGAGTTGCAGGCGATTGCCACTCTGTTTCAAGCGCAGACGAAAGCGGACGTTCAGGTCCTGTCCGCCGCTGCGAAGGGAATAGCCGTTGCTGTCGAGATAGCGGCTGCAGATACCGCTGAAGTTGAACGTGTTCAGCGTTGGATCCATCAGTCCATCCGACCTGGGCGTCCAGCACAGCGGCCGTGTCTTGATCTGTTCGAGCACGAGAAGCTTCCAGTCGCTTTGCCCGATCGGCTGAGCAAGCACGGCGAATCGTTGCTGTTGCAAGGGTTGGCTGTTGAACACCGCCCGTGCTGCTGTGCCGCCTGGCAACACCAGAGCAAGCCCCAGGCTGATGGCCGCCATTGTCGAGGCCCTTGGGTAGGTTCGCGACATGTGATCAACGGCGCCGATCTGTGTTGTACCGAACTCATGATGGGGGAATCAATGGCTGATGAGCGTGGTCGGGTCGTGGCCGCTGCGACCGATGGTGCCTGCAGTGGGAACCCAGGGCCCGGCGGCTGGGGTGCGCTGATTCGCTTCGAGGACGGGAGTGTTGAGGAATTTGGAGGTCATGAGCCGGCGACCACCAACAACCGGATGGAATTGCAGGCGGCTCTGGCCCTGCTTCAACGCTTGAAAGCGTTGCCCCGCCATCCGGATCTGATCCTCAGAACGGACAGCAAATATCTCATTGATGGGCTTGGCTCCTGGATGGCCGGCTGGAAACGCAAAGGCTGGAAGACCGCCGCCGGCAAGCCGGTCCTCAATCAGGACCTTTGGCAGGCCCTGGATCAGGCACGTCTGGACGATGTCCCTCTTGCCTACGTCAAAGGCCACAGTGGTGATCCGGACAATGAACGGGTGGATCGCATCGCCGTTGCCTACTCACGGGGGCAGGCGTTGACCCCTCCACCGCCGTCATCACCCCCTGCAGCGTCGGATGATGCAGCACCACAGGAACTGCAACGGTTGCTCACGCGCCTGGAGCTTGCTGAGCGTCTGGCCGCCGGAGCGTTCACGCTCACGGCCGCGGAGTTGGCGCAGCTCGTGGAGCAGCCCCTTCAAAATCTTCAGGAACGCAGCAGCAGCTGGCGTTGGCGTGACTGGTCAGTGGATCCGGTGCAGGCGGGGAGGTGGCGACTGCGCCGTCGCGAGGGAGGATCAGAGCAGTCCTGAGGGATCCGCATGGCTCAGAACGCACAGGCTGGATCGCTCACCACCAGTGATTTCTATCGACGTTGGCTGGGTCCTGTCCTGAGCCGTGATGAAGGACTCGATGCGGAACAGCTGTCCCGGACCGCTCTGACGGCTCTCGGCCAGGCCAGTCTCCGACGGGGCTGGCCTGGCATTTCAACCGTGCTCAATGGTGTCGCTGCTGAATTGCAGCGAAGGGATCTGCGTCTGGAACAGGTGCTGTTCGGTTGTCGATTCAGCAACCCTGTGGGATTGGCAGCTGGTTTCGACAAGAACGGAGTGGCTGCTGGCATCTGGGATCGTTTTGGCTTCGGCTTTGCCGAGCTCGGCACGGTCACCTGGCACGGGCAGCCCGGCAATCCTCGGCCGCGTCTGTTTCGTCTCGCCGCCGAGCAGGCGGCGCTCAATCGCATGGGCTTCAACAATGATGGTGCCAAAGCCCTTCTGAAGACCCTGGAACGTCAGCGGCTTTCACCATCCGGCAAACGTCCGGCGGTTCTGGGAATCAATTTCGGCAAGTCCAAGGTCACGCCTCTCGATCAGGCAGCGGATGATTACGCTGCCTCATTGGAGGTGTTGGCACCACTGGCGGATTACGCCGTGATCAATGTGAGTTCTCCCAACACCCCAGGTCTGCGGGATCTGCAGGATTCCGCCCATCTGCGCTGGTTGGTGGAGCGGCTGCGGCGTCTGCCCGCGTGCCCTCCTCTCCTGGTCAAGATCGCTCCTGATCTGGAGGACGAAGCCATTGACGGAATCGCCCGTCTGGCGTTTGAAGAAGGTCTTGCCGGGGTGATTGCCGTCAACACGAGCCTGGACAGGCTGGGCCTCGAGCAGAGGCGTCTGCCACAGACCGGCAGACCACTGGCGGAAGAACCTGGGGGTCTCAGTGGATGTCCACTGAGACCTCGCGCTCTTGAGGTGATCCGTCGCTTGCGGGCCGGTGCAGGCCCTGCCTTGCCGTTGATCGGCGTCGGTGGGATCGATTCAGCAGAAGCGGCCTGGGAACGCATCGTTGCCGGCGCTTCGCTGATCCAGCTGTACACCGGCTGGATCTTTCAGGGACCGGATTTGGTGCCGGCGATTCTGGAGGGACTGTTGTTGCAGCTTGATCGCCACGGTCTGCGGTCGATCACGGAGGCGGTTGGCAGCGGCCTGCCTTGGCAGGACTGATTCAGATGAGTTTGAAATGGAGTTCAGCATTAAAAGTGGACTCATGACTTATCGAGTGATTGAGGACGGTCGACGATGAAAGTGAAAATCACTTTTTGATCTCGCTAATAGTGTTGACGATCGAATTCGTCTTTTGGCGAATACGGAGCACAGCAGGCTTTTAATTGCCTTTCCCGATACTCTTTGAACAGCAACATTGCTGAATTGCCATCGCTGTCTCTGGGTGAGCTTCCGCAGGTTCAAGCCCTGCAAATGTCCTGGAGACGTCTGCTGCGTGCGCAGCGTGTGATGGTCGCCGTGACCGACAGCCATCTCATCTGTTCCTGGATGAGCGGCGATCAATGGTTCTGGCGCAGTGGTTCCCTTCCACCCGACTGCTGTCGTGACGGTGTTCCACTTCAACCGGATGTCATCGGTGATTTTCTCGGTGAGCTCCTCTTGGATTGTGAGCTCCCTGGTGCACACATCGAGTTGTTGCTGCCTCTTGAGGCTTGTCGCTGGCGGTTGTTTGAGGCCGGTTCGCAGGATCCCGTTCAATCTGTGGAAACAGCTCGCGCCTTTCTGGCTGGTCTGAATGATTCACTCGAGCCGGGCAATCTTGATGTCTGCACGCAACAGCTCGGCGACGACAGGCTTGTGATCGGTGTCGTGAGGAGCGTTTTGCAGGCCTGGATTGATGTTGTTGAGGCTGCTGATGTTCCGCTTCGCCGCGTCGACTGGAGTCTCATGTCTGCGTTGAGGGCTGTGCAGCGCTCAATTCCCGATGATTGGGTTGGTGATCTGGCCTGGTTGATTCAGTCGCAGGGCCAGCCCGGTTGCCGACTGTTGCTCCTGCGTGATGGCATTCCGGAAGTCGATCAATCGGTTCGCTCGAGTGATGAGGCAATCGCACAGTTCGCGCCGACGGTGCAGGCCTGGCGCTCATTCGGTGGTCAACAGGCTCTGCCGCTTGGATGGTTTGTCAGTGTTGCCGATCAGACTCTGCTTGATTCTGCGCAGGACATGAATGACGTTTCATCGGATCGCCAATTGATGTTGAAGTCCGGCTGGACAGCCTCTCCCTTGGTGCCGGAACAGGAACCAGGCTGTCTGGATCCGTTCATTCATCTTGCATTCGCAGGACTTTGCGAAGGGCAAAGCTGATGGCGTTGCGTCCACCGGTTGATTCAGTTGATTTGCTGGAGGAACGTCGAGCGGAACTCGGCGTTCTTCCAGAGCCGGCTGTGATTGTGCCGGCGCGTGATCTGCTCTTGAAAGGGGGGCTCGCCGGACTTGCCTTGCTGATGCTCTGTCTGGGCGCCTGGCTGTGGCTGATGCGTCAGGCAGACACTCTGCAGAGCGACGTCGATCGCCTCCAACCTGTTGAGGTTCGGGTCCAGGCCGCGAATCAACGGTTGACGTCGATCACTGCAAAGACCAAAGCCCTGGAGAACGATTCGTCCCGCATTTCGGCTCAGTTGGTGTCCGTTCGATCTGGATCCGCTTTCCTGCAGCAGCTCCGTCAGGTCACCCCCGATGGCGTGCAGCTGACCAATGTGAGTGTGCTGCCTGATCAGATTTCGATCACTGGACTTGCTCGCAGCTCCCAGACGATCGGCTCCTTTGCTCGGATCAATGCTCTGGCTCTGAATCTCGAGGCCTTGCCGGGCGTGCCCGATCAGGGAGCCAGGGTTGAAGAGGCCAGCACGGACGACGATGGTTTGACGGAATTCGCCATGTCCGTTGCCGTTGACCCGTCTGTCCGGGCATCACCGGCCGAGTTGCGTTCACTTGGAGCGGAAGGTCTGGCGCGTCGTTATGAACGTCTGCGTCAGCAAGGCTTCGACGGATGACCAATTTTTCAGGGGCATCCAAACGGGGTTGGTTGACGCGGCAGCGCATCCTGATCGCTGCTCCTCTGCTGCTTGGTGCGCTCGCTTCTCTGGCTGTTCTGCTCCTGGGATTTCGTCCTGCCGCTGGACGTGTTCAGGAGCTGCGTCAACGGCTGGATGAACTTCAGAGCCTTCAGAGGTCATTGCCAGCTGTGGAGCGCAAGATTGCGGCGGCGGAGCAGGCCCAGCAGCTGGCTGCCCAGCGTCAGGCGCTCTTGGTGGATCTGATCGCCGACAGCGACAGCATTCAAACCGTGCTGGCCCTGTTGAACCGCGAGTCCATGGCGTCAGGGGTGATGCTGATGGAGTACCAACCGGTCGCTTCAACACCACCTTCAGGCTCGCCGACGGCGGATCCTTCGGACTCTCAATCCAAGGGAACGGTCAACAAAGACGATGCCGAAGCCGATTCTGAGTCGGGAGATCCTCTGGAAACCCTTGGCTATCGCAGGACGTCGATGGCCCTGCGCGTCACCGGTGCCTATGGCGCAATGCTGGACTTTCTCCGCCGTGTTGAGCGGCTGCAGGTGTTGGTTGAAAGCAGCGACCTTGAACTGGAAGCGGTTGATCAGGCGGTTGGCGATGCATCGGAAGCCGACGTGAGCGGTGTGGCAGAAACCGATCTGCGTTTGAAGTTGACGTTCTATGACCGTCAGGCTCCTGCTGGCGAGACGACTCCCCCGGATCCATCCGGACAATCCGACCCTGCAGCGGAACCTGCAGAAGGAGAGGCTCCTGTCTGAGGCTGGTGGCGGGACGTTCCTGTCGATACCATCCACCAAACCCCGCTCTTCGAGTCGCTCTGGCGTGCTGATCCGATCTCAGAAGCGACTGTCTTCACTGGCTCTTGTCGTCGGTCTGTTGACGACGGCAGAGGCGGGCTTGTTTCTGCTCTCGCCCTCTGTACAGGCGCAGCAGAGTGCGTCGGTCGAACTGCGTGTGAGGCGTTTGGACGGCAACGTCGACATCGTGATTGCTGGTGCCGGTTCCGGGGCACGCGTTGTTGAGCAACAACAGGATTCCTCCAATTGGCGGGGGCGTCTCAGCACTTCATCGGGTCGATCGCTTCGGTCGGGAGCCCAGCAACTCTCTCTGCCCGGTGCCGGGCTCAAGAGCATCCAGCTGGATGGTTCAGGATCCACTCTTGAGTTGCAGATTCAGGCCGATGTAGGCGTTTCATTGCCATCGCCCCGGATCAGTTCCAACGGTCAGGATTTGATCGTCCGCTTTTCAGGGTTGAGGTCGTCCAGCCTGGTTGGCCAGACCGGGCAACTGGATCTGCGCCAACCGGGGCGCGTCGCTCAGCCCACCTATGTGCCGCCGATGCAACCGCGAGCCATGGCTCCTCCCGTCGGCGATATGGCCGTGGGCACCATGCTCATCAACAACCGCAGTTTTGTGAACGTCAGCGGACCTCCGGTGACATTGACGTTGAACAATGCCCCAGCCAAGGATGCCTTGATGTCCCTGGCACGATTGGGAGGCTACGGATTTGTTTACGTCGGAGATCCGGATCAGGCCACAACGGCAGACACGGAGGGTTCCTTCGGTCGTCCCGTGAGCATGGCGTTCAGACACGAGCGTTTTGATCGTGCGTTGAACAGTGTGCTTATGGCATCCGGACTGCAGGGAAAACTGGATGGCCGCACCCTGCTTGTGGGGACCACTGTTGCGGCGAAAACCTTTGGTCCGCAGATGTCCAAGGTGTTTCGTCTGAATCAGGTTGGCGTGGAAGGAGCTGCGCAATATCTCGCCAGCCTCGGTGCTGCAATGACCCATGTGAAGACCATCGAGATCACAACAGGTGAATCACAGACTGCAGGATCGTCACAGATCAGCAACAACGCCTCACAGACCAGGAACAGCATCACCGAGACGGAAACCTTCGGCAGTGCCACGGGCCCATTGCTTGGTCTGAGTGGTGTCACCAATTCACGGCTCAATACCGTCACTCTTGTTGGAGACCCCTCGTTAGTCAGTGTCGCCGAATCCTACTTAAAGCAGCTTGATTTGCGTAAGCGTCAAGTAGCTGTAAAAATCCAAATTATGAGTGTCACTTTGACGAACGACAAAACAATTGATGCAAGCTTCTCGTCTAGAATAGGAAACACTTTTCTTGTGAGTCAGAGCGGCAATGCTCATATGAATTTCGGCAAGTACAAGCCTGGAAGCCCTGCCGGAACAGGTATTTACAACGGAACGAACGGTCAAATTCCTGGAAATTACCAAGATGCTCCCACCGTTGACGTAAGAGATCCGCGACCAGCTGTTGTTCCCTTAGCTGAGAGTGCTACGGTTCGTGAAGTAAAAGATGATAATGGTGAGGTAATAGATTATGAAGTGATTAAGCAGCCTTTGCTGCGCGATAATCAAGAAGTATACGTTCCTGATTCAAATCCTAATGTTCCTCCAGATCTTGTCCCCGTCTATGACAAATACGGACGCCCTAAGCTTGTGCCCCAAAAGGAGTTGAATAGTTACAGTTCAGATTCATTTTACGCATATCTAGAAGCTTTAATTGTTTCTTCGAGTGCTAAGACGTTGGCACAGCCAACGCTTTTGGTTCAAGAAGGTGAATCTGCTAAAGTTGAAACAGGTGAAAGTGTTATCACAGGAGTGACGTCAACCGACACCGCCAATGGATCAACCCAGTTTCAAAATGATCGAAAAACAGCTGGCCTAAAAGTTGATTTGAGTGTTGACAAAATTGATGATAATGGATTTGTAACACTAAATCTTTCTCCAGAAATATCTGTGCCAATACCTGCTGGAACTCAACAAGGTGTGGGTATTTTCAATGTTCAACTTCGTAAGCTTGAGTCGGGATCAATTCGGTTACGTGATGGTCAATCATTAATATTAACGGGCGTGATTACTGATTCTGACCGACAACAGATAAGGAAGTGGCCAATTTTGGGAGATATGCCATTGATTGGCCAGTTGTTCCGTCAATCAGCTTCATCAAGAGAAAAAAATGAGCTCGTTATTATCGTGACTCCCACAATCATCGACGATGAACAGGGCGGCACTTACGGCTATGGCTACCGGCCGTCAACCCCGTCATCACGTCAACTCCTGCGCAGCGGCGGTTGATCATCAGGGAATCATCGGCATCAATGCCTTGAGTGCGATCGGAGCCAAGGCCTGCGCAGCCGAGAGTGCTCCACTGAGCAGTGCCGAGCCCATGCCGTTGCCCGAGGCTGCATTCTGCTCAGGCTCGTCATAAACACGCTGGCTGGCCAGCTCGAGTTGGTCAGCTTTCACCTGGTCTCCCTGGGCAGCGAACAGAGACCCGGCGTGGGACAGGTCCTTGGCGGCAAGGTCATGTTTTCCCTGTTCACCTCGACTGAGACCACGGGCCACCCAGCTCAAAGGCTCATCGGGATTTTCAAGGATGGCTGCGCTGAACAGGCGTTCGGCGTCCGGCCAGCGCCCTTTCTGAGCTGCATCAACACCGGCGTTATGCAACGTCGCATGGCTGCGAATTCCGGTTTGGATGCCGGTGGCACCTTGCCAGTGGCTTTGTTCGAGAGCCGAGGTGTCGAGCAAGGCACCACTGAGATCCGCGTCTCGCAGATCTGTGCCATACAGCCGACTGCCGCGCAGATCGGCGCCACGCAGTGAAGCGCCACGCAGGCTGGTGAAGCTGAGATCAGCCTCGCTGAGGTCTGCACCGTCCAGGCGAGCCTGCCCAAGGTTGGCGCGTTGCAATTGTGCTCCGCTGAGGTCGGCATCGCGCAGGTCCGCATGGACCAGGTCCGCGTCCGCCAGTCGGCATCCCGGGCAGCGTCGCTCATGCAGAACGCGGATGAGATCGGCAGTAGAAGACGTCTGGCTCTGCACCGGTATGACCCAGGTCGCGAGCAGCACTGAAAGCAGCAGGCCTCTTGGCGGCATGTCTGTGGGCGACGCTGGAGATGTACTTGCGTTGTATCGGGAGCAGGGATGGCCGTCGACCTGCGCCATGGCGGGAATCGAGAGGCGCTTGCCGAACAGTTGGGCTGTCGGCCGGATCAGTTGCTCGATGCCAGTGCATCGTTGGCTCCCTGGACACCACGTCTGAGACGTCCGTCCAGGCAGAGCGTTCGGGATTACCCCGACCGCCGTCAGCAACGTCTGCGCCAGGCGATCGCTGAGTTTCACGGTCTCGATCCTCATCAGGTTCTGCCAGGCAACGGTGCGGCCGAGTTGTTCACTTGGGCGGCACGCGATGCCGCCCGCGCTGGCCTCAATGTGCTTCCGGCGCCTGGATTCGCCGATTACTCCCGAGCCTTGAGCACCTGGCAGGCAACCAAACGCCATGAGCCGTTGCCGCTGCGCTGGGCCAGCGGTTTTCCCCAGACGTTTCCGGATCCCGGCTGGGGTGATGTGCTCTGGGTGTGCAATCCCCACAACCCCACAGGTCAGCTCTGGAGTCGGCCATCCCTGGAGTTTTTGCTGGATCGCTTTGCCCTGGTGATTTGTGATGAGGCTTTTCTGCCACTCGTCCCCCAGGGAGAGCAGCATTCCCTGATTTCACGGGTGACTGACCATCCCAATCTGGTGGTCATTCGCAGTCTTACCAAGCTGTTTGGAATCGCCGGCCTGCGTTTGGGCTATGCGGTTGCTGCACCAGATCGTTTGCAGCAATGGCAGGCCTGGAGGGATCCCTGGCCTGTGAACGGTTTCGCAGAACACGTTGCTGTGCAGCTCATCGGTAACAGTGGTCGTTACAGCCGCTGGAGCCAGCGGGTTCAGCGCTGGACCGATCAGGAAGGCCACTGGATGCAGCAACAACTGGCGGATTGTCCGGGAGTTGAGCCCTTGCCATCAGCCGCCAATTTTCTGCTGATCCGCTCCGAGCGTTCACTGCTGCCTGTCAAGGCAACGTTGGAGCAACGGCATCGCATCCTGCTGCGGGATTGCCGCTCCTTCCACGGCCTGGATCAGCGATGGCTGCGGATCAGCCTGATGCAACGACGGGATAACCGCAGGATCCTTGCGGCACTGCGTCAGACGCTCAAGGCCTGAACAAGGGCTGCAAGATCCTCATTGGCCTCGCGCACGGCGAGTTCATTCATGCCACCCCGCATCGATGGCAGGGGGTCGCTGAGCGAGCTTTCGGGATTCAGGCGTCTGGCCAGCAACCGTTCGAGGCTGTTCGACAAGGCTGGGTGACCCGGTTCATGCTGATGAACAATCACGGCACCTCCGAACTCCGCAGCGCAGGCGGCATTGGCATCCTGGTGTCGGTCTGCTGCCTGGGGGAACGGCACCAGCACCGCCGGTGTGCTGCAAACCGCCAGCTCGCTGAGACTGCCGGCCCCAGCGCGACTGATGACGAGATCAGCATGCTGAAGCAGGCCAGGAATCTCATCGCTAAAAGGGCGTTCGGCCAGCAGCGGATGCTGGATGCTCCCCACCTCAGGGTCATTGCGTCCGGTGAGGTGCACAACCCGGCAACCCCGTTTCAGAAGGTCAGGAAGAACCGGGCGAACCATGCGATTCAGGCCCACTGCCCCCTGACTGCCCCCCATGACCACCAGGAGTGGACCGGTTCCTCTCGGAACCCATGGGGGCAGGGGCTGGGTGTCCAGAAAAGCCTGCCGAACGGGTGTTCCGGTCATTAGCGGCCTGCTTCCTGGAATCCGTTCGGTTGCGGCGGGCAGGCCCACGGCCACGACATTGCAGAAACGCCCAAGCAGCTTGGTCACGCGGCCTGGAACCGCGTTGGATTCATGCAGAACCACCGAACACTGACTCAGAAGGGCGCCGAGGATGGCCGGAGCGGCGATGTACCCACCTGTGGTGAACACCACCTTGATTTTCTGCTGACGGATCAGTTGGCGCACGGTGAACCCGGCGCCGATCAGGCGAAACAGTTGGGTGAGCTTGCTGATCCCACGTCCTTGCAGACCACCTGCCTGGACGGTGATGAGGTTGTAGGTCTTGGGGACAAGGCTTGTTTCCAAGCGATCGGGCACACCAAGCCAGCGGATGCTCCAGCTCTCAGGCATGGCCTCAGCCACAGCCAGAGCAGGAAAAAGGTGTCCGCCGGTCCCGCTTGCGGCAATGAGAAGCCTCGTCATGCCGCGGTCATCCCCATGGACGCCGCTTAACTTAAAGCGATTCTCGGGATCCAACCGGTGCGTTTCCCTGTGCAGGCTGCTGCCGTTCTGGCCTTGAGCACTCTGTTGCTGCCGGCCACAGCCCCTTCGCTGCGAGCTGCCGAGGCCTTCACCACCCGACTTGAAACAGCGTTGAACGGGGTGGATGCAGGTGCCATCGATGCTGTGGTGGATCTGGCCACCCTGCCTGATCTGTCTGCACGCCTGGACCGCTTCAAACAGGAGTTTCCCGATGCGCGCTGGACGGTGCGCAGCATCTCCAGTGATGGTTCGGGGCGTCAGATTCTTGAGGTGACGGTTCGCGGTGAGCGCCGTTCAGATGGGCTGACCTATCGCCTGGAGGGGAGTCAGCGACTTGCGGTTCGCCTCGAGTCAGATCGGCTGCTGGCGGAGGAGCTGCTCGCTGAACAGACATTGCTCCGCAGCGGTGAAACGAGCCTTCCGATTTCCCTGGCGATCCCCGATGCGGTGCTCACCGGCAGCCGCTACGACGTCGATGTGATCGTGGAGGAACCCCTCGGGCAGGCCGTGGTGGCAGGCGGTCTGCTGAGCCTCACAGCTGGCCAGGTGCAGCAGCAGATCAGTCCCAACCTGTCGCTTCAACCGCTTGGTGGAGGTGGATTGTTCAAGGTGGTTCAGGCGCCTCAACGACCTGGTGTTCAGAACTGGGCGGCGATGCTGGTCCATCCCGACGGCTTGGTCACCATCACGAAGCGGGTGAGGGTTGTGAGCGACCGACGTGAGCTTGGCCGCTAGGACCTTTCACGTTCGCAAATCCCCATTCGCTAATGCTCTGAAGGCGTTGGGTGCTGATCGAGCCAGCGGCGCAGACAGGAGACGTCTTCGTCACCGTGTCCACGCGTCATCAGGTCCTGTTCCATGGCACGGACCTGTGTTGCGATCGGCAGGTTCAGGTTGACGTCCGCAGCGGCTCCCAGCGCGATATCCAGATCCTTGTGATGCAGCGCGAGGCGGAATCCCAGCGGGTAGTGCCCTTCAAGCATGGCCCTGGAGCGATGACTCAGAGCCCAGGAGCCTGCAGCGCCATGGCGCAGGGCATCCACCACGGCTGGCATCGGTAGCCCAAGACGTTCTCCAAGAGCCAAGGCTTCCGCGACAGCGGCGTAGCTACCGGCCACGAGCACCTGATTCACCGCTTTCACCTGCTGCCCGCTCCCCACGGGGCCGAAATGATGGATAGTGCTGCCGATGGTGTCCAGGACAGGACGTGCGCGCTCAAGCGTGGACGGTTCTCCTCCGGCGAGAACGGTCAGCGTGCCGGCCTGTGCTCCCTCCGTCCCGCCGGTGACTGGCGCATCGATGTAGTGAACCTTCTGATCTGCCAGCTGGTCTGCGGCAGCTCGGGCGGTTGATGGCGAGATCGTTGAGCAGTCCACCACGAGACTTCCCTCGGCCAGGGTTTCGGACGCCCCGCCACGACCGAACAACACAGCATTGACGGCGTTGTCGTCGCTGACGCACAGCACCAGGATGTCGACGCCATCAGCGGTTTCCGCTGCCGTGGCACAACCCTGGCAGCCAAGCAGAGCAGGATTCCGCTCCGCGTCTCGACTGCGTGTGTGCACCTGAAGAGGGAAACCAGCGCGGTGCAGATTCACTGCCATCGGCAGGCCGAGCGCGCCGAGTCCGACCATCCCAAGACGCAAGTCAGATCTGGTCATGATTTGGGGGGAAATGGTTCAGATCTTCGCCCGTTGCAGTCGTCAGAGTGGGTTCGGTTCGATCCGTAGATTTCCTCTCATGTCTGCTCGTTTGTTCACTGCCAAGGCGTTGTCTCGTTCCGCTCTGTTCGCATCAGCTGCCGTGATCCTGGCCGTTGGTCCGATCAATGCCGGTCGGGCTCAATACATCTACGACGATGGTGGCGATCTCTCCATGCGTCGCGAAGCACGGTTGACTCCACAGCAGCAAGAGGAGCTGTTCCGTGCCAAGAAGTTATGGAAACGTCAGAGCTACAACCGCCGCGTCTCCATCCTCGAGAAGGAGAAACGCTGCATTGAGAAGGCAAGCAATCCTCAGTCGTTCAGTGATTGCGTCCAGAAGAAACGAGAATCCCGTCGGGCCCTTCGCGCCGACTACCGCGCTTACATCAATCCAGTGCGTCGTCAGGTCGGTTTGCCCCCAATCGAAGACAAGCAGACGGGGGGCAAGAAAGGTGACCGTAAAGGTCGTCGAGCTTGATCATCTCTGAAGAGCTGCCCGCTCCTGATTCAGGAGCGGACCCACGCTCAACCTGAAAGAAGGTCTCTGTTCAGGCAGCGTCGTCGAGGGCAGCCACACCGGGAAGCACCTTGCCTTCCAGGAGTTCAAGGCTGGCACCGCCTCCCGTTGAGATGTGGGACATCTTGTCGGCCAGGCCTGCCTTTTCAACGGCAGCCACCGAGTCGCCGCCACCGATGATCGTGCAGCAGCCCTTGCTGCTCAGTTCGGCCAGGGTGGTTGCGATGGCGTTGGTGCCGGCAGCGAATTTGTCGAACTCGAACACGCCCATCGGGCCATTCCAGATCACGGTCTGGCAATCGGCCAGTGCGGCTTGGAACACCTTGATGGCATCAAGACCGATGTCCAGGCCCATCCACCCGTCGGGGATCGCGTTGATATCAGCAACCTGGCTGTTGGCGTCCGGCGCAAAGTTGTCGGCAAGGAGAACATCAGTCGGCAGCAGAAGCTCAACACCCTTGGCCTTGGCTTTGGCCTCTAGTTCCTTGGCCAATTCCAGCTTGTCCTCCTCCACCAGGCTTTTGCCCACCGACAGACCACGGGCTTTGTAGAAGGTGAAAATCATGCCGCCGCCGATCAGCACCTTGTCGCACTTGTCGATCAGGGCTTCCAGCACACCGATCTTCGAACTGACCTTTGATCCACCAACGATCGCGGCAAGGGGACGCTTTGGTTCGTCCACAGCACCCTGGAGGTATTGCAGCTCTTTTTCCATGAGGAAGCCGGCAACGGCAGGCTTGAGGAATTTGGTGACTCCCTCGGTCGATGCATGGGCGCGGTGAGCGGCGCCGAAGGCATCGTTCACGTAGACATCCGCCAAGCTCGCCAACTTTTCGGCGAAGGCGGTCTCGTTCTTCTCCTCTTCGGCAAAGAATCGAACGTTCTCCAGAAGCACCACATCGCCATCGCCCATGGCAGCAACCTTGGACTCAGCATCAGCGCCAATGCAGCTGTCGGTCTTGGTGACGGATAAGCCGATCAGCTCACTGAGGCGAGCAGCCACAGGGGTCAGACGCATCGACTCCTTCACCTCCCCTTTGGGACGACCGAAATGAGCCGAAAGGATCACCTTGGCTCCCTTGCTGATCAGGTCCTGAATGGTCGGCAGGGCTGCACGAATCCGGGTGTCGTCGGTGATGGCACCACTGTCATCCAGGGGCACGTTGAAATCCACCCGCACGAGGACGCGTTTGCCTTTCAGATCGCCGGCGTTGAGGCTGGCCAGGGAACGCTTCGCCATGGGGTTGTGTCGTGCGGTATGAAAACGGGAGGAGATTAACCCGTGCTCCTGGCAGGAGGATCCGCCATGTTTGAGACCGTTTTGTTCCCGGTCGACCAACGGAACAACGCTCTCGAGATGGCCAATGCGGTGATCACCTTCTCTGAGAACCAGGCCTCCCGTCTGTTTCTTCTCTCTGTTGGAGGATTCAGTGATGGTCAGGAAGAACGGATCCCGGAGAGCCATCGCTCCCTGCTTCAAGAGACCCAGGCGCGCGTCGAAGCCGTGGGAGTCCCCTGCGAGGTCGTGGACCGTCAGGTGAGTTCAGCAGTCGAGATCTGTTCTCTGGCCACTGAGTTGAATGTGGATGTGATCGTGGTGGGTCTGAAAAGCGTGAATCCCGATCAGGACACGGACAGCACCGCTTTGAATGTGATCCAGCACGCGCCCTGTCCGGTTCTGGTTGTGCCGTGACCACTCCCTCGATCCAGTGGTATCCAGGTCATATCGCCAAGGCCGAGCAGCAGCTCAGTCGCAACCTGGACAAGGTGGACTTGGTGATTGAGGTGCGTGATGCCCGGATTCCCATGGCGACGGGTCACCCCCATCTCGACCGTTGGCTGAAGGGCAAACAGCACCTGTTGGTGATCAATCGACGGGACATGGTCACCAAGCAGGCTCGAGAGATCTGGGAGCACTGGTTCAGAGCTCAGGGACAACGCACGGTTTGGTGTGATGCAAAAGCGGGCACCGGGGTGAAGCAGGTGCAGCAGGCGGCCATCCGTACAGGGGATCAGTTGAACGAGCGACGCCGTCAACGCGGTATGCGTCCTCGCCCGGTCCGGGCCCTCACGCTCGGTTTCCCCAATGTCGGGAAGTCGGCCCTGATCAACCGATTGGTGAAACAGAAGGTGGTCGCCAGCGCTCGTCGCGCCGGGGTGACCCGGACCCTGCGCTGGGTGCGTCTCGGACAGGACCTTGATTTGCTGGATGCGCCTGGTGTTCTGCCCCCTCGGCTTGATGACCAGCAGGCAGCGTTGCACTTAGCTCTCTGCGATGACATCGGCCAAGCCGCCTATGACGGGGAATTGGTGGCGCAGGCTTTTCTCAAGTTGTTGCTGGCGCTGCAGGGACGGGAGGAGGCCGGTGTGGTGCTCAGCATTCTTGATCAGCGTTACGGCATTCCCTTGTCCGGGGAGACGCAGGATCCCGCTCTCTGGTTGGACGCCACATCAGCGCGTCATACCTCTGCCAACACCGCTCGCATGGCCCAGCGACTGCTGGATGATTTCCGCCGATCAGCCCTCGGCCGGATTGCCCTGGAGCTGCCTGGATGACTGAAAGGCGTCGACGACCGCCCCTGCCCCAGGAGATCTTCACCAAGGGATTCGGGGAGGGAGAGGGGGAGCTGCTGACCCTGACCTATCCCAAGCCATTGCCCATGCGGTTGGACCGCTGGTTGGTGAGCCAGCGCAATGAGCAGAGCCGGGCTCGGATCCAGAAGTTCATCGACGCTGGTTACGTTCGCGTGAATGGAACGACCGGGAAGGCCAAAACCCCCCTACGGCAGGGAGATCAGGTTCAGTTGTGGATGCCGCCGCCGGAACCACTGCCCTATCTGAAGCCGGAGCCTATGGACCTGGATGTGCTGTTCGAGGACGGCCATCTGATCGTGATCAACAAACCAGCGGGTTTGACGGTCCATCCCGCTCCAGGAAACAAGGACGGCACCCTGGTGAATGGCTTGCTCCATCACTGCCCGGATTTGCCTGGCATTAGCGGCAAACTGCGGCCGGGAATCGTTCACAGACTCGATAAGGACACCACCGGTTGCATCGTGATCGCCAAATCTCAGGAGGCTCTGGTGCGGTTGCAGGTTCAGATCCAGAAGCGGATCGCCTCAAGGGACTACCTCGCCGTGGTCCATGGCGTTCCCGCAGGAGACAGCGGCACCATTGTTGGGGCCATCGGCCGCCATCCGGCCGATCGCAAGAAATATGCGGTGGTGAGTGGCGACGCCGGTCGATATGCCTGCACCCACTGGACCCTGCTCGAGCGCTTTGGTGACTACTCCTTGATGCGTTTCAAGCTCGACACGGGTCGCACCCATCAGATCCGGGTGCATTGCGCCCACATGAATCATCCCGTCGTGGGCGATCCCACCTACAGCCGCTGCCGCCGCTTGCCGATCGACATGCCCGGCCAGGCCTTGCATGCGGTTCAGCTGGGGCTGAATCATCCGATCAGCGGGGAGCGGATGTCGTTCGAAGCCCCCCTCCCTGCCGTGATGGAAAAGTTGATCGGGGTCTTGCGGCGACGTGCGGATCAGAGCTGATTCAGGTAAGCCAATGCTCCGGTCAAGCCGGCGTTGTAGTCGATGGCGACTTCATTGCTGATGTAATCACTGCGTGAGTCGGTATAGGACCAGTCGTCGGCCTCCGTTGGCCCCCCTACCAAGGCCCCCTTCAGGATGTAGGTGTTCGGCTGATCGTTGTTGAAGTTGTCCCAGCCAACACCTGAGGCAGCTCGATGATGGGGCTGCTGCGGATAGTTCGCCCCAAATCCCACCATGTAGCTCGACTCCCTTGGGTTGTCTCCAAGGATGTAGTCGATAGTTTCGGTTGCGAGTGCGCTGTAGCGGCCGTCGGGATCGATCAGTGTGTCGGCGACCTCTGCCGCGAACATCGCCGTGTTGGCTGCATAGCGCAGGGATCCCCAGGGGCTGATGTGACGCAGGTTTCCTTCCGTCAGACGGACCCCGTTGCTGCCGTTGACCCAGCTGTCGAGCCATTGACGCACATCGGTGAGTGTGCCTGCTGCCGGTGCATCCTGCGCCAGCAGAACGGCTGTGGCGTAAGACGCATCGTCCCAGTTGTGCGTCCAGCCGTTGTTGAGGCCGCCGATCTCCTGCCGATAGAGATCCACAGCCCTGGACCGATAGGCATCACCATTACCACCGTGGGCATCGACCGCTCTGGCCAGCCAGGCTGCGCCGTAAGCGAGTTCATCGTTGTAACCGCTCCATGAGTTGTAGAAGCCTTGAACGCTTGGAATGGAGTCGGAGTATCGACCTCGATAACGATCAGCGAATGTGAACAGCGACTCTGATGCCTCCAGCAAGGTGTCGGCATAACCGGGATCCCCTGTTTCCCGAAACAGGACGGATGCTGAGGCCAGTGCGGCGGCACTGGCCGCGGCGACATCCGTCCCGGGTTTGTCGGCTGTCACCGCCAGGGCTGGTCGCGCGATGGTTTGCTGTTCCGGTGCACTCCAGAGGGCATGGTCTGCCTGTCCATCCCCGACCTGTGCAATGAAATACGAGGTCTCTCCAGTGTCATCGATTCCCTGCGCCTTGAGGAGGTAGTCCGTCCCCCAGCGGACGGTGTTGAGCAAGGCCTCCATCTGGTTGCTGTCGGTGTAACCGTCGGTAAAACTGATGCCACCCCAGGCCAGGGTTGCAAGGGTCGAAGCAAGGGGTAGACCGAACTTCACGTGATCGCCGGCATCGTGATAGCCACCGGTGAGGTCGAGGTTGAGGCCGACTTGCAGGTTCTCCGCCGTTGCATCGCCGAAATAAACGCCGTCTCGCCCGTCACGCAGACCTGAGTCCCCACGCCAGAGGACGCGATTGGTTGATTCATCCAGGTCGCCTGAGCGGTTGGCGTCGTAAAACAGCAACGACAGCTCCAAGGCTTTGCCGTAATCCTCAACAGGTTGGGGAGCGGGTTCCGGCGAAGGCTGTGGCTGAGGTGATGGCTGTGGCTGAGGTGATGGCTGTGGCTGAGGTGATGGCTGTGGCTCTGGCGAAGGCTGTGGCTCTGGCTCTGGTGATGGCTGTGGCTCTGGTGATGGCTGTGGCTGCGGTTGTGGTGTCGGGCCGGGAGCAGGTTGCGGTTGGCTGGGGCCATCGTCAGCCAAGAGCATGGAGGCATCGAGCTGGCCGCTCTGCCCAATGTCGATCTGCTGGGCGCCGTTGAAGCCGATGGTGATCGATTGCCCTGGTTGGATCCGCCGGCCCCAGCCAATGCCGGTCAGGGTGTGACGGAAGAGGCCATCGCCGAGGTCCGTGGAGGAATGGTTGGCTCCCCAGGGATCTCCGCTGATGGTGTGGGGGCTGGTGAAGCTCCAGGTCCAGTTGTTGAGTCGCTTGTCGGAGGTGTTGGTGAGTGTGATCTCAGCGGTGAAGCCGTTCCACCAGAGATCGCCGTTGATCTGAACGTCGAGGGTGTTGTCGAGCGGTTGAGGTTGGGGAGCGGGTTCCGGCGAAGGCTGTGGCTGAGGTGATGGCTGTGGCTCTGGTGATGGCTGTGGCTCTGGCGAAGGCTGTGGCTGGGGTGATGGATCGACTCCGTCAGGGCCAGACCCTGTGGGATCGCTCAGCGTGACCATGCTCTGGAAGTAGTCGATCACCACGGCATGAGGCACCTCAAGAGCTGGCCATTGCGGCCAGTTGAAGGTGTCATTCATGAATGGCTGGGTTTGGTCATGGCTCAGCACGGTGAGATGGTTCACGTCGTGAGCGATGGCCCCCCCCTCGATGGCTCGCCTCCCATGGGCTCTGGAATGCATCCAGCCGCCGTAGTGAGGTTCCATCTTCAGAGTGTTGATGAAAGCCCCAATCCCCCCGATGGCTTCGAGGTGTTCGATGAAGCCGTCTTGATCAACCCGCCTGGCCAACGCCATGACCTCGGCTGGATCGCCAAGTCGTGCCAATCGCTGAAGATCGGCGAGCAGTTGTGGATGAAACGCCTGATCGTCAATCCAGCCGACCTTGGCGCCCTGCATGGCGTACCAAAGACCGACTCCGGCTTCGTCCTGCCCTGAAGCTGTTGCGTTATTCGTCAAGTCAAACGCAAAGGCCCATCGCCCCACCTCTTCAATGGAGACCGGCTCTCGTTGGAGAAAGTCCCTCAGCTGGTTGTAAGCCAGCAGTGCTTCTGTGGTGATGGGGGTTCGCCCCCCCATGAGTTCCGCATGGGTTGTGTGTTGACTTCCTCCAAGTGCTCCGAAATCGGTAATCGATACAAACGTTTCCTGCATTGGAAACAGATCTGAACGGTCTTTCCCAACCCTCAGTGAATCTTTGCCCGCCCTCAATCCTTCAGCTGTCGGGTTTTCTGAGAGATCGTTCCGATGTCAGAGATCGCCGACGCAACTCCGCCAGAGCGCACTGGCCACCCAGCAATCTGACCACTGAATTTGCTTTTCTCTGGACTTTTCTGCGGAGATGCCTTGGATAGTGCATCGCTGTGGTTTACATCCATGGTTATCCGCGTTCGTTGCCGACGGTTGTGGGTCTCCGCTCTGATGCGGGCCTTTAGGAATGAGGTGTTCCCGGTTCCTCTTCGCCGCCATCTCATCGTGGTGGATCAACCGAAGGTCGTGGCACTGCCTGACGCTGTTGATCTCAACCCGGCTGTCGATCTTTCCAGGGTGGCTTGATTCAGCCTGCGAGCAGGCCCATTCTCAGGCCAGCAACAGCTGCGCCGGTCCGGCTGCGGACCTCCAGCTTTCTCATCAACGATTGAACGTGATCGCGCACGGTGGTTGGTGCCAGGTAGAGGCGGTCTGCAACTTCGCGGTTGCTTAATCCCTCCGCGACCAGACCGAGGACTTCCAGTTCGCGATCACTCAGAGAGTCAGTCCTGGTTGTGTTGTTTTCCTTGGTGTTGAAAAGCTCCGGATCCACAAATCGCTGATTGAGGTTGACGGCCTTGAGGGCTTGTTCGAGAACACAGCTGTCGCGCCCAATGTTCTGATCAAGAACCACACCAGCGATGGCTGGATCGTTGAGTCCGTCACGATTGAGATCGTGATTGTCGGTCAGGATCAGCACGCAGCGATGGTCCAGCTGCGAGTTGCTGAAGCTGCGAATTAGGTCAAGACCTGAACCATCCTCTAAATGCTCCGTCACAAACAACATGGACGGGTTTGGGTGCTGGTTCAGATGCTTGAGGACGTCAGCGCCTTTGCTGCAGTTCAGTCCAGGGAAAGCGCAGTTGAGTCCCGTCAGCTCGTTGACCGTTTCCAAAGCAACGAGTTTCGGAAACGTGCAGCTGATCACCGCTCGATGGTGGATCAGCTGAGCGAGTTCAGTGAGAAAGGATTTGAAGGACATGACGGGCAACCATCACTTGAACCCTAAAGACGGCCCGTGCGCCAGCTTCTGCAATGCAAACACCCGCATTGGATTCGGCCATCCCTTCAGCTTCTGAGCACCGAGATCGGTCACTTCGACACTGTCTCCGAGCAGATCGCGCAATTCTCCGCTGATCAGGATCGAATGGTTGTCGAACTGACGGGTCAATCCCTCCAGACGGCTGGCCACATTCACCGTGGCTCCGATCACGGTGTATTCCAGCCGATGGCTTGAGCCGAGATTGCCTGCCATCACCTCACCGAAGTGAAGCCCGATTCCCTGGCTGAGGGGTTCCTGTCCGTCCAGCTGCAGTTCCTCATTGAGCTGTTGGAGGTTGTCCCGCATCTGCAGCGCAGCCCGAACCGCCGCAAGGGCCTCCTCCTTGTCGCCGCGGTGGTGGGGAACGCCGAATTCCGCCATCAGGGAGTCCCCGATGAATTTGTCCAGCAGGCCCTGTTCCTTCAGGACGGGCCCTGCGATCGCTTCGAAATAACGATTGAGCAGGGTGAACAAAGCGGATGGTTCGAGCGTGCTGCTGCGGGCGGTGAACCCCACCAGATCGGTGAACAGAACAACGCAACGCGTCTTTCGTCCGCCCAGTTGCGTCCAGATGGTTTCGCCGGAACGCACCATGTCATCCATCAAGGTCGGCGAAACCCGTCGTGACAGCACAGAGTGAAGAAAGCGTCGCTGACGGCTCTCCCGTCGGAACTGGACCGATGCGCGCACAGACCCCCCGAGCAAGGGAGACAGCATCAACGCTGCCCCCGGCAGCCAGACACCCGTACACCAGGCCAGGACGGTGCCACCGGCTGCGAAAGCCGTCAGCCCAAGACTGGTTTTCACGGTGGTCGCTGCGGCTCCACCGGTCCCAAGGCGCCAAAGGCCGATTAGTCCCCAGAGGATCAACAACCCGATCAGGGTTGCCTGCTCTGGTCTGCGGAAGCCTCGGCCTTCGAGTTCACCGGCCAAAGCGGCATACAGCACCTCCGACCCACTGACCTGCCCGAAGGGCGTCTCCAGTTGATCGCCGAGGGATGGTGCTGTGGCGCCGATGATGACCTGCTGTCCGATCCAGCTGTCCTCCGGCATGGACTCCACCATCCAGGCGGGGATGACCGGGATGTGGCCAGCCGGTCCAATGAAGTCGATTCCATCGTCTCCATCACGCATGCTCGTGCCCGCTGCCACGTGGGCGAGAGGCCTGGGATGGGGAGGGGCAAAGGAAGACATCAAACGCTGCAGTTCCTTTTTCCCTGGAATCGCTGCAACGATCCCGTAGTGGTCGAGCGTGAAACTGGATAAACCGACATTCGGGAAACCGCTGGCGTGGGGGCGTTTCAGTTGCACCTGCTCCAGATCACCCTGGAGCTGTCGCACGTAGGACGCGCTGAGCACCACCCGGTCGGCCCAGGGTTGCAATGTTTCAACGAAGGCGTCGTCATCAGCCGTTCCATATCCGCTGGGACCGGAATGGACAATGTTGAAAATCACCTGTTTTGCCCCGAGATCGAGCACGTGGGCAGCAAGCTCCGCCTGCACGGAGCGGGGCCAGGGCCAGGGACCGTAGTCGGCCAGTGCAGGGTCCAGAGAGGCTTCATCCACACCGATCACAACAACACTGTCGCTGGCTTCCCGGGGACCACGCCACTGGAACAACTGCTGCCGGCTGATCGCGTCAAATCCTTCCAATGCCGAGGGAAGAAAAAGAGGAACGACAACGGCCAACCGCCAGATCAACGGCGTGATCCATGCCCTCATGGATTGGCCGACGGGGCTGTTGCTCCCAGTTCTCGTTCGATCTCCGGCAAGGTTTCCAGCGGGGTTGAGAACCCGTTGATCAGGGCACTCTTGGTGAGGCGCTGCTGCACTTCGCCGTCCTCCAGGCGTGCTGGCGGATCCCAGCTGATCTCCTCTTCACTGTCCGGTTCCTTGGTTCGTTCCTCCCACTCATCAGGCGTGAACATTCCGCCGGATTCCCCGAGGACAGCCTCCAGACCATCGAGACGCCCCTTGACGATGCTCAGCTGTCGCGTGAGATCCAGAAGCAGCTGCTGTCCACTTTCCAGGGTGAAGACTTCTCCCGTTTTTGTTGTGACCTGCACCCGGCCCTCCCAGCTGAACACCTTGAAGGTCTCGTCATTGAGCTCGATGAAGACCGTGGTGCCCTGGATTGAGGCCGTGGCCAGCCGGGTGCGGATCTGAAAGGGACGGCGATTGGTCGCGTTGGGTCCAATCCATCCGATCACGGATCCCCTGAGCAGTTCCACACTGTTTCCGGACAGGCGCAGCAGGGCATCCCCACCCATGCGGAATTGCCGACCGTTGCCAAGCATCACTTGCATGCGTCCGGGTTTGCTTGTGCGCAACTGTGTGGCTGGGCGCAGATTGAGTCCCTTCTTGGCTTTGATCTCCCGTTCCCCGGGAAGCCTGACGAAGGCCGGACCCGTCGGCACTTCAACAACTTCCGGAGCTCTTGCGAAAGCCGGAGTGACACCGATCGTCAAACTTGCTGATGCGGCAATCAACCAACCGTGTCGACATCTCAGGCCCATGGAGCGCGTTGCTGATTCCTCCAGCCTGTCAAGGAAGGCGAGGACAGGCATCCACGAGTGCGCGGCTGATCGTGGCCTCAGGATGGTCAAAAATTTGATCACCGGGGCCCTCCTCGACAATCCGCCCCTTGTCCAAAACGATCACGCGATGGCAGAAGCCACTGGCGACCGATAGGTCGTGAGTCACGAAAATCATCGCGAGCCCCAAGTCCTTTTGAAGTTCACGCAGCAGGCCGAGAACCTCGGCCTGAACCTCTGCATCCAGCATGCTGACGCTCTCGTCACAGATCAGCACGTTCGGCTCCAGGGCCAGGGCGCGGGCAATGGCCACCCGTTGCTGCTGGCCACCGGAGAGTTGCCGTGGCAAACGGTGCTGAAACTGCTCGGCAGGGTTGAGGCCCACCCGCTCCAGCAGGGCGCGAGAGCGTTCTCGAGCCGAAGCCCTTGAGCACAGTCCGTGAATGAGCAGCGGGTCAGCGATCGCATCAGCGACCGGCAGAGCGGGGTTGAGACAAGCCAGCGGATCCTGAAACACCATCTGGACAGCCCTGCGGGCCTGTCTCAGTTGACGACCCTTGAGGGTCAGCAGGTTCTGGCCGAGTAGATCCACCCGTCCACCCCGGATGCCAGTCAGTCCCATCAGGGCACGGCACAGCGTGCTCTTGCCGCAGCCGGAGGCACCCACGACGCCGAGGCTTTCCCCTGCTCTGAGGTTGAAGCTGACCCCATCCACCGCTTTGAGCCAGACCGGTGCCCATGGCACCCCGCCGATGACATGCCAGCAGCGCATCTCCTCCACACTCAGCACGGTCTCGGTCTGAGGACGTTCGGGGGAACGTCCTCCCTCGCGGGCTCTCGCAGCCGAGACCAGGCGCTGCCCCATGTCGGACACCGGGGTAGTGAGGAGTTGATGACTGGGTCCGTCCTCCACTTTCCGTCCCCCGTCCAGCATGGCCATACGGCCGCACCAGCGTGCGGCCATGGCAAGGTCATGGCTGATCAGCAGCAGTGCGCTGCCCAGCTCATCACAGAGACCACTGAGCTCGGCCATCACCTGGCCTGCGACGGCCACATCCAGACTTGTTGTCGGTTCGTCGGCGATGATCAGCGGCGGCTCAAGTGCGATCGCCAGGGCAATCGCCAGTCGTTGGCGCATGCCGCCACTGAGCTCATGGGGGTAGGCGCGGAAGCGGCTGGCGCCGATTCCCACTTTTTCCAGCAGATCTTCAGACCGTGACCGCAGCCAGCGGCTTGAACTGTTTGGACGGTGGGCAACGAGCGTGTCCAGCAGGTGTCCCCCCACGGTCATCAATGGATTGAGACGGGTCATCGGGTCCTGAAACACAAGCCCAGCAGCGGCTCCACGCAGCTGGCGCAGAGCGGGTCGATCCAGCGATCGGGGATCGCTGCCGTTCAGCCTCAGGTCTCCTTCGCAGTGACTGCCTGCAGGAAGAAGCTGCAGGATGGCCCTGGCCACCGTGCTCTTGCCGCAGCCGGATGCTCCGACCAATGCCAGCTTCTCTCCGGGGCGCAGCTCCAGATCCAATCCATTGAGGGTCCAGTGCTCACTGCCTGGATAACGAAGCCGAAGCTGTTCGAGCTCCAGAACCGGCTGAGCCATTGACGGGACGGGATACCCCGCACTGAATACCATGGATTGACCCACTGGGTCGGATGCTCAACGCCGCCTCAACATCGGAAACGCATCGAACCGAGATCGGTTCGGCTCCAGTGGCGTGCGGCCGTCCTGAATTGCGGCGTCATCCGATCCGGCATCCAGATGATTACGGCATCGATCTGCCGGACTGGCTGCGGCAGTGCATTACGAATGTCCCCCCTGGAATCGGGCAGAGCTGCCCGACCGATCCAGAGGCTCTGCTGGTGTCAGCGTTTGATTTCGGATTCCAGCTGCATGAAGGACAGTTTCGTGCCAGTGGTGATCCCTACATCGTTCATCCCGTGGCTGTGGCTGATCTGCTGCGGGATATCGGGGCCAGTGCCAGTGTGATCGCCGCGGGTTTCCTCCATGACGTGGTGGAGGACACCGACGTCACCCCTCAGCAGATTCAGGCCCATTTCGGCCCCGAGGTGCGTGAACTGGTGGAGGGCGTCACGAAGCTCGGTGGCATTCACTTCAACGATCGAACCGAGGCTCAGGCTGAAAACCTGCGCAAGATGTTTCTGGCCATGGCCAGCGACATCCGTGTGGTTCTGGTGAAGCTGGCTGATCGGCTGCACAACATGCGCACGATCGGGGCGCTGAAGTCGGACAAGCAGCAGCGCATCGCGCGGGAAACGAAGGAGATCTATGCCCCGTTGGCCAACCGTCTGGGCATTGGACGTTTCAAGTGGGAACTGGAAGACCTGGCCTTCAAGCTGCTCGAGCCTCAGGCCTTCCGTGAAATCCAGCAGGAGGTGGCCAGCAAGCGCAGTGAACGGGAGGAACGGCTCGCCGTCACCGTGGCATTGCTCAATGACCGTCTGGGGCAGGCGGGTCTGGAGGGTTGCGAGGTCAGTGGCCGTCCCAAGCATCTCTTCGGCATCTGGAGCAAGATGCAGCGTCAGCAGAAGGCGTTCCACGAGATCCACGACGTTGCGGCGCTGCGGATCATTACGCCCAGCGTTGAGGCCTGTTACCGGGCCCTGGCAGTGGTTCACGACACCTTCCGTCCCATCCCCGGGCGCTTCAAGGACTACATCGGCTTACCCAAGCCCAATGGCTATCAATCGCTGCATACGGCAGTGATTGGTCGGCATCGACCGATCGAGGTGCAGATCCGGACACTCGAGATGCACCGGGTCGCAGAATTCGGGATTGCCGCCCATTGGAAGTACAAGGAGGGAGGCTCGCCGGCCAGCAGCAGCAGTGATGCCGAGCGTTTCAACTGGCTGCGTCAACTCGTCGATTGGCAACAGGACGGTGGCAATGACGATCACAACGACTACCTCGCCTCGATCAAGGAGGATCTCTTCGATGAAGAGGTCTTCGTGTTCACCCCTAAAGGAGATGTTGTTGGATTGCGGAAAGGGTCCACTGCAGTCGATTTCGCCTACCGCATTCATTCCGAAGTGGGCGACCACTGCCACGGCGCCCGGATCAACGATCGACTCTGTCCCTTGCCGACTCCGCTGCAGAACGGGGACTTCATTCAGATTCTGACCAGCAAAACAGCCCATCCCAGCCTGGACTGGCTCAATTTTGTCGCCACGCCAACAGCGCGGAATCGCATCCGTCAGTGGTACAAGCGCAGCCATCGCGACGAGACGATCGAACGGGGCAAGTCACTGCTCGAAAGGGAGCTGGGACGTGATGGCTTTGATGCGTTGTTGAACGGCAAGGCGATGGCACGCGTGGCACAGCGCTGCAACGTCAGCAGCACCGACGACCTGCTCGCCTCTCTCGGTTTCGGAGCGGTCACCCTGCACCAGGTGATCAATCGTCTGAGGGAGGAGATTCGGCTGCTGGCGGAGCGCCAGATCGCTCCGCCCAGCAATGAGGAACTGGCCCGTGCCCTTGTGCCTCCGAAGGACACGCTCCCCGAGCGTCGCGGCGGGGAGGGAGCGATTCTCGGAGTTGAGGGATTGGATTACCGGTTGGGTGGCTGCTGCAGTCCCTTGCCCGGTGAACTGATCGTGGGCACGGTTGCCCTCGGGAACCATGGCATCACCATTCACAGGCAGGATTGCGCCAATGTCGAGGCGATTCCAAGCGAGCGGCGTCTGCCGGTCCGCTGGAATTCCAGCTCGGTTGAGGATCGTCACCGTTTCCCGGTGCAGCTGCGGATTGAGGTGATTGATCGTGTCGGCATCCTCAAGGACATCCTGATGCGGTTATCCGATGGAGCGATCAACGTCAGTGATGCCCGTGTCAAGACAGCCCAAGGTCGTCCGGCACGGATCGACCTGCGCGTTGAACTGAGCAGTGCTGATCAGCTCAGCCGCACCATGGACCAGATCCGCTCGATGGCCGATGTGATCGACATCGCCAGAACGGGAGTTGGTTGAACGAAACGATCTCTGTCAGGGTTGTTGGGTCTTCTGGCGTTGGAAGATCACATACGCCGCTACACCGAGCATCAGGGCAAGAACAGCTCCGACCACGGTTGAACCCAGCAACAGGCGCTGGGTGAAGCTCCACCCCTGTTGCCAGAGGTTGGAGCGATTCAGATCATTGAAGACGGCCGCGTTGGTCTTGGTGCCCAGGAGCCAGGATCCCAGCTGGTAGTTGAACCAGTAGAGAGGCACATAGGTGAGCGGATTGCTGATCAGGGTTCCTGCCGCTGCCAGCAGATGGTTTCCGCGTACGAGGCTGGCGATGCCGATGCTGAAAATGGTCTGCAGGCCGAAGAACGGATAGCAGCCGCAGAAGACGCCAGCGGCAACGCCCCTGGCCCGCTGCCCAGGTGTGCCCTCCTGGGACCAAAGCCAGCGCAGCCAGCGGCGCAGGCGTTGTCGGCTCGCGGAGAGCAGCTTGACCATCAACCGCTGCTGGGGCGACGAACTCGGTGGCGGATCCTAAGAAGGTAAGGACGCTTCCTCCGGCATCTGATCAGCGCCTCTCAAGACACGATCGCTGCGATCGCAACAGCGGTGAGTCCCGGCCAGGGAGGCATCGCCGTGATTCGCCTCTCTGGCGTGGCGGCCTTTGAGGTTGCGCGATCACTGGTGCGATGTCCCGGCAGCCCGCCTTGGGACAGTCATCGGATCCTCTACGGGCATGTGCTGGATGCTTCCGGTGAGGGGAGGCTTGACGAAGTGCTGGTGCTGCTGATGCGGGCGCCACGAAGTTTCACCGGAGAGGATGTTGTTGAGATTCACTGCCATGGCGGCGTGATCGTCGTTCAGCAGGTGCTGGAACGTGTGCTGGATCAGCCCGGTGTTCGTCGTGCCCTGCCGGGTGAATTCAGTCAGCGGGCCGTGCTCAATGGACGGCTCGACCTGACCCGTGCTGAAGCTGTCAGTGCATTGGTGTCTGCTCGCAGCCGTCGCGCTGCGCAACTGGCGATGTCAGGACTGGATGGCGGGATCCAGGTCCGTATCAATGGCCTGCGCGAACGGTTGCTGGATCAGCTCACCGAGCTGGAAGCGCGGGTGGATTTCGAGGAGGATCTACCCAGTCTCGATGGCGATGCCGTCCTGAACGAGTTGGTGGCCGTGCGAGAGGAGCTGCTTGTCCTGATCGCTGATGGCCAACATGGGCAGGTTCTGAGTCAGGGACTGAGGCTGGCCCTGGTGGGTCGTCCCAACGTCGGCAAGAGTTCGCTTCTCAATCGTCTGAGCCGGCGGGAGAGAGCGATCGTCACTGATCTGCCAGGCACCACCCGCGACCTGCTGGAAAGTGAGATTGTGCTGGAGGGAGTCCCCATCACCCTGCTGGATACAGCTGGGATCCGATCCACCAGGGACGCTGTTGAACTGCTGGGGATCGCCCGCAGTGAGGAGGCCATGGCCTCAGCTGATCTGGTCCTGCTGATCGTTGATGGCCATGTCGGTTGGATGGATGCCGATGCCGAACTGCTTGAACGGATTCCGGAGCACGTTCCCCACCTGGTTGTGGCCAACAAGGCTGATCTCCCTGGAGTTGCCTTTCCTGTGCCGGTGGATGTGCACCTCTCAGCCCTTGACGGCCGCGGCGAGGAACAACTGGTTCAGGCCGTCTTGCAGCGCTGTGGCGCCAGCGAGGCAGCAGGGGTGTTGCTGGCTCTCAATGAGCGTCAGCGCGATCTCGCTGCCGGTGCTGCTGCGGCCTTGGCTCGATCTCAGGAGGCTGCTGCTGAGCATCTGCCCTGGGATTTCTGGACCATTGATCTCCGTGAGGCGATTCGCGGGCTCGGTGAGATCACCGGTGAGGAGCTCACGGATGCCGTCCTTGACAGGGTGTTTTCACGTTTCTGTATCGGCAAGTGATTCACAAAAAATGCTGATCTGTTGTTTCTGCTGAATCAATTCGAAGCCATCTTGCTTGCATCGAGTTGTTCTTTTTATCCGTTGAGTGGATTGCTTTTTCACGCGAAGAGTGCAGAGGATATTCATCCTCTTTGGCTAGAAACAAACTTCGGAAGCAGGTCTGATGAGCTTTGATGTTTTCAACTTGTTTCTCGTCCTTTCGACGGGCTAAGATTGGGCAAATGCCAAGCGTTAAATGAAGAGATTGATTCAATCCCTCTCCACGCACGCCGGTTGGGTTGAATTATTTGAAAATTTCAAGTCTGTGGTGATTTTCTTCTATCTGACTGATATGTTGAGGGCTGAAAATTACTCTGGCTTCATTCTGGTTGCATTGATCTTCGGTTTCAAGCCCTTTTATGAATGTGTTCAATCTCGGTTCAAGAAGTAAGGTCGTCGATTTTTTAATTTGTAAGAGCTAATGTCATCAGATAAGATTGATTAATAGGCGCAAATCGGGCTTGTGAAATGTGCTGATGCCAATGTTGGATACAATCGTTCGATCAGCACGTATTTTTCGCTTGTTCAAGACAAATGAATTGATTATTTTTGTCGTTCTTATGATGCGTTTAACCCGTCAATTTTTACGGGTTGTCGATTTGAGCGTCGCTTTGATCGTCAGTTAAAGAGCAAGATAATTTTTTTGTTGGCTTGATCCTCGATCTCTGCGTTGACTTTGTCTGTCTAAATTGAGTTATGGAGCAGAGTCTTGACGTTCAGGTTGCCAATAGGCTCGCGTCAGCAACCGATTCAGTGTGGACTGGCATTCGCCGGCGATCTGCCGCGCTTTGGATCAATGGCTCGAGGAAGACATCGGCCGCGGGGATCTGACGGCACCGGCTCTGCAAGGTCGTCAGGCTGTCGCGCACTGGGTCAGTAAGTCCTCGGGACGCTTTTGCGGTGGCCCCGGCGTCGAGCAGTTGTTTCAGCGGTTGGATCCTGACGCGCACATCAACTGGTTGGTCGATGAGGGCGCCTCGGTTCAGACGGGTGATCGTCTGGTGGAGATCCAGGGCTCCGCTGCGGCTCTTGTAGGAGCGGAACGGGCGGCATTGAATCTGGCCATGCATCTCTCCGGCATTGCCACGGCCACGGCAGAGCTGGTCGCTGAGCTGGCCGGAACCGGCGTGCAGTTGGCCGATACCCGAAAAACCACTCCAGGCCTGCGTGTTGTCGAGAAATATGCCGTCCGTTGCGGAGGCGGCTGCAACCACCGCATGGGTCTTGATGATGCGGCCATGCTCAAGGAGAACCACCTGGCCTGGGCAGGGAGCATGGACAGGGCCATCCAGCTCGTGCGCTCTCAGGCACCCTGGCCCGTCAGGGTGATCGTGGAGGCGGAAACAGCTCAGCAGGCGGAGCAGGCGATACGGGCGGATGCCGACGCAGTGCTGCTGGATGAATTCATACCCGAGCAGCTGCAGAACCTCGTTCCCCAGCTGCGCGCCCTGGCCACAAGGCCGATCGTTCTGGAAGCATCGGGTGTGCAGCCGGAACAGCTTCGGGCCTATGCCTGCACCGGCATCGATCTGATCTCCACCAGTGCCCCTGTCACCCGCAGCCGCTGGCTCGACTTGAGCATGCGCTTCAGCTGAGCTCGCTGCCGCGCAGCGGCAGAGGATGATCAAGCCCTAAACACCACACCGCCCGGCCTCTGCCCATGCTCAGCCTGTCCCACGTCCTGGATGAGCAGTTGCGTGCGGCGATGGCACGGGCCTTCCCCGAAGTGGATGGGTCCCTGGAGCCCCAGTTGGCACCTGCCAGCAAGCCCGAATTCGGCGATTTCCAGGCCAACGGGGCCTTGCCCCTGGCCAAGCCCCTGAAGCAGGCTCCGCGTCAGATCGCTGCGGCGATCGTTGAGCACTTGCAGGGGGATGCTTCCTTCCGGGAGCTCTGTCTGGAGCCCCAGATCGCCGGTCCTGGCTTCATCAATCTCACGATTCGTCCGGAGCGATTGGCGGCGGAGGTGGCCGCAAGGATCGGAGACGACCGACTGGGAGTGCCGCTGGTGGAGAACGCGGCGCCTGTGGTGGTGGATTTCTCCAGCCCCAACATCGCCAAGGAGATGCACGTCGGGCATCTGCGCTCCACAATCATCGGCGATTCCCTGGCGCGGGTGCTGGAGTTCCGCGGCCATCCGGTGTTGCGCCTGAACCATGTGGGTGACTGGGGCACCCAGTTCGGAATGTTGATCACCCATCTCAAGCAGGTGGCGCCGGACGCGCTGGAGACCGCCGATGCGGTGGATCTCGGCGATCTGGTGGCGTTCTATCGGGAAGCCAAGAAGCGCTTCGACGACGACGAGGCCTTCCAGACCACCTCCCGTGAGGAGGTGGTGAAGCTCCAGGGTGGTGATCCGGTGTCCCTCAAGGCCTGGGGGTTGCTGTGCGACCAGTCCCGACGCGAATTTCAGGCCATCTACGACCGGCTCGACATTCGCCTCAGCGAGCGGGGAGAGTCGTTCTACAACCCGTTCCTGCCGGCTGTGATCAAGGGTCTCAAAGCCGCCGATCTGCTGGTCACGGATGCCGGGGCTGAATGTGTGTTCCTCGAGGGAGTCACCGGTAAGGACGGCAAACCCTTGCCCGTGATCGTTCAGAAAAGTGATGGCGGCTTCAACTACGCCACCACCGATCTGGCGGCGATCCGGTACCGCTTTGCCGATGCACCTGAGGGGGATGCTGCCCGCCGGGTGATCTACGTGACGGATTCAGGGCAGGCGAATCACTTCGCCGGTGTGTTTCAGGTGGCCCGGCGGGCGGGTTGGATTCCTAATGGTGCTCGCTTGGAGCATGTCCCCTTTGGCCTGGTGCAGGGGGAGGACGGCAAGAAGCTCAAGACCCGGTCCGGTGACACGGTGCGTCTGAGGGACCTTCTGGACGAGGCGGTGGAGCGTGCGGAAGCCGACCTGCGCTTCCGTCTGCAGGAGGAGGAGCGCAGCGAATCCGAGGAGTTCGTTCAGCACGTCGCCAGCACCGTCGGCCTGGCCGCGGTGAAGTACGCCGACCTCAGCCAGAACAGGATCACCAACTATCAGTTTTCCTTTGATCGGATGCTGGCGCTGCAGGGCAACACAGCGCCGTATCTGCTCTATGCCGTGGTGCGCGTTGCAGGGATTGCCCGCAAAGGCGGTGATCTCGATGCGTCAACGGCTCAGCTGCAGTTCTCGCAGCCCCAGGAGTGGGCTCTGGTGCGCGAGCTGTTGAAGTTCGATGCCGTGATCGCAGAGGTGGAGGAGGAGTTGTTGCCCAATCGCCTCTGCACGTATCTGTTCGAGCTGAGCCAGGTGTTCAATCGCTTCTATGACCAGGTGCCGGTGCTGAAGGCAGAGCCGGAAGCGCTTGCGTCCCGATTGGCGTTATGCCGTTTGACGGCGGACACCCTCAGACTGGGACTTGGACTGCTGGGGATTTCCACCCTCGATCGCATGTGAGCCAAGCCGCGCGTCCCCTCACCAATGCCGGAGCCCCCGCAGCGCGGCCTGCCGTGGAGACGCTCACCTCCTACAGCGCGCCGCTGGAGGGGCGCCGGGAGTTGCTTCGACTCGACTTCAACGAGAACACCATCGGTCCCAGCCCGCTTGTGGCCAATGCCCTGCGGCGATTCAGCAGCGAGGAGATCGCCGTTTATCCCGAATACGACGGCCTGCGTGAAGCGGTCGTGCGCAACCTGACGGAAACCGGTTGTCGAGCTGGGCTGCAGGCGGATCAGGTGGAGGTCTTCAACGGCGTGGATGCAGCGATCCATGCCGTTTTTCAGGCCTATGGCGATGGGGGCGACGTGCTGCTCACGACATCTCCAACCTTTGGGTACTACAGCCCCTGTGCCCGGATGCAGGGAATGGAGATCGAGGCCGTCCCTTATGAGGGAGAGGCCTTCGCGTTCCCATTGGCGGCCGTCCAGGCGGCCTTGACGCGACGACCTCCGCGGTTGCTGCTGATCTGCAACCCCAACAACCCCACGGGCACCCGTCTCGAGCCAGAGACAATCCTCGCGTTGGCGGCCTCGGCTCCCCAGACGCTTGTCGTTGTGGATGAACTGTATGAGGCGTTCACCGGCGACAGTGTGTTGCCGACCGCCGATTTTGCTGCGACGCCGAATCTGCTTGTGCTGCGATCCCTGGCCAAAACCGCCGGCCTGGCTGGATTGCGCATCGGCTTCGCGATCGGACATGCCGATGTGGTCGATCGGGTGAGCCGCGTCACGGGTCCCTATGACGTCAACAGCGTGGCTGTGGCCGCGGCGTTCGCGGCACTGGCGGATCAGTCGTATGTGGATGCCTACGTGGCCGAGGTGAAGCGCGCCAGGGAGTGGACGCTCGTTGCCTTGCAGGAGGCTGATGTCCGCCATCACTGCGACGGCGGGAACTATCTGCTGATCTGGCCGAAACAGCCGGTGCAGCACGTTGAAGCCGAGTTGCGAGCGGCGGGGATTCTGGTGCGATCGATGGCAGGGAAAGCCCTGATCGACGGTTGTTATCGGGTGAGTATCGGCACCACCACTCAGATGCAGCGTTTCATGCAGGCGTTCCTCCCCCTTGAGCGATGAACCGCCTGCTGCTGCTGGCCACCGGCGGCACCATTGCCGGCTGTGCGGACGACAGTGCAACGCTGAACGACTACACCGCTGGCGTCCTTGGGGGTGAATCCCTGTTGACGGCGGTGCCCCAGCTGCAGGATCTGGCGGCGATCACCGTTGAGCAGGTCGCCAATGTCGACAGCGCCGATCTGCTTTTTGAGCACTGGTGCGCCCTGGTGGGGCGCATTCGCGACGTCTTTCTGGCGGACCCCGGCCTGGCTGGTGTGGTGATCACCCATGGCACCAACACCATGGAGGAAACGGCCTGGCTGCTGCAGCTGTTGATCGACGATCCCCGGCCGGTGGTGCTGGTGGGGGCGATGCGGCCGTCCACGGCCCTCAGCGCCGATGGCCCGCTCAACCTGTTGCAGGCGGTGCAGGTGGCGTTGAGCAGCGAAGCGCGCGGGAGAGGCGTGCTGGTGGTGATGGATGGTCAGATCCATGGGGCTCGTGCTGTCACCAAGGTGGCCACCCAGGGGGTGGGGGCGTTCAGCAGTCCTGGCCAGGGGCCGCTGGGTTGGGTGGATGATGCCGGCGTGCATCTCCAGATGACATCTCCCATCGGAGCGGTTCCGTTCTCCGATCTCGCGCTTCCGCAGCAATGGCCGCACGTGGTGATCGTTTATGGCTGTGTGGAGCCCGATGCCCGGATGCTCACGTTGTTGCTCGAGGCGGGGTGTCAGGGGCTGGTGTTCACCGGCACCGGTGCTGGTCAGCTTTCCGCTGGCGAACGCCGTGCTCTTGAGGCCTGGCCAGGTCCATGGCCACTGATGCTGCGGGCCAATCGCTGCGGCGCCGGACCTGTGCGCAAGAACCCCGATGATGAGCTGCTGGGGCTGCTGCCTGCCGGCTGCCTCAACCCCCAGAAGGCACGGGTGCTGTTGTTGCTGGCATCAATCGCGGCAATGGATCACGCTCAACTGGCGACATTGATTGGCCGATCTGAGCTGTTGAGCTGAGCACGACGATCACGGTGCAGCAACCGCAGCATGCCCGCGTCGTCGATGCTCAGCGCATCACCGTGATCACGGTGGTGTCACCCAGGGTTCCCGGGAGACTGAGGGTGCGGCCGACGTTGCGAACCGTTGTTCCTGCCATGGCATCCAGAAACGGTTGCACATCGGTTTGATCGCAATTCTCCGGAGGCTCTCCGTTCACGTACTGGACTGGAATCACCCGACGGGGGTTGAGTTGGTTGACCAGGTCAGCCGCTTCCTCGCCGTCGTAGATCTTGCTGCCCCCGCCGACGCCGATGATCAGCACGTCGGGGTTGCCAAGCAACACCCGTTCAGCACCGGTGATCGGACCTGCCGTGGCGCCGACGTGGGCGAAGCTCAGCCCCCCCTGCTGCCAACGCCAGATTGTGGCGCTCCCGAAGCGGCGACCATCCAGGCGGTCGTGGGGGCTGGCAAACCCCTCCAGATTCAATCCACCGATCCGGTACGAGCCAGGAGACACGAGAAAACGACCTCCGGCCACTCCACGGGCCCCTTCATCCGCCAGTTCAGAGTTGGCCAGGATCACACCGGCGTTGACGCGAGGTTCAGCCAGGCCAGCGGCACAGCCGACGGATCGGAACGGGTTGAGCAGAACCGACTGGCCACCACCCTGGATCAGAAGAGCACGTTGTCCGTAGCTGCTGATCGTGACGCCTCCACCGGCGATCGCGGAGCCCGCGAGGGTCAGTGTCAGTCCCGCGACAGCGGCCAGGGTTGAGCGCAGGACAGACATCGCGTTCAAGGGCGGGTCTGGAAACTAACAGCGATTGGAACGTCTTCACTGGCTGGAGTGCCGCTCTGCGTCGCCCAGGAAATTGGCCAGCAGTTGATGTCCGGCATCCGTCAGCACACTCTCGGGATGGAATTGCACCCCCTGCACGTGGGGATACTCCCGGTGGCGGAGCCCCATGATCGTTCCATCCTCCAACCACGCCGTGATCTCCAGACAGTCCGGGAGGCTGTCGCGCTCCGCGATCAGAGAGTGATAACGCGTGGCCGTGAGGGGTTGGGGCAAACCCGCAAAGACTCCTTCACCGCGATGCAGCACGGGAGAGGTTTTTCCGTGCATCTGCTCCTTGGCCCTCACCACGCGACCTCCATGCACCTGGGCGATCGCTTGATGGCCGAGACAGACGCCGAGGGTCGGGGTGGAGGGAGACAGCTCGCGAAGGATCTCGAGGCAGACGCCCGACTGATCGGGATCTCCAGGCCCGGGCGAGAGCAGCACGGCCTTCGGGTGCAGTGCCCGGATGTCCTCGATCGAGAGGCTGTCATTGCGTTCGACCCGCAGATCCTGAGCAATCGGATGATGCGGAGCGAGTTCACCCAGGTACTGCACCAGGTTGAAGGTGAAGCTGTCGTAGTTGTCGATGACCAGCAGCATCGGCGGCGTTCGGATCAGAGCCCCAGTCGGAGCAGGAGCGGTGGAAGCAGCAGGAACAGCGCGATCAGCAGAGAGCTGATGGCAGCCACCAGAACGGCAGCCGCGGCGCAGTCCTTGGCGATTCGGGCAAGCGGATGGAAGCGACGTCCGATGGCCAAATCCACCACCGCTTCCATGGCGGTGTTGAGAAGCTCGAGAACAAGCACGGCGGCAACAGTCAGCACCAGCACCGCCATTCTTGTAAGGTCCAGTTGCAGCCATGCCCCCAGGGCAAAGACCACAGCTGCGGTGATGACATGGATGCGGAAGTTGCGCTGGCTGAGAAAGGCATAGCCCAACCCCTGTGCCGCATAACGGAAGCTGGCCGGCAGATCTCCGGCGATGCGCCATGCGTTCCTGCGAAGCCCCCGTTGTGCTGGTCCAGGCATGGCGGCGACTTCTTCGGACGCCGGAATCTGGGTATCAGTGGGCATCGCGTCAGAGATCAGCGTCCACTGTTCGGACACCGTGGCTTTGAACACTACCGCCGTTCTCGAGAAGGCGCTCCTGTTGCGAGAGCATGGCCTGCAGGCTGGTGTCATCCGGGTGGTCCCAGCCGAGCAGGTGCAACAGGCCATGGCTGACCAGCCAGCGCAGTTCGTGGCCGAGGCTGTGGTGATGCTCCGCAGCCTGTCGGCAGGCCGTCTCAACAGAAATCACGATGTCTCCGAGTTCAACGCTGCCTGCGTCAGGCCAGTTGGACTCCCCATCCAGATTGGCAAAGGAGAGCACATCGGTGACCTCATCGCGTTGACGCCAAACGCCGTTGAGCTCTCGGATGGTGGCGTCGTCCGTGAAACGCAGCCCCAGGCTGACCTCATCAGCCGTCCGCAGAGATGAGGGGCAGTGGCTGGACCGATCCTCACGCATGGTTTCAATCCAGAGACGCAGGTCTCGAGCCCAGAACCTCTCGTCGCCGAGCTCGCCGGATGCTCCGTCGTTCAGCGTCAGAGCCTGGGCATCAAACGCCAGATCCAGTTCGATCACGTCACTGCGGCAGTGTCGGGCGCCCGAGCGTGGCCACCAGAACGATGAAACCGATGAATCCCAGTGCGGTCAGTCCGAAGTGGAACAGGCTTTGACGCCCTTTGCGGACCATGTTCCGCATGGCCTGTTTGATGAAGCTCGGCGGTGCTGTTGCAGGGGGCGTGCTCTCGGTTGTCATCGGATTCAACTGTCGGATTCCCCACCGGGACGGTCCACACTTTGTCGCAGTGAGGCGTCGATGAAGGGATCAAGTGCGCCATCCATCACAGCTTGAACATCGTTGGTCTCCTCGCTGGTGCGAAGGTCCTTGACCATTTGATACGGGTGAAACACATAGTTCCGGATCTGGTTTCCCCAGGCCGCCTCCACGATGTCGCCGCGGATGTCAGCGATTTCCGCAGCCCGTTGCTCCTGGGCGATCACCAGAAGCTTGGCCTTCAGAAGCGCCATGGCCTTCTCCTTGTTCTGGAGCTGGGAGCGTTCCTGCGTGCAGCGCACGGCCAGGCCAGTCGGCACGTGAAGGATGCGCACGGCCGTCTCCACTTTGTTGACGTTCTGGCCACCGGCACCGCCGGATCGACTGGTGGTGACTTCCAGGTCCTTCTCAGGGATATCGATATCAACCTCCTCATCGATCTTCGGCATCACTTCAACGCCGGCGAAACTTGTCTGTCGCTTGTCGTTGGCATTGAAGGGTGAGATCCGCACAAGCCGATGGGTGCCCTTTTCATTGCGCAGGTATCCGTAGGCGTAGCGGCCCTCAACTTCAATCGAGGCGCTCTTGATACCGGCCTCCTCTCCTTCCGAGAGTTCGTTGACGCTGACCCGCATGCCGCGATCCTCCGCCCAGCGGGTGTACATGCGCAGCAGCATCTGGGCCCAGTCCTGGGCATCGGTTCCGCCGGCGCCGGCGTTGATCGTCAGCACGGCGCCCTCCTTGTCGTAGGTGCCGCTGAGCAGCCGCTCGAGCTCCCATCGATCAAGACCCTGACGCAGCTGGGTCAGGCCCTGCTGGGCTTCCCCGAGCATCTCTTCATCGGCCTCAAGCTCATAGAGCTCGAGAGTGGCCTGGGCGTCGTCGATCGACCCCTGCCATTGCGCCAGCTGCTGCAGTTGTGCCTTGACCTCGTCAAGGCGACGCATCTGCTTCTGAGCATTTTGCTGATTGTCCCAGAAATCCGGTTGAGCAGCGAGTTGTTCGAGGTCTTGCTGGCGTGCCTTCAGTGCAGGAACGTCAAAGACAGTCCTGGGCATGGCCCAGGCGGTCAGTGAGCTCGGAGAGATCGCGTTTGAAGTCGGTGAGATCCAGCAAGATCTGAGATCTGAACAGGGATCGACGCTATCAGCGCGTCGGCGCTGCATAAGATCCACCCAACAACGTTCCTCCTCCATGGCCAAGGTCGAGATCTACACCTGGCGCACCTGTCCCTTCTGTGTTCGCGCCAAGCGACTCCTGGACAGCAAAGGAGTGGACTACACCGAATACGCCATCGATGGTGATAACGCGGCCCGTGATGCCATGGCTGAGCGCAGCGGAGGTCGCCGGAGTGTTCCCGAGATCTTCATCGACGATCAGCACATCGGCGGCTGCGATGAACTGCACGCCCTCGATCGGGCCGGTGATCTGGACCCGCTTCTGTCCGCCTGAGGATGCGGCAGCTGTTTGTTCTGGATCCGCTCCGGCAGATCAATCCGGAGAAGGATTCCTCCGCCGCGTTGATGCAGGCGGCCTACCGAGCCGGTGATGAGGTCTGGGTCTGTACACCGTCCGATCTGATCGCCCGTGGTGAAGAGCCACTGGCGATGGCGACCCCCGTCATGCCGGAGCCCTGGATCACGGCCGGGCCCAGCGAGCGGCTTCTGCTCACAGGGTTTGATGCGATCTGGATGCGCAAGGACCCACCGGTTGATGAGGCCTACCTGTACGCCACCCATCTGCTGGAGGTGGCTGAGAGAGCAGGGGTTTTGGTCCTGAACCGTCCCAGTGCCCTGCGGGCCTGGAATGAAAAGCTCGGGGCGTTGCGTTTCTCCCGCTGGATGGCCCCGACGCTGGTGGCCGGTCGGGTCCAGGAGCTGGTGGATTTCACCCATGAGCAAGGAGAAGTGGTGTTGAAGCCCCTTGGTGGGCGTGCCGGGCTCGGAGTTGTTCGTGTCGCTGCCGAGGCGCCGGGTCTCAAGGCTCTGCTGGAGCTGGTGACGGAACAGGAGCGTCTTCCGGTGATGGCTCAGCGCTTCCTTCCCGCGGTGAAGGAGGGTGACAAGCGCATCCTGCTGGTGGATGGCGAACCCCTGGGCGCCATCAACCGGAGGCCCAGTGGTGGGGAATTCCGCAGCAATCTTGCGGTGGGTGGTCAGGCCGAAGCCACCGAACTGAGCGACCGGGAGCGCCTGATCTGTTCGGCTCTCGCTCCGGCGCTGCGCGCGGAAGGGTTGTTCTTTGTGGGAATCGACGTCATCGGTGGGATGCTCAGTGAGATCAATGTCACCAGTCCCACCGGGGTCCGCGAGGTGGAACGGCTGATGCAGCAACCGCTTGCGGATCAAACCATCGAACGGCTTCATCGCACGTCCTGAACGCCTCGCCAGACTGTGGGGCCTGGTGAGCGAATGGATGCGCCGTCGGTTTTGGACAACATCAGGGGCCTGCCAGACAGTCGCATTGCTCAGCGGGGTTCTGCTGGCGATGCCAGTCACCCTGATGCCGCGTGCCGCTGCGTCTGAACCGCCGCTGATTCCCCGCGAGGTGCTGTTCGGCAACCCTGAAATCGCGGCCGTTGATCTCAGCCCTGATGGCAAGAGGCTGGTGTTTCTGGCCCCCTACAATGGTGTCCTCAACCTCTGGGTGAGGGATCTCGACGGTCGTTCTCCGGCACGTTTACTGACCCGTGCCAGCCGTCGACCCCACGACCCGGCCGGCTGGACCGCGGATGGTCGCTATCTGATTTCCAGTCGTGATGGCGATGGCGATGAGAACACGGTGCTGGTGCGCATTGATCCCACCACCGGGGAGAGTGTTGATCTGACACCGGCCAAGGGTGTGCGGGCCATGTTGCTGGCCGCTGATCGCGAGGCTCCCGATGAGCTTGTGGTAGGCCTCAATGACCGTGATCCCAGGTACCACGATCTGTATGTGCTGAGCCTCCGCACCGGGGCCATGCGATTGCTTCACAAGGTGCAGGACGGTCGTCCCGTCAGCGTCATGCATGTCGATGGCGACTGGCATCCCTACCTGCGGGCTGAACCGCTGCCCAATGGCGGCGCTGCCTATGAGCTGCGTCTTCCGGGTGAAACCACGTGGCGGCCCTTCCAGCGGTTTGACTTCAACGATGCCCGCATGTCCGGCCCGCTCGGATTCACCCGGGATGGACTGTGGTTGTACGGAGCCCTCACCACGGGCGAGGACCGTCCCCGGATCGTGCGTTGGCACCGGGATCAGTTAGTCCGCTGCGGTAGCGGCATGGATTGCCGCTCCGAGTTGGTGCATCGTTCCAACGCCGGGGCTGTGGGCTTTGCACTCAGCGACATGGAGACCGGTGTCCCGACAGTGCTGGTGGAGACCGACCTCCGCAGCCAGCGGGTTGTCCTTGATGACGCGGTTCAGCCTGATCTCGATGCCCTGGAGCGTCTCGCCGGTGACGCCAGCTTCTCGATTCTCGATCGTGATCGGGCCGATCGGCTCTGGCTGGTGGCGATCAGTTCCTCCGATCGCAGCGCTGAATACTGGTTGTGGGATCGCGAGCGTCAGACATCGCGCAAACTGTTCGCTCTTCAGCCAAGGCTTGAGCAGTACGCCCTGGCTCCAATGGAGAGCCTGGATCTCAAGGCTCGTGATGGTCGCCGTCTGCCGGCCTATCTCACGCGCACAACGCTGACTGCCGAGGGACCCCAGCCCCTTGTGCTGCTGGTGCATGGCGGTCCCCAGGCCCGGGATTTCTGGGGATACAACTCCATGCATCAGCTCCTGGCCAATCGCGGCTATCACGTCCTGAGCGTGAACTACCGCGGTTCCACCGGTTTCGGCAAAGCCCATCTGCTGGCCGGCGAAGGGGAGTGGTACGGCGCCATGCAGGACGATCTGGTCGATGCCGTGCGTTGGGCGGTTGATGCTGGCATCGCTGACCCGGATCGTCTGGTGATCATGGGTGCGTCCTACGGAGGCTATGCAGCACTGGCGGGCCTCACCAGGGATCCTCAGCTTTTCGCTGCCGCCATCTCGGAGGTTGGACCAGCCAATCTGCGAACCATGCTGGCGTCACTGCCGCCGTACTGGGCGGCCGGACGTGCCATGTTCGAGCGGATGATCGGTGTGGGTCGGGTGGATCTGGATGCGATCTCCCCGATCAATCACGTTGATCGCATCCAGCGGCCGCTGTTGCTGGGCCATGGTGCCAACGACCCGCGGGTGAAACTGCAGGAGAGCGAGGCCATTGCCTCGGCCATGGCGAAGCGACAGTTGCCGATCGATTTCGTTGTCTTTCCTGACGAAGGCCACGGTCTGGCCAACCCACGCAATGCCCTGGCCATGGTGGCGCTGGTGGAGGCATTCCTTCAGCAACACGTCGGAGGACGTGCCGAACCGTTTGGGACGGCGATCAGTGATTCGTCGCTTGAATGGCGCTTGCGCTCACTGCCAAAGCGCTGAGCGCAGCTCCAGTTGATCGGCGAGCACCGCCAGTTTCAGGCCCACCTCCTGCAGTTCCCGCTCGGCGACCGAGCCGCGCACAAGGCCTGCCCCCGCCGTGAGATCCAGTCGATGGCCCCGGGCATGGCCGCATCGGATGGCCACCCGTAATTCCGCATCCCCGGCACTGTCGATCCATCCGATCGGCGCGGCATAGCCGCCACGTTCGAATGGCTCAAGGGCCCGCAGCCATGCCATGGCTTCCCGCCTCGGCAAGCCGGCGACCGCTGGTGTTGGGTGCAGGCCCTCAGCCAGCGCCAGCGCTGATCGACCTCCGGCGTCGGCGGTGATCGGCGTGTGCAGGTGGGTCAGCAGGCCGTGGCGGGCCAGCTGTGGCTGGCGTCGATGCCAGGGGTTCAGGCCTGCCTGCTGCAGGCGGCCGGTGATGGTCTCCACCACCAGTTCGTGCTCGCGCCGATCCTTGTCGGAGCGGAGCAGCTGGCTGCCGTCATCCCCTCGCCCAGCCGTACCAGCCAGGGCATCGATGCGGAGGTTGTCACCTCGAAGGCAGAGCAATCGTTCCGGCGAGGCCCCGAAAAAAGCGTCACCGCTTTGGCGTTGCCAAAGAAAGCGACAGCTGCCCGCCTGCTGGCGTCTCAGGCGCTGAAGCAGTGGCAGCGTGTCGAGCGGTTCCTCCAGGTCGATGGACTGCCGAACCGCCAGCACGAGTTTGTGCAGCTGTGCTCCATTCACCAGCTCGAGGCCTCGATCCAGGGCCTGGCGGTAGCGGTCCTGCCAGGGTTGTGCCGCCAATCGACCCGGAATCGGCATCGGCGCGCTGTCTCGGAGCGGTGGGCCGCCAGGGTGTGCCTCGAGTTCTCTGGCCTTCAGCCACAGCTGTTCGGCGAGTTCTCTGGCGTCGGCGATGTCGCTGACGGCACCGTTGATGCGCAACCAGCCGCGTTGCCCCTGTCGGCTGAGCTGCCATCGCGGCAGCACCGCCTGCACGGACGGGACTGAACTGGGCAGATGATCGCGTTCGTCGCTCTGCTCGAAAAAGCTGAAGGCAAGCAACACCCTCGGTCGCGCCTGGGGTGGTGTCGCCGGGACCGCATCGATGAGTCGTCCCAGCGTGACGTCGCAGAAGCGCTGGGCCAGCTCGAAACGCCGCAACCCTGCCAGTTCCAGATGCTGGCAACGTCCACTCGCCGCTATGGAGAGCCCTGGTGCGCAGTCCCAAAGGAAGCGATACGCATCGGTGTTGGCCAGATATGGCAGGGCTGGCAGGGGATCGATGCCCTCCAGGGGCAGCGCAAGGCTGAGCAGAGTGTCTTCACAGCTGCGCTGTTCCCAGCCGCTGCGAGCGACATCGAGCAGTCTGCTGAAACGGTGGTCAGCCGTCATCCGCGGGGAATGCCTTGCGGGTGGACTGCTCAAATGTATGGGTCCTGACCCTTCCTGAAGCGCTCGAGTCCATGTCAGAGCCTCAGGCTGTCGCAACCCGTTACGACCAACGCCGAAAACTCTGGCGTGCGGCCATCAAATGGCCGATGTATTCCGTTGCTGTGATGCCGGCGCTGCTGGCCAGTGGTTGGCGCCTCGGTTCGGCGGAGCCCATGCGCTGGGACCAGTTGCTTGGATTTCTGCTGGCGGCTGTTCTGCTTCTGCTCTGGGAGAACCTCAGCAACGATCTCTTCGACGCGGAGACCGGGGTGGACCGGGTTGGCAAACCCCATTCCCTGGTGAATCTGACCGGTCGTCGAGACGGCTTGACCCTGCTGGCGAATGCCGCGCTGCTGCTGGGTCTGCTGCTGATCGCTTGGCTGACCTGGCGTAGCCAGCCAGCGGTCCTGCCTTTGGTGCTCGCGTGTTGCGGCATCGGCTACGTCTATCAGGGGCCCCCCTTCAGGCTCGGTTATCTCGGGCTGGGAGAGCCCCTTTGCTGGCTCGCGTTCGGGCCGCTGGCCACAGCTGCAGCCCTCTTGGTGCTTGGGCCGCCAGGGGAGGTACAGATTCCGTGGCACACAGCGTTTCAGCTTGGTGCGGGTCCCGCTCTGGCGACCAGTCTGGTGTTGTTCTGCTCCCACTTTCATCAGGTCGACGAGGACGCAGCCCACGGCAAGCATTCCCCAGTGGTGCGCTTGGGAACGGCCCGTTCCGCAGCCCTGATTCCCGTCTGGATCACGGTCGTGCTGGCTTCGGAATCGATCCCGGTGCTTCTCGGGGAGTGGCCGCTGACAGCCCTTCTGGGTTGGCTCGGACTTCCAGCCGGTCTGGCACTCAGTCGCCTGCTTCTTGACCATCACGATCAGCCCATGCGGATCAGCGGCAGCAAATTCCTCGCCTTGCGTTTTCAGGCATGGAACGGGCTGGGTTTGAGTCTCGGACTGGCCATGGGAGCGCTGCGGCCCTAACCATGAAGGGATGGACCTTCAGCTGCAGATCCGACCGTTCCGGTTCGCGCTGATCCGGCCGCTGCGCACGGCGGCTGGGGTTTTGCAGGATCGCTGTGGCTGGTTGCTGCGTTTGGAGGCGTCCTCAGGTGCGACCGGTTGGGGGGAGGTGGCACCACTGGATCCGAGTCGCTTGCCGCGCTGTCAGCAACAGCTGGCCGCTTTGCCGTCATCTCTGTCAAGGGAGCACCTGGAAACGTTGCTGCCGCAGTTGCCGGGTGCCCTTGGTTTCGGGCTCGGAGCTGCTCTGGCGGAACTGGATGGGCTGGTTGGCTCCCGATCCCGTCATGGCTGGCTGGATGCTCCCGGCGGTGCTCAGCTGCTCCCCGCTGGTGGCCTGATGCTCTCCCAGCTGGATCGGTTGCTTGAGCAGCGCGGCCGCCTGCGGGCGATGACCTTCAAATGGAAAGTGGCCGCTGAAGCCGATGGACTTGAGCGTCGCTGGCTGGAGCAGTTGATGCAGCGATTGCCGTCAACGGCGCAGCTTCGCCTTGATGCCAACGGTGGCTGGGACCGTGCGACGGCAAGAGCCTGGATGCAGGCCCTGGTTGGTGATCCGCGCTTCGCCTGGTTGGAGCAGCCGTTGCCCCCTGAGGATCATGAGGGGCTGGAAGCCCTAGCCCAGCAGGGCCCGGTCGCCCTCGATGAGTCCCTGCATGTTGATCCGCAGTTGCGCGACCGCTGGCACGGGTGGCAGGTCCGTCGCCCGGCCTTGGAGGGGGATCCCCGACCGTTGTTGCGTCAGCTGCAGGAGGGAGTGCCCTGGCGCATGGTGAGCACCGCGTTCGAAAGCGGCATCGGCAGGCGCTGGTTGAATCACCTGGCAGCACTGCAGATGACGGGGCCGACCCCTGCTGCCCCTGGCCTGGCACCGGGTTGGTGTCCCTCAGGACCGCTGTTCAGTGCTGATCCCAGCCAGGTGTGGGCGGCGGCGGCCTGATGTCCCTCTCCAGGTTGGTGTGTGATCCGGCATCTCCGCAGTCCAGCGCCGCTGCGTTGGCCAGGGCACTGGCGAGATCTGAATGGGTGCAGCTCCTCGGCCCCTCCGCCTCGACGGATTCGCCCGATCCAGGGCTGCTGCCCCCGGGCTCCGGCGTGCTGCTCTCGACCGGGGGCAGCAGCGGGGAGCGGCGTCTCTGTGCTCAGCCATGCCTCCATCTCGACCGGTCCGCTGCCGCAACCGGGGATTGGTTGCGATCGATCGGACTGGCCCCGGAGCAGACATGTCTGTTCAACCCTCTGCCGTTCCATCACATGAGCGGCTTGATGCCCTGGTGGCGCAGTCGCTGTTGGGGAACGACCCATGTCTGGCTGTCGCCAGCACAACTCAAGGAACCATCGACCCTACTGGAGTGCCTGTCCTCTTTGCCAGATTCTGCTCAACAGCCCTGGCTGCTGTCTCTGGTGCCCACCCAGTTGGTCCGGTTGCTGGATGATCCAGGCGGGTTGCATTGGTTGCAACGCTTTGCCCTGATCTGGGTTGGTGGTGCAGCTCTGCCTGTCACAGCGGCGGAACGGGCCCGTCAGGCGGGGATCCGACTTGCCCCTTGCTACGGGGCCACCGAAACCGCGGCGATGGTGACGGCCCTTCCGCCGCAGCGGTTCTTGGCGGGAGAGAACGGTTGTGGGGATGCCCTGAACGATGTGGAGCTGCGGCTGCTGCCGAATCGAGCTCTGGGGGTGCGGACGCCTCGCCTGGCGCTCGGAAGCTGGTCGCCGTTGGGGCAGCAGGCGTTCAGCAGCCTTTCGGATGACGCTGGCTGGTGGCGATCCGGAGACGCTGCGGATCTCAGCGCAGGGCTGCGCATCCTGGGTCGTCTTGACGGTGCCGTTCACTCCGGTGGGGAGACGGTCTTCCCTGAGCAGCTGGAGGTCCGGCTGCTGCAAGCGGCTGAACAGGAGGATCTTCCGGTTCAGGCGCTGCTGATCCTGGGTGTGGAGGATCCGGAATGGGGTGAGCGTTTGGTGGTGCTGGTTCGCACGTCGGATCCCTCCGTGCTGCCGGCGTTGCAGAAGCTCACCACTGGCTGGGCGCCAGCGGATCGGCCACGACGTTGGTTGTCATGTCCTGAACTGGCGCCGTCTGCAGCAGGCAAATGGCAACGTCAGCGCTGGCGGGATTGGGTCAGAGCTCTCTGAGTTGTCCCAGACCAGAGGCCTCCAGCCAACGATCCACGCACTCCGGAAGATGGCAGCGACGACGGCTTGCGATGTCAATGGCCAGATGGCGAATCAAACCACGGGCCACGATCGTTTCCGTGTGCTTCAGCAAAAAGGTGCTGCGCAGTTGGAAGCTGCCCGGCTCCAGCCGTTCCGGCTCCAGCGTCACGATCAGTTCATCGCCTCCATGAACGGGTTTGAGAAAATCCGCTTCGCAGTGGATCACCGGCAGAGCGATGGTTGGTTTGCTCTCCGAACCTCGACCACCCGGGAAGATCTCGACTGCAGCGATTCCGTAGCGCTGGAGGCTTTCCTCCCATGCTTCATGACACCAGCGCATGAGCTGGTGGAAATGCATCACGCCGGCGGCGTCGGTGTCACCGAAACGGACATCGCGCCTGAGGTTGAGCCAGGTTGTCGGATTGCTTGATCGGCCCTTGGAAACGTTGGACATCGTGAGCTTGTGATCAGCGGGGATGGCCAGGTGTGTTGATCAGAGTCCCATGGAGGTGGTGAACCGATCTGAGCATCCTCTGCCATGGTGCTTGCAGAGAAGCCGCCAATTGCTGTCAGAGCCTCCTGCCGGAAGGCACTGATGGCCCCAGGCAGAATCAGAATGGACTGCAGCAGACTTTGTGCCCGCTTGCTGCTGTTGCGCACCTTCGTGTATTCAATGCTCTGAACCATTCCAAGAGGTTCATTGGGATGACGCAGGTGAAGATTGGCCGTCGTTCCAGAACAACGTTTCTGATGGATCAGGGGGCTAGCAGTGTGTCCAGAGAGTGCTTGCTTGCAAATACCGTGTCAGCGTCCAGGGTGACAATCAGTTCACTTTTGATCCGCTTGAGAGCATCATTTAATACTGCAATTTTCCCCTTGTTTCGCCTTAGTTTGAAAACCTTGATCCTGTGTTTTGGGTGGCAGTCTTGAATGCTTTCTGCTTCATGGCTGATCTCATCGTCTGATCCATCATCGATCACAATGATGTCTTTGTTTCGATAGCTGCATACGATGCATGACTGCATGCATTCTATAATTGTGCGTGTTTCGTTGAACACAGGGATCAGAAAGCTGACGGATGGATCATTGGAATCGGACTGATCCTGTTTGTCTTGTCAATGTTGCCTGCAGACCGTTGTTTCTGCTTGAAGGCAAACAATAAAATGATCGTTGACCTAAAGCCAGAGGATGAAGGCAAACGTGAGGACGCAGAAAACGAGAACTCTTAAACTTTAAGAATCCTAATCAAGCTTATTGTCTGATGGATTTGGGGATGACTTTGTTGGGTCAGAGGTTTTTGGTCCTACAAATCAATTAACGATCAACGGAGCCCATGATCACGTCGATCGAGCCAAGAATGGCCATGATGTCAGCAACTTTGTGGCCCTTCAGGATGTGAGGAAGGATCTGCAGGTTGTTGCTGTCGGCTGCTCGGATCTTGAAGCGCCAGGGCGTCACATCATTGTTGCCCTGGATAAAGATGCCGATCTCCCCTTTGCCTGACTCAAGACGGGTGTAGAGCTCTCCATCGGGAATCTTGAATGTGGGTGCAACTTTCTTGGCCACGTATTGATAGTCAAAGCCAGTGGCTTCACTGCCTTTGCCCTCATTGAGGCGTCTGGCCTCAAGATTTTCGGTGGGCCCTCCGGGAATCATCTCGCAGGCCTGGCGCAGGATCTTCACCGACTGGCGCATTTCCTCAATGCGCACTCTGTAACGGGCATAACAATCACCTTCGGTGGCTGTGGCGACATCCCAGTCGAAATCGTCGTAGCACTCGTAATGATCCACTTTGCGCAGGTCCCAGGCGACCCCTGATGCCCGAAGCATCGGACCGGAGAGGCTCCAGTTGATGGCATCCTGCTGAGCAATCGTTCCGAGACCCTCAATACGGCGCCTGAAGATCGGGTTATTGGTAATCAGTTTTTCGTATTCATCAATCTTGGGGCCGAACCAGTCGCAGAAGTCTCGACATTTTTCAAGCCAACCCCAGGGCAAATCAGCGGCAACTCCTCCAATGCGGAAGTAGTTGTTGTTGATCAGGCGCTGTCCAGTGGCGGCTTCCCAGAGGTCGTAGATCATCTCCCGTTCCCGGAAGATGTAAAAGAAGGGTGTCTGGGCGCCGACGTCGGCCAGAAATGGGCCAAGCCAGAGCAGATGGTTGGCGATCCGGTTGAGTTCCAGCATCAGGACGCGGATGTAACTGGCCCTTTTGGGAACAGAGATGTCAGCCAGCCGCTCGGGTGCATTGACCACGACCGCCTCATAAAACATGCCGGCCGCGTAATCCATGCGACTCACGTAGGGCACGAACATCACGTTCGTGCGGTTTTCGGCGATTTTCTCCATGCCGCGATGGAGATACCCGATCACGGGCTCGCAATCGACGACGTCTTCACCATCCAGGGTCACCACCAGCCTCAGCACCCCATGCATGGAGGGGTGATGGGGGCCGAAGTTGACCACCATCGGCTCCGTACGCGTTTCAAGCTGCGTCATGGGACCGACGGACTCTGCGATGACTCAATCTTAAGGAGTCCCCCCCGGGCAGCTGTTGTCGAATTCGCCTCAGTTTTCTCACCTGCCTGTGCTGGCGGATGCCGTCATGCAGGCGTCCGAGCTTTTGCCGAGTCAGCACGGGTTGCTCATCGATGCCACCCTCGGAGGAGGTGGCCACAGCGCCCTGCTGCTGGAACGTCATCCCCATCTCAGGTTGCTGGGCCTGGATCAGGATCCAGCTGCCCGAGCCGCGGCGGCGGATCGGCTGGCGCTGTTTTCGGATCGAATTCAGATCAGGGCCATGAATTTCGCTGATTTCACCCCGGAGGAACCGGCAGCGATGGTGCTTGTGGATCTGGGGGTGAGCAGTCCGCAGTTGGATCAGGCTGAACGAGGCTTCAGCTTCCGGCTGGATGGTCCACTGGACATGCGCATGAACCCGGCGGGGGGAGCTGAAACGGCTGGTGAACTGATCGAACGACTGGAGGAGTCAGCGCTTGCCGACCTGATTTACGCCTATAGCGATGAGAGGTTGTCGCGACGAATCGCCCGGCGCATCAAATCCGATCTGGCCTCCCAGGGTGCCTATTCCGGCACGGCCGCCCTCGCCTATGCAATTGCCGGTTGCTATCCACCAAAGGCTCGGCGTGGACGGATCCACCCTGCAACGCGGACGTTTCAGGCACTGCGGATCGCTGTCAATCAAGAGCTGGAGGCCCTGGAACGGTTGCTTCAGCAGGCTCCGGATTGGTTGGAACCGCATGGTCTGCTGGGAATCATCAGCTTTCACTCGCTGGAGGACCGTCGGGTGAAGCAGGCCTTTCTTCAGGATCCGCGCCTGCAGCGGATCACCCGCAAACCTCTGATTGCCTCTGCAGACGAGCAGCAGAGCAATCCCCGGAGCCGCAGTGCGAAATGGCGGCTGGCACGTCGCAGGGCTGATGACGCCTGAGCTGATCTGGTGGTTGGCGCTGGGCCTGCAGGTTTTGGCTGTACCGGGAGTGATTCTGCCCGTGCTGCCCGGGTTGCTCTGGCTGCCCCTCGGTGCAGGCCTGTGGTGTCTTCAGGTGGGTTTGCTCGCCGGATGGCCTGCGTTCCTGCTCGCGTTTGTGATTTTCGGGCTGGGGCTGATGGCCGACGTCCTGGCGGTGGGTCTGGCGACGGCCAAGCAGCAGGCCAGCCGTTGGGCGCTGCTGGGTGCCGGTGCGGGCGTGCTGATCGGTCTGATCTCAGGTGGTGTTGCGCTGCTCCTGGCTCCCTGGCTTGGCGCAGCCCTTGTTGAAGCCTGGTCGCTTGGGTCCCGTGCCCCGGATCTGGCCTGGGGAGCCAGGCTGAGTCAGGCGGCCAGGGTGGGTTTGGCCGTGGTGGTGGCCTTGCTGGTGAGCCAGGTCGCACAGGTGCTGCTGGCCTTGGTCGGGGTCACAGGATTCGTGATCCTGACTGTCCGTTGATGGATCAAAGGCCGTTGAGCAATCCGGCCTGATCCTCCGTCCCGAACAGCTGGCGGTAGGCCGCGCCGCTGATGCAGAACGTCAGCGGAACGGCAGCCAGCAGACCAACCAGAACCAGGACGAAGCCGATGAACAGGATCAGCGTTTCCAGGATCAGCAGACCCAGCACCTGCCACCACTGGCCGTCCACCACAACACGTCCACGCTGGATGGCGCCGATCGGTCCACGACCTTCCAGCAGCGCGATGAATCCAAGGAAGGCCTGGTTCACCTGGAGGTAGAGGAGCAGCACCCCTCCGATCAGAAAAGACAGACCGGCCACCGGGCTTGTCACCAGGCGCTCACCGAGCATTGAACCGGTTGACAGAAGCTCCTGTGCCATCAGCTCTTCATCAGGGGTCAGCGCGACGAGTTTGTCGACCAGCTCCACAAGCATCGCTGGCCCACCGGACGCGACAAACGCGAGGCTGATCATCACCAGCACGATCAGGCTGAGCAGCAGAGCCAGCACCAGTTGGCGCGTGAACAGGCGCAGGGCAGCCCGGCCATCCCAGCCCGTCAGATCGGCGAACCGCAGTGTGCGGCCCTCGAGTGCGATCCAGGAGCCTCGGATCAGTCCTACGCCTCCCCAGAGATTGATGACGATCGACGCCACCAACCAGCCAATGCCTGGAATCTGCATCGCGATCTGGGACAGAACCCCCGTCAGCACGATGAAGCCAACGAAGGGCCAGGGTGCGCGACAGAACGCCTGCCAACCATCTCGGATCGCAAGGCCGACATCCAGTGAGGGTGATAAGGAGCTGGTCATTCCAGAGGATCAATCAGCTGGAAATTAGTGAGCTCACGGGTTCAGCGCATGGATGGTCGATGTGATCAGTTGGATGGCTGCATCGATATCCCTTTCGCTTGTCGTCCGTCCCAGACTGAGCCGCAACGATGCTTCGGCGTCCCGGAGGGAGTGGCCAATCGCTTGAAGCACATGGGATGGCTCGCCGCGGCTGCAGGCAGAGCCGCTGCTGCAGGCGAGGTGAGGTCGCAGGGCGCGATGCAGGCGGCTGCCGTTGATCCCCGGGACTGTGATGTTGAGGTTGTGGGGCAGACGCGGCTCGAGGGAGCCGTTCAGTTGAATCTGCGGAAGGTTCTGCTTCAAACCTGCCCAGAGTTGATCACGCAGGCTGCGCAATCGCACAGCACGGGATTCCAGATCAACCAGTGCCAGGCGGGCAGCGGCTGCAAAGCCCACAACCAGGGGCGTTGGCAGCGTGCCAGCGCGCAGTTCATGCTCCTGTCCGCCACCCCACTGCAGCGGAGTGAGGGCGATCTCGTTCTTGATGACCAGGGCGCCGATGCCCTTGGGGCCGTACAGCTTGTGGGCGCTCAAGCTGACCAGATCGAGTCCCAGGGCATCCGGCTGGAAGGGAATGTGTCCAAAAGCCTGGGCTGCATCGCAGTGAAAAGGAATGCTGTTGGCCTGGCAGATCGCGGCGAGAGCGTTCAAGGGCTGCAAGACCCCGATTTCGTTGTTGGCAGCCATCACGCTCACCAGAATGGTGTTGCTGGTGACCGCCTCCTCGAGCTGTTTCGCGGTGATCAGGCCATCGCGCCCTGGCTTCAGCAGGGTGACGCTGAACCCTTCGCGTTCGAGTTGCCGCAGCGGATCAAGCACAGCGCGATGCTCACTGGCGACACTGATCAGATGGCCATGGCCACAGGCACGCGCCCGGCCGAGCAATGCCAGGTTGTTGGCCTCCGTGGCTCCACTTGTGAACACAATTTGCTCCGGCGTGATCGCCAGGCACGCAGCCAGCTGATTGCGCGCCAGGCTGACCGCGGCTGAGGCTTTCAGACCGAGCCGATGCTGGCGGCTGGAGGGGTTCCCCCAGTGGTCGCTCCAGTAGGGCGCCATTGCCTCGATCACCTCCTCAGCGCAGGGGGTGGTCGCCTGGTGATCGAAAGCAAGGGGTTGGGGAGTCAGATCGATCAGAACGTTCTTGCCACCATGGTGCGAAGGTTTCTGCACAGATGCGAATGCGCTCCCTGAGGTCCAACCTGCTGATGGCCGCGGTTGCCGTGCTCCCGGGGGTGTTCGGTGCCGGGATGTTCGGTGCCGACCCTCTCCAGGCGGTTGATCGCAAGGATGTCCTGGAGCAGATGCGCAATTCCAGGCCCAGTGATCTTCAGATCCTGATTGAGAAGCCTGATGCCGGAGGCAGTCGGATCATCGGGATCTATGCCGTCAAGCAAGGGCAGACGGATCCGGACATCCGCAGATATCAGGTCTGGGAAGAGTCCCCAGCCGATCTCAACATCTATTACGAGTCGGTGAGCTGCAGTCGTGACTCTCCGCTGCGGGTGAAACGCACCCTGAATGCCACGTACATCCACACCCTGAATCCCGGCGGATCGGTGAATGCCACCAATCGAGAGGATCATCTGGTCTGGTGGGCCGCCTGTGTGCCGGAAACCGCGGGGATGGACCCGGCCACCTTGCGAGACAAAGCCCTCTCGTTGGGGTACAGCACCCTGATTCCCGAACGCCAGGAGCTGTTACCCGCACTGGCTCCCTGAGGCAGTCGTTCATACATTGCTGCCAGAGCGACTGCAGCGATGAGCGACGCGCCGATTCCCGCAACAGACGAACAGGAGGCACCGGCTCCCCGATTGCTGCTTGTTGATGACGAACCTGGCCTGCGCACGGCTGTCCAGGCCTACCTGGAAGATGAAGGATTTGAAGTCGCCACAGCGGTTGACGGCGAAGAGGGTTTCGCCAAAGCGCAGCAGATGCTTCCCGATCTGGTGATCAGCGACGTGATGATGCCGCGCCTGGACGGCTATGGCCTGCTGAAGAAGCTTCGGGCTGATGAACGGCTCGGCGGCACACCAGTGATCTTCCTCACCGCCAAGGGCATGACAGCGGATCGCACCCAGGGCTATCTCGCCGGCGTTGATGACTACATCCCCAAGCCCTTTGACCCCGATGAGCTGGTGGCCAGGGTGCGCAATGTGGCCCAGCGCCAGCAGCGCCTGTTGCAGGAAGCGGCCCGTTTCGCTGATACGGATATGGGTCAGATGGCGAAGCAGATCACCGAGATCCGCTCACTCCTGGCCCAGGCCGAAGCCCTGCCCTCCAAGGACCCGGTGGTGCACAGTTTCACGCCACGGGAGGCCAGCGTTCTGCAGCTGGTCGCCGAAGGCTTGATGAACAAGGAGATTGCCCGCCAGCTGGAGACCTCGATCCGCAATGTTGAGAAGTACGTGAGCCGTCTGTTCAACAAGACGGGCACCTCCAGCCGCACCGAACTGGTGCGCTACGCCCTGGAGCACCGTCTGGTGACTTGAAGCCTGGCTGGCGCGAGGCGGCGTTCAACGACGGCTGGGTCTACCGGGATCGGGTGCCAACGGCTGAGGCTGGCATCGTTTTGAGCGACTGGCTGGCCAGGCGCTATCGCCACTCCGCTGCGGAGTTATGGCTTGAGCGGATCGTCAACGGAGAGCTGGATTGCGATGGCCAGCGCCTTGAGGCGGATCGGTTGTTGCGAGGGGGTGAATCGATTCTCTGGCGGCGTCCTCCCTGGTTGGAGCCGGCCATTTCCGATCAGTGGGAGACGATCCACGACGATGGCGACCTGCTGGTGATCAACAAGCCCTCCGGTTTGCCGGTGATGCCCGGAGGAGGTTTCCTGCGCCACACGCTCACCGCCTTGCTTGAACCCACCTGTGCGCGGCCGGTGCACCGCCTGGGGCGATTCACCTCCGGTCTGCAGGTCTGTGCTCGCAGTCCCCAAACGCGCGCCCTCTGGTCGAGGCAATTCCGGCCCGATGGTGGTTGCCGCAAGGTATATCAAGCCTGGAGTCGGCGGGTGCCGGGCTTGGAGCTGGGGCAGTGTTTGACGGTGAGCAGTGATGTGGTGGAACGGCCGCATCCTCTGCTGGGTTGGATCTGGGGGCCGGAACCGCTGAAAGAGCAGCCAATCCGCAAACGGCTTCCAGCCCACTCCGAGCTGGAGCTGTTGGAGCGCACGGCTGAGGGCGATCGTTTGCAGGTGACGATCAGCACGGGGCGGCCGCATCAGATCCGCATTCATCTGGCGCAGCTGGGCAGCCCCTTGCTGGGGGATCTGCTCTATCTGCTGGATCGTGAGATTTCATCCACAGCAACGCCAGGGGATGGGGGGTATCGGCTGCATGCCTGGCGGCTGGTGGCTGGAGGATTGGCCTTGCAGTCTTCTCTTCCCCCCGACTGGGGGACTTTTTAAGTCATTGTCATCCCCTATTTTGGGGATGTTTGATGGCAAAAGTTGTGGTACTCGAATTTATATAAGCGGTTCATTGTGGCGAGTTCTTTGATCTTTCTCAGCTATTTTTAAGATAGGCTTCTCTTTGAATTTTTAAGGTCTATGGAGTTGGATCATTATTGTTTTGGCACTTCAATCGTCTGTTTCTGGCAGTCTTTATTGGGGAGGAATGTCGGGTCAGCTGACTCTGACAAATACTGGGGATACCGCCCTCAGCGACTGGTCCTACACGTTTCGTACCAACCAAAAAGATGTTCAGGTTTGGTCGTCCACCTATGACATTGTTGATCTGGGGGATGGCTCCTTTGAGGTGACCGTTCGCCCCCCGAGTTGGGGTGCGTCCATTCCTGCCGGAGGCTCCTTGAGCCTGAGTTTCAACGCCGTCAGCGTGGGTCTGCCCAACAGCGGGACATTGATGGACGAGATGTTTTTTGTTGATTCAGTCGTGGAGAGCTCGGAGCCTGAGCCAGAGCAAGACAGTGCACCCGATCCTCAGCCCGAGCTCCAATCTGAGCTTGAGCCCCAACCCGAGCCGCAGCCAGATAGAGAGCCGCAGGCCCAACCCGAACCCGAACCCCAACCTGAGCCCGAACCTCAGCCTGAGGCTGAAGCACCGACGACTGATGCGCCAACACGCACCTTCGAGGTTGATATCTACTCAGGGGAGGTTACTGACTTCCGCCCCGGTATCGATCGTTTGGATTTCGGCGGGCAGTCCGTTCACAACCTGATTCTTGGCAAAACCGAAGAGGGCGACGTCACGTTTCTGAGCCCCTGGAATGACGCCCAGAAGATGACCCTCGTGGGGGTGACCTACGACCAGCTGGCTCTGGAGGACTACGGCGTTGTCGGCAATGAACACCTACGCCAGGACCTGGGCGGTGTAGTGTCCTGGGAGTTGGGCATCGGTGAGAAAGACCCGAATACCACCTACATCCGTTCCCACGAATACGGCAAGGTCGAGACCATCGCCGACTTTGATCCGGCCACCGACAAGATCAGTTTTCTCTATTACGGCACTCGCGAGCGCCTCTCAGTCACGCAGGACGGTGCTGATCTGGTCATTTCGACCGAGCCCACCGGGCAGACCTTCATCTTCAAGAACACCAACCTGGACGACATTCCTGGGGCCAGCCTGGAATTCCACTTCGACCAGATCGTCGAAGACAACCTGGAAGTCCCCTTTCGTCGCTCGGTCGACTCGTTGACGCTCAAGGACCGCACGGCTCTGCTGACCCCCGAAGCGCCTGCCGGTGAGCTGACGGATGGTTTCCAGACCCGGTCCGGTGATGCGGCGGTGAACGAGCAGCCCCCCCACGACAGCCATTCCATGGGCGAGCACGGCTCCATGCAGATGGATCCGGATATGGACATGGATTCCGAGACGGACATGGATCCAGAGATGGAGATGGATGGCGAGATGGGCACGGAGTCCGGCATGGACATGGCCAGCGATTCCGAACCACCAAGTCCTGAGCCTTCCGATGAGGTTGAACCCGCTGCGTCCGGCTTGGTGGTGTCCGCCACGATCACCGATGGTTGGTCAGGGACCTTCGCTGGCAACGTCACGGTGACCAACACCAGCGGCATGTCGGTCGGCACCGACTGGACGGTGAGCTTTGTCTCCGATGCACCGTTGAAGAGCGTCAGCAACTTCGAGTTCACCAATTCGCTCCGTGACGATGGCCGCTACATCGTCACCCTGAGTCCTAAGTCCTGGTCAGCCCCCCTGGCCGCAGGTTCTGCGCAGAGCTCTTATTACCAGGGCTCCGGCGACGTTGTTGATCCCAATCAGGTGTTTGATCTCGCCTCAACTGCCGCCGAGGTGCCTCAGCAAGAGTTCGAGGCTGAGTCGGAGCCTGACTCATCTGTGGTTGAGCAGCCTGATACTCCTCAACAGCCCGATACTCCTCAACAGCCCGATACCGGTGACGCTGTTGAGGCCACTGATAGCGAGGTCGCTGGGACTGAGGACAGCCAGGTCTCTGAAGACGACTCAGTCTTGGAAGACAGCGCTGTTATTGAAAACAGCTTTGTGACTGAGAGCACTCCAGTGACGGAGGGCGGCACGGTCACCATCGACTACGACCGCCCCAATGGCACAACCGACAAGCGGGTTGTGACCTACTTCGAGGAGTGGGGTATTTACAGCCGTGACGTGAATCTGTCTGATGTCGACGGCCAGTCGATGACCCACATGAATTACAGCTTCTTCGATGTGAAGGCGGATGGGTCGATCACGTTGTTCGACGAATTTGCAGCTTTGCAGAAACGCTTCCCTGAGGCCGATCAGGTCAGCCGCAGCTTCAGCGCCAGTGAGTACGCCGCCATGGCACCGGAGTTGTTGGACATTTACGACAACTTAGGGCGCTACAACACCACGCAGAACGGCGATGCCATCACGGTGACGTCGGTTCCGGTGGGTTGGAACGGCGTTGGCACCAACGACGCCGGCAACTTTGAGCAGTTGCGTCGCTTCAAGGAACTCAATCCGGAGGTCAACCTCGGCTTTGCCCTGGGCGGTTGGACGCTGTCCGATGAGTTCAGCACCGCCTACGCCACCCAGGAGGGTCGCGACAAGTTCGTCAGCGAGACCGTCCGCATTTTCGAGACCTACGACTTCTTCAACGTGGTCGATTTCGATTGGGAATACCCGGGCGGCGGTGGCAAGGCCGGCAATGCGGTTTCCGCCAGTGATGGTGCCAACTTTGAGTTGGTGCTGCGCGATCTGCGCACGGCCCTCGATGATCTCTCGGACCGCACAGGGCGCGACTTTGAGGTGTCGATTGCCACCGCTGGTGGCGAAGAGAAGCTCGCCAACCTCAACCTTGAAGGCATCGATCCTTACGTCGACTTCTACAACGTGATGACCTACGACTTCCACGGCGGTTGGGAGAACATGACGGGGCATCAGGCTGCGATGACTGGCGACGCCAACAACTACGACGTCACCGGGGCTGTCGATGTGTTCGAGTCGGCTGGTGTTGAGCTCAGCAAGGTCGTGATGGGGGCCCCGGCCTACACCCGCGCCTGGGGGAACGTCTCCGATGGTGGAAGCTTCGGCTACCAGCAGCCCGGCTCCGGCCGTGATGCCACCGGTTCCTTCGAGGCGGGCGTCTACGACTACAAAGATGTCCTCAACGATGTCGTCACGGGAACCCGCAACCTCTATTGGGACGACGACAACAAGGCGGCGTTCCTCTACGACGGAGACGAATGGAGCTCCATGGAAACCACAGCCACCATTGCCGGTAAAGCGGCCTACGTGGAGGAGAAGGGGCTGGGCGGAATGATGTTCTGGGCTCTCAGCAACGACGCTGAAGGTGAGGCGAGCCTCGTGGAGGCTGCCGATGATCTGCTGCGCCAGGGGGCGAGCTATGCCGAGGTGATCGGTCGCGCCCCTGAATTCGACGCCATCATTGGCGGCAACGGCGATTTCAGCCTGTCGGATTTCACCAGCCTGGTTTGATCCGAATCTCCCTCAGCGGAGGGTGGTGCTGGGTGTTGATCCTTCCCTCAGTTGAGGGAAGGATTTGTTCTGAAGAGGCTGGCGCAGATCTGATCAGGCTTTGCGGAACTCGATCAGGCGGGAGAAATAAAAGGGTGCTTTGTTCAGGCTGCGGCGCTCCAGCTTGAAGCCGCAGGCTTCTGCGGCGCTCACAATGCCGTCTTCCTTGAGGGTGTAAGCCCGGGTGGTTTTGCTGGGGCCCGGGAACAGCTGGCCAATGCCCTTCAGCAGTGCCAGCAGCGGCGTGTAGGGCGCAAAGCTCACGATCAACCGCTGTTCGGTGAGGCCGCAGAGGTGCTTCACCATCTCCTCAGCCGGTTGCTGGGGGTAATGAATGAACACGTCCAGGCAGCACACCGTGTGGAAGGAGCCGCTCAGGCTTTCCAGGTCGCTGGCGAAGAAGTTGAGCTTGGCCATGTCGAGGCCAGCCTCGCGGGCCCGGCGCTCCGCCTCCTGGGCCATGGCCTCTGAGATGTCGCTGGCACTGATCGAACCTGCTCCCATGGCCGCCAGCGGCAGGCTGAGGCTGCCGACACCACAGCCGGCATCGCAGAAGCTCACGTCGCTGAGCGCACCACTGTCCTTGATCCAGGCCAGCACTTCATCCACGGTTTTCTGATGACCGATGCGGATGTTGCGCTGCACCTTGTTCACATCGTCGCTTTCGCTGTAGATGCGGTTCCAGCGGTCAAACCCTGTGGTTTCGAAATAGCCCTTCACCTCCTGCTTCTCGGCCTGTTTCTGCTCCAGCAGCTGATCAGGGGCCATGGGGGAGGAGTTGGGTCGGCGGGATCTTAAGCAGCGCTCTGCCAGCTCAGCTCACCGGTCTCGCTTTGGTTCCAGCGCAGCAGCGTGTTCAGAGGCTGGCCAATCAGGCTGTTGCCAAGGCTGCTCGCCAGGTCGATCGTCAGTCGAGGGGCGACCGTGGCACTCCAGATGGCTGCACCCGGTCGTTCAGTCCAGCTGGCCAGCCGCTTCACGCCTTCGAGCAGCGGCAGCGTGACTCCCGCGAGGGTCCCATCCTCCAGGCGGCAGGTGCCGTTGCGAACCAGCAGCACCCGTTCATCCCAACGGTGTTCGCCATCCGCCAGGCCATAAGGAGCCAGGGCATCGCTCACCAGCACGATCTGCTTTGGAGCGAGGCGCTGCAGCAGCACAGCCATCGTGGGCGCCACATGCACGCCATCGGCGATCAGCCCGAGGGCAATCCCGCCTTGCCGGCAGGCTTCTCCCAGGGGCCCGGGCGCTCTGTGGTGAAGACCGGGCATCGCGTTGAAGGCATGGGTGATCATCCCGACCCCTGCTGCATACGCCTTCTTGGCGTCCTCCGCCTTGGCAGCGCTGTGTCCCAGTGCCACCAGCACACCGTGGTCCTGCAACTCAGCGATCACCGCATCGGCGCCCTCCAGTTCTGGAGCCAGGGTCATCAGAGCGATGTCGTCTTCAAAGCCAGCGATGCGTTGCTTCAGTGCCGTGAGACTCGGTGGGGCCAGATGCTCCAACGGGTGTGCACCGCGACGGGCTTCTGCCAGAAACGGACCTTCCAGATGGGCACCCAACAACCGGCAGCGGCCGGGCTCGTGCAGGCTACGGGCCTGGCGCAGCACCCCCAGGGCCTCCCGCAGTGGTTCGATGCCACAGGTCACCAGCGTTGGGGAGATGGCCTCCACACCATCGGCCCAGAGCTGATCGAGCAGTTCGATCAGGCGTGGCAGATCGTCGCTGGTGAGTTCGGGAAAGGCCAGTCCCAGCCCGCCGTTGATCTGCAGATCGATGCCGCGCGGGCTGACCCAGTCACCGCACCAGGATTCACCCGCCAGGGATTCGCCTCCTGCGGTTGGCTGGATGTCGACGATGGTCCCGCGGCTGTCCAGCTCCAGCCAGTGGAGTGCATCCGATGCCCCAGGCTCGGGGGCGGGCAGGCGCACGTCGGTGATCCGTCGCATCGGGTCTGGCCTGGTCGGCCTGGTGCGGGACGATGACAGTCTCGCTGGAACCTCTCATGCCCACAGCAGAGAACGCCTCAGCTTCGGTTCGTGTCGCCGTGGTGATGGGCAGCGACTCCGATCTGGCCACGATGGAGCCAGCTGCGGCGATTCTGCGGGAGCTCGGCGTTGCGGTGGAGGTGCGCGTGCTGTCTGCCCACCGCACGCCCCTCGAGATGGTGGCCTTCTCGGAACAGGCCCGTGACCAGGGATTCCGGGTGATCATTGCCGGCGCTGGTGGTGCGGCGCATTTACCGGGAATGGTGGCAGCCCTCACCACCCTGCCGGTCATCGGCGTGCCGGTGGCCACGAAGGCCCTCTCAGGAGTGGATTCGCTTCACTCCATCGTGCAGATGCCAGGAGGCATTCCTGTGGCCACGGTCGCCATCGGTGGAGGCCTGAATGCCGGGCTGCTGGCGGCGCAGATCCTGGCCACCAGCGATCAGGAACTCGCCACGCGGCTGGCCGAACACCGCAGGAGCCTTCACGATGCGGTCGTCAGCAAGGACTCACGTCTGCTGGAGATCGGCAGCAAGGCCTACCTGGACTCCATGACAACGCCTCAACGCCACACTTAACGCATTGCCGATGTCGACCTGGCCCTCCTGGCTGCGAATTGGACTGTTTCTGCCCGTGCTGGGCATCAACATCTTTGTGCTGAAAAGGGTGCTGGTTCAGTTCGCTCCCTTCCCGGGACTGTTCCTCACTGCTGCTCTGATCGCTTTTCTGCTCGATCTTCCCTGTCGCTGGCTGATCGCGCGGGGCGTCCAGCGCGGGCTGGCGATCGCCGCGGTGGTTCTGCTCACCATCGGCCTGGTCGTCCTGGCAGCCGTGGAGTTGGTCCCCCTGCTCGTGGAGCAGCTCAGCCAGTTGATCAGCGCTTCACCGGCCCTGCTCATTGCTGCCGAGCAGTTGGTGAACAAAGGTCAGGACTGGGCCGTGAATCATGGGCTGCCATCGGATTTCGCCGACCTCAGCAGCGATCTGATCAGCCAGTTCAGCCGTGTGGCAACCCAGATCAGTCAGCGCCTTCTGGGAATCCTCGGTGCCACCGTCGGAACAACGATCAATGTGGTGATCGTTCTGGTTCTGGCCGTTTTTCTGCTGCTGGGCGGTGACTCGATCACCGCAGGCCTGGCGCTCTGGCTGCCCGAACGCTGGCGGAGTCTTGTCATCAACACGCTGGAACGCACGTTCCGGGGCTATTTCGCCGGCCAGGTGCTCCTGGCCCTGATCCTCAGCGGCGGGCAACTGCTGGTTTTCAGCCTGCTGCAGATCCCCTACGGCGTGCTGTTTGCGGTGTTGATCGGATTCACCACCCTGATTCCATACGCCAGCGCACTGACGATTCTGTTCGTCAGCGCGATTCTGACGGTCCAGGACCTGCGAATCGGGCTGGAACTGCTGGCCGCGGCGATCACCGTTGGTCAGATCGTCGATCAGGTGATCCAGCCGCGGTTGATGGGCAGCATCGTCGGGCTTCAGCCCGCCTGGTTGTTGATCGCCTTGCCGATCGGAGCCAGGGTCGGCGCGATTTTCGGCATCGGAGAACTGCTGGGATTGCTGCTGGCCGTCCCGGTGGCCAGTTGCGTCAAGACCCTGGCCGATGCTGCGCGCCAGGGCGTCAGCGCGCCGGAATCACCCCCCGTTCCTCAAGCGCGGTGATCACGGTGTTCACCGAAGCGTCGAGATCCTGATCGCCCGTGTTCACCTTCAGTTCGGGATGTTCAGGCTCTTCATAGGGGCTGGAGATCCCTGTGAAGTCTTTGATGGCGCCGCTGCGGGCCTTGGCATAGAGACCCTTGGGGTCCCGTGATTCGCACACGCTCAGATCTGCAGCGCAGTGGATTTCGATGAAGTCGCCGTCTGCGACCAGAGCCCTCGCCTTGTCGCGGTCTGCGCGGAACGGCGAGACGAAGGCCGTGAGAACGATCACGCCCGAATCGAGAAACAGCTTCGCCACTTCACCGATGCGACGAATGTTCTCTTCCCGGTCGGCATCGGAAAAGCCGAGGTCCTTGCAGAGGCCGTGGCGGACGTTGTCGCCATCCAGCACGTAGGTGGCCAGGCCGCGTTGGAACAGGGCGGCGTTGACGGCATTGGCCAAGGTGCTCTTACCGGAGCCAGACAGTCCGGTGAACCAGAGGATGGCACTGCGATGGCCTCGCTGCTCTGCCCGTGCCGCCCGATCGACCGAAGCCTGATGCCAGGCGATGTTGGTGGACGCCCCCTGGTTGGTGAGCTCTCCGTAGGTGGGGCTGGCGGTCATGAGCTGGGGCTGAAGTGCGCGCCATTCTCCCCTAACCACCGGCTCGCTTCGGTCGATAGCCCTCCTTGGCCAGCAGGTCCAGAGCCAGGTCCACCTGATCCCCCTGCAGCTCGATCACCCCGTCCTTGGCGGTGCCGCCGCTGCCGATCCTGGTTTTCAGTTTCTTGAGCAGGGCCTTGAACCCGGCGGCATCAAGTTCCAGGCCTCGGATCACGGTCACCGTTTTGCCGCCTTTGCCGCCGCGCGTCGGCTGCACCCTCACCAACTGTTGAGGTCTTGGCGTCGCAGCTGTCGTCTGCGCCGGACGTTGCAGACTTTCATTGCTGGAGAACTCCTGCCAGCCTCCCTTCGGCATTGGCCTGTTGCAATCCCCCCCATCCTCAATGACCGATGCCACGCCGACGCCCCGCTGGGCTGACTCGAGCAGGGGACTGGGTCGGGTGATCGAGCGACTGATCGGCATTGGCCTGTTGCGTCGACCTCTGTTCTTTCAGGCCCGTCAACTGATCATTCGCACCGCTGAGCGCAATGGCATTCCCTGGCGGAAACGACGCAGGGAGCTGCGGATGGCTGCTGAACCCCTGGTGCTCTCCAGCGCCACCCCTGGGTTGAGGCCGCCCGACTACTACAGGGTTCGATTCCATGCCTATGAGCAGGGCAATCTCTGCTGGCAGGCCGCAGCGGAAGCGGAACAGGCCACCGATGCCATGGCCCTGCGGGTTTGGCCTGAGGCCGAACTCAGTCCGATCGAGGCCCAGAGTCGTCTGCGTGATGCCATTCACACCGCACTTGAACCGCTGCTGCAAGGCCCCCTGCGGCGGGTGCTGGATCTGGGATGTTCCGTCGGCGTCAGCACGCTGGCTCTCGCCCATTGGTTGAACCGTCGTGCTGATCAGAACGGGCTGCCCCGGCCTGAGGTGGTCGGGCTCGACCTCTCTCCGGACATGCTCGCTGTAGCCAGGGTGAGGGATGAGGGACGGATCATCTCGGAGTGGCGCCATGCTGCCGCCGAGAACACAGGCCTCGAGGCCGGTTCGCTGGATCTGATCAGCCTCCAGTTCGTTTGCCATGAGTTGCCTCAGCAGGCCACCCATGCCGTGCTGGCGGAAGCGGCCCGATTGCTCCGCCCCGGCGGTGCCCTTGTGATGGTGGATCAGGACCCCGCCTCCTCCGTTCTGCAGCGATTGCCTGCTGCGGTGGCGACTCTGCTCAAGAGCACCGAGCCCTACATCGAGGACTATTTCCGCCTGGATATGCCAGCGGCCCTGGATCGCGCAGGATTTCAGGATTTGCAGGTCAGCGCCTGTGATCCACGGCATCGCGTGATTGCCTGCTTACGCTGAGCCGACGATGCGCGTGGCTCAGTGACCAGCACCTTGCCGACCGGCACCGGCAGCTCCCCGGATCCAGCCAGCCTCCAGCCTGCTGCACGTCCAGGCGCTCACGGCCGTTTCGGGCGCTACGGCGGCCAGTACGTCCCTGAAACGTTGATGCCCGCCCTCGCCGAGCTGGAACAAGCAGCGGCTCAGGCCTGGAATGACCCGGGTTTCAAAGCGGAGCTCGATCATCTCCTAAAAAATTATGTGGGCCGGGCCACGCCTCTCTACGAAGCGGAGCGTCTCACAGCCCATTACCGCCGGGCCGATGGTGGTCCCCGCATCTGGTTGAAGCGTGAGGATCTCAACCACACCGGCGCTCACAAGATCAACAACGCCCTTGGGCAGGCGTTGCTGGCCCTGCGCATGGGTAAGAAACGGGTCATTGCCGAGACCGGCGCGGGTCAGCATGGCGTCGCCACGGCCACGGTCTGCGCTCGATTCGGTCTGGAGTGTGTGATCTACATGGGTGCCGAGGACATGCGTCGTCAGGCCCTCAATGTGTTCAGGATGCGATTGCTCGGGGCGACAGTGCAGCCGGTCACAGCTGGCACCGCCACGCTCAAGGACGCCACCAGCGAGGCGATTCGCGACTGGGTCACCAATGTCGAGAGCACCCACTACATTCTCGGCTCCGTCGCCGGGCCCCATCCCTATCCGATGCTGGTGCGCGACTTTCACGCTGTCATCGGTCAGGAAGCGAAGCAGCAGTGTCTTGTAGCGTTCGGACGTCTGCCGGATGTCCTCCTGGCCTGTGTCGGGGGAGGTTCCAATGCCATGGGGCTGTTCCATCCCTTCGTTCAGGACACCTCCGTCCGACTGATTGGTGTGGAGGCGGCCGGTGACGGCGTCGATACCGGCCGCCATGCCGCCACCATCACGGAGGGGCGCGTCGGTGTTCTGCACGGCGCCATGAGCCTGCTGCTTCAGGATGGAGATGGCCAGGTCCAGGAAGCGCATTCCATCAGTGCCGGACTTGATTACCCCGGTGTGGGGCCTGAACACAGCTATCTCCGCGAGATCGGGCGTGCTGAATACGCCGCTGTAACCGACCAGCAGGCCCTCGATGCCCTGAGGACGGTCAGTGAGCTTGAGGGAATCATCCCGGCGCTTGAGACGGCCCATGCCTTCGCCTGGCTCGAATCCCTCTGTCCCACGCTTCCGGATGGCAGCGAGATCGTGATCAACTGTTCAGGTCGTGGCGACAAGGACGTCAACACCGTTGCTGACAAGCTTGGCGACCGGCTCTGACGAACAGTTGCGAGGCTGTTGACCGGTTACACAGTTGACCGGTTACACAAACGTTGACCAGTGACTCAACTGTTGATCGGTCACGCAAACGTTGACCTATTGAGTCCCCGTGTTCAGCTGAGCAGAAGCTCAAGGTGTCGGGCCACCCTCTGCACAGCGGCGCGGGCGGTGGCATAGGCCATGCGCATGGGTCCGATCAGGGCGACCTGTCCGATCCCCTCGCCTCCGCAGCGGTAGGGAGCCTGCACTACGGCACAGGGTTGCAGGGCACTCTGGGGATGTTCATCACCGATCCAGACCCTGGCCTGCTGTCCGGCTCCAACAAGCGCTCCCGGGCGTTCATCGATCAGCTCCATCAGTGGCCTCAGCTCCTGAACCGTCTGAAATTCCGGCTCGGCCAGCAGGCGCGATAAACCATGCACCACGGTGGGTTGATCCATCCCCGTCACCGAGCTGGATTGGTCGAGCGCACTGCGCAGAACATCCCCGCTTCTCTGCAAATGGGGAGGCAGTGAATTCCAGTTCAGTCCCCCTTCGGCGAGTTGCTGATCGGTCCAGCGTTCCACCGCTTTGAGTTCGTCTTTGGCGCAGAGGGGAAGGCGGAGATTGAGATGACTCGCACATCCGCTGTCCTCGACCAGCATCACCAGCAGCCGATCGCCACTGGAGACCAGCCGGATTGCTTCCAGCTGCGCCTGGGTGCCCCCCGGCCGCGTGATCAAACTCATCAGGCCCGTGAAATCGGTGAGTCGGCGCGCCAGCTGCAGCAGCAGATCATCAAGAGCCGCCCAGCGCAGGCTGAGGCCCGTGAGCTCCCGTTCAAGATGCTGCACGGCAATGCCGGGCTCCGGCAGCAGGCAGTCCACGTAATGGCGATAGCCCAGCGGGCTTGGAACTCGTCCGGCTGATGGATGCGGTTGGGTCAGCAGTCCCCGCTGCTCCAGGGCGCCCATGGCGGAACGGACCGTCGCTGAGCTGGCCTTCAGCCCGAAACGCTGGACAAGGGTGCGGCTGCCCACCGGCTCGATGGTGTCCACGTAGTGATGCACGGTGGCCCGAAGCACCTGTTGTTGTCGTGTGGACAGGGGCTGCATCAGTACCGGGGAACTGCGGGATCGACCTGGACACTCCAGGCATCAATGCCACCCTCAAGATTCCACACCTCCAGAGCGGCATTCTGTGCAAGCAGCCACAGACCGAAATGTCGGCTGCGGATTCCGGCATGGCACAGAACCACCACCGCCCGGTCGCTCGATAGGTCGGCAAGAACCGTCTCCATCCACTCGCCGGATCGACTGAGAGGAAGATGCAGCACGTCTTCAGGAAAGGGAGCGATCTGCACCTCGCTGTCTTCACGCACATCGATCAGCCTCGGTGGCGGGCCCTTAGCATTGAGCCAGCGATGCAGCTCAGGCGCTGTGATCGACCGTGGATCCGTGCTTTGCATGGCGCCATTCTGCGGCGATGGACAAAGATGAGCGAAGACCGTTCCGCAGGCCCATGAAGGCCCGCTCATTCCTTACAGGCATTGCAGGGGTGTTGCTGGCGCTGCTGCTGCTGGCGTTCACCCTGCTGTGGGGGATCGATCGGCGCAGTCCCCTGCGTCTGGCTTCCCAGCCTCTGGAGTTGCCACGTGCGGCACGTTTTGTTCCCAGAGAAGCGGATCTTGCCTTGCACTGGCTGGCGGATCCCGTTCGGCTGCCCGCCTATGTGCAGGCCGTGTCACAGCCTTCCGAACGCCGTGCGTCCCGGGATGCTGCAAGGCGCTGGCGCGATGGTGTATTTGCTCTGGCAGGTCTTGATTTCGACCGGGAGCTGACGGGATGGCTGGGGTCGGAACTGAGCCTCACGCTCATCGATGCCGGCGACGCCGGTGATCCGCCTGGATGGGTGCTGGCGCTCACCAGTCGGGACAGTGACGGGGCCCGCCGCTTCCTGCAGCGCTTCTGGCAGACCCGCAGCCTTGCCGGGACCGATCTGCAGGTGAGCCGCTATCGCGGCATGGGCCTGATCAGTGGTCGCGGTGCCCTTCTCGGCCGCGATCCCCAGCCCCTCGCCACAGCCCTGATTGACGACGATCTTCTGCTGCTCGCATCGGGCCGCGGCGTCCTGGAGGCCGCCTTGGATGTGTCTCAGTTGCAGGATCAGCACCAACTCGGCGATGCAGGGCTGCAGCAGCAGCTGACCGAGCTCGGTGATGGGGTTGCCTTGCTGACGGCGTCACCCCGAGCTCTGCAGCACTGGTTGCAGCTGCCCTCGGTGATTGCTGAACGCGGCGATCTCACTGGACTTGTGGCCGCCTTGCGCCCTCAGGGCACGGATCTGGCGGTGGAGGCCAGGCTGCGCTTCCGCGATCGCTGGGAGACCGCACCCTGGACGCCGCTTCAGGATCTCGCGACCGATGCCGGTGGTCGCGCGTCGTGGATGGTGTCCTTGCAGGATTCCGTGCGCTTGCTGGATCGCGAGGATTCCCACCCCTTCAGTCAATGGTTTGGTCCGCTGCTGCGAGCACAGCTCAGCAATCGATCAGCGCTCGATTCGATCGTCGGTCGTGACGATGGACCTCTGCTGTGGCTGCAGCAGGAATCAGGCTGGTTGCTCGCCAGCCGTTCAGGCCATCCGGATCTCGAAGCGGTGAACGGCGATCTTGAGGCGGATGGCCTCGCCCGTTCCCAGCTGGCCGGCGACGGGGAGATGCTGCAGGTCTGGACACGCCTGGTCCGGCAGCGGGGCCATGGCGACGGTTTGCAGGCCCAGTTGGCCGTGGCAACGGCTCAGGAGGCCGGGCGCCATTGGTGGGGGGAGACGCTTGAGGTGTTGCAGGGACGCCACGACCAGCGGGCGCTGCAGCCCCTACTGCAGCAGTGGCAGCGACTCACCTTGGACCATTCGCCCACGCAGGCTCTGCTGCTTGATTCGAAGTCTGCCCAGCACCTGATGGCCCGCTGGCGCCCCTGGATCACGCTTCAGGCTCTGGCTGGTCAGCCCTTGCAGCCGCGGGTGCGCGGCCTGGTGCTTGCAGCTGAAACGACTGGTCAGGATGAGCAGGAACCGGTGCTGCCCCTGCATGCCCGACTCGAACTCGGTTGACCTGCTGCTGTTGCGTCATGGGATTGCTGAGGACCGTCTCGATGGGCTCGATCATCCAGACAGGGCGCTGACCGCCAGAGGACAGCGCCGCACGCAGGCTGTCGCCAGCGCCCTGGTCAAGCGAGGTGTCCTGGTTGATCGCCTGATCAGCAGTCCTTACCGACGTGCTCTGGAGACGGCTCAGATCGCTGTTGAGGCTGGTCTCGCTCCGTCCCTCGAGATTCATCAGGCACTGCAGCCCTGTGGGGACCCCCTCTCCTTGGTCGGGCACCTTACCGGGCGGGTCTGTCTGGTCGGTCACGAACCCGATCTGAGTCGGCTGGCCACTCATATGCTCGGACTGCCATCGAACGCCCTTGTTCTGAAGAAGGCCGGCCTCATCCGTCTGAAGGGTCAGGCGTCCGACTGGGAGTTGCTGGCGCTGCTTCGTCCGGCGCTGCTGCTTGATCCTGTGAAGGAATGAACCGTCCGACGTAGGTTTCCTTCAGTGGCAACAGGGCGGTGGCTCAGCAGCAGTCGGGCGAACTGCGCCATGCGCGCACCGGGATTGAGCTCCGTCCAGGCCTTGATGGCGTTCCAGCCACCCAGTCGGCGATTTGCGACATCGATGGACAACAGGGCCTGCTCACTTATCGCGGCTTTCCGATTGCAGAGCTGGCGACCAACAGCAGCTTTCTGGAAACCGCGTTTCTGCTGATTTGGGGTGAACTGCCGACCCGTGATCAGCTCGCTGGATTTGAGCATCAGGTGCAGATGCACCGTCGGGTCAGTTTCCGGGTCCGGGACATGATGAAGTGTTTCCCTGCGACCGGACATCCGATGGATGCCCTCCAGTCCAGCGCAGCCTCACTGGGACTGTTCTACTCGCGTCGTGCCATCGATGATCCGCAGTACATCTATGACGCCGTCGTCCGCCTGATCGCGAAGATTCCCACCATGGTCGCGGCCTTCCAGTTGATCCGGAAAGGCCAGGACCCGATTCAACCCCGTGATGATCTGGCCTACTCGGCCAACTTCCTGTACATGCTCACCGAGCGGGAACCGGATCCCCTGGCCGCCAGGATTTTTGACCGCTGTCTGATTCTTCATGCGGAGCACAGTCTCAACGCCAGCACCTTCAGTGCTCGGGTCACGGCCAGCACCCTGACCGATCCCTATGCGGTTGTGGCATCCGCTGTTGGCACCCTTGCCGGACCTCTCCATGGCGGCGCCAATGAGGACGTTCTGGCGATGCTCGAGCAGATCGGGTCCCCCGAAAACGCCGGTGCTTATCTCGATGACGCCATCGCGGCGAAACGGAAGATCATGGGATTCGGCCACAGGGAATACAAAGTGAAGGACCCCCGTGCGGTGATCCTGCAAACACTTGCGGAAGAGATGTTTGCCCGTTTCGGACACGATGCGCTTTATGACGTCGCCCGCGCCGTCGAGCAGGAAGCGGAGTCACGCCTTGGTGCCAAGGGGATCTATCCGAACGTCGATTTCTACTCGGGCCTGGTTTACCGAAAGCTGGGTATTCCAAGGGATCTGTTCACCCCTGTCTTTGCCATTTCACGGGTGGCCGGATGGTTGGCCCACTGGCGTGAGCAGCTGGGTGCGAACCGCATCTTCCGTCCTTCACAGATCTATTCAGGTTCTGAACCTCGCGCTTGGATCCCCATCAATGAGCGTCCTCAGGCTTCGGCCGCTTAAGTTGCAGGAACTTCAGGCAATGCAATGGTGAGTCCGGGACTGGACCTCGAACTGAGCTTCAGCCAGGCATTGCAGGGACTTGGGCTGTCGGCTGAGGCAGCACGTCTGCTCTGGCTGCCCCTTCCCATGCTGCTGGTGCTGGTCGCCGCCGTGGTCGGCGTGCTGGTGTCGGTGTGGCTGGAACGCAAGATTTCCGCTGCTGTCCAGCAGCGGATCGGCCCTGAATATGCGGGCGCCCTCGGCATTCTTCAGCCACTGGCCGATGGTCTCAAGCTGTTGGTGAAAGAGGACATCATTCCGGCGAGGGCTGACAGCCTGCTGTTCACCCTGGGTCCGGTGCTGGTGGTTGTGCCGGTGATCGTCTCCTGGCTGATCATTCCCTTCGGTCAGAACCTGCTGATCAGCAATGTCGGCGTGGGGATCTTTCTCTGGATCGCCTTCAGCAGCATCCAACCGATCGGTTTGCTGATGAGCGGCTATGCCTCGAACAACAAATATTCCCTGCTGGGGGGTCTGAGAGCCGCCGCCCAGTCGATCAGCTACGAGATCCCTCTGGCTCTCGCGGTCTTGGCCATCGTGATGATGAGCAATTCCCTCAGCACCGTCGACATCGTCGGGCAACAGACTGGGGCAGGGATCCTCAGCTGGAACGTCTGGCGGCAGCCGGTTGGCTTCCTGATCTTCTGGATCTGTGCTCTGGCCGAATGCGAACGACTGCCGTTCGATCTCCCTGAGGCGGAGGAGGAGCTGGTGGCTGGGTATCAGACCGAGTACGCCGGTATGAAATTCGCCCTGTTCTATCTGGCGGGGTACATCAATCTGGTGCTCTCAGCTGTCTTGGTCTCCGTTCTCTACCTGGGGGGATGGGGGTTTCCAATTCCCGTTGAGTGGCTTGCCGGTTGGCTCGGGCAGCCGATTGACGCCCCTGTCGTTCAGGTGATCACAGGGTCCGTCGGCATTGTGATGACCGTGTTGAAAGCGTATCTGCTGGTGTTTGTGGCCATCCTTCTGCGCTGGAGCACCCCCCGGGTTCGCATCGATCAACTGCTCGATCTCGGCTGGAAATTCCTGCTGCCCCTCTCACTGGTCAATCTCCTGGTGACGGCGGCATTGAAGCTGGCGTTCCCAGTCGCTTTTGGTGGCTGACCCTCTCGCCAGCCTCTGTGCCGCCATCATGGGCACAGGTTCCTGACGTTCCTCTTCCACGTCTCCAAGTCCATGTTCGGATTTCTCAGACAGGTCGGTGATTACACGCGTGATGCGGTCGACGCTGCCCGCAATCTCGCCCAGGGCTTCTCGGTCACCTTCGATCACATGAAGCGCCGTCCTGTCACGGTGCAATATCCCTACGAGAAGCTCATCCCTTCCGAGCGCTATCGCGGAAGAATTCACTACGAATTCGATAAGTGCATCGCCTGTGAAGTGTGCGTTCGTGTTTGCCCAATCAATCTCCCGGTGGTGGATTGGGTGATGAACAAGGCCACGAAGAAAAAGGAGCTGCGGAACTATTCGATCGATTTCGGCGTCTGCATCTTCTGCGGAAATTGTGTGGAGTACTGCCCGACAAACTGCCTCTCGATGACCGAGGAATACGAGTTGGCTGCCTTTGACCGCCACAGCCTGAATTACGACAACGTCGCGCTCGGCCGCCTTCCCACCAGCGTCACCACCGATCCATCGATACGCCCCCTCAGAGAACTGGCTTACCTGCCGGCAGGGGAAATGTCTCCCCATGGTGTGGATCCTGATCGCCCCCGGGCCGGCAAACTGCCGGCGCAGGTGCTTGAGACTCTGGAACCACCCAAACCATCTGGTGCGTCGGATGAAGGACAATCAGCCGAAGCAACGGAGGAGGCCGACGGATGACCATCGCTGGAACGACTGAGCTCATCTGCTTTCTGGTGCTCTCTGCGGTTGTCGTTGTTGGAGCCCTCGGTGTGGTGCTGCTCGGCAACATCGTCTATTCCGCTTTCCTGCTCGGCGGAGTGTTCACGGCCGTTGCAGGCCTTTACCTCCTGCTGAACGCGAGCTTTGTGGCCGCAGCTCAGATCCTGGTCTACGTCGGAGCGATCAACGTGCTGATCCTCTTCGCAATCATGCTTGTGAACAAGCGGGAAGACCTCAAGGCCATCGCCAACCTCACCACTCGCCGTTTGGTTTCCGCCGGTGTTTGTGCTGGCCTCCTGGCTCTGTTGGTTCGCGTTGTGGTCACCACCCCCTGGGCCTTGCCCGGTCCACCGGCGGTTGGCGAGGAGGCCACGGCCCGGATCGGTGAGCACCTGTTCACGGATTACCTGCTCCCCTTCGAAGTCGCTTCCGTTCTGTTGCTGATGGCGATGATCGGAGCCATCGTTCTTGCCCGACGCGATGTGTTGGCCACGGATGTGGCCACTGGGGAAGCTGCTGACCAGGGCCTGATTGAAAAGGCCCAGACGCCTCTGCTTCTCGAGCGTCGCCCCTCCTGAGCCCCTGCATCGATCGATGAACGATTTTGTGTCCGGACTTCCTTCACTTCAGGCTTTCCTGCTCTTGGCCGCGTTGCTGTTCTGCATCGGTGTGTGGGGTCTGATCAACAGTCGCAACGCCGTGCGGGTGTTGATGAGCATTGAGTTGATGCTCAATGCCGTGAACATCAATCTGATGGCGTTCTCCTCCTACGTGGATGGGGACCTCATCAGGGGCCAGGTCTTCGCCGTCTTTGTGATCACGGTGGCTGCCGCTGAGGCCGCTGTTGGTCTGGCCATCCTGCTGTCGCTTTATCGCAACAGGGTTACGGTTGATATGGAACAGTTCAATCTGCTCCGCTGGTAATCGCCATCCAACGGGTCCATGCGTCTTGAGCGGGTCTGGGTGATCTACCGGGCCGAAAGCCAGCTAGCCCAGAAGGAAGCGCGTCAATGTGCAGCAGAGCTGCAAGGCCATGGCATTCAGGTTGTGACAGCCATGTCAGGCGCTCGGGTGAATCCCTTCCCCGGCCTGTTGGCCAATGAGGACTCCATGCCTGATCTGGCTGTGGTTCTGGGAGGTGATGGAACCGTGCTTGGAGCTGCGCGCCATCTTGCTGTTCACGACATTCCCATTCTGAGTATCAATGTGGGCGGGCACCTGGGTTTTCTGACCCACGACAAACGGGTGCTTCAAGGTGATGAGATCTGGCAGCGATTGCTGAATGACCAATTCGCCATTGAACGGCGATTGATGCTTCAGGCCATGGTGGATCGTCGTTCCGCTGAGGAACGGGCTGATTCGCCGGCGTTGCTTCAGCAACCCGATGTTGAGGACGACGAAGAACATCACTGGGCTCTAAATGATTTTTATCTGAGGGCCTACCGCGATGAGATTTCCCCGACGTGCACGCTCGAGTTGGAGATTGATGGTGAGGTTGTGGACCAGGTGCGTGGAGATGGTCTGATCCTCTCAACACCGACAGGGTCCACCGGCTACGCCCTGGCAGCCGGTGGACCGATCCTCCATCCGGGGATTGAAGCGATGGTGGTGGCTCCGATCTGTCCGATGAGCCTTTCAAGCCGCACACTGGTGGTTCCCCCCCGGGCTAGATTGGTGATCTGGCCCCTGGGTGATGCCGATCATCGCATCAAGCTCTGGAAGGACGGTGTTGGCTGCACCGTGATGGAACCTGGCGAATGTTGTGTGGTTCAGCAGGCCCGGCACCATGCCCTGATGGTTGTCTTGAATCAGAGCCCCTCGTACTACCGGACCCTCGCTCACAAACTGCATTGGGCCGGCAGCCTGACGGCCAGTCAGCCCTCACCGAACTAGGCATGGGACTGGAGATCGAGCGCCGCTTTCTGGTCAGAGGTGACGCTTGGAGATCGTTGGCTGGTCCACCCCAGAGGCTTCGCCAGGGTTATTTGGCCTCCAGTGCGAAGGGCATCACGGTGCGCCTTCGCTTGCAGAGCGATGGTCAGGCATGGCTCACGTTGAAGGCTGCGGCCGATTCCAGCGGCATTGCCCGCCACGAGTTCGAGTACTCAATCCCTGCCAGCGACGCGGAAGCTCTCTGGGCGCTGGCGCCCCACCGTCTTGAGAAGACCCGCTACGCCCTTGAGCTCGAGGGTGGTGACTGGGTGGTGGACTGCTTTTCTGATCGCAATGCTCCCCTGGTGCTGGCGGAGGTGGAGCTGGACCGAGCCGATCAGACCCTGACCCTGCCGGACTGGTGCGTTGCGGAGCTGACAGGTGAATCGCGCTGGGCGAATGCCGTTCTTGCCTCACAGCCCGTCTCGAGCTGGCCGGAACAGGAGCGTCGTCGTTTGGGCTTGCTCTGAGACGCCACTGGAAGCGTCTTTCGATTTCCTTTAGATTTAGCGTTAAATCGGGCCTCTCGGCTTTTCGCCATGGTCGGTCTCTACGACAGAGAAGGTGTGCTCCGCTTTGTGGGGAACACCCTTGAGGCATGTCTGGATTACGCCGCTCTGTTTGAGATTCCGCTGTCACCAAGTTCCCTGCAGGCCCTGCCGGAGCCAGTGGCTGTCAGGGTCCGTGGTTCTCAGCCTCGGGGAGGGCGCAGCAGTTGAAGCCGTCACGACAGATCCTGCCGTTGTCCATAGCCCAGTTCAGCAGTGCCACGCGATTCTTTGAACCGGTTTTTGTGAAGACGTTGCTGACGTGGTTATCGACAGTTCTTTTGCTGATGGTGAGCCGGTCAGCGATCTCCTGATTGGTGAGGCCTTCGGCGACCAGTTCAATGATTTCGATTTCCCGGGTGGAAAGGGAAATGTTGAGGGGATCGGACGATTCCGCGGATGTCATGGTCCACACGCCCCGTTGCACCCATGCTAGGCCCCGATTCCACCTTGATCCTGCATAGTGAACTGCCGAAACGGAACAGGGTTTGACGACGGCGCTGCAGCGCGTTTTAAAAGCAGGGAAGGCCGCGATCACGGCGGAGGTGATGCCACCTCGAGGAGCTGATCCCGGCCATACCCTCGCCATGGCAACCAAGCTCAGTGGTTGCGTCCATGCCATCAATGTGACCGATGGCAGTCGAGCGGTGATGCGGATGAGCAGCCTTGCCGTCTGCCGGTTGCTGCTTGATGCCGGCCTGGAACCGGTGTTGCAACTCGCTTGTCGCGACCGCAATCGCATTGCGCTTCAGTCGGATCTGCTCGGGGCCCACGCTCTGGGGATTCGCAATCTTCTCTGCCTGACAGGCGATCCAGTCAAAGCTGGGGACCAGCAGACGGCTCGACAGGTCAACGAGTACGAATCCGTCAAGCTGCTGCGTCAGGTGGAGGCATTCAACCGTGGCGACGATCCCAATGGGGGAGCGCTCGCGGACGGACCGACCGATCTGTTTGCCGGATGTGCCGCCGATCCGCAATCGCGGAGCTGGAGCGGATTGCAGCGACGACTGATGCGCAAACGGGACGCCGGCGCCCGTTTCGTTCAGACGCAGATGGTGATGGACCCTCAGGCTCTCGAGCGTTTTCAGAAGGATCTGGCAGGGCCGATGGAGCTCCCCGTGCTCGCCGGTGTCTTTCTGCTCAAATCGGCGAAGAATGCCCGATTCATCAACCGGGTGGTGCCCGGTGCCTGCATCCCTGAGGATTTGATCGCTCGCCTGGATCGCGCCGAGAATCCTGCTGCGGAAGGCGTGGCGATCGCAGCCGAACAGGTCGGTCGCTACCTCGACATCGTCCAGGGGGTTCACCTGATGGCGATCAAAGCGGAGGAGAGAATTCCCTTGATTCTTGAAATGGCAGGCTTCAGCTCGCTGCCGGTGTGAGATCGGTGCCCAGCAATTCGGCCATGGCCTTCTGCTGCGGCGAGGGTTCAACCAGATCCTGCCGGCGGGCATCCGTGATCAGCCAGTCAAGGGCTGCTTCCTGCAAGTCGAAGTGGTCCCCATCCTTGCCGACGCAGTAGCGCCCGAACACGAGTTTCTCCAGCAATTGCACCCCGGCACCGATGCGTGAGTAGTCAAAAATGATCGAGTTATCAATCACCGCACCTTCGCAGATGTGGCAGCTCGGGCCGATCATCGATGGTCCGATGATGGTGGCACCATCTTCGATTTTGGTCATACCGCCCACGTAGACAGGGCCCGTGACATTGATCTTGTCCCAGTCCGCTGCAACGTTCAGGCCTGCGTAAACACCCGGGCGAACTTCCTTGCCGGGAATCCCGACCTGACGAACATCGCCGAGGAGAACGCTGCGGATGGCTTGCCAGTAATCGGGAACCTTTCCGATGTCGACCCATTCAAAATCCATTGGAATGGCATAGAAGGGGGCACCGATGGATGCCAACTTCGGAAACAGATCCGAACCGATGTCGAACGAAACACCAGAAGGGATGTGGTCGAAGATGTCCGGTTCGAAGATGTAGATGCCTGTGTTGATGGTGTCGCTTAGGGCTTCATCAACGTCTGGCTTTTCCTGGAAATGAGAGATTCTGTCTTCTTCGTCCGTCACGACAACGCCGTAGCTGCTCACCTGTTCCTTCGGAACTCTCTTGGTGACCAGACTGGCCAGTGCACCCTTCTCGCGGTGACGCCGCACCGCTTCGGTGAGATCAAGATCAATGAGAGCATCGCCGCACATCACGACGAAGGTGTCATCGAAGAAGTGCTGAAAGTCCTGAATTTTCTTCAGACCACCTGCTGATCCCAGGGCGTTACCGATCAGTTCACCGTCTTCAATACAGCCCTCGAAGCTGTAAGCAATCTCAACGCCGAAGCGTTGGCCGTCGCGGAAGTAATTCTCAATCTCCTCGGCCAGGTGTGAGACGTTCACCATCACCTCTTTGAAACCGTGTTCCTTGAGCAGCTCAAGGAGGAATTCCATCACCGGCTTCTGCAGGATGGGGATCATGGGTTTCGGGATCACATGGGTGATCGGCTGAACCCTGGTCCCTTTGCCAGCCGCCAGAATCATCGCCTTCATAGGCGTTGCAGGCTCCAGAGGATGTGGAACATTAAACCGTGCCTCAGGCCGCCACGGGGTCGCTGGTCGGCACTGAAGCTGGCACGTCCAGATTGCTGATCGGCAATTGCGTCACGGATCCGGCCGCCGGAATCCTGCGCAGCCGTATCGGCGCGTGCAGCCAGCCCACTTGCTCAAGCTCCACCCGACCCTGGGAGGACAGGAACAGCAGGGCCCAGAACACACCGACACGATCGGTGTCGAGGTCGGCGGCGGCGGCATCGCGCCAGCGATCGACGAGTGCTTCGAAATCCAGCCAGTTCAGGGCATCCTCCCAGCCATTGAGAAAGACACCGAGGGCCGCGGTTGTTTCCGGCAGCTTTTCACGGTGAGCCAGGCTGGACACCTGGGCGATGGCTTCACGATCGCTGTAGCGTTTCTGTCGCTGGCGCCGTTTCTGCTGGAGTTCATCGGATTCAAGTTGCTCGGCGATCGACTCCAGCTGTTCGATCAGTTCTCCAAGGGTGACCGGTCGACGCAACGGTGGTGGCGCCACCGGACGACGCTGCAGATGACGTTCCGGACGTCGGGGCAGGTCAAACGCTGGATCCAGCCATCCCTGTTCGTCGAATTCGGCATCAAAGCCCTCTTCGATCTCCGGTGCCGGGGGAAGAATGCTGGCTTCCAGCAATTCCGCCTTGAGGCCAACCAGAACGGAGGCGGCCAGAAAGGCCTCGCTGCTGTCGGCCAGGTCGCGCTCGTAACTGCCCCCTCGGCCTTCAATGGCAGCAGCAACCTGTTTCGGCACGTTGATGCGTTGACTGAGCTGATCCAGAAAGCCGTCGATGACAGCGATCACGTCGACATCCCAGGGGTCGAGCTCCCCGCTTTCAGCGGCATCCTGGAGAAGACGGATGGCCAGACGGGCGCCGACATCAGCTCCAGCGCTCGCACCCGTCTGTTGCAAGGGATGACTCTCACTGGCTGAACGCTATCGATGACGACCCCACCACGCCAGTCAACGCTGGGGATTTGACTCAGGCCTCAGCTGCATCCGTGCTGTCACTGCTGCTCACCGTGGTGGCAGGCAGCAGGCCCAGTTGGGTCTCCACCGTGGAGCGGTAACGGCTGAGATCGCTCTCCAGCTCTTGAATCCGCACCTGCTGCGCCTCGAGATCGCTGGCCTTGCTGAGTTGGTCCACATTGGTGAGCATCCCGGTCCAGGCGGCAAAGAACCAGGCGGAAACAGCTCCGATGCCAGCGACGAGAAGCAGCAAACCGGCCAGGGGCATGGTCTGCTGAACCCCCGGCAGGAGATGCACCGTTGTCGCTGCGGTGTTTTCCAGGGTGAAGAACACCATCAACAGGCCAAAGGCAAAGATCAGGCCGAAATTGATCTGGCGCATGGTTCAGCGAGTGGACGCACAGAACTTACGAAGTTCCCTCCGCGTCGCCCCGTCGTATCCCTCAAACCACGCACTTATTCATCAGTCAGGATTGATCAGCCCGGCAGCGCCGGGGCCTGGAGCAAGGCAGGAACAGCCGGCTGACCTCGGATGATCGGAGCGGTCGGCCGACTGATGCGTTCCATCGCATAAACATTCCGGTTGACCAAGGCTTCGATCGACGAGCGATAGCTGTCGGTCATCAGGCGGGGGTAGAGACCGATGCCGATGATCGGCACCAGCAGGCAGCCGATGATGTAGACCTCGCGGGGCTCGGCATCCACGAGATTGGTGTGGGAGACAAGATCGGCTCGCTCCTTGCCGAAGAAGATCTCCCTCAGCATGGAGAGCAGATAAATCGGTGTGAGAACCACGCCAACGGCCGCCAGTCCGCAGATCACAATTCGGAACGGCAGTGTGTACGCCTCATCGGTGGCCAGTCCGGCAAACACCATCAGCTCGCTCACAAAGCCGCTCATGCCGGGGAGGGCGAGAGAGGCCAGTGAGCACACGGTCCAGAGGGCGAACATCACGCGCATCTTTTGGCCCACGCCTCCCATCTCATCAAGCTGAAGGGTGTGGGTTCGGTCGTAGGTGGCCCCCACCAGAAAGAACAGACTGGCCCCGATCAGGCCATGGCTAATCATCTGCAACATGGCACCGCTGGTGCCGAGGGCGCTGAAACTGCCGATGCCGATCAGCACAAAGCCCATGTGACTGATGGAGCTGTAAGCGATCTTGCGCTTCAGATTTCGCTGGGCGAACGAGGTGAGCGCCGCGTAGATGATGTTGACGACCCCCAAAACGATCAAGAGGGGTGCAAACTGCGAATGGGCTGCAGGCAGCAGTTCGCAGTTGAAACGCAGCAGGGCGTAGCCGCCCATCTTCAACAGGATGCCAGCCAGAAGCATGTGAACCGGCGCGGTGGCTTCTCCATGGGCGTCTGGCAGCCAGGTGTGGAGAGGCACGATTGGTAATTTGACGCCAAACGCGATCAACAGAGCCGCATAGCAGAGAAGCTGAAAGCCTGTTCCGAAGTCTTTGGCGGCGAGGGTGGTGTACTCAAAGTTGGGTGTGCCTCCCCCGAAGAACCCCATGGCCAGTGCGGCCAGAAGGATGAAGAGGGAGCTGCCGGCGGTGTACAGGATGAACTTCGTTGCTGCGTACTGACGCTTCTTGCCGCCCCAGATGGCCAGCAGCAGATAAACGGGGATCAGCTCCAGCTCCCAGGCCAGAAAGAACAGAAGCATGTCCTGCACGGCGAACACGGCGATCTGTCCGCCATCCATGGCCAGCAGCAGGAAATAAAAGAGTTTCGGTTTGAAACTCACGGGCCACGCGGCCAGGCAGGCCAGTGTGGTGATGAAGCTGGTCAGCAGGATCAGAGGCATCGACAGACCGTCGGCGCCAACGGCCCATGTGAGCCCGAGGTCAGGAAGCCAGCTGACCCGCTCCGCCAGCTGCAGACCGCTCAGGTTCGGGTCATAGCCGTTCAGGTAGGCAGCAACGGTGATAAGGAAGGTCAGCAGCGTGATGCCGAGCGAATACCAGCGAACCCGGCGCCCATCCCCGGCATCGGGAATGAACGGCACCAGCAGTGAGCCCACGATCGGGAAAAGAATCGCGAGGCTCAGCCAGGGAACGGTCGCGTTCACAGGCTCAACCGGCCCGGCGACGGCAAACTCGATCACTGCTGTCCCAGCACTCCACTGGTTGGACTGTAGAAATCACAGCCGGTGTGTCATCACCTCGATAGGCGATGACACACAGAAGCAGGATCAAGCGATGGGTCCACCCAGCACGCCGAACAGAACCACAAGACCGATGACACCGGCGAACACGATCAGGGCATAGAACTGGGCGCGGCCGTTTTCGAGGTATTTCAGACCTTCGCCGCTTCCCAGAGTCAGCAGACCGGTCAGGTTCACAACGCCGTCCACGACCTTGGCATCGACTTCAAGAACCTCACGGGCGAGCTTGCGACTTCCTCTCACAAACAGACGCTCGTTGATGGCATCTAAATACCACTTGTTCGAGAGAAAGGCATTGATGACAGGGAAACGAGCCGCGACAAGCTGGCCGAGGTCAAGTCTCTTGAGGGCATAGGCCAGAACGGCGATGGTGATGCCCGTGACGGAGATCGCCACGGACGCTCCAGCCAGTGGCAGGAACTCCTCCCAGCTGAAGTGTTCAGCCATCTCAACGGCTTCGCTGGGCTCGAGCAGAGTGGCAAACCGGCTGTTCCAGGGAGTGCCCAGCAGTCCGATCAGGACAGAGGGAACGGCGAGAACGGCCAGAGGTGCTGTCATCGACCAGACCGACTCATGCACGCTGCCTCCGTGGGCGTGATGCTCATCAGGGTTCTTGCCAACCGAGAGGAGCAGCTGCGTTTGCACGCTCTTGTCATTGCCTCGAAACTCACCTTCAAACGTGAGGAAATAGAGGCGGAACATGTAGAACGCCGTCATTCCTGCGGTGATGAAACCGACCAGCCAGAGGAGCGGGAAGCTGTTGAACGCCTGGCCGAGAATTTCATCCTTGCTCCAGAAGCCTGCCAGCGGAGGAATGCCGCTGATGGCGACGCAACCGATCAGGAACGTGATGGCTGTGATGGGCATCTTCTTGCGCAGGCCGCCCATCAGACGCATGTCCTGGGCAAGGACTGGCTCATGGCCCACGACCTCTTCCATGGCATGGATGACCGACCCGGAGCCCAGAAACAGCATTGCCTTGAAGAAGGCGTGGGTCACCAGGTGGAACAAACCGGCCACGGGTGCGCCGCATCCCATGGCCAGCATCATGTAACCCAGCTGGGAGACGGTGCTGTAGGCCAGCCCCTTCTTCAGATCCATCTGTGTGAGTGCGATGGTCGCCCCCAGAAAGCAGGTGATGGTTCCCACCACGGCGATCACAGCCTGGATGGACGGGAACAATCCATAGAGGGGGTCGAGTCGAGCCACCAGGAAAACACCGGCGGCGACCATCGTGGCGGCGTGGATCAGAGCGGAGATGGGCGTGGGACCCTCCATGGCATCCGGTAACCACACGTGCAGAGGGAATTGGGCTGATTTCGCCATCGGCCCAAGGAACACCAGGATGCAGAGAGCCAGGGCAGCCCACATCGGGATGGAGCCGGTGCTCAGTGCCTGCTGCAGGCCGTCTGCGATGCCCTGGAAATCGAAGCTGCCCGTGGCCCAGAACAGACCAAGGATCCCGAGCAGCAGGCCGAAGTCACCAACGCGATTGACAACAAAGGCCTTCTGGGCCGCATGGGCTGCGCCATCGCGGTCGTACCAGAAGCCAACGAGCAGATAGGAACACATCCCCACAAGCTCCCAGAACACGTAGATCTCGAGCAGGTTGGGGCTGATGATCAGCCCAAGCATCGAGCTGCTGAACAGCGCCAGGTAGGTGAAGAAGCGCACATAGCCCTTGTCGTGGGCCATGTAGCCGTGGGAGTACACCATCACCAACAGAGCGATGGTGGTGACCAGCGCCAGCATCACCGCAGCCAGCGGATCAACCACGTAGCCCATGGGCAGGCTGAAGTCGCCGGCGCTGGCCCAGACAAACAGATGTTCAACCGCTGGAGCACCAGCCAGCTGTCCCGCCAACACCGCATAACTGATCACCGCGGCGGCGCCGACGCAGGAGATCAGCAGCAGCGCGACCGGTTTTCGCAGTCGGTTGATCGTGCGATTGAAGCTGATCAGTCCCAAACCGGTGATCACCGCTCCGAAGAGCGGCAGCAGGGGGATCAGCCAGGCGAGTTCAGCAGCCGAAGACATCCGCTCCTGGCAGGGTCAGTTGGAGTGTAGGCAGCTCAGCTCAGCAGTTTCTCCAAGCTGGAGTGCAACATCAGAGCACCGGCACTTGAGATGAAGCGATGGGCCCACCAGAAAACAGCCACCGCAACGGCGATTCCAAGTTGGGCAGGGCGCAGGAACTCCTGCCATATCAGAGTTTGTCGCCCATCGAGCACGGCCAGAAAAGGCACCACTGAGGTGCTGGATCGCAGGTCTTCAAAGGCGTCACCAAAGCGTGCCCGCAAGCGCCGGTCCCCATGCCAGACAGCGAAGAGATGGTGCGCAATCAGTCCTGCGCAGGTCACCAGCATGAAGCTGCTGCCAATCCACAACGCGTGGGTCATGCACCAGAGAATCTGACCAATCGCCTGCGGATGCCGAGAGATGCGGATGATCCCTTTGGCATAGAGACGAACCTGGGGCTTGAGGACGGCGGGGATCTCGAGGAGGTTGTAGGTGGCCGGATAGAGGAACAAAAAGCTGATCGCTGTCCCCAGCCAGACGAGGGGAACCATGCCTGGGAGGCCCTGAAGGTTCCAGAGGCGCACACCGTCGTAGCGGTGAGCCAGAAACCAGCCGATCACCACCACGGCCGATGGAATGCTTGCTGTCGCGAAGATGAGGCGCCAGGCCCTGGCTCCGATCAGCGCTTCAGCACGGCTCCTGAGGGCAGCCCCGCCGCTGTGGATCACGGCGAACAACAGCAGCAGCAGCAGCATCACCAGGCTGCTGTGTTGATCCGACATCGCCATCCAAGCGTGAAGTCTGCTGATTCTGTTCCGTGAGGGGCGCTTACAGTCGCTGGGTTGTCAGCGAGCGAGCAGGCGACCATGGCAGATCTGCCGTTCACGCTCGATCAGCTGCGCATTCTGCGGGCCATCGTCAGCGAGGGCAGTTTTAAAAAAGCTGCTGACAGCCTCTACGTCACCCAGCCGGCCGTCAGTCTCCAGATCCAGAACCTGGAAAAGCAGCTGGAGGTGTCCCTGTTCGACCGTGGAGGACGCAAGGCGCAGCTCACGGAAGCCGGTCATCTGCTGCTGAGCTACTGCGATCGCATCCTCAGCCAGTGTCATGAGGCCTGCCGTGCACTCGAGGACCTGCACAATCTCAAGGGTGGTTCTCTGGTCGTGGGAGCGAGTCAGACCACAGGCACCTATCTGATGCCGCGCATGATCGGCCTGTTCCGCCAGAAATATCCCGATGTCGCTGTTCAGCTTCAGGTGCACAGCACCCGCCGCACCGGCTGGAGCGTCGCCAATGGACAGATCGATTTGGCGATCATTGGCGGTGAGTTGCCGCCGGAACTGAACGAACTGCTGCAGGTGGTTCCCTATGCCAGCGACGAGCTGGCGCTGGTGTTGCCGGTCAAGCATCCCCTGGCTCGGCTGGTGGAGCTCACCAAGGAAGACCTCTACCGGCTGGGTTTTGTCTGCCTGGATGCGCAGTCAACGACGCGGAAGATGGTGGATCAACTGCTTGCCCGCTCCGGTCTCGACGTGCAGCGACTGCGCATCGAGATGGAACTGAATTCCCTGGAAGCCATCAAGAACGCTGTGCAGGCAGGACTCGGTGCCGCCTTTGTTCCCGTCGTCTCGGTTGAGCGGGAGTTGGCGGCAGGAACCATTCATCGGCCGATCGTGGCTGATCTTCAGGTCCGTCGTCAGCTCAAGCTGATCACCCACCCAGCCCGTTACTGCTCCCGTGCATCAGCGGCCTTCCGACAGGACGTGCTGCCGGTGTTCGCCAGTCCGGACAGCCCGTTGAGACAAGGTCAGCCGGCTTAGAACTGATCAGCCTCCGGCGTGATTCCGACGGTGTCATCGGCGATGCCTTTGGTGATGAATTTGTTCTCGCTGCCGTCGGTTTGGTACACACAGCGGACGATGGGTTTGTCTCGGATCGAGCCGATGTAGGCAAAGGTGTTCATGCGCTGCTTGCATTCCTTCTCCTGCGCTGGGGTGATCGCTCCCTCTCTGCGCAGGACGGACCAGTTCTCACGACGGATCACGCAGCCAGCCTGAAGAGCCGGCTGGGTGACGAAGCTGGTGACCGGTCGCATCGTTGTGTACATCTCAACGTCCATCACGTAGGCGCTGGCGCCCCACTGCTGGCAGAACTCGGGATCGGGAACCGCCATGTCGAGCTGCTGACTGCTGGCGATGTTGCCCTGATCACCAGCGGTTGTGCTGGTCACGGCACTGCCGATGCCGATCCCCACGATCAACACTCCGGCCAGAACTGCAGCCGTGAGCGTGTTGAAGCTGAACCCGGGACCCGCTCCAGGTGCACCACCGGAGGCCGGCGGTCGACCGCCGTAGGACGGCCGCTCACGTCGGTCTTGTTCGAAACGCTCGTAGCGGCTCTCCCGCTGCCCTCGTCTGTCCCCCGGGTCCTGGTTGTCCCGAGGTCCTCGACCGTAGCGAGATCGGTTCACAGCAGTTCAGGCGTGCGAGGCAGGCCCATGGAGTAGTTGGTGACGCGTCCATCCGGGTTGTAGCTGAGCTCACCGGCCTGCAGCAGCTGCCGGATGCTCCCCTCCAGCTCCGTGCCGATCCGCCGCAGGCTGTAGTCGCTGAGTTCCCCGCCGGCACCAGCATCCACCAGCTCCTTGAATCGCGTCTGGATGGAGGCAACAGCACTGTCCGACCAGAGAAATTCGTTGTCCGGGTCGAGATCCAGGGTGAGCTGATCCGGATCCGGGATCAGATCGTCGTTTTCCACCCGGGCCGTGAACAGGCGGACGTGGCGGGTCGTGCATTTCAGCAGGGTGTCAGCCATGGCGCCGGTGGACTGTCAATCGACTTTAAGGAGAAGAAGCAGCCATCCACAACGACGTGGGATCCGCGCCTTTTAAGGTTGGTCTCATCTTTGGTCCATCCGCATGCGCGTCGTCATTGCCGGAGCCGGTCTTGCAGGTCTTTCCTGCGCCAAGTACCTCGCTGATGCAGGACATACGCCAATCGTGGTGGAGGCCCGCAATGTCCTTGGCGGGAAGGTTGCAGCCTGGAAGGACGAAGACGGCGACTGGTATGAAACCGGTCTGCACATTTTCTTCGGGGCTTATCCGAACATGCTGCAGCTGTTCAAGGAGCTGGACATCGAAGACCGGCTGCAGTGGAAGAGCCATTCGATGATTTTCAACCAGCCTGAGGAGCCCGGCACCTACAGCCGTTTTGATTTCCCCGATCTGCCGGCACCGGTGAATGGAGTGGCGGCGATTCTGGGCAACAACGACATGCTCACCTGGCCGGAGAAGATCAGCTTCGGCCTGGGACTGGTCCCCGCGATGCTTCGAGGCCAGGGCTACGTCGAAGAGTGCGACAAATACTCCTGGACCGAGTGGTTGCGGATCCACAACATTCCAGAGCGCGTCAACGATGAGGTGTTCATCGCCATGAGCAAGGCGCTGAATTTCATCGATCCCGACGAAATCTCAGCCACCGTGGTGCTGACAGCTCTGAACCGTTTCCTCCAGGAAAAGAACGGCTCACAGATGGCCTTCTTGGATGGGGCCCCGCCGGAGCGACTCTGCCAGCCGATGGTGGAGCACGTCGTGTCGCTGGGGGGGGAAGTTCACCTCGACAGCCCGTTGCGGGAGATCAAACTCAATCCAGATGGCTCTGTTGCCGCTTTCCACATCGGAGGCGTGAAGGGCAAGGAGAGCTTCGACCTGACAGCCGATGCCTACGTCAGTGCTCTGCCGGTGGATCCTTTCAAGCTGCTCCTCCCGGAGCCGTGGAGGCAGATGGAGGTGTTCCAGAAGCTGGACGGGCTCCGTGGTGTGCCCGTGATCAACCTGCACCTTTGGTTCGACCGCAAACTCACCGATATCGACCACCTGCTGTTCAGTCGCTCGCCGCTTCTCAGCGTCTACGCCGACATGAGCATCACCTGCAGGGAGTATGAAGACCCCGACAAGTCGATGCTCGAGCTGGTGTTTGCTCCAGCGAAGGACTGGATCGGTCGTCCCGACGACGAGATCATCGAGGCCACGATGGGTGAGCTCAAGAAGTTGTTCCCGATGCACTTCAGTGGCGACAACCCCGCCACCCTGCGCAAGTTCAAGGTTGTGAAAACGCCGTTGTCCGTCTACAAGACGACCCCTGGTTGTCAGCAGTTGCGCCCGGATCAGACCACCCCGATCAGGAATTTCTTCCTGGCGGGTGACTACACGATGCAGCGCTACCTGGCCTCTATGGAAGGCGCCGTGCTCAGCGGCAAGCTCTGCGCTCAGGCGGTGGACCGGCAGCGCGATCAGCTGCCATCATCGACCCCAGTCAAAGAGCCGGTTGCGGCCTGATTTATGACCCTCGCAGCTCGATCTCTCGACGCAGCTTTCGAAGCCTGCCGTCGCGAGACCGCTGAGTGGGCCAAGACGTTCTATCTGGGAACGCTGCTGCTGCCGTTGGCCAAGCGTCGCGCCATCTGGGCGATTTACGTCTGGTGCAGGCGCACCGATGAGCTGATGGACAGCCCGGAAGCGCAGGCCCGTCCCGTCGACGAGCTTGCTGATCGCCTCGATCGCTGGGAGGAGCAGACCCGTGCACTGTTCGCCGGTCGTGTCGACGACGATCTCGGTGCGGTCATGGCTGACACGATCGAGCGTTTCCCCCAGGACATCCAGCCCTACCTCGACATGATCGAGGGGCAGCGGATGGACCTCACCTGGACCCGCTATCCCAGCTTCGAGGATCTTCGTCTGTACTGCTATCGCGTGGCAGGAACCGTGGGATTGATGACCCAGGGTGTGATGGGTGTCGATGGCGCCTACACATCCGCCCCCTGGAGTGCGGCGCCGGACACCTCCGATGCTGCTGTGGCTCTGGGCATCGCCAACCAGCTCACCAACATCCTCAGGGATGTGGGCGAAGACCGAGGTCGTGGCCGTATCTACCTCCCACAGGAAGATCTCCAACGCTTCGGGTACAGCGAGGAGGACCTGATGGCAGGCCGCCTGAACGCAGCCTGGCGCGAGCTGATGGGTTTCCAGCTGCAGCGCGCCCGCGAATGGTTTGCCCGCTCGGAAGCAGGGGTGCGCTGGTTGTCCAGGGACGCTCGCTGGCCTGTCTGGACCTCACTCAGGTTGTATCGCGGAATTCTCGATGCAATTGAGCGGATTGATTACGACGTCTTCAACCACAGGGCCTACGTCAGCAAACTGGCGAAATTTGCTGACCTTCCCCGCTCCTTCGTGCTGGCCCAGTCCCGCTGAGGGTTCAGGCTTCCAGCTGGCTGCAGAGACCCGCTTCAGACAGGGGTTTTCTGGTTGGCCAGCAAATCCTTGAGCTTGGAGAGCTCGCCTGCCCAGCGCGGATCTGGTGCTTCCTCGGCAGGAGCATCGCTGTGAACCACCTTGTTTGCCGCCTTTCGGCCAGCCTGCAGGGGGCCGCCGGGGCCTCCCCGGCGGTTGCCGCCATTGCTGTCCTTGCGTTCGGAGCGTTCCACCCGAAGCGAATTGCCGCCGAACTCCTTTCCGTTCAGCTGCTCGATCACGGCATCCGCCACTTTGGGGTCATCGACGTTGGCGAATCCGAATCCACGGCAGCTTCCGGTTTCACGATCAAGAACCGCCTTGAAGCGGATTCCATCCCCAGCGCTCTTGATCAGAGCATCCAGCTCTTTGTCGTCAAAGGTCTGTGGCAGGTTGCCGATGTACAGGCGGATGCTCATGAAGGAGAGGTGATTGCGATCTGTCGGTGTCGGACCGTCATCGTTGACACCTAGAGAGTTAATCACAGCAGGTCGCTGTGCAACGCATGCCAGCGTTGCGCTTCCTGCAGTGATGCCGCTCGACCGGTCACACGTTGGAAGGCCCGTTCCCGTTTCAGGTGCTCAAGCAGATGCCCAACAACCGGTCCGGGTTTGATGCCCAGTTCACGCTGAAGCGTTAACCCATCGACATCGGCCGCGGGGTGAAACAACGGATCCTGCGGCTCCCGCCAACGCTGGATCCAGGTCGCGCGCTGGTGGAAGGGAAGGTGGAGGATGAAGGCCGGCAGATCCTCCTCCAGCTCGCAATGCAGGCGGTAGCGGTCCTGCTCATCCATGGAGTCCGGATCCTCAGGTCGATTACGGACCCAGCGCCGCAGTGTTCGGCAGCGCTGTCGCAGCTGGCGGCTGGCCCGCAGCTGGTCCAGGCCAGAATCCCCGAGCAGATGCATCAGGCGAGACAGCGGCAGGGCCCGGTCTCGTTCGTCAGGCGTCATTTCCGCGCTCTCCCTGGTCCCGGGGATGGGGCGATGCTGGCCAGCGGGATCGGCCCAGGTGCACAGAAGTTCTAGATCGTCCAGAAGCGGCAAAACTCCATCAGCGTGAGGAGCGCGCACCAGCCGTTGCAGCTCAGCCAGGATCCGCTCTGGTGCGGATTGGCCGAGAAGGTTGCGGTGACGGCGAATCCAGGCTCCGGTTTCTGGGTCCAGCTCGAGGGGGATCTCTGCCATCAGCCGAAGCCCGCGCAAAAGCCGTAGGGGATCGTCTTTGAGGTTGTCTTCGTTGACCGCGACAAGTCGGCCCGATTGAAGATCCCGCAGGCCGCCGGTGGGATCCAGCAATCCGCCTCCGGGGCGCAACGGCAGAGCAATGGCATTGAGCCGGTAGTCCCGCCTCTGAAGGTCATCCACAAGGGTCTGGCCGTCCTGCCGGGCAATGTCGATGGTCCAGCCTCGAAGCACCAGACGACCGATATCCCTGCGCTCGTCCAGTACAACGACCGTTCCGCCAAACGAGGTCGACAGCTGAGCGCTGAGCTCCAGCGCCTTGTCGGTGACCACGAGATCCAGATCGGGGCAGCTGGGCAGGCGATCAATCAGAGCGTCTCTAACGGCTCCCCCGACGAGGGCCGTGCCGTCTGGAAGAGCCTCCAGTGGCAATGGCCATTGCCCAGGGTTCAGACGTTGCCAAACAGTGCTGGCTGCCTCACTTGGATCCAGAATGTCGGTCAACGCGGCTTCAGGAGGCATGTGCATCTGCGTGGACTGCCGCTGGGTTGACCGCTGCCAGGCCTATCACGCGGTTGAGCGCCAGCATGGGGCCGTCCATCTCAACGAGTCGCCTGATTTTCAGCCTGCCTCCCCTCGGATTCACGTGTCCGTGATGGATCTGCCCGATGGTGGCGCGGGGATTGAATGGGATGTGCGGGGTTGTGAGAGTTTTTCCTCAGATCCAGGTCGCTGGCTGCGGTTGCGACCAGGCGAGACCGTGCCGGGATGAGCGACCCTTCCCTGCTGTTGGCCCTGCACAGTTCAACCGAACGGTTCGGCGTGGCTGTTCTCGATCCAACGGTTCTTGACCCCACGGTTCTCGATGCCACGGTTCTCGATCCCAAAGTTGGCGATCCTTCGCATGGCCATGCAACGCTTGGCCCTGCACCGCTTGGACCTACACCGCTTGGCCATGAACCGCGGTGGGCTGTCTTTGAGGACGGTCGTGCCCTTTCCAACACGCTGTTGAGGCGGGTCGAATCCGTCCTGCCGGCGCCCCGTTGGTCTGGACTGCAGGGGCTTGCTGTGGCAACCGGCCCTGGTGGCTTCACCGGGACCAGGCTCACGGTTGTGATGGCACGCACGCTGGCCCAGCAGCTGGGAGTGCCACTTCTGGGCGTCAGCAGTTTCGCTCTGATGGCCGCGCGTCTTGCCGATCGACTACTTGCTCGGCCCGATGCCGGTGAAGGCTTCTGGATCACCCGGGAGCTTCCCAGTCGTGGTGTTGTTGGTGGTTTCTATCGGGTGAACCAAGGCGTTGTTGAGGAGCTTGAACCGCCCCATCTGCTTCAACCGGGTCGCTCTCTCGGCACGATGGTGCTGGAAGCGGATGACAACGTCGAAGCGGACGTGATCCGCTTGCTGAACGAGCTGCAGGCAGCCCTCGCCTGCGGTCGGTCCTGTCCCTGGCAGAGCGTGTTGCCGATTTATCCCACCTCGCCTGTGGGAGTGGTGTGATGGCAGGTGTGCGAACCGGTGTGCTTCTGGGCGGTGGGCTGATGGTCTGGATGGTGAGTGCGGGCCCGTTGGCGCCCTATCGCCAGGCCTTGCTGGATCGCAGTGCACCGCAGCTGGTGCTGGTTCTCGGTGGTGATGTGGACCGGGAGCGGATGGGAGCCAAACTCGCCGGGGAGCTGGATCTGCCCCTGCTGATCAGTGGCGGTAGCAATCGGGAGTACGCCACCTGGCTGGTCCAGGAGGAGGGGCTCGCACCTCAACGGGTCCAGCTCGACTACAGGGCCCAGGACACGCTCGGCAATTTCACATCCCTGGTGGATGAGCTGCAGCAGCGTGAGATTCGTCATGTGCTGCTTGTGACCAGTGCCGACCACCTCCCTCGATCGATGGCGGTTGGTCAGGTGGTGGCCGGTAGCCGCGGCATCCATCTCACAGGGGTCCCCGTGGACTGCCAGCCGAGCTGTCAGGAGGAGGGTTGGATCAAACGCTGGGGGGATTGGTTGCGGGCGGTGACCTGGGTGATCACCGGTCGTGACCTCAAGGACGCAGCAACCCCTGATCCAGAAGGGAATTGATCCGCCGTTGCAGTTCTGCAGTGGTGGCATCGAGATCGGCTCGGCGACGGCCGCTTGGTGCGGGCACGGGTTCGCCGATCCGCAGCTGGATCGGGACCAGGCGAGGCAGGGAGTGCCCCGACCCCAGTGCACGGTGGCTGTTGAGGATGGCGACGGGCAGCAGCGGTGCACCGGAGCGGGCTGCCAGCAGGGCTGCCCCCGGCAGAGGCTGATTCACCCGACCATCTGCCTGGCGCGTGCCATCGAGGAACACGCCGGTGGCCCAGCCCTCCTCCAGCTTGGCCGTTGCGGTGCGGATCGCGTCCCGGTCGCTCGCGCCTCGGCGTACGGGGTAAGCGCCGCAGGCACGAATGATCGAGCCGAGGATGGGCACCTCGAACAGTTCAGCCTTGGCCATGAAGGCCACCGGCCTGCCGAGGGCATGGCCCAGCAGCGGTGGGTCGAGGTGGGATCCATGGTTGGCCACCACCACAAGCGGTCCCTCACGCGGCACATGCTCATGACCTCTGCAGGAGCCACGGAACAGCCCCCGGAAGACCGGGAACACCAGCAGGCTGCTCACCAGCTGGTAGGTGAGGCTCGGTTTCGGGGTCTTGGTGACCAGGGCAGAACGCGTCCCGCTCACAGCCCCAGGTCCGCCGCACCCGCGATCTGCGCGAGGGTGATGCCCGTCGTCGAGCGTTTGGCCAGGCCACTCAGCACGTTGCCAGGTCCGATCTCCACCAGTGTCTGGATGTCAGCGTCCTGGAAGCGTCGCATCGTTTCGCGCCAACGGACGCCGCTGGTCATCTGCTGCTTCAAACGCTGTTTCAGCTCCTCTCCGCTGCGGCTTGGCGTTGGATCACTGTTGCTTAGGATCGGAACCCGGGCGTCCTGGAAGACGACGCGATCCAGTTCCCCGGCAAAGCGATCTGCCGCATCCTGCATATATGGGGAGTGGAAGGCTCCGGAAACCGCCAGGGGAATGGCCCGTTTGCAGCGCAGGTTTGTGCAGACGCTCTCCAGGGCATCGGGTTGGCCGGAGAGAACAACCTGCGCATCGCTGTTGTCATTGGCGATGTGAACACCTTCGCTGGCGGCCACGCGTTCGGTCAGCTCACTCCGATCGAAACCGATCACGGCCGTCATGGCACCACCACCGGCCTTGGCCATCAGTTCAGAGCGGGTTTTCATCAGGTTCAGACCCGTTTCCAGATCAAAGACTCCGGCTGCATAAAGAGCCACCAGCTCTCCGAGGCTGTGACCCGCCAGAAGCTCCGCCTCGCGTCCCTGGGCGATCAGGCTGTCCACCAACAGCGATTCCGTGACGAACAGGGCCGGCTGGGTGTTGCGGGTGTCGTTGAGATCGCTGAGTTCAGCGTCGCCGGCTTCTCCACGGCAGATGGCCAGCAGGTCCCTGCCCAGGACCTCGGAGGCGATTTGGAAACGTTCGTCTGCTCCTGGCAGCTCGATCAGCGGGTCTGCCATCCCCACCTTCTGAGATCCCTGACCAGGGAACACCCAGGCGATCGTCATCGGTTCGTTGCAGCAGAAGTGCCGGAGGTTACGCCGGCCCGCTCCAACGCAACAGAGCAGCACCCCAGCTCAGGCCAGCTCCGAAACCACTGCTGGCGATTCGATGGCCAGCCTGGATGCGACCGTCCCGCACCGCTTCATCGAGCATCAGAGGAATCGTCGCCGCTGAGGTGTTGCCGTAGCTCGCCAAGTTGCTGAGAACCTTGGCTGGCGGGATGGCGAACCGTTCAGCGACAGCATCGAGAATACGCTGATTGGCCTGATGCAACAGCAGCCAGTCCAGCTGATCCGCTCCCAGCTCGGCTTGTTGGAGGAGCTCGTCCAGGATTCCAGGAACTTCGCGAACTGCGAATTTGTAGACCTCCTGGCCGTTCATCTGAATCGGTTGAAATCCACCCTGCTGGTGACTCGCATCCCCAACCAGGGGAGCCCGCTTGTCGATCTGCGGCAGCTGCAGCACATCGCCACGGCGGCCGTCGGAGCGCATCAGGAAGCCGTTGAGGTCGTCACGGTCATCCGGGGAGGCTTCCATCACCAGAGCACCTGCCGCATCTCCGAACAGAACGCAGGAGCGGCGGTCATCCCAGTCCACCCAACGGCTCAGCTGGTCAGCACCAACCACCAGGATCCTCCGCATGGCCCCGCTGCGCAGGTACTGAGCAGCGGTGATGACCGCAAACAGGAAGCCACTGCAGGCCGCCGTGAGGTCGAAGGCAACGGCGTGATCCGCACCGAGACGACTCTGCAGACGTGGCGCTGATCCGAACAGGTCGTCCGGCGTTGAGGTGGCCAGCAGGATGAGGTCGAGGCTGCCGGCCTCCCAGTCCGCCATGGCCAAGGCGCCGGACGCAGCCGAAGCGCAAAGGTCGATCAGCGATTCCGATGGTCCGATCACACGGCGTGCTGTGATTCCCGTGCGGCTGCGGATCCAGCTGTCGCTTGTGTCGACCCGTTGCCCAAGGTCAGCGTTGCTGATCGAACGGGACGGGGTGGCGCTGCCGCAGCCCCTGAGCAGCACACCAGCGGACCTGAACGGCTGCGCAACCAAAGAGGAGACGGGTACGTGTGGCGTCAGTCAACCACAGCAACTCTGCAATTCCGCCAAGTCGTCCATGACGCCATGACTGGCGGCGGAATGGGCCAGCCGCAGAGCGCTGACAACCGACAGGGATTTGCTGCTGCCGTGGCCGATGACGCAGATGCCATTGACCCCGAGCAGCAGAGCTCCTCCATGCTCGGCATGGTCCAGTCGCTTCTTGATGCGCTTGAGATTGCTTCGCAGGAATGCCGAGCCCACCTTGCCTCGACGTCCACGGGGAAGCTCAGCCCTCAAGACGCCGAGCAGCACGCTGCCTGCGGATTCGAGAAACTTGAGCAGAACATTGCCGGTGAATCCGTCGCAGACGACGACATCAAACTCTCCGGACAGCACATCCCTGCCTTCGCAGTTCCCGGCGAAATGCAAACGTTGTTCGTCACGCAGGAGTTCAAAGCTGCGGAGAGCCAGGTCATTTCCCTTGCACTCCTCCTCACCGATGTTGAGCAGGCCGATGCGGGGGCGACGAACCTGCAGGACATCACGGCTGTAGATGTTCCCAAGCAATGCGAACTGATGCAGGTAGGCGGGCTTGCAATCCATGTTGGCCCCCACATCCAGCACCAGCACCGGTTGACCGGGATCCTTGGTCGGGAACAGGGCCCCGATGGCTGGACGATCGATTCCCTTGAGCCGGCCCAGTCGAAAGATGGCTGATGCCATCACGGCTCCTGAGTTCCCAGCTGAATAACTCGCCAGAGCCTGGCCCTTCTTCACCAGGTCCATGGCGACGTTGATGCTGGCGTCGCGCTTGCGCCGCACGGCTGTCGCCTCCTCATCCATCCCGATCGAGGGACCGCTGGCCACCAGCTCCAGATGACCGTTGTCAATCGCTGCCTTGAGCTGGTCGCTCAGTTGCAGTGTCCTGGCGGCGGCCAGGACCCGATCGTGTTCGCCGATGAATTTGATCTTCAGTGGCAGCCGCTCGATCGCCTGCAGGCAGCCTTCCAGGATCGAACCCGGCGCATTGTCCCCACCCATGCCGTCAACGGCAACCCAGAGCCTGTCGCGTTCTTCGATGGTGTCAATGCTGCCGCCCTGCAGCCGTCGCAGGGGATCAAACACCAAGGGCTGCAGAACGCTGCTCGCAACGGTCCCGGCGCCCGACACCATCGTTCCGGCCACATTGCCGGCGGCGCTGGCGGAGCTGGTGGCGCTGTCGACAAGGGTGGTCACGGTGGCATTACGCCGGTACCAGATCACCAGGCGGCGAATGGCCCGTGGACGGCTGCTTTTGCTCCGCGACCAGTCGGCCGGGGAGCTTTCAGGACCCTTCGGAGGCAACGGAGTCGACGATGCGCTGGAACAGATAACCGGTGCCGCGGGCTGTGAGGATCAGCTCGGGGTTGGCCGGATCGTCTTCCAGTTTGGAGCGAAGACGTGAAATATGAACATCGACCACGCGGGTATCGACATGTCGTTCCGGCGTGTACCCCCACACTTCCTTGAGAATCTCGCCGCGATTGAAGGGCTCGCCTGATCGGCTCACCAGGAGTTCGAGAAGGCTGAACTCCATGCCGGTGAGTCGGATCCGTTCATCACCACGGAACACCTGGCGCTTGTTGGTGTCGATGCGCAGATCGGAGACCTGAATCACGCCCGAGTTGGGGATTCCGGCCACCTGCTCCTTCTCCACCCGGCGAAGCACGCAGCGAATCCGGGCTTCCAGCTCCTTCGGACTGAAGGGTTTCACGACGTAATCGTCGGCGCCGAGCTCCAGGCCAGTGATCCGGTCAGCCACGTCACCAAGGGCGGTGAGCATCACGATCGGAACATCCGATTCCTTGCGCAGCTCCTGGCAGACGCCGTAGCCGTCGAGTTTCGGCATCATCACGTCCAGGACCACCAGGTCGGGAACGCAGTTCTGGAACAGCTCCAGGGCTTCGGTGCCGTCGCAAGCGGTGACGACGTTGTATCCGATCATCGAGAGCCTCGTTTCCAAAATCCGTCGGATCGAGGCCTCGTCATCGACCACGAGGATTGTTTCCTTAGAGGGAGCCGTGGTGGTCATAACGCCTGTGGCGCTTAGTGCTTCTCGCCACACATAAAAGGTTGTTCCCCCGTTCTGTTCACTCAACAGCAACTTTCTTCATAGTTCTCAGTGCCACGCTCCCGCTCCCTTTTCGTCTGTCAGGCCTGTGGTGCCAAGACACGTCAGTTCTTCGGACGCTGTCCGGAGTGCGGGAGCTGGAACACATTGGTGGAACAGACCATCCCCAGCGAGGACGGTCGTCGTCGTCGAGAGGGCCCGGATCCTGCCCAGGCAGCTGCTCCGCGACGCTCCACCGCCATGGCCTCCCTGGACGATCGTCCTCTGCAGCGGATGGCGACTGGCTCGGAGGAGTTCGACCGGGTTCTCGGAGGCGGTCTGGTGCCCGGTTCTCTGGTGTTGGTGGGCGGTGATCCTGGAATCGGCAAAAGCACCTTGCTGCTGCAGAGCGCGTCGGCGATGGCCTCCGAGAGCTCGGTGCTCTATGTCAGTGCCGAGGAATCAGCCCAGCAGGTGAAGCTTCGTTGGCAGCGGCTCGCCGCTGGAGCATCGGAGCTGCAGTTGCTGGCCGAAACCGATCTGGAACTGGTGCTTGAGGAGCTTGAGGCGCTGCGACCGGCCGTGGCGATCATCGACAGCATTCAGGCGTTGCATGACGCCAACCTGACCAGCGCTCCAGGGTCGGTTGGCCAGGTGCGTGAATGTGCGGCGGCGCTGCAACGGCTGGCGAAGCGACAGAACATCTCGCTGCTGTTGGTCGGTCATGTCACCAAGGAGGGCATGCTGGCGGGCCCGAAGGTGCTCGAGCATCTCGTGGATGCGGTGCTCACCTTCGAGGGCGACCGCTTTGCCAGTCATCGGCTGCTGAGAGCCGTGAAGAACCGCTTTGGCGCCACCCATGAGCTGGGCCTGTTCGAGATGCAGGCGGCTGGGCTCGCTGAAGTGGGCAACCCCAGCGAACTGTTCCTCAGTGATGCCCGTGCCTCTGGTGTGGCCACGATCGTGGCCTGCGAGGGCACCCGCTCACTGGTCGTCGACCTCCAGGCCCTCGTCAACGTCACCAGTTATGCCAGCCCGCGACGGACGGCAACGGGGATCGGCACGAATCGACTGCATCAGATCCTGGCCGTGCTGGAAAAGCACATGGGTCTGCCGTTGTCGCGTTTCGACTGCTACCTGGCAGTGGCCGGCGGATTGGAGGTGGAGGAACCGGCGGCCGATCTCGGCGTGGCCGCGGCTGTGGTGGCCAGTTTTCGCGATCTCACCTTGCCTGCGGGCACCGTTCTGATCGGCGAACTGGGACTGGGCGGCCAGTTGCGCCCGGTCGGTCAGCTCGAACTTCGTCTCCAGGAAGCGGCGCGGCTCGGGTTCAAACGCGCTGTGGTTCCCAAGGGCAGTGGTCTGGGACCACTGGCGGCAGGTTTGGATCTGGCCTTGCTGGAGGCCGAGAGTGTCAGTGAAGCGTTGGTCTTGGCTTTGGGTGAGCAGGTGAGGGCGGATGGATGATCGCTTTCGCCGGCGTGAGCTGTTCAGGATCTGGAGGGTGACTTCACCCATTGGAGGGTCCTGTCTGAGCGTCCATGGTCGACTGTTGAGACGCTGAATAGCATCAATTTTGTGTCGTGATTTGTGGTCGCAATGAGGTTGTTGTTTCAACAACGTCCAAAAGTATTTGTGTTGTGGCTTGCTCTTTTCATATCTGGACTATTCAGTTCGTCTGTATGGCTCGGCTCGGCTGTCATGTCTGCTGATGTTCCCGTTGATCTGGACTCCAATCCGCCGCTCGCCGAGAACGATCGTCAGCTTAGGGCCTGGATTCTTGGGCTCTTTAAAACAATCAAGCCCAATGATGAGCATCTAATTTTTTGGAGCTGTCTCTGCAGGATGCTAATTATCAGTATCAATGCCGATATCTAAGACAGGCTGATGGTTCTGTTGATGTTCTGCCTGAGTTGACATCAGATCCAAAAGCGGAAATTCGTGCTTTTGCGTCATGGCATTTGCGGTTTGATCAAAATGCCGACATTGGCATTTATAACGAGCTTTACTTTGAGGAAATTGTGTTGATGCATGGCAAGTCAAGAGTTTATTTTTCGAACCTTCCAGGCATGAGGTTGGGTGCCCTGAGATTTGTCAATTATGGCCACGATGTTGATGCGCTTTGGAAGTACGGAGGTTATGGTTTGATCCCATGGGAGGAGCGTGTACAGGTAATTCGTGAGTTTGATCCACAATCGGAACATTCATTCACGTTCTCTTACTTGAAAGATGGTGAAAGAGAAGTCGGTGTGATCTGCTCAAGTCCTGTTGACGTGAACATCTACGCGGACCATGAACGGCTTTACCACCCAAGTCGTTTAAAAATCTGAACTCTTAGTTGCAGGGAATTGATCAACGCTGGCCTCAGAATTGAATTTTCTTATTAAAATAGATTTTGTTCAAAGATGAATGCGCTGCAAATTATTATCTTTAGAAATTTTTAGCTAGAAATAAACGTCCACACTGCTGCGACCGCTGGATTTCAGCCAGTTTTCAATGTCCAGGTAGCCACCGGGATTGAGGCGAACGGCCTGGGTCCACACATCTGCTGCCTGGTCCAGCCAGCGATCGGCATCGTCCTGTCGGCCCTCCTCTTCAGCAATTCGTCCGCGTTTTTCAAAGATCAGTCCCATGTTCTTGAGGCAGGAAGGCTGCTTGGGGTTCTCCTCAAGGGCCTGGCGGTAGGTCTCGATCGCCCGGTCTTCCTCACCGTTGGACATGTAGATGATGGCCATGTTCTTGAGGGTCTCGCCCCGGTCGGTGGGGTTGTCCTCAAGCTTCAGGCTCTCCTCGTAGTTCTCCAGAGCTTCGGCGTAATCACCGTCATTCTGGGCTGACAACCCGTCTCGGTAGTAGACGTAAGCCTCCTTGGAGCGGGCGTTGATCGGCAGCAGCTTGACGATGAGATCTGCCATCACCGTGAAGCTCTTGTCGATGAAATTGTCGTTTCGGTTGCTGCGAGGCACGATGCATGGCTGGCTGACCCCCATCCTGACGCTGTTGTGGCCCGACCTAGCGTTAGGGAAGAGACGAATCCTCCGTGAGCCCGGTGCTTCAAACGGTTGTCCTCGATGTGGAAGGCATGAAGTGCGGCGGTTGCGTGCGGTCTGTGGAACGCACGCTGCTGGAACAGCCGGGTGTTGAAAGGGCTGACGTGAATCTGGTGAGCAGAGCCGCCTGGCTGGATCTCGCTGATTCAGAGGGGAGTGTCGAAGCCGTGCTGAAAGCACTGGCTGATCGTGGCTTCCCAGCTCGTGAGCGCTCGCTCGAGCCTGTTTCAGGCCCCTCGGCTGCAGAGGATGTCAGGGGTTTGAACTGGTGGCGTCAGTGGCGCCAGCTGATGGTGGCCCTGGTGTTGCTGCTGTTGTCCGTCCTTGGACACCTCAGTGAGGCGGGTCATCTCTCTCTTCCGCTGATCGGTCGCTTGCCGTTTCACGCCACGCTGGCCACGGTTGCCCTTCTCGGCCCGGGTCGACCGATCCTTGTCGGAGGCTTCAAAGCCGCGCGGGCAGGGGCCCCCAGCATGGACACCCTGGTGGGACTGGGGGTCAGCAGTGCCTATCTGGCCAGCCTGGCTGCCCTGATCTGGCCGTCCGTTGGCTGGCCCTGTTTCTTCAACGAGCCGGTCATGCTGCTGGGCTTTGTGCTGCTCGGGCGTTTCCTGGAGGAGCGGGCTCGCTTCCGAACCGGTCAGGCCCTGCAGCAGCTGGCTCAGCTACAGCCCGATACGGCACGACTGTTGATGGCGGACGGCGTCATGCGTGAGGTGCGAGTCGGAGCCTTACGCCCCGGGGAGCGGGTTCAGCTTCTCGCCGGTGATCGGGTTCCGGTTGATGGTGTGGTCGTCGAGGGATGCTCGGCCGTGGATGTGTCGAGCCTCACCGGTGAGCCTCTTCCGCTCGATGCTTCGCCTGGAACGGAGCTGGCCTCGGGAAGTCTCAATCTTGAGTCGTCCCTGGTGATCGAGGTCACCAGGGTGGGCTCCGAAACCGCCCTGGCCAGGATCATTCGCCTGGTGGAGCAGGCCCAGGCTCGCCGGGCTCCGATTCAGGGACTCGCCGATCGTGTGGCAGGCCGTTTCTGTTACGGCGTGATCGCTTTTGCCATCGCCGTCTTTCTGTTCTGGTGGCTGATCGGTGCTGAGCTCTGGCCCCAGGTTCTGCATGCTTCCTCCCCTGGGATGGTCCACGGTCATGGCCATCAAGCCGGTCTGGGAAGCGGTGCGGAGACCTCCATCGGGCTGGCCCTTAAGCTCGCCATTGCCGTGCTGGTCGTGGCCTGTCCCTGCGCCCTCGGACTGGCAACGCCGACGGTGATCACCGTTGCCACGGGTCTGGCGGCCCGCCGTGGCTGGCTGTATCGAGGCGGCGATGTCATCGAAACAGCAGCCGCTGTCAAACAGGTGGTGTTCGACAAAACAGGCACGCTGACTCTCGGCCGTCCTCTTGTGACGGCTGTCCATGCCGAGAACCCGAATCATCTTCTGCAGCTAGCTGCCAGCTTGGAGAGCGATAGCCGGCATCCCCTGGCCTATGCCCTCCTGCAGGAGGCTCAGCGCCGTGAGCTCGACCTCCTTCCGGTGTCCGATGTGCGCACGGTTGCCGGTGAAGGTTTGAAAGGTGTCGTCGGTCGTGACCTTGAGGTTTGTGTCGGTCGTCCCGAATGGTTGACCGGCCAGGGACTGGCCTGGTCAGACCCGTTCTCTTTGATGCAGCAGGAGTCTGGCGGGACCCCTGTCACCGGAACTGTTGTGGCGGTTGCGGAGGGGACCAGCATTCTTGGATTCGTCGAGATTGAGGACCAGCTGCGTTCGGATGTCTCCATGGCGCTGAAGCAGCTGCGCGATCAGGGCCTCGAACTGGCGATGTTCAGTGGTGATCGGGAGTCGGCGGTTCGACGGTTGGGTCAGACCCTCGGCTTCTCCGAAGAAGAGCTGGGATGGCAGATGCGCCCGGAGCAGAAGCTGGCACGCCTTGAGCAGCTCCGCCGGGAGCAACCGGTGGCCATGGTGGGTGATGGCATCAACGATGCCCCGGCGTTGGCGGCGGCAGACCTTGGCGTCGCCATCGGCACCGGCACCCAGATCGCCCAGGACACAGCTGGGATGGTGCTGTTGGGAGATCGGCTGGACAATCTCCCGGACGCCCTGCGACTGGCTCGACGCACCCTGGCGAAAGTGCGTCAGAACCTGTTCTGGGCCTTCGGCTACAACCTGATTGCTCTTCCGATTGCCGCTGGGGTCTTGCTGCCAAGCCATGGTCTGCTGCTGTCACCACCCCTTGCGGCATTGTTGATGGCTCTCAGCTCGATCACGGTCGTCGTTAATGCTCTGGCTCTGCGCCCGGCATGACGGGTCGTTTGATCGTTCTCGACGGGATCGATGGTTGTGGGAAATCGACGCAGCTTCAACGTCTTGCCGATTGGTTGCCTGGAAGCGGGTTGATGCCAGAGGGTTCAGGTCTGATCTGCACCCGTGAACCTGGTGGGACGGCTCTGGGGCAGGCGGTTCGGCAGCTTCTGCTCCACACAGCCGCCGATCAGGCTCCCTGTGCGAGGGCCGAGCTGTTACTCTACGCCGCCGATCGCGCGCAGCATGTTGACACCTTGATTCGCCCGGCTCTTGAGCGAGGCGACTGGGTTCTGAGCGATCGCTTTGCCGGTTCGACGCTGGCGTACCAGGGTTATGGGCGGGGGCTGGATGCTGCTCTGATCCAGCAGCTTGAGCGCATCGCCACCGCTGGCCTCATCCCCGACCTGACGTTCTGGCTCGCGCTTCCCGTCACGGAAAGTATCCGTCGACGGCACGGGCTTGAAGAGGACCGGATTGAAGCGGAGGGGCGCCCATTTCTCGAGCGCGTCGCCGCCGGTTTCGAAACCTTGGCCAGCCAGCGCGATTGGTGTCGAATCAATGCGGATCGTGCATCCATGGACGTGACCTCCTCACTTGAGCAGGTCCTGCATCAGCGCTTCGCATGACGATCACAGGACTGTTCAATGACCTGATCGGGCAGCCGCTTGCCGTGGATCTTCTGCAGGCGGCTCTTGATCAGCAACGCCTGGCTCCGGCCTACCTGTTTGCAGGTCCAGATGGCGTGGGGCGACGGCTGGCGGCTCTGCGCTTTCTGGAAGGGGTTCTTGCGGGAGGTGCCCCGTCGTCTCGGGAGCGTCGACGACTGTTGGAACGCAATCATCCCGATCTGCTCTGGGTGGAGCCGACGTTTCAGCATCAGGGACGTCTTCTGTCCAGAACCGAGGCAGAGGAGGCCGGCGTGTCGCGCCGTTCGCCACCTCAGCTGCGACTGGAGCAGATCCGAGGAGTCGCTCGTTTCCTGGCGCGTCAGCCGGTGGAGTCCGCCCGCGGCATGGTCGTGATCGAGGCGTCTGAGGCGATGGCTGAAGCTGCAGCGAATGCCTTGCTGAAGACCCTGGAGGAACCGTGGCATGGACTGCTGATCCTGCTGACAGCCGCGCCCGAGCGTTTGCTCAGCACGATCCGTTCCCGCTGTCAGCTGATTCGATTTCTGCGTCTGGATCCAGCGTCAATGCATCAGGTCCTGCAGCAATGTGGGGCCTGCGCCGATGACCCTGCGGAGCTGCTGGCTCTTGCTGCCGGTTCTCCTGGGGCCTTGCTGGATCATCGCCAGCGTTGGTCTGCGCTCCCTGAGGAGCTGACGCAACGTCTGAGACAAAAGCCGGCGGAGCCCATGGAGGCACTGTCCCTCGCCAGGGATCTCTGCGAGGCGTTGGATGGAGAGCAGCAGTTGTGGCTGATCAACTGGTGGGAGCAACATCTCTGGCACTCAGGTGCCGGAGAACAGTCCCTGCGACGACTGGAAAAACTCAGACGCCATCTGCTGTCGTTTGTTCAGCCACGTCTGGCCTGGGAAGTGACGCTGCTGGATCTCAGCTCGCGTTGACCGGATTCTGAGCGTCAGGCGCTGGCCCGATCGCCCTGCTGAAGATTGCGTTCCTCGCGGGCCATGGCCACGGCGTCCTGAAGGCCTTCGAGCTGCCCGCCGGTTGGAAGTTCCAGGCAGTAGCCGGCTCCATAGACCGTTTTAATGAAACGCGGCTTGCGTGGATCTGGCTCGAGCTTGGTGCGCAGATGACGGACGTGAACCCTGATGGTTTCGATGTCGTCATCGGGTTCATACCCCCAGACTTCCTTGAGAATCAGTGACGGGGCCACGGTCTGGCCATGTCGCTGCAGAAGGCAGTGCAGAAGTTCGAATTCGAGGTGGGTCAGACGAACGGGACTGTCGAACCAGATGGCTTCGAAGCGTTCGGGGACAAGGGTGAGTGGTCCGTAGCTCAGGATTTCGTGGTGGTTGCTGGATCCAACCGGGGCGCGATCGCTGCGACGCAGCAGAGCCTTCACCCGAGCCTGAAGTTCTTCGAGATCAAAGGGCTTGGTGAGGTAATCATCCGCACCGGAGTTGAAGCCGCTCACCTTGTCCTTTGTTCCGCCCAGGGCGGTCAGCATCAGGATCGGAATGCTGGCTGTTCGCTCATCCCGACGCAGTCGCTGACAAAGGGTGAGACCGTCAACCTTGGGCAGCATCAGATCAAGAAGGATTAGATCCGGTGTGTATTGCAACGCCAGAGCCTGGCCTTTGATTCCATCATCGGCGCGTTGAACGTCAAAGCCGCTGTGCTCGAGGTGACCGCTCACCAGGTCACGCATGTCCCGGTCGTCTTCGATTAGCAGGATGCAGGGCTTCATCGATGGGAAAGCGGGATGACTGGAAGAACGGAGAGCGAGAGCTAACGATTCATCGTTGAACGGATTCTCTCAAGCTTTTCTTCTCTCTGCAGATTTTGAGCGGAAGGTGACGTCTTCTCAGAATCTCCGTAACCCACTGGCGCGCAGTCGATTCAGAGAAATCAGCCTTTGCGGGAGTCTCCGTCCTGTTCAGGAAGTCTTCCGCTTCTGGACATCCGTATTCACAAATTTCTCTGATTGTCAATAAAAAAGCCACAGCTCAGGCTGTGGCTTTGAAGCTCCCCGGGCGGGATTCGAACCTGCGACCAATCGATTAACAGTCGACCGCTCTACCGCTGAGCTACCGAGGATTGAAACTTTGAGACCTTACCTGCCGGACCTCGCGGCCTGCAAGCGTTTCCTCAGAGCTCGGCCGTCCTGCCATGGTTCGATCCGACCGTCCTTCATCCGCGCAGCGCCATCGGCCTTGTCCAGTTCCTCAAGGCGATGGGTGATCCAGAGAGCTGTCAGGGGCTGGTCTCTTTGCTGACAAAGCGTCTGGACTGCATCAAGCACCGTGCGTTGGCTCTCGGGATCCAGCAGGGCGGTGGGTTCATCAAGCAGCAGTAGACCGGCATCGCTTGCCAGGGCTCCAGCGATGGCAAGCCGTTGTTTCTGGCCTCCGCTCAAGGTGTGAATCGGCCGTGTCGCCAATCCGCTCAGTCCAAGCTGATTGAGCAGCTCATCGATGCAGCGAATTCGATCGTTCGGTTTTGAGGAGTTTGTGAGACCGAGCAGCAGATCCGAGCTGCAACTGGGCAACAGCAATTGGTGGTCCGGGTTCTGAAACACCATGGCCACCCGATGCGGTGTGCTGATGGTGCCGCTTTGCGCCTGGACCAGGCCGGCGATCAGACGGAACAGCGTGCTTTTGCCGCTGCCATTGCTGCCGACCAGCATCCAGAGCCCCGGACCAGGAATGGTGAGGTCGCAGTTCCGCAGGGCCTGAGAGCCATTCGGCCAGCGATAACTGAGCTGCCGGAGGTTGAGTTCTCCGTCTTCCCGAACCCCTCGAGCCTCAACTTCACCAGCCTGAACATCCCCAGCCCGATCAGGAATCAACGGAAAAACCCGGCCGTTTGCTGCCGCCTGTGGCCGAAGCTTTCTCATAAAGCTGGACTGCCAGAACCTCACCGATCAGAACAGTGACCTTTTTGCCTTCCACCTTCTCGCAGGTGAGCTCCAGAAGTCGCGGCTGGCTTTGCTCGATCGCCTGACGGATCTGCTGGTAAAGGGCTTCGGCATCACCGGCATCCTTGCGTTGAACAGACACCGGTACGGGGCTCATCCGCAGGGCCAGTTCGACGATGTACACGGCAGATCGATCAATGCGTGGCCATCTTCGCGGAACGCGTCAGATTGGTGCGGTATCGAACTGGGCATTTCTACTCATCATTCGGCTCCTTGTACGGAGAGCCGCCCCATTGGCCGAATCACTGCCTAGGCTCATGATGTAACGCTTCATGAAGCACGTCTCATGACGATCGCTGTAGGACGCGCGCCACAGCGGGGATGGTTCGACGTCCTCGATGACTGGCTCAAGCGCGACCGCTTCGTTTTTGTCGGCTGGTCCGGCATTCTTCTTTTCCCAACGGCCTACCTGGCCATCGGTGGCTGGCTGACCGGCACCACCTTCGTCACCTCCTGGTACACCCACGGCATTGCCTCTTCGTACCTGGAAGGTTGCAACTTCCTCACCGCTGCTGTCTCCACCCCCGCTGATGCGATGGGTCACAGCCTGCTGCTGCTCTGGGGCCCTGAGGCTCAGGGCGACTTCGTGCGCTGGTGTCAGCTCGGTGGTCTCTGGGCCTTCGTCGCCCTGCACGGCGCCTTCGCCCTGATCGGCTTCATGCTGCGTCAGTTCGAGATCGCCCGTCTCGTCGGCATTCGCCCCTACAACGCCATCGCCTTCTCCGGCCCGATTGCGGTGTTCGTCAGCGTCTTCCTGATGTACCCCCTCGGCCAGAGCAGCTGGTTCTTCGCTCCCTCCTTCGGGGTGGCAGCGATCTTCCGCTTCCTGCTCTTCCTCCAGGGCTTCCACAACTGGACCCTGAATCCCTTCCACATGATGGGCGTGGCCGGCATCCTCGGCGGTGCTCTGCTCTGTGCCATCCACGGCGCAACCGTGGAGAACACCCTGTTTGAGGACGGCGAGCAGGCCAACACCTTCAAGGCGTTCGAGCCCACCCAGGAAGAAGAGACTTATTCCATGGTCACCGCCAACCGCTTCTGGAGCCAGATCTTCGGGATCGCCTTCTCCAACAAGCGCTGGCTGCACTTCTTCATGTTGTTTGTCCCGGTGATGGGCCTGTGGACCAGCTCCATCGGCATCATCGGTCTGGCCCTCAACCTGCGTGCCTATGACTTCGTGTCACAGGAAATCCGCGCTGCTGAGGATCCTGAATTTGAGACCTTCTACACCAAGAACATTCTTCTGAATGAAGGTCTGCGTGCCTGGATGGCACCGGCTGACCAGCCACACGAAAACTTCGTCTTCCCTGAAGAGGTTCTGCCCCGTGGTAACGCCCTCTGATCAATTCGATGATCGATGATGCACTTAAGGGGGCTTTGCCCCCTTTTTTGTTGGTCATTTCATCTTGGACTTGATGACTGCTTGAGATTGAGCATCGACCGACAGAGAAAGAACAATGTCTTTCCAAGAACATCGATTAAGACCGTCGACAGAGTTGCAAACCTGAAGGCCAGCGTTGACAGATCCAGCCACGTTGTCGAACGTCCTCCAGCAACGTTGTTTGCAATGTCGTTGATGAACCCCAACCTGGGTCGTCTGGGTTCAGCAGCAGAATGGTCCAGGTCGAGGAATCGAGATTGCGTCGATGTCCTTTTTTGGGAAAGGCGACATGGCTTCGCTCACTCAGTTGTGGAACCAGGTAGCTCGTGGTCAGTACCTGGTCGTGAGGTTGAATCCCGCTGATGGCCTCCTGTGCATCGTTCACCATCGGCAACCGACTGAGATAAGGCCCGCTGAAGAACCAGGGTTTGGCCAGGGCCAGCCAGCAGACCACAGCCCAGCCCAGGGCCCAGGAAAACCCACGACCTGCTCTTGGTTGTTGGGACATGCCATCGATGACTGCAACCACCATCACCACGGCCAACGGGAGGCTGTAGTGATGAATCAGGGTGCGGTAGCTGGGCGACGCTGACAGCAGGTTCACCAACAGCAGCGGAAGGGCGATCGTCAGCGTCGGCAGTGAACGCATCCGCCACAAGCCGACGCATGGCAGAGAGAGCAGGACGACGTAAAGCACACCCCCGCTCCAATCGAGACTCTGCACAACCAGCAGCGGGTCGCCGCTCAGATGGCTGAACATGCGGCTGGCGGCCTTGGGCCCTTCGCCATCGCGCAGCAAGGGGTAAAGCCAGCGGCTCAGCATCAGCATCCAGGCGAGCGAGAGCCCTGCAGCTGACGCACTCCATCTCCAACGGCGTCGCCAGGCCAGATCGAGAGCCATGCCAGCGACGATCAAGACCAGTCCGTCACGGGCCCCCAGCAGAAGCACCAGCAGCAGCAGCCAAAGCCGGGGGCGTTCGGCCCGTTCGCTCCAGAGCACCAGGGCGATCAGAGGCATCACCCAGGTTTCCGGGTGAAAGTCAAACAGGTTGGTGTTGAACACCACGGGTTGCAGCCACCAGAGGCCGCAGATCAACCAGCATCCCCGTGGCCTCAACCCTGCTTGTTTGGCAAGCCACCACAACGGAACCGCTGTGAAGCTCAGTGCGAAGGCCTGGCTGGCCAGCAGCCACTGCACAGATGGGAACAGGCTGTAGGCCGCCCCGGCGAAATACAGCAGCCAGGCACCGTGATCGGCCAGCACATGGACCTGTTCCATCGATGAGATCGGCGGTCGCCCCTGACCGATCAGCCAGGCCCATTGATCGAAGAGACCAAGGTCGTAGGCATTGCTCTGCAGAAGGTAGTGGCGTGTTGCAGCACAGAGCCAGAACAACAGGCCGATCAGAACGGCAGCAAGAATCAGAAGGGAGGCACCGCAGACGGGTGATCGTCGTCTTGTTTCAGCGGCGGGAGCTGAGCTCATCGAGGGGGATCAGATAGGTCTGGCTGTCGTCATCCACCCAGGCTCCAGGACTTGTCGCGGCCATGTTTCTCAAGGAGCGTTCCCGTCCCTCTGGCATCGGTTTGTACATCTTGTCCCAACGAAAACTGCCTGCCAGGTGGCTGGCGCCCTCCTCGCTCCATTGCTGAAGACGTTCTGGGGTCAGTTGTTTGCTGGAGATCAGCCATCCCTGTCGCCTTGCCAGGTTCAGCAGGGTGGGGTCGGTGCTGGTCACGCTGACAATTCGCTGTTCGCTGGGAAGTTCCCGGCGAATTTTCAGGGCCAGAGGCATCCAGTCCCGGGCCTGGCGTTGTTCCAAGGCCCAGTAATCGGCAGACAACACCGCCAGACTCACGACCAACCAGAGACAGATCAAGCTGCGCGGTTGCCAGCGGCGGCGTTGTTGCTGCCATCGTTGCCAGCCAAGACCCATCAGGGGGCAGGCGAACAGCAGCAATGGCAGTTGGTAGTACTCATGAATGCTGCTGGAGCGCATGGTGGCGAGGGTGCAGAGCAGCACCCCAAGCAGACCGCTGATCGCAATCCGTCCTCCTGAACAACGCCGTCCGATCCAGATGCCACCGATCAGGAAGGGCACGCCGGCAATCGCCAATAAACGCAACGCCACCCTGATGCTGAGGTTGAACCAGGTCTCGAGATCCAGAAGCAGGCCAAGGCTGCTGCGATCACTGCCGCCGCCCCAGAACCCGAACGTCAGCCCACTGTTCTGTCCCAGTTGATAGGCGTGGGCATACCAAGCAGCGATGGCTGCCAACCCTGTGCCGACGTACACCCAGAAGCCTGGCGAGCGCAACAGGGTTGGCAGGCGGTTGAACAAGCCTTTCGGCTCGGCTGCACCATCCCTCGCATCCCGGCTGAGCTCCAGCATCAGAAGGGGTAAGCCCAGCCAGAGCAGAGGGATCACCTTGATCAGGCCGGCTCCCGTGAAACAGACCCAGCTCAACAGCAGGGCCCAACATGCTCCCTGTGTCTTCCAGAGTTCGTGAGCGACCAGGCAGCCAGCTGCCAGGAGCAGCAGCAGGGCTTCCGCCTGAAAGGTCCGCCCGTAGTACACACCAAGCGGCGCGATCGCAAAGAACAGCCCGGCCCACCAGCCTTCCTGAGCACCGAACCAGCGGCGTCCCAGCCGCATCACCAGCCCGATGGTCAGGACGCTGAAGAGCACGGAGAGTCCGCGCCCCAGCCATTCCTGGACTCCGGCCAAGAGATAAAGACGGCTCACCAGAAACGGGTAGAGCGGAAATTCCGATTCCACATAGCCCGCAGAGGCACCGGCCCAGTCGATCTGGGGTAGCCAGATCGGGGAGTTGGCGGTGGCGAAGTGGCGAGCCATCGCAGCGGTGTCGGCCTGCCGCCAGCTGTGGACGCCGACAATCGGCATCCACAGCTGGATGAGCCGCAGCAGCACGCCTACCCCGATTGGCAGCCAGGTCACGGTGAGTTCCAGACGAAGCGGGACGACGCCGCGTAATTCCAGATGTAGACCACCACAATTCCGGCCAGCTGGGCCCAGATGGCGTGGGCATTCACCAGGGTGTAGAAGCTGGTGGCCAACCCCACATTGGCCAGGGCGGGCAGTGAAGCCACCAGCAGGAACTTGAGCAGTCCGCGCAGGAGCCTTGCACCCCGTTGGCGGCGGTCCCGGAAGGTGAGGGCGTTGTTGATCAGATAGTTCGAACTCGCGGCGGCGATCACCGCGATCGGCAGGGCCCGTTGAAAGTCGAGTCCCAGCAGCGTCATCAGCAATGCGGTGATCGCCAGCTGAACCAGCACGCCGCTGGCCCCCACCAGTCCGAAGCTGATGGCTCGGCGCGGCAGCAGTCTGAGGCTGGCGGTGTGCAGCAGCGAAACAAGGAAATCCCAGAGGATGGCGCTGTCCAGCTTGGAGCTGCCATGCAGGCGGGGCTGAAAGATCAGCGGTATCTCGGCGACGGTCAGCTGTCCCCGGCTGATGGCCAGAAGTTCGTAGAGAAATTTGAAGCCATTCACATCCACCTGGCGGATCAACGGCAGGCAGCGGCTGAGGTTGATGGCCATGAAACCGCTCATGTAATCCGTTAGGTGGCCATACCTGGCCGGCAGGCTTCGGCGAGCCAACTGATTGGCAAGCGTGGATCCATCGGTTCGTCGGTGACTGAGGCCGCGGATCTCCGACTGATCGAGAAAACGACTGCCGGCCACAAGATCGAGCTGCCTTGCATCAAGGCTTCTCACGGCGTCCAGCACGGATGCGGGCTCATGTTGTCCGTCGCTGTCCATCACTACAGCCCTGTGATGAATGGCATCAATCAGGCCTTCCCTGATGGCACTGGCCAGTCCCGAGCGGCCCAGTCTTCGGATGATGCGGATGCGTTGATCCAAGCGAGCCAGGCTGCGCACGGTCTCGGCGGTGCCGTCGGACGAATCGTCATCGACCACCAGGATTTCGAGATCGAAGTGATCATCCAGCGCCAGCAGGGACTGAATCACTGCGGCGATGGACTCAACTTCGTTGAAGGTGGGGAGAATGATCGAAAGGCCTGTTGTGCTGGTCTTCCCCTGCTGTTCCTGCGTGGAAGACACAACCCGCTGCCAGGAGGCTCAGATTAACGGCAGCGTGCCAGTGCCCATTCTCCTTCTCTGGCGCTCACAACACAGTGATCGCCGGGTTTCTGGGTGAGAAACCAGCCCGAATCCCGGCTGCGACCTCGTCGAATCCTCTGGCCTGAATACCAGTTCAGGCTTGGTCGTTCGTCATATCCGTGCAACAGCAGTGGGCTGGCTGAACTGAGACGGCTGAGGCTGGCCACCGGACCCACGGGCCAACGCTCATTGAGTTCCCAGAGCCAGAGGGGTGAACTGAACAACAGGGAGAGAGCCAGCACGCTGCCGCACACCATGCTGATCAGACCGTGCCGTCGTTGCCGCTGCTGCCCTGATCGCAGCCACCAGCCGCCGCATCCCCAGCCCACCCCGGCTGCAGCGGCCAGCCAGCGATACGGCGCCAGTTGGGTGCCGACAGCCGTGAAGCTCACAACCGTTGCGCCCAAGAGAAGGAGTCCCAGCAGCATCCAGATCGATGGAATACGCAGCAGCCACCAACGCAGGGGAATGCTCGGATCGCGGCGCTCCACCAACCAGACGAGCAGGGGTGCATTGATCAGGGCGAATGGCAACCAGAGCGGATGGCTGTACCAGGGCAACTGTGTTTTCAGCGGCAGGATGGCGGCGGCCAGAACCGCCAGGGTGGCCAGGCACCAACGTCCCCAACGCTCCTGGCGCTGCTGCCAGGCCCACCAAAGCCCGGGGGCCAGCAGCAGCAGCCATGGCCATCCCCCTTCGAGCAGCTCGATCAGCGGCACGCGCCAGCGCAGGTCGCTGCCTTCCCCCGCATCAAGCAGAACCCGGCCGGCACCATCGCCGCCCCACATCCACAGAGCCTGGGTTCCTCGGATGTGGGCATGCCAGAGATGCCAGCTGATGCCAGGCAGCAAACCAAGCGCCATGCCGCTGACGGCTGCGCGGCAACGCCAGCGCTGCCATTCCCATCCCCAGGCCACAGCAGCCATGGCGGCAGCGGCGCTTGGAATCAGCAGCGGTGCCTTCAGCAGAAGCAAGGCGGACCCCATCAGCCCTGCCGTCAGCCCCCAGCGGCGATCGTTCCGATCACCCCGCAGGCTGGCCACGGCCAGCCAGAGCAAGGCCATCGCAGACAGCTGGCTGCCATCAAGCATCGCCAGACGTCCATGGCGGGCGATCGGCAGCAGTGTGAGCAGCAGGAGACTGGTGGCAAGGCAGTCGCTTCGCTCGCCCTGACGGAGCCGCCACTGCAGCAGGCCGCCAAGGGGAACCACAAGGCTCGAGAGCAATGCCGGCACCAGGCGCACCAGCCCCTCAGATGGACGTTGCTGCGTGTCGCTCCCCAGCCGAATCACCAAGCCGATCAGGCTGTGCAGGCCTGGTGCCTTGTTGAGGTAGGGCTCTCCCCAGAGGGTTGGCAACAGCACCGCTTCTCCCTGCCCCTGGCTGAGCTCCAGGGCCACGCGAGCCACCGTTCCTTCATCAAAATCTCGGAGAGGGACATCGCCCAGTCCAATCAGAGCCATCCCAACCGCGACTCCCCAGATGGCCAGGAGACCGACCCATGGCAGCGCGGACTTGGATGGCATCGTTACCGCAGACACAGTCCGGTCTCGTTAATCTTGACGGGTAAAGGATGCAGCTCTGTGAACTGATGTTGGCCTCTGTGTCCATCCGTTCGAAGGCAGTGCCGGCATTCACAATCCTTCAGGAGGAGGTGTCCATGAGTTCCAGTTGTTTGACCCAGGGTCTGCTGATCGCGGAGAACGCCGGCTGAACGGCACCATCCTCTGACTGATCATCCGGTTCCGCGGCAAAAGCGGACCCGGCGAGAGCCCCCGGCCGGTTACCCGGTCGGGGGCATCGTTTTTAACTGCTCCCGAGGATCTCCCGGCATCGGTTGCGCCAGGAGATCATCCAAACGGGCCTCCAGCGTTGGAATGCGACGGCCGTTGCGTTCAAAAGCCAGGACACCATCCTCGAAAGCCTTCACCGCGTAGCTGTCGCGATGCTCTTGGATCCAGCGGCGGCTTTTCTTCAGTTGACGCCAGTCCCCCCGAAATGCTGCGCCGTATCGCTCCAGCAGATCCAGATCCACTGCAATCCAGTCAACCGGGCGCTCGTTTCCCTCTCGATCGAGGTAGGACGTTGTGAAAGGGAAGCGCACCAGCACTTGCCGGAGCGCCAGAAGGGGGACAAGAGGTGTGTTGGCAGCAGCGCTTGCATCGTTCGGGATCACAGCAAGCACGTCGCGGGCGGCCTGGCCATGGGCCCACTGCCGTTGCGGGGTGCTGTACACCCAGGGATCAATGCTGTCCGGAATCAGGAACGAGAGGCTGCGGTGAGGGTTGCTGCTGACGGTGAGCAGCAGAGACAACACCAGGCAGCAACCCCAGGCCAGCCGATGACGGCGTCCCGGGACTGGATCACGGCGTCGCTTCCACCAGAACAGGGCCCCCAGCGCAAAGCCTGGGACGACCAGCAGGGTGTAGCGGATAGTGATTGAAAGAGGATCGTTCGCCCCCTGGGCAAGAAACAGTCCCAGCAGAGAGGGGCCTGCCAGCAGCACCGTGTCGAAGCTCAGCAGGGGGACAAACAGGAAGGGGAGGCCATGACCCAGCAGATAGAGCAGGGTCTGTCCCGGCGGGTCGACCAGTTGTTGCAGCAGCAGCAGGGGCTGGCTCAGAATCCGCTGCACCACACCGAGACTGCTGCTGCCTTGGATCGGGTTGTCTCCGAGGTATTGACCGAAGTTCTCGACCATGAACCGCTTGGCGTTGTCGTCGGAGAACAGCGGCATCAGCACGTTCGTACTGAGCAGCACCCAACCTCCACCCCAGATCATCAAGGCCAGGCCCAGTGGCCAGCGATGCCGCTGACGCCACAGCATCCAGGCGCCGACGGCCACCAGAAGCACACCGGTGTCTTCGCGGATCCATGGAATCAGCAGTGCGCTGATGATCACCAGCCACCTGCGCCTTTCCAGCAGACCCAGCATCAGCGCGAACACCATGACGGGCAGCTGGCAGAGATCGCTGAAATTGCCGAGTGTCGGACCGATCAAGGCGTTGCCGCAGAAATACCCGTAAGCGATCCAGTTCGCTGTGCGTTCGGGGATCTGACGAATCGCCAGGCGATGAAGAACAAGCCCAGCTGCTGCGATCAGCCCCACCTGGACGATCGGCAGAGCAGCCCCTCCGATCAGGCCGAGCAGTGGAGCCCAGAGCAACAGCGTGGGGGTGAAGTGCTGACCGAGCCGCTCGTAGTCCACGGAGGGCAGTTCCCCGGCCTGGCCGACACTGGCTGACAACTGCGACGACAGGGTGCTTTCAAAGGGATGTCCCTGAAGGCTGTTCCACAGCACCTGCTGGAAGATTCCCTGGTCGTAACTGGCCAGCAGCACCTGAGACCGCCAGGCCTGGAGAATCAGCGCGGCAACGGCGAACAACCCAGCGGCGACAAGAACTCGGTGGTGTTGCTCCGGTTGCCTCTTGGAAGGATCGCCCAGCACGTCACGCGACATTGATCGTCTCCAGCTAAGACCCAATGCTCTGGCCAGGCCCCAATGTCGGATGAAAGAGGTCAGGAGAAGGGGCGGCCTGACCACACCTCTTGGCCTGTCAGGGCTTGAGCATCTTTCTGCACCCCAGGAGCTTGTATCAGGTCGAACTGATAAGAGTCTAAATGTATCCGTTGCTACTAGTCGAAGCCTTTACCGTCACATGTCCTGTTGGCTCACCACTATTCGCGATCCAGTCTCTATGTGGGCTAATCCGCCCTTTTTCCGTGTGAGGATCACCCATGAAGCTTTTCCAGCAACTGCTGGTGGCTCCGGCAGCTCTTGGCCTTCTGGCCCCTGTCGCCGCCCAGGCAGCCGACTTCAATGTCGATGCGATGTCCGAGTACTCCTCTACTAGCCGTAAGGAGCAGGTCACCAGCATCACCCAGTTCTCTGACGTCTACCCGACTGACTGGGCCTACCAGGCTCTCGCCAGCCTGATCGAGCGTTACGGCTGCGTCGCCGGTTACCCCAGCGGCACCTTCGGCGGCAACAGGGCCATGACCCGTTACGAGGCAGCTGCCCTTCTCAACGCCTGTCTCGACCGCATCACTGAGGTAACCGACGAACTGCGTCGCCTTATCAAGGAATTCGAAAAAGAACTCGCCATCATCCGTGGTCGCGTCGATGGCCTTGAGGCCCGCGTCGGTGAACTGGAAGCTGCCCAGTTCTCCACGACCACCAAATTGAATGGTTCCACCCACTGGGTGATCGGTGCCGCCAAGTATCACGGCGCTGGCAAAGATGACATTGCTGCCCTCTCAGGCGCAACCACCTTCAGTTACGACCTCCGTCTGGCTCTCGATACCAGCTTCACTGGTAAGGATTTGCTGAGAACGCGTCTGCGTTCCGGCAACATGAACAACATCTTCGGGGCCGCAGGTCCTGTTGGTCTGTTCGGTCAGGAGTACGGCGTTAACACCGAAAACGCTGTGTTCATCGATCGACTGTTCTATAGCTTCCCGATCGGCAGCGAGTTCACCATCGTCGGTGGCCCTGTCGTTCGTCAGGACGACATGCTGCCGGTGTGGCCCAGTGCCTATCCGTCTGACATGACGATGGACTTCTTCACCTATGCCGGTGCACCGGGTGCTTACAACCTGGCCCTCGGCGGTGGTGCTGGTGTCTATTGGCAGACCGACGGCGGTTTCAGCATCTCCACCAGCTACTTGTCCACGAACGCCGGCTTGGGTTGCCCCAATGCCAACACTGGATGTGAAAACGCCGGTGGTATCGCCACAGATGCGGCTGGTTCCAACGCAACCACCCAGATTGCTTATGCCCCTGACAACTGGGGTATCGCTGCTGCCTACACCAAGGCTTCCGGCGACAACGGAGTCGGTGTTTACGGCGGTAATGCCACCCCTGGGGCCGTTGATGTTGCCATGTCTGGCGTCACCAACTCCTACGGCCTGAGCGTCTGGTGGATGCCTGAGGAATCCGGTTGGATTCCTTCCATCAGTGGTGGTTGGGGCCTGACAGATATCCCCAGCAGCAACATCTCCGGCGTCAAGAGTGCCACGACTCAGTCCTGGTACGTCGGCCTTGAGTGGAGCGATGTGTTCCTGATGGGCAATTCCTTCGGTATTGCCGCTGGTCAGCCCACCTTCATCACGGATATCGATGCCAGAGACGGCTCTGACTTCGTAAGTGGTGGTGGTTACGCCTGGGAATTCTTCTACAAGTTCCAGGTCACCGACAACATCACTGTCACCCCGGCTGTTCACTACCTGAGCAAGCCCTTCCCCAACCAGTCCAGCGACAACACAACGACTGGCCTGAGTGGTCTTGTGAAGACAACATTCAAGTTCTGATTCTCACGAATCATTACTTGATTGTTTCGATCAAGTCCTCACACTAAATCCAACCCACTGCCTTTGGCAGTGGGTTTTTTTTGCCAAAAAGTGAATGAAATTCACTGATAAGTATGGACACAATAATGTCCGGACTCCTGTGCATTTCGTTTTCAAATCTGTAACTTAAATCAGGACTTTTAGTCCGTTTCCCTCAAGTCTGGTGTGAGGAATTCATGCAACTCTTCCGGCAGCTGCTGGTGGCTCCCGCTGCCATTGGCCTCCTTGCCCCTTTGGCTGTTGTCAACAGCCCTGCAGCCCATGCCGCAGATCTGAACATCAACAGCGTGTCCGACTACACGGACGTCGCCAACAGCGAAGAGCAGGTCACCAGCATCACCCAGTTCTCTGACGTCTACCCGACTGACTGGGCCTACCAGGCTCTCGCCAGCCTGATCGAGCGTTACGGCTGTGTTGCCGGTTACCCCAACGGCACCTTCGGCGGCAACCGGGCCATGACCCGTTACGAGGCAGCTGCCCTTCTCAACGCCTGTCTCGACCGCATCACTGAGGTCACCGACGAACTGCGTCGCCTGATCAAGGAATTCGAAAAGGAACTCGCCATCATCCGTGGTCGCGTCGATGGCCTCGAGGCCCGCGTCGGTGAACTGGAAGCCACCCAGTTCTCCACCACCACCAAGCTCAGCGGTTTCACCAACTTTGTTGCCGGTGCCACCAAGGCAAAGGGTGACAATTTCCGGTTTGAAAAAGGGGGGGTGGGAGCACGTGATGATTACAACAGATCCTGGGGTGCTTTCACCTTCAGTTACGACCTGCGCCTGAGCCTGAAAACGTCCTTCACGGGCAAGGATCTTCTGTTCACCCGTCTGCGTGCCGGCAACATGGGCCGAACGTCGACTTGGACTGGCGGCGGTGTTCTGATGAACACCCTGAACACAGCAGCTCCAGGCGGAAATGTTCTTGGGGTGGATCGTCTTTATTACCGCTTCCCCCTGGGCAGCAGTTTCACGATCCAGGCCGGTCCTCTCACCCGGAACACCGAGATGATGGGATACAAACCATCGGCCTATGCCAAGGGTGGCCAGACAGTTCTCGACTTCTTCGGCGGATCTCTCGGCGTTCCCGGCGTCTGGAACAAGGAGACCGGTGGTGGCTTCGGTGCCATCTACAGCAACAAGAGCAACGTCTCAAAGGGAGATCCCTACTGGACGCTCGCTGCCAACTATGTCGCTGACGCCGGAGAAGCCAGTGATGGCAATCCGACCACCGGCGGCATCATGACCGACAACTCCGAAGCGAACTTCACCTCTCAGATTGCCTACGGCAACAAGCAGTGGGGTCTTGCTCTCGGTTACCGCTATGGCCAGTGTGGAGCCAGGTTCAGAACAGCAACCGAGTACGCATTCTCCGAGTCCTTCGGCACCCCTTGCAGCGTCGCAACCGGAACTTTCATTGATGGCGATGGCGAAGAGCAGGACATCCTTGAGCGTTCCGGCGCGTCCAGCAACAGTTTCTCCTTCAACGCGTTCTGGCGTCCTGAGGATTCCGGCTGGATGCCATCAATCAGTGCAGGCCTTGGCAAGTCTTATCTGAATGGCAACAGCACCTGGGACGACTTCACCAGCAAGCGCGGCATGGCGAGCTGGATGGTCGGTCTCACCTGGACCGATGTTCTGATGAAGAGCAACGCTCTCGGCTACGCCGTGGGTCAGCCTCAGTTCGTCTATGACGACGAGGATTTTGTTGCCGATGGTGGTTATGCCATGGAGCTCTGGTACAAGTTCCAGGTCGCCGACAACATCTCTGTGACCCCCTCGGTGTACTGGCTGTCGCGCCCCTTGGGTGATTTCACTCAGAACTACAAGGGTGACTACAAGTCGTTCGGCGTTTTCGGTGGAGTGATTCAGACCGTCTTCAAGTTCTGATTGGCTGGCCTGACATTGTTTGGGCCTTTTGAACAATCGTCCTCCATAGATCCAGCCCTCCTGTATGGGGAGGGCTTTTATTCGAATTCTCATGACTCGTTCGGCAATCTGTTGATAGAAAAATGGTGAAGTGTATGATATTTATTTGTACTAAATTTAACTGATTACCTGCTCAAAGGATATTTTTTTGGATCAATATTGAGAAAGAATCTGTCACTTTTTGAAAGGCATCCAAGCTTCTCGCAAGGGAGACTTTAATTTCGATAGTCAGATTGATCAAGCCATTGGGGAGCAGATGAGCCTCTGTGTGCCCGCGATTCTTAACCCAACAGTTTTGTTCTCTTAATTTTTTTAAAACCCAACTCTACGATTCATCTTTAAAATTTCTGTACTGCAAAAGAAGCGATTGGCTTCTTGTCAGATTCTTTATTGACTTGTTGTTCGTGAAATTTTCTGGACCGAAATTATTGCAGGCTTTGTTGACTTTGCCTGTTGTCCTATTCCCATTTTTGTTCATTTCATCCGAGCTTGAAGCAGCGGATTTGGATATCGACTCTGTCTCTGATTACTCCGCCACGCTCGATCTGGAGCAGGCGAAACAACTGCTCCAGCAGGTGACAAGTGTTAATCAATTTAATGATGTTTACCCAACAGATTGGGCTTATCAGGCTTTGGTTCGTCTTGTAAAGACGTATGGATGTGTGGCTGGTTATCCCAATGGTAGTTTCCGAGGTTATATCCCCATTAAGCGTAATGAGGCGGCAGCGTTGTTGGCCTCCTGTCTCGGTAGAGTTAGTGAAATGACAGAGGAAGTTGAACGGCTAATCGAGGAATTCAAATCAGAACTCGAGTTTGTCGCTGGCAGCATCATGTTGTTGGAGGATCGAGTTGGTACCTTGGAGGCTAATCAATTCTCCACAACGACAAAGCTAAAAGGTAAAAGTGTGTTCACGATGGGTGCTACCAAGGCCTTCGGAACAGGTGAAGGTTCGAGATGTTATTGGGATTTTGATAAGAAATATAAAATGGTTACTATTGATGGCAATGAAACATCAATTGGAGAAACTGTTAATAGTCGATATTGGAAAAAGACCCGAAAAGCTTGGCTAACAGTTCATAATAAAGACGGCAGTTTCCGTAAAAAAGGAGGTCTCGAGGGCTTGCAGCTGCTTGAAGGAACCGGGCTTGAAAAGTACTACAAAGATGTGGATTCTCGGAAGCTCCGTCAGCGTAAGATCTTTAAAAAGGATGGCACAGGAGGTGCTGCTCGCTTACAACAACCAATATGGTACTTGGTCTTTCAACTACGAAAATAAAATCAACTTCAAGACAAGTTTTACTGGGAAAGATTTACTTTATGCAAGTTTTACTGCTGGCAACTTTTGCGATAGTTCTTTCGCAGGTGATGGTGTGGGTTTAGCAAAGCTTAGTACATCTCCATGTACGGATAATGCGTTAGGACTGGGGCGTCTTTACTATCGTTTCCCATATAAAAATGATGAATTGATTGATCACACCTTCACCTTCATTGCAGGGCCAATGGCAAGGAATACAGAATCTTTAGGAATTTGGCCTTCTGCATATAATTTAAGTGCAGATCGAATATTGGATTGGACATCCCTCGCTGGAGCTCCCAATGTTTATAACAAGGCAACGGGCCCTTTGTTTGGTCTCATTTATAAGCAGAAGAAAGAAGAGAAAGGGGACCCAGTATTTTCGTTCTCTGTTAATTATGTATCGTTGGCTGGTAGCGGCAACTCAAGTGATTCAACTGAAGGGGGTATGTTCACGGCAAATTCTCAGGCAAGTGTCTTGACTCAGGTGGGTTGGGGTGGCCCCGAATACGGTGCGGCTTTTGCTTACCGCTATGGTCAATGTGGGACAGGTAAAAGACGCGGAACCAACTTTCTGGCAGCTGAAGAATTCAATAATCAGTGCACCTATGACGTCTGGAATTGGGACAATGAACCGATTTATACGGGAGATTTTGTCGCAGAACGAGCTGATCGTTCATCTCATAACTTTGCAATCAGCGGTTATTGGGTTCCTGAAACGACAGGTTGGATCCCATCCATTTCGGCAAGCTATTCTGAAAGTCATGTCACCGGCAAGGGCTTCAAAAAGGGTTCGCCGATCTCCAGCAGTTCTTGGTTCCTAGGCTTAAAGTGTGAAGACGTCTTCGATCTAGGAAATGATTTGGGCTTCGCCATCGGACAGCCCAATCACGCGACAAATTTGAAAGGTGATTACGGGGTCTCCGATGGAAATTACCTGTTGGAAGTCTTTTCTTCATTCCAAGTTACCGATAATCTGATGGTGACGCCGGCTGTATTTTGGTTGACGCGTCCACTTGGGCAATTCACTGATAATTTCACCAACGATCAGGACCCGAGTAAGAAGAGTACTTTTGGAGTGTTTGGTGGTTTGATTCAATCCACCTTCAGGTTCTGATTTGACAGATCTCAGTTGATTCTGATCACTAAATAAACCACACCATAAATGTTGTGTATTGCGCCAATAGTCCCCAAAAGTTGTGCTCGTCGGTTTTCATGGAGGCTCAAATAACGGCCCAATAAAACTTGTTTGAAGCCAGTTCCATCGCCCTGATTTTCTCCTTGTTCGATCTCCTCCCGAGGCTTGTTGAAGTGCGGGTATTCCGCGTCAAGCTGGGTTATGCCCATCGCCACTGACATCACAGCTCTGATTGGTGGCACTCCGCTGGTGCGATTGAACCGCCTGCCCCAGGCCTGTGGCTGTCAGGCCGAGATCCTGGCCAAATTGGAGAGTTTCAATCCCTCGGCCTCGGTGAAGGACCGCATCGCCAGCGCCATGGTGCTGGAGGCGGAGCTGGCCGGCACGATCAGTCCCGGTCGCACCGTTCTGGTGGAACCCACCAGCGGCAACACCGGAATTGCCTTGGCCATGGTGGCGGCGGCCAGGGGCTACCGGCTGATCCTCACCATGCCGGATTCAATGAGCACTGAACGGCGAGCGATGTTGCGGGCCTATGGCGCCGAGCTGCAGCTCACCGACGGTGCCCAGGGAATGAATGGCGCCATTGCACTGGCCAGGGAACTGGTGGCGGAGATCCCCGAGGCCTATCTGCTTCAGCAGTTCGACAATCCAGCCAATCCAGCCGTGCATGAGAGCACCACGGCCGAGGAGATCTGGCGCGATACGGAAGGTCAGATCGATGCGTTTGTCGCCGGTGTGGGGACCGGAGGAACGATCACCGGTTGTGCCCGTTTGCTCAAGCAGCGGCAGCCGCAGCTTCAGGTGATTGCGGTGGAGCCAGCGGCCAGTGCCGTGTTGTCCGGTGGATCACCTGGCGCCCATCGCATCCAGGGGATCGGTGCCGGCTTTGTTCCCGCCGTCTTCAACAGGGAGTTCGTTGATGAGATCGTTCCCATCGACGATGACGCCGCCATGGAGATCGGGCGTCGATTGGCCCGTGAGGAAGGCCTGCTCTGCGGCGTCAGCAGTGGTGCAGCGGTTGCCGCCGCCCTGCGCATCGGACAGCGGCCGGAGATGGAGGGGAGGCGATTGGTGGTGGTGCTGGCCAGCTACGGCGAGCGCTACCTATCCACCCCCATGTTCAGTGCTGCATCCACCCTGCCCGCTCGACGGGATGGACAGCTGTGACGATGGGGTGAGTCTCCCCCGCTGATGACCGATCCTTACGCCACGCTGGGAGTGTCGAGCAGCGCCAGTGCTGCAGAGATCAAGGCTGCTTACCGACAGCTGGTCAAGCAGCACCATCCCGATGCGGGAGGGGATGACCAGCGCATGCTGGCTCTCAACGCGGCCTGGGAGGTTCTGGGCGATGCCGATCGCCGTCGCGCCTTCGATCGCCGACACACAACAGTCCCCCAGCGGAACGATGCGGGTGATCAGAATTTGCGTCGTGCCGGATCAGCGCGCGCGCGCGGGGTTGCGGCGGATGTGGCGTTGTCCGAATGGCTCAAGCGGGTCTATGCCCCGATCGACCGGCTGCTTGGGGAGGTGATCAATCCGTTTCCAGGGCAGCTCAAAGCGCTTTCCGCTGATCCTTACGACGATGCCTTGATGGAGGATTTCTGCAGCTATCTGGAGAAGAGTCTTCAGAAGCTGGATCGCGTCAAACAGCTGTTTCAATCGGTGCCGACTCCGGCGACGGCCCGGGGATTCGGGCTCAGTGTGTACCACTGTTTTTCGGAGCTGGAGGACGCCCTGCAGGAACTGGAGCGCTACACCATGGGCTATGTGGACAGCTACCTGCGCGACGGTCGCGAGATGCTGAGGGAGGCGAAGCAGCGTCGACAACGCCTCCAGGATGAGCGGCGTCGCCTCGAGATCTGATGAGGCTGCACTGGCGTTTCTGGGGCGCTCTCCTGCTGATCTGGTTGCTGTCCACGCTTGTGGATCGTCTCTGGTGGGAGTTGCAGACCGGTCTGCCCGCCTGGGATCAGGCTGATTATCTCAACAGCGCCATGGATCACGGTCGTGCCCTGGGTGTGCTGCCGGGAGGGCAATGGCAGGGCTGGGATGCCCTGTTGGATCTCTCCCCCAAGATTCCGCCGCTGGCGTCTCTGGTGAACGGCACGGTGATGGCCGTCAGTGGCGATGATCCCGCCGCGGCTGCCTGGAGCCTGAGCCTCTGGCATGGCCTGCTGCTGCTGGCCGTGGCGGGATGGGGGCGACAGCTGCATGGTCAGGGCCTGGCCCTGCTGGCCTGCCTGCTGACCGCCCTGGCCCCGGCCCTCCTCGATCTGCGCACCGACTACGTGCTGGAGATGCCTCTGGCGGCGGTGGGGACCCTGGCCCTCTGGCGTTTGGGCTGTTGGTGCGATCCCCAGCGTGGCGGTCGTTGGGGCCAGGCATGTCTCGCCACCGCCCTGGCTCTGGCGGCGGTGCTGGTGAAGCAGAGTGCCCTGCTGATGCTCACCCCGGCAGGGCTCTGGGCCGCAGCGATCGCGATCCGGCGAGGTCGTGCATGGTGGCGCCAGGCCCTGCTGCTGCCCCTCATGACAGGCCTGCTGATCGGCCCCTGGTTGCGTCACAACTGGATCACCAGCCTGGGGGGAACCAACCGTGCCGTCTTCGAATCCGCAGCCAGGGAGGGTGACCCCGGTGTGTTCAGCCTGGAGAGCTGGACCTGGTATCTGCGCCTGCTGCCGGAACAACTGGGTCCGGTTCTGCTGCTGATCGGTAGTTCCGGCTTGGTGCTCTGGTGGGTTCAGCGTCGATGGCCATCGCGTGATGACCCCTGGCACTGGCCCTGGCTGTTGATCAATCTTTTGGCGGCCTGGTTGTTGACCAGCCTCAGCCCCAACAAGAGCGACCGCTACATCACACCGCTTCTGCCCATGCTGCTGCTGCTGTTGGCCCGCGGCTGGTGGCAGTGGGGTGGCTGGCTTCATCAACAGAGAACCTGGCTGGCACCGGTTGCGCTGATCTCCGGCCTGATCGCCTGTCTGCCGGCGGGCTGGGCAGCCCAGCTGGAACGCTTCGAGGATCGGCCAAGGGGTCCCCTCGAGGAGCTGGTGCGTGCCGCTGGAGGTGGCCAGCCCGGACGATCCCCCCGCACCGTGATTGTGGTGCCGAGCACCTCGGATCTCAATCAGCACAACGTCAGTTACTACGGCCGTCGCCAGGGAGGGCAGCTTGTGGGGCGGCAGATGGGCAGCAGTCGCGCCGATCGCGAGCCAACCCTGCAGCGAGCGGAGTGGGTGGTTCTGGCGGAAGGGGATCAGGGTTCGGTGCGCAAGTCGGCCAGGCGTCTGGACATGGCTGTGCGTCAGAGCGGCGTGTTTGAGCAGGTGGGTCGTTTCTCCCGCCCGGAAGGGGGGAGCTACTCCCTGTGGCGACGCCAGAACGATCAACCGGTGCTGGCTGAATTCGCCTCTGCGTTTCCCAGGCTTGCCTCTGGACTGGCCGCTGGCCCGTCAGGCCTGGAGCCCGTTTTTGAAGCGGTTGGCCAGGAGCACATGCTCGATGGCCACTTCGGGTACCGCGAGGAGGTCCGCCGTGAGGCTGAACGGCAGCTGCAGCAGTCTCCTCAGGATCCTGGTCCCCATTGGACGCTGGCGCTCCTTGCAGTCCTCGCCAATCGTCCGAGGGAAGCGGCTCGCCATTTCGCATCCCTGCAGACCCTGCTGCCTGACAACCCATGGCCAGCGGCGTATCGCAGTGTGGTGACCCTGGCCGGCTGGAATCCCTGGACGGCTTCCGCTGTGGCGGATGCGGCCCATGCCCGCATGCCGAATCCACTGCTTCTGGCCCTCGCTGATCTCAGTGGTGTCGTCGGTGGAGCGCTCTGGCGGATCCCCTCCGCGCTCGAGTCGGTGCCCCTGGCCATCGATCAGGTGGAGGAGGCGTTACGGGCAGGAGATCAGGAGCAGGCTTCGAGCTGATCCATCCGTAACCACACATCGGGAACGGGGCGGTTCCAGCGCACCTGGCCGTAGTCGCCGTTGACAACCAGCAGTTCTCCCGGCCCTTCGAAGATGTAGGCAGGGGCCACGGGATCACTCGCGGACGCTTCCAGGCTGTTCTGGTAAGCCTCCCGGTTGACCCGCACGAGCGCACCTTTTCTGAGAGCCGCCGGTTTGGCCTTCGCGGCGGGGGCAGCGTCGGTTTCGGCCATCACGAGTCGAGCAAGGTCCTGCAGGCTAGAACCTGCAGATGTGTTCCCCTGAAGTCTTGTGCAGGAGCCGGTCGCCCTCTACCTGATGGCCTTTGGAGGGCTGTTGCTGGCGGCGGTCCTGCTGGATGATCTCGCCGATCGCGTCAAATTGCCGGGCATTCTTCTGGTGCTGGCTCTGGGATTGCTGGTCGACAACGACATGCGCGCTGCCGGTGAGCCGCTGCTGTCCCTCCCCCGCGCCAACAACATCACCCAGGCCGCCCTGGTGTTGGTGCTGTTTTTCGGAGGACTCACCACAAACTGGAGTCGGATGAAGGCGGTGGTCAAGCCCTCGGCGCTGCTGGCCACGGTGGGGGTTCTGATCACAGCGGCGCTGTTGACCCTGATCGGCATTGGAATCCTTGTCCTGGAAGGTGACTGGAAGCCGGCGTTGATGGCTAAGGTGCTGTTCGTCGGTGCGATGTTCAGCAGCACCGATGCCTCAGCCGCGCTCTCTCTGTTGCGGCCGCTTGCCGGCCGCATGCCGCAAAAGGTTCTCGATCTGATCGAGATGGAATCCACCATCAACGACCCGATGGCGGTTGTGCTAGCCGGTCTGGCCCTCGCCCTCGCCGGAGGGGAGGGCGTGGCCACCGCTGATCTGGTCACGGACGTGGTGCGTCAGTTTCTGCTGGGTGGCCTGCTGGGATTCATCGGCGGCAGTGTGATCTCCCAGCTGCTGATGGGCAGCACCTCCCTCACCCGGGGCTCCATGCTCCCGGTCGTCAGCCTGGCGCTGTTGCTGGTGCTCTCGGGTGGAACCACGGTTCTGGGAGGCAGTCCGCTGCTGGCGGCTTATGTGGCTGGATTGGTGCTCGGCAATGGCCATGCGGCTGATCAGGACGTTTTGGAGGAGGCCCATTCGAGCTTCGCCAAGATGGCTGAGCTGATGCTGTTTCTCTGTCTCGGCCTGGTCGTCGCCCCACAGGATGTGGTGCGGGCAGGGGCCTGGGCTCTGCTGTTGTTCATGGCCATGCAGGTGGTGCGTTGGCTGATGGTGCAGGTCCTGCTGCTGCGCAGTGAGTTCCAGTGGAATGAACGAAGTTTCATCTGCTGGACGGGATTGCGAGGCGCTGTACCGATTGCCATGGCCATTCAGGCCTGGGCTTCGCCCGCCAGCTGGGGACAGTTGATGCCACCGCTGGCCCTCTCGGTGGTTCTGTTCGGGTTGTTGATTCAGGGCTTCGCCCTGGTCCCGATTGCCCATCGCCTGGGCGTGGTCTCGAAACCGGAGCCGACCGAGCCCTCTTAGCCTCGCCGGGACATTCGTTACCGCCTGATGCGCCTGCTGCTTCTCGGTTGCACCGGTTTTGTCGGCCGGGAGTTGGTGCCTCTGCTGCTGGAGGCAGGGCATCAGCTGAGCCTGGTGAGTCGTCGCCTGCCCCGTGGGTTTGAATCAGAACGAGCGGATGGCCGGCTGGAGTGGCTGCAGCTCGATCCCTCCAGGTCCCAGTCCTGGCAGGTGTCTGAGTTGAAAGAAGCTCTGCAGCAGGCCGATGGTGTGGTGAATCTGGCCGGGGAACCCATCGCGGAAAAGCGCTGGACCCCGGCCCATCGCCAGCTCCTGGAAACCAGCCGTCTGGAGACCACACGGCTGCTGGTGGAGGCGATCAGCGCCAGCCCAGCACCACCGTCAGTGTTGGTGAATGCTTCAGCGGTTGGTTTCTACGGCACCAGCAGCAGTGCCCGATTCAAGGAGTCCAGCGCCCCTGGCGACGATTTCCTGGCCTCGCTCTGCGCCCGTTGGGAGGCAGCGGCAATGACAGTACCATCATCCACCCGTCAGCTGACGGTGCGCATCGGCATCGTCCTGGCCCCGGACGGTGGTGCTCTGGGCAAGATGCTGCCGGTGTTCCGAGCTGGTTTTGGTGGGCCGATCGGCGATGGCCGGCAGTGGATGAGCTGGATTCATCGCAGTGATCTCTGCGATCTCATCATTCAGGCCCTCACGGATGAACGCTGGACCGGTGTGGTGAATGGTGTGGCGCCTGAGCCCGTGACCATGGCAGCTTTTTCGAAGCAGCTGGGTCGCAGCCTGGGGCGTCCCAGCTTGCTGCCCGTGCCTGCAGCTGTGCTTCAGGTGCTCCTTGGTGACGGTGCCAAGGTTGTTCTGGAGGGGCAGCAGGTCGATTCGGAACGCCTGCAGGAGCTGGGCTTCAGCTTTCGCTATCCCGATCTGCCATCGGCCCTTTCCGCTGCCACCAGCTGAGAATGCCACTGATCAGCGCCGCCATGATCAGCAGGCTGATGGCTGGTGTGAACAGGGGCTGCCAGAGCTGCTGAAACCAGTCCATCGGTCTGGGCTGTCCCTGGGTCTGTGCCACCACAGCCACGCCGAAGAAGCCGGCCCCTGCGAACACCAGCAGCACATTGAGCATCAGCAGCCGATCGAGCCAGCGCTTCCAGACCGGTTCTTCGGGAGCAGGCATCAGGATTCCGGCCGTGCCACAGCACTGATCAGCTCAGCCATTCTCAGTCCACCGCCGGCGCAACCGAGCCGTCGTTTGGCCTCATCACGGCATTGTCGTTGCAACGTTGCGTCCGTTCGGCTGCGTTCAAGAACCGCCATGGCCAGGTTGGCCGAGTCCTTCAGATTGCTGCTGCTGCCCGCTTCTCCGCCGGCGCAGAACACCGTCGGGCCGAGCAGACGCCGTTGCGCTTCGGCGAACGCCGCCGTGAACTGGGGGCCATGGCCTGGCAACTGCAGCACCGGCTTGGCCAGGCCGACCGCCTGCTCTGCGGCCGTGCCTGCCATACAGATCAGAAGATCGCTCTGCTGGAGCACCGCTTGAAACGCATCGCGTCGCACCTGGATGCTCAGACCGCTGTCATGCACCAGGGCCTCTGCCTGCAGTCGCCAGCCCACGCCTTCGGCCAGTGCCATCAGATCAGCGTCCCCGAGGGATGACACCAGAGCCAGATCAAGACCCACTTCCGCGCTCCCCTGCAGATTCTCCACCAGCTTCAGCAGCAGTCGCAGGTTGTCCTCAAGCTCCGGTCTGCGGCTGCCGGGCAGCAGACCGATCCGCGGCTTGATCGCGGCAACTCTGTCCGTTGCTGTCAGGACGTGGTCCATGAAGGGGTTGCCGACGAACGTCACGGAGCGCCCCAGCTGTTGACTGAGATCGTCAGCGGTCAGTTGATCACGGCTGCATACAAGCCGAAATCGTGGGCTCGCCAGGAGCTCTGCGCAGGGCCAAGGGAGCCTGAGGCGCCCTTCGTAATGGCTCGAATAAGCCACCAGGTAGGTCGCCACAGGTCGCTGTGCCAGCCAGGCGGCGATGACCGGGATCACATCGCCCACCACCACGACCAGCTCGAACCGCTGGGCTTGCCGAAGCAGGCGAAGCAGCTGCCGCAGCAGATAGATCACCTGACCCTGGACCAGCTCCGTCAGACGCCCTTTCAGACTCGTGTATCCGATCCCGCCCGTGCTGAATTCCCTTGTGCGTCCAAGCAGCGGGATACCCGCTTTCCTGTAAGCCTCACCGCGGCCAACAAGGGGCAGGGCTTCCACCGGATGGCCCAGGTCCCTGAGTGCTCGGCCCAGCAGGGCTCCCGAGAGATCCTCCCCATGGCCATTGCTCAGCAGCAGGATGGGCGCGGTCGATCGGTGCCGGAAGGCTGTCATTGCGATCGCAGCCTCATCCCTCAGAGGTTGAGCCAGGTTTTCACTTTCTGGAGCGCTTTCCAGCCGGGACGGCGTTGCAGGCCATCCTCCAGGGCACCCTTGAGATCATCAGAGACCTCCGGGGCCATGGTCAGAACCTGCTGGACAACCTGGATGTGGTCGCGCACACCTTTGGAATCGTTCTCCAGCAGCGCCAGTGACAGGTTGATGCGTGCCTGAGGGTCTTGTGGACTGAGTTTGACGGCGAAGCGCGCCGATCGCAGGGCCTCCTCCGGTTGGTCACAGAGCAGCTGCAGCCAGGCCAGACAGGTCCAGCCGGCGGATTGACGTGGCGCTGACTCGGTGATCCGGATGAAAAGCGGCAGGATCTCCTCGGCATCGGCACCGGCCTGATACCGGGACATGGCCTGGTCGAACAAATTCTCCTGGCTGGACTCCATCGAAGGAGAGACGCGTGGGGGGCGTCTTCAGATTCCCATGGGCGCGGTTCCCTGCGTCAACGACGAGGCTTCAGACCGCGAAGGAGCTGCCGCAGCCGCAGGTCTGGGTGGCGTTGGGATTGGTGAAGTTGAAACCACCACCGATCAGTGCCGTGCTGAAGTCGAGCTGCATGCCGTAGATGTACAGCAGGCTTTTGGGGTCGCAGATCACGCGGAACTGGCGTCCGTCAGGCGTTTCGTAGTCGTAGGTGGCGTCGTCGTCGAGGGTCTCGGAAGCCGGAACAAAGTCCATCGTGTAGCTCATCCCGCTGCAGCCCCCCGAGCGCACCCCGACACGCAGGACCATATTGGTGCCTTGTTCGCCGCAAAGCTTGGCCAACTGCTGCATGGCCGGTGCCGTGATCAGGATGCCTTTGCCGTCCCGTGCGGTGTGGGTGGCTGGATTCGTGGTGGAGCTGGTCATCGACGCCACGCAGGAGTGCCCTCACTCTATGGAGCCTGATACATAGAGTCCTGGGCAGTTGCACATCTCAGGTGCGGGTCGCGATTGTCGGTTCCGGGCTTGCCGGTCTCTCTGCGGCGGTGGATCTGGTTGATGCCGGCCACTCCGTTGATCTCTACGAAGCCAGGCCCTTCATGGGCGGCAAGGTGGGCAGCTGGGTGGATGACGGCGGTAACCACATCGAGATGGGCTTGCACGTCTTCTTTTTCAACTACGCCAACCTCTTCGCCCTGATGCGCAAAGTCGGGGCCTTCGAGAACCTGCTGCCCAAGCAGCACACGCATCTTTTCGTGAACAAGGGGGGGGATCTGCGGGAGCTGGATTTCCGCTTCCCCATCGGGGCTCCCTTCAATGGCCTCAAGGCCTTTTTCACTACGCCGCAGCTGGGCTGGATCGACAAGCTGCGCAATGCCCTGGCCCTGGGTACCTCACCGATCGTTCGTGGCTTGGTCGATTACGAGGGGGCGATGCGCACCATCCGTGCCCTTGATTCGGTCAGTTTTCAGGATTGGTTCGTGGGCCATGGCGGCAGCCCGGAAAGCATCCGCCGCATGTGGAATCCCATCGCCTATGCCCTGGGCTTCATCGACTGCGAGGCCATCTCCGCCCGTTGCATGCTCACCATCTTCATGATGTTTGCGGCCAAGACGGAAGCCTCCAAGCTCAATCTGCTGAAGGGTTCGCCCCACCGCTGGCTCACGGGCCCGATCTTCGACTACATCCAGAAGCGGGGCGGCAAGTTGCATCTGCGCCATCGGGTCAAGCAGGTGGACTACAGCGAGGGCGAGGTACCCGAGATCACCGGCCTCCAGATGGGAACGCCAGAGGGAGACATCCGTGTTGAGGCTGATGCCTATCTGGCGGCCTGTGATGTGCCCGGCATTCAGAAGCTGCTGCCCGAGGCCTGGAACCGTTACCCCCAGTTCAAGGCGATTCACCAGCTGGAGGCCGTCCCGGTGGCCACCGTTCAGCTTCGCTATGATGGCTGGGTGACCGAGCTGGGCGACGCCCGGGAGGACCAGCGTCGGGATGTGGCGACACCGACGGGGCTGAACAATCTGCTCTACACAGCTGACGCCGATTTCAGCTGCTTCGCTGATTTAGCTCTGGCCAGCCCTGAGGATTACCGCAAGGAGGGAGAGGGGTCCCTGCTGCAGTGTGTGCTCACCCCTGGTGATCCCTGGATCCCCAAATCAGTGGATGACATCGTGGCCCACACCGACCGACAGGTGCGGGAGCTCTTCCCCTCGGCCCGCAACCTCAAGCTCACCTGGAGCAACGTGGTGAAGCTGGCTCAGTCCCTTTATCGGGAAGCACCGGGCATGGAGCCCTATCGCCCTGAACAGCGGACACCGGTGCGCAATTTCTTCCTTGCCGGAAGTTACACGCGTCAGGACTACATCGATTCGATGGAAGGCGCGACCATGAGCGGCCATCTGGCGGCGGCCGCGATTCTTGATCAGCCGGTGCAACTGGCGACCAATGCTGCGGTGGCCTGACGATGGGACGCTGGCTGGAACATTCCGTCACCACCGAGGTTCAGGCCTCTGCTGAACGTGTCTGGGCCGTCTGGAGCGACCTGGAAGCCATGCCGCGCTGGATGCGCTGGATCGAGTCGGTCACCACATTGGATGACCCCGATCTCACCGATTGGACGCTGGCGGCCCAGGGTTTTCGCTTCCACTGGAAGGCACGCATCACCCAGCGGGTGGATCAGCAGCAGCTGCACTGGGAGTCCGTCGGTGGGTTGCCCACCCGTGGTGCTGTGCGCTTCTACCCCGAGGCAGCGGATCGGACGGTGGTGAAGCTGAGTGTCACGTATGAACTGCCGGGGGTCTTGGCACCCTTGATGGAGCCCAGCATCCTGGGGGGAATCGTCACTCGGGAGCTCCAGGCCAATCTTGATCGTTTCCGGGACCTCGTCGAAGACGGCGGCTAAGAAGGCGGCGGCTAAGAAGAAGCCAGCTGCAGGATGGGCCTGCGGATCCATCGCATCGATCGTCATCGGCTGCTGCGGTTTCGGCCTCGTCGCCTGCGGAGGAGAGGCCACAACGTCGGCACCGGAGGTGAGTCCAGCTGCTTCCATGAGCCCAGCGGATGAGGCGGATCAGGATGGAGCCGCAGTCAGCATCGCTTCGCCGGACCTGGGGCTGACGCCCCTCCCAACGGTGGAACAGGTTCGGGACGCTGCTCCGGGCGGTCGCCTCGATCCCTTCGCGCCATTGCAGCCGAGCACGCCTGAAGCAGCTGCGGATCCCGACGCTGCTCCGGATGAGGACTCAGCGGTCGATCCGGGCTCCGGCATCACGGTCACCGGAGTGCTTCTGGTCGGTGGTCAGAGTCGGGCTCTGGCCAGCAATGCCCAGGTCAGTGGTGTGCTCTGCGTCAGTGCCGATGGCCGCTGCTCGGGAGACAGCGCCCTTCTGCTGCCACCGGGGTGGTCCGTTGTGGCCATCGACGTGCCAAGCGGTTGCGTGCGTCTGGCGCAGAACGGCACCCCTCAGGATCCGCTCTGCATCAGCTGAGCACAGGCGGACACCAGCCCATCGAGATCATGGGGATCGGCCTCCGCATCCACCCGTCCGAACCGGGCCAAGCAGCTGCGAGTGGTTTGCGGCCCGATCGACACCACGTTCACGCTGGCGAGCTGCTCCAGCCAGTCATCACCGAACCGTTGCTGCAGCAGCAACGCTGTGTGATCGGCGGTTTTCCCACTGCTGAAGGTAATCGCATCGACGGCACCCGCCTCCAGAGCCATCGCGGTTGCTTCAGGCATCGTTTCCGGGCAGCGCGATTTATAGGCAGGCACCTCCACAACGCGGACGCCCGCTTCCCCGAAGGCATCCGCCAGCAGGGTTCGGCCGCCGCTCTGCACCCGGGGCAGCAGCATGCGCAGTCCGAATCCAGAGACCGGGAAATGCTCGATCAGGCTGTCCGCCACGAATTGTGGTGGCACGAAATCGGCTGCAGCCCCGAGCTCCTCCAGCAGACGTGCCGTCTTGCGACCCACGGCTGCCATCTTGAGGCTGCGGGGGCGACGGGCCAGGCTGCGACCGAGGGTCTGGAGACGCTGCTCCACCGACTCGACGCCGTTGGCACTGGAGAACACCAGCCAATGGAAGTTGTCCAGATCGGCGAGGGCGTCATCCAGCGGCCCCCACTGATCGGGTGGCCCGATCACCAGAGCCGGCAGATCCAGCACCCGCGCCCCAAGGGCCTCGAGCAGTCGTCGTCCTTCCCCTTGCTGATCGGCGGCACGGGTGACCACCACAGTGCGCCCGTTCAATGGATCACTCAAGCGATCGGCTCCACATCGAGTTTCACGATCTGACCGGCGTTCTGCCGCAGGCGTTGGGCCTCCTCCCCTCGCCCTTGATGCTCCAGCCGGGCGATGGCATTGCGGAATCCCTGGCGCGCCCCTTCGATGTCACCCCCCATCAGACGGGCCACGGCATCGTTCTGATGGCATTCGGCGTTGTCGGGGTCGAGCTCAAGGGCCCGTTCATAGGCCTGGAGTGCTGCGCTGATGTCGCCACGACGACGTTGCATCAGCCCGAGGTTGTACCAGCCGAGGGCGACCTCCGGTGCCCGTTGGGTCGCAAGTCTGGTCAGGTTGATGGCTTCCTCCAGCTCCCCCTGCTCCATCAGCCGTGCTGCCAGGTTGAGCCGGGCCCCAAGGGTGATGCGCGTGTCCAGGGAAATGGTGAGAGCCTTCCGGTAGAGCGCCACCGCTTCGCCCGGTTCTGAAGGGCTCACCGCCAAGGCGAGGTGAACCAGGAGTTCGTAGCGCTCACTGTCTTGCACGGCGTCCTGATCCAGCGCCTTGCGCAACAGCGCGGCGGCCTCCTGATGTTGACCATCACTGATCAGCAGACCGCCCAGCTTGGCGCTGGCGTAGGGATCGCCGGGCCGTTGCTCCAGTTCGCTCTGCATCGCCTGACGCAGGCGCTCCGCTTTGTCGGTGCCGGCCAGAAGCTCCGGTCTGTAGCCGTCGTGAAGGATGGCTGGCTCACTGCAGTCAGCGATGCGCCACTGCGGTTCAAGCTCCAGCAGAGCCTCAACGCTGTCGTCGATCATCGAGTGGTAGGGCTTGCTCCAGCGGATGCCGGGATGGCGACGGAACAAGCGGCTCACATTCGAGTAGGGGGCCATGACTGCTCCCAGCTCGTAGCGCAACAGATTGATCACCAGCACATCGGGCTGGGCCATGAGGGCCCTGAGATTGGGAATCACCTCCGGACGCAGCTGTTCATCGGCATCCAGCACCAGCACCCAGTCGCCGCTGAGAAAGTCCATGGCGCGGTTGCGGGCAGGTGCGAAATCCCCCGGCCAGTCGATCCGCTCGACGCAGGCGCCGGCGGCTTCGGCAACGGCGATCGTGTCATCGGTGGAGCCGGTGTCCACCACCACCATCTCATCGGCCAGACCCTTCACCGAGGCGAGGCAACCAGCCAGGCGTGCCTCCTCATTGCGCACGATCATCGAGAGGCTGAGCATCAGCACTGGCCGTGAAGTCGGCCGACGATAGGTCGCTCAGTCGGTGAATTCGCCCTTGTGGGGAGACGCCTCGGCAGGCCTTAACAGCGTCGTCAGCAGATGGCGCTGGGCTTCCGGCATCTGGCCGGGGCTGTAAGCCGCTGGGATCCCCGGATCTAGGTTGGCATGCAGTTGTTCCCAGAGATAGGGGCTGCCGTAGACCACAAGTCCCGCCAGACGGTCGAGACGTTGCAGCTGCCTGACGGCTGCCAGCCAGGGTTCCCGGTCGTCCTTGTTTCCTCGGAACGGGTTGCCGCGCACAAACAACTGCAGCAGCACCGGTCCTGCGCCGAATCGCTCCAGGGACAGAGGAGCGTCTTCGCTGTCCTGCCATGGGGATACCCCTTGGCCATGGATCACCACGCTGGCCAATCCCTGCTGTTCCGGCAGCTGCAGAGCCGGAGCCGCTCCGCTGAGGGCGGGACAGGGGAAGACGCCATCCACCCGAAGCAGATTCACACCATGGCTGGCGCTGACGCCGGCGGCGCGCCGGATGGTGCTGCAAGCGGCGACAAGCTCGCGTTCAAGGCCGCGGTCGTCCTCGCTGGCGATCACCCCGGACGCCATTGCGGTCACCTTGGCGAGGGCATGGCGCCGCCGCTGCAGGGCCTGCTCCAGACGCTGCAGCGGCAGCCGGCCTGAGGCGAAGGCGGCCTGCAGTCCATCGATCGCGGCGTCGGCATCCGCCGGCATCAGGATCAAATCCGCCCCGGCCTCGAAGGCCAGCACGGCCGCGTCCTCGGCTCCGTGGCGGGCAGCGATCGCTTCCATCACCAGCGCATCGGTCACCACCAGGCCGCTGAACCCCATCTGGTGGCGCAGCAGGTCCGTCAGCACGGCGGGCGACAGGGTGGCGGGATGCTCCGTGTCCAGCTTCGGCAGCAGCAGGTGAGCCGTCATCACGCTGTCGATCCCGGTTGTGATCAGCTGCTGGAAGGGCGGCAGCTCGATCTGATCCAGGCGCTCGCGATCATGGGGCAGAACCGGCAGATCCAGATGGGAATCGCTGTCGGTATCGCCATGGCCTGGGAAATGCTTGGCGCAGCCGAGCACGCCGGCGGCATGGAGGCCGCGCTGGAAAGCGGCGGCCAGGGCGCCTGCAGTCATGGGGTCCTCACCCCAGGCCCGGACGTTGATCACCGGGTTGGCGGGATTGTTGTTCACATCGCAGACGGGTCCCAGCACCCAGTTGAGGCCGCAGCGGCGGGCCTGTTCGCCGGTGCAGCGGCCATAGCGTTCGGCGAGCGACAGGGCGCGCTCGGGTGCGCTGCGGTGGAGACGGCCGAGGGCGAGGGGCGGCACCAGCCAGCTCGCGCCTTCGAAGCGTTGGCCCACGCCCTCCTCCACATCGGCGCAGAAGAGCAGCGGTTGTGAGGCCCAGCTCTGCAGCTGGCGGGTGCGTTGCTGCAGCTCGGTGGCGCTCCCCCCCAGCAGAATCACACCGCCCACACCGTCCTGAAGCAACCGCTGCAGGTCGCGATTGGGCAGTTCCCAGCGGGGGTAACGGCGCTGTTGATCATCCAGGTGACCGCTGGCCCGCACCACAAGCAGTTCGGCGATCCGACGCCGCAGGGGATCAGTCGGGTTGGAGCTCATCGCTGCCGGGGGGGATCTCGCCGCGTTCCTGTCGTTCATCCTCCAGGCGGTTGAGCAGGCCCAGCACGGAGGTTCCTTTCTCGATGCCTCGGTCGAGCTGGAACACCACCTCGGGCGCCCGGCGCATCTGCAGGCGTCGGCCCAGCTCTCCGCGCAGGTAGCCGCTCGCCGCTTTCAGCCCTTCGAGCACATCGCTGCGATCGTTCTGCTCGCCGAAGATGCTCACGAAAATCCTGCAGTGCTGCAGATCGCCGGAGACCTCCACGTCCGTAATGCTCACCATGCCCTGATGCACCCGCTCATCACGGATGCCATTGAGCAGTAGTTCGCTGGTTTCTCTGCGGATCAGGGCCGCCACCCGTTCCACACGACGCCCCTGAGCCATTGGTCCGTCACGCCACTGGTGCTGACTGCACCATGGCACGCAGCACCAGGGTGAGGCTGATCAGGCCGCTGATCAGGGCACCGATCAAGGCGACGGCTGTGACCGGGTTGCTGCGCCTGCGGGCGAGCGGTTGGGCAACCGAATTCATCACACCCAGGGTGAAGGCGATCAGATAGCGGGGGTAGCGGGTGACGTTGAGGAAAAACTCCCGCATGGTCCTGGCGAGCTCTGGGATCTGATGGCTACTCTGCCGGGCCCATGGCGCCAATCCCATGCTGGAGCTGCATCAATTCCGACATTCCGCGTTTTGCCTCAAGGTGCGGATGGTGCTCCAGGCCAAGGGGCTGAGCTATCGCACCGTCGAGGTCACCCCTGGCATCGGCCAGGTAGCCGTGTTCCGTCTGTCCGGACAACGTCAGGTTCCTGTCCTGGTGGACGGCGACAGGGTGCTGGCGGACTCGAGCGCCATCAGCCGCCATCTCGAGCAGCTTGGAGCGGATCCAACGCTTCTGCCGACTGATCCGAAACAGGCCGCTCAGGTGCATTTGATCGAAGACTGGGCGGATACGACCTTGGCCGCCGGTGGACGTGCATCGCTGGTCCAGGCGGCCGCCCTCGATCCGGAGCTGCGGGTTGCCCTGCTGCCAGACGATGTGCCTGATCCCCTTCGCTCGGTGATGGGAGCGATTCCTGGCGGTTGGGTCAACAGCGTCAGTGAGCTGGTGAATCAGGGGGAGCGCGCTGCTCTGCTGGCGAGCCTTGAACAGCTGGCGGCTTCGGTGGAGGACAGTCCGTTCCTGGTGGGGGAGGCCATGACCCTGGCGGATCTCGCCGTGGCTGCGCAGCTCTCGCTGCTGCGTTTCCCCCAGTCGGCTGGCTCCCCCCTGGCGGGTCGAGGTGTTCCTGGACTGAGCGATCACCCCAAGTTGCAAGCCCTGTTCCACTGGCGTGATCAACTCGAACTCAAGCTGATGGAGCGGACCCTGGAAGAGGTGTGAATCGCAGTCGGTAGCGGTGGGTCGCGACGGCCCGATCCCGCAGCTTCTGGCCGGGAGGGGCATAGCGGGCCTGCCACTGATCGGCACAGATGCCGACATCGCAACGTTTGTATAGGCTGAGGGTTTCGATGCGGCTCAGCCTCGGTGGACCGGGGGCATGCAAGATCTGCAGCACGAGCTCATCGGCGAGAAAGCCTCCGTCGTCGAGGTTGTCCTGGCGGCGGCCCGTGACGCTGGTTTCCAGTCGCAGATCCCCCTTCAGTTGAGCCATCTGACGATTGGCGCTGGCCGGATCGTCCTCCACTCGCAGCAGTTGCTCACCAAGCAGGACCTGGCCGATGGCCAGGGCGTTGAAGGCGCGATCACCCACCAGCCGTCCGTCGCCATCAGAGCGAAAACGGGCCTGATGGATAAGTGGTGCTGCCTCCGGATCATCGAGATCCCAGCTCTCCACCTGCCAGAGCCCTGCAAACCAGTCGGGATAGATCAGGTCGTCCCGATTCGAGGGCCGCGGCAAGGGTGCCGGCAGCGTCCAGTCTGGCCAGCTGCTCAGACGATCCTCCAGCACGGAAGCCCAGCCGGGTGAAGCACTGAGCAGGATGGTGAAGCACAGCAGCAGGGCCAGCACCCGTCGTTCCATGTCCGATCCCCTGATCCGTGCCTGTGATGACTACGTGGTGTTGGAGCCTGGCCAGCCGGAGCAGTTGCTTAGCGCCGCCGACACGTTGACATGGCTCACCGACCATCTGCGAGGTCTCGAGACACTGCCTGCCGATCTCGCCAACCAGCCCGATCTGGCTGCCGCTGCCCAACGCTTGTTGGACACAGCCTGTGATCTGGAATTGGAACCGGGGATCTGTTTGCAGTGGTTTGCCGTGAGGCTTGAGCCGCCGGCCAGCTGAGATTGGTTCCATCTGAAGAGATGAGAAGCCATCCTGTTCATCGTGATGGTTTCTCATCCTGATGGCATTGATCGTGCTGCTGCGTGTTGCCTGGTTCTGCTGATCTGAACAGGCGTTTTGATCGGCGTCGTTAAGTTGAATCGCAGGATCGGCTGTGGTCAATGGTGTTGAGCAGGCGTTCCTTTCTTCTCCGCAGCGGGGCCACGGCCGCTGGTCTGATTGGTTGCCAATCCTGGCGGGAACGATTGCATGCCAAAGCCATCAGTGGCGGCAAGATCGGGGCATCCATTGATTCCATTTCAATCCCGTTAAGAGATTGGTCTGGCTTCACTGTTTTTGGTGAATCTGCCGTGGTTCTGGCTCCCAGAACGGAAGCAGAGGTGGTTGAGATCGTCAGGCAGTGTCGTCAACACAATCGCCAATGTCGCGTTGTCGGTCGAAGAACATCCTGGAATACCAAGTGGTACGGAGATGGCGACACGTTGATGTTGTCAACAGTGCATCTTGATGCACTCAGCTTTGATCAAGAAGCCGGAACCGTGACCTGCGGACCTGGTGTTTTGTTGGAAACCATTCACCGTGAGGCATGGGCCAGAGGCTTCACCCTCTCCAATGCTCCGGCACCACCATGGGTGTCGATTGGAGGGGCTGTCTCAACCGGAAGTCATGGCAGTTTGATGGGCGGCAGTCTGTCGTCCAGGTTGACAAGTTGTCGGCTTGTCACAGGCCAAGGACGCGTTGTTGAGATGAATGCTGACCATCCCCATCTCGATGCAGCACGCATCTCCCTGGGCATGTTGGGGGTGATGACCCAGCTTACGCTCAAACTTGATCCGGCGTTCCGCCTCAAGCTTGTTCAGCAACCGATCGCCACCGATCAGTGGCGTCAGGCCTTGCTGGACAGTGGCCCGATGTCATTCATTCATGCCAGCACGACGGATCCAACGTCAACCTTGTTCAAGGTTGTGCCAGAGGCCTCCGTTCCCCCTCTGAGTGATGAGGTTCTCACTGGCGAGGATGCTCAAGGACAGTTCTGGATGACTGGCCCAGCCCACCTGGTGGTGATGAATTTTCAACCTCCCTCGCCAACCATCGCGGGTTCCGAATGGGCTGTTCCCGTCGACTTGTTTGCAAACGTGATGGACGCATTTCAGTCCCTCGATCTCTCCTTGCCGTCGATGGTTTGGCTCAAAAAAGTCATGGGCGAGTCGGCCCTGTTGGCGAGTGGGAATGATCCGAGCAAAGTGTATGTGGAGTGCGGTGCTTACTACGATGTCGAAGGACGCCAAAGCCCCCGAAAGATTGTTGAAATGGTTCGAAAAATTGAAACCCTGATGCTTGCTTATGGAGGACGACCTCACCTCTCGAAATTGATTTCGATGACCCCTGCAGAAATGCAGTTGGTGTATCCAGCGCTGACGACATTTCAACAGGTCCGTCGACAACTTGATCCGCAGAATATTTTTTATACACAACGTCTCGCCAAGCTGTTCGGCTGACGCTCAGGCCGTTCCCCAGTCAGGTCCCCTAGGTCGTCAATCGCGTCGACGCGTTTTGGGATCCGACAGCAATGTGGGCAGCAGTTGCAGAACCCCATCGGCCACTTGTTCCGGTGTTTCGTTCTGAATCACCACGGTCAGATCGGCTTCTGCATAGAGCGGGCGTCGTTCCGCCAGCAGGGCATCCAAAGCGGCCACCGGATCCTGTTGTTGCAACAGTGGTCTTGCGGTGTCGTCAGCTCTGAGGCGCTCCAGCAGCTGTTGCCGCTCCACATCCAGCCAGATCACGATGCCGTGGTGCAGCAGCCCCCAGTTTTCGGGCCGCGTCACCACGCCACCACCGGTGGCCACCACCAGGGAATGGCGTTGGCTGATGGCGCTGAGCACCTGGGTTTCGATGGCGCGGAAGCCTGTTTCGCCATCGCTGTCGAAGATTTGGGGAATGCTGCATCCGGCGGCCTGTTCGATCACGGCGTCCGCATCAACAAAGCCGTAACCGAGCCGTTCCGCCAAAGGTCTTCCAGTGCTGGTTTTTCCGCTGCCCATCATTCCGACCAAATACAGGCTTCTGCCAGCCAGCGTCTGTTTCAGGGAAGGGGCGGATTCCGCCATAGCTCGAAAACGGCGTTAGCTCATTAGGATGCCCTCCGGCCGGAACGTCACATGACTGAAACGAAGTCGACCGCACGGCACGGCCAAGGCCGCGGCTGCGTGATCACAAGGAGAGCCACATTCAGTGCCTCCCACCGCTATTGGTTGCCGGAGCTCTCATCTGACGACAATGCCGCTCGCTTCGGAGCCTGTGCTCTGGCCCCTGGCCACGGTCACAACTACGAGCTGATCGTGTCCATGGCGGGCGGCCTTGATGCCGATGGCATGGTGCTGAACCTCTCTGAGGTGAAGCATTCCATCCGCAGCGAGATCACCGGCCAGCTCGACTTCCGCTTCCTGAATGAGGCCTGGCCTGAATTCAACCTGGAGTCTCCGGAGGGGTGCCTCCCCACCACCGAAGCCCTTGTGCGCGTGATCTGGCAGCGGCTAATCCCGCACCTGCCGATCACGGCTCTTCGCCTTTACGAACAACCAGGCCTCTGGGCCGACTATCTCGGACATCCCATGGACGCCTTTCTCACCATCCGCACCCATTTCGCTGCTGCCCATCGTCTGGCAAGGCCGGAGCTGAGTCAGGCGGAGAACGAGCGCATCTACGGCAAGTGCGCCCGGCCCCACGGCCATGGCCACAACTATCTGGTGGATGTCACCGTCCGTGGCGCCATCGATCCCCGCACTGGCATGGTTTGCGATCTCTCCGCTCTGCAGCGGTTGGTGGACGATCTGGTGGTGGAGCCCTTCGATCACACCTTCCTCAACAAGGATGTGCCCTTTTTCGCTGAATGCGTCCCCACAGCCGAGAACATCGCTCTGCACATCGCCGATCGCCTTTCCACCCCGGTGAAGGCCATCGGCGCCCATCTCCACAAGGTGCGTCTGCAGGAGAGTCCCAACAACGCGGCTGAGGTCTATGCCGAAGCTCCCCAGCTGGAGATGACACCTGCGTCGCTAGAAACCGTCGCAGCGCTCTGACCGTCCATCAGCCAGATCGTCAAGAGCTCGATCAGCCCGATGGGTTGTCGAGGCCCTGGGTCCGCCTGGTTCTGGCCATCAGCCTCGACGGTCGACTGGCGCCACCGGACGGTGGGGCTGCCCAGCTTGGAGGCAGCGGTGATCGACGAGTTCTGGAGGAATCCCTCACCTGGGCTGATGCCTGCCTGATCGGAGCCGGCACTCTGCGGGCTCACCGTTGCACGTGTCTGATCCGGGATGCGGATCTTCTGGAAACGCGGCGTGTTGCCGATCGTTCGGAGCAACCGATCGCCATCGTCGTGAGCCGATCATCAGGTTTCTCCTTCGATTGGCCTTTCTTCCAGCAACCACTGGAGCGTTGGTTGTTGAGCTCATCCACCAATCAGGCGGGCTTTGACGAGGTCGTCGAACCGGCGGCGACCTGGCCGGAGACGCTTAGCGTGATGGCACGCAAAGGAGTTGAACGTCTGGTTCTCCTCGGCGGGGCTCAGTTGATTGCATCCCTGCTGCAGGACGACGGCATCGACGAACTGCAGCTCACGCTGACGCCACGGTTGCATGGGGGGGAGAAGAGCTGGATCCCCTTCAAAGCCCCGTCTGTCTCCAACTTACCTGCTGAACTGTCGGATTCACGGTCCTGGGCCCTGGCTGAGGCGACGCCTCTCGGTGGTGATGAGCTCTTGCTGCGCTATCAGCGCCGCCGAGGGCTTGGAAATCGCTGAGAATCCCCCATTTAGGGGATTTGCAGCTGAGCGATTCTCACTAATCTCCAGTTACACAGCACTTGATTGAACGAGGCCATGGGACGCAAGAGCAAGAAAAAAATCCGTGGCACATCTGGTAGCGATGAGCTCACCGGGTCGAAAAAGAAAAATTTGATTTGGGCCTACGAGGGAGACGACGTCATCGCAAGCGGTGAGGGCAAGGACAAGGCTTGGGGCGGTGAAGGTGATGACGTCTTCGTCACGGTCGATGGCGGCAAGGGTCACGTGAAAATCATGGATTTTGAGCGCGGCGACAGCATCGAGTTCTGTGGCTGTGCCTCCACCGTGATCGAGATGAGGGGCAACGACGCTTGGATCACGAAGGGAGAGGACGTGAAGGCTGTGGTGAAAGGAGTAAGTGCAGACCTCCTGAATCTTGATTTTGTGAATCGGGTGATCACGATGGTCAGTGACCCGATGGCCTGACCTCCGGCAAGGACAGGTTCTCCAGGCTGGTGGCCGGCAAACCGAGCATTTTGCCGAGGCAGCGTTTGATCACCACTTCAGCGTCATCGCCGATGCGGCCTGAGATAAGTTCGGTGACCACCCCCAGTTCCCGGCCGCTGTGGCTGGTTTCCTCAATCAGACAAACGCACGCCGGCCGTGCCATTGACTGGCAGCTGTCGTTCACCAGGTTCTGGAGCGCCGATACTTCGCTGCTCACCAGCTTTAGGCATTCGTCCTTGAGCCGTTCTTCCAGCCGTGGACGAATCATATCCAGCACCGGTCGCAGCAGCCCAGCTGCTGCGGGAGAGCCCGGGGCAGCACCCAGTCCCGCCAGCAGAAGCGCCAGCGATCGCCGGATCAGAGCTCTGCGCTGGTTAGGGTCAGCCCAGAGTCTGATCCAGCCGTTGCCTGCATGACTCCGCTCTCCGCGCGTTGGCACCGTTCGATCCGGGAGATTCCGGAAGACCACTGGTCGGCGTTGGTGGGTGAACAGTCAATTCCGTTTTATCGCTGGAGCTGGCTGGATGCGCTGGAGCGCTCGGGCAGCATCGTTCCGGATCAAGGTTGGCAACCGTTTCATCTGGCGCTCTGGCGAGGAGATGAACCCGTGGCTGTGGCACCGCTGTATCTCAAGGGGCACAGCTATGGCGAATTCGTTTTCGATCAAACCTTTGCACGCCTGGCGGCCGATTTAGGCCTTCGCTATTACCCGAAGCTGCTGGGGATGAGTCCGGTCAGCCCGGTGCTCGGCTACCGCTTTCATACCCGCGAGGGAGAGGACGCCGCCCAGCTGACGGCGGTGATGATCCGTGCCATCGATGCCTTCTGCGAACAGAGCGGCATCCTCAGCTGCAATTTTTTGTACGTCGATCCGGAGTGGCGGCCCTTGGCCGAACAAGCGGGCTGTGCCCCCTGGCTGAACCAGCAGAGCCTCTGGAGTCGGGGAGAGGATCAATGCTTCGATGATTACCTCAAGGGCTTTAACGCCAACCAGCGCCGCAACATCAAACGAGAACGCAAGGCGGTCACCCAGGCGGGCATCACGGTGACACCACTCACAGGTGATCAGTTGGATCTCGAGCTGCTGCAGACCATGCATGGCTTTTATGAACAGCATTGCGCCCGCTGGGGGCCATGGGGCAGCAAATACCTCGAGAAGTCGTTTTTTGAGTTGTTGGCAGAGGGTCAGAGCGATCAGGTGGTGCTGTTTTCAGCCCATCGCGGTGATCCAAGGGAACCCGTTGCTATGTCGATGTGCGTCCACGACGGCCAGCAGCTCTGGGGCCGCTACTGGGGCAGTGAGGAGGAGATCGACTGCCTCCATTTCGAGGTCTGTTACTACGCCCCGATCGAATGGGCGATCGGCCATGGGATTAACAGCTTTGATCCAGGAGCTGGCGGCAGCCATAAGCGCCGGCGCGGGTTTGTGGCTCGTCCCCACGCCAGCCTGCACCGCTGGTACCAGCCCCAGATGGATTCCTTGATCCGTGCCTGGCTTCCCAAAGTGAATGGCTTGATGCTCGAGGAGATCGAGGCGATCAACGCGGAATTGCCCTTCAAAGCGGACGCACCCGCGCTTGGTTTGTAAGTTGAAGAAATGGTCAAGACCCCTGAAGCACCCACCTCCATCGCAGCGGCCATCGACGCTTTGGACGATCGGCTGTCGCAGCGCTTCATTGCCCTGGATCCCAACGGTTATTTCCTGATCAAGGTTGATTCGGAGGCCGGTGAACTGGTGCTGGAGCATTTCGGCAACACCATTGATGAGAAGGGGCTGGCTAGAGATTCCGACACCGGTGAAGTGCTGAGCTGCAAAAAAGGCAGCAATGGCCCTCGTGCTGCTTCAGCGGTGTACCGCGGCCGCAGTGCTAAGGAGATCGGCATCCAACTCACGGAAGGCGACGGCCCCCATCCGCTGAGCCGTCTGGATCATGCGCTGTATCTCGGCCGGGAACTCCAGAAAGCCGAGCAGTGTTTAAAAGAAGGTCGCGTTTATGTGCAGGATTGACGCCACTCAGGCTTTTTCACGGCTGAAGGTCTGTCCCGGGTTTTCCCCGAACATTGTTTTGTAGTCGCGGGCGAAATGATTCGGTGCTGTGAATCCAAATCGTTTGGCGATGGCATGGATTGATAGTGTTCCCAGTTGTTGTTGCTGTTCAGGATCCGTCAGCAGATTTTGCACTTGCTGAAGCCGAATTTGTTTTAGGAGCTGCATCGGGGACACACCGAATTGTTCACGGCTGGCCTTGGTAATTGAGGATGGTGATTTCAGCAGTGTTTTGCTGAGGGTTTCCAAGCTGATCGCCTCCGTTGGGTTGCTGAAGCCGTAGTTCAACAGGTCCCGCATCAGTTCAGCACGGTTGCTGAGTGGGATGCCGGCAGTGGAGATGTTGTCCGGCCGCATGAAGCACTCAACAAGCAGGGCATCGAGCGTGTCTCTTGCTGCATACCCATGAATGTCGCTTGAGAGCAGGAAGCTTTTGAGGGTTTTGAAATGGCGTTGTTGGAACGTCACCATGTTGCTGATATCGATCACCTCTTGAAGCGAGCGGGCCCAGTGCGATGAGATCGAGAATCCGTTCCACTGGAATCACCAAAAGGCTTAAGTGACTGTGGGGCGACAATTGCCAAATCGATTCGGTGAGGTTGCGGTTAAAGCCCTGTACCGAACACGGTCCAATGGGTTCGCCTCGCACCCGATGCATCTCGAGGTTGTTCGTTTGTTCGAGTGCGATTCCCACCCAGCGCTGGTTCCTGCTGCCGTAGCCGCTCAGGCATTGATTCGTGGTGAGTTGCAGCAAGAGCCCACCCGCTGAACGTGTTGCAGATAAGTGCCCCAGCAGTGGGCCACGGCTGATCTGCACCACCTGCATTGGAAAGCCAAGTTGTTGCATAAGGCCCTCGAGCATTCCCGCAGACTGGAATGGGCTGCTGAGCAGCGTCACACTTGGAGTGGTTGCCTTAGTGGTGACGATGTCTCTGGAAATCACCCTCGAACGGTAAGGGGGTTGAGTGGTCACTGCTTTCCTCCCAACGTCCCTTGGCTGAGGGGCTGGGCTCATCATCCTCATGGAGTGAGGTGTTGGACATCCCCTAATTAGGGGATCAGAGCCGTTAGCCCCACGGTGATGGGGATGGCTGGTGCTGATGACACTGTCTCTGGGAGCCGTCCCACAGAGTTGAACAGCCATGCTTCACCTGGCACGCAACTGAACGGTTCGCCTGCTGTTGTTCGCTGCACAGGTTTGGCACACTCAGTGCACGAAAATACAGATCGAGGAAAAAATCTCATTTTGGGCCTGCAAGGCATTTAAGTTTAGGTAATATCTAACAACGGTAATGGTAAAGACTCTAATGAGTCCTTCGCAGACGATGCAATGCCTTCGTACCCATCTATCAAGCTGCTAATATATCAAGAATTGTTTTTCCCAGACGGTTTCAGCTGAACAGAAGATGGCGGTCGTCTTGAATGATCTTGAGGCTGTTCAAACTGAACGCATCGAAGCAGAAGTGCTGCATCGGCATGAAGAACCCCTCTTCGTAGCTAATCGACGTATCAGTGGCGTTGACTGGTTGCAATGCCTGGATAGTCAGATTGCCTGGATCGAAGGTGATCCAATTCAAGAAATATCGAGCGCAATAAATCAGCAGAAGCAGGCAGGGAAAACAATTAGTGAGCTACATATTTTTGCCCATGGCAGCAATGGTGAAATCAAACTTGGCAATACACTCCTCACTTCAAAGTATCTAAAAGAGTCTTCGCATCTGCTGCATTGTTGGAGTCTGAAATCGATTTACCTGTGGAGCTGCAGAGCAGGACTGAATAAAGATCTCATAGAAACCTTCCAGAAACTTGCGGGGGCAGATGTTTATTCGAGTGAGTCAAAGATTAGTCGCGAACAACCCAATATTGTTAATGACAAACAAACAAGTGCTTCTCTCGCGACATACGTAGGACTCCAACAAATCCAGAGCTGGACAGGTTCGTTGTCAGTGAATGCCCCTTTTCTAGGGAAAGCTGCTTCGAGTTATCAAGAAGTAAGTATTGCTTATGACACTGTCCTTGCATCACCTCCATCTGGGGTAACAATTACAGCTAGAACGCTCATCGATGATGGTTCAGGAAATATTAGCCTGTCTTCAGCTTCAAATAGCTACGTATCAACATTGGGATCATTTCCTGGAGATCCGCAGGGATTTGGCGTATTAGGCACTGTAGGTTCCGGGCATACGACAGAAATTGGGTACCACAATGCTTCAGGTTTGTCTGAGCAGTTGATCATTGAATTTGATGAAATTGTTCCTGAGATTGGATTTGCTACTGCCTTTCTCGCGGACGTTGAGGGCGATGGGATTTATAAAATGTATCGCGATTCAGTTCTTGTTAAAACAGGGGCTGTTGATGGTGTTACTGACCATATCGATCCTCCAGTTAATTTATCGTCTGATGACGGCTACGGATTTGATAAAATTGAGTTCACAGCAAATGGCTGGCAAAACGATTATTTAGTCCACAAAATAACCTATGATGCGCCTAAAGAGAACAATGCAGCAACTGCCAGTCTTAACGAATTGGCAGATGCATCGAGTCAAGATATTGCAAGCCAAACCGGCAGTTTAACTGTCAGCGATGCAGATAACTCGGGGACAATAACAGCTTCCATCGTCGGTGATCCGGTGATCACTCTCAATGGAAGTTCGTACACTTTGCCGGCTGCAGCTAATCCCCTCATTGCAGACGGGGCTTTGACGTTATCAAATGCATCGCAGACATGGTCAGGGAGTTGGTCTCCCATCACATGGACTTACGATCCTGCTTCAGCCAATGTTGACTTTATTCCTAATGGACAAAATCTTGCCATTGACTATGGCCTTCAATTAAGTGATGGAGTCAATACCAGTAATACAGTACGCGTAAAAATAACAATCGCAGGAGAGAATGATGCGCCTGTGATTGATGATGCAACAATCAGCATCAACGAGCACACGACATCGGGAACTGTAATTTACGACACCAACGAAAGCTCAACTGGCAATGACGCAGATATTGAATCCGAATCTCTAACGTATACAATTACAGCTGGTAATGATGATGGAATTTTTTCGATAAACTCAAGTAATGGTGAAATATCGATCGCAACTTCAAAAACTCTTGATCACGAAACTAAAAGTCAACATACATTAACTGTGCAGGCATCAGATGGTGCAGAAACAGATACTGCCAATATCACAATTAATACGCAGGATATCAATGAAAGTATTACGCTAACTAAAACCGGTACCACGGATGGGTCCGGAAATCTTGCGACCACGGAGGCTGGTGCAGCGTCAGCTTTCACAGTTGTTCTGGATGTTCAGCCCACAGCCGATGTGGTTGTTTCGATCACGGGAAACGATGCAACAGAAAACTCCCTAAGCACCGACAGTCTTACGTTCACCACAGGCAACTGGAATACTCCCCGGACGGTCACCGTCACTGGCGTTGACGACTCCATCGATGACGGCGATATCACGACAACACTGACGGCGACTGCGAACAATGCCGGTGGTTATGCAGGCACTGAATCAGACACCACGACAGTCAAAAACACCGACGATGAGAACGCTCCCAGTCCAAGTCCAAGTCCCAGTCCCAGTCCCAGCCCAAGTCCGGGGCCGAGTCCAAGTCCAACATCAGATCCAACTCCTGATCCAGTAACGCAGCCTCAAGTTCCAGATACTCCAGATCAGAGTCCTGAACCAACAACGAAGAAAGTCACAACATCTGTAGAAATTTCCAAACCAACAGGCATCCTCGTTCAAGGATTGAGTCGCAAAGATCAAGACGGCAACTGGATCACGAGTGAATCAACATCAAAGGCTATCTTTGAGATTTCTCTTCAGGCACGTCCTTCTGGAAATGTCATAGTCCACTTTCCTAGGTATGACAAAACAGAAGGAATGATCAGTCAAAGAAAACTTCGATTCACCCCTGAGAACTGGGACATACCCCAAACAATAGTTGTAAAGGGAATTAACGATTTTGAACTGGATGGAGATATTGTGTATTCCCTTACGGCACAAGCAAAACCTCAAGGTGGTTATTCAAAAAAAGACAGAGAAGAAGTTTCTATTATCAATTTAGACAAAGGTGTTTCCAGACCGAAGATTGTCGTTGCGTCAGCAAGCAAAGAACTGAAGACATCGGAATCGGGCTCATCTGATACGTTTAACCTTATGCTCGATCGAAAGCCAGAGAAGGAAACAAAAGTTCTACTTCAAGGCCTTGATGCGTCAGAAGGATCTCTCAGTAAAAAGTTTCTTGTTTTTAACCAAAAAAATTGGAGTCGACCGCAAAAGGTAACAGTTTATGGCCTATCAGATCGTTTCAGCGATGGAGATAAGTCTTACAAAATAAAGGCCATGTTGGCAGAAGGTAAAAGAGAGCTCAAATCTTCATTGTCTGAAATTAAGGTTACGAATGTTGATGAAGGTGCTGATATTTACTTGTTACTCGATACGTCAACGTCAATGCTTCAGTCTGATGATGAGCCAGGCTCGGATACTTACCAAAGGCTGCAATCAATAGCAGCGCTGAGGATTTTCGTTGAAGCGATTGAACGTGCCGGTTACCAATTTCAAAATAAAAGCAATAAAAAATTAGTCACAGGATCAAAGATTATCAACAAAATTTCTTTATTGAAAGATAGTGATATGGTTGGTTTTTTTGATAACATCACAGTTGTCGATGCGCCCCATGATTCACGCGTAGCGCAAAGCGTCAACTTTAATCTGATTTCTTATGATTACGCTGTTGACCATGATCTGTTCCGAATCAACAGTGAAAACTCTTCCGACGCAATCAAGATTGCTTCCGAATTGCTGACCCCCCAGTCTGCGCATCAGGCATTCGGTAATTCAATTAAACGCAATAAATTATGGAAAAGGCGCAATCTTCCCAGGCCAAATTTATTTGATCTTCATCAGGGAAATGCAGATGATCCATCAAATCTTTACTCAGGAACAGAGATGCTTGGTGCGCTTGAGGGGCTTGAGTTTCGTCTTGGTAAGCAACTCGCCAAGGCGAAAAGCAGTCATCGGACCACTCACATCGCACTGTTTACAGATGGTCGGCCAGAACGTCGAAGTTGGTGGGATACACGGGTCAGCCCAGTCTCCGATTCGATTATGGGCACTCCGATCCCTCTTCCCGATAGTTTGGGTGGTGAGGACATTACAACATCTGGCTTGCTTTATGATACAAAAGGAAGGCCACACTTTATGAAAAATAATGATGGGGACTATCAATGGAAGCGTATGCAAAGAGACTTGAACGAAGTGATTGATGACATTTCAAGTGTTGTGGAAAATCCTGAAAAGCAGGTGCAGGTTCAAGCAATTGGTCTTGGTGAACGCTCCCATTCAGAATTGTCAGCAATTCATAAAGACTTATTTGGAGAGCGAACATTCGACAATAAGAACGGCGGCTGGTCCTATTCGTCCGATTCGTTTAATCATTTAAACGATCTCGTTTGAGCACGAATTCTTTTGAATCATTAGCACTTAGTCCTCATATTTGATCCTGATGATGACTTTCGAAATTTGTCTCGAGTCACGTTCTGCTCCTGTGGACGTCGATCTTCACGTTGTCATGGTCCTAAAAGGACGAATCTGATCGCCGTTGAACAGAAAATCTTGATTTCCAACACGTGTTTTCATACGATTAACAGCGCTGCTTCAGTTGATTGTCATGGTTGTACAAAATTTCCTTAGTCAAATCTTAAAAAAGAAAGTTCATCCGATTACAGGGCGCAGTCGTGGCCCCTTACGCAACGAAGACGAGCAAACTGCTGCTCCTGAGCCGGTAGATCAGGCAGGAGATGATCCGCCAACCGAGGATTCACAAGAATCTGGTGAAACCCCCACCAACGATGATGGTATTGAATCCGATGGCGGTGATGCTTCTGATGAGATCTCCGGTGAGGATGGTCGAGACGATATTGATGGCGGGATGGGTGCGGATCTGATCGATGCAGGCAATGGTTCGGATGAAGTGGACGGTGGTAAAGGGGACGATTCGCTGGATGGTGGACAGGGTGACGACACATTGATTGGAGGTCTGGGAGATGACACTTTCGTCGGTGGTGAAGGTGCAGATTTGTTTGATCTGAGTTTGGGTAGTGATGTCATCAAGGACTTCAACCCTGAAGACGGCGACAGAATTATTCTTCCGGACGGTCAGGAATTTGACCTCATTCAGGATGGAGATGACTTGGTCATTCTTCTTGAAGATGGCAGTTCCCGGGTCTTAGAGGGATTGAGTCGTGAGGCCTTTGAGCAACAACTTCAGGAGTTGATCCTTTCGCTTGTAGCCATTAAGCCCGTTGTAACTGAAATTGTTCTCAAGGATGACGATGATCAGTTTTTCCCTGAAGAGGCAACTGATGAACCATTAAAGATTGATGCGCTGGCTGGTAACGACACTGTTGAAGCAAGCGATGGTGATGACACGCTTGATGGAGGAGATGGTGATGACACACTTATTGGGGGAGCTGGCGATGATCGCATGATCGGACGCCGGGGCAATGACCTATTGATTGGCGGCGAAGGCGGCGATACGTATGTTCTGACTCGCGGGAACGATACGATTGAAGGATTCAGCCTTGACCAGGATAGACTCCTTGTTCTCAAAGGTCAGAAATATGCCAGTGAAGAGATTGACGACGAACGTGGCCAGGGATTATTAATCAATCTTTTCGAAGACGACGAGAATCCAAAGACTGATGATCCCAAGAGCAGTACATTAATCCTAGGGATTGGTAAAGGTGAGCTTCAAGCCCACAACATTCTGATCAAGTCTGGTGATCTTGAAGTTCCCTACTCCGAAGCTGGTGATATCAAGGGTGTGATAAAGGGATCCAATGACAGTGATTATGAACGTGTTGATGATGATGGGGTAGTAGAGGAATCAGGTAAGGGCCGGCTGATCGGGACGAAACGTGATGATGTGATTGCTGGTCGTGGTGGGAATGATCAACTCAGTGGTGAGGAGGGAGACGACATCCTTGAGGGTGGCGAAGGTGTTGATACCCTGCTTGGTGGTCGCGGTGATGACTGGCTGAGTGGTGGCGGCGATAGTGATGTGTACATCATTTCCCGTGGTAACGACACGATTGACGGTTTCAACAAGGAACGCGATCGCGTTGCACTGCTGATTGGGCAGGAATACGAAACAGAAAATACCGATCAAGGTTTACTGGTTCATTTGGTGGATCCGGATGACGACACGATTGAACACACTACGTTGTTTACTGGTATCCAAAAAGGTGAGCTCACTGCTGAAAACTTGTTGTATATCAATCGCGCTGGGCGCATGGTTGCTCAAGCTGCTTCTACTGTTGATGATGAAGGGCGTTTAATCATTAAGGGTACTGAAGCTAATAACACGTTCAATGGTAATGATGAGCTCGATGAGTTCGGTTCGAGTTCTGATAACGCATTAGATAATCAGCTGTCTCCTAGAGGAGTCAACATCGAAGGACAGGCAGGTAACGATATTTTGATTGGTAGTCACGATTCAGATGAGATTAAAGGTGAAGAGGACAATGATCAACTCAAAGGAGGTCGTGGTAATGATAAATTGGAAGGAGGTGTAGGAAATGATTTTCTTTATGGGCAGGGTGATGATGACCATCTATTTGGCGAATCTGGAGACGACTTATTAAGTAACGGAAGTGGTGTTGATCAAGAAACCTTGAATGGTGGTGAAGGTAAAGATACGTTCTTGATTCAGGCTTGGGGAGGGGCCTCTGATGAACTTGCTGCAACATCAGCACGGATGGCTACAAATACGATCATCGAAGATTTTGGGAATGGTGATGATCGTGTTCAATTACCGATTGAATATGGATACAGTAATGAATATAGTGTCTCATTCGATAATGGTGAGATAATTTTCCAGGGTGATGACTGGGGCTTCACGATTCAAGGGAAAGACGGTGTAAATGTTTCTGAACTGCTGACGAGAAATGGTATTCAAAGAGTCGCTCATGATAATCGCAATACACTTGTTGCTAAAGAATACCTAGGTCACCTTCCGGCGGAAAATACTTCCGGCAATTTATTTGAATTTGATTGGACGTCGGACAGTGCCTCATATGAACATAGTGATGGTGAGACTTATAGGAATCATCTGATCTTAATGGGCGGCCACGACACCATTCGCGGCTTCGACGGAACTATTGATCGTATCGTCAAAAATGGTTATGTCTTGCAGTCGATCAGTGATGAACGCATAATTATTGATGGCATTGATGGGAATGAAGAACGTATTGTGATCAATTACAAGACTCCGATCGAAGACGATGCTGAGCGGACCTTAACGTTGATTGATCCAATCTTGACGGCTGAGCAGGAAGATTTATTGCCTTCTGATCAGTTATTAGCTGTCACAGATCTTGATACAACAACAACACAGCAGGATGTCTCGGGATTTCCTATTGATCCATTGATCGTTCCTGAACAGTCTCTCAATCCCGTAAAGAATGCTGATGAGTATCAATATAGTGTCAACGAAAATATTGTCTCTATTCAAGGTCTTACAGCTTCGGAAGACATCAGGGCGATTGCAAACGACAATCCGTATGCCTTTTATTACGACGCTCTTCTCAATCCAGTAGGCACGCCGAAAAACTTTGAACTCTTCGACTTACCTGCTTATTCGATCAATGGCGGCGACGGTGAAGATGTGATTTATGGGTCCACTCAAAACGATACGATTGATGGTGGCAGTCAAAAAGATGCAATCTTTGCTTTAAAGGGAGAAGATGTCATCAAGGTGCAGGGAGACCAGGGAGTCAATGATGTTATTTGGGGAGGTGATGGTTTCAAGCAAGAGCAAAAGCTGAATAAAAAAGGCAAATCAGTGAAGGATTCTGTGACGAACCAACCAGTTTACGTGAAAACACCAGAAATCGATATTTTGCTAAACGCCTCTGAGGACAATCAGCACTTGCAGTTGAATGGTGTGGTCTCCAATGTGATAACGATGAATGCAGATAATCCTCTGTTTGATTTTGACGGAACAGACGGAACAGATAACGAAAATGTAAAAGTTGAACCCAATGTGAATGGAATTGAACTGATTGATCTCAGTGAACAGGACAACCCGCGAAAGCTACTTGGTACAGACAAAGGTAACTACTTTGATCTTCGCGGTACTTCACTTCTTAATTTGATCAGTTCCGAAGAAGCTCTGGGCCAAGATGCAGCAGACGATGAACCATGGTCGCGATATTCAGTTGCTCTTGGAGATGGTGATGATTTGATGTATGCACCTTCCTCGATTCTTGATCAGGCGAGTTCCGATAAAAAATATTCATATCAGGGCTGGTTAGGTAACGACACGATATATGGGGGCAAGTTAGGAGATCTCCTCTTTGGAGGTGATGATCACGACAAATTGTTTGGGCAAGGAGGAAACGACGAGATCGATGGAGAATCAGGAGACGACAGGATTCATGGTCACGGAGGTGACGACATACTGAATGGTGGCGATGGTGATGATGTTCTATATGGTTCAGGCGGGAATGATGAACTTTATGGAGATGTTGATGGTAGTACTCCTTCAGGTGAGGATTATTTACATGGTGGTGCAGGAGATGATATTTATTCTGGAGGTGGAGGAAGGGACCGTTTCCTGATTAAGTCAACCAAAATTGATAAAGATGAGAGTTCCGAGACGTTTGGTTTGTCAATCCATAGTCCTGATGCCTTAGGCGAGAATGAAATTTTAGATTTCAACATTCAAGAGAAAGGAGATTACTTGCTGATTGTCGAACCGAATAATCGTGTTCCCAGTTCAAAGAGTTATCGATATGTGCTCGATGATGAGTCTCCAATTTTGCTCGGTGGTGAAAATGTCAGATATACACCCAATGGCGCGGAAAACTTGGTATGGCAGCTAGATCTTTCTGCAAATACAGGACTTTCTAGAGAGGAATTTGGACGATCTGGTCGTATTATTCACGTCAGCCCAGAGAAAACCTCCGATCGCACCAAGGTTCTCTTTTATGGGATGAATGAGGGGGGTGATAAAGGTGACGAAATTCAAGTCATCTATCCAGACTGGAACAAAGTTAAAACGAAGGATTGGAAGTTGGATCGTGGCAAGGCGGAAGTCCACGGGCTTGACGGTAATGACACACTGTCTGGTGGCGCAGGCCTCGACTCACTGTTTGGTGAGAATGGTGCAGATAGCCTTGATGGTGGAGCTGGCGACGATTTTATTGTTGGTGGTGCTCAAGGTGATTTGATTAAGGGAGGAATTGGTGACGATCGATTAGATGGTAATGACCATAACGACAGTATTTTTGGTGGTGTGGGAAGTGATTCCTTGCGGGGGATGGGGCACGATGACTCCCTCGATGGTGGCGTTGGTGATGACACTCTTGATGGAGGAACCGGAGACGACACATTGATTGGTGGCGAAGGTGAGGATATCTTCGTTCTTTCTAAAGGAGCTAATTTAGTTGTTGACTTTGGTTTTGGTGGCAGAAATATTCTGCGCGAATCTGATGGCAATTTGAATCCTCTCTGGGATTCAGTAAATCCAGAAGTCATTGAATATACATACGAGGGTGAAACAAAACCCTCCACAGTTCTGACCTATTCCTTTGGTGATTTGCAAGAAGAACACACCACAATTCTCTACGGCATTGGAACGCTTCCTGAAATCCTGCCTCCAGAACCCGAACCAGAACCCGAACCCGAGCCTGGGCCTGACCCCGATCCAATTCCTGAGTTTGAACCAGAGCCCGTTTTCCCAGATTTGAGTAATCCTGGTTCGCCAGATGATCAGAGTGAAGCCTCCGTCGTTGGAGAGTTCCCCGGCGAGTCCGGCTCAAGCGCTGATGAGTCCACATTGGATGATCAGCTCCTCGATGGCATCTCCGCTGACGACAATCGCTTGCGTATTGTCACCGTTGAGCAGAATCCCGACTCGGAAGGATTCGATCAATTCACATCCGGTGGGCGTGCAAGCCAAACAATGAAAGGCACAAAGGGTACCGATAAGTTCAGAGGCAAGGGAGGCAGAGATCAGTTAACAGGTAAACAGGGAAATGATTACCTTTACGGAGGCGGCGATAGCGATACGTTGAGTGGTGGCAGTGGGACTGATGTGTTGCTGGGTCGTTGGGGTGACGATGTTCTAAAGGGCGGTTCCGGGAACGATCTGCTCTATGGGGGTTATCAGAACGACATGATGACTGGAGGTCCAGGCCAGGACGTGTTCCTGTTGTCGAGGGAATCATCTGGGGACGTTGATGTCATTACCGATTTCAATGTGGCTGAGGATGGCATTGGCTTGGCAAGAGCCATCGACTTGCAGATGACCCAGGAAGGATCTGACTTGAGAATTACGGGTTTATACGGCGTTAATACTCTTCTTCTGAATGTACAAAAAAGTGATTTCCTTTCCTCCTTCCCTGATAATTTATCGGTTGTTCCAGTGGCACAGGTTGAGGTGATCTAGCAGCTGAGCAAAGGATTTAGCTTGGATAGCCTTCATTTTTTATTGGCTGGATAGACTTTGAATCCGTTGATTGATGCCATTGATCAGACGATTCGTGAGCTGACGGACACTTCTCAGCAAGACTTTAGGTATTGCCCGGGCTTCGTGTCTGTTGTGCCCCTGAGCTGTTAAGCCGTCACCAATTCCAGCTCTTTCTCGCTGAAGTTATTGGTGGTGTTTCCACCATCAACTCCTTGCAGGCCGTAATAGTTGCATTTTTCAAATCGAACGGTGATGGGGTAGCGCGACTTGGTGGGTTCTTTTTCGCGAGAGGCAACAACGCCCACTTCGTTGTACCAGTAGGACTCTTTGCGTTTGATGCGAACCTTTGACCCTTTCACAATCGCGGTCATCGTTGCCAGTCAATTGATTCAAGTCTGAGCAGCTCCCAGAACGGATTCAGTCAGGAATGATGGACATGCGCGTATCAGATCAACAACAAACGCGGTCCACTGCGCTCGGTCGTGTGAAACGGCTGATCCAAACCGCTGCTTGAGCGGGTTAGGGCTGATTGATGAATTCGCTTGACTGAAGCCGAACCCTTGTCTACGCGGTCTGAAGTTCCTTGGTTGCCGTGGGTTCTTCCGGTGGCAGCGATTCCAGCTGCTCGCGGATCTCCCGCTGCACGATTGAGCGGTATTCCAGGAAATGCTCGTTGTGGGCCAGAACCACCAGGAACTGCTCCAGCAGTGCAGGATTCTGGCGAGCCATCCCTACCATATAGCGCCAGAAGCGACCGCGGGTGTCTCTTTTAATGCCCTGGCGCCAGATCACGATGCTCAGAGCCTTGATGTCCGTCAGGGTGGGCAGTTTGGCGGCGGCTTTCCAGCGCGGAGCACCCATCTTCAGGTAGTAGCTGTACACCCGATCCATGTAGGCGTTGGGCTCGTAGAGCGCGCAGAACGCCTCCACATATTCGTTGGCGATGTCGCGGATCGGTCGGGTGGGCTTGAAGTTCAGCAGGTTGGTCTGGTTCACGCCCTTGGCGGCATCCTCCCCCTGGATCAGGCGGCCTTCCCGCTCCAGTCGTGCCCAGAGAGCCGTCTTGGGCAGGGCCTGCAGCATGCCCATCATCGCGGCGGGAATGCCGGTGCGGGTCACGAAATCAACGATGCGATGGCCTGCACCATCCTTCTCCCCGTCGAAACCGATGATGAAGCCGGCCATCACCCGGATGCCGTTGGCCGTGATCCGGTCCACGGCTGCATCCAGTGGATTGCGGGTGTTCTGAATCTTGCGGGCGGTTTCGAGGCTGGATTCGTCGGGGGTTTCGATGCCGAGGAAGACGCTTTCAAAACGGGCGTCGTGCATCATTCGCATCATCTCCTCGTCATCGGCGAGGTCCACCGAGGCTTCCGTCGCGAAGCTGAACGGATAACCACGCTCCTCCTGCCAGGTGCGGATCTGGGGTAGCAGCAGCTTGGCGTTGCGCTTGTTGCCGATGAAGTTGTCATCCACCAGGAAGATGGAGCGCCTCCAGCCCAGGTCGTAGAGCGACTGCAACTCGGCGATCAGCTGCTCGGGAGTCTTGGTGCGGGGTTTGCGGCCGTAGAGAACGATGATGTCGCAGAACTCGCAGTTGAACGGGCAACCCCGTGAGAACTGAACGCTCATCGAGTCGTAGGCGTCCAGCTGCAGCAGATCAAAACGGGGGATCGGCGTTGCCGTCACATCCGGCTTGTCGCCTTCAGCAGTGAATCGTCCACTGGTTTCGCCGCGCTCGAGTGCTTCGAGGAACATCGGCAGGGTGATTTCCCCTTCATCCAGGATTTTGAAATCCGCTTCGTCGAGTTCCGGTGCATCCGGTGTGGAGCTGGCAAAAGGCCCCCCGACGGCCACGGGCAGGCCGCGTTGCTTGGCCCGGCCGATCTGCACGGCCATGTCGTCCTTCTGAACGATCATCCCGGAGATGATCACCATCTCCGCCCAGTCCCACTCCGCGTCCGTCACCTCACGTACATTGCGGTCAACGAGCTTCATTTCCCAGTCCTGGGGCAGCAGCGCTGCCACGGTGCACATTCCCAGGGGAGGGAGCAGAACCTTGCGGTTCACCAGTTCGAGGATCTTCTCGTAACTCCAGAAGGTTTTCGGGAATTCGGGATAAATGAAAAGAGTGCGCATCTCGGCGGACGGAAGCGATTGGACGGTCCGGACGGCCCGGCTTGCATCCACCTGTGAGACAGGTGACACGAATTAACGAACCTTAAGCGCAACTTCCAGGCACTAGTTCGATCTCTGGTCTAATGGTGGTCACCTCCTTACTCGCACATGGGCGTTGGTATCTACCTCGGACTGGTCGGTGCAGGCCTGGTCAGCGCTTTTGTGCTCACCAAACTGCTCAAGGGAATCAAACTGATCTGATTGGCTCCAGGCGGCGATTCCCCCGTCGAACAATCCAGAGAAACCCGAGCACGGCCCCGATCCCGCCGGTGATCGCGAAGGTGCTTGACAGGCTCGTGGCCATCACCAGCAGTGCTGCCAGCAGGCCGCTCAGGCCGCCGCCGCCGAGGAAGGCGATCTGGCTCAGGCCCGCCATGCGTCCACGCATCACCTGAGGTGCTCCGATCTGGGTGATCAGATTGCAGCTGCTCAGCAACCCGGCGGTTCCTGCACCGATCAGAAAGGTCATCATGAGGCTGATCCCCACCGAGGATGTGCTGGCCATCCCCAGCTGGGCGACGGCGGTGATCAGTGCGAACCCCCCCAGGGTGCGAAAGGGACGGCTGCTCAATCGCGCACTGTTGCGCTGCAGCACCACGCCACCGGCGATGCTGCCGGCGGCGAGCACGCTGGTGAACAGTCCCAGATCCCGGGGGTCGGGTCCCAGAACCTGTTCAGCGATCAGGGGTGCCAGGCCTGGATGGAAGAAATTCACCACGCACAGCACTGCGGTCAGCGTCAGCACGCCTCGCAGGGTGCCGCCGCAGTCCCGCCAGGCCGTCAGCAGGGTGGCTCCACCCTTGCCATCGCTGCGTTGTTCCAGATCCCTCCGCGGCTGGAGCAGGAACATCACGCTGGCAATCGGCAGCAGATAGCTAGCGGCATCGATCCCCAGGGCCCAGGCTGGCCCTGCGATGGCCACCAGCCAGCCCCCAATGGGCGGACCCACCAGTTTTCCCACGTTGAACACCACCGAAAAGCTGGCCAGATAGCCCGCCAGCTGTTCCGGTTCATCCACCAGCAGTGAGCAGTACTTGTTGCGTGCCGTCAGTTCAAAGGCGCCGGCGATCCCCACCAGCAGGGTGCTGAACAGCAGCAGCAGCACCTGGGCCATCCCCTCCAGCAGCGGAATGGCGAGTGCCCCCAGGGCCGCCGCCGCCAGGAGTGCCCACTGGGCCTGCACCAGAACGCGTTCACATCCCAGCCGATCGGTGCGCACCCCAGCTGGCCCGCTGACAAGCAGGCTCGGCAGCGACAAGGCAGCGAAATTCAACGCCAGCACGAACGGATCGGCACTGCCATGCAGCAGGATCCAGCCCTTGGCGGTGATGCCAGCGAAGGATCCGGCGGTGCTCATGCCGGAAACCACCAGGAACAGCCTGCGTTGCTGTTCGAGGCGAAGGGGAAAGGCGCTCAAACGTCGGATCTGATTGCCGCCACCATCGCCCGGGCACCGACAATCTGTCCGCTCAGGTCGTAGATGTCGGCCCCGGTGATCCGCACCGGCACCATCGTGCCTGGCCGCGCCTGCTGACCGTCATCTCCCGCTTGAACGTGAACCTCTCCGTCCACCTCAGGGGCGAAGCGGGTGCAACGTCCCACCATCTCGCCGGTTTGCGGGTTGTGTTGCTCGATCAGCACATCCACCGTGCGCCCCAGCCAGCGTTGGTTGGCGGCTGCTGAGATCGGTTGCTGCAGGGCCATCAGGGCGTCTTTTCGGGCCTGGGCCACCGCTGGATCGACTCGATTCGGAAGATCGGCTGCGGCCGTTCCGTCTTCAGGGGAGAAGGTGAACACGCCCACGTGATCGAAACGCTCACGCTCAAGGAACCGGCAGAGGTGCTGGAAGTGCTCCTCCGTTTCCCCCGGGAAGCCCACGATCAAGGTGGTTCGCAACACCGCATCGGGCAGCTGTTCGCGGATCTGATCCAGCAGCCTCTCGTTCACATCGGCCTGCCAGGGCCGGTTCATCGCCCGCAGCACCTCAGGGTGGCTGTGCTGCAGCGGCAGATCCAGATAGGGCAGAACGTTGGGGACCTCCCGGTAGGCCGCCAGCACCTCCCGGGTCAGCCCGGTGGGATAGGCGTAATGCACCCGGATCCAGGGAATCTCCACCTCCCCAAGTGCCCGCAGCAGCTCCGCCAGCTTCGGTTTGCCGTAGAGGTCAAGGCCGTAATTGGTGGTGATCTGGCTGATCAGGATCAGCTCCTGCACCCCCTGATCAGCGAGTTGCTGGGCTTCGGCCACGATCGATTCGATCGGACGGCTGCGCTGATCGCCCCGCAGTTTCGGAATGATGCAGAAGGCGCAGCGGTAATCACACCCCTCAGCCACCTTCAGATAGGCCACGGCCTGGTGGGTGGTGCGCTGGCGCGCCAGATGTTCGTCACCCACGAAGGTGGGCACCTTGCTCACCCGGTTGACCCGCTCGCCGGCCTCCACCTGCTGCAGCACCTCAACGATGTGCTGGTAGTCCCCGGTGCCGACGATCGCCTTCGCTTCGGGGATCGAGTCGAGCAGTTCCTCCTGAAAGTGTTGGGCCAGACAGCCGGCGATGATCAGCTCCTTGCCCTGTTCCGCCAGGCCGACCAGGGTGCGAACCGATTCCTCGCGGGCGTCCTGGATGAAGCTGCAGGTGTTCACCACCACCACAGCTGCGCTGTCCTCATCGGTGCTCACGCCATACCCGGCCTCAGCCAGCAGCCCCACCATGTGCTCGGTGTCGACGCGGTTCTTCTCGCAACCCAGATGGGCGAAAGCGACCGTCGGTTTGCTGGGGCTGATCTTCATCGCAACACCGACACACCAGTTCTCACCCTAAGGAGACGTGCTGCCGCACTCGGAACTGCCAAAATTCGGTCATTCGAAGCTCAAGGATGAGCACTACCCGTCTCGTCAGTCGTCGCCGCCAGGATTCCGGCTCCAAGTGGGTCAGGGTCGCCATGGCGGTCCTGGCCACAATCGGGGTCATCGATACGGGGTCGATCACCCTCAAGCGCTGGGGTCTGCTGGTAGATCTCAACTGCCCGATCGGTGCAGACGGCTGCGACAAGGTGCTCAACAGTCCCTGGGGAAGCCTGGGTGATGCGATTCCACTGTCCCTGGTCGGCGTTCTGGCCTATGGCGCCGTTCTGCTGATGGCGTTGCTTCCTTTGCTTCCGGGTCTGCAGGAAAGCAAGGCCGACCTCTCCCGTCGCACCTGGTGGGGTCTGTTTGCCGTCTCCCTCGGAATGGCGGTGTTCAGCGGTGTGCTGGTGGGTCTGATGGTGATCAAGATCCAGGCCTTCTGTTTCTTCTGTGTGCTGTCCGCCGCCTTGTCGCTGGCCTTGTTCATCCTCTCGCTGGTCGGTGGCGGCTGGGATGATCCAGGTCAGTTGATCTTCCGCGGCGTCCTGCTGGCGTTGGCCGTTTTGATCGGAGGTTTGGTGTGGGCGTCGGTGCTGGATCCAAACCGTCCTGAAGCTGTGGCCGGTGGCCCTGGCACTCCCCCGCTGGTCACCACGAAAAGCAATCCTGCCAAGCTGGCCCTGGCCGACCATCTCACCGCCAGCGGGGCCGTGATGTATTCCGCCTACTGGTGCCCCCACTGCCATGAGCAGAAAGAGCTGTTCGGCAAGGAGGCTGCGAAGGCCCTCAAAGTGGTTGAGTGCGCCCCAGATGGTCAGGACAACCAGGTTGATCTCTGCCGTAGCAAAGGCCTTGAGGGATTTCCCAGCTGGGAGATCAACGGCGCAATCGATTCCGGGGTGAAACCTCTCGACAAACTCGCCGATCTCAGCGGTTACGAAGGCCCTCGGCAGTTCTGAGGTTCAGGCTCTGACCGGGCGGGTGCGAACCCCTCCCTCAAGCGATTGCTGGGTATGACAACGCCAGGCCGGCATCGCTGCGGGCGCATCAGTCCGGAAGTGGCCACCACGGCTCTCCCTGCGAAACAGACAGGCCTTGAGCATGAGCCGGCTCACCAGCAGCCGGTGGCGAACATCCAGAAGCAGATTAAGATCCCGGCGTGAACCATCCTCAAAATGCAGGCCTTGTCCCGGTTGCAGCTGGTCCAGTTCCTGCAGCAGTGGTTGTCCATCCAGCTGACGATCCTCCCGCAACAGCTGCTTCAAGGCGTTCGTCATCCCCTGATGTGAACGATTGACGCCGGCTTCTCGCCAGCAGAGACAACGGATTTGTTCAATCGTCTCGATCAGGCCCGCCGTTGTTTCCCCATGGCGCAGCGCGGTGCGGCACAGCTGCGTTTGTTCGACCGTGATCGGAGGACTGGATGGTGCCAACTGAACATCAGCTATGCGGTGGGCAAACACCAGGCATTCCATCAGCGAATTGCTGGCCAGACGGTTGGCTCCATGCAGTCCCGTGCAGGCCACCTCTCCGACGGCGTAGAGCCCCGGCAAGCTTGTGGCGGCCTGCAGATCCGTGGCAACACCGCCCATCCAGTAGTGCGCTGCCGGGGCCACGGGGATTGGCCGCTCCAGTGGATTCAGACCGAACTCTCCGCACCGATCCAGGATCGTCGGGAAGCGGGTTTCAGCCCGTTGGCGATGGATCGGCGAGAAATCGAGCCACATCTGCTGAACCCCTTGACGTCGCATGGAGTGAACCAGGGCACGGCTGACCTGGTCGCGGGGAGCCAGATCCCGTTGCGGCAGATGTGCAACCGGGCTCTCTCCAGCCGCATCCACGAGCACGCCTCCTTCACCACGCACCGCCTCTGAGATCAGAAAGCAGGGTGCATCCACCAGTCGCAGTGCCGTTGGATGGAACTGCACGAATTCGAGATCCTCAACGGCAGCACCGGCTTGCCAGGCCAGGGCGACCCCTTCACCACAGGCTTGTGCAGGATTCGTGGTGTTTGCGAACAGATGGCCACCGCCGCCGCTGGCCAGAACCACCGCTCGGGCACGGATCCAGCGCAGCTGTGCACCATCGAGCACCTGCACGCCACAGCAGCGTTGCTGTTCGACCCACAGTTTTGTGACGCGCACCCCGCGTCGATGCAGCAGTCCTGCCCGCTGTTCCACCTGGTCCCGCAGGATCTCCACCAGGGCCTTGCCTGTTTGGTCCTGGACATGCAGCACGCGGTGATGGCTGTGAGCCGCTTCCAGGGTGGTGGCCAGCGCGCTGCCCTCACGGTCGAACGCCATCCCCATGGCCTGAAGTTGCTCGACCCGATAGGGGGCGTCGTTCACCAGCAGCCGAACCGCATCGCCATCACAGAGACCGGCCCCGGCGCGCAGGGTGTCGTCCGCATGGCTTTGAGCACTGTCTTCAATGCGCGTCACCGCTGCGATTCCGCCTTGAGCCCAGCGGCTGGAGGACCGGCGTCCGGTGTTTCGGTTCAGCAGAAGAATCCGTAGGCCCGCCGGCAGTTCCAGGCAGCTCATCAGCCCTGCCGCTCCCGCACCAATCACCACAACGTCCCAGGGACCGGGGGGAATCGAATCGGTGGTGCGCTGCTGGTCCATCACGACAAAAAACCGCCGGGAAGCCGACGGTTTAAGTGCATTGATTTCAGTGCATCGATTGTGGCGTGTTTTTGATCAGCGGTACTGACCGTCGTTGATCCGATCGTCTCCTTCATTCAGGGCGATCGACGGTGGAGTCACGGTGAAATTGTCTTTGTATTTCTCAAAAAGTTCCCGCTGACGTTCGCTCAGATCGAGCTCCAGCACTTCGTCCACGCTGGTGTAAGGACCTCCCAACACGATCTTGCCCGCCATGGTCGGGTACATGCCTGGGAACTGTTGGAAACGGCGAACCGAAGAGTTGTTCAGGTCCACCTTCCCTTCACGTTCGGCGATCTTGTCGTCCGCCACATTGCGGATTTCGTTACCGGAGTATTTGCCGACGAGGTCATCGTCTGCAGAAACGCTCGCGGGCAGGATCAGGCCTGCAAGCAGACCGGCCATCAATACAAAACCTGTGAGCCAGCTCAGAAGCCGCTTCATCTCAACTCTCCGTCGGGGATCGGAACGCGTCGACCGGCAGGGCCGGTTCGGGAACATTACAAGTCGAAACCCCGACTCTCTCCTTGTATCACGGGAGCTTTTGCAGTTCGTTTCACTCAGATCAGGCCACTGAGCCCTGGCTGCAGCAGCGCGGCAGCCAGGAACAGGCCATCCACCCAGAGCGTGGTGGTCAAAACGGACGCTGCCATGCCGGAAACGTCCTGGACATCGGGGTCTGCTGGCGTCCGCTGCCTCAACAACCTGGCTGTGAGCAGGATTCCAGAGGCTGCGGACGCCAGCAGGATCAACGACTGGGGCTTCATCAGTTGATTGGCTGCATAGTGCAGCTGCAGGCCGGCTTCATGGAGTGGCGCACTCACCACCTGTGGCCAGAACGGCATCACGCCAGTGGCCAGCATCATCAGATCGGTGCAGGCGGTTCCCAGCAAGGAGGAGAGGTAAAAACCGCAGGCCAGTCTCCAGCGGCTGTTCAGACCAGTGACAGCCAGAGGCAAGGCGAAAGCCTCGATCGGCAGATGCAGCAGGGGGTGCGCGCGCAGCCATCCCCAGAACAGGCACCCTGCCAGCCAACTTCCGCTGAAACCGACAAGCAGTGAGCCGATTTCAGCTCGCATCCCGCGGCTGTTGAGCTGCAGGTTCAAGCCGACCGTGAGCAGCACGATCGTGAACAACGTGGCCGTGAACGGATGGAGGCGGACCCAGGGTGCTTGCAGAAACACCGGCAGAACCACCAATGCTGCTGCGGTTTGGGGGACAGCCAAGGACGGCGAACGATCGGGGACTGTGGTTTGCCATGTGCCGCCGATCAATGTTTTTCTCCGTCCAATGTGAAGAAAGTCACGAAACCTTAGAAGACATCCCCGAAGGACGTGTCCGACATAACGTCTGCCCGGCCATCTAGACCGTCATGGACGATCCCACTGTTTCGCTCGGTCTGCTTGAGGCCTGCTGGCGGGATTTCATCCTGGGTGTTGTTCAGGGACTCACCGAATTCCTGCCGATCAGCAGCACGGCCCATCTCAAAGTGGTGCCGGTTTTGCTGGGCTGGGGAGATCCCGGTGTCTCGGTCACCGCCGCGATCCAACTGGGCAGCATCGCGGCGGTGATCGGTTACTTCCGAAGCGATCTGGGGCAGGTTCTCAAAGGAATCTCGCGCGCTTTTCGGCAAGGGCAGTGGCGGGAGCCAGAGGCGCGGCTCGGCATTGCCATGGCGTTGGGCACGGTGCCGATCCTGGTGATCGGTCTTGGCATCAAGTTGTTCTGGGACCAGGGCTACGAATCGTCGCCACTGCGCAGCGTGCCCTCGATTGCTGTGGTCTCGATCGTGATGGCCCTCCTGCTGGCTTTGGCCGAGCGGTTCGGGCCCCGCATCAAACAACTGGCCAACGTCTCCGGCCGCGATGGTGTTGTCGTCGGACTGGCGCAGGTGCTGGCCCTGATACCAGGGGTCTCCCGCTCCGGCAGCACGCTGACCGCATCCCTGTTCGACGGCTGGCAACGTGCTGATGCAGCGCGCTTTTCGTTTCTATTAGGAATTCCCGCGATCACGATTGCGGGAATCGTTGAACTCAAGGATGCCTTTGCCGCCAGTGCGGCGGCAGGACCTCTTCCCCTCATCGTCGGCATCCTGTCGGCCGCGGTGGTGTCCTGGCTGGCCATCGATTGGCTCTTGAAATTTCTTCAACGCAACAGCACCTGGATTTTTGTGGCCTATCGATTGCTCTTTGGGGTGGTGCTACTGGCCTGGTGGTTCACATCCAGCGCAAACTGAGGAAAAGCGCCCGTCCCCGCTTTGTGGAATGAGCCCTCTGCCGGCGTCGCGGTGTCGGCACTCGATCCCAACCGTGTCGCCCGTCAGCCCCAGCCGGCGGTGGTGGATTCCGTGGAGCCGGGATCCATCGGAGAGGAGCTTGGTTTCGAACCCGGCGACCAGCTTCTGAGCATCAATGGCATTCGCCCACGGGATCTCATCGACTACCGCTATCTCTGCGTGGAGGAGGAGCTCCACCTGGAAGTGCGCGATGCCCGGGGGGCGCTGCATGAGGTGACGTTCGAAAAGGATGCTGATGACGGACTCGGACTGGCCTTCACAGAGGCCTTGTTTGATGGCTTGCGGCAGTGCAACAACCATTGCCCGTTCTGTTTCATCGATCAACAGCCTCCCGGGCGTCGAGACAGTCTTTATCTAAAGGACGATGACTTTCGGCTCAGCTTTCTTTACGGCTCATACCTGACCCTCACCAACCTCAATGAAGCGGACTGGGCGCGGATTGAATCCCAGAGGCTTTCACCGCTGTACGTCTCCGTCCACGCCACCGAGCCTGCCTTGCGGGCACGCCTGCTCGAGAACCCAAGAGCGGCACTGTTGCTCGACCAGCTGCGTTGGTTCGCTGAGCGGGACCTGCAGATCCATGCGCAGGTTGTGGTCTGTCCAGGGCTGAATGACGGCGTTGCCCTTGAGCAAACCCTGAAGGATCTCGCGCGCTTTGCCGCTGGAGACTGGCCGGCGGTGCTCTCGGCAGCGGTTGTCCCTGTGGGGTTGACGCGCTTTCGTCCAGCTGACGATGGCCTTGTCCCCGTCAGTCCGGCCTGTGCCCGAGAGGTGATCGCCCAGGTGGAGCATCTGCAGATGCAGTTCCAGGCGGACCTCGGGACACGCTTTGCCTGGTTGTCTGATGAGTGGTATCTGATCGCGGGGCTAGCGCTTCCCCCGCGACCGGAGTACGAGGATCTTCCCCAGCAGGAGAACGGTGTCGGCAGCATCCGCGCGTTCTTGGAGGCGTTGGATCAGGCCACCGCGGTCCTGCCGCAACGCCTCGATCAGCCCCGCTCCTGCAGTTGGGTGGTGGGCAGGATTGTCGCGTCCGCCCTTCAGCCCGTGCTGGATCGCCTCAATGCCGTCGATGGGGTTCGGCTCCGTTTGATCGGATTGCCAAGCCCTTACTGGGGCCAGGACCAGGTGGTGACGGGCCTGCTGACCGGTCAGGACCTGATTGACGGGTTGTCTCAGGAAGATCTCGGTGACGAACTGCTGTTGCCGTCGGTGATGTTGCGGCAGGGTCAGCCTGTTTTCCTGGACGACATGACACTGAAGCAGGTCCGGGATGCCCTTCCGGTTCCGGTCCGCGTCGTGCATGGGGCGGCTGACATCGTGGCCTCGGTCCTGAACCCAGTAGGAAAAAGTCCCTAAGCTCCGGCCAGATTTTCTTATGCCGTGCGCCGCCTCACAGCTGCCTCCTGTCTTGTTGCAGGCGTACTGGCGGCTGGCGGCCTCCCGGCATCCGGGCAGGAGTCCAGTGACGCTTCGACTCCGAACGACAACAGTGCCTTGATTGATCAGGGCACCCTGCCCAACGCCATCGAACAGAAGGGGCCACGCCCCAAGGCAGATCCCTCTGCCTTGCCACCAGCGGCAACCGTCCTGCCGGAAGATCTCAACGACCTCGGATCTCCCCCAAGTCTGGCTTTGCCCGACCGTCCAGAACAGGTACGGATCCGTGAACTGCGTCCCATCACACTGGAGCAGTCGCTTCAGATCGTTGAGGTCAACAGTCCCTCGCTGAAGGCGGCTGCCAGTCGTGTGGACCAGTCCAAATCACAACTGAGGGCAGCGATTTCGGCCTGGTACCCGTCGGTGAATTTTTCGGCCAACGGTTTCCCCGAATACTTCAAAAATTACACTTTCAGGAATCCTGACTTCACCAAAAGGTCTGTCCAGGTTCCTGATCCTCAGAACCCGTTCGGCGGGACCCGGACTATCGAGCGACAGGGCCAGTACGAGTCCTATGGAAGGGAATGGAGAGCCAACTTCGGTGTGTCCATCAACTGGGACATCATCAATCCTTCTCGCGTCCCGGAGATCGCGGCCGCACGCGATCAGTTTGAACGTGCTCGTGATGCCTATCTCATCGCTCTTCGCGACCTCCGTCTTGATGCGTCCACCAGCTATTTCACGCTTCAGGCCTCTGATGAAAGGGTCCGTGTCGGCCAGGCTTCGGTTCGAGCCTCCCTGCTCAGTCTTCGTGATGCACGAGCCCGTTACAACGCCGGCGTAAATACGAAGCTCGATGTGCTCGAGGCCGAAACCCAGCTGGCTCAGGATCGCAAAGTTCTCACGGATGCCCTCGCGTTCCAGGACATCTCAAGGCGCAGGATTGCCCAGTTGCTCGATCTGCCCCAGGACATCACTCCCACGGCTGCAACACCGCCGAAACCACTTGGACTCTGGGAACCGTCGCTCCAGGAAAGCATCATTGCGGCCTACAACTATCGCGAAGAGCTCGACCAGCTCATCCTTGATATCTCCATCAACAACAGCCGTGCCAATGCCTCGCTCGCGGCAATCCAGCCTGTTCTGAGTTTCGTCAATAACTTCACCACCGCGCGCGTCCAGGGCCAATCCGGCCAGGGCTCTCGATCAGCCATCGATATGGATGACTATCGATGGTCGGCCAGCAACGCCACGTCCCTTCAGCTTCTTTGGAATCTTTATGACGGCGGGCGTGCGAGAGCGAATTATCGAGCCTCCAAGCAGGCCGCTGAGGAAAGCACCTACAACTTCGCAGCTCAACGGGATTCCATTCGGCTTGAGGTTGAGGAAAGCTTCTACAGCCTGCGAAGAGCCATCCAGGACATCCAGACCACGTCCAGTCGGGTCTTGACGGCCCGGGAATCCCTTCGTCTGTCCTTGTTGAGAGTGCAGGCCGGAGTGAGCACCCAGCGTGAGGTCATCAATAACCAGCAGGACCTGACGCGGGCCGAGTTGCAGTACACAGAGGCCATCCGTGACTACAACACCTCCCTGGCGCAGTTGCGTCGAAGGACGGGTCTCGATGCACTTGTCGCCTGCGGCAGCGTCGATCTGCCTGCAGAGAAGCCGGCCACCGAAATGTCGGATATCCCGATTGAGCCCACACCCTTGCCTGCTGCCTGCCCGGCTGTTGTTGTCTCTGGTTCAACCATGAATGATGCGATCGACAGTCCTGTTCAACCGCTTTGGTGACGCAAAGCCTTTCAGGTGACCAGCTCGCCGCGATCCACACACTGCTGGATCGTGTGGCAGATCGACAGCGAAGCGATTTCGGTCACATCGTTTCAGATGTGAAACCGGATGGAACCTTGATCACAGCCTGTGATCGCTGGAGCGACATCACCTTGGTGGAGGGCTTACAGGGCATCAGCTCAGGCGAGGGTGTGCTGAGTGAGGAAGGTTCCCAGGTTGTGCCTGATTCCGAGGCCTACTGGGTTGTCGATCCCCTGGACGGCACCACTAATTTCGCTGCTGGGATTCCCTACTGGGCGATTTCCGTGGCGCGTTTCGTTGATGGACGCCCTGTTCAGGCGTTTTTGGACGTACCGGCGCTGCGACAGCGGATCGTCGCGATCCGCGGTGAAGGGGTCTGGAGGAACGGGAAAGCGCTGTCGGTTGAAACGCGTTCGACAACCACCAGTTCCTGCGTGTCCTTGTGCAGCCGCTCGATCCGCGTGCTGCAACGGCGTCCAGATCGACCGTTCCCTGGAAAGATCCGGCTGCTCGGCGTGGCCAGCCTCAATCTTCTGAGTGTTGCCATGGGCCAGACAGTGGCTGCCCTGGAAGCCACCCCGAAGATCTGGGATCTGGCTGCTGCCTGGCTGGTTTTGGAACAGCTGAGCTGCCCGATCTGTTGGTTGGCGGCTCAAGAACCCGCTGGTTTGCCGTCTGGTCAGGACCTATCGCAGTGCGGCTTTCCCATGCTGGCGGCCTCGTCCCAGGAGCATCTTGAGCGCCTGATCCCTTGGGGAGACGCGTTGTTGCACGGCTGAACCAGCTGTGCGGATGAATTGGTTGCATCCATGGTTGGAGAGGTGTTATGGTCTTCGTCTGCGCGCAAGTTGAAAGACCTACCCGCAGACGTCTGAACCAGGCCTTGCAGGCCCACGTTCTGGCGGGCCTCCAACCCATCGGGAGCGATCCCACGGTGTTGTAGGTTTCTGAGGTGGTCGCGAGTCGGCCACGCTTACAAACCGACGGGAAGCAAACCCACGGTGTTGTAAGTTTCACAAGCGGTCGTTTGAGGCCGCGCTGATCAACTCCCTCCGGCCACGGAACGTTGTTGATTGTACCTGGACAATTGAAAAGTTTAGGAACTGACGCTTTCATCGCATTCGATTTCGAAAGTTCATCGTCTGATGAGCTTTTACAAGTCGAATGTCAAAGCGATGAAGGTGTGAGGTCCCGTCAAAAATTTCGTTGCGCTGAAGCAATTCGCTGCAACGAGAAGGATTTCACGAGCTTTCTTGTTGTCGGTGTGCGAGTTGTGGAGCAACAACCGGATCTGAGATCCCGGAAAGTCATGGATAGAGAAATCTAGAAATGCACTCTTAAGTACCTTTCTTGTGTCAGCGAGAAAGAGGCCTCAACTGTTATTGGCATCAGCTGAATAATGGGTGACGCAAATCAAATTGAGATAACGAAAGCTATCAAGAGGATTTGATCTACAACGGAGAGTTTGATCCTGGCTCAGGATGAACGCTGGCGGCGTGCCTAACACATGCAAGTCGAACGAACCTTCGGGTTAGTGGCGGACGGGTGAGTAACGCGTGGGAATCTGCCCTCAGGAGGGGGATAACGGCTGGAAACGGCCGCTAATACCCCATATGCCGAGAGGTGAAATGAATTTCGCCTGAGGATGAGCCCGCGTCTGATTAGCTTGTTGGTGAGGTAATGGCTCACCAAGGCTTCGATCAGTAGCTGGTCTGAGAGGATGATCAGCCACACTGGGACTGAGACACGGCCCAGACTCCTACGGGAGGCAGCAGTGGGGAATTTTCCGCAATGGGCGAAAGCCTGACGGAGCAACGCCGCGTGAGGGATGAAGGCCTCTGGGCTGTAAACCTCTTTTCTCAAGGAAGAAGATCTGACGGTACTTGAGGAATAAGCCACGGCTAATTCCGTGCCAGCAGCCGCGGTAATACGGGAGTGGCAAGCGTTATCCGGAATTATTGGGCGTAAAGCGTCCGCAGGCGGCCCTTCAAGTCTGCTGTTAAAGCGTGGAGCTTAACTCCATCATGGCAGTGGAAACTGTTGGGCTTGAGTGTGGTAGGGGCAGAGGGAATTCCCGGTGTAGCGGTGAAATGCGTAGATATCGGGAAGAACACCAGTGGCGAAGGCGCTCTGCTGGGCCATCACTGACGCTCATGGACGAAAGCCAGGGGAGCGAAAGGGATTAGATACCCCTGTAGTCCTGGCCGTAAACGATGAACACTAGGTGTCGGGGGAATCGACCCCCTCGGTGTCGTAGCCAACGCGTTAAGTGTTCCGCCTGGGGAGTACGCACGCAAGTGTGAAACTCAAAGGAATTGACGGGGGCCCGCACAAGCGGTGGAGTATGTGGTTTAATTCGATGCAACGCGAAGAACCTTACCAGGGTTTGACATCCTGCGAACCTCTTGGAAACAGGAGGGTGCCTTCGGGAACGCAGTGACAGGTGGTGCATGGCTGTCGTCAGCTCGTGTCGTGAGATGTTGGGTTAAGTCCCGCAACGAGCGCAACCCACGTCTTTAGTTGCCAGCATTTAGTTGGGCACTCTAGAGAGACCGCCGGTGATAAACCGGAGGAAGGTGTGGATGACGTCAAGTCATCATGCCCCTTACATCCTGGGCTACACACGTACTACAATGCTACGGACAGAGGGCTGCAAGTTCGCGAGGACAAGCAAATCCCATAAACCGTGGCTCAGTTCAGATCGTAGGCTGCAACTCGCCTACGTGAAGGAGGAATCGCTAGTAATCGCAGGTCAGCATACTGCGGTGAATACGTTCCCGGGCCTTGTACACACCGCCCGTCACACCATGGAAGTTGGCCACGCCCGAAGCCGTTACTCCAACCCTCGGGAGGAGGACGTCGAAGGTGGGGCTGATGACTGGGGTGAAGTCGTAACAAGGTAGCCGTACCGGAAGGTGCGGCTGGATCACCTCCTAACAGGGAGACAAACATTGATTTTGATGCCTGAGTATTTTTATTCTTAGGCCAGAATCCTGTCACCTTAGGTCGATCGGTACCTCAATTTTGAAACTATAAATCAGCCATAAGCTGATTGTTTAGCTGATTAATTCAGTTCCTAAACTTTGTCTAGGTCACACCCCACAAGGGTTGAGTTTTCCTGGGCCATTAGCTCAGGTGGTTAGAGCGCACCCCTGATAAGGGTGAGGTCCCTGGTTCAAGTCCAGGATGGCCCATTCGGTGTTGGGGGTTTAGCTCAGTTGGTAGAGCGCCTGCTTTGCAAGCAGGATGTCAGGAGTTCGAGTCTCCTAACCTCCACTGACCGAACTCAATCTCCAGCTCTGCATGAACAGTGGAGAGCTACTCGATGTTGGTGTGTGATTTAGATCGTGTCCGCTAGAACGAACCCAGCTTCCTGTCATTCCATTTGGTTGACAAGATGCTGGGCTCAAGCCGTTTTGATACTTTCAAAATGGTTTTTGTCTGGCAGAACCTTGACAACTGCATAGGTGAGTCTGGAAAAAACAAAGCATCTCATGGATGCATTGTTTTGGTCTTGAATCCTTAAGGGTTCAAGCTCCAGAATAATGAAAATTCTTTTGAGCAAGAGCCGAGACTCTGAATTGTTCTTTTAATCGTGTCGAGCGATTAGGAGTTTGATCTTATTTTCATTTCGAAAATCTGAAAATCTGTCTCAACAACAGTAAGCAGTTCAGAGATTTATTTGGTCAAGCTACAAAGGGCTCACGGTGGATACCTTGGCACACAGAGGCGATGAAGGACGTGGTTACCTGCGATAAGTCTCGGGGAGCTGGAAGCACGCTTTGATCCGGGAATTTCCGAATGGGGCAACCCCTAGTACGGCCAGCTGAATCCATAGGCTGGTGCGAGCCAACCCAGCGAACTGAAACATCTTAGTAGCTGGAGGAAAGGAAAGTAAAAACGACTCCCTCAGTAGCGGCGAGCGAACGGGGAAGAGCCTAAACCGATACTTTCGAGTATCGGGGTTGTGGGACAGCAATGTGGATCAGGAATGTTAGGAGAAGTGTTTGAATGACACGCCACAGAGGGTGAAAGCCCCGTAACCGAAAACTGAACTGACCTAGCTGTATCCCGAGTAGCACGGAGCACGTGAAATTCCGTGTGAATCCGCGAGGACCACCTCGTAAGGCTAAGTACTCCTGTGTGACCGATAGCGCAACAGTACCGCGAGGGAAAGGTGAAAAGAACCCCGGGAGGGGAGTGAAATAGAACATGAAACCGTGAGCTTACAAGCAATGGGAGCCCTACTCATAGGGTGACCGTGTGCCTGTTGAAGAATGAGCCGGCGACTTATAGGCACTGGCGGGTTAAACCGGTAATGGTGGAGCCACAGCGAAAGCGAGTCTGAATAGGGCGTTTGTCAGTGTTTATAGACCCGAACCCGGGTGATCTAACCATGGCCAGGATGAAGCTTGGGTGATACCAAGTGGAGGTCCGAACCGACTGACGTTGAAAAGTCAGCGGATGAGCTGTGGTTAGGGGTGAAATGCCAATCGAACCCGGAGCTAGCTGGTTCTCCCCGAAATACGTTGAGGCGTAGCGTCTGATGCTCCAGCAGGGGGGTAAAGCCACCATTTCGGTGCGGGCTGCGAGAGCGGTACCAAATCGAGATGAACTCTGAATACCCTGTGTGTAGTCAGGCAGTCAGACTGTGGGGGATAAGCTCCATGGTCAAGAGGGAAACAGCCCAGACCGCCAGCTAAGGTCCCCAAATCAACGCTAAGTGATAAAGGAGGTGGGATTCCACAGACAACCAGGAGGTTTGCCTAGAAGCAGCCATCCTCAAAGGAGTGCGTAATAGCTCACTGGTCGAGGGATCCTGCGCCGAAAATGAATGGGGCTAAGCGTTGTACCGAAGCTGCGGATTTATGGTAGGGGAGCGTTCCATATGGGGCGAAGCGTTAGCGTGAGCGGACGTGGACTGTATGGAAGTGAGAATGTCGGCTTGAGTAGCGAAAACATGGGTGAGAATCCCATGCCCCGAAACCCTAAGGGTTCCTCCGGCAGGCTCGTCCGCGGAGGGTTAGTCTGGACCTAAGGCGAGGCCGAAAGGCGTAGTCGATGGATAACAGGTCAACATTCCTGTACCGGTCATGTTTTGGGAAGAGGGACGGAGAAGGCTAGCCAAGCCAGATGTTGGTTACTGGTTCAAGCGTTCGAGGCGTTGAAGAGCGGCGAAAACGTTCCGAGCTGAGGCGTGAGTACGAGCTGCCACGGCAGCGAAGTTGGTGATGTCAAGCTTCCAAGAAAAGCTCTATACCCGTTAAGGCATGACTGCCAGTACCCGAAACCGACACAGGTGGGGTGGTAGAGAATACCGAGGGGCGCGAGGTAACTCTCTCTAAGGAACTCGGCAAAATGGCCCCGTAACTTCGGGAGAAGGGGTGCCAGCGAGAGCTGGTCGCAGTGAAGAGGCCCAGGCGACTGTTTACCAAAAACACAGGTCTCCGCTAAGTCGCAAGACGATGTATGGGGGCTGACGCCTGCCCAGTGCCGGAAGGTTAAGGAAGCCGGTCAGCGTAAGCGAAGCTGGCGACTGAAGCCCCGGTGAACGGCGGCCGTAACTATAACGGTCCTAAGGTAGCGAAATTCCTTGTCGGGTAAGTTCCGACCCGCACGAAAGGCGTAACGATCTGGGCGCTGTCTCGGAGAGAGGCTCGGCGAAATAGAATTGTCTGTGAAGATGCGGACTACGTACACCCGGACAGAAAGACCCTATGAAGCTTTACTGTAGCTTGGTATTGTGCCCGGGCTCTGAATGCGCAGGATAGGTGGGAGACGTTGATCTCATGCTTGTGGGTATGAGTTAGTCACTGGTGAGATACCACTCTTTCAGAGCTAGGGTTCTAACGTTCACCCGTTATCCGGGGAGCGGACAGTATCAGGTGGGCAGTTTGACTGGGGCGGTCGCCTCCTAAAAGGTAACGGAGGCGCGCAAAGGTTCCCTCAGGCTGGTTGGAAATCAGCTGACGAGTGCAAAGGCAGAAGGGAGCTTGACTGTGAGACCTACAAGTCGAACAGGGACGAAAGTCGGCCTTAGTGATCCGACGGTTCTGAGTGGAAGGGCCGTCGCTCAACGGATAAAAGTTACTCTAGGGATAACAGGCTGATCTCCCCCAAGAGTTCACATCGACGGGGAGGTTTGGCACCTCGATGTCGGCTCATCGCAACCTGGGGCTGAAGTCGGTCCCAAGGGTTGGGCTGTTCGCCCATTAAAGCGGTACGCGAGCTGGGTTCAGAACGTCGTGAGACAGTTCGGTCCATATCCGGTGTACGCGTAGGAACATTGAGAGGATTTCTCCCTAGTACGAGAGGACCGGGAGGAACGCACCTCTGGTGTACCAGTTATCGTGCCAACGGTAAACGCTGGGTAGCCATGTGCGGAGTGGATAACCGCTGAAAGCATCTAAGTGGGAAGCCCACCTCAAGATGAGTGTTCCCATGGGGTAACCCAGTAAGGTCACGGGAAGAACACCCGTTGATAGGCTCTACGTGGAAGTCCAGTAATGGATGCAGCGGAGGAGTACTAATAGACCGAGGGCTTGACCAACTTCTTTGGTTCTTGCCTGAAAGACTTTGTTGATCCAGACGCTCAGTTTGACTGAAGATCCTATGCAGTTCTCAGGGTTCAACCTCTGAGAATGTTTCTATCCTGGTGTCCATGGCGGTGTGGTACCACTCCGATCCATCCCGAACTCGGCTGTGAAACGCATCTGCGGCGACGATATTTGGGGGGTAGCCCCCTGAGAAAATAGCTCGATGCCAGGTAAAACATTCCAAAAAAGCCACTCCTTGTCAGGGGTGGCTTTTTTTGTGTCTTCACGATGTCTTTCAGCCATGTAATCTGTTGGCATTGGCTGGAAACGTGTGCAACGCAGACAGCATTCAAAGCGCAAAATGCTACTGCTTTTGTGGCATGCGTACCGGCGTTGGGATACTTCTGGCTGTGTTGATTTGAGTGCAGCGTTTGCTTACTACACGTTGCAGTCGATCTTTCCGTTGTTATTAATCGCGCTTGCTGTTGCTGCCAGAGTGTATGGCAAAGCGTCGGGTGTTGATGAAGTGGTTGCGGGGATCAGCCCTCTGCTTCCTCCCTCGGTTGTCAAATTAGTGGAGACAACATTGATGGGATTAGTGGCACAAGGTGTGGGAGCAGGCCTGCTTGGGATCATGGTGTTATTGGTCACTGCGAGCAATGTTTATCTCACCTTGCAACGGGGCGCTGATCGTTTGTGGAGTGATGTTGTTGCTCCTCGCTCAGATGAAGGAATGGATCAGCAGATTTTTGACTTCATTAAGGCCAGAGCAGAGGCGTATCTCGTGGTGCTCGTTGTTGCGGCGTTGATTGTCGTGGAGCAGGTGATTGTTGGGATCAGTCGATTGCCCATTGAGATCCTGGAATCGCTCCGATCGCTGATGCCTTCGTTGTCTGGTTTTGTTGATCAAAAACATCTGTTCACTTTCGGTTCTGTTCTGCTTGCTGGTTTATGGCTCTCTCTCCTGGCTTATCTGCTCCAAAGAGTTTTGTTGAGACAACGCATCCCCTGGCGTTCTTTGATTCCTGGTTCTGTGATGATCGGTTATGCCTTGTCCGCACTTAATTCAATTCTTAGTCTCAGTATTGTTTCTTTGGGAAGTCGTTTTCAGGCCTATGGAGTCATTGGAGGAGTTCTTGTTCTAACGCTTTGGGTTTGGATGGTGGGCATCATTATTTATTACGGACAATGCGTCAGTGTTGAGTTGGTCAGTTCGCGATTGAAATCCATCCGTCGCGGAGAGCCGAACCTTGTGCAGGCTTGATTTCATCGACCAACCGATGATGATGGATGCAAATTAATCCGTTGATGAATCGACCACCTGCGCTGCTTTGGCTGCTGTTATTGCTTCTTTTATTGCCGACAGCAGCTGGTCGCGTCCTTCTAGATCTGGCAGGCGGCGTGGTTCTGGTGCTGATCGCTCTGCCTCTGCTGCTCACCGGCGTGGGCTGGATCGGCTGGAAGATTCTGCAATCGCGTCTGATCACCTGTCCTGCCTGCGGTGCGGCGTCCCTTGGCCAGTCGTCTCAGTGCGGGGTTTGTGGAGCTTCGCTTCAAACAGGCCAATCAGGCGCTGATGCAGCAGCGCAGGCCGGCAGTTCTGTTCCTGCCAGCGAAGTCACCATTGATGTCTCGGCTCAGGACGCAGGGTCGGATTCCTGAGTGCGCCCCTGTAGCTGCCATTCGCGCAGAAACAGAAAGAAGGGAGCGCCGCAGGCGAAGGCGATCCCAAAGCTCATCAGGATGGCGACCCACCAGCCCCGGATCTTCTGTTGGATCCCTTCCATGCAGATCCAGATGCTGACAGCAGAGGCGCCGATCAGGAGATCTGCGGAGAGAGAGCGTGACGCTGCTGTGGCATTGGCGTCATCGATGAAGCGTTGGAGATCAAAGCTTTGACCGCTTTCTGCGATGAACTCGAGGTTTGCCCGCCAGGGCAGCACAGCTCCCAGCACGGCCAGCAGCAGATAGATCCAGGGAAGGGCTTTACGCATCATCAAGTGGTTCGAGTGTGTCGGGATCGAGTTGCACCACGTTCTGTTCGGCCGTGACCAACAAGTTTTCGCACCGCTCCAGGTAAATCTGACCTCGAAGGTAGTGCCGCTGGAGATCTGCCAGAGGCACCGCATCGTTCTGCAGTTCCTCCAGCAACAGATCCAGGGCGGTCAGTGATTCCTCGTAGCTGAGCGATTCCGCATCCTTGCGCCAGCTTTTCAGGTCGGTTTTAAGGCTTTTGCTCATGGTTTTCGGCTTACGGCTGAAGAGCGAACACGATCAACATGGGTTTCGAGCGCCCCATCCTCGAGCTGAATGATCAGCTGATCACCAGGATCTGCGTCCTGAACTGAACTGATCGTGCCTCCATCCGCATCGGTCACCAGGGCCAGTCCCCGTTTGAGCCAGCGTTGGGGGGACAGAGCTCCCAGCAATCGCTGTCTGTGGGACAGCTCTTGTTTCAGACGTTGAAAGGCCAGCTCCGGAGCGTGATCGGCCAGTTGCTGGCGTTTGTCCGCCAGGCGTTGCTGTTCCCGAGTGATTCTGCTCTGGAGGTGGTGCTGCAGGCCTTGCTCGCGTTGCCGCAGGCCCCTCAACGCTTCATGTCGATCGGGAAGCAAGCTGACGATGGCCGCTGTCGGGGTGGCGGCGCGATGGTCTGAAATCAGATCCGCCACCGTGAGATCGTCTTCGTGGCCAAGTCCCGTCACGATCGGCAGCGGACATGCCGCCAGATCGCGGCAGAGCTCTTCATCGTCAAAAACCGCCAGGTCTTCACGGCTTCCGCCGCCCCTGGCCAGCACCAGAGCGTCCAGCTGTAGCTCCTGCTGGCGAGCGACAAGTGCGGCAAGGGTTGTCCGGATCTTGCCTGCCACGGGTCCCTGAACTGGGATTGGAACAACGATCAGCTTTGTCATCGGCCAGCGTTCTCGAGCCGTGCGCAACATGTCTGCCAGGGCTGAACTTGGCACGCTGGTGAGGATTGCAACGGTCCTGGGTTGATGGGGCAGTGGTCGCTTGCGCTCCGCATCAAGCAGGCCGTCGTCCAGCAGCCGTGCTCGTACGGTTTCAAACTGCCTCAGCACCGTTGTGAGGCTGGGACGAATGTCCAGCACCTGCACGTTGAGGCTTGCCCGAGCGGTCCAGAAGTTCAGTTTTCCGACCACGATCACCCCATCACCATCACCGGGGCGGTAACTCAGTTGCTTCAGTTTCGATGCCCAGACGACTGCCGAAATGGTCGCGTCACCGTCGGTGAGGGTGAGCCAGAGGTGGCCCTTCTTCAACTGGGGTTTTGAGACACTGCACGCGACCAGAAACCGAGGAGCAAAACCACGTTCCAGCAGGCTGCCGATGGCGGAATTCAGCTCGCAGACCGAATAGGTCGGGATTGGATCAGCGATCAAGGCGGCGGTACGCGAAGCCCCAGTAAAGAGAAACCGATCCACTGATCACTGCCAAGGCTCCTCCCCAGGGTCGATGGACCTGGGTGAGGGCGATGCAGAAGATCACAAGAGCGCTGCTCAGCAACCTGGAGCCATCGCGACGGTTGTGAACGTAAAGCGGTGCCAAGCTCATCGTTGAGGTGCCACCCACCACTGTGAAGCATCGTTGGTGGTCGATGCTTTGACGGCATCCCAACAAAAAACCCCATCGGACATGCGATGAGGTTCTGAATTGGAAGGATGGGGGAATCGCGAATCAGCCGAGGCCGATCTGGGACAGGATGCCCTGACCGGTGAGCAGTTCGGTGCCGAGGCCGATGACGAAACCGAGCATGGCGAGACGGCCGTTCCAGGTTTCAGCGAAATTGACGAAACCGAAGCGAGCCTGAGCGTTGTCGGACATGGGTTGGAAAACCGGTTGGATGGGCCAAATGTAACAAAGGTTGGAGATTTGTTGCCAGTGATTGCGGACACCCGCACCTGTGATCATTAATTCAGGCTTTTTTGTAGCCAACTTGCCGTTTTGTGCCCGCCGTTGCCGGGGCTGTCCAGGGCTCCTCCGGCCATGGATGTTTCGGGTATCTCCCACGCATCTCCTTGCGAACACTGGCATAGCTGCCATGCCAGAAACCCGCGAGATCACACGTTCTCTGCAGGGGTCTCCCTGCCGGGGAGAGCAGTTCCACGGTCACCGGCAGCTCCCCCTGCAGCACGGTTGGGCCTGTTTCGCAGCCAAACATCTCCTGAAGCTTCACGGCCAGCACAACCTGCCCATCCTCTTCATAGGTCAGCTCCGCGGATCGTCCGCTCGGGATCGACAGCCGTCTGGGCAGAAGGCGTTCCAGCTCCTGACGGTGTGACCACTCCAGCGAACCCCAAAGGGCGTTTTCCAGGGTTGTGGCATCGAGATCCCTCCAGCTTTGGCAGCCCTCCAGGGCATCGCCGAGCCAGTCGGACAGGCTGCCGAGCAAACCTTCAGGGTCCCTTGGTAGCCAGGGTGGCCCCAGCCGCCTGTAGGCCAGATCCAGGCGCCGTCGCAACTGCACAGCCGCAGGTGTCCAGCCCAGCACGTCCAGCGTGCCGCCTCGTTGCAATCGCTCGATGAGCAAATCACGGCACTGTTGCCTGTCAGGTGCTGGCTGGGGTTCTCGGCGAAGTTTGAGGGCGCCGAGCGTGAGTGTCCGCTCGGCGCGGATGCGCCGCTCCTGTTCGTCCCAGCTGAGCAGATCCTGCCAGCACCCTTCCTCGTCTGCCAGTCGATCAACCGTGCTGCGGCTGACCGGCAGTGCCAGCTGAATCCTGGTGTCGCGATGGCCAAGGTCCAGCCTTGCAACGGCAAGGGCCTCGGCATTGAACAGGGGGTCCTGCGCGTCAAGACGTGCACCGCGTCCTTGGCGGAGCTGGAAGCGTCCAGGTTGCTCATGTCGTCGCAAAGCCAGCCATTCAGGGAATGCCTTGAGCACGAGTTCAGCGGCAGGGATCTCAGGCCCCGGCGCGTCGCGTTCCAGGGGCAACCTGTCCAGTTGCCGCTGCAGCTGACCGCTGAGCTGACGTAGGGCTCCCAGCTGCCTCTGCTCATGCATGGCGTCCAAACGGGCCGCGAGGTCGCAGCCGACATCACGCCAGGGCAAGGGGTCTCGTTCGCTGAGGATGGCAGCGAGATCGCAGCCCAGTTGAGGTGTCCCGCAGCATCTGGCCTCCAGCATCAGCAACGCGAGTCGGGGGTGAACCCCCAGCCGTTCCAGCAGCTGGCCACGGGCACTGAGCCTGCCATCGGCCTCCAGCACCTGCAGCGCGATCAGTCGATCACGGCCGTTGATCAGAGCTGCCCGAGGAGGCGGATCAAGCCAGGGCAGATCGTCTCCCAGGCCGCATCCCCAGGCTGCCAGCTCCAGCACCACCGGTTGCGGATCGGCCAGTCCAAGCTCCGGTGGGCTGAACTGTGGTCGTCGTTGCTGGTTGGCCGGTGACCAGAGGCGAACGCAGTGTCCGGGGCCCTGGCGGCCTGCTCGACCACGGCGCTGATCTGCGCTGGCGAGGCTTGACGGGACGGTCTCGAGACCTTCCATTCCGGTGCCGGGGTCGTAGCGCAGCTGACGGCTGAGACCGCTGTCGATCACGAGCCGCACCCCGCTCAGGGTGATGGAGCTCTCGGCGATGGCACTGGCCAGGATCAGTTGTCCGGCATGGTGGCGATCGCAACCCCGCAGGGCCTTGCGCTGCTCCTCAAGAGGTAGCTGGCCATGCAGGCAGACCACATCCCAGGTTTCCAGACAGGCGGATCGCTGCAGCAGCTCACAGCAGCGCTGGATCTCTGCCAACCCAGGCAGAAACACCAGCACGCCGCTGCCCGACGGCAGCGAAAGCGCATGGGTTTCGATGGCTCGCAGCACCTGCCGGGGCAGCGACTCCTCCAGTCGGGGGGGCTGATGCACAGTGTCCACAGGGAAGCAGCGCCCCGCACTTTCCAGAACGACTGCCTCCGGCAGACGTTGCCTGAGGTCCGATAGATCGAGGGTGGCGGACATCAGCGCGATCGAAAGGTCCGGCCGCAGCATCGGCCGCGCTTCACGCAGCAAAGCCAGGGCAAGATCGGCGTCGCGTCGACGTTCGTGGAATTCATCGAAGAGCACGCACTGGACGCCGTCCAGGGCGGGATCGTTCTGCAGGCGCCGCAGGAACAGGCCATCGGTCAGCACCTCGATGCGGGTCTGAGCCGAGCGACGTCGTTCCCCACGGATCGCGTAGCCGATGCACGCACCCACCGCTTCGCCGAGGCTGTCCGCCAGGCGTTCGGCAGCCGCGCGAACGGCCAGTCTCCTGGGCTCGACCATCCAGATCTCTCCCCTGATCGGTGCTGCTTCAGCCATGGGACCGATCGCCCCCAGCAGAGCCAGAGGGACACGCGTCGTTTTTCCGGCGCCAGGGGGCGCCTGCAGCAGCACGGTCTTGCCTGGCCCCAGCTGCTCACAGAGCTGAGGCAACAGCGAGTCGATCGGATAGGCCGTCAAACCGGCTCTGCAGATCAGTGAACGAGATTCAACACCCCGAACAGCAGAAGGCTGCTGATGGCACCCAGGGCAGCCAGCAGGGAGATGAGAGGCCCGGGGTTAAACGAGAGATTGGCCATGAAGACTTTCTTAAAGGCCGGAATCACTCCGTTCTAGATCGCGCATGCCGTCCTGCGCTGTAGTGATTTGCACGGCTTCACATGCTTCAGCGCACGTGTCGTGTGCCATCGACGGGGTGGTACTCCTCTCCGGTCAACTCTTCGAAAACGATGGCTGGCAAGCCCGTTTCGAACATGGTCTGGAGGGCCTCCTTCAGGTATGGGTTCCAGCCTCCAGTACTCACCTGCCCATGGCGGACGGTCCAGTCCCACGTGCCCTGTAGGTCGCGCGGGATGCGGCCTTCACGATCACGGCGTGCCACCAGATCCAGGGATTCCACCAGGCCAACCTGGATCGGATCCTTGCCGTAGGCCGGCGTGAGGCTCAGTTCCAGACGCACGGGATCCTCCTTGAGCAGCCGCAGCCGGAAGCGAGGTGGGAGTTTCAGGCCCTTGATCACCGCTGCGACGATGCGTGTTCTCTGATCCACTCGGTCGGCCCTCTCAACAGTTCCGGGATGGTGCTTTGACAGGCACCAACTCTCTAATTTATTCAGCGCCCGGTCCAGGGCTTGCTCCAGAGGGGTCGTCATCGCTGCTGAAGCGAACCGTGAGCAGATCCTCTTCAGTGATCCGACCGTCCTGGTCGAGCAGCTCGGGATGCACCGTGACCTGGCCTGTCCGATCTCCACCCGTTGAGGAGGGCGTCTCGTTCAGCGGTGCGCTGGCCGCTCGAAACCCTTTGCTCATCACGCGAAACGCCTGCCAGAGCAGGGCCACGAAAACCGCTCCGTAGAGCAGCGGAAACAGGGAGCTGAGCATGGTGGGCGGCCCATCGTCCAACACCATCATCGCCAAAGCCCGGCCCCGGTTGCACCCGGTCACAGATTTGACGGTTCTCCGTCTTTTTTCTCTGGTCCGGTCTGCGTAACGTCCGATCAAGACCGTCCGAATTCAGATGTCTCCGAATCACCGTGCCTCGCGTCGAAAGGTCCTGAGACCCAAGTTCCTGCGTCGGAACATCCTGCGCCGAAACATCCTGCGAGCCTCCCTCGCCGCTGGCCTTCTGGCAGCCGGTGGTGCTTCGGTTCAGCTTCTGCCGCCACTGCAGACGGCGATCGCCCGCCCGGCGACCGCCGCCTTGTCCAGGCAGTCCTTTGTGGCTGCGGCGGTCCAGCGCAGCGGTCCGGCTGTGGTGACCCTGGAGACATCAAGGAGCATGCCAACAAGGTCTGTCTCCGGTTTGCCCCCTGCCCTGCTGCAGGATCCGATGTTCCGCCAGTTTTTCGGTCTTAATGGAGGACGGGCTCCCTCGTCCCAGGTCCAGCGCGGACAGGGCAGCGGGGTTCTGTTTGATTCGGAGGGACTGCTGCTCACCAATGCCCACGTGGTGGAAAACGCAGATCAACTCATGGTGGGTCTGGCTGATGGTCGACGGGTGCCAGGCCGGGTGGTCGGGAAGGACACCCTCACGGATCTAGCGGTCGTGCGCCTTGAAGGCAAAGGGCCCTGGCCAACGGCCAGCCTTGGCAACTCCGATCGTTTGCAGGTCGGCGACTGGGCCATCGCCGTCGGGAACCCGTTCGGCCTTGAAAACACCGTCACCCTCGGCATTGTCAGCAACCTCAATCGCAATGTTTCACAGCTAGGAATTTCCGGGAAGCGTCTCGATCTGATCCAGACCGATGCAGCGATCAACCCTGGAAATTCCGGCGGGCCTCTGCTCAACGCCGATGGTGAGGTGATCGGGATCAACACCCTTGTCCGAACAGGGCCTGGAGCTGGTCTCGGTTTTGCTATTCCGATCAACCGGGCCCGCGTGATCGCCCAGCAGCTGGTTGAAACGGGACGAGCTCGCCATCCGATGATCGGCATCGGCCTGTCGCCGGTCCCGTCTCCCAAGCCGGGGGCAGCCATCCCCTCCGGAGCGGTGATCCGTTCGGTTCAACCCGGAGGTCCGGCTGCTCGCGCAGGCTTGCGTGAAGAGGATGTGATCGTGGCGATTGATGGCCGACCCATGGCCGATCCAGCTGCAGTCGTGAGTGCGATTGAGCGGCGTGGCATCGGGGATGCACTCACTGTCACAGTGCGACGAGGAGCTTCGACGCTGGATGTGAGCCTGACACCTGTGGATATGAGCTCCCTCAGCCGCCCCTGACCGCGATCAATCGTCGGAATCCCTCAGCTGTTCAACACAGCGTGTGATGCAATCACCATCGTTCAGGGAGCAGGTTGTGATGCATTCGAAGTAGGTCTCCACGGCATCCCAGGTCTGATCGTGCTGATCTGAAAGGCCCCCAGGGCCGTGACCTGAACCTGAACGATGGGCTTTGCTCATCATGTCTTGCGGTTGGTTTTGTCAGCCTATGCACACGTAATCAACGGGTAAAGGTAATTGAGTTTTCCTGCCTAATTTGCTGTGAAGTTTTCCCAAGCCAGGTCGCCAGACGCCAGTCATGCCGCCTTTTTGCGGCGCTCCTTGCGGTCCCTCTGCTTGGCAAGATTTGCCTTCCGCTTCTCTTCACGTTCGCTGGCCAGACGTCGTTCCTCGGCAGCCAGTCTTTCCTCCTCCTTCTTCTCGAGGTAGTACTCGTAACCGCCTCGATAGAGCACCAGCTCTCCGTCGCGGAGTTCCACGATCCGGTTGGCGACCCTGGAGATGAAATATCGGTCGTGGGACACCAACAAAGTGGCCCCTTCATAGGCCTGAAGTGCCTCCTCCAGCATCTGTTTGGCAGGGATGTCGAGGTGGTTGGTGGGTTCGTCCAGCACCAGCAGGTTGCAGGGGCTGAGCAGCATCAGGGCAAGTGCCAGCCGCGCCTTTTCTCCGCCGCTGAGCTGGCCAACCTGCTTGAACACCGTGTCGTTGCTGAAGCAGAAGCTCCCCAACAGCGAGCGCACCTGCGTCTGAGTCCAGTCCGGCACCGCTTCAAACATTGTGTTGATCACGGTTTTGTCGAGGTCGAGGGCTTCCGCCTGGTTCTGCTCGAAGTAACGGGCCACCACGTTGTGTTCACCGAGGCGGGCCAATCCTTCATCAGGTGTCTCCATGCCCATCACCAGACGCAGCAGCGTCGACTTGCCAGCTCCGTTGGGTCCCACGAAGGCGATCCGGTCTCCCCGTTCCACCTCAAGGGTCGCCTCCATGAACAGGATGTTCTCGCCGTAGCTGTGGGTGAGGTTGTTGATCAGCGCCACCTGGGCGCCGGATCGCGGCGCATCCGGAAAACGGAAACTCGGGCCTGCCACCGTTTCGATCGGGGCATCAATCCGTTCAACTTTCTCCAGCAGCTTTTCCCGGCTCTTGGCCTGGGTGCTGCGGGTGGCGCTGGCTCGGAAGCGATCGATGTAGGCCTGCTGGCTGGCGATCTCCTTCTGCTGACGATCGAAGGCCGCCTGGGTGGCTTCCTGCTCCAGGGCCTTCTGCTCCAGATGGGCTGTGTAGTTGCCCAGATAGCTGCGTGAGATGCCCCGTTCGGTTGACACGATCTGGTTGCAGACCCGATCGAGGAATGCCCTGTCGTGGCTGATCACCACCAAGGCAGCGCTCTGCTCCAGCAGATACCCCTCAAGCCATTGGATCGTTTCCACGTCCAGGTGGTTGGTCGGTTCGTCCAGCAGCAGCAGTTCGGGATCCTGAAGCAGGATCTTGCCTAGGGCGATGCGCATCTGCCAGCCTCCGGAATAGTCGCGAACAGGCCGCTCAGCGGCCTCCGGCGTGAATCCGATGGTCGGAAGAAGTTTGTCGATGCGCGCCTCGAGTTCATAGCCATGCAGCGACTCGAAGCGGTTCTGCAGCTGACCCAGGTCCTGGATTAGTGCGTCGAGGTGATCGGGGTCACTGGAGGCCTGCTCACCAGCCATCTCCTCCTCAACCTGCCGCTGGCGGTTCAGGACGTCGGCGGCTTCGCCGAAGGCCTGGAACAGTTCCTGCCGGACCGTGCGATCCAGGTCCACATCGAATTCCTGCTGCAGATAGGCGATGCGTGGATCCCCCTGGCGAACAACCTGCCCGCTGCTGGGTTCCTCCTGGCCTGCGATCAGGCGCAACTGGGTGGATTTTCCGGCGCCGTTGACGCCAACAAGGCCGATGCGGTCGCCGGATTTGACTTCCCAGGTGACATCGCGCAGCACCTCACCGGTTGGATAAATCTTGCTGACGCGCTCGAGTCGAAGCACCGGAAGGGCTCATGGCCGTCCATCATCCCCTCTCGGGCCCAGCCCTGTTGTTTGCCCGGCAAACTGGTGCCACATCCCGAGAAGGCCTCGCCATGCTGAAACTTGAGCAGCTGGCAGCGCTGGTGGTGGCTGCCGGTCTGGCGATCGTCAGTTACTGGTTGTTCTTCAGCTGGGCTGGAGGTGGTGGTTATGAGCGACGCGATCGTTCAGGAGATCAGGCCACTCGACTGAGTCGAGACATCAAAGTCCACCACGTGCTTTGACCACCCAACGGTTGGTCTCTGCGTCATCAACACCGGCCAGATGGGCTTTGACCTCATCAGGGGTGACAGGCAATCCCAGTTCATCCCCGAGGTTGCAGATCGACGACATGGCCCCTGCTGGATCCTGAAGAGCCTGGCGAAACAGGGCCTGGGTCTGCTCGGGATTGCTGCTGATCCGCTTGTAGAGCTCGGCGGCATTGCTGGACATCACGGTCTGGTCTCTGTGAAAACCGTATTCATGGGTGACCCGACCTGCATCAGGCGGCCTGATCGATCTCCTCGTCGAGCTGGCCGAGGGCTGAAGCGTCCTCCATGCTGCGAGCATCCATGCAGAGAACTTTGCGGAGCTGGGCATAGTTCGAGGCCTGGCCTAAACGTCCTTCCTGGGCGGCCCCGAATTCAGCGCGCTGCAGCACGTGGTGGAGGTGGGTCAGCAGGTAGGTGCTGATGACGGCTGAGACCAGCACATCGCTGTTCTCCGAACTGCGACGCCGCCGACTGCTGGATCGGCTGTTGGACGAACGGCTGTTGGATGAACGGCTCTTGGTGGATCGGCTGCGGCCTGTTGATGAGGAGGCGGATGGGGTCATGGGGCACTCCGTGGAGGCATGGCGTGAGGGGCGTCCGTACGGATCGGCTGCCTGGGATGTCGCGCCATCAATTCGGTGGTTACAGCATAGTCATGGATACTACCCTTGACCATCTCTGTACACTTTTCAGTAACGAAGACCCTTTGTGGCTATCGGGCGTGCCGACGCGTCAGACCTCCTCCAGCGGGAAGCCCAAATCCCCCCGGATCCAGGTGGTCCTGCCGGAGGACCTCTGTGAGCGCCTGACATGGCTGGCTGAACAGGAGTCCAGGACGGTCAGCAACATGGCCCGTGTTCTGATTCAGCAAGGGGTGCAGCGCCACGAGCAGGCCCAGTCCACGTCCAAGGCTGCGGGCTCAGAGGCGTTGGCCTCCCCGCAGGAGCGTTTCCGCTCCGCGTTGGAGGCTCAGCAGCCCCGGCGCCTGCGGGGAGCGCCGCGTCGGTTGCGGCTGCAGCGCCCGCGCTGAATCACATCGGGTGCACAAGAACGCCCAGGATGGTTTCCCGCTGCGCTCCTGTGATGGCCGGAGCGTTGGCAGGATGGAGTCTCAGGTGCCACCAGGCCAGCAGGGCAAACACCAGGGCCTCCCTGGCTTCCGCTGGCAAGCCGAGTTCATCACTGCTGCGCAGCTGCAGGCCACGGCAGCGCTGCCGCAGTTCCTGCATCAACACCGGGTTGCGTCGCCCGCCCCCGGCGACCACCAGCTCGAGAGGGCTGATTCCCTCCCTGCTCCGCAGTTGCTCCAGGTCTTGCGCCACAAGGGCGGCTGTGAAGCCGGTGAGTGTCGCCACCACATCAGAGGCTGAGTGCCCATCCAGTTGCGATAGGCGTTGTTCAAGATCCTGCGCGCCGAACAGCTCCCGCCCCGTCGACTTGGGTGGAATCGCCTGCAGGTAGGGATGCTGCAGCCAGCCCTGCACCGTCTGCTCGAGACAACTCCCCGCTGCGGCCATGGCGCCGTCCTGGTCAATGCCAAGACGTCCCTGGCTGAATCGATGAACTGCCAGATCGATCAGGCTGTTGGCCGGGCCGCAGTCCCAGCCCAGAACTTGGGCATGGCGGTCTGGTCCGTCGCGCGGAGGAATCAGGGTGATGTTGGCGATGCCGCCAAGATTGAGCAGGCCTCGCCAGCCATCGATCCCACCGAGCAGGGCGGCATCGGCTCGCGGAACCAGGGGCGCTCCCTGGCCCCCAAGAGCCAAGTCGGCGGCGCGGAAGTCGTGGACCACGGGTCTGTTCAGGAGGCGCGCCAGCAGCGGAGCCTGCAAGAGTTGCCAGCTGGCACCGCGGCGCTCCTGGCTGGGTGGTCGATGCCACATGGTCTGCCCGTGGCATCCCACAAGGGCTGCGCTGGCGGCCGGATCACAGGCCTCGGCCGCGTTGGCCTGCACTTCGGTGATGCTTTCAGACAGCTCCAGCCAGTCCTCGGCTGCCAGTGGATCTCCCTGCCCGGCACGCACGATCCTTTCCTGAAGCGTGGCTGGATAGGGGATGAACTGATGCTGAAGCAAGCTCCAGCGCGGCTGACGGCTGCTTCCCTTGAACTCGGCCAGCACCGCATCCACGCCATCGGCGCTGGTGCCGCTCATCAGCCCGAGGCAGCGCATCGGCTCAGGTCCTGGGAAGTTTCTGCAGGTCTTCCATCAGGCCCATCACCACGAGCAGGTGTCCCTGTTCCAGCACATGCGATGCGGGTGGATTCACCATCAGGCTTCGTTGCGGGCCCGCGGCCAGAACATTCACCCGGAAGTTCTTGCGCAGATTGAGATCACGGAGTGACTGGCCAACAAAGGGTTCCGGAACCTTGATCTCTTCGATGCCATGGGTTTCGTCGAGCTTGAGGCGTTCCATCAGGTTGGGTCGGATCAGCTCCCGCCCCAGTCGTTCTCCCTGCATGCGGGAGGGAAAGATGACGCGGTCTGCACCGACGCGCTTCAGCATCTTTTCGTGCAGATCGCTTGTGGCCCTTGCGATCACCTGTTGCACCCGGCTGCCATCGCTGTCCTTGGCGATCAGGGTGGCGGTGATGCTCGCCTCAATCGGTTCGCTCATCGCCACCACGACGGTGCCCATCTCGAGCACGCCTGCTTCGCGCAGGGATTCCTCATCGGTGCAGTCCACCACTCTCGCCTCGATGGCGGGCTCCAGCTGACGCAGCTCATCCACGGCCCGTGATGAGCGATCCACCGCCAGCACATCGGCACCGTTCTGGATCAGTTCCCGGCAGACGGCGCTGCCGAAGCGTCCCACGCCAATCACGGCGAACCCAAGACGCTCACTGCCCTGCAGTGGGCTCCAGTTCCACCATTCCTTCATCGCGGTCGCCCCTGGAGTGCCTGATCAGACATACAGATCCTCGTGCGGGTATCCGATTCGATTCTGACGATGCAAATGGTTCTGCTCCTGGCTCATGGCGTCCCAGATCGCGCTCAGCAGCAACCAGATCCCGAGACGTCCCACGAACATTCCCACCAGCAGAACCCCCTGACCGAAATGGCTCAGTTCGCTGGTGACTCCCATGTCCAGGCCAACCGTGGCGAAGGCGGAGATGCAGGTGAACAGCATGGCCAGAAAGGTGAAGTCGTCCCGGCCGTTGAAATTGCTGGCGAAGCTGACCAACAGGGTCATCACCAGCACGAACAGCAGGGAGGACACCGTGATGCCGACGGCCCTCAGCACCACTTTCTCCGAGATTTCACGGTTGCGGATCACAACAGCATCTCGGCCGCGCAGGGTGGAGCGCGTCGCGGCCATCAGGGCCGCCACCACAGTGGTTTTGATGCCACCTCCCGTTCCGCCGGGACTGGCGCCGATGAACATCAGCGTCATCACCAGCAACGTGCCTGATTCGGTGATCGTCTCGACCGAGATCGGCACTGTGTTGAAGCCGGCGGTGCGGGCCGTGACGGATTGGAAGAGAGCAGCAAGCCAACGTTCCGACCAGGGCAGCGTCAGAAAGTTCTGCCCGCTGTTGAGCCATTCCGTCAGCACCAGGCCAACGGCTCCGATCAGCACCAGCAGGATCGTGGTTCTCAGAACGAGTCGGGTGTGCAGGCTGAGCCGTCGGCGACGGTGGCTCAGCAGCTGGCCAGCCATGTCGCTGGTGACCCGCCAGCCAAGACCGCCCATCACGATCAGCAGCATGACCACCAGATTCACCACCCCGTTGCTGCGGTAGCGCTCGAGGCTGTCGCTCCAGAGTCCGAAGCCGGCGTTGTTGTAGGCGGAGATGCTGTGAAACAGGGCGGCCCAGAGTCGCTCGCCACGATCGGGGATGTCGCTGAAACCGAAGCCATACAGAACCGTGGCACCGATCAGGATCAGGACTGCAGCTGTGAAGGCGATACCGCGGAAGGTTCTGCCGACGCCGCCGACGCCGAATTCATCCAGAGCCTTGCCGCGGTCCAGGCGACGTCGCAGGCCCGTCCCCTTCACCACAAATCCCTGCAGAAACGTGGTGATCGCCATCAGTCCCAGCCCTCCAGCGAGGATCATCACGGCGAGCACGGCCTGGCCGAAACCGGTGAGATCAGTCCCCACATCAATGATCGACAGGCCGGTGACCGTGATCGCGGATGTGGCTGTGAACAGGGCCTCCCAGAGTCCGACCTGCGAGCCCGAACAAAGCGGCGTGGCCAGGAGCAAGGTGCCGAGCAGGATCACCAGAAGACCTGTGACCACGGTGAACTGCGGCACCGTCAGTCGCCGTTGCCAGGCCTGGCTGCGTGTGAGGACCTTGCGGAAGGGCACGTGGGTCAGGAACAGATCACCACAGAGGAACCAGTGTTGATCAGCTTGGTCCGTAACGCCAGAGGACCAGCGCCGGAACCAGCAGGGTCATGATCAGCGTCAGTCCGCTGCCGTAACGAGTGACATCGAGGAACCTGTAGCGGCCGGGGCCGAACACCATCAGGTTGGTCTGGTAGCCAACGGGGGTCAGGAACGACTGACTGGCTCCAAACAACACCGTGATCAGCATGGCGGTGGGCGGCAGGGCCAGGCTTGGTGCCAGCTGCACCGCCACCGGGGCCAGCAGAGCAACGGAGGCCGCATTGCTGATCACCTGGGTCAGCAGGGTGGTGCCGATGAACAGCACCATCAGCGACCCGTAGCTGGGCCAGCCGACCAGCCATTGCTCCAACCCCGTGGCAAGAGCATCGGCGAGGCCGGTTTTCTGGAGGGCGACGCTGAAGCTGGTGAGGGATCCCAGCAGCAGAATCACATCGAGGCGGATCGCCCTCTGAAGCTCGCCGGGCCGCAGGCAGCCGCTGGCCACCACAGCCACCGTCGCCAGAAGCACAGAAGCCACCAATGGCACCGGCGTCAGGGTTGGCAGCAGCAGCATGCCGATCGCGATTGAAACGGCGACGGGTTTGCGTCGGACCGTCGGCAGATCGTCTTCCAGTCGATCCAGCACCAGCAGATCATTGCTGGCTTGCAGGCCTCGGATCGAATCCAGTGGGGCCTGCAGCAGCAACACGTCCCCTTCGCGAAGGATCACCTGCCCCAGTCGTTCCTGCACGGTCTCCTGTCCGCGTCTCAGCGCCAGCACTGTGGCGTTGTGCCGTTGACGGAAGCGCAGTTCCCGAAGACTGGCTCCCGCCAGGGTTGACCCCGCCGGCAACAGCACCTCGACGGTTTTCTGCCCGCTGCCGGCGCCATCAAGACTGACTCCGGCGTCTTGCCGCTGGGTTGTGAGCTGCACGGTGTGATCCTGTTGCAGCCGCAGCAGATCCTGTCGGGTGACGCGCAGAAGCAGATGATCACCGGCCTGCAGACGACGGTCGGCCAACGGCGGCAGCAGCCGTTCACCGCTGCGTTGCAGCTCCAGGACATCCACATCGAAACGTCGTTGCAGGCGGCTGTTGTGCAGGGAGCTGCCCACCAGTTCGGAATCCCCGGGGATGGTGACTTCCGTGCAGTAACTGCTCCGTTCCGGGCTGACGGCCAGGTCATCCCCGTCGCTGCCACGATCCGGCAGCAGAACCCTTGGGGCCAGCACCAGATACACGGCCCCCGTCAGCCAGACCGGCAGGCTGATCAGGGTGAAGCTGAACAGGTCCAGGGATCCATAGCCCAGCTGTTGGCTGATGTCGCTGACCAGCAGGTTCACCGAGCTGCCGAGCAGGGTGAGGGTTCCCCCCAGGACCGTTGAGAAGGAGAGGGGCAGCAACACCCGGGAGGGGGACAGGCCGCGGCGATGGCACCAGTTCTCCACCACCGGCAGCAGGGAGGCCACCACCGGTGTGTTCGGCACCACGCCGGACACCGGAGCGATCACAAAGGCCATCAGGGCGATCAGGCGGCGGGAGGTCCGGATCCGCTCTGAGGCGATCAGTGCCCGCAAACGATCGAGGGCGCCGCTTTTGAACAGGGCTGCTGAAACAGGGAACAGGCCCAGCAAGGTGATCAATGCGGGGCTGCTGAAACCAGCCAGTGCCTCCTGTGGTCCCAGAACGCCCGCGGCCATCAGCAGACCGACGCTGAGAAGTCCCGTGAGCTCCGGTGCCAAGGCTCCGGAGATGAACAGCACCACGGCCAGAACAAGCACGGCAAGGCTGATCAGGGCCTGAGGGTCCTGGAGGGTGCTGATCAGCTGGGCCATTCCTTAGGTGTCCAGACCGGCCATTGCGCCTGATTCTGCCCCCGGATCAAAAAACTGCTCAAGCAGCCACTGCTGCAGGCCAAGCAGGCCATCTCCGCGCAGGGCTGAAAGGAACAGGCAGCCGGGCTCCTGACGACGGATGGCATCAATGGCATCCAGGGAACAACGGTCGATCTGATTGGCGACGACCTGGCGGAAGCTCTGACTGCCGAGTGAATCGAGCAGTCGATGCACGGTGATCAACTGGTGTGACCAGTCCGGGTCGGCCAGGTCGACCACCAGCAAAAGGATGTCTGCATCGAGGGTTTCCTCCAGGGTGGCTCCGAAGGCTTCAACCAGCGGTTCCGGCAGATCTCGAATGAAGCCCACCGTGTCGGTCAGCAGGAGCGTCTTCGGAGCTGCTCCAAGGCAGGGCATTTCCAGGCGCCGCGTGGTGGGATCCAGCGTGGCGAACAGCTTGTTTTCCGCCAGAACCCTGTGGCTCTCGCGCCGGCAGCACAGAGCATTCAGCAGGCTTGATTTGCCGGCGTTGGTGTAGCCGACGAGGGCCACCCTGGGCAAGGCACGGCGTTGTTCCCGCAGACGGCTGCGGTGTTCACGGAGCTGTCTGAGATCGCGCAGCAGACGCTCGATCCGGCGAGCGATGGCGCGTCGATCTTTTTCAAGCTGTGTCTCCCCAGGCCCCCGGGTGCCGATGCCTCCGCCCTGCCTGGAGAGGCTCCGACCCCGGCCGAGGAGTCTCGGCAAGCGGTAGCGCAGCTGGGCCAGCTCCACCTGCAGTCGCCCTGCGGCGCTGCCGGCCCGCTGCGCGAAAATGTCGAGGATCAGCTCGCTGCGGTCCATCACGGGGCAGTCCAGCAGGCGTTCCAGGGTTCTGGATTGCACCGGGGTGAGCTCCCGGTCGGTGATCACCAGCGAAGCCTGATTGCGGCGGACCTCCAGGGCTGCCTCCTGCAGCTTGCCGGTGCCCCAGAGCGTCTGGGCGTTGGTCTGTCCAGGCCGTTGACGGATCACAGCGACAGGCCTGGCGCCGGCGCTGCGCACCAGCCCCTCCAGTTCCGACAGGTCCCGTTCGTTGCGGATCCTGTCACGTGTGGAAAGGGTGAGCAGCAGGACCCGTTCCGTGCTGTCGCTGCGGACCTGCCGTTGAAGCGGAGCGCTGCCGCCGGGGTCGTGCTCTCCCTGGCAGAGCTGCCGAAGGTCGCCGCGACCGAGTTCGTACCAGCCGCAGGTCTCCGCCGGCTCCGGGCGCAGCAGCGCTGCTGGACGCTGACCATCGGGTGCTGGACGGTCGCTGAACCACAGCCAGCTCCGTGGTGCGAGGTCGAGAGCCACCACGGCATCCTTCGGGTTGGGGTGCAGGCTCTGCTGATGGCAACAGCTCACCAGCCTCCAACCCCCGGCCTGACGGCGTGGTGCTTCCGGCAGGTGCTGCAGCAGTGATTCGGAGCCGGAAAGAGGTCCAACCCAGAGCAGCCGACAGAGTCCCCGTCCGTCGAGAACGAGATGCAGCGGTTGCACCAGTTCCGCGGCCAGATCCGCCAGACGTTCAAGCGTGAGCAGATCAGCCCCCGCGCTTTCCGGATGGCGGCGATGGCTCAATCGATCCAGCTGACGATGCTGCTTGGGGCGAAGACCTCGGGTGCGGCCGGCGAGGTGAGCCTGCTTCAACGACCCAGCAGCCAGGCACCTGCAGAGCGCAGCCCCAGAGACAGGCCAGGCAGTCGTGTGAGGTAGGTCGCCCGGCGAATTCCGAAGGCCAGTGGTCCCGCCAGGGTGATGCCCATGCCGGTGAGGGTGGCGTCACCGATGCCGAGGCTCAGCATTTCTCCACGATCTTCGAAACGGAACGGTGCGGGCTCCTCATCCTGATGCTGCTGCTGCTGATGGATGGATCGGGCGACGGCCACCCCCTGCTGCATGGCCACCTGGGCTGTGCTTGGCCAGGGATCGCTTTCGCAGCACGACAGATCACCGATGGCGAACACGGAAGGTTGATCCACGAGGCGCAACGTGGCATCGATGGCAAGCCGCCCCATCGCCATGGCAGGGGCCGGCAGCATCTCCGGGAGATTCGGACGGCTCCCTGCCGTCCAGATCAGACCGTGATGGGCGAGAGGAGTTCCGCTGCCGAGCTCAACACTGGTTGGCGTCACAGCGGTCACCGCCGTGTTCAGGTGCACCGTGACATCGCGTCGTTCCAGGGCTGCGACAGCCCGCTCGCGATTGAAGGCCGGGCTGTTCGGCAGGATTGTCGCGCCCTGTTCGATCAGGTGCAGGCGGGCGCTGCCGGTCAGAAGATCCGCCAGTTTGCAGGCCAGTTCCACTCCGGTGGGCCCGGCTCCGACGATGACCAGGGCTGCATGGCTGAGGCGCCGCTGGCGGAGATCACGGATCAGACACTTCAGGGTGTGAACATCGTCGAGGTTCTGAAATCCGAGGGCGTTGTCCTTGACTCCGGGAATGCCGAAGTCATTCGGACGGGAGCCGCAGGCCAGCAGCAGCTGACTCCAGGGCAACCGATGCCCTGAAGCGGTGCTGACGGTCCGTGCGCTCGTATCGATGGAGACCACCCGGTCCTGGATCCAGCTGATCCCCCGATTGCTGATCAGATCCCTGTAGGCAGGAGCCACTTCCCAGGCCTGGAGCTCATCGCTCAGCAGTTCATACAGGTGGGGCTGAAACAGGAACTGAGACCCGGGTTCGATCAGCACAACCGGACTGCGGGGTTGCTGTTCAGCCAGTGACAGGGCTGCCGTCAGTCCGCCGAATCCACCACCCACGATCAGGGAGCAGTTGGTGGATAACGGCTCCTGCAGCATCCGCGACGCTAGTTCTGTTGGAAGGATAGGCAGAGTCTCAGGGTCGGTGACAGGTGAAGATGGTGTGATGACGGAGACGTCGGACGGCATGGTGGGCACAGCGATTCCTGGACAGACGTCAGCGCCTGCCGCGAAGGACCTTGCTGTGTTTCGCTCGCAACTCGACGGCCTTTCTGCCCAGCAGAAGCTGGCCTGGGCAGTGGAGACCTATCCCGAGACCTTCGCCCTCACGACCAGTTTCGGAATCCAGTCGGCGGTGTTGCTGCACCTGCTCAGCTCACTCCCAGCCGGGCGTCGGATCCCTGTGATCTGGGTGGATACCGGCTATCTGCCCAGCGAGACGTACCACTACGCCGACACGCTGACCCAGAGCCTGGGCATCAACCTGGTTGTGGCCCAGTCTGCGCTTTCTCCTGCACGGATGGAGGCGTTGCATGGTCGCCTCTGGGAAACGGGTGACGTTGCAGACCTGGAGCTTTATCACCGGATTCGGAAAGTCGATCCCCTCGAGCAGACGTTCTCGTCCCTTGGTGTTGACTGCTGGGCCAGCGGGGTGCGACGGAAGCAGACCGATCTGCGCCAGAGCATGACCTGGCTTGATCCGATCCGGGGTCGCCTGGCCCTTCACCCATTGCTGGATTGGACCAACAGGGACGTCTACTACTACATGCAGGAGAACGGTCTTCCCCAGCATCCCCTGTTTGAACAGGGCTACTCCACGGTTGGTGACTGGCATTCCAGTGGGCCGGATGCCGCCGGTCAGAGTGGCCGCGACACCCGCTTCGGCGGTCTGAAACAGGAATGCGGGATTCATGTTCCACAGCCGTCCGGTGAGGGGATGATGGGGGATGGCATCTGACGGTGCCGTCCGTCTCCCGTGGTCTTCTGATCGGCAACAGCCGCTGGCACTGGGCGGAACACGACGGATCCTGCTGGCGCTTTGATCACGGTCCCCAGGACTGCGCCCGTCTCACGGCTGCTCAGCAGCAGGGCGGTTTGATCTGGGCGGCGGTGGGATCGGTACCCGTCGAGGTGGCCCTCGAGCAACAGGATCGACTCACCAGCCGGGATGTTCCGCTGCCGGGTTGTCCGGACTGGTTGGGAGTGGATCGAGTCCTTGGCGCCTGGGCTGCTTGGGACATCAGCCAGACATCAGGACTGGATCTTGGTTCCGGCCTGCTGCTTGCCGATGCTGGAACGGTGCTGAGCCTGACGCTGCTCAACGCTGAGGGTACCTTCGTCGGAGGACAGCTGAGTCCGGGGTTGCGCCTGCAGCTAGCGGCGATGGATGGCGGGACGACGTCACTGCCCTGCCCTGATCCAGTGAGCGAGCCCCGTGATCGCTTCCCCCGCGACACCGCTTCAGCGATGGTGCGCGGAGCCCTGCAGGCCATGGCCGGGGCGGTGCGGGAAGCGCAGTCATGCTCGGGTGCCTGCCTCTGGATCTGCGGTGGCGACTCAAAACCTCTGCAACGGGAACTGCTTGAGCGCGGCAGTGCGTCGATCGAGCCAGCTGTCACAACAGATCCAGACCTGGTTCTGAAAGGGTTGGTGAAGTGGATCGAAACCTTCAGTCCAGACCGAGATCGCTGAGGATGGTGTCGGCCATCGTGGCCGCTTTCACTTTCAGATAGATCTGCTCCAACTTGCCTTCGGCATCGATCACAAAGGTGTGGCGCATCATTCCCATGTATTCGCGCCCCATGAATTTCTTGAGGCCGTAGCTGTCGTAGCTGGCAGCGACCGGACAGGGTTCCAGGTCAGTCAGCAGGGTGAAGGGAAGCTCGTGCTTGCCGATGAACTTGGCGTGGGATGTGGCATTGTCTTTGCTGATGCCGAGCACCCGGATCCCGTGATCTTCAAAGCTGGACCAGCGGTCTCTGAAATTGCACGCCTCCTTGGTGCATCCGGGCGTGTCGTCTTTGGGATAAAAGTAGATGACGACCCGCTGGCCCTTCAGATCGGACAGCTTCACGGGGTCGCCGTTCTGATCGGGGAGTGTGAAATCAGGTGCGGGATCACCGATCTGAAGAGCCACGAAACCAGGAGCAACACGCTGGTGAAAGCGTAACGGCCCTTTGGCTGATCCCGGTCGAACGTTGGTTACCGCTGCCAGTCAGGCTTTCGCAGCAGGAGTCTGTCTGGGCTTCTGGGCTGACGGGAGGTCGCTCGGAACAGTACCGCCGCTCCAGGTCCTGGCTGCGGGCCTGCTTGTCGGACTGTCTGGGTGTGCCGTCTCAGCTGATTCCTCTGAGGGCGCCACCTGGGATGGCCCCATCCCTGGAACCGGGCTGGGGTCACGTGAGCATCAGCCACACCCGTGATGCCCTGCTGCTGGGCTGGTCCCGTGAAGCAATCGGCGTCGACATCGAGCGTGCTGATCGTTGTTTCAACGCCGCTGCCCTCGCTCAGCGGTTTTTTCATCCAGAGGATCGAGCCAGCTGGAAAGGGCTCTCCTCAGACGCTCTCAGACGCGAAGTTCTGCGTCAGTGGATTGGCAAGGAGGCGGCGATCAAGTGGCAGAAAGGCTCCCTGGCAATGGATCTGGGACGCTGGTCCTGGAGTCATTCGCAGGCGCATGCCAGGCATCCTGACCAGGGCCTGCAGGTGAAGCTGCGGCACATGACCGTTGGCCACTGGTGGCTGGCGATTGCCAACAATGCTTTGGAAGCCGGACATACGCCGATGGTCTGCCTACCCTGAGGCGTCATCTGGAAGGTTGATGGGCAACCGCTCTGTTGCGGTGCAGTTGAGTGGCGCGGCTGCGGCTATGGCACTGGTGTTCATCGGGATCTCCGGCCTGGTTAGGCCGCGGCGGATCATCGGGCTGGACGGGAGCTCCACCCTTGCCATAGCTGCGGATCAGACGGCTCTTGAGGCGAGGCTCAGCGAACGGGAGTTCAGCCTTGATCAGCAACGGCAAGCGGAAGTCCTGCTTCAGGATTTCACGCGCGGGCAGATGACCCGTCATTACTGGGGGTCCTTTGCTGGATCCCTTGTCGAGCTCGGACTGTCTCCGATGGACGAGGCCAAAACGATGGTGCACAGTGATGCCATCTCCACCAGGCTTTGGATCGAGCCAAGGCGTGGAGACACGGCTTATCTGGCCCTGGTGGAGAGGCGCGAAAACCGCTTGTCGACGCGGTATTGCAAGGGAACTCGAGACCAGGTTCTGAAACCGTTCGAAAGCGATTGTCCGGCGTCCTGGATCAGCATCGACATTCCGGAGGTACAGCGTTGAGTACGACAGAGTTGTGGAGACAATCCAGAACCCGAACGTTTTGTTGGCGATTTTTCCTTTCACAGCTATTTTTTGAGTGACGTCCCCTTTTGTCGTCCGTGTTCACTCGTCTCGCCGCCGGCCTCCTCGCCGGTGCCTCTCTCGCTGCTCTGGCTGCTCCTGCGAAGGCCGCCACGCCTGTTCGCTGGAATACCGGTGGTGCCGTTTGGTCCACCGGTTTCAGCGCATTCAAGACTTTCCTTGATTCCGGTGACATCACCGACCGTGCTCTTCTGGCCGGCATCAACGGCTCCGGCTGGACCGCTGAAGAGGTTCAGGAAGGTCTGTCCAAGACCTATACCGTCGACGTCGTCGGTGTCTCCCGCTTCCTGTACTCCAGCGACGGTGTTAAGTTCCTTAAGGACCAGACCCGCTCCTACTTTCCCTACTGGAAGATGAAGAGCACCGCTGTGGTTGCTCTCCGCTCCGCCATCATCCTTGATTCCGTCGACGGCAAGCTGTCTTCAGCCGGCATCATGGCCGCACTTCCTGTCGACTTCCGTCTGGCCGACACCTGCAACACTTACGACGGTGTTCAGAATGTCTGTGCCCCTGACAAGTGCGAAGGTGATGCTCAGTGCACCTCCCTTCTATCCTGGTATGTGTTCCTGCCCGCTTGCGTGCAGGCCAACTCTGCACTTCCTGAGCCTGCTGCTCCTGCACCTGCTGCCGTTCCTGCTCAGCCCCTCTGGTGATCAGGTTTTGAGCCCCTTTTCACAGAGCCCCGGGAAATCGGGGCTTTTTTTGTGGCCTTGAATCGGCCTGTCAACAGCTGATGGCGCATCGGCAGTGCCAGTCCCAGGCGGCCTTGCTGTTGCAGCATTGGACGCAAGGTTTCGAACACGGTTTGGTCGACGGCCTGCATGGCCTGGCGATAGGCGGAGCCGTCCGCCAGCCACCGTTGCTCAAGAGCGGCGCCGCCGCCGAGATCCAGAGTCTCGATCCAGTCGTCCTCCACCAGCTGCCATCCCAGGCGTTTGAGCTCCTTGTCTGGGGTCTGAAGTCCCTCGAGCCAGCGTTGTTCCTCCTTCAGCAGGGCTTGCAGTGATCGGTTGTTGGCTGAAGACTTCTTCTCTGCATGTTCATCGATCGATTGGCTGCCCCCCAGAAGCTGATGCGTGTTCAACAAAGCTGTGGCGGGCCCTGCCTCAGGTCGGCTGATCAGGAGTCGAAGTCGGGTGCTGGCTGTGCAGCGTTCGACAAGAGCACTCCAGAGCTGTGACGTGTCCGCCTGTTGCAGGTCGAGTGCGCCGAGTCGGCCTCCGATCCACTCGAAACCGTGTTGCGGCAACAGCTCATTGAGGGCTTCGTGCCCACCGCAGATCACCTGGGGGCGTCGCTCTGCCTCGAGCAAGTCCAGCTGGGCCTCCAGGCGCAGTCGATCCTCCTCCGAGTCCGCCAGCAGCGTCACACCACCTTCCGGGACCTGCGCGAGTGGATCAATCGCCCAGAGCAGTGAGCGCATGCCAACGAGCAGCACCCGGTCGGTCCGTTCCCAGGTCACACCCTGCCAGAGCCTCAGCCGCAGTCGATTCAGTCGTTCACCCTCCTGTCCCAGCTGGCGCTGGATCCAACGCTCCAGCGCCGGACTGTCAGGTCCGCTACTCAGGAGCAGCGGCTGCTCCACCGCCAGCTCAGCGGCCGCGGCGAGCTGGGCGGCCCGGCGCTCAGCCATGCGATCGCGGCGCTCGCCTTCCCAGCCCAGATGCCCTGGCTGCCAGAACACCTCTCCTTGCAGGGCGGTGGGGAGGTATTGCTGCTCCACCCAGTGTTCGGCGTAGGCATGGGGATAGCGGTAGCCCACACCATCGCCGAAGGCGGCTCCATCGCGATTGGCGTCCCGCAGGTGGCTGGGGACGTCCTGACGGTTGGCGGCGCGCACGGTTTTCAGGGCGTCGAAAAAGCCCAGCACGCTGTTGCTTTTCTCAGCACCGGCCAGGTAGATGGCCGCCTGAGCGAGGGGATACAGCCCCTCGGGCAGGCCAACCCGATCAAAGGCGGCAGCGCAGGCTTCCACCACCACCACGGCCTGGGGATCCGCCAGCCCGATGTCTTCTCCAGCAGCGATCAGCATCCGCCGGAAAATGAAGCGAGGATTTTCTCCGGCTTCCACCATCCGAGCCAGCCAGAACAGAGCTGCATCGGCGTCGGATCCCCGCAGCGACTTGATGAAGGCGCTGATCGTGTCGTAGTGGGCATCCCCATGTTTGTCGTACAGCACGGCACGCTGCTGAATCGATTCCTCGGCGATCGCCAGGTCGATCTGGATGGCTCCCTGGTCATCAACTTCACTGCTTTCCACAGCGAGTTCCAGGGCATTGAGCAGGCTGCGGGCATCGCCGCCGGCCACATCCACAAGATGGGCGGCGGCCTCCCGGCTGAGCTGCACCGTCTGCCGGCCATAGCCCCGTTCCGGGTCATCGATCGCCCGCTGCAGCAACTGGTGCAGGTCGTCGGGCTCCAGCGGCGTGAGCCTGAACAGGCGTGAGCGACTCACCAGGGCCTTGTTCACCTCGAAGTAGGGGTTCTCTGTGGTGGCTCCGATCAGGCTGACCGTCCCGTTCTCCACCCAGGGCAACAAGGCATCCTGCTGGGTACTGTTGAAGCGATGCACCTCATCGATGAACAGGATGGTGCGCAATCCATGGCGATCCAGCCGCAGACGAGCTGCATCCACCTCGGTTCGGAGGTCTTTCACCCCTGCCAGAACGGCGTTGAGGCTGCTGAAGTGAGCACGGGTGTGATTGGCGATGATCCGCGCCAGGGTCGTTTTGCCAACCCCTGGCGGACCATGCAGGATCACATTGCCGACGCGATCGGCGGCGATGGCTCGCCGCAGCAGGCGACCTTCCGCAAGGATTCCTTGCTGTCCCTCGAACTCGTCCAGGTCCCGTGGGCGCATGCGATCGGCCAGCGGCGCCATCCGGCGGCGCTGTTGTTCGCCATGAAACGCGAAGAGGTCCTGGCTCAAGCCGCGTCACTGCGTGGTGCCAATTGTGCCGCCTGCAGTGGGTAGTCGTCATCTTGCGAGATCGTGCTCATAATCCGCTCAGAGACTTCTGCTAAGTGCGTCGACCGCTGCGACTGCTTCTTCCCCTGGCTGCCCTGATCATGGTCAGCTCCTGTAAAGGGGAGGAAGCGGCCCAGCCACCACCGCCGAAGGTTCAGGCAGCAACAGCGACGCAAGCTGAGTTCACCGAAGGGGTCGACACCGTCAGCACCCTGGAAGCCACCAATCGCGTTGAACTGGCTGCCCAGGAGTCAGGTCGCATTCTCGAGCTGAAAATTCGTCAGGGAGATGAGGTCGAGCCCGGGCAGTTGCTTCTGGTGCTCGACCAGGTTCAGACCCAGGCTGAGCTCGCCCGAGCCAGGGCCAAGCTCGCGGAAGAGGAAGCCCAGGCCGAAACCGCCAAGACCAACCTTGATCGCTACGAATATTTGGCCACGCAGGGAGCGGCCTCCGACAAGCAGCGCGACAGCTACCGCACGCAATACAACACAGCCCGCGAACGGGTGATTTCCGCCAAGGAGCAGATCAAGTCGATCGAGGCGAATCTCAGCTACAGCAACCTGCGGGCCCCGACCGGAGGATTCATCTCCGATGTTCTGGTGAAGGTTGGTGATGTGATCAACAAAGGCCAGACCCTCACCAGCATTGTTCAGAACAACGAGCTTGAGGCTCGTGTGGAAGTGCCGGCGGTGTTCTCAGAACGTTTGGCCATTGGACAACCGGTGCTCCTCAGCGCTCCCGGCAGTGACGCTGTGATCGCCACCGGCAAGGTGGACACGATCAACCCCCAGATCAACACCAAGACCCAGGCACTGTTGGTGAAGGCCGTGTTCGTCAATCCCGATGAAAAACTGCTGAATGGTCAGCGTCTTCGCACCCGCGTTCTGATCAAGGCCAAGGAAGAGCTGTCTGTTCCTTTCGCAGCGGTGACCCAGACCTCCGGTCAGAGTTTTGTGTTCCGGCTCGGCAGTTTCGATGAGCTCAAGGCCACGCCGGGGAAGGCGGACATCGACACGCTGAGCAAAGCGATTGAGGCCGGCAAAATCCCTGCGAGCACTCAGTTTGTGATTCAGACACCGGTGAAGGTGGGTGAACTGGAAAATGATCTCTATCCGATCACTGAAGGCCTGAAGCCCAACGCGAAGGTGGCCACCACCAACCTGCTCAACCTCAAGCACGGCATGCCTGTCCAGATCCTGACCAAAGACGCTGCTTCTGAGGCGGCTCCAGCTCCAGCGAACTGAGGTTGATCAATGTCCGCTTCCAATAACTTCATCACCAGGCCGGTCCTTAGCACGGTCTGCAGCCTGCTGATTGTGATCGTTGGCTTGATTGCCATTCCGATCCTGCCGATTGAGAACCTTCCTGACATCGCTCCACCAACGGTGAAGGTTCAAGCCACTTATGTAGGAGCCGACGCCGTGTCCGTTGAGCAGGGTGTGACCTCTGTTCTTGAACAGCAGATCAACGGGGTTGAGGAGATGGATTACATCACCTCCAACAGTTCGGCCGATGGCGTGAGTTCCATCCGCGTGTCGTTCAACAGCGGCACGGACGCCAATATCAACCAGGTGAATGTTCAGAACCGGGTTGCCCTGGCGGAACCTCAGCTGCCTGAAGAAGTTCGCAAATCAGGGGTCACGGTCAACAAATCGTCGACTTCAGCTCTGTTGGTTTACAACTTCATCAATAAAGACCCATCACAAACTGAATACAGCGTTGAAACAATCAGTGGATATCTAGACAAGAATCTAACTGACAATATCAAACGTGTTCAGGGTGTTGGCGAGGTGGTGTACTTCGGCAACCGCAAAATTGCATTCCGCCTCTGGTTGGATCCTGAACAACTGGCCGCCAATGGTATTTCGGCCAATGATGTTGTCACGCAGTTGCGCAGTCAGAACCGTCTTGTTCCTGCTGGAAAGATTGGTGGTGCTCCAGCACCGAAAGGTCAGGAATTCACCTTCACTGTTCAGTTGCAGGGTCGACTGACCACAGAGAAAGAATTTGAGAACATCATCCTCAAAACGACTGACGACGGTGGTCTGATCCGGCTTAAAGACGTTGGCAGAGTGAGCCTTGGCGGTGAAGTGTATGGTGTCGACGCCATTGATCTGCGTGGTAATCCAGCTGTTGGTGTTGCGATTTATCAGCTCACGGGCAGTAACGCCATCGTCGTCTCCGATGGTGTGAAGGAGGTGATCAGCGACTTCGAAAAAATACTCCCCGTCGGTTTGGAAGTCGAGAAGATCTTTGATGTCACCGACTTCATCAATCAATCGATCAAGGGTGTGACCAACTCCCTCAGGGACGCGGTGATCCTGGTGGTGTTGATCCTGTTCCTGTTTCTTCAGAACTGGAAAGCAACGCTGGTTCCTGCGATCGCTATCCCCGTCGCTTTGATCGGAACCTTCGGCCTTGTGTTGGCGTTCGGTTTCTCCTTGAACCAGCTCACTTTGTTCGGCCTCGTGCTCGCTACAGGACTTGTGGTGGATGACGCCATCACGGTGGTGGAGGACACCTCCGCCAAGAAGGAGGAGGGCCGAACGGCGGTTCAGGCGGCCATGGAAACCATGGACGAATTGTTCAGCGCCGTGATCGCTACCTCGTTGGTGAAGATGGCCGTGTTCATTCCGGTGCTGTTCTTCCCGGGCGCCACCGGAACGATTTACAAGCAGTTCGCTGCCACGATTCTGTTCTCAATCAGCATCTCCACCTTCAACGCCCTCACGTTCTCTCCGATGCTGTCGGCCCTTTTGCTCTCGAGAGAAACAAAGGAGCTCAAACGCAATCAGTACGCCGTTGCGGGAGTCACCCTCGGTTTTATCTATGGACTGCTCAGTGCTGGTAATGGAGCCGTACAAGCGCTGATCCCCACCATCATCGGCGCCATCATTGGCTTTATTGCGTCAAAGGTGACGCGTCTGCCGTTGAGGCTGCCCTTCGCCGTCGGTGGAGCTGTGGTGGGAGTGGTGACATCCGGTCTCACCAACCTGTTCCCAGTCCTGTTGTTCTCCGCGATCGGTCTTGTCGTCGGCTGGTTCGTTCCTGTGATCTTCTCCGGGTTCAACCGTTTCTATGGCGGATTTGAAAAGCGCTACTCGAGCATTCTCGACATGGCATTGAAGGCCCGTCCTGTCGTGATGGGAATTCTGGCGGTGGGCATTCTTCTGACGGGTTTCGCCTTCACCCGTGTGCCTGCGGGTTTTGTCCCGATTGAAGACCAGGGCTTCTCCGTTGGCTTTGTTCAGGCCCCAGAGGGTGTGTCCAATGAAAAGACTCTGGAGATCAACAAAAAGGTTGCCGAGATCCTGAGATCGGAGCCTGATATCGCGTCGGCTGCCTTATTCAGTGGCGCCAGTCTCGACGGTAATGCGCCTAACAAGGGTTTGTTCTTCTTTGGAACCAAACACTGGGATGAACGTCCTGACAAAGAGCAATCTCTGGCGGCGATTGTGGAACGGTTGAACAAAAAGTTCTACGACCAGATCGATGCCGGCCGCGTGATTGTGGTTGAGCCGCCTTCGATTCCGGGCTACGGAACCGGTGCTGGTTTTGAATTTCAGCTCCTCGATCGCAGCAGTGGCGCCTATTCATTGTCTGATTTCTTTGGCTCGGCCGGACAAATCATTCAAGCCAGCAATGCCAATCCGTTGTTGAATCGCGTTTACACCCTGTTTGCACCTGAGTCCCCGCAGTACGAGATCACCGTTGATCGCGAAACGATGGCGTCACTGGGCGTGGATTACGGCAGTGCGATGTCAGCTTTCAGTGTGAACTTTGGTGGTGCCTATGTGAATGACACATTCCAGGAGGGCAAGGTTCGAAGGGTCTATGTGCAGTCGGATGATATCAATCGATCCAAGCCCCAGCAGCTCACATCCAGTTACGTCTCCAACAACCAAGGTGAGCAGATTCCCCTGTCTGAGTTCTTCACGATCAAGCCGATCAACGGTCCCAGTGTGATTCCACACTTCAACCTATTCCGTTCGATCAAAGTGGAAGGAAGTCCGGCACCGGGACGAAGCTCCGGACAGGCGATCTCCGCCATGAAGAAGACATTCGAAGACGGTAAGTACCAGGGACTTGGTTACGACTGGACCGGGATCTCCCGCGAGGAAGTCAAGGCAGGATCGCTGGCCGTGGTGATCTTCGCCCTCGGCATCCTGGCTGTGTTCCTGGTGCTCTCCGCTCAGTACGAGAGCTACACCGACCCGATCATCATCCTTTTGACGGTTCCCACCGCCTTGCTGGGAGCTCTGGTGTTCCTCGGCGGCGCTGGCCAGGTGCTCAACATCTACGCCCAGGTGGGTCTGGTGATGTTGATCGGTTTGGCGGGTGGTAACGCCATCCTGATTGTCGACCTTGCCAACCAGCAGATGGGTAAGGGGATGTCGGCGATCGATGCGGCCCGTTTCGCAGCCAAGTCGCGACTGCGGCCGATTCTGATGACATCGATCTCCTCCCTGACCGGTTTCCTGCCGTTAATGCTGGCCAGTGGGGCTGGTGCCCAGAGCCAGGCATCACTGGGCCTGGTGGTGTTCGGTGGATTGCTTGTGGCCACGTTCCTGTCCACCCTTGTGGTGCCTGTCTTCTTCGTGGTGATGAAGTCCTTGCTGGGCCAGGCAGATGCCAAACCACCTGAAGGTGGTGGGAGTGGATCCAGTGAGGGACAGCCCACGCCCCAGCCCAGCTGATGGATCCCACCCCTTCCCCGTCGACACCAGAGGTCAATCAAGGCAAGCCGTTCAGCGGGGCGAGGGTCCTCGTGGCTGTTGCGATCGGCAGTGCGATCGGAGCAGCTATCGCCTTCTTCCTCACGGTGCTAATCAAGAACAGCCCGGCGGAGATCCCTGATCAACGCACGAGGCTGTTCGTGATCATGGTGATCACATCGGGTGGTCTCGCCGGTTTCTCAATCGAATCGATGCGCCAGCTTCAGGAGGAAACCACCGATGAGGCCTATCGGCGCTACAACCGACACCGCGGCATGCGTCGCTGAGGACAACACACCCCGGTCGACCTTGCTCAGGTGATCACGGTGGGGCGATCCATGCCGGTGCGCTGCTGGATCTCGGCCAGGTCGTTGATGGCGCTGATCATTGTCGCCAGGGCGATCTGGGGATCCTGGCTGAGGTCCCCGCTGCTGGGCACATAGCTCTCCAGGTAAACCCGGATCGTGGCGCCCTTGGTGCCTGTTCCGGAGAGACGCACCACCACCCGGCTGCCGTCCTCGAGCAGGATGCGCAGCCCCTGGCCTGTGGTAACGGAACCATCGACGGGGTCGGTGTAGCTGAAGTTGTCCGCCGCGCTGATCTTGCGTCCGGCAAAGGGCTGGCCCACCAGGTTCGGCAGCATGCTCTCCAGGCGGTCGTAGAGACCATGGGCGGCGTCGCTGGCGACGGCTTCGTAGTCGTGGCGAGAGTAGTAGTGGCGTCCGAAGCGCTTCCAGTGCTCGGCCATGATCTCGGCCACGCTGCAGCGGCGTTCCGCCAGGATCTGCAGCCAGAACAGCACGGCCCAGAGCCCGTCCTTTTCACGCACGTGGTTGCTGCCGGTGCCGAAGCTCTCCTCACCGCAGAGGGTGATCCTGCCGGCATCCAGCAGATTGCCGAAGAATTTCCAGCCCGTCGGGGTTTCAAAGCACTCGATACCCAGCTCTTTGGCCACCACATCCACTGCAGCGCTGGTGGGCATGGATCGCGCCACTCCCGCCAGGCCTTCGGCGTAGGCCGGAGCCAGCGTGGCGTTGGCGGTGAGTATGGCGAGGCTGTCGCTGGGATTCACAAAGCAGCGCTGTCCCAGGATCATGTTGCGATCGCCATCGCCATCACAGGCGGCACCGAAGCGGTAGGCATCTCCCTCGAGCAGCAGCTCAGCCAGCTCGTGGGCGTAGGTGAGGTTCGGATCGGGATGGCCGCCGCCAAAGTCTTCCAGGGGTGTGCCGTTGCGCACGCTCCCTGCTGGTGCACCAAGCAGACCCTCGAGCAAGCGCGTGGCGTAGGGACCGGTGACCGCATGCATGGCATCAAAGGCCAGCGGGAAATCCGAACGAATCAGATCCCGGATCTTGTCGAAATCGAACAGCTCCTGCATCAATGAGACGAAGTCATCGACGCCGTCGATCACCTCCACCTGCATGGCGCCGACGCTGTGCAGGCCAGCACTGTCGAGCTGGATCGTCGCTGCCTCAACGATCGAGTACTGCTCAAGGGTTTTGGTGCATTCGTAGACCGCATCGGTGAAGGACGCGGGGGTCGGCCCACCATTGGAGCCGTTCACCTTCACGCCGAAATCTCCTTCAGGCCCCCCTGGGTTGTGGCTGGCGGACAGGATGATGCCGCCGATGGCCTGGCGTTTGCGGATCAGGTTGGAGGCGGCAGGGGTCGAGAGGATGCCTCCGGTGGTGACGATCATCTTGCTGAGGCCGTGGGCAGCCCCCATGCGCAGGATCACGTCGATGGCGCGCAGATTGCCGTAGCGGCCATCACCCCCGAGCACCATCGTGCCTCCCTGCACCCCCGGCAGGGTGCGGAACACGGCTTCAACAAAGCTCTCGAGGTAGTTGGGCTTTTCGAACCGGCGACTGCTCTTGCGCAGCCCGGAGGTTCCCGGCTTCTGGTCGCTGAAGGGGGTCTCGAGTCGTACCAGACGCTGGGTCGGATCCGCCGGGGCCGAGGTGGTCATCACGAAGAGTGGGACTACCGGAAACGTAAACACGGAAGACCGTGGCAGCGTGTAGTCCAGCGACCAGTTGTGGTCGCCAGCCACTCGCTCTTCATTTCCGGCTCCGGTATGCACCGATCGATGCTGCTGCTCCTGGCTGGAGTCCAGGGTCTGCTGTTCGTCTCCACCTCGGCTCTGGCCTCCCAGGCCTGGAAGAGGGCAGTCCCCTATCCGGAGGCATCCGCTGATGCGGCCAAAGCAGCCGAAGCGGTGATCGGCGAGGCCGGATCGGAGGAATGTCTGCGGGGCAAGCTGTCCAATGCCATGGTGCGGTTGTCCAACAGCTGCGATGCCGCCGGTCGCTCCTCCTCCATATGCGAGCTGGCTACCAACATCGCTGGTCAGGAGAGCGAACTCAGCATGGGAGAGATGCTCTCCACCTCTGAGACGCTGCTTCAGATGCTTGGTGATGAGGCATCGTCCCGCTGACCCTTCTCACGTTCCCTTCCTTCCTCTCAGATGGAAATCACCCATCCCAGCGCCCAGCCCCTCAACGACGATCAGAAAGCTCTTCTTGAGAGCTTCCGCTCCAAGGTGAATGAGAAGATCTCAAGCCACGGCCTGACGGCGGCCGATGTTCAGAGCTTTGTTGATGAGATCAAGAAGCATCCCGAAGTCAGCGGTGCTCTTCTCGAGGAAATTCGCGGTGAGGTTGGCCGGCTGATGCAGGGGCAGCGTTTCAGTTTCGATTTCGACTGAAGCCCATCGCTCAGACTCAGGCCCCGAAGCCGAATCCATTGTTGGGTTGGGGGCCACCCTGCTGCTTGGGGTCTTTCTTCTTGATCGGTTCGGCGCAGATGGTCGACAGCTCTCTTGCGGGCTGATCGATTTCATCGCGTCGTTGATATGTGTTGGCGGGGGCGACCTTGGCGGTTTCCACCAGTCTCCAGAGCACGTCCTTGCAAACTGCTGGCAGGCGGGGGTGATCCATCAAGGCATCTGCCTCCTGCCGAGCGCTGCGGCAGGTTGCGTCCGAGTTTTCCCGTGAACAGCTGAAGGCATCGATCTGGATCTGACGCAGCTGATCTTTGGTCGGCCAGGGGACGTAGTTCTGAGCTGCGATGGCTGGTTGGGTTAGACCCAACAACAACAGTGCTGGTGTAAGGACGTATTTGATCATGACTCCATTCTGACTTGATCTCGACGTTTCTCAGGCGTTTGGTTTCAAATGAACTCGAGATTCTGGTTTGTCAGATCAGGAGCTCCTTTAAGGATGGCAATGATGCCGCCATCACCAAAGCCTTTGTTTGCGCCGTTTTCGTTGAAGTAGAGACCACCCTTCTTCTCGTCGTAAAGGAAGTCGAAGTCTTTCTTGGCAAGTTTCTTCTTGACTGTCTTGTTCTTGCCAGCAGCAAAGGTGGCAGAGCTATCAATATCAAAGCTTTCAGTATCAATTTTCAAAGTGTAATTCGAAGGATTGAAATTGGTGATTTTGTCTGCTGATTTTTTCTTGAATTTTGATGGTTTAGTGATTGTCCTAAATTCCGTACTGTCTATTGATATTGGAGAATCATCTATCCCCCAGATTTCCCGGAGTGCTTTTGAATCGATCTCCTGAAACCAGTCAATGATGTTGCCATTTAAGTCATAACTCCCCTAGCCCATTATTGTACGAATAGTAGGCTCTTCGGAGCTAGATACGGCCCAGTCTCCGTCGTCTGATCCCAAGGATGCTCCAAACCAAGGAGGTCCTAATTCATGAATGAAGATTTTTTCCCATGTCGATTGTTCTGTTTGTTTATGCGGGAATGCGTCAGGTTTTATATGGGCAGCGGGATATTTATTACCATCAAGACCAGATTGATAGGTCATCGAGAGATAGATATCAGTAAAACCGCTTTTGTCCCAGCTTCTCATTCATTCACCATTGACTGCGTCTGCATTTGGAACCGTTTTCAGCTTGACTTGAGTATCAGACTCGCTTTCCTCGGAAACTTCTTTAATTGTGATTCCCAGTTCTGAATTTATTCTTGAAAATGCACTCTTGATAAGTGTTGCCAGCCGGCAGGGGATCTTGCCTTGGTTTTGATATCTTTGTGTACTTCGTCATTCCAGGCAGTGTGTGGTTCATTTCCGGGCGATATATAAATTTTTAATATCAAATCGTCGCCGACTACTTTCCTCATGTCTCTTATAGTTTCGTCTGAATAGATCAGCTCTGCAGTCGAAATCTCTTTCATTGTCAAGATAGCCGCTTATATGTTTACCTTAGCCTAATAGTTAGTGGTTCAGTTGAAAAGATAATTTTTAATCCTCGTCGATGATTCTTAGTGCTCTTCGCGCCTTCTAGCTTTCAATCCCTCTCACTCCCTCTCCACCCCATCCCTGCACTTAATCCGTTGACGATCAAGTTTTCGCTGGATATGCGGCGTGATTCCCAGTTCAGCACTTCGCCACATTCGATTCATCTCACGAGTGAAGTGTTGGGCGAGTTGGGGTGAGTGGATCACCAGCAGGGTTTCGTCGTTGGTGTGGGCGGCAGAAGGCGACCAATTGAAGGATCCCGTGATCACTGTGCGGTTGTCGATTACGGCGAACTTGTGGTGGAGTTTGTCGCCGCGGGCGAGGCGTGGGGTGCCGACGCCCTTGAGTGGTTGGTCCAAGGGCTGATTGCCGCGTTCGACCTTGCAATCTCGATCCGGCAGGGTGACCCCCAGAAGATCCAGGATCTCTGAATACGGTCTGCTGGCAAAACCGGGATCGGCCAGGAGCCTCACCTCAAGGCCAGCTTCAACTCTTTCCTCCAGGACGGAGGTGAGCTGTTGAGCGGAGAACACAAACAACGCCAGATCAATGCTCCTTTGTGCTCTCGCCAATTGATCTCCCAGCCAGGTCAGGCCATGGAGTGCTTCACGCTTCCGATGCGGCGCGAACAACACGTCAATCCTGGTGTCTCCCACCATCACCGTCTCGACGCCACCGCTCTCTTTGGCGAGTCCAAACAGGCTGTTCTTGTCTCGTCCGGGACCATCGCCCCACATCCGCTGGAATTCCTCTCGAAACAGATCAGCCAGCTCCCGGCTGTGGATGCTGAGCAGATGATTGACGTTGCCGCGACTGTTGGGCGCTCCGGCATCGCCGTGAAGGCCTGAACTGGTGGCGTTGGCGCTGCCGGTGAGCACCTGAGCGCCATCGATCACGATGAATTTGTGATGCATCAGGCCGCTGCCGCGGCTGCCGTCTTCCGTGTCGTCGATCAGGGGGATTCCTGCACGTTGAAGCAGCGCGACGGCATCCGCATCAGCAGCCTCCCTGGATGAGGTGATGCCGTCGCCGTTGCGATCGGCAAGCTGCCGTAACCGCTGCAGGCGTTGGCGCGCCTGCCGAGGCAGATGGGCAGCCTGTTGGCGGCTCCATCGGATGTTGTATGTGTTCTCCAGAATCACCTGAACTTGAACGCCGCGTCCCTGGGCAGCGATCAGCGCCTTGGCAAGCTTTGGCAGCGTGAGCTGTTGGATGGCCACCAGGATTTCTCGCTCCGCTGAATTGATCGCATCGATGAGTGCCTGTTCCAGGTCATCCCCGTTGCGCCACTCTCCACTGATGGGACTCCGGTAGCGGCTGCCGTCCCTGTGATTGAACAGAACATCGATGCCCTCCGGCTTGGCAAGTTCGGCTGGAGCAGCACCAACGATGCGGCCGGACTGGCTGCACCCGGAGCAGATGAGCAGCAGTGTGATCAGCAGAGGGGCTCTGATCAGAACAAGTCAATCCGTTGATCCGTTCAGGATTCCACGCCAGAGGTTTGAAGGTTCAAGCCGCTAGTGCGGCATCTCAGATGTTTTAAGCATCGCAATGAACCAGAGCGAGCTCAGCACCAACGCAAGGGCAACGCCGGCAGCGATGCTGACCCTCGCCATCACCAGTGGCACTGCGACCGGAAAGACCATCGCCCCTGCAAGAGGGGTGATGGCGACAAACCAGCGCAAGGACTGGTTGGGTTCAGACGACTTCAGAACCACTCAGCTTTGGATTCGCTTGCGGGGTTGCTGTTGTCTTCAGGGGTCTGACGTTGGAAGTTGAGGGTGATGTTGCGCTTCTGCTCGCCATCGGCAGCTGTGGCCTCGATCGCATACACCTGATCCCCGTCGCGGAAGGGAACCTGGATCCGGAAGGTGCCGTCTGTGGACAGTGGAACATCCTCACCACCGATGGTGAGGCGGGCAGACGGGTCTGTGGCGCCGTAGACGATCAGTTCTGCATCGGCGACCAGCCAGAAGGAGCGTTGACGCGGCGTGACGCCCCCAAGGCCGGACTCGTTGCGGCCGCTGGCCCAGAGGCCGATCCCCGAATCACTCAGGCCACTGCGGTCGGAGGCACTGTCGATTCCCTCCTGGAATTCCTCAGAACCAACCCTGCGGCTGCGGAAGTGAACCGTGGCGCTTTGGTAGAGGCGTTCGTGCAGACCGCTGTCACTGGGCTCTGCCGGAGTCACAGGAGCGGGAGCAGGAGCAGGAGCGGACTCCAGGCTGAAGGGAACGAACTGATCAAGGATCTGCTCGCTGGGGTGCAGGGCAGGAACACGTGCCACAGAGGAGAAGGCCAGAGACATCCAGGCGTTGTTAATCCGATAACCAAGCTCAACGCGGTAGTCGCGGTCGCAAAGAGGAACAGGCAAGTACCACTCGGTGCTGTGGCTGTCGACAGGGACCTCCTGAAGGGTGTGGGGGTGTGCGCTGCCGTCGTGAATGCCGGTCACGTCGGCAAGACGCAGGCAGAGACGGCTGGCACCTTCCTTCTGGGCGCGTTTGCGATCGTCGTCGGAGATCTCCCAGAACACGTAGGCCCACTGGGGATCACGTGGCAGGAAAACGACGCGTGTCTCGGTGGAGGAGATTGACGGAGCCGTGAGTTCGGCTTCGATGGCTTTCAGATCCCCACCACGCTTCTCCTGACGCTGAGCAACCTCATCAACGAGAGCTTCTTTGCTCTTGCGGCTGTAGAGGGGGACGCCCATGTCGCTGGCGATCTGCCGCAGTTGACGCAGGGTGAGACGTGCCAGGGATGACAGAGTTTGGGACACGTCCAAAAACCTCAGAATTCATTTGGGATCATTCTGCGCTTAAAAATTCCTTTCTGAACGCTTAAGACCATGAGGTCAGGATCCACTGACTGCCGGGGTGGATCGTGATCCCGGGGATCGCTTCTGCTGACAGCAAAAAAGGCGGGGATCACTCCCCGCCTTTTTTGTGATCTCGGGTGATTCGTAACGGTTCAGCGGCCAACGCTGCGGTAGGGAACCCTCGCCATGTAGTCCATGTCGGTGCTGGGATTGCCGCCCTGGGCGCGACCCATCGAAACGTCCTTGACCCAGTCCATGTAGTCGCTTGGCGCCCCGCCTCTTTTGACCTTGGCACGTGCCGGGATCGCCTTGGTCGGCCCGGTGAACACGATCTGGGGGAAGCCGAGGATGCCCCGGTAGTACTCGTCGTAACGGGGGGTGGTGATGTTGAAGGGGGTGTCGCCGAGGTCGCGTCCCGGGAGCACCCGGTTTCTCTGGAAGGGAACCCGGTCGTAGCCGAAGGCATCCAGGTATTCCTCGCTGTTCAGCAGGTCATCCACCATCCCTTCGACGCCCTTGGTGGCGATCACAATCGACCAGGCGATCTCCTCGGATTTGCCGCTGGTCTTGCGACCCAGCAGTCGTTGCACCAGATGGCGCACCACCTTGTAGTTGTTGTTGAGGTTGTAGAAGCTGCGCTTGAACGTATCGGAGAGGCACAGGCCTCGGATGAAATCCCTGACCGTGATCTCACCGTTGCGGAGCTGGGATTCCAGGTTCGCGTCGCGATCGGAGGCGAAGGCGTGGAAGTAAATCTGTCGGTAGGCGCTCTCAATCACCGTTTTGAGGTTGTCGCCGTCAATGGCGATGTCCCTTGAATAAGAACGCTCGTCCTCGTCGCAGTTGGTACGCAGTGCCGCCACCCGGGCGTTCTGGGTGATTGGTGCGTACTTGAGGAGGGGGATGGCCACGCGAGCGTCAACGTCCACTGCGACGGATCGTAGAAGCCGTCCGAGTCGCTCCTTGCAAGGTCCCGGCAGCGATTACAAGCCGTAATACTCCAGCTGAGTACTTCTGCTTACCAGCCGAAGGGCGCCTGATTGGCGGGGCGTCGCGATTGCTGGGCTGAGGGTGGGATCGCATCATCCAGCTGACGCGTCTCCATGCAGAAGGAGGCGTTGTTCGAGAGCCCCTGCACCGTGCTGGTCCGCAGCCTCAGGTTCCTGCCAGCGAACCAGAAGCGTTCCAGCGAGCTCATCATTTCGTAGTCGGTGGTGAGGATCAGGCCGTTCTCGTCGTCCATCCGGAAGCGACCGGCGACGGGCGCTTTCTCGGCGTACCCCCGATCGCGCAGCAGCAGTCCGCTGCGGCCGCTCTCGTCGTCGGGGATCAGGCCGAACATGGTCTGGTCCTCATGGGACTCGCCGGCCCGGTCCCAGGCCATCGAGCCGCTCCAGCGCACCCAGCAGCCGCCGACGATGCGCTCGGCGGCCTCGTCGTTGCGGGCGGCGATCTCCGCAAGCCTGGAATCCCCTTTCAGCAGCTCCTCCACGACGATGAACGAAGCACCGGCTTCGGCGCGACGGTGCAGCAGATGGTGCTGACTGCGCTGGGAGCGCCAACGCCCGCAGCTGAGCTGAAAGAAACGGATCGCGTCCGGGATCTCAAGGGGCATCTGCGTCTCCGGGGGGATTCCGATGTTGCCAGCGCGTCTCCGCCGCCGTGATCAGGGCATCGAGGGTCAGGGTCATCGGCGGGACCTGCTGGGCTTGCGCAATGGTCTCGAGTTGCAGGGCAGCGACGTCGAACTGCTCGAGCAGCCGATCCAGAAAATCCGGGTCCTCCGCGATTCTTGGTTGCTCGAGGCACCAATGCCGACGGCTCGTCTCCCTGGGAAGGGACCCGTCTGCGGGTGTTGGTCCCATGGTCTTGAAGCAGGCCAGGCAATGGGCCAGCAGTCTCAGGTGATGGCGTTCCAGCTGGGGAAGCTGGGTGGCGTCGATGCGTGCGATCGACTCCCGGCTCAGGGGCCCCTCGGGCTCATTCATCTCAACCAGCCGGGGTGATTCGGAAGCCGCAGGCATGGCCTCCCTCAAGCCGCCAGTGGACCCTCTCCACCTTGCAGTCCGGAACTGTGTGTCGGATCAGAAGCAGTTCCTGATCGCAGACCGCAGGAAATTCCTCGGCGATCCGCTGCACGGAGCAATGCAGCTCCTGCAGCTTCCAGCTGCCATCGTCATCGGGATGGCACTCGGTGACGTAGCCCTCGTTGCGTCTCAGATCGGCGAGTTTCTGGAGCCGCTGTGACAGAGGAGCGTCTCCCAGCTGGTGGCGGTACCGGGCAGCCTTGTCGAGCGCCTGTTGGTCCAGCAGGCTTGAAACCGTTTCAGGCGGCAGGGTGGCTCGCATCGAATCGAGCAGTCCGAGTGCGAAGTGACCGCTCCCATCCGGGAAATGATCCCGTCCTTTGCGAGTGAGATGCCAGCGATTGCTCGGTCGCCCCGGTCCGGTTGCCATCGGGGTGGATTCCACCAAGTTGTCGTCCGCCAGGCTGCGCAGATGGCGACGCATGGCCTGCACGGAAATTCCCATGATTTCCGCGAGCACAGCCGCCTCCGACTCACCCCGGCGCAGCAGCAGAGTGAGAACTGTCTCGCGGTTGCTGGCCTGGGCCGGCGCGCTCATCGGCTGATTTCGCTGTTCCCACGATGACATCGGAATGGCGTCAGCGAACCTGCTGCTCGAATCCGAAGGGCCGACCTGTTGCTTAATCGCTGCCGCACGGGCTGCTGACCTAGGCTTCCTGAAAGGAAACCACAGGGTTTCGTAATTCTCTCCGTCGCATGTCTGACGCCACGCCAGAACCCAGCGTTGAAAGCCTTGAGGTGATCCGCAAGTTCGCTGAGACCTACGCGCAGCGCACGGGGACCTATTTCTGCAGCGATTCCAGCGTGACAGCCGTTGTGCTGAAGGGGCTGGCTCGCCACAAGGATGAGCTTGGCGGTGCTCTCTGCCCCTGCCGTCATTACGAAGACAAGGAGGCAGAGGTCTCGCAGGCGTTCTGGAACTGCCCCTGCGTTCCGATGCGTGAGCGCAAGGAATGCCACTGCATGCTGTTTCTCACAGAGGACAATCCCTTCGCCTGTCCGAACAAAACCCAGGCCATCACCACAGAAACGATTCAGGCCACGGCTGGCTGAACTGAATGACGAGCACCTCCACGCGCGATCTGGTCAGTCAGCCGTACAAATACGGCTTCGTCACTGAGATCGAGACTGACAAGATCGCCAAAGGGTTGAGTGAACAGGTCGTCCGCCTGATCTCAGAGAAGAAGGAGGAGCCCGCTTTTCTGCTCGACTTCCGGTTGAAAGCGTTCCGGCACTGGCTGACCCTGGAGGAGCCGGACTGGGCGGCATTGGGCCATCCCCCGATTGACTACCAGGACATCGTTTATTACGCCGCCCCGAAGCAGCAGGACAAGAAGGCCAGCCTGGATGAGGTTGATCCCAAGCTGCTTGAAACCTTCGACAAGCTGGGAATTCCTCTCAGTGAACAGAAACGGTTGAGCAATGTGGCGGTGGACGCCGTGTTCGACAGTGTTTCGATCGCCACCACCTACAAGGAAAAGCTGGCGGAGCACGGTGTTGTCTTCTGCTCATTCAGCGAAGCGGTCAAAGACCATCCCGACCTGATCGAGCGCTTTCTCGGTTCGGTGGTGTCCAGCAATGACAACTACTTCGCGGCACTCAACTCAGCCGTATTCAGCGACGGCTCCTTTGTGTTCATCCCCAAGGGTGTTGAGTGCCCGATGGAACTCTCCACCTACTTCCGGATCAACTCCGGCGATACGGGCCAATTCGAACGCACGCTGATCATTGCCGAGGAGGGTGCCTCCGTGAGCTACCTGGAGGGATGCACCGCTCCGATGTTTGACACCAATCAGCTCCATGCCGCTGTGGTGGAGCTGGTGGCTCTCGACGATGCCTCGATCAAATATTCGACTGTTCAGAACTGGTACGCCGGTGATGAGAACGGCGTTGGTGGCATCTACAACTTCGTGACCAAGCGCGGTCAATGCCGCGGTGCACGCAGTCGCATCAGCTGGACCCAGGTGGAGACCGGTTCGGCCATCACCTGGAAGTACCCGAGCTGCGTTCTGCAAGGTGCGGACTCCGTCGGCGAGTTCTACTCCGTTGCCCTCACCAACAACTGCCAGCAGGCAGACACCGGAACCAAGATGGTGCATGTGGGTCCCCGCACGCGCTCCACGATCGTGAGCAAGGGCATCAGTGCGGGGCGCTCAAGCAACAGCTATCGGGGTTTGGTGCAGATGGGCCCTGCCGCCAGAGGGGCGCGGAACTACAGCCAGTGCGATTCGATGCTGATCGGAGACCAGGCTGCGGCGAACACCTACCCCTACATCCGTTCACAGCAGCCCCAGGCGGCGATTGAACATGAAGCCAGCACCTGTCGGATCTCGGAAGATCAGCTCTTCTATCTGCAGAGCCGTGGCATCGGCTTTGAAGAGGCGGTGTCGATGATGGTGAGCGGTTTCTGCCGAGACGTGTTCAACCAGTTGCCGATGGAGTTCGCCGCCGAAGCCGACAAATTGCTGGCCCTCAAGCTTGAGGGCTCCGTGGGCTGAACCCTCCGCTCGTCTCCTTTCTGCTGTTCCTTCCTCAAACGTGATTCGTCCCGACGCCGAACTGCTTCTAGAGATCAACGACCTTGAGGCGTCCGTGGAGGACCAGCCGATCCTCAAGGGTGTGAATCTCAGGGTTCGGGCTGGTGAAATTCATGCCGTGATGGGTCGTAACGGCAGCGGTAAGAGCACGCTCTCCAAAGTTCTCGCCGGCCATCCGGCTTACAGAGTCACCGCAGGATCCGTCAGCTATCGCGGTCGTGATCTTTTCGACCTTGAGCCCGAGGAACGGGCCCGTGCAGGCGTGTTCCTCGGCTTCCAGTACCCGGTGGAGATACCGGGCGTCAGCAATCTGGAATTCCTCCGGGTCGCCACCAACGCCCGACGCCAGAGCTGCGGCGACGAGGAGTTGGATACGTTCGATTTCGAAGATCACGTGCGCGAGAAGCTGAACGTCGTCCAGATGGATCCCGCGTTCCTCGAGCGCAGTGTGAACGAAGGGTTTTCCGGTGGTGAGAAGAAGCGCAACGAGATCCTTCAGATGGCTTTGCTCGATCCGGTGGTGGCCATTCTTGATGAGACCGACTCCGGTCTGGATATCGATGCCCTTCGGATTGTTGCCGGTGGGGTGAACCAGCTGGCGACCGAGGCGAACGCCATCCTGTTGATCACCCATTACCAGCGGCTGCTGGATGAGATCACCCCCGACTACGTCCATGTGATGGCCGATGGCAGGATTCTGCGTACCGGTGGTCGAGAGCTGGCTCAGGAGCTGGAGCAGATTGGATACGACTGGGTGGATCGTGAACTGGCAGCCCAGGGAGTGTCCTGACTGTGGCGGGACGTCTGCTGACACCGGTGCAACAGCGGGGTCGTGATGCCTTGCAGCGACTGGGGCTTCCCACGCGTCGCGAGGAGTCCTGGCGTCTGACGGATCTGCGTCGGCTTCAGCAGGTTGCCGATCTGCCCGCCGCGTCCGCTGCCCTGCTCCCCGGTGATCTGCCGCCAGCGGCCCCCGGTGTGCTGCGACTGGTGCTCGATGGGATTGCTGACCCGCTTGACAATCTCACGCTGCCGTCCGGGCTGAGTGTGCTGGAACCGATCGAGCTTGAACAGGCTCTCGGGCACACCCTGGATCGTTGCGGCTGCGCTGATGCCTGGCCGGTGGAGCTGAACCATGCGTCCTGCCATCAGGTGCTGGCGTTACGGGGGCGCGGTGAGCTGCCGCCTCTGGAGCTTGTGGTCTGCGGTGGTGACGGCCTGACCGCCACCCGGGTGCTTCTGCTGCTTGAGGAAAAAGCACAGCTGGATCTGTTCCAGGTGGTTGTGGGGACAGGTGCCTCAGCCCACAGCCATGTTGTTGAGGCCCACCTTGGCCAGGACGCACATCTGAACCATGGTTGCCTCGCGACCGCCGATGGTGACGCCGCCCTGCTGGCCCTTCTCGCTGTCGAGCAGGAGCCGCGGAGCCATTACGCCTTCACGTCTGTGGTGCAAGGATGGTCACTGGGGCGGCTCGAGCCTCGGGTCGTGCAGGTCGACGGGCAGGCCAGCACCAAGCTGCGGGGGTTGGCTGTCGGCGCTGACGACCAGCAACTGGCGACCCACACCGCCGTTCGTTTCGATGGACCGGATGGAGCGTTGGATCAGCTTCAGAAATGCCTGGCCGATGGTCGTTCCCACGCCATCTTCAACGGGGCGATTCAGGTGCCGCGCGATGCTCAGCGCACCAACGCCGCCCAGCTCAGTCGCAACCTGCTTCTCTCGGAACGGGCACGGATCGACACCAAGCCTGTGCTCGAGATCATTGCCGATGATGTGCGCTGCGCCCATGGGGCGACCGTCAGTCAGCTCCAGGATGATGAGCTCTTCTATCTGCGGAGTCGCGGCATCTCGGCTGACGCCGCTGCTGCCTTGCTGCTGAGGGGTGTTTGCCTGGAGGTGATTGATCAGCTCCCGAAGGCAGCACAGACCTGGACACCGCTGAAGCGCGTCATGGAAGGGCTGACCGCATGACCACAATCGACGCCCGGGCGGCACGTTCCGGTAACCAGGACGACACGCTCTTGTCGCGATATCGTTCGGATTTTCCGATTCTCGAGCAGCGATCTTCCGATGGTCGACCGTTGATCTACCTCGATCATGCGGCCACCAGCCAGAAGCCTCGCCAGGTGCTGAACGCACTTGAGCACTACTACGCCTGCGATAACGCCAACGTTCATCGCGGGGCCCATCAGCTCAGTGCTCGGGCGACCGAGGACTTCGAGGCCGCACGCAGCACGGCAGCCCGTTTCGTTGGCGCCGCAACCGCACGGGAGATTGTGTTCACCCGCAATGCCAGTGAGGCGATCAACTTGGTGGCACGCAGCTGGGGTGACGCCAATCTTCGTGAGGGCGACGAGGTGCTGCTCACCGTGATGGAGCACCACAGCAACCTGGTGCCCTGGCAGCTGCTGGCGCAGCGCACCGGTTGTCAGCTCCGACATGTCGGGCTCACCGAGGACGGTCGTCTGGATCTTGATGATTTTCGGGCCAAGCTCAGCGACCGCACCCGCCTTGTGAGCCTCGTGCATGTCAGCAACACCCTCGGTTGCTGCAATCCGCTCGCGGAGGTGATTCCGGCAGCCCACCAGGTTGGTGCTCTTGTGCTGGTGGATGCCTGTCAGAGCCTGGCCCATCAGCCCATCAACGTCGCAGATCTGGATGCCGATTTTCTGGTGGGGTCCTCGCACAAGCTCTGTGGTCCCACCGGTATGGGCTTCCTCTGGGCTCGTGAGGCGTTGCTGGAGGCGATGCCTCCGTTCCTCGGTGGTGGCGAAATGATTCAGGACGTGTTCCTCGATCGCAGCACCTGGGCAGACCTGCCCCATAAGTTCGAGGCAGGGACCCCTGCCATCGGTGAGGCTGTGGGGATGGGTGCTGCGCTGCGCTACCTCGAGGACATTGGCCTTCGCGCCATCCAATCCTGGGAAGCGCAACTCACCCGTCACCTGTTTGCAAGGCTGGAGTCGATCGATGGCGTGAGGATCCTCGGCCCCACCCCTGATCAGCAACCAGAACGGGGCGCTCTCGCAACGTTCCTGGTGGAAGGCGTCCATGCCAACGACATTGCCGCTCTGATGGATGCTTCCGGCATCTGCATCCGCAGTGGGCACCACTGTTGCCAGCCGTTGCATCGCCTGTACGGCGTGAGTGCCTCGGCCCGGGCAAGCCTCAGTTTCATCACCACCATCGAGGAAATCGACCGTTTCAGTGAGGAGCTTGCCTCCACGGTCGATTTCCTGAAGGCCCACAGTTGAGGGTCAAAGGACACGTTTGAGCCTGATCTCAATCAGCCCTCTGCGTTGGTCTCGCTGTTGGGCTTATGGGCTATCTGCTCCAACTTTTTAATGGTTTTGACAATGATAAACAACGCCCAGCCAACAATCAGGGAGTTCAGGGTGACGTCCATCAATTTGCCGACGGCGATCTCCCCACCGAAATAGGGGATGATCAGATCCTTCCAATCTCCCTGAGGCACGAATGGGTTGATCAGGGGCATCAGCAAATCGCCAGTGAGGGTGTTCACGATCTGGTTGAACTGAAGGCCGACCACACCGCCAATGGCAAAATCCAGGGCATTCCCCTTGCTGAACATGAACTGGGTGAATTCACGAAGCCAGCGTTGAAAGAACGACATCGCGTTGGGGCTCTAAATCGCGCAACGTCTGCAGTTTCAGCTGGGCTGGAGCGTTGTCAATAATCAAAGTCCGAGATGCTTCCGGAAAAAGGTCTCCGTCTCTTCCAGCACCTGAACCTGTACGGCGCTGTCCCGGAACCCATGGCCTTCGTCTTCAAAGAAGCGCACCTCCACAGCAATGCCGTTGTTGCGCAGGGCCGATGCCATCCGTTCGGTCTGTTCAGGCGGGACCACCCGATCCTTCATCCCCTGGAAAAACAGCACGGGACAGCGGATCTGATCGGCGTGTCGCAGCGGTGAACGGCTGTCGTAGATCGTCTGTTCGTAGGGCCACTCCCCCACCAGCTGATCGAGGTAGCAGGCCTCGAATCGATGCGTGTCCTCCGCCATGCCGGCCAGATCACACACCGCGTAACGGCAGGCGCCGACGTGGAACACATCGGTGAAGCAGAGGCAGGCCAGGGTTGTGAAGCCGCCAGCGCTGCCCCCTTCAATGGCGATCTGCTCCGGGTGGGCCCGACCGGTGCGGATCAGAGCCTGTGCCGCGGCAGCGCAGTCCGCGACATCCACCTCACCCCAGCCACGGTTGAGGCGCTCCCGGTAGCTGCGTCCAAAACCTGTGGAGCCGCCATAATTCACATCCACCACACCCCAGCCGCGGGAGGTCCAGTACTGAATCGCAAGACTCAGTCCGCGGCGGGCCATGGCGGTGGGTCCGCTGTGGCTTTTCACCAGCAGTGGTGCTGCCCCGTTCACTGAGACGGCTGGTGGGTAGTACCAGGCGTGGGTTGGCTTGCCCTCGTGTCCCTCGAACCAGAGGGGTTCCCCCCGGCTGATGTCAGCCTCCTGCAAAAAGGGCTTCGTGGCGGGCGTATGCGTCCAGGAGCAAGAGCCCTGATCCGTCAGGGTGAGTTCCAGAAGGCCTGCACCGGTGCTGCTGTTGCTGGCCACCGCCACGGCACGACCGTTGCTCGCCCGCAGTCCGGCGAGATCATCGAAGGGCTGCTCAACGGCATCAACACGGCCGTCCAGCCAGAGCCGCTTCAGCGACCAGACGCCCTCGGCGCACACCGCAGCGAGTACGGCCTCGCCATCCCAGGCCGTGGTGCTCATGCCGTAGACCCACTGGGGCATGGCGGTTTCCGCGGCCATCGGCCAGGGGCGTCGCCATTGATCCTGTTGCCGCAGCATCAGATTCCACCAGCCACTGCTGTCTTCGGCGACGAGAAGCTGACCATTCGGAAGCCACTGGGGCTGGAACACGGAGACCCCTGCACCGCCGGCGATGCAGCGGGGTGTTTGCAGTGCACCAGTGGAATCGATGTCAGCCAGCCAAAGCTGGCTGCTGTCCCACGGCATGGCCGGCTGCTGCCATTCCACCCAGGCCAGCTGATCGCCCTGTGGACTCAGGCAGGCGTAGCCCAGAAAGTCCGCAGGCTGGTGCAGCTGGTCAGGGTCCTGCTCAGGTTGGTCGAGATTGATGCGCACCAGCGCGTCGCAGCCGTCGATTTCTTGGACACCGATCCAGCAACGCCTCCTCAGGTCCAGTAATCCATCGGCGAAATCACCATGGTCCGATCGGGTCAGCTGCATGGGATCGCCTAGGGCGGTTGGCGTTGCCGTTTCGTTCGCGGGCAGCCGCCATGCCTGCGTCCAGAGACTGCCCGTACTGACCCAGACCAGGGTCAGCCTGTCGTTGTCCAGGTCAGCACTGAGACCATTGCCGCCGTAGTCGTGCACGCGGCTGCGCAGGTTGATGGGAGCGGGTGTGAGTTCGAAGGCCGCTGAGGTCGGGGCTCCGAAACAACGGATCAGAGCTGTCGTTCGCCCCCGCTCCTGGGGTCTCTGCTCCAGCCACAGCAGCCAACAGCGTCCATCGCCGCCAGCCAGCAATCGCGGCTCCTTCAGGCCGGGCAGGCTCCCCACGGCCTGATTGACGGGCAGTGGCGATAACGGCATGGACCTGGGGTATGGCAAACGATTCAAGCCGCTTAACATGCGGGTCCGACGGAGGGTGATCCTTGGCTGGAAGCTTCGCTCACTTGGCCCGCGCGGCAGACAAGTCCAGAGAGACCATGCTGGTGCCGAAGGAGGGCCTGGAGACCCCCCCGCTCGAGATTCATACTCTCGGCGCCGAGGTGCTTCGCCAGCCTGCCCGCCGCATCGGCAAGGTGAACGAACAGGTGCGCGATCTGGCCAGGGATATGTTGCGCAGCATGTACACGGCCAAGGGCATCGGACTGGCGGCGCCTCAGGTGGGGGTGCACCAGCAGCTGCTTGTGATTGATCTCGATCTCGACAACCCCACGACTCCTCCGCTGGTGCTGATCAATCCCGAGATCAGCTCAGCCAGTGCAGGACTGGATACCTATGAGGAGGGTTGTCTGAGCATTCCCGGGGTGTATCTGGATGTGGTGCGCCCCACGGCGATTGAGCTCAGCTTCCGTGATGAGATGGGGCGTCCCAGAAAGATGAAGGCGGATGGGCTGATGGCTCGCTGCATCCAACACGAAATGGATCACCTCAACGGCGTGTTGTTCGTGGATCGTGTGACAGATGAAGCGGGCCTGCAGAAGGAGCTGAAGGAGCATGGCTTTCAGCGCCAGCATGTTCAGTCCGTCTCCTGAGCTGATCCCATGCCGATGAAACCCCTCGCCGGGTTGTTCCTTGCCCTGGCATGTGTGCTCGGTATCGCCAGCACCGGTTGCGTCTTCGAGCTGGCCTACGGAGATCCCGATCTGGGCGTGACGACCACCAGCTGGATCCTCGCTTTGGCAGGCCCCGGAACGGTTGGGACACTTCTTGTAGCGATTCGCCTCAACAAACCGGCCTGATCGGACGGGACGCTCCAGGGCTGGACTTTTACGATCTCGGTAAGTTCCCTTTTGGATGTGTTGGCGCGTTTCCTTCCTGCAGCTGGACTCTCGTTGTTGAGCCTTGTGGCCGGAGTCCCATCCTCCTTCGCTCAGGGTTCGTTGTTCAATGCGATTCCCGTTGATCAGTCGAAGTTCATCCTGGTGGCGGCACCGATCGGAGCCGGTGAACGCTCCCAGCTCAACATCTATGAGCAGCGCAGTGAGAAGCGCCCCTGCTACGCCAGCGGGACTGGCAGCCCTGCTGTGGTGGATCCCCTGCTCTCGACCTTCGATTTCACCGGCATCTGCAACCGCTACATCGACGGCAATGGCTATTCACTGAGGATCGGTGGCAACGATCTGGGAACCCGCTACCGACTGGTTGTCGTCAAGACCACCAACGACATCGAGCTGCTGGCGACGCCCACCCGGGACCGATCCCAGAGGAGCTACCTGGTGGCCCGATCGGGTGGTAACGCCAGCGGTTTTCTCAAGCTCAACTTTGAACCGGGGTGGACATTGATGCGCCGTGCCTACGGCAAGAAAGCTCTGGGTCACATCTATGTGTACCGCGAAGCCGCTGCGGAGTGAGGGAGGCCCTCGGGCCAGTGCGATTCGATCAGTGCGATCGGATCAGTGTGATCCCGGGGGCACTTGCAGATCCGAGCAGCGGAAGCAACTGGCCTGAGCAATGGCGTCGTCAGGCACTGAGTCCATCTGATCAAGATCGGCGATGGTTCGTGCCACCCGCAGCAGTTGCAGACCACTTCGGGTTGAGAGGGAACGTCGTTCGATGATCTGTTCCCAGAGCCGAAGCCCTTCAGGATGAAATCCACCGCGATCCCCAAGTTGGCTGGCGGTGAGTTGTCGGTTGCTGCATCCTCCTGGGTTGCGTTGTCGCATGCGTTGCTGAGCTGCTTCAATCCGGCCTGCGGAGGTCCATGAGCAACCGGATCGGGGAGCTTGCCGCCTGCCGATCGTGGCCCGTATGCCGTGCGCGCTCGGCCGTTCGAGCCTGAGTTGCAGATCGATGCGATCCAGCAGGGGCCCGGAGAGTCGTTGCCAGTAGCGCCGTCTCTGGCTTTCGGTGCAACGGCAGCCATGTCGGCTGTCGCCATGCCAGCCGCAGGGACAGGGATTGGTCGCGGCCACCAGGGTGATCGAGCACGGGAAGCTGGCTCTGCGGCGCGTGGTGCTGAGCCGGATCTGGCCCTCTTCCAGAGGCTGGCGGAGCTGGTCCAGAACGGACCTGGGAAATTCGGCCATTTCATCGAGAAACACCTAAATACAGATATGACGGGGAAGTCAGGCATTCACACTGCTTGATACCAACCCAATACCAACTATGATGAACCAACTCAATGCTGCACTGCAGCAAGCTGAAGCCGTCTTGGACCACGCTTCAATCGTCACCACTGCCTTTGCTGCCTATCGGGACTCAGTTACTGACGACCAATGGGATGCGCTGGTAGATGGTCCGATGGGAGAGCTACTCGATGCGCTGACTGATCTTGAGTATGAGGTTGAGAGCTGATGAGAACAGCCCACAGGGCGGACTTGTTCGTCCACAGCGATGAGGAGCGATAGCGACGATGCCAAAGATCGTTGACAAAAGAAAGGTCAGCAAGCGTGGAGCTGTTGTCTTATATGGCAGTGGCTCTAGTGCTGGTCAGTACTTCTATCGTGAGCTGATACCAGGCACCAAGAGCTACAGGACAAGGAGGATCGAAGGTGTCTCATCAATGGATGAGGCTGTTGATCAAGCATTTGAGGTGGCTACTGAGCTACGTGCTGAACCTGATCTATCTTTTGTAACAGGTGCAGCGGGTCAGAGTCAGAGTCAGGGCGGCCTTGGACGGCCACAGAGGAGCTATCAATCCATTGAGGTTGTCAGTCGTAAGCCAAGGTCTCAGCCAGTAGACATAGCAGTTAAGAGTTGGATTGCTGCTGAGATTGATAAGGTTGAAGCAGGGTTACTGAACAGAAAGACAGTTGAGGCTAAGGAACGTAAGTTCAGGCTTCATGTTGTGCCTTACTTGGCGAGCAAAGGAGTAACAATGACAGCACAGATAGATAGTTTTACGTTTAACGAGTATCCAATTTACAGAAGCACAGCAACACCATTAGTTAGGCGTCAAGAGATTATGTTGATTAAGGAGTGGTGTCGTAACTATCTGGTGAAGCATCGCTACTTAGATAGCACCTTGTATCTTGATGACTTGTTCTTGCCTAAGACTGTCATTCGTGATACTGACCTGATGAAGAACCCTGCCATAACACCAGAAGACTGGAAGACGATTATTGATTTCGTGAGGGATGAGTGGAGGAAACGACCACTACATCAAGAGAATCAATCAGGTTGGATCTTTAGAAATATCTTCTGGCATTACTTGCTATTTGCTAAGAACACTGGAATGTCACCTGAAGAAGTATTGAAGTTAAAGTGGAAGCAAATTGAGATCATCGATGAAGGTAGAGTTAATAGCAAGGCTGAACGTGTTAAGTGGGAAGTAGCATATGTAAGGACAATCAGAGCAAAGACACAACAAGCTAGGGAGATACCAGCTAACCAAGCAAGAGAGCTTCAAAGGTGGAAAGCATGGTTAGAGCAGTGGATCAAAGATAACCAAGCTAAAGACCTTGTTATTACTAAGGATAGCTATGTCTTTGGTGATCCACGTAGATATTGGAAGCCATTCTCTTACAAGCATTACGGTGAGGTATGGCGTGACATACGTAATGAACTTAAGGATAAGTTGAGTGGTCATCGTTTCAGCCCTCACCCTTACACCTTGTACAGCATGCGCAGCTCCTTTATTGAAGATCAATTGATGAAGGGCATTCCTGTTATGGAAGTAGCGCAGATGGCAGGGCACAGTATTGTGGAGACACAGAAGACTTATGCAAGACTTAACTTACGTAGGAAAGGTGCAGAGTTAACGTTACCTGAACTAGGTAAGAAATTACTACAAGCTAAGAAAATAGATCTATTTAACAATGAATAACAAGCAACTAACACAAGCCATACAAATGTACGATAGTGGTATCACGTGGTCAGTGATAGCTGCCTATTTCAAGATAGACCAAAAAACCTTACGGAGACGAATTAGAAAGTATGAACAAGAAGTGCAATTAACTCAGCAATGAATACGAGAGCTGTTTAGAAAAGATGAACAATGCACAAGGTAGACGAGACGCCGTGTACTGGTGTCATAGAGCAACGGAGCTAAAGCAAGCTATGGAGATCCAAGAGTGCAGCCGTGTTGAGTACAGTGGCATATGCTAATTCTCAATAAGTAGTCTTATCTGCGTATCATTCATGTCTCAATCTCTACATATGGTGTCTTTGGTTATCAACCACTACATCTATATTATATGCAGGTGCACATGCTTGCAACGCTAAGTAGTTTCGTCTAGATTACTATCTAAGCGTGGAACTCCTCTCAGGATCGCTTCAGAGGCCGTTCAAATAGGCTGTCTATGTCATACCACCTGACCGTACATTAAGGCATGTTGTAGAGCCTTCTAGGCATCTTAGATGGAATGCATGCTTCTATTTGTCACCCCGTTGTTCACAATCAACAGATGAACTGTTGTGTGAAATCTCTTACAGCTGCCTATACAAGGAATGGGGAGGGAAACCATTAAAGGAAGGGTGGGGCAAAACAGCCCAAAAGACACACCAGCAAAGGTTAAGGTGAAACTAGCTGAGATTAGCTGAGCTAAGCGAAGCTAATCGAAGCTGTTACTACTGTTGTTAAACGAGCTGTAACCCTTACTATCACTACCATCTGGACATCTTGATAACATGATGATCTATGCCATTAATAACATCACAATAAAAACCACCTAAACCCAGTGAGCAAACAACATCTCCTGAATAGATACCGTTATCAAACCACCGTAGCTGGCGTCAGCCAAAGCGCAGGTGTGTAAGGTAGGTATCGTTTATGAAGGAGTGTTGGCTTGCGAATAGCTTGTCTCATTTACCGTCTCAAACACCATATCTAGTTCTCAATAGGGCTGCACATGCTAATGCTATGTATTCATTAAGTATTGACATATCACTAAATATCGTGCTAAAATACGTGGTATAGGGGTAGAAAACCTGACTTGAAAAATAAAGAACTAACGATCGACTAAATGACACTGACAAAAGATCAAAGGTACACAAGAAAAAACTAAAAGAGTCACGTCAAGACTTCAAGAAAGCCAAGACGGTAGACGGTAAGCCGTCAGTCCATGCAACTCAAAAGAAGCTATCAGCCAAGATTGGATCAGAGGCTTACGAGAATTTTAAAGCTAGGGCTGCACATGAAGGAATCACACAGTCGGCACTGATTGAACGGATGCTGATTAACGGGTTGCCTTGTTACGTGTCCCATGCCTCAGAGGTCAACACAATCAACCGCTACTTCTGGAACGAACCCAACGAGCCACTGACACGAAGCCGGAATGGTTCAACAGGTAAGCATCAGATCAATCTTTGGATAGGTTCAACGGCTTGGAAGAAGCTTGAGGTGCACGCAGACACGATTGGTCAGTCGAAGGCAAGGATCCTTGACAGGCTGATTCGTTGCTACAAGTTTCTCAGTGAAGCCGGAAAGCAACGCAACAGGGACCATGCAGAACGGATGAAAGAGATAGCGGCTAAGTATAAGACAAAGCACCTTAGGGTGTGTACCTAATCGTCTATCACTAATCCCCAAACATTAGGTGCGGCAACAGGGTTTAGTTGGTAATCGCTACGTTATACAGGGGAGAAACACGCCGAGTAGGCAATGACACCCCATACAGAAGAAGAGCACCATTCAGGCGGATGCATAGCTCACTGGCATCTAATCACCATCAACATATGCACTAGGAACCGACAGTAATTGGAGGGTGAGTCCTGGTGCTACTTGTGAAAACTTTATCAATACGACGACACAAAGAGGCGTATTGGATCACATATTTAATAGGTCAATCAAAGAACATTTACTTGCTATCAAGGCAACTATGAAGCGAAATTTATTATGAACTCATCACAACAACAATGCACTGATCCGGCTGATGTAATCAGAAGTCAGATCCTTAAGAAGAATCTTGGTCAGCAAATACAGCCTTTACAGCAACCTCAGAAACCCTCTGCGCCTGTTGATATGAATGGCTCGAGATCTGGTCAGGCAGATACTGTCATTGACTCAGTTAGGCAAGCAGTTCGTGCCAAGTCTCGAGGTCTGTAAATGTCACAGATGCAGATTCAGACGCTGTAGTGGAGATTGCGAAAGAAGCTGGGTTTGCAATTACCGTAGAAGATATTCAATCAATGCAATCGGCAACAATAGAATTGTCAGATGATGAGCTGGAAGAAGGTGCAGCTCGCGGTGGACGATGTCTTGTGACTGGAGATATAGGGGTAACTGCTGCGTGTACGATAAAGTGTTGAGATATAGGGGTATAGATTGGGATCCTACGCCGTCACAGCCCCTGCATTGACAGAGCTTTTTATTGCTTCAATCGTCTGACTAACCCCATCAATCAGCCTTCAATACCTGGCACAATTCACACTTCACCCCGTCAGCAATGGCGGGGTTTTTTATTGCCTTGTCGTCCATGTGAGCAAGGTCACAAGTGATCTTGTACTGGCTTGCCCCCTTCCAGATTATGGATAAGATTACTTAGGAAAATCCTTCAGACGAGGAAGTCGATTCCCTATGGGAACAGTGATGTGGGTGCAGTACAACCAAAGCGGCAGCATCAGCACCAGTCATTGGGCATGGAATCGATGGGAAAAAGGTAAATTTGTCGAAGATGAAAGCTATGAATGGAGCGACGCAGAGAATGAGAGTAGGCTGGGGATAAGGGTTCGCGAAACGAAATACTTCATCTTCTTCAGAGAGATTTGTTACAAACAAAGAGAGCACAACTATTGGATTCAAAGGGCTCGTGGCTGGAGAATTAAAATACCTTTTTGCAAAACATACGAGCAGACCAGGATTGCTAACTGGATTGTGGTTGATTTGCCTTCGATGATATTTGCTTTTTGGATCTACAGGCAGTTTTTATATCCCCTCCTAAAGAATTGATGCAATACAAGACCCACAAGGGAAAAGCAGGGGGCGTTGTTGTCGCTATCCTTCTTTCGACAAAATCTCACACACTTCACCCCGTCAGCAATGGCGGAGATTTTTATTGCGAGGTGCTCTGTGCCTACCTGAATGGTGCTCTTCTTCTGTATGGCTGGCTAATATCCCTGATGGATGTTTCTCCCTGTCTAGGTGAGGGATGACAGCTTTTGCACAACGATTGATACTGTATTTGTAGTGCAGTCTTGTGCTTTATGAAGGTACTTCAATGGCTTCTTCCTGCTCCGGCTTTGGCTGGAGTGGCCATTTCTCTTTTGCCTCCTGTTCAAGCGGGTTGTGGTCCCGCAGAAGGACTCATGCAAATCTGCTATAAGGGCAGATGTGAGGTACAGAAGCTTGCAAGGCAATGCTCAAGTGTAGTGGCGGGCAACCACTTCGAATCTGAGCTTGGTTGGCAATATGGCTACTCGGAATATATCGGTGGATATGCGACTCAGATGGTCGTGAGATTCACACCCCACAACAAGGTTCTGTACCAAGGTGATCCAGACGGGTCTCCCTACAAGTTCGATATCTGTGGTGGGCGGTTCACAGGTGGTCCCTGCTCAGAAAAATCATGGGCGAAGTGAAGTTGATTGTGCTGCCCATCTCCCGACAAGCCTCACACACACCACCCTGTCAGTAATGGCGGGGATTTTTATTGCTAGGCACTCTGTGCCTTACGGAACATCACCTGACCACTGATATTGCTAACAACAGTGCAGGCTTCCTCTATCACCAATGTCAGAAGAGCAACTCAAAGCCTTTCTAGAGAAAGTCAAAGGCGACACCAGCCTTCAGGAAAAGCTCAATGGAGCTGCAGATGCAGATGCTGCTCTTCAAATCGCCAAAGAAGCTGGATTTTCAATTACCTCAGAAGATATTCAATCAATGCAATCGACAACGGTAGAATTGTCAGACGAGGAACTGGAAGGCGCAGCTGGGGGTGGCGGCTGGACGGGGAATTCTGTGTGCGTATTTGTTACTGGGGGGTGTTAGATTTTTGTAGGAAGATAGATATAAATTCCACACACTCAAGCCTCTGCATTTAGAGGGTTTTTTTATTGCTTCAATTAATCCAATTTAAATGGTAAATCTTCGTCGCTTGTTGTAGAGCCTTTTTGCTGGAAGCTACAACTAAGGTTTAATTGAACATTCTGGGAACTTTTCTAATGACATCTCTAATGCATTGTCCGACAGTGGTGTCATACCATTCTTCTGAACAAATTCAGTCCAAGTCAAAACTGTCTCCTTTCTTGTAAGACTGCCTTTTGCTTCTAATTCACAAAGCAAACTCACCCATGAAAAAGTACCAACAAATATACCAGCTTTTGTGCAAGTAGTATATATTTCTTCTGAAGCATTACAAGCTTTATCTAGCTCCTCAAATGTTTCAATAGCCTGAACTGGAGCAGCTGAGATGAGGAGTGAGCCGATGAGTGGAAGGAGTTTCATGGGACTAGCCTGAAAGAACTGATGATGCATGAAGTTATCAACTAAGGAATAGGTTTAATTGAACATGTCGGATGAGTTCTTAGCATGAAATTCACTCCTTCTTTGCGCAGATTATCGGGTTGAGGACTGAGTTCAACCTCTTCCCAATATCTAGTTACTTCTTCTGCTGTAAGGAAACCTCTCCACTCTAATTTACAAAGTGTGTTTGTGACAAACACAGCAGAATGCCATTCAGCAGATCTATCACATAGCTTTGTGTTTTCTTCTGAAGAAATGCAAGCGTTGACATATTCATCGTATGTTTCAAAAGCCTGAACTGGTGCTGTTGAAAGAAGCAGTGCACCGATGAGTGGAAGGAAATTCATAAGAGACAACCTGCAAGGTCTAATAATCGCATCTCAATCCACCGGGAACAGCTTCCATTGAGCATCCTCTGGAATCTCTAGAGATTTCTTCAAATCCTTAGGCTTATTCAAGGAACCGTTTTAATTGGGCAATTCGGATGATATTCTTCCAACACACTATTTGCTGCTTGAGTCCATAAAGGATGGCCATAAGTTTCATTATATTTGTTCCACATCTTAACTGCATTTTGTGTTGTAATTAAGTCTTGCCTCACTAACTCACAAAGCACGTCAACTCTGTTTCGTGCAGAAGTCGCCAGAGCTTTTCCTTGACACAACAGAAAATTTTCATTTGTTTCAAGACATGCTTCATCTAACTCCTCAAGTGTTGCTTTATCTAACCCCTCAAGTGTTTCAAAAGCCTGAACTGTTGCTGCTGAAATGAGTAGTGCACCGATGAGTGGAAGGAGTTTCATAGGACTAGCCTGACAGAATTGACGATGCTGGAACCTATAACTTAGGTTTAAGTGAACAGTCTGGGAAATTTTTTAGTGTAAACTCTACTGCTTCCTGCGACAGTGGTGTTGTCATACCATTCTCCTCAACAAATTCATCCCAATTCAAAACTAACTCCTCTCTTGTAAGACTGCCTTTTTCTTCTAATTCACAAAGCAAACTCACAGTAAAAACAGTACCACTAAATACACCAGCTTTTGTACAAATATTATCTATTTCTTCTGAAGCATTACAAGCTTCCATTAACTCCTCAAATGTTTCAATGGCCTGAACTGGAGCAGCCGAGATGAGGAGTGAGCCGATGAGTGGAACAGTTCTAAGTAATGACCTCATGGAAAATGACATAATTTTGTGAAGGGATATATAGTATAGGAAGTGCGCAAATTCCCCCTATACCCCCTCCTCTTTTTATTTTTTTGGAAGGGCTAGAAGGAAGGAGGCATGTGCATGTATGTATTTATGAATTACACCAGCGGATGACACTTTGACTTGACCCTGTAAATCTAATCCTGACTGGTTTGATTTATTTTCTGTAATTGCTGCAGTTTTGGCGCTGGGAATTGATGTCTGAATAGGCCACCCCCCCCCCTCTCTTTTGTTTTGTAAATCGGCGCGAGATAGATACCGTATCTAGTCGAAGGTTGGTATGACCTGACTGATTAAGTTGGTATGCCTGCCAAGATCCATTGGTATGACAAGGCTGGTGCTGGTTACTGACTGAATACCTGGCCATGCATAGCAGTGCTAGCAACTTTTGATTCTCAATAAGCTCTGCTGCTCTCAGCCATCCATGCGTAATGGAGCGCAGCCACGCACGTGAGTGCAAGTGGCAAGCGGGATACATAACCATTTAACTATCTATCTATAACTCATGCAACATGTGCACAGCAAGTAACACTTTCTATGGTGTATGTTGTGTTAGCAAATCCACATATAACGTGTTTTTTGTTGTGATCTGTAGCGGCTATATCTTACCTTCTTTGACCACACTAACTCCACTTATATTGGCCTGTAATGCTATCAAAACCTCATCAAGGTAGTTTGTATCAACAATAGATCTACGGCCTGCTGTGGAGCCTTTCAGGGGTCTTACAGGCTCGGTATCAGCCACGCCAATCCATGCCAATACCAACCACTCAACAGATACCAACCAAATACCAACTCGCTGTCGCTGCAGCTGATTCAAGCTATGACTAGGATCTAGGCCACATTGCAAAGTGTCTCATAGTTCATCGAAAAACAGGACTCCCGCATGGGCCAGGCTCAGTTCACCGGGGCTGGGATGGAGACCGCCTCCAAGCAGGGCGGCTGCGGTGCAGCGATGGTGGGGAGCACGGAAGGGCCGCTGGCGTTGCAGATCCGCTGGTTGGCTCAACATCCCTGCCACCGAGTGAATTTTGGTCACGGTCAATGCTTCCTTGTCCTCCGGTGGTGGAAGCAGTTGAAGCAGAGACTGGGCCAGTCGGGTTTTGCCGCAGCCCGGTGGCCCCACCAGCAGCAGGTGATGGCCGCCAGCGGCCGCGAGCGCCAGGGCTTGCGCTCCCATCTCGCTATCGGGCAGATCAGCTCGATCCCTTGGTATGGCGTGAGCTCGTAGGCTCATCCTCGGCAGCGACCGTCCCGGGCGCCGCTGCTTCAACTGTTCCACCAGCTCCCGCAGATTCTGGGCGGTCCCCACAGTGAGGGCCGGGATCAAGGCGGCTTCGTTGGCGTTGTCCGGCGGGACGAGCAGTGCTCTGGCTCCAGCCCGAGCCGCCAGTTCGGCAATGGCGATCACACCTCGGCATGGACGCAGACCGCCATCAAGACCCAGTTCTCCGGCACACCAGAGTCCATCCAGCAGCGGTGCATCCAGCTGGCCGCTCGCCACCAGCAGGGCCAGGGCGATCGGGAGATCGAAGGAGGGTCCCTCCTTGCGTTCATCCGCCGGGGCCAGGTTGATGACCACCCTGACCAGAGGACCTCGAAACCCGCTGTTGCGAAGAGCGGAACGCACCCGTTCCCTCGATTCCTGGATCGCCTCGTCCGGCAGTCCCACGAGCTGGACTCCGGGGAGACCCGGCGCCAGGTCAACCTCGACCGTGACGGGGCGGGCATCAAGGCCCTGAATGGATGCACTCAGACAACGTGCCAGCATCGGCAGGGAATTGGACGAGGTATGAGATCCATGCCCTGCCTGTCCCACCTTTCGGCAGTTCCTACTCCCCCGACCCATGGCGGATGACACGATTTTCGGGAAGATCCTCCGCAGCGAGATTCCCTGTGATGAGGTCTACAGCGACGATCTCTGTCTCGCCTTTCGTGATATCGCTCCCCAGGCGCCTGTTCATGTTTTGGTGATCCCGCGCCAGCCGATCGAAAGCCTTCGTGCCGCTGCTGCGGAGCATCAGGCGCTTCTGGGCCATCTGCTGTTGGTGGCTGCCAAGGTGGCCAAACAGGAGGGACTTGAGGACTGGCGCGCGGTGATCAACAGTGGCGCCGCTGCCGGTCAGACCGTTTTCCACCTGCATGTGCATGTGATCGGCGGTCGTCCCCTGGCCTGGCCCCCCGGCTGAGGTGGCAGCGAAGAGAGGCAGTCCCAGCCAGACTGACGGCAGTTCAGCAGTGGCATGATCCACCAGCTTCAGAACCTTCGCGATCAGTCCGCCAAGTTGCGTCGACTGTCTCAGCCCTACTTTTTCCCATACACAGAGGACAACGGCTGGCAGTTCTTCGGACTGCTGGTTTGCCTGCTCTTCTGCGTCGCCGGGATCGTTCTGTTCCTGGTCACCGGCCTGATGAATGGCCTCACCTGGTTAATGCCGGAGTTGACCGGTCAGTACTTCGGAGGCGTCCAGTCATCCCTGGCGATGATCTGGTCCCGCGGCTGGGGTGCGGGAATCAGCGCCCTGTTTCTGGTGGGAGTTGTGGCGTTCGCCTCTGAGCGGGGGCAATTGCGTTACCGCCGATGGCTTCCCTGGCTGTTTCTAGGGGTGATCATTCTGATGCTGCTGTGTGTGAACGGCGTCAACGCTGGGATCACCTTCATTGCCCGTGATCTCACCAATGCCCTGATCGCCAGGGATGGAGAAGCGTCGTATCGCAATCTCTGGGTTTACGGGGCTTGTTTTGCAGTCGCGCTTCCGATTCGCAGTCTCCAGTTTTATTTCACCCGGAAACTTGGTCTGTTCTGGCGGGAATGGTTGTCGCTGAGCCTGGTGGATGATTATCTGCAGGATCGTGCGTATTATGTGCTCAATCCGAATGATGAGCAGGCCACAAATGTTGACAATCCTGATCAACGGATTTCAGAGGACGTCAAGGATTTCACGGCTCAGGCATTGGAGTTTGCGATCAACATTTTTGATTCAATTCTCACTTTTTCTCTCAATATCCTGATTCTTTATTCCGTCAGTGAGAGTTTGACGTTTGCTCTGTTGATCTATGCATCTGCCGTCTCAATCCTGATGATCGTGGCCGGCAGGAAGCTGGTGCGACTGAACAATTTTCAGCTGCGCTACGAGGCCGATTTTCGTTACGGACTGGTGCGGATCCGTGACAATGCCGAATCCATCGCTTTCTATTCGGGAGAACAGCAGGAGTCGAAGGAGGTCACACGGCGCCTCGCCACGGTGGTTGAAAACTTCAATCTGCTGATTGTCTGGGAGGTGCTGCTGCGGGTGCTGCAACGATCCAGTATTTACGCCAGCAATTTCATCCCTTATCTGATACTGGCCGCACCAATTCTGGCAGGTAAAATGGACTATGGCGGCTTCGCCCAAGCCAATGTCGCCTACAACCTTGTTGAAAATTCGCTGTTTTTCATTGTCTACAACATTGAGGCACTGGCTCGCTTCTCCGCTTCTGTGAACAGGTTGGAGGGTTTCCAATCAAATGTGTCCAATCTTGATCCCGAGGAATGGAGTGATTTTGTTCCCAAGATCGTTTCTTCCGATCGATTGGCGTTGAGAGGTGTCACGGTCAAAACTCCTCGGACGGACAACGTGCTGGTCCGCGATCTGAGTTTTTCGCTGGACGTCGCCGAGGGACTTCTCGTTGTCGGACCCTCCGGATGCGGCAAGACCTCTCTGCTCCGTGTGGTGAGTGGTCTCTGGGGATCACCGACCGGAACGGTCGAGTCCCCTGGACAGGGGGATTTGCTGTTCATTCCCCAGAAGCCCTACATGGCTCTCGGCTCGCTCCGGGAACAGCTCTGTTATCCCCTGGATCAGGCCCGCTTCAGTGATGACCAGCTGCGTGCCGTTCTCGACCAGGTGATGCTGAGCAAATTGATGCAGCGCTACCCCGATCTCGACATCAAGCAGGATTGGCCGCGGCTGCTGTCTCTGGGAGAGCAGCAACGGCTCGCCTTCGCAAGGTTGCTGCTGAATTCACCCAAGGTTGTGGTGCTCGATGAAGCCACGAGTGCTTTGGATGTGGAAACGGAATCGCGCCTGTATGCGCTTCTGCGTGATCGTGAGGTGTCGTTCATCAGCGTCGGCCACAGGCCCACGTTGAAGGCGTTCCACGACACCGTGCTGGAACTGTCCGGCACTGATGAATGGCGGCTGATCCCCGCTGCCAGCTATGACTTCGGGCGTCCCTGAATCCCTCGGATGACCAACAGCCCTTCTGAGCCCCCGGGCGATCCCACGACGTCAGAACCGACGACATCAGCATCCGATACGTCGGCATCCGCGACGTCAGCCACCACGTCGGATGTTCCCGCCTTTGGCTGGAGCGCCTACGCCGAGCGGGTCAATGGGCGTTTCGCCATGCTGGGATTCGCGGCGGTGCTCCTGATCGAAATCCTCAGTGGTGACAGTTTTCTCCACTGGGCCGGTCTGGTTCGCTGATTCAGGGCAGTCGGATCAGGTCCACCTGCCAGCGGCCGTCTCGGCTGACCTGAACCGCCAAGCGCTTCCCCTGAGCATCAAGACTGACGGCCCGAGGCACACCGGCAGGCTCGATCGGCACTCTCTGGACGGCTGCCTGACTCCGCCGATACAGCAACAGCTCCGTGCGGCCCTGCCGTTGCTCGACAATCGCGAGGCGTTCACCATCGGCACTGACGGAAACGTCGATCGGTTGGCCATCAGCCCTGTTCAACCCTGGCAGTGGGACAGGTTGGCGGTTGCGTAAATCGATCAGTTCAATGCGCTCCCGTCCGCCCCGCTGGGTGAGGCTGGCCAGCCAGCGCTCACCCAGGGCTGGATCTCTTCGGCTGCCGGCCTGGCGCAGAAAACCATTGAGATCGCTGCGTGGCAGCGGCCGCGGATCGCTGCAACCGATCAAGAGCAGCAGGAGAAGCGCAGCCCCCGTCCCCTTCATGGCGACAGATTGGTGGCGGGTGTCGTCGTCCTGGCACCCCCCGGTCGATCCGCTTCCAGCATGGAACTGAGATCAAGCAGTTCCACCCGCCATTGCCCTTGATCCGCCACTTGCAGGGCCAGCTGGCGACCATCCGGAGCCAGGCTCAGCTTCACCGGGTCCCTGCCACCCGGAAGCGGGAGCGGGTGGAGTCGGCCGGTGAGGCGGTCGGCCACGACGGCGAGTCGACGCTGGCCCCGTTGTGTGATCAGGGCCAGATAGCGCCCATTCCAGCTCAGGGATGGTGAACTGTGGGGCTGGTGTCGATTGAGTTGAGACAGGGGAAGGATGCTGCCATCCCTCAGATCCCTGAGTTGAACACTTGGTCGGCCGCGCCGTTCACTGATCACGGCGAGGAATCGACCGTCTCCACTGATGGCAGGGTCCTGCTGGCTGCGATCGAGCAGGGTGCCGGCGGACCGTTCGCTGCGTCCTGAGCAGCCGCTGGTCGCCAGCAGGATCATCGAAGGGATGATCAACAGCTGCAGCAGCGGACCGTCAGGGCGTTTCAGTCGTCGAAGCGGGAACTGTTGTCCCGCGGACCGCTTTGCCGTGGTCGGGAGCTACGCGGTGTTGGCCGGCTGCCAGCAGCGGAACCCACGGATGAACCTTCATCCTTGGGGCCCTGGAGCGGCCTTGCGTTCTTCCTTGGACTGAAGGCGGCATCCTCGGCTGCCGGCTTCACCGGGGCACCACGTGGGGTGTCGCGAGGTGAGTCGCGAGGCTCTCGATCGAGGCTGCTGGCTCGACCGCCTGGCCTGCTGCCGCGCTTCTGACCATCACGTTGGTTGCGACGGTCCCCAAAGTCGGGGCGTCGATCGCTGGTTTCTTCGCCTGCACGGAACCGTGCGAGCCGGCGGCTGCGCTCGTCATCCCGATCCCAGTCGCCCTGTGCGTCATCCCGGCCACGTGGTCTGCGGCTGGCGGCCTGCTCGGGAATCGCTGCTCGGCTGCTGCGCCTCGGTCGGTAGAAGTCTTCTTCAGTTCGTTCTTCGGGATCCTCATCGCTACCGCTGAAGCGCCGGCGGAGCGGTTGCGGTTCATCAAAGCGTTCGTAGGGCTCGTCCCATCCACCGCGCAACCCCCCGGCAGGGCTGCGTGGTGGCGCTGGCTCATCATCGAAGTACGCCGAACGCCTGGCCTGTTCCGTGGCGACGCCACGGAGGCGCACACTTTCGTAGGCGAAGAACACCGTTGTTCCCGCAAGCAGGAACTGCCCGAACTGGAGGATCGGGTCGAGTCTCCACCCCTGGAAGAACAGAATCCCTCCGCAGAGAAGGCCGATCGCCGCAAAGAAAACGTCGTAATCCCTTGCGAGCGCTGGCTTGAACGACCTCATGAAGTAGAGCAAAGCTCCACCGACGGCCAGCACGATTCCGACGATGCTGGCCCAGTTAAGACTGGCGTTAACCAAAGATCCGCCTCCTCGTGGTCCTCAGTTTACGAGGGGCGCCAGTGAAGATCAGAGCTTGCGGTCGAGTCGGTCTGTCTGGCTGACGAGGATCAGGGCGATCGTGACGGGCACCACCACAATCACGCCTCCCCAGAGCAGGCTGTTCAGAAAATTGGACAGGGAGGGGGTCATGGCGCTGAAGTTGACTGCGGTTGAACCGCGACGATCTTAAGGAGCAGGACCCGCTTTCTACGATGCGACGTGCATTGCGTTGATCTTTGTGACGCCACTGCTCCTGCAGCTTCTTCCAGCGATCCACCTGGGACTCGGGTTGTTGCTGGCGTTTTGGACCGTGGCCTTTCTTCTGCGGATCGTGCTCACCTGGTATCCCCAGGTTGATCTCAGTCGGGGAGCCTGGCCCTTGATCGCCTGGCCAACCGAAGCTGTGTTGTCCTTCAGCAGGCGACTGGTGGCCCCGATCGGCGGTGTTGATGTCACTCCCGTCATCTGGGTCGGTTTGGTCAGCCTGATCCGGGAACTGCTCGTGGGCCAGCAAGGTCTGCTCTCCCAGATCCTGCTTCGCTCTCAGCTGTCGGTCGGCTGACGCCGAGCCGACTTGAGCCGAGCCAATCAAATCAACGCAGACGTCGGTCAGTTGAGCATGTCCTGTTCAACGAATTTGGTGTGAACATCGCCCTCGATGAACTCCCGACGTTCCAGCAGGTCCAGGTGGAATTCCACGGTGGTGGGGATCCCGGTGACCGCACATTCATTCAGGGCGCGTTTCATCCTGGTCATCGCACTGGTGCGGTCACGACCCCAGACGATCAGTTTGCCGATCAGTGAGTCGTAGAAGGGCGGGATGTCGTAACCGGTGTAAACGTGGCTGTCGACGCGCACACCAGGACCTCCCGGCGGAAGCCAGCCCGTGATCCTGCCGGGTGCCGGTCGGAAGTTGTGGCTGGCATCCTCGGCGTTGATCCGGCACTCGATGGCGTGGCCGTTCATCCGGATCTCGTCCTGGCGCACGCTGATCGGCTCACCACCAGCGATTCGCAGCTGTTCCGCGATCAGATCGATTCCCGTCACCATTTCAGTGACGGGATGCTCCACCTGGATACGGGTGTTCATCTCCATGAAATAGAAGCCGCCACTGCGATCCAGCAGGAACTCCACCGTTCCGGCACCCTCGTAGTCGATGCTCCGGGCCGCGGCGACAGCGGCTTCCCCCATCCGGCGACGCAGCTCAGGGTCCAGAGCGGGGCTCGGGGCTTCCTCCAGGAGCTTCTGATGGCGTCGCTGAATCGAGCAGTCCCGCTCTCCGAGGTGGACGACGTTTCCATGGCGGTCGGCGAGCACCTGCACCTCGACGTGCCTGGGCCGGTCGATGAACTTCTCCATGTAAAGCCCTGGATTGCCGAAGGCGGCCTCCGCCTCTCCCTGCGCGGCCTTGAACAGATTCTCCAGCTGATCGGGTCCAGGCACGAGGCGCATGCCGCGACCACCCCCCCCTGCTGTGGCCTTGATCATCACGGGATAGCCCATCTGGGCCGCGAGCTCGGCGGCTTCCTGGGGACTGGCCAGCAACCCTTCATTGCCGGGAACCGTTGGCACGCCAACGGTCTGCATCGTCGCTTTCGCCGTTGATTTGTCCCCCATGGACCGGATCGCGTGGGGGGATGGGCCGATGAAGGTAATGCCGTGGTCCCGGCAGATCTCCGCGAATCGATCGTTTTCAGCCAGGAAGCCGTAACCGGGGTGAATGGCGTCGACCCCGCGGGATGTCGCTGCCGCCAGGATGTTGGGAACGTTCAGGTAGCTCTTGCTGCTCAGGGCTTCGCCGACGCACACGGCCTCATCGGCCAGCTGAACGTGCAGCGCATCGCGATCCACCGTGCTGTACACCGCGACAGTGGCGATCCCCAATTCCCGACAGCTGCGAAGAATCCTGAGAGCGATTTCGCCGCGGTTGGCGATCAGGACTTTGCCGATGGGCATCCCGCAGCAGATAAGCCAGAGGCCGGATCGTATCAGCGACGATCAGCCCGGCCAGAGGCCGCTCCACTGGCCGGTATGATCCTTTTTCGATCCGGTCCGCGTGGCCGAATCGACCACGCGGATGTGGTGGAATTGGTAGACACGCACGTTTGAGGGGCGTGTGGCTTCGGCCTTGCGAGTTCAAGTCTCGCCATCCGCACTTCCTTTTCCTTGGCTAGTCCAGCGCAGGCCGATTCAGGACTCGCCGTCGTTCTCGTCAGTAACGGTCCAGGCGAGCTCTCCACCTGGGTGCGTCCTCTTGCTGAGCGTCTGCATGCCACCTTGCCGCTGCGCCCGCGCACGCCTGATGCGGTGATGTCGCTGCAACTGGTGCTGGTGCCCTGCCCGAATGCCACCGGTCATGAGGTGGAGGCGGCGCGACCCTGGCATCAGTTCGAGCGCATTCTTCCCGCCCGTCATTTCTGGAGCCTGCTGTTGCGCCCCCGTCGTTTCGGCCCCTGGCCGCGGCGGGGGGTGGTGGTGTTCCTCGGCGGTGATCAGTTCTGGACCGTCCTCCTCTCGGCGCGGTTGGGCTACCGCCACATCACCTATGCCGAATGGGTGGCCCGCTGGCCGCGCTGGAACGATCGTGTGGCGGCCATGTCCGACGCTGTTCGCGATCAGCTGCCCCCCGCCCAGCGCCACCGCTGCCGGGTTGTGGGTGATCTGATGGCGGACCTGTCGTCCTTTGCCCGCGGGGATGACCCACTTCCCCGCGGCGAATGGGTGGCGCTGTTGCCGGGTTCCAAGCGCGCCAAGCTCTCGATTGGTGTGCCGTTTCTGCTGGACACGGCCGACCGCCTGGCCCAGGGCCGGCCCGGGTGTCGTTTCCTTCTGCCGGTTGCGCCGACCACCAGCGTGGCGGAATTGTTGTGGTTTGCAGGCCGGGAAAACCCGATCGCTGCGGACTATCGGGTCACCGTGGCTGAGGTGGGTGAGGGGTGGCTTGTGACGGCAGCTGGTACGCGGATCGAGCTGCTTGACCGACATCCGGCCCATGCGGCGCTCAGCCAGTGCGATCTGGCCCTCACCACGGTGGGGGCGAACACAGCTGAGCTGGGGGCTTTGGCGGTGCCGATGATCGTGCTCGTTCCAACCCAGCATCTGGAGGTCATGCAGGCCTGGGATGGGGGTTTGGGTTTGCTGGCCCGTCTGCCGGGGTTCAGGCGACTGATCGGTGTCCTGCTCACCCTCTGGCGACTGCGTCACAACGGTTTGATGGCATGGCCCAACATCCATGCCGGGCGGGTGGTGGTGCCTGAGCGGGTGGGGGCGATCACGCCTCAGCAGATCGCTGAGGAGGCCGCCTCCTGGCTTGCGGCACCCGGGCGGCTGGAGGGGCAACGTCAGGATCTTCGAGCGTTGCGTGGCCGCTCAGGTGCCGTGAACGCCCTTGCTGAGGAGGTTCGGGCCCTGCTGCCCAAGGCGATCGAATCTGCTTAGGGTGCACCACGCAGATCTTGCCGCGTGATGACCACCAGCCCTGAGCGTCTCGAGCGCAGCAGTGAGGAATGGAAGGCGTCCCTGACTCCTGAGCAGTTTCAGGTGACGCGCTGTGGTGGAACCGAACGGGCATTCACGGGCGCCTTCTGGAACAACAAGGCCACCGGGATTTACCACTGCGTCTGCTGCGGATCTCCGCTGTTCAGCTCGGAGACCAAGTTCGACTCAGGCACGGGCTGGCCGAGTTTCTGGGACGGTGTCTCCCCGGAGGCGATCACCACGAAACAGGACCTCGCCCATGGCATGGTGCGCACTGAAATCAATTGCGCCCGGTGTGATGCCCATCTCGGTCATGTCTTCCCGGATGGCCCGGCACCAACAGGCCAGCGGTACTGCGTCAACAGTGCATCGCTGGCGTTTGAACAACGTTGAGGGTCAGTTGCTCCAGTTCAGCCTCCCCGTGCCGCCGTTGCAGAAGTTGGTCGCTTTGTTGAATTCGCTCTGACGGATCTGTGTGGTGATCTGATTGTCACTGAGCTGATGGCTGTCGAGGACCTGCTGATAGCGGCTGCGAATGCAGCGGTCGAGAGCGGTTGGTTTCGCCACGGCATGGGCAAACAATCCGAGCATCACTAGCACCAGTCCTCGATAAACAACGACGGGTGTGATGCGCGTGCTGGTGTGTTGGCTCGGTACAGCGCGAGGTCGGCGGACAGGCGCTGTGCCAAAGGGGTTCCGCACTCAAGACGTTCGCATTGAACCGCATCACCAGGGATCGTCGAGGCTGTCATCGAGGCTGTTGTCACGACTGTTGTTGAGGCCGTCGTTCAGGCTGTCGCTGCTGTTCTTCCGGACCTCGCGACGCGGTTCATCCCGCTGGCGTTGCATTGGCTCAACATCAAGGGGCTCGCCGGGTTGCTGGGCCGGACGACGGGAAGCAGGCACAACGCGTCCTGGTGGTGGCTCAGGCTCGTAGCGCTCCTCGTCGCGGGACCCGAAGCGATCAACGGGCTCGTTGCGAGGGCGGTAGCGATCGGCGGGTTCTTCGCGGGGGCGGTAGCGATCCTCCGGTTCGTCGAGATACAGCCTGCGTGAGGCCATCTCCTGACGGCGATCCTCAAGTTCGACGTACTCCAGCTCTTCATCCGCTTCGAAGCGTTCGCTTTCGGATGCTTTCAGCCGCCGTTGATCCTGCTCAACGGGCTGACCGGCGCCGAGCTGGTTCTCCACCGGCACCAGGTTGACGCGGTAGCGCTCCCGCTCCTGTTCCTCCCAGCTGGGGCCGCCGACACCCAGTTTTTCCAGCACGCCGCTGCTGAGTTGCTTGAGCTTGTCCTCAGCGCCCTCATAAACAATGATCCGATCCGGCCCGCTGCTGACAATTTCCTCAACGGGCATCTCCCAGGTGCTGAGAACGCCTTCACCTAGCAGCGGAACCCCCAGTGCTCCCATCACCAGAGTGGTGAGTTCGCCCGTTTCGATATCGAAGGCGAAGCCCAGCACCCTGCCCAGCTGACGACCGGACTCGGTGATCACCTGGCTGTTGATCACCCGGCTGTAGCGATCCGGATTGAATCCTTCGCTGAGGGAATCGGCGGAATCCACAAGAATCACATCGCCGACCTGGCGGATGCGATCCAGCGGCATCCAGCGGGGCAGACCGGGCAAGAAACGGGTCAGAGGGTTGTCCCGCAACCCGACGGCCACCACCTCGCGGCGGTCGATGTCCACGATCACTTCCCCCACCACGCCGAGGCGACGTCCTGAATCACGGGTGATCACCTGGGTACCCATCAACTCAGAGCGCAACCACAGGCGGTCGCTTGGTACGCCGACCAGGGCGTCGTTCGCAGAAGGGGTCTGACTCATCTGGCCATTTTGGCGCAAGCCTTCTCAGTCGCCAGCTCAGGCGGCATCCGGAAGACCGACCACCTGGGTGTGAGCGCCGCGGGCCTGGGTGACGCCGATGGTGCGCTGCGAGGCGGCGATCATGGGTCGTCGATGGCTGACCACCATGAATTGGGCCTGGTCGGCCTGGCGAGCGATCAGTGCTGCCAGTCGTTCCACATTCACCCCGTCCAGAAAGCTGTCCACTTCATCGAGGGCGTAGAAGGGGGATGGGCGGAAGCGCTGAAGAGCAAACAGGAAGCTGAGGGCTGTGAGGGATTTTTCCCCACCGGACATGGCCGCCAGCCGGCGCACCGCCTTGCCTTTGGGATGGGCCACCAGAGTCAGCCCGCCTTCGAGGGGATCCTCCGGATTTTCGAGTTGAAGGTGTCCGTCCCCATCGGAGAGGGAGGCGAAGATCTCGCGGAAATGGCCATCCACAGCCGTGAAGGCCTCCATGAAGGCCTCCTGTCGAAGGGTGGCGACGGTTTCAATGCGCAGCAGCAGTTCCTCCCGCTCCTTGTTGAGCACGCCCAGTCGTTCGTTGAGTTCCGCGAGGCGTTGCTCGAGCGCCTCAAGTTCCTCGAGGGCCAGCATGTTCACCGGTTCGAGGGCTTCCATCCGCTGCTGGATCGCCTGGAGATCAGCCTGGAGGACCTCGAGCCCCGCCAGCCGCATCGCTTCGGGAATCTCGGGGCGCGGATCAGGGAGGGCCTGCTCCATCTCCTGCAGGCGCAAGCTGCCACTGCGCTGCTGTTCGATCAGGCCCTCCCGTTCCTCCTTGAGACGCTCGAGGTTCCATTCGGCTTGCTGCAAGGCCTGGCGCTGACGGGACACCTCGGCTTCTGCTGCATCCCTGGCGCGGCGCTGTTCGCCGAATCGTTCCTGCAACTGTTTCTGATCGGTTTCGAGTCGGCTGCGCTGGTCCTGCAGCTCCTGTTGTTGCTGGCGCCAGGCTCCATGCGCTGTCGAGAGGGCCTGCACGGCGTCCTGAAGTCGCTGTTCTTCAGCGGCAAGCGCCTGCTGCTGATCGTGCAGCCGTTCCAGCGCCAGTTGTCGTTCGCGCCGGGCATTGAGCAGATCATCACGACGCTGTCGTGCCCGCTCAAGGTTGGCGTCGGCGGCTTCAAGGTCCTGCTGCAACTGTTGCCAGACCCCGGCGTCGTCGTTTCCGGTGCCATTGAGCTCTGCCTGGTTCAGCCGCGCGAGTTCCTCGAGCAGCGGCTCCAGTTGCGTGGCGATGGTCTGGAGGCGTCGTTGCTGTTCTGTCTGATCCGCCTGCAGGCGATTGAGCCGTTCCGAACGCTGCCGATGACGTTCGACGATGGGGCCGTGATTGCGCTGGGCGGCGTTGCGTTCGGCGACCAGCGCGGCCTGGCGTTGTTCCAACGTCCGCACCGAGGGCTTCTGCTGCTCGATGGCCTGGCTCAGCTTCGCTTCCTCACGGCGGCAGGCCACCATCGTTTCGCCCAGTTCCAGCAGCCGGCGCCGCAACGGTTCTGCTTCATCGCTGTCGCCGCTGCTGCCGAAGCTTAGGCCGCTGCTGCGATTGGAGAAGCTGCCCCCGGTCATGGCACCGCTCTTCTCCAGCAGCTCACCATCAAGGGTGACGGCGCGGGAGCGGCCGAGGCGCTGACGGGCCGCTGAGAGGTCCTGGAACACCAGCGTGTCTCCGAAGACGTAGGCGAACACCACGTCGTAGATCGGTTCGTAGCGCACCAGCTCCACGGCGCGACCGATCAGCCCCTGACCATGGTCGGCGTTCGGGCTGGTGCCACGGGCCATGGCTGCATGTCCGCCCCCTGATGCCCGGATCTTGTTGAGGGGCAGGAACGTGAGACGCCCGGCACGGCGGCTTTTGAGCAGTTCAATCGCCCGTGCGGCGATGCGGTCATCGTCGACGACCACCTGTCCGAGGCGCGCACCGGCTGCGACCTCGAGGGCCAGGCGGTGGCGTTCCTCCACCTCGCCAAGCTGCGCCACAGGACCATGAATGCCGTCGAGGCCCGCTTCCAGCAGCAGGCGCAGGGCACCGGTCCCGCGGCTTTCCTGGAGAGCGTCGCGGCGACTGTCCAGGCGGGCGATCTCGCGCTCCAGGCGGGTCTGTTCCTGTTCCAACCGGGCCCTCGTGCGCTGCTGAACCGCCAGCGACTCAGCTGTTTGCTGCAGGGACTGTTTGCCTTCGCTGAGGCTTTGCAGAACGGTTTGCCACTCGCTGTCGAGGGCGTCGAGTCGCTGCTTGACCGCCTCTTCTTCGCTGCCGTCCTGGAGCTGTTCGCGGCTGAGTTCGTCGAGTCGCTCTGCATCCTGCCGCAGGCGTTCCTGCAGTTGCTGCTGTTCCTGCTGAAGGGGGTCGACGCTGGCCTGAAGGTCCTGCCGCCGTTCGCTGCGTCGCTTCTGTTCGTCCAACCAGGCCCCCGATCTGCCAGCAACATCCGCCAGCCGCCGCCTCGAAACCTCAACAGCTGATTCAGCTCCCCGGCAATCGGTCTCAGCGCTGGCCAGAGCGGCCTCATTCGGATCCTGTTCAAGTTCGCGGCTGTGCTGTTGCCACTGCTGCCGGCGCCTGCCGAGGTCGTGGCGGAGGCCCTGCAGACGTTGGCCTTCCTCCTGGTGAAGCCCGGCCTGCCGCTCCAGTTCCCTGCCGCGGGTGTCGAGTCCGGCCAGTTCCGCCTGCACAGCCAGCAGCTGGTCCTCACCCAACGCCTTCACCTGCTCCTGCAGGGCCTGAAAGTGGGTGTCGGCTTTGCTGAGGCTCAGCTTGGCTTCAGCGATGGCCGCGGTGTCCCGTTGCTCCTGGGCTTCGATCGTCTGCTGGCGCTGGCCAAGATCCTTGAGAGCCTGCTGAGCGGCTTCAAACGCCAGCACCATCTCCTGGCGCTTACCAAGCTGCAGTTGCTCTCTCAGATCCTGGTACTGCCTGGCCTTGGCGCAGTCCCGCTCCAGCCGTTGACGGCTGCTCAGCAATTCCTGCTCGATCAGCCGACAGCGATCCTGCCGCTCCTGCACGTCGTCGAGCTTGCGACGGGTCTGTTCGATACGGGTGTCGAACAGCGCGACGCCGGCGAGTTCATCAATTAGGCCGCGGCGATCGCGGTTGCTCATCGAGACGATGCGGGTGACATCGCCCTGCATCACGACGTTGCTGCCCTCAGGGTCAATCCTCAGCCGCCGCAGCTGGGTCTGCAGTTGCTGCAGATTGCATGGGATCCCATCGGCGCTGTAACTGGAGCTGTAGGACCCTCCCGGCATCACGCGAAGCCGGCGGCTCACCGTCCATTCCCGCTGATCTGCGCGAATCCAGGGACCATCTTCTGGGGCTTCGAGCCCCTCATCGGCGGCATCAGGCGTCCAGTCGTTGAGATCAAACCGCACACTCACGGTGGTCTCTGCCGACTTGCCGGCTTTGAGAACACCGCTGTTCACCAGATCCGGCAGACGGTCTGCCCGCATTCCGCGGCTGGTCGCCAGCCCCAGGCAGAACAGCACACCATCGAGAATGTTGCTCTTGCCTGAGCCATTGGGCCCAGTCACCACCGTGAATCCCTCCTCAAGAGGGATCGTCATCGCCCCGCCAAAGGACTTGAAGTGCGTCAGCCCGACCTGATTGATGTGAACCAACAGGAACGGACGCTGAAGGCGGACCGAAAGTAGCGGAGCTGTTCAAAAGCTCAAGTCCGCAACAAACAGCAGTTCCCGTTGCTGATCAGGAGACGTCCCTGCAGATCCCCTTCAACCAGGTGAATCTCCACTGGGTGGGACGAATCCTCCGGAAGTTTCCCTTCGTAACAGCCCGCCATCACCCGTTCCGCCCAGCCGCGATTGCCGGACACCGCAGCGCTGCGCGGTTCCAGCCACGCCAGGCGATGGGCAGGCAGGGCATTCGCGTTCTGGCTGCTGCCATCATCTTTTGGGATCTCTCCAAGGCGCCAGGTGCGGCAGCTCTCTCCGTCTTCGAGCAGCAGGTCGTAGTGACAGCCGCTGGGATCGTTGGGTGCACCGGTGTGCCGCAGCAGGCTGTAGCGGGGCATGGTCAGCGCCTCAGCATCCAGCTGATCCTGCGGCTCTCCCAGGCCACCAGCCAGCGTTGGTGACGACGCAGCTCCCTTTGAGGTTCCGGCGATTCTTCGGGGAACACGGTTGCCCAATCCGCAGCTCCCCAAACCTCCTGGGCAAATGCGTCATTGCTGGCTCGGTAATGGGCGCGGATCTCGCGATAGAGCTCAGGTGTGAGTCCGCTGAAGCGTTGTTTCGGCCATCCGTAAAGGTTCGCCGTTGCCTTGAGCAGCCGGAAGGCCTGTCTGCGGTGCAATGGTTCGTTCACGGCCTGCCCTTTGGTCGCGAGACGGCGTTGCACGGCCAGAGCTGTCTCGATGGCCAGGCGTCCTGGCTGTTCATTGATCCTGGGCAGATCAATCCAGTCCGTTGCTGGGCCAGCACCGATTACGGCCAACAACTGCTCAAAGGGATCAAGCGCTCTGGAGCCGCCGTAAGGGATGAAGTGTGCTGATGTCGTCCCGTTGCGACGGATCCAGCCGAACAACCTCTGGGGATCGCATTCACCACGTTCCTGGGTGTGCCCCATGATTCGACGGGCGTAGGTGTCAAAACGGCAGTCCAGTCCAAATTTCTTGACGTGCTGGGTGTATTGGGAATTGAGGTAGCTGGGTTGATCGCGCAGGAAAGCGATCAAGGTCACCCTGCAGCCTTGCTTGTTAAAAGCGTCGATCAACCAGTCGCCGAGGCAGCCATCGGAATCGGATGGTTGGCGTGTCAGCAGGTGGGAGAGCACCTCACTCGACACAAGCAAGGTGTTGTTGTTATCGCGAGCCCGATCAAGCTTCGTCTGCCAGGGCCTGAAATCCCTTTTTTTAACGGCTGGTTTGAGTTGATTGTCGCTGTCGATGTCGAAGCTGATCCGGTGCTGATGCAACATCCGGCCGTTGGCCTCCAGCCGGTTCTGGATGGCTGTTGAGCCTGTTTTGTGCATGCCGATGTGCAACACAACCCGGGTCATCGCCCCCCAACCCCTCATCTGGCTTGACCGATTCTCGCAAGCCTTGCCGCAGAAAGGGCACAGGCTGCTGATTCACCGTTTTTGTCGGCAAGGGTGATGGTGAGTTTTCCGATTTTTTGTCATTAAAAATTTGTCTCTGTCCAGGGGGAATTGAAATTTGTTGTTCTTGAATGTTTTGATCGTTTCGTCAAAGATGTTTTTAATTGCTGTATTGAATCTGTGCCGTCAGTCCCTTCGGATTGGATAATTACCTGAAGATGTCCTTGATTTTTATGGCCATCGCAAGAAGGATTTCTTTTTTAAAGGTTAGGCCAGATGGCATGTGTCAATTGTCTGATTAAGGTTTGAAAGTGACTTGATTTCATCAGGCTGTTCATGGCCTCGTCTTCACCTCAGTCCAACGGAAGTTCCGATCACGTCTTCCGCGAACGGTTCGAATCTCTGCTGCCCACCATCCAGAAGCGCTGGCCGGAATTGGCACGCCACACCCTCGAAGCAACACGGGGAAGCATGGATGAGGTCGTTCGCTTGATCGAGGACAAAACAGGTCTGACCAGTCAGGGGGTCCGCGAACAGCTGGAGGAGTTGATGCAGAGCGCTGGCGCTCGCGGTCAGCACCTTGCTGACAGCCTGGAGCCGTTGGAGGAGCAATTGGAGCAACTGCTTGATGAGCTCAACAGCACCCTGCGGCCCAGGATCGAGAAGCCGGTGCGGCAGCGGCCGCTGTTGTCCGTTGGCGTGGCCCTTGGTGTTGGTGTCCTGCTTGGCATGGTGCTGAGTGGTGGTCGACGGTCCTGATGAGCAGCTCGGAACAACCACGCGGCCTCGGGGCAGCGGCACGGATCTCGGCTCTGGCGGCCTCCGTGATGGATCTCCACGTCCGGATTGCACTTCAGGAGGTTGATCGTGAAAAGCGACGCCTGATCAGTGGCGGCTTGTTTCTTGCGATCGGTGGCACATCGATGCTGCTGGCTTTGTTGATGGCGGAAGTGGCCTTGGTGCTTTGGATTCAGGTGACCTGGAACCTGACGCTTCAGTTGGCGTTGCTGGTGCTCGCTGCCGTCAATTTGGTTCTGGCTGGCATCAGCCTGCGACTGGGCGGTCAGGTCCTGAAAGGTCCGTTCCTGCCTCAGACTCTTGAGGGCATCAACAGGACGTTACGGGCGGTGATGGGTCGGTGAACGGCCCGTTGATCTCGTGCTCTCAAATGACGTCTGGGGGCTGTTGTCTTGCTCTCTGCCGGATCACTGAGTGAACCGTTCAGTGTTAATCGATCTGGGCTGTATGAACACAACGACAGATGATTGATCTGATCAAGCCATCATTGGCCTGGAAAACTTCCTCTGTGAAACCTGCCAAAAGATTTGGAATACTTGACCAGATCTGGCTTCACGAACCTCCGGAACGCCGCCTGACAACCCGCGGAGTCTTGCGGTCTGCGTCGTCTTCAGTCGCCTTGGCCTCTGGATTCGGTTCGTCTTTCACCGGCTCATCGTCGGGCTCGTTGGCATCGATCAAGCCCAGGACCATGGCGGCTTCAATCTGATCGTGAAGATCTCCAATCGTGATCAATGCCTTGAGGACCAGTTGGGCTCGTGCGCTTTTGGGCAAACCGGGGCGCAGCTTCTTGGTGGTGTTCCAAAGCTCAAGGGCAGCTTCCTTTAAAACTTCCTTCTCTGTGGACATGGCGCCTCTCTTGTTGACTGGTCAAAGCATGGACAGGGAGATGAACCTGTCCGAAAGCATGGCTTGCGACCATCCTCCAGCTGAGCACAGCGATGTTGTGCAGCGCAACCAATCCCTCATTGCCGCTTGTCTTGAAAGGGGTGAGCCGATCTGAAAGAGTCTTGTTGTCCTGTTGATCAGTGGATCGAGTAATGCAGCCAACGGCAGTCGATCCCGCCGTTGTTGATTGGAATTCGCCGCTCTGCTTTGAGGCGTAATGCCCGTGTGAGGCTGGCATTGCCGCTGAGCAGCCAGAGTTGCCAGCCTGAGGCCTGTTGTTTGGCGAAGTCACCGAGGCAGGCGTAGAGGTTGTCGAGGTCGTCGTCGGAGCCAATCCGCTCTCCATAGGGAGGGTTGCAGACCAGGACGCCCTGGCCTGATGGAAGTTCTTGTTGGTTGAAGTGGCCGGTGACGATGCTGATCACCCCTTTGAGGCCTGCGGCGGCGACGTTGGTCCGTGCCTGATCCGCGATGGCGGGATCCTGTTCAAAACCGATCAGGGGCGGGAGGTTCACATCGCGCCGCCGTCGTTGCCTGGCGCGGGCTTGCTCCTGCTGCCAGAGCTTGGGCTCGAAATCGACCCAGCCTTCCAAGGCAAAGCTGCGGTTGAGTCCCGGTGCCTGTTGAAGGGCGATCGCGGCTGCTTCGATCAACAGTGTGGCGGAACCGCAGCAAGGATCGACCAACGGAACCGATCCATCCCAGCCCGTGAGCCGGATCAGACCAGCCGCCAGGTTTTCCTTCATGGGTGCACGTCCCATCGCGGCTCGGTATCCCCGGCGATGCAGGCTGCTGCCGCTGCCATCAAAGCTGAGCAGCGCCTCCCCTCGACTCAGATGCAGGTGCAGCGCCAGATCGGGATCCTCCAGATCGATGGAGGATCGCTTTCCCCATCGATCACGCTGCTGGTCCACCAGGGCATTCTTCACCTGCAGAGCAGAGAAATGGCTGTGGTTCAGCCCGGGAGCTGAGCCGGTCACATCAACGCGGAACGTTTGAGAAGGGTGCAGCCATTGCTCCCAGTCCAGTGCGTTCTGGATTCCGTCGTACAGCTCATCTCGGCTGCGGCAATCGAAGCGAGCCATCTGCCGCAGCAATCGAAAGGGCAAACGTGCTTGCAGGTGCAGTCTGTAGAAGCAGGACCGATCAGCTCGAAAAGCCGCTGCTCGTTGGCGTGGTTGGACATCGTGAGCTCCAAGGGCTGTCAACTCCTGGCAGCCCTCCTGTTCCAATCCCTGGGGGAGCACGGCGATGGCAGGAAATCGGTTCTCACGACCCAATGGGGCAGTGCTCCGGATCACGACTGCTGCCAGAATGGCAAGGTTCGGTACCCCGGACTAGGTGATCCACACCAGTGTTTCGGACAGCGGTTCGATTCCGCTCAGCTCCATTTCCCCCACTTCGGGGCTGCAATGGTTTCGACGGGGCATGAGGAGGGTGACTGAAGCCTGCTCGGTAAGAGCAAACCCGTAACTGCGAACAACATCGTTCGTTTCTCCCGTCAAGCAGCCCCTGTTGCTGCCTGACCCATTAAGGGAGATGGGGTGAAGTCAGCCTTATCACCCAAATGACTCATGGGGCCTGGAAGGGCCCTTTTTAGTTGTCAGAGACTTGCTTTTCGGGCCCTGGCGCAGCGGCTTGAAGTTGATTGCACGCAAATTTGCACGCAAGTGACTTGTGGATGGTGAGGGGCATTCGGTAAGCCTGGGACTGGTCTGCTGCCCGAAGGCAGCCTCAATCCCCAGAAAGCCAGGGTGTTGTTGTTGTTGGCATCAATTGCAGGCTGGGATGCTGTGGGGTTGGCAGCATTGATGTTTCAACGCCAGCTCGCCCACTGATGCCAGCAGCCTCGCCTGGGATCTATCAAGCCCTGGGCTTGTATCTGGAGTCCACGTTGGTCTTGCCGGAGTTGATGTCCGTTGATTCAGTTGCCATCACAGGCAGTGAACCGTTGGTAGAGATCGTTGAGGCTGATCACCAGCAGTGGCCAACTCTTGAGGCCAGCCCTCACAGCACGCCAACGCTGCAATTAGCGCCGCAGGAATGGCGTCTGGAACTTGAAGGCATTGGCTGGTTTCGTGCCACTGGTGCTGAGCGGTTGGAATGGGAACGTTGGGACGACAGCGTCAGCGATCGCGATATCCGCACGTTTGTTGTCACCAGTGGGCTTGGAGCCTTAGCCATCCAGCGCGGTGCATTGGTTTTGCATGGAACAGCGCTGGAGCGCGATGGTGAGGCCATCCTTTTGTTGGGCCATCCAGCGGCTGGAAAGTCCACCCTGGCCTGGTGTTTGCTGCAAGACGGTTGGCGTTTACTCAGCAGTGAGTTGGTTGTCGTGAGCCCTGATGGGCTGGTTCTGCCAGGAATGCATCAACTCAAGCTCTGGCATGACGCCGCTGTGGCTTTGGAGCTGAATTGGGCGCAGCTACCACCTGTAAGGAAGGGTCTAAAGCGCTATGCATTGCTAGCTGAGGATTTAACTTGCGTGCCACAAGCAACACCATTGCGGCTGATTTATGGGTTAAACCGCGTCAAAGAGGATTCGGGTCAGGAGGATGGCGCTGAAGTAGAAGATGCAAAGGAGAAAATGTCTCTCAAGGCTTCACACAATTTCTCGCAAACCACTTCCTTAATGCGCCTGCGCAATAACGCCTTTCAGGCCAGGGTGTATCGAGGCATGGATGCAGAAGCAAAGCTGTTTATGCAAGCAGCGGCATTAGCTCGAACGGTGCCGGTGCATGCCTTGATCGTTCCCGATGGAGTCAAAGCAATGGCGGAAAGCCTGAAGAAGGTGGACCTCATGCAACCCGAATCGATGCAACAACGCATAGAGAATAAAGAAGAGGCCGCGAGCAATGACTGATGACCACAGCTACTGGTATCTGGCATCTTATCCTAAATCAGGCAACACCTGGTGCCGGGTATTTATCACTGAGTTATTGCGACTGGCCGGAGATGATCCTGGAGAAGACCTCAACCTCAATCAAGACATTGAAACGGGGGCAATTGCCTCATCCAGATTATGGTTGGATGACCAATTGGGGATTAATAGTTGTGATCTGAGTTTTAGTGAGCTTGACCCTTTGCGCGGCCGTGCTGGTGCCAGTGCATGGCTTTTTGCAGAAGGAGAGCGCTTCCATAAAGTGCATGATGCTTTCCAATCACCTGATTCCCGTGGCCGCCCGGTAGTGAGCACTGCCGGTTGCTGCGGTGTTGTTTATCTCCTCCGCCACCCAGAAGATGTGGCGGTATCCCTCAGTCACTTCTTCTCATGGCCGTTGGAGCGTTGTGTGGATCACCTGCTCGATCCCAACGCAGCGTTGGTGCCAGGGGAGCGCTTTGGCGGCCATCAGGTGCGGCAACACATGGGGCGCTGGGATCAGCATGTGCGCTCCTGGGCTAATCAAACTCAGCTACCAGTCTTGATCATGCGCTATGAAGATATGTTGGCAAACGGATTGGAAACATTTACAAAAGCGGCAAGCTTCTTGGGGCTTCCTACTGACTCAAAACTCATTCAACAGGCTTTAGACAACACCTCCATCGATCGACTGAAAAAGCTGGAAGAGGATGTGGATGGATTTGCTGAAAAACCTGCCGGTTGTGAGCGGTTCTTTCGCTCAGGGCGCACAGGTGAGGGTTCAGAAAAGCTGACGATTGAGCAGCGACAACGACTCGCTAACGGATTGTATGGAGTGATGAAACGCTTTCAGTATGAGGGACCAGAACTTGACTGAACCGCGCATCGAATTCGTGTTTGGACAGGTGAATGAACAGCTCGGAAGTGAATTGAATTCTTTCTGGATCGAGCAAGGGAAGTCCTTCCAAGACGAATTGAGATTGTTCAGGAATGCATCAAGTCATTCCCATGCACTAGAGCATGTCGATGCACCAAAAAAGCTCATATCGCGTCAGCCAGCCGCTATTTCACGTGATCAATCAGGCGCGATTAATGGCATTGTATTTGTCGTGTTACGCGAGCTAGAAGTGTCGCTAAATCTCGGAACCCATACCTACTTTCAACGCATGTACATAATCCCAGAATCCAGGAATCCACGTCTGGCAAATCAGCTTTTTAGAGCATTTCTTCAAGGGTTTGATCGTGCAGCAGAGCAGCGTGATCATCGAGCAAAAGTATTATTGGCTGAAAACATTAATCCTGGCCTGCAAAAAGCATCGATGCGGCGTTATTTTTCTCGTCTTGGCTTTCAGATGCTCGGAGGTAACCAGCTGGGCGGTGAGGTGTGGTGCAAAAAACTCGAAACGCGCTTTTGTTTTTAATGATCTAGTTGTTGATTGTAGAAACTACTTTCTTCTCTACGGCAGCTTCCAGCCAAGCTTCCACAGAGGACTGGCAAGCGCCTGGATCAACATCGTATTCCTCTTGTAGATGAGAGCAGATTTCAGCTAGTGATGGCTGAGTTTTGAGTGTATTCCAAATGGCTGAGCCTGTCTCGTTGAGAACAAGATAGTCGCAGGTGTCGCTTTGAAACAAAGCCACTTCGCCATCGAGTTCTGTGCAGACAGCTTGATGGTGCTGCTTGAAGCGACTGGCTCTATTTAACATCTAGATGTTTAAACGCATCATGGGATCTAATCAATCATGGCATAGATCAATGCTGAGGACATGGCACGTCAACCGCGCTATCTGCCAGCAGGCCACTCCTTTCACATCACGCTCAGGTGCAATAGCCGTCAGTTTTTGATTGCCAAAGGATTGAGGCGGGATGTGCTGCTAGCAGTGCTCGCCAAGGCACAAGCCAAGGTGCCCCATAGGTTATATGCCGTGTGCTTGATGGCAAATCACCTGCATTTGCTTCTACGTCCTGATGATGCAGGTGAATTGCCAAAGCTGATGCATTGGATTGGCTGGTATTCAGCGATGGCTTTGAATCGCCTTTCTGGTCGTTGCGGGCACTTCTGGGAGGCTCGGTATTTCGCCACTGCGATTTCGCCTAAAGACCACAGGCGCGTGCTGAATACGTTGCGCTACATCCACGCCAATCCAAAGGCAGCAGGAATCAGGAAAGGGTTTTATGACCCCTATTCCAATTCCGGGCATTACGGAAGGTTGGAATGTGATGGCATCAGTGAGTGGCACCCAAGCTTTCTGAAATTGGCATCAAACTTGAAGGGATGCTCCAGGCGATATGAGCGGTTTTGCCAGAAGTATTGCCATTACGCCAAGCGAGGAGCTAAGTGCCATTGGGGCTCAAGGATGCTGAAGCGATTGGTTCAGAGCAGTAGTAGCAGCAGAAATAAGAGAAATCGAATATCACCAGGTCAGCAGAAATTACCTTTTGCATTTGATGTTCGGCTCAATCAAATCCCAGAGGAGTGGCATCAAGTTGCGGTGAGATTTAGACGAGCGAATGGCATCCGTGATGGTGATTCACGTCAATTGCTGTGGTGATTCAAAGAAAATATGAACGTATCCTTAGAAGCAGTAAATAAAGACAGTGAGCTTGTATTGCCTGATTTTTTATATGAATTATTGAATACTGAACTCACTATGAAAGCTCCTTTAGAACTTTGATCGTGCCAGGTATTGAAGGGCGATATGGGCTGCTATTAGAGCGAATAAAGAAATAAAAATCTCCTGCAATTGGATGGGCTTGAGGGGTTAGGCTTCTTCAGTTGCGATGACACTACTCACCAACGGACATAGCGAGGGACCACGGACACATTTGTAGCTGCCAACAGTAGGTGCCATCGAATGGATTACGCAATTTATCGTGCACCCGCACATCCCTGTTCTTGGGTGATGCAGTGAGGGCATTAATTGTTGGGTTTTCCCACTTTTTCTTCTTGACTGCTGTTGTGCTTGGGCCGCCAAAACGAACGCTGAGATCAGCAGAAACGCGGGTTTCATAGGCCTCGTCGTAGGAGATGTTGATGCCAGTTGTTAACCCTTGGCTGATGTCATAAGCGAGTCGTCCGCGCACACCTGAACCATCGACGTCTTCTTGATCACGGTGCTGGTAGTAGTAACCAGCGGAGGCATGAAGTTGGGGGGTAATGAAATAGCCAACATCGAGGCCATAGGTGTTCAGCGCACCAGCGTCATAAAAGCTGTTGAGTTTCTGCTCCACATCCCCGAAGGGGATCAGCCCGTAGCCATTGAAGGTCCAGCTGTTGGAGACCGCTTCAGCGTTAACGGCGATCTGGTTGAAAAAGATCGTTTGTTTATCAAAAACTGGGATGTTGGTATCGGCGTTGCCCGATGCAATGGTGCGGCTGTCGTAGCCAGCATTCAGTCCGTACAACCAGCTGCGGTCGTCATTGAGCCAGCGGTACCCCAGGCGTGTGGAGCTGGAGAAGCCACCATCTACATCGGTGTTGAAGATGCTGCTGTAACCCTCACGATCAGCAAAGTTGACGTTGACGAGCGCATCAAGGAACCAAACGCTGTTATCGCCAACGGATAGCGGCAGGAACCCACCGATACCGGCTTGGTTGGGGGTGCCTGCGCCTTGCAGAGCCCCTTGAAAGCCGATGGTGGGTTTGACGACGTCTTTAAGGCTGATGCTCATCACGCCACCAAGATCTTCTGCGGTGTCTGCGTCTTGAGCAGCAACAGGTAAGAGAGGAGTGTTGGCGAGCGCAAGTGCAGCAGCACCACCGAGGGAGAGGGACAAGCTGATGGAGCGCTGCATTGAGAAGGATCTATCGAGCGCAAAATGCCACACTTTGATGGCTAAGGAGAGCTGCGGTAGGCAGTTTCAGCTTTGCTGTTATTCAGTAGGCAATAAAAAAACCCGCCATTGCTGACGGAGTTAAATGAAAAATAGTGCCAGGTATTGAAGGCTGATTTGTGGGATTAGTCAGACGATTGAAGCAATAAAAAGCCCCTGTCAATGCAGGGGCTTTGCAGAGTTAGCCTCGAGCGAGGAGCAAAACAGTTAGCGCCTAGACCCATTAAATTATTTAGTGCATTTACGAACCCATCACCATAAAGGAGCACCAAACATCGTGGCGTCGTGCACCCGCACATCCCTGTTCTTGGGTGATGCAGTGAGGGCATTAATTGTTGGGTTTTCCCACTTTTTCTTCTTGACTGCTGTTGTGCTTGGGCCGCCAAAACGAACGCTGAGATCAGCAGAAACGCGGGTTTCATAGGCCTCGTCGTAGGAGATGTTGATGCCAGTTGTTAACCCTTGGCTGATGTCATAAGCGAGTCGTCCGCGCACACCTGAACCATCGACGTCTTCTTGATCACGGTGCTGGTAGTAGTAACCAGCGGAGGCATGAAGTTGGGGGGTAATGAAATAGCCAACATCGAGGCCATAGGTGTTCAGCGCACCAGCGTCATAAAAGCTGTTGAGTTTCTGCTCCACATCACCGAAGGGGATCAGCCCGTAGCCATTGAAGGTCCAGCTGTTGGAGACCGCTTCAGCGTTAACGGCGATCTGGTTGAAAAAGATCGTTTGTTTATCAAAAACTGGGATGTTGGTATCGGCGTTGCCCGATGCAATGGTGCGGCTGTCGTAGCCAGCATTCAGTCCGTACAACCAGCTGCGGTCGTCATTGAGCCAGCGGTACCCCAGGCGTGTGGAGCTGGAGAAGCCACCATCTACATCGGTGTTGATGATGCTGCTGTAACCCTCACGATCAGCAAAGTTGACGTTGACGAGCGCATCAAGGAACCAAACGCTGTTATCGCCAACGGATAGCGGCAGGAACCCACCGATACCGGCTTGGTTGGGGGTGCCTGCGCCTTGCAGAGCCCCTTGAAAGCCGATGGTGGGTTTGACGACGTCTTTAAGGCTGATGCTCATCACGCCACCAAGGTCTTCTGCGGTGTCTGCGTCTTGAGCAGCAGCAGGCCAGACGGGAGTGGTGGAGAATGCCAGTGCAGCGGCACTACCCAGGGAGAACCTCAAGCTGATGGAGCGATGCATTTAACAACCATCATTCCTCAGATGTTGCCGTCGATGTGTGGGTCGTCAGGCAGGGTTGGTTCGCATCTTCAAGCGTCCAACCCACTTGCTTCTGCCTGAGGTTGCAGCCCACCACCGTGGTAGATGCGTGTGTGTGTCGCGAGTTATTGGTCAGGCGTGACTGCCTGAGTGTTCCCCTCGCTGCATCACTTGGGGCATGACGCAATTTCTGAATCAGCCCCGAAACTCATCCAAGAGCTGAGCCACGCCAAGAGCCGTCGCCTCGATATTCATGGCACCCTCCAAGGCTTTACAGGCGGTGGCCATAACTGCAGGAAGCTCACGCCCTTGAAGGACAGTTCTGGCTTCCATGTGATGCCTCACGCTGCGCTCGACCATCGCTAGTAGCTCTTCAGCACGATCTCCAACGGTGCGAGCTCGTACGAGCTGCTCTTGTCGGAAGGTCTCAAGCTGATGTTGGTAGCGCTCAAGGTCCTCCTTCGTTCGAGCTTCTGATGCCTGCTGGAGGATCCCCGAGTCGTAGTCAGCCAGCCGCTCGACCCAGTTCCACTGTTCTGCTCGTCGGCGAAGGGTCGATTCGGAACATCCGACAACATCTGCTGTCTGACTGAACTGGCGACTGGGACCAAAGTCGCGATGGAGCAGGAGCTGCTCGAAGGCATCTGCAGGCTCACCAGGGAGTTGTGGGAAGGAATTCATCGACTTGTGCGCTTTCCAACAGGCTTCCAACGGGCTTCAACAAGCCCCAATGTGTTGCAGGCCAGAAGCGCAAACACAGCGAAAGTGCTTCCGAGCCTTGTCCGTAGCCAATAACTCCAGAGTTCCAGTAGGAAAAGCCGGAGTTATTCGCTACCGATCCCCTGGTAACACCCATCGGTAAAGCTGCTGCTGCGCTCCCCTGGGCCCCACTCTCTTTGCATCGCTCACACCACCCAGGCTGCGCACCACAGTCCCGATCGTCCGCGCCGGTTTGGCACCTGTGCCTTTTAGGTCGACCTGTAGCCAGGTCGCATTACGCAGCATCCGGGCCGCCTCAGAAGTTTGCAGGGCCTCCGCAACAGACTTGACCAGCGCGTCGTCTCCCGCACGATGCTCTCCATCACACAACCGCCCCAGCCCAGCACTGAGCAGCAGCTCCTGCACCTCGCTCAGGTTTGCGGACACCAGGTCAGCTCCGGCACTTCCGACTTTCGTCTGGTTACAAACCGCCAGGGCTTCCGCCAGAACCTGCGCCACCTCGCGCTTGGCTCCAGCGGCCTGCAGCCGCAAGCTGCGCACCAACAGCTCACGCCACGGATCCAGCTCCCGGTAACTCAACGCCTCGGTGCGTTTCTCGCGCTGACCCCCAGCACCCTTCAGCCGAGGTAGCGGCTCAATAGCTGCCAGCTCTTCTGTGGCCCAGCCATCCACAGCTGCGTAGTGCAGCGCGTAGTCCCGGAACAGGGCCAGCTCTTCGATCTGGCGCTGGGCTGCCAACACGTAGACCCGTTCCAGCAGCTCGATCTCCCAGCCATCTGCAACGGCTAGATCAGCCGCTTGCTCACGCGCTTGGCGCAGTTCCTGGCGGATCGCCTCGACCTCCCGCCCCAACAGCGGCAACGACCGGTCCCATGCCGTTTTGGGCACGTAAGCCACGCAGGTGGTCGCGGTCCTCTCGCGCCGACCCGCCTGGCCGCCACAGATGTTCGGCGGCAGTGTTCGCCCGCCCGCAACAAACACCGTCTCGGCAAATGCCCCAATCCAGCTCACCCCGGACTGCGCCACCGGCGTGCAGATCACCACGTCCCAGTTCTCCACCTCACCCCGCAGTACACGGCGAGCTGCTTCGCTGTCTTTGCTGTCGGCATCGATGACAAGCACGCGTATGGCCGGCACCGCTTCCAGCAGCGCATCACGCAGCCCCCTGGCTGAAAGCCCGCGCAAACCTTGACCGTCCTTGCCTTTGGCCCCTGTAACAACAAGCAGGGGTTTGTCTTTTTCGGAGCGGGCCTTGGCCTGGCCCAGCAGGCAATCCCGCCATCGGTTCTGCTTTGAGGTCCAGCGCATCAAGCGCGTTGGCGCTGTAGGTGGGCACCCCAGCACCCGCTCAGCGTCCCCTCGGCCAACACCGCGCAACAACTCCTGCTCCGGCGCACCAGCCTGTGCGTCCATGGCCAGCACCACAGCGGCGTGATTCATGGAGCGCACCAGGGCAACCCCAGCCCGCCAACGCTCCGCTGGGGTCTCCCAAATCGTCCCCGGACCACTCGCTGGGAGCAGCAAGTCGGTGATCATCTGCCGCACCTCATCCAGGATCAGCACGATGGTCATCACTCCTTGTCCGGTGAGTACCGGCGGCCGGCCGGTGTCGCCGTAGGACCAGAACTCTCCCCACACATCAGGCCCGCCATTGCGCTTGGACGGGTTTCCCAGCGACTTCAGACAACAGACATAGCGATTGGGCTGGGTTCCCGGATGGGAGAAGGGATCGCCTCCGCCTGTTTTATGCCCCGAGACGTTGACGGCTCCCAGTTGTGGGGCCAATTGACTGTTGATCATTCGCCTCGGCGAGATCGCCACCACCGAGAACTTGCATCTGGCACCCACCCAGGCCTCCGCCAGACGATCCACATACGCGCAGGCCCCTTGGGTTTTGCCCGTGCCCGTCCGGCAGACCACCATTGCTCCACCCATCGTCCAGAGGGCTTCGCTGATTGCCGCAGGGGTCGGCTCCACCAGCTCGGTTGGCTCCAGAACACCCTGAAGCTGCAGTGTTGGCCGCTTCCAACCGAACTCCCGCTCTGCCCAAGCCGCCAGCCACGCCAGGTGATCCGCAGCCCCCTCAGGATCCGGCTCGAACGTTCCGCACCACTGCCGCAGGCCATCCAGTGACGACCGCCCCTCCTTGTCCAGATGACCGGCTCGGTGCAGGACCTCCGCTGCGGTCTCCGCTCCCAACGCCCTGCTGAAGGCACTCACCAATGTCAGCACTATTCGATAGGTCCCGGCTCCAGGTACTCGAACCGGCACCACACCGGCGAGGTCCACCAGAGCACCAATGCGCGCATCACCGCTGAGGCCCAGGAACTGCCTGCCCTCGCAACTGCGGACGAGCGCCTGTTGGGTCACGCTTCGCGGCACAGCTGTTCGCTTTGCCCATTCCTCGACTTCCGGCCAGGTCAGACCAAGTGTCTCCAACGCCACCGGGCCCGTGCCCCACTGGATCACTTTCGCCACCTTTCCGCTCTTGCGGTGCACCGCTCCTGGCAGCCGCATCACCTGGGTCGGTCGATGGCAGGCCACATCGAGTGCTCCTTCTGGCAGATCAAGCCCGGCCTCTTGTGCTGCCTCCTTGATCCGCGCGTGCCAGCGCTTCGAGGTCTCGCTGTATTGGTCAACCGGGATCGCTGTCGCTGAAGCGATCCAGGCGTGCAGAGACTTCCCGCCGGTATCCAGAAGCGTGAACTGGATGCCGTAGCGCTCTTCCACCGCCGCATAGACCTGCCGCTGCAGCGCGTGGCTATCCGGCAGGTCGATCTCGGCACGTAAGCCGTAGACGTGGGTGATCTGCGACTTCGTCGAGCCGCCTAACCCGGCGATAAACCCCAGTTGGCGCCCTTTCTCCAGCTCAATGAGCAACCTCTCCTCCACCTCCTGAGAGAGCGCCTCATCCCATATCACCGGTAGGGCGCCGCCGCCATCAGCGTCTGGACGCCATCTCAGGTGCCTGCTGCCATCACCTCCATAGAAGGTCACCACCACTGAGCAACCCTCTTGCAAACCAGCGGCTTGCTGGAGGAAGTACGGAACGGTCTCAAGCGCATCCCTCATGATTTCCATCTCTCAGCGCAGGGTGGGATGTGCTGCCCGCGAGAAGGTCTCAACCTTCACCGCAGGGGTTCGATGGAACTCGGTGAAGGCCTTCTCAGCTAACTCGCGGTTCCACTGCATTGGACCGCGTCCGGTGACTCCGGTCTGTCGATAGTGAATCCCTTGATGCCAGGGACTGTTCTTCAGCTTGCGCAGTGCACGAACAGTTTGTGGGTGAATACCCAACCATTCACTGAATGGAATCGTTCCGATCCATGGGGAACGACTTTCTTTGTTGATCATTGCTACGGGCGTATAGAACCCGTCAGTTCTTTCTTGATTTAATACGAGGCTTTTTCTTCCTCGCTAAACACTTGACCTTGCTGATTTGCCAGCAGTCAAGCGTCACTCTGTTATGGCAGTCAGGTCGTAGACGAGCGCCTGAGCGTTACCGACCACAGGGCAAATCTTGTGGGTTCTTCAATCTACCTGGGCTTGTTTGTTTGCTCCTTATCGCCCCAGAGCGTCGCGGAAGGCATTTCGGGTGAGCTGATCAGTGGACTGTCTGTAGCTGCGCAGGTTGGTGGCTTCTGTGTTGCCGAATGCCCTTGAGACCACGCCATCGGGGATGCCTAGAGCTTTTGCACGCGTGTTCCAGCTGTTGCGGAAGGAGTAGGGAACCACCTTCAGATCCATTTCTTCTGCATAGTCACGACGTAGCTCATTCCAGTAAGGCACTTTCTTGAGGTACTGCTCGATGTAGTGGGCAGTCACGATGCGGCGCCCTCCATCGCGGGTCTGCGGCCAGGCCATCGTCTTCCACTTTTCGGTGATATTCAGATCGACTCTGGAACCATCGCTTGCCGTCAGTGGAATCTCCTCAAGCCATCGTGGTCTTGTTTTTGATGCACCGCCCGATTTCCTGTACGTCGAGTACATCTGGGGCCGTCCATCTCCGTTGGTGCGGACTTCGATCATCTGCAATTCAAAGGGTCTGAGACCGAAGGACACCAGCGTGCTGATGACATTCCGCCAGCCTTCATCCCACCGCTTTTCGGTGGCGACGAGAAGCTTGAGAATTTCCTCGTCTGCCAGAGCTGCCGTTTCTTGTTTTTGAGGCTTCTCGCCTCTGATCGGCTTGGCGTCGTATTCATCGATCAGCCATGACTGCGGAGCGCGGAATCGGTTGTCTCGGACCGCGAACTCCATGAATCCCTTGAGGGTTGAGACGCACATGGCACGGCTTGAGTAGTGATCTGCCCACTGCTGGGCCGTTTTGCGCAACAGGGCTGCTCCATCGCTTGGCCGCTGTTTGCTGAGGATTTCCAGTGCTGCATCAATAAAGCGCTCGTAGTTGTCGGCCCATGTCTTGAGCCTGATCTTGTTGCCGCTCTGCATCAGCCGGATCCGATACGCCTCCTTGATCTCTTGCCAGCTGACTGCGTGCTCGTGACCCACGCGGTTACTGGTGGGCTTGACCCTCTCCAGTACAGCCTTCAGAGAAAGCTTCTCTCCCTCTGATTTGACGTAGAGAGCATCAAGCCACTTCGTGATCTCTCGTTCGTCGCCTTCGCACCAGCTCAGTTCCTTCGGCAGCATCACTGATTGCTTCAGTTCGCCAGGCCGGCGCAGCTCAATCAGCACCCTTCCGCGGTTGCCCCGTGCGCTCCAGCCTTGTCGCCCGTTACTCGCCGCATTCTTGATCCGTTGCTCCCAGAGAGGCATGTCTCCAAGGCGACGTCTGGGCATTTTTCACGCAAATCTGCACGCAAATATCATCACCCGGATTCGTCGAGTTTCAACAGGGCTAACCCTGACTCACTGCTATGACTGGGTTGTGCTTGAGATCTCGCCGGGCGAGGCTTATTGGTCACTTCTATCACCCAAATGACTCATGGGGGCTGGAAGGCCCCCTCAACCATTCCGGGACGGGCGATCTCGCAAACCTGAAATTGAGCTTCCTGCAAATCAGGACAAATTTCAGGACAAGTTCATGGGTACTTTGGCCGCGGCGGAACGGTCTGAGATCAGTGTTTTGGATTACGCGATTCAGCGACTGGATCAAAAGGATTTCCGTACTCGATTGAGGTCAGCCCTTGATGCGATGGACCTGGATTCACGTAGCTTCAAAGCTCTCAAGCGTGTCCTTTTTCAGCGGGGGCTTCTCTGATGCCGAAGAGGGTCGAGGTCCTTGATCGAGTTCAAGTCGCGCACTCCAAGCTCTTGGAGGGCTTCAGCTGTACTGCCGTCGTGGCGTACCTGGAGGAGACCAAGGGGGTGAGCCGCAGAACAGCACAACGAACTGTTCAAGAGGCTTATGCCCTGATCAGGGAGGACATCGACAAGGCGAACGTCCAACGCAGTGACCTTGTTGCTTAGCCAATCCATCTACTGATGGAGAGTGCGCGTCTTGGCTTGGCGCAGAACAACCCTGGTGCGGGTGTCGGTGCTGTTGCCCAATTCGACAAGCTCTGTGGTCTGTCACTCGCTCGCTGATAAGCCTTTAGTTCCTGTTGGGGATAGGGCGACAGGAAGATCTACCTGAACGGGTGATGGAAGCTGAGGCGATAACGGCGATGGTGAATGTACCGAGAGGACGACTCTCATAATTTCTATATTCATTACGCCAGGGATGTGACACTAGAGCTGCTACTGAAGCCGGTACAAAAAAAGATCCTGGCGAAGAGGAATTTAGAACTTGGCTAATTGAACAAAATCTAGGAATTGAAAATACTACTCGTTTGTCAGCTCCTTAGGCACAAGGGGAGCCAGGCGTGAATGGGCACCAAGTCAATTATCTGAAGACGAAAATGTACCCAACTAGAATGAAACGCATACTGCTGATCAAGGATCAGATTCTCAGGCAACACATACTCCTATGCAAGTAAATCCTGTTGTACCTGAAACTCAACCTTCAGTTCAACAGTCCACTAACTCAGTAGTCGAGCAACCTGCGCTAGATACTGCTGTCAATGAAACAGTCAATAACCAAACAACAAATATAACTACGATCAACAACTCTTCATCCACCGACAACAGTCAGAACTTTATTGGTACAAGCTCTACAGTTGCTATAACAAACGACAACAGCATCAACTCAACGTCAATCGTAGAAGGCAACAACATCAGTACAATAGACAAGTCAGTTCAAACCAACAATGTCGTTGACTTAAGCACCAACGCATTCAAACCTTTTCGATGAATAAATACCTTGCCGATATTGATGACATCATTTCAGGAGTATCGAAGAATTCCGACACCTTAATTGGCTCTTGAAAAGATGACATCATTGGTTTTGGAGCTGGTGTGGATCATCTAAGGGGTGATACAGGAGAGGACAAGTTTGTATTTAACGAGCCAGATCGCTTTGGCAAGAAAGGGGCAGATAGGATCATTGACTTTGATCCCATTGAGGATCGTCTACTGATTGGCAAGCGAGCACTGCGGGGATTGGATAAAAATCCTATATTCGCATCAGCTTTCAGCAAAAAAGATCTAAGGATGCTGCAGCGTGAAGACATGGAACTCGTCTACTTTGAACCCAAGGGTCAGCTGTATTACAACCAGAACGAAGGTGGTAAGGGCTTTGGCAAGAAAGGTGATCTGTTTGCAATCATTGAAGGTGCACCAGAGATCACTCAGGACAGCGTTGGATTGCTTGCTTAATACAATCAACGTCGGGAAGCCTGATGTCATAGCAGAGCGGCTAAAAGTTATACAAAACCCGCAAGTGAAAGACAGGGCAGTTTGATTGTGCTGATCGATCCCCCGACAAAACCTCACACACAATCCCCGTCAGTAATGGCGAAGGATTGACTGGTCAACGCAATAAAACAAGCAGCCAATACAGAATAAGCGGTGCAAAGCTGCTATAGAAAGGCTGTCGCCGTGCACTTCGAAGGATGCATTGCATCACCACATCCCCCAAAACAGGCGAAGTCCAAATGGAGACATTAACTCCAGCGCCGTTAAGGAAAGAGATGCCTTCAGTATGGTTTCAAATTAAACAAAAAGTTTGGTCAATGCCCTTAAAAGTATGGTTTCCGATTAGCAATTCAATATGACAACACCACTCGATATCCCAGCCATCCTGCTTGTCCTAGCAACCTTATTTGGAACGCTTAATTATTGGTTTGTAAAGCTTCCGCATACCATTGGGTTGATGCTTGTTGCACTAGTCGCCAGCCTGTCTGTCGTTGCACTTGATCTGATCTTTCCATCGCTGGGGATGAGCACATTAGTGTATGAATTTCTGGAAAATATTGATTTCAATGTAACACTGATGCAGGGCATGTTGTCGTTTCTTCTGTTTGCGGGTTCACTTCACGTTGATTTAGACCAATTGCGCAAGAACAAATGGACCATCTTGGCGTTTGCCAGCATTGGCGTCGTTCTATCTTCAGTCGTGATTGGAGGTGGTTTCTGGCTGTTGTCAGAAGTAATAGGTTTGTCTTTGCCGTTTTTGATCTGTTTGCTGCTGGGAGTCATGGTCTCCCCAACAGATCCAGTGGCCGTGCTGGGCGTCTTAAAGACGTTGAAGGTTCCAGCGCCTTTGAAAGCAAAAATCGCCGGCGAAAGTCTCTTTAATGATGGGGTCGCAGTGGTCCTTTTTTCGGTTCTGGCGTCATTGGCCTTTGGGAATACCGGCGGGGAAGGCACTGAAGCTGGCTTTCAGCTCACCTCGGCAATATGGCTACTAACCAAAGAAGCCGCGGGTGGGATTGTGCTTGGCTTGATCTCAGGCTTATCCGCTTTCTGGTTGCTCCGACAGATTGATGATTATGTTCTTGAAGTTTTGATCACACTTGCTCTCGTAACGGGTGCTTACTCGATTGCATTGCACCTGCATCTTTCAGGACCCATTGCCATGGTGATCGCAGGTCTGCTGATCGGCAATCAAGGGACATCCCTGGCCATGTCAGAGTCAACACGCTTGCATGTCGAAACCTTCTGGGAGTTGATCGACGAAATCCTCAACTCCATACTGTTTCTGCTGATTGGCCTAAAAATAATTTTCTTAGTGCAGCATTCCTCCTATGAAATCAGCTATCCAGTGTTGATCAGTTTGTTTATTGCCATTACTCTGCTTTCAATCATTGCTCGATATCTGGCCATTGCATTGCCTGTGAAGATCAGGTCACTCATGTCGGAGGTGAATCCGGGGACAGTACCAATTCTCACCTGGGCTGGAATCAGGGGAGGAGTGTCGGTTGCTCTTGCCCTATCACTTCCGAATAGTCCAGAGAGCGCAGTGCTCCTATTTATCACCTATTTGGTTGTGCTATTCTCGATCACAGTTCAGGGATTAACAATAGAAAACGTCATCAAATACTATTATCCGTAATCAAATATTGGCTGTCGAAACGCATACTATAAATATTGCATGTTAGAAATATAAAAACACTGATTCCCGGCCATAGAAATTGCGAACAGATTACAAAGAGTCCAATAAACGGCAAATTATCAGAGGGTTGTCACCTTGCCACGTATTGACAGCTATTAATCTATTGAGTGCCTGATACGCAGCGCACATCACTGTCACCCCGTTAGCAATGGCGGGGTTTCTTATTGCAGCGGAGTCAGCAAGCTTCGGGCAATCAAAGCTGCATCACCGCTTGGAATGAGAAAGACCGGCAGTGCCCCCACCACCGGCAGTGAGGTTGGATCCGTTGATGTCATGACCACGCCAGCGGGCATTGGTAAGCAGTTGATCCTCCACCTTGTCACGGCATTGATTTCGTCGTCGGTCTGCTGCCATCAGCAGATTGGCGGTACAGGTGGCAAGCCTCCACCGTCAGTGCGAGCATGATAATTTCAATCAAATTTTTCTTAGTCATGGAGCTCATAGCCGCACTTATTGTTTTTAGTTGTTCAGGATTTGGAACGCAGACAGATGTCTACAATCACGGCAAGAGAGAAACTACTGCAAGTGAAATAGCTAATAAGCGCATCACTGTTGAGAAGATCACAGACTCGGTGTTTATTGATGGGAATGCGTATGAAGCTGTTATTGGGAATGGAGACGTAAGAGTGGACTTCGAGGAAGATCATGGTGTGACGAGGGACTTCGATCTGTACATCCGCCTGGCCGATGGTTATTTTGAATGGAATGACTCTCTGCCTCTTTGGAACGACCCAAACAAAAGGAGAAGGTTGAACAATGTGACTGGAAAATGCAAAGTTGAAGAAGTTAATTAAAAAGAGCTAGACGTCGATCTTTCACCTCATCGATGTAACCGTCCTTGTCAGCAGATGGCATCGGGATTTCGCGGTTCCGGATTTGGCGACAGATGTCCTCGATGACCTGGAGCGACCGATTGCTGAACAGTGGCTGGACGCTGGTGACAATGCCGCTAATGTGTAACGATCGACATGTTGTCTAATGAAAATAAGGCCACTTTTAGTTGCATTAGCGAGTATTGTGTCAATCGTTACTTCTGCCTCGCCTGCTTGGAGTCAGGAATGGACCTGCGTTAATGAATCAAATAACAACTTCACGACTGTTTGGCGAGTAAAGTCACAGCCTAAAGTATCTGTGTATCACGTTTCATCGTACATTCCCGCCAACGGGAGAACTTTCAATGTCAATAAAAAATTAATAATAATAGGCAAGCAGAAAGAATTTATCTATGCGTACAAAGATTCGACAAATACGATGAACTTTTATGTATTTAACACGGCTAGAAAAACTTATACGCAAAGTGGGCATGAATTAGAAACCGAGCGAACCCCTTACGCACAATTTTTCGTTTGCAAATAAGGCAGGGTTGAACCGCCATCGTCTCAGAGGTATCGATGGGGTTGTGGCGAAGCATTCGCCGCCTCGTCTGCGGGATTTGGTAGACCTGTGGTCGCCAGTGAAACGTCCGCAGGACCACCCACTCCGCATGAGTCGTTGGGACGTCGGGCTTGAATTGAACCATCTTGTGCTGATCGGCATTCACCAGCCAACCCTCACACCCGGTACTCACAGGTTGATCGTCGTGATCGGCACGGTATAGAGGAATCGGTGAAATTGCCTTCCTCAACAACCTGCCCCGCATCGCCGACCTCCTAGCGGATGAGGTCAGCACCTGCCTTGTGCAGCAACGCGTCACCTTCAAGCAGCTTCAGCACGAGGAGCCGGACGTTGCGATCGACATCATCTTGGCCCTCCACCGCGACCTGGCACGCAAGGTGGATCGCGCCAATCAACAGCTCAGCCTTCTAAAGCAGCGATGAGCTTGGGCGGGCCAATGTCCAGGACTAACCCCATGACAGTTTCACCGTTAACGAAACCACTGCCTGGGGAGCCCCAGCAGCTTCCTCCAACCGGGCAGTTCCTGGATCACCACTTTCGGCTGCCAGATGAACAAGGCGGATTCCGAGCGGATAGAGGGGTTTTTTAGTACCTAAGCAGAGCGAGGAACAGTTCAGATAGTCGCATCTGAAGCATGACCCTTGAATTGCGAATCACGCTGTTCCTGAGGAATATTCGAGCAGTTTCTCAAGCGGCAAGAGGCCCGTCGTCATTTGGGATCTGTTGACAGCTAAAGAGTTGGTATTTGTTTGGTGCTGAGTGACCGGTTGGTATTTGCGAGTATCGGTGTTGAATGAATTGGCTCGGGTCACGATTGCCGCTTGATGCGGAGTGTCAACCCAACCAGTGTCAGAAGTCACTCGCGGAATAGAGCCTGAATGTCCGGTCATTATTGATTGAAAGCTTATAAGCGACTTATAACGAAACTGGACGGCCTCAGCAAGCCTTCACAGTAAACCACAGAGGTGTTGTTCACATAAACACTACTCAAACTGGACCCTCCTTCAAAGGCGTATCCCTTCATACATTTTTATTTTCCATGGGATGCGGGAGCCTCTAGTCCTCGGTAATCGACTAAAAAGCACACATGTACAAAGCAAATTGAACGGTCCTTTAGAGTTTGAAAACAGTTAAAGACCAATTCAAAAAGACTTGATCTCCTATGAAACTCCCCTTCGTACTCGGTGCACTAATCCTTTCAGTAGCTCAGGTCATGGTTTCAGCAGAACCTGTAGAAGTACTGGTGAATGAGGAGGAACATCATGAATATTGTTGGTCGAACAGAAACTGTGCCATGCGAATTATCGGTATGAATTCATTAAGTTGGGGATTCGGTTCGAATTTGAGCAATACTGCAAAGCATAATCTCAAGGCTGGTTGACGACAGAAGGAATATTTGAAGGAGCTGAAGATCTGTACAGGCATAACAAACCGAAAGACAAATGGGAAGCACCAAAGCTCACCAAAGAATATGAAAAGAAAATTGTTCATCTTGCGCAGCGCGATGAAAACGAGACTATCCAGATTGATTGGGTAAGGTTGACCAATTTCGATTTAGTGTGAAACGTCCATATCTCATTTGGCCGTCTTTCACTCCTCCTCTCAGGAGCCCAACCCTCTTAGTTCCTCCAGCAGCACTCGATTGAGTCGGTCACCACACCCAACGACCAGTTGGGGATAGATGGTTCCTTGTTGGTACGGGATATAAGCCGCAGCACAGACTTCTTTCGTTGCTGCTTCCCACCTCTCAAGCATCTCTGGTGAGAGTTTCTTCTCTAGCGCTGCCTTGGACTCTTGCAAACTCTCCGAGGCGCACCATCGCATCTCTATGGTGTTGTTTCCCGGGCACTTGATCTCTGGTTGCTCTGCATTCGCAGGCGTCAAGGGTGAAAGGAGTAGTGAAAGGAGGAATGCTCTCATTGCTCATTCAGTACAACGAACAGGGCATTATTTGGACAGAAGGAAAATTACGTCAACCACAAGAATGGGTAATACTCATGGCAGTCGCGTCTGAACCATGCCCCTCGAAACCCGGATCGCGCTGTTCCTGCTGAATTAACTCGTCTCAGCACTCATAGTCAATGACCCTGACAGCCTCAAGCGATGGCTATGTGGCGGGGTGCAGGACCTTGGAAAGCCAGCAGTGGAAGAATGGCTTGTTAACTGGCGTGCCCCATTTCTGACTGAAGACGAGAAGGAGAGGCTGATTGCTCGGCACCTGGGGGTGAGCCTCTGAACCCTTGACTTTGCAGTGCTTCTTATCTGTTGTGACCAACCTCACAGCCAGGGCTGACGCAGGTCATCAAGTGGACCTGTGATTCCGGAGATGGTGTGTGCATCGGAGGGGGATACCCTCGCCTTCATCCACATCAAAAATGAAAACCCGTACAACACGCGATTGGACTAATCGCATTAATTCTCTGTCCAAGAAAGAAACTCAAATTCTTCAAACTGCCGATGCCGTTGACTCTGAAGACAAACAAATGGATATGAATGTAGATCTACTACGGAATGTTGACACAACTGAGGTTGAACACATCGCTCTACTTGATAAGAGCTTGCTACAGGGAATCAGTGAAGGCAAAGACATGCTTGATTCCGCGAGAGAACTTGCAGGCTCTTTTGGCTTAACACGCGACAGCCGGCGAATGAATAATCTTATGCCAAAAACTGGGGGAAGCAGATCTCAGAAAACACTGGAATCTATGTTTGAAGTGAATGTCGATAATGGATTAGAAGAAAAAGCTCGTCAAGGTCAATCTGGCTCTAGATCGAACGCGGCCGAAGAAATCTTCAGCACTTTTAACGGCGTTAATACGGTCAGAGAAACCTATGAAAATGCACAAAAAGCTTTGAACGGTGATACTGACGCTATGGTGGATCTCACTGTAGATATGGTGCAGGCAGCCACCCCTTGGTTCATCGATCCAATCATCGAAGCAATTGGCGGGGCCATCAAAGGTGAAGATAATTGGCTGACTGATATCGTTGACTGGTTTGGTGATACAACCGGTTTATATCATGAAAACCCCGATGACATTACAGGCGGCGGAGGCCGTGACGATTTGCTTTTGAGTGGTGACCATCTTCTGAAGAGAAAGATTCTTCAAGGCCTTAATCCGCGCATCAACCCAAGCGAGGATGATGACAATAACTACGGAATTGTTTTTGTTGAAGATCCTACAGCATTTCTTTCAGGATCATACTTTGGGCGAAGTACTGGAAAATTCATTGAAGATAGTGGTGCAATAATTGCCACTGGGCAGTTTATCGACAAAATTTTTTCCAGCCATGGTGGTACGAGCACTGGAGACTCTGAAAATATCTAACCAACTACCGGGGAGCCTGATCATTGAGAAAAAGATCTCCTCTCAATTGAAAGCCATACAAGACCCATCGTTGGGAAAGGCAGGGCAGGATCTGTGGTTCCTGATGTAACCTCCTGCAGACCAAGTCAAACCAATAACCCCGTTTGCGATGGCGGGGTTTTCATTGTCCTGATCGGCGGCGCATATCTCTTGGGTTGCAGAGTCTCTGAGATTGCCGTTGTCCGTTGAAAAGCATTGAGTAGAAAGACATCGAGGCTCTTGATGACAGAGGCCAGATTCACCGCTTCGGCAAAGGATCGAGGCGACGCACTGTCCGCGTATCGGCAGCAACGCTCGACCTATTTCATGAGCTTGGCCGCGGTGATGCGGACGATTTCGTCTTCCCTAGTCCCCGCTGTGAAGGACACCTCACGCACCATGCAATGGGAGATGTTTGTCGAAAATGCGGACGAGCCGCCGGCTTCCACGTTCACCCGCACCAACTGAGGCACAGCCATGACACACAGGCGAGACGACGAGGAGTGGATGTATTCGCGCGCAAGACCACCCACTGCCATGCATCTGGCGCGACGACTGGTGATGACGTCGCTAGCAACCCTCGGGACAGTGCTTCTCATCGGCTTGGCTGATCAAGGGTCTCCTGCTGCCGGTGCGGCTGCACTGGGTCATGAACCCTTTGACCAAGATCACATCAGCGGCGCCTGTGTCGACAGAGCACGGATTCGGCTGGCCGGTTCACGAATTGGCTGCAATTGACACGCCAACGAGCAAACCAGCCTGGTTAGACCAGATCAATTGGTGGTCATCTCATGCGGATTCACACCGCAAACGCTCAACCAATCGGTTGTCTCATTTTTGACGGAAAGCACAAGCCGTTTCACGCTTTGGCTTGTCCATTGCAACGACCAGCGTCCTCTGGGAAAAGCAAGAAAGACTGAGTAAGGGGACCTGTGTTCGCTGCTGGTGTAGTTCGGCCCGGTGAGATGTCGCCTTTGTTTTGAGCGCCCCAGAAGTTAGTTGTGAACTGCGATCTGGTGGCCAGCGTCCATGCTGCCAGTGTGCTTTCTACCAAAGTCATAAGTCGTTACGAGAGATTTTCGGGATTCATCAAATGACCAAATGATCCGTTGCGGATCGCTTTGCTTCGACCCATATTTGTCTTACGCGGATATGGGGAGTTCTTCCACACGCGACGGCTTCGGGAGAGCGACCCGACGGTTGGCAGAATTCCTGTCTACTGCGTGAGCGATCGCGGGAAACATTATTTTGCGACAAACAATCAGTAGAAATCTGGTGGGTTTGCCAAAGATTTCCGCAAGGCAGCGAACGTAGTTATGCAGTAATCGCATCGCTCGGGACGAACATTGTTCTTCTCGCGATTCCTGTAGCTCCCTTCTCGCGAGTCGCTGACCGCAAAGAAGGTGCTGACTTGCTTGATCAGGTTTCAAGAAGCTCATGCTGGGATAGGACTGGCTCCCCGGGGCGCTGTGAGAGGGCTTACGCATGGGAGATTCAGAGCATCCCCAGCACGTCTTGATTTCGGTGCCCACTAGCCATTGCTTGGTTGCTGGGCTTCGCAACCCGTAGGACAAGCGCAATCCGTTGATGGGCCCATTGATTTCTGTCCTGACTGCATCGAATTCCATCGGCTTGCTGGTTGGCACCTGGGCCTGAACCTCTCAACAGCAGTCACTGCAGCGTTTCTACACTCAGTTAGTAAAATCACAGGCAGGTCTGACGCCGGTCATCGAGTGGTCCAGAGATTCGGGAGATGGTGTGGATATTCAAGGGAGCTTCGACTCATGACCTTCACACTTTCCGGCTTCGATCCTTGGACATTCCAGGTCGTCTTCTACGGCAGCCTGCTGGTCCTTGAAGCAATGCAAAATGACATGCGGCTCAGCGCAGTGCTGAATCCGATGGACGACACCCGCAGCTGTGCCCATCAATTGATTACCAGCCCAAGCTGTGCTCTGATCAACGGTGGTCGTTGAAACCTCTTATCCGCGATGATTGCTGGTGATACCGATCCAGCGTGTTGGCGACTCGCCAGAACCAGCTTCACAACCAATCCCACATATCGACCTTATGGGTGTTATGACGCATGCATGGAGAAAGGCTGATGCGGTTGTAGGGCTGCACGCGAGCTGATGGGCTTCTGAAAGCATCCCATATAAAAAGTGGATGTTCAGATACAAAAGATTCTTGAGAGTCTTCAAACTCTCAACATGCATAAAGATTTCTTCAGAAGATGATTGGGATCGTCTTCATCGTGTTTACAGCTAGGACGTTGATCATCACATTGGCCAAGATGATCTGTTTAAGCCTTTCACTCATCACTAAATCAGTAAAGAACGACGATATGCAGGCCAGTCATAATCCTGACAAAGGCGCGGCAAAAAAGGCTGCAGTTGATTCAGTTCTATCACAGGACATAGTCAAGAAATGCCCATCACGTGATGAGTGACTTACAGACCTATGAATCTGGTTTTCTATCATTGTCTTTTGTTCGATTGATGAGGTGTTCGTAAAGTTCGAAGACATCTTGATTGTTGTCGAAGCCGGAATCAACCCACTGGGCGTTACCTATATCGACAAGAAATTTCTTGATCTTGGAGGCATGCCACTGATTAGGGAAGGCAATCATCTTTGGAATAAAAATTTGAGACTTGTGTCTGACTATCGCCTTTTAAAACCCAAACAAACACTCATACTCTCAGAGATTTTGATGAGAATCGCCTGAATTCATCTATTTGGGGCGTCTTTCAGCTTCTCCAATCATTCGAATGGACTGGAGGCTCATCCCAAATGCCCAGCCAACAGCTTGTCTCCCAGTCGTCAGTGAGACTCGGGTCAGTCCATTGCATTGGATGTTCGCTCACCGTCGGCACAATCAAGTCTTGAACCCTGCCATTGAGCCAACATCAGGGTGCATAAGAGAATCGTTCTCCTGTCGAGCAATGCAGCGCGAATCTAGAAACGCTTGTTTCTGAAGCGATTGTCTGTTCTTTTCAGGAAACAAAAACCCCTCAATGGCTAACAGATCATACAATCGATATTTGGCGAGATGTTTAAACTATTTGATGGTTCTATTTCAATAGTTTCTAGATGGAAAGCTCGTCTAATTGCCCAAAAACCGACGTTGCAGAATCCAATTTTTCTGACCCAGTCGCTTTGCGTGTTAAAAGGCTGAACGGTTCTCTATGGCGAGGGGTGCAATGACTGTAACCCTATTCAATCTTTCCCGATGAGCGATTGAGCCGATCGTCAATGCCATCTCATGAGGCGGATGGAATGTTCATCTTTGGATGCCTATGGAGGTGGTGTTTGTATTCAGCACTGGTTTTTCACCCATGTAGCAGACGATTCGTGCCCAAGTTCCGATGCTTTTCTCCAATCGGAACAGGCACCTTCAAGATCGCCGATCTCTTCTTTAAGTAGACCGCGACTGCTGTAGTTGTATTGGTCTTGAGGCTCAAGCTCTATTGCCATGCTCATATCCGAAATGGCTCCTCTGAGATCGTTCAAGTATTTTTTTGCATAGGCACGACTGAAATAAGCGAAGCCATAGCTTGGGTTAAGCTCTATTGCTTGACTTAAATCTTTGATTGCACCTTGATAGTTTTCTAAATCTATTTTTGCACTCCCACGCCATGCATACGCACCGGAATCACGAGGATTCAGCTCAATGATGACTGTAAAGTCTTCGATCGCACCCTTGTAATCATCCAAGTTATCTCTCGAATATCCACGAAGGCGGTAGGCGTTTTCGTATTTGGGATTGAGTTCTATTGCCTTGCTGAAATCGTCTATCGCTTCTCGATAGTCGCCATTGTTATATTTCTTTTCGCCTGATTGGAACCAATCATCGGCGTTTTGAGCATACGCTGCTTGCCCTGATACAGCTTCCAGAGCAATCGCAACACCAGGGATCAGGACCGCCAGCCGCGGGGAGGCCAAAGGCAGTATCAGGGAGAAGACAGCGGCCAACCCAGAATTGAATCGCGACATCTTTGAGGATTGCGTTGCCACTCCCTGTTTAGCCATCCCTGAGGCGCATTGTCTATGTTTCATCTGCAAAAAAACATCGATGCTTAGAGGTGTAGTGCGTCCAAGATTTCTGAGCAGAAAGAGATTGTCTTCAGCATTCTTCCCTGAACCAGGTTGCAGCGTTGGTGTTGTTACCTAAAGCTGCTGCTTTTCTCCAGTCGGAGCAGGCGCCTTTCATATTGCCTTGAGACTTTCTGGTCAGGCCACGATTGCTGTAAGAAATTTCATCCTTTGGATTGATTTTTATTGCTTTGGTATAGTCAGCTATCGCGCCATTTGAATCCCCCAGTTTGTCTTTCGAATAACCGCGATTTCCATAGGCCTCAAAAAATTGCGGATCGATTTTTACCGCTTTCGTATAATCAGAAATTGCCCCTTGGTAGTCTTTTAATTCGTCTCTGATGTTGCCCCGGTTATAAAAAGCCCAGGCATAATTCGGATTGATTTCTACTGCTTTCGTGTAATCAGCGATTGCTTTTTGTAAATCTCCCAATTCCCGTCGTGCACGGCCACGATTGTAGTAAGCATAAGCATATTGAGGATACATCTCGATTGCCTTTGTCCAATCAGCAATGGCTTCTTGAAGATCTCCACGTTTTGCTTTTTCAAGGCCTGAATCGAACCAGTCCACAGCGCTTTCGCTTTGCGCATTGGCATCTCGGACTGAAAGAACATTGATTCCAATCAGAATCGCAGGAGTCAATCCAACCCATATTGGGGGAATGGCTGACGCCCACAGCGATAAGGCAGCAGCCAGGGTGGTGACGACGCGAGACATTCTCGTTGGTGCATATCTGCGTTCTCTTTAGCCACTGCTCGAGGATTGTTCTGCATCGGGTGTGTCAATCAAAAACTTCGCGATTGTTCTGAGGGGCGTGTTGAGGTTGTCGGTTGGGATTGATCGGTTCGAGCAAGAGGTTCGGACTGCCTGGATTGCGGCAATCAGCTGATGTCCTGCTCGTTGCCGTGACCAGGCTGATGCAGGCTTCGCTGATCTGCACTGTCTGATCAGTGCCCACCGTTGGATCGGATCAGGCTCACATCACGACTTCGGTGAAATGGCATGTGACGGGTGCTGCAGTCAGCAACCGGTTCTTCAACGACAGCAGCTAGGCTCAGATCGTTGAGATGAAGCAGGGTGCCATTCAATTTTATACTGGTTTCTCGCAATTTCAGTGGCCTGGATGGCAGTCAAGCCGGTCAGTGCTGTTCCGTTGTCTTGGCAATGCAGCACCGCAGATACTGATCAAACGTTGTTTGTGACCTTGGATGAGGCAACGGCGATGGTCAAATGGACATTCAAGCCAAGTGGAAATGGCCGGGAGTGGACAGAAACAGCCGCCTTCACCACGGATCTGGTTCAGTGGGCTTATCTGCTTCCAGCAACGACAGTCAGGATGCACCATCGCTTTGATCTAACGTCCGGGGAGTTGTTGGTTACGCAAGGCGATTCAGGAAAAGTAAGGCGCTGGCTTTGCGTTGTGGACCGGTAGCCAGAATGATGAAACGGTTGCTAGTGCTGAGCCTCATGGCTGTTGTTTCGACAGGCTGCAGCCAATCCAATTTTCGTTCGCTGAAATGCACGATGGAAGGCTATGAAGATTGGGTTGAAGACACTTCTTTCATCGATTTACCTATTATCTATACTTTTGATATCAAATCTGGCCAGGAATATCGATATAATGATGCAACACAGCAATACATCCCAAAGCCTGTTGTCGAGGAGTCGACTGGTTGGCATTGGGAGACACGCACCAGTGTTTCGAACAATATCTTTCGTGGTTCTTATTATTCCTTTCCGCTGGATGATCCCAGCGATGCTTTTAAAGACACAATCCAAATCGATCTAAAAACTCTGAATTACACCGCAGTGCAAGAATTACCAGCTAGGATGAAATCCTGGGGGACTTGCGCCTGGGTGGAGGTTGCCGAATAATCTTGTTCAACATAGGGTGTTGCCAGTTGTTGGTTGTGACATTCACGACGGGAGTAAAAGCTTGAATAGAAGAGCTCCAACTTCGTCGACGTTCATAACGTGGCGACTGTCTTGGCGTCTTCGGCCATAACAACTTCGAAGATTTGAGACTCCTGTTCCACCACCTCTTACTGTTTAGGTTGTGACTAAAACCTGACGTTGATTGATGACATCTTTCGCCGGCCTTCCCCCTGGCAACACTGCCCTTCCTGAATTATTCAGCAAGTTGTGGGGCTTTTTGCAGCTGCAGATTTGTGAGAACCTGTAGAAATCCCATCGCGATGTTCGGATCTCTGCTTCTCGGAATGGGGACTTGGATGGTCCCAAAGCTGTCAGCATGATGTTTCGCTTTGGGAGTTCCCACCGCAGTGACCTTTAGGACGGTCGTATGAAGCTCATTCAGATTCTCAGGATTGCCGTTGTCAGTGTCCTTGTCGTCCTGTTATGGGCCTGGGTTGATCCAGCCTGGGCGGTTGTGGCAGGGATCATCTCAGTCGCTGTTTTTTGTGTTGCCAGCCTTCGCTCCAAACCTCGATGGGTCAAGGCCTTCTGGTCTTTTTGCAAGGACGTCGGTCAGAACGAACGATGGCTCCCATAGAACAGCTGTGATTCAGTCGTTTTTGGGTGGCTTCATCAGCTCACCGGTCTGTAATGACACCACGGCGAAACTACCGATGAACATCAAAGCGACAATGAGGAGAAACACCGCTGTGAGATTGCTGATCTCCAGCTGTCCCAGCATGAACCCGAATGGAACTGACATTAAAAACAACTGCGGAGCACAAAACTAGCTTGATTCAGCCATCTCTCACTGAGCTGTTGCTTCTGGTCCTGGTGCCTGGGTGCTCGACTGTCCTCGTGCTTCTCAACGTAAGGCAGGCTCTCACTTCAGTGTTCTCGAAAAAGCGACAGCGATTTTCTCTGACAGATCATGCTGTCTGAAACAGGCTCCAATCGAGGGATGTAGAGAAATCCACGTTGTCGTGCTTTCTCAATGCGACGACATGTGCTCCCGTTTTGGTTTGTGGATGTCTGGAATTTCTTTGAAGGAGGATCAGCCAGTGCTTCTGCCAATCCATTCGTTTGGCTCAAGCGCTGAAGCAACAGCTCGCTGCTCTCAGCAGATCGCACTGGCGCCGTTGGCTCGAGGGCCGCTGTGTCCTATGTGGTCAGGCAGCAGCCTGCTCAGTTGTGTTGCGCAGGGCTTTCTCCTGCAGTTGCTGAACAGCGCAGAGAGCTTCATGGGCGGGCCATCCATGGGTGTTCATCAGCTCTTCCACCAGGTAGTCGGGCGAGTTGGAGATGCGCGCGTTCAGTTCTGCGACAGCCCTGTCATCACGGGCCAGCGCCTCAAGCCTTAGTGAACGAAGTCTCCGGGCAGTGGGCTGTTTCATCCACCCACTTTGCACGGCTGCCGATCCGGACCTGTTCAATCGCGGTGGGAGCCCATCGTTTGGGACAGGAACAGGTGCTTTTTGACCACCAGCCTCACGATCGAATTTTCGCAGGATTTTCCCTTGATGTGCGGATGATGCCTGGGTGATCAAGCTGTATTCGGGCTGGCGCGTCTTTGCGATGACATTGATGGTTTAAGTGAGTTTGATCCAATTCAACGTTGGCAACACCCGTTCAAGATTCTCAACTGGCTACCAAGGAAATTCTTTTGCACGCCATTGGTGTGATCGTTCATTGATGTGATCATTTGATTGCTCAGAGCTGTAACACTCTGGGATTGATCTGGCATTGTCTTGCCAATGTTTGCACTAGTGATGATATTTATGATCTGCTTATTTTGTTCTTTCCGCGCGAATTGCCGATTGTTTTTCGAGTGTCTTATGTTGATAGCGACCAATTATGTGCGCTCGAAAGTCTGAACTTTTAGATGGTTCTTGATTCGGGCGGGTTTTGCTGAGAATCTGGACCATGTGACCATAGTATTCATAAGATTTGCCAGACTTTTCTTCTCATTGAAACGAACATGCGATCCAATGAGTATCCGGCCAGTAATGTTGCCACCACGCCGGAAATGAATTCAACAATCGAGACGGTCGTAAAAGCTGCAATGAATGAGCCAGTGCTGAGTTGAGTGACGGCTCGATCCAGGCCAAGATCGACAATTTCAATGATAGCGGCTGAAATCATGAAGAATGAGATAAATAAAAATTGTTCTGCCAACTCAGAATCCTCCATACTAAGAAGCAAGCGGCTTAGACCAATCTGAACGTTGGCAAGCAAGAAAAAGATGGCGGACATGGCAATATGGCTGACATCTTTTGCAAGGAAGAGCTCAATACCCTCAATGGCGATGTTGATGCTGATGGCCATCCAAAGTAACCATCGCAACACCGTAAGAATGATGATCAGTGCACGATTGAATCGTTTGGTGATGAGACTGACCATATGGGTTTGATAACTATCTACTTGAGTTTCTATCTTAGCTCCAGGCAGCAACAAATTGAACCAGGAAGATTCAGAAAAGACTAAAAACCTCCCCAGTACAGGTCTATCTATTGTTTGGCGTCCTGCAATGTTCGAACAATTCTCCTTCTTAAAAAGCCCTGATTCATCCGTCAATGTGCTTTTTAAAAGTCAGTATTTTCAACCTCCCTTCCTGGTGTTTTGTCATAATCGTGTCGTCTGTGATGCGTGGATCACCGACCTTTTCAGCAGAGGTCGTCAGCACAGCCGATGTTGCGGCTGTACTGACGATTCACCGTCCGATCAGGCCGCGATCGTGACGCCAGCCTTGGTGACGATCTCAACAACCTTGGCCATGTCCCCCAGTTGTTCTTCGTTGCTCTTCAGAGCTTTGAAGACTTCTTCGACACCACCTGGCAGGCCGACCATGACATAACGGCAAAAATCGCCACTTGGTGTCGGGGCATGCACGGTCCCTGCTTTGACCTGGTGGCAGCTCCCTGGGCTGATCACGGTGGATTCCCCGTTCAGATTCAGGTCCAGGGCCCCCTCGAGCACCAGATAGGTTTCATCCCAGGCATGGGTGTGGGGCGGTTGGCCCACACCACCGGGTGTTGCGAACTCGACAACGCTGTACTGACCTGCGGTCTGCTCAGCTGTGAGCTGAAGTGTGATCGAGTCACCGAGAACATTGCAGACCTCAGGTTGATGGGCGGACATGGACTGATGCTTGATGGGATGCGGTGCCACTATCCACCGTCGGATTGCCCCATGCGGTGTCCATCCAGACCATGCCTCGGATCCTGACAACAACAGCTGAGATTGCGTTGTCTTGTGAGTCGATGCGCGAGTGACTCTGTCGTGTGCGGCTCGCAAGCCGGCGTGGTCGAGATTGCTTTGTACGGTGAGGTCGCTCTTGCCATCAAGCGTGGGTTTGCACAGCAAGCTTTGGTTTGCGAGCCAGCCTTGATCGCGCAGCTGAGCAAAAAGACTTGTTTACAGTCCTTCACATTTGCACTAAGTTATGCAAAGTTGAATCTAGTTTTTCATGTCGGACTACACCGCAGCCCTTGCGGCCGTTGCCGTTGTGACCGTTGCCCTCTCAGCAGCAGTGCTCTACGTGCTTGCACAGCCAACCGATCTCCCGGTTCTCAAAAAGGCTCAATCCGATCAGTGATTTCCGTCCTGGTGAGTGCGCTGGGTCAATTCGCCTGCAGAAATCAAATTTTCATGAAGATTATGTATTACATTGTCGATTTAGTTTTTAAAATTTAATTTTCCATATATTTACTAATTACGTAAATATATTTATATTTTCAATCCAATTGATATCAAATTCCATTCCAAGCGGTCCTAATTTTATTTGTCCGAAACTGTGGCACAGCATTCATAGTCGATCAAAACTTTCTGGGATAAGGAGTGTTTCCAGCTAAATCAACGTTGATTTCTCGGCAGATATTCATCATAGCGTTAAGTCCGAAGTTGACACCCATTGGTCCATCGATGAAGGACTGAAAGTCCTCAACGCTGTTGTCTTCTCGAACTTCCCAAATGCAAAAGGCTGGACCCTCCGGCCCGATCGGGCAAAACGCATGGTTGTAAAACCCTGCTTCAAGATTTTTGGCGACCGCCTCGTCCCAGCCTCCGCCTGGTGCCATTGCTGCTTGAGCTGTTTTCCACCATGTCTGAGAGGTCCCGGCGCGGAACTCGTGTTGCACGTGGAAAAACTTGGAAGCCATCAGGTGATGTCATCAATGCCCTGATCCTTGCTGATGGTGTTCACGATTCTGGTATCCAAAGATTCATTCCTTGATGATGCCTGCGCCGGCAGCCCCGCCGCCTGGTTGCATCACTCTCGGTATTGGTCTCTCAGGTCCAGCTGCTCTTGTTCTGAGGTGTTGTTTGCTCTGAGCCTCCCTTGCATGATTGGTGATGACTTTGATGCGGTCAGTCTCATCGTCCGCGCCCGCTGTTACAGAGGCTCCCGACAACCACGGCTTTTGATGTTTGACTCGCGCCGCAGTTTTTTGAACCCATGGAAACCACGGTCTGGACATTCAGCCTGAGCGTTCCCTTCGCTGAGTGGGCTGCGATTTATGACAGCGACGATGTGGCCAAGATGCACGCAGATGCTGGTGTGCAATCACTGTTTCGAGGCGTCAGTAAAGAGGATCCTGCCAAGGTCTGCGCTGTCCAAACAGCTCCTGTTGGTGTTGCTCAAAAGCTCTTTGAAGACAACAAGGAGATGATCGCCGGAGCTGGACACGTGATTGAGACCACGGTGATCCATGCCTATGTCGATGCCTGATGGATGGTTCTTGTTTGGCGAGGGGGGTGCGACCGATTGATCTGAGTCGCGACCCCACGGGTGAGTTGTGCTTTTGGATGGCGCAGCCGAAGCACTGGTGTTCAGCGTGCAGGACTTTCAATCTCAACGCTTTCGTGCATGACAAAGTCCATCAGCTCTGTCCTCCCCATTCATGAGTGCTGACGTTCATGTCCGAACCGTTGGATTTTCTGCAAGCGTATGCATCATCTGCGCAATTCTCCTTTGAGGAATCGTGATCGATGCGCCATCCTTTTCGTGCTTCTGAGCACTGTTGGCCAGGTTGCTTCAGCAAACACTGAAAGCAACCAAAAAGCCATGCCCCTTAAGTGGCAGCCCTGTCAATCCGGAGCTCCCGCCAAACTCGGTTTTGAATGCTCCCGCTTGCCGCGCCCGTTGCGCAACGACAAGGGCGACGGTCCGCAGATTGAACTCGCGGTGTACCGGCTGCCGGCCAGTGGATCTGCTGATCAGAGGCTGGGGTCATTGTTTTTCAACCCAGGCGGCCCAGGACAGCCGGGGGGGGCGAGTGCCAGTAATGCTTTTTTGATCCCCCAAGAGTTACGGAAGGCATTTGATTTTGTGACCTGGGATCCCCGCGGACTTGGTGCCTCCTCGCCGGCCCTCAGCGGTTGCAATGCGGGTCCGGTGCAGCGACCAGCGACAGGGCCAGTCGACTGGCAGCAGGTGCTGGATCAACGGAGAAAGGAACTTGGAGAGGTCAATCGTGCCTGTATCGAGTCCAATCGCGATCTCGTGACAGCAATGGGAACGGTCGAGACCGTCCATGACCTGGATGCACTCCGTGGAGCACTCGGAGACAGCAAGCTCAACTACTGGGGCGTCTCTTATGGAACAGTGATCGGTTCGACGTATGCAGCCCTGTATCCGGACAAGATTCGGGCTCTCGTGCTGGATGGAAGTGTCGATCCCTGGATCGATCTGTTCGGTTTGAGTGATTCATCAGTGGCTCCAGATGATGCCGCCCGCTTTTTTCTTGCTCTCTATCCCGATCTGGCACCAAAACTTGCCCGTGCCCTCGATCGTCTGGCGTTGAGCCCAATCATCTTGAAGGATGGGTCTGCTTACACCCGTTGGGATCTTCTGGATCCTCTGCAGAACTTCGTGAGTCTTCCCGACATGATTTCGGGTCCCTTTGCACGCACGCTGATCGAAACCGTTGATCATGCGTTGTTCGGCACACCAGCGGAGCAATCAGCTGCCATTGATCAGCTTGAACATCCGTTGTTGCGTTCCCCGGAGATCGACAAAAATGCTGCCGCAGGATTTGCGGCCGTGATCTGTCAAGACTTCCCGCAGCGACCTTCGATCGTGCGTCAGCAGCAGCAGCTCGAGCGAATCGTTTCTCAGGCTCCGGTTTTTGGAGGTTCTTTAGGGGCCAACTTCCTGGCACTGTGCAGCGGCTATGACAACGTGCCAGCCCAGGATCCCGTCCCCAGGGCTCCCTTCCCAAACGTGCGTGTTTCAGGTTTGGTGGTTGGTTCCAGTTGGGACGGATCAACCCCTTGGGTCTGGTCGATGGCCATGGCGAGAGCCTTCCCCTCCATGCGGACTGTTCAAACCGTCGGCTCACAACACGGCACAGTGATTGGTGTGCAGTCCAGCTGTGTTCGCTCCGTGGTGGAGGACTACTTGCTCAGCGCAGAGGTCCCCAGCTTTGATGTGGTTTGTCCTTATGAGGCCCCAAAGGTTGAGCAGGATTTTCAATGAATCAACCACGAATCTGATCTGGCTGACGTCAGCAAGTTTGTCATGAATCGAATGAAACGGCTCCATGCAATCGGTGGCATGCCTTGATTCGCTGAACTGACCATTGATCAGGTTTTGCTGCAGCTATAAGCAGGAAAACAGCATGGTCATGCAGCATTACCTCATTGTCTGGACCTTTCCCACGGTTGAAGGCTCATGGGCATCATGTCCTGGGTTTGCCGACTACATCAACGCCGGTTGCCCCGGAGACCAATTCGATGGTTTTGAATTGGTTTATCGGGTCTGTGAACCCATCAGCGGCAGTGGAGTCGCGATTGCCAAGGCCAGTGATATCGGCAAGGTTTGGGCACATCTTGGTCCTTGGATTCAGGGATTCGGTATTCAGTTCGAAGTGAATGCTGTTGTTTCAGATGCTGAATTCGCAGCATTATGGCCATCTGTTCAGGCCGCTGCCGCCGTTGAATGATTCTTGTCTGCATTCAGGTTAACGGTCGTCATCAAGCTGCATTGGTTAAAAAAACTTCCAGCACAAGGCACCGTCCTGTATGGCTTGAACAGCGATCATCATGTGATGCAGAGACTTTCTAGGCTCGAAAGCTTCACTGAACAAAAGATTGAGCCTGTTATTCTTCCTTGCCCTTTAATCCAATTGTTTAACGCCCTTTTCTTGAATCTTGTTATGATTGTCATGCATTGATATGACGACGAAAATGCATATCGTTTGGGTCGTTCTTCAGATCCTTCCCTTGTTCATGCACGGCACGGATTCTGCATTATCAGCTGATATGAAGCGACCTGGATGGAAAACATTTGAACGGTCAGCTGATTGTCAAGGAGAGGTTGTTTGGCGAACGCATCGTGTCATCTCACCGGATGCTCGCCTCCGAGAGGCGGCGTGGCAAAGTCCGTGTCCTGTGATGCAGCTTGGCCGGATTCAATTTGACTGCAGCACAGGTCGATTTCGTAAACAATTGCCGGGCTGGAGGCTGGGCCCGTGGAAGTCGCCGGCCCCTGGATCCAAGGAGCAACAGGATCTAGAATTGTCATGCACTCGTGATCATTAATCACGAGTGAAGAAGTTATTATCTTGGACCCTGCTCGGGAACTATTGCATGTCAGTCAATTGGTTTCTGGCAATCTTCAGGTATGTTGACTCTGATTTGGTTTAACTGCTTTCGAATTCGTGATAATGGATTCGAATCGTGATGTTTTCATGGTTTGTAGCGATCAGCTCAATCGCATCTTCGTCATTTGCGCTTTTCCCATCTTTGACGCATTTTTCCAGAAGTTTTACAGCATGAATGACGTCATGAAACGTGGCAATGATGTCGGTGTGACTGTCGAGAAAATGGTGCTTTAAAACGAAGTCCATGGTTATTGCGCCAATCCTTTCACTTTAAAAGACGCAGCCCGCTACAGATGGTTCAATTGGCGGGTAGAGCGGTAAAGGTTCGCCTGAAATTAATTGCTGCACGTCGCTTTTTGAATAAAAAGTCGAAATATCATCGCCATAGCGCTCGATCACCAAGTGGACAAGGCCAGGGTCTGAGAAAAGTTCACGCAGGTCATCCCGTTTGTCGCCTCGCCTTACATTTTTGCTTGGAATTGCACCCAGGTTTGGAAGTCTTTCGCGGCGAAGTCGTCGTTGTAGTGACATCCAGTGGCTTTGCATCTGTTCCATCTGTCCGACAAACGAGGGAATCAGCTTGCCATCAACACAAAGAATGCTGGTTTGAGGCAACAGATGAACATCCATCTGCTCATCTGGGGTTTCCACAACGCGATGTAGAAACTCTCCAAATGGCATGTCATGCCGTAAGCCCATTGCATGCATCGGGCCAGTCACATCGTCGAGTTCAAGGACCTTGTTGTTGTAAGCAGAGACCAAGCGGTCGAAGGGATTGCGGACGAAACTGAAGCTGAAGTGAGAGCCACGCAGCGATCGTGCTTCTCGAGGTGAAATCAAACGTGTTTCACCGTGGGTGCTTTTGCTCCAGAAGGCGTCGGTGGTGGAGCGTGCTCCTTTCTCCGGTGCTTGTTGAAGAAGCCGATGAAGAGCTGCTTTAATCGAGGTATTCGCAACTTTGGGGACACGGCCATAAATCAGCGGTAGCTGATTGAACAGGATGAAATGGTGCTGGCTGCTCATGGTTTTGGCATGGGTATGGCTAAAGCGACCAATCCCAGGTGTCCAAGGGTCGACCCATATGATGCAACATCAATTCAGCATCAGGTCGAACGATGTCGAGCAGTTCCTGCTTGAGTCGAGGTGACCAGACGGGAGGATCAACCAGTACCCGACCCTTTGTGCCTGCCATATTCTTTGTTGGAATCTTGCCTTTTCGTAAAACTTTCCCGAGCTTTGCCTTCACACCAAGAAAGGAAAACATTGCTGAAAGTGTTTTTCTGGGTTGGCTGATCAGCTCTTCGTATGTCATGCAGTGGATGATATCGCTTGGAAACACATGAAGATAGCGTTTGAGTTGTTGATGATAGAGAGAAGTCTCTACAACTCGTTTTCGCATGGATTTATTGCACAAAATATCCTGGAACTCAGGGCAGTTAGGATACCTTCCGCGATAATGCCGCCAATGGGAGGCAATTCTCTTCATTGGATGGCGCACAACATAGATCAACTTAATTAAACCAAGATGGTGAGCGATGAGTTGGGGTGTGTACTGAAATTCGCGGCTGCTGGACGAATACATTGTGCTTGCTTCCCCGCGAAGCAGTTGGTCGCGACCACGTTCAAAAAAGTGTGCATACCAATCCCAGCCTCTGAGATAATTTCGCCCAAAAAATTTTGGTTCCTTGGCGCTGCTGAAGTGGATGTCTGGGTGCCTTGAAAGAACCTTCGCAAGGCTCGTTGTTGCTGATTTTGCCGCGCCAATCACGATGAAATTTGGCAGGCAGTTTTGGTATCTTTTTGCCAGGTGATCATGTTTGCCTGCCAGGCTTTCTCTGAGCTTTTTTTGGAGCTCGAGTGATCTCATCTGAGAGCTAATTGGTTGCAATAGCTCCATACTCAGGCCTGAAGGATATTCTCGGAATTAGCCTCTTTGGGTTTCAACGGACGAATCGTTGGTAAGGATGAGTTGGCAATGAGAGTGTCAATGGAGACGTCGGAATAGAACAATTGCACGTCTTTGCCGTAGATTTCAAGAAATTGATCGATCAACCTTGAGTGGCTGAAATAGGCATGCAAGTTACGATCACCACTGCGTCTCACATTCTTCTCCGGCAAGGCTTTGGCAAGGCGTATGCCCCGTCGAAGCAGTCGTTTACGAAGAATTCTCCAGTGATCATTCATTTGTTCCATTCTGCCAATGAATTTCGGGACCAGTCGCTCATTGGATTGCAGAATCTGATACTGGGGCATCAGGTGAACGTCGTATTTGTCCGTTGAGGTTTCCGCCAGGATGTTCAGAAAGTCTTGGAAGGGCATGTTGTGAACAACGCCCATGCGTCGCATCGGCAATGGTGGTTCGTCGATCTCGATCACTTTGTTGTTGTAAGCAGCGACCAGCCGATCAAAAGGGTTGCGCACGAAGCTGAAACTGTAATGACTGCTTCTCAGCTTTCGTGCTTGATTGGGTGTGAGAAGTTCCGTCTCTTCGTGAGTGCAATCACGCCAGAAACGATCCGATGTTGTTTTAATGGATTTGATTGGTTTCTGGTTGAGCAGCCTGCAGAGCACGGCTTTGATCGATGAATTGGCTACTTTGGGGACTCTTCCATACAACAGATTGTGTTCTTTGATGCGTATGAAATGACGTGATCTGGACATGTCTACTTATTTCTGGATAATGCGTTTTGAAGGGATACCGTATCGACCCTTGTGTGGGTTAAGTGTTGATTGAAGCAAAAGTCTTTCAACGCTGCATCTGATTGGTGCGCTGAGAGTCGCATGGCATCCTCAATGAGCCAATGGAACAGCTTGCGATTGGCGTGCGCTTTCTTCGAGGCGCTCGAGGGCCAGCCAGGCGCCTTCGCCCGCATTCTTGTGACCTTGCCAGATTTCAGGAATAAATGATGCTCTCGGACAGTGACGTTGCACCAGTTCAAACAGCTGAACCCAATCGATTTCGCCATCATGAATTTGCAGCCCTTCACCGTCGACGTCCTTGGCGTCGGCGAGGTGAAGATGTGCTGTGTAGGGAAGGATCGCCCGAAGAAATTCGCGGAACGGACTGTGCAGATGATTGCAAGCGAGTTTGGAATGGGATGCATCGAGGCAAACCCTCATGTTCTGTTCCTTGCAGAAGTCGGCAATGAACTCGCTGTCAACGAAGAGATTGTGAAATCGTTGTCCCCCGAAATGCCATGGGAAGGGTGGCATGGTTTGAGGGATGATTTCCACTTCACCCTGTGTGCTCAGTTGTTTCAGGCTTTCGAGCAGGCGTTCGCGGAGTGGTATGCGCTCAGCTCGGTCGAGATGACGATGTTCGGAAAAACCACCCACGTTGGTGACGAGCAGGACTGGTTCTGAACAACGGAATCGTTCCCGCAGATCCCTTGAAATGTCGATGACTCGCTGCAACTCCGCCACGGAGTGCGTTCTGTAGCTCTGGTCAGCCGTACAAAGATCGAGGGTATGGTCCCCGGCAAACAATTCTGGAGCATGGATCACCAGACCAATGTCCTGTGGCTCCGGCAGAACCTGTTCGAGATCCACGTCCAGATCCTTGTAGCTGAGATGGATCTCGACCAGATCCAGATTGCTGGATTGTGAAAAGGTTTTGATGTCGTGATATCGAACGGGTAAACCGAAGGGTTGTTCAAATTGGTAGCGACGTGGAGAAGCGGCAGGTGTCTTGAGATCTGAGGGGAAAAACACATCGCCCTGAGCTTTATCAACCGGTAAACGACGACCGAGGAGCTCCGGAAGTCGGTTGGGCTGCAGTCCCTGGCCAGGACTCTGGATCCTGATCATGGATGCCGTGATCTCTGTGCCGGCGGGTATGTCGCAGGCGGCGACCAGACTTTTGGCCAGAACTTCGCGATTCATCATTTCGCCCTGGCTGATGCTTCGTTCGCCGCCCTGGCCCATGGATTCCTCGACGCGGCGGATTCCCTGCATCATCTGAGCGAACTCATCGGGAAGCAGGCTCACCTTGTGGTCGTTGCCCTCCATGTTGCGATCGATGGTGATGTGCTTCTCCACGACCGAAGCACCGAGGGCAACCGCCGCAATCGGAACTTCGATGCCTCGTTCGTGACCTGAGTAGCCAACGGGCGCCTCAGCGAGTTCGCGCAGTCGATCGAGGTAGCGAAGGTTGACGTCCTTGAACGGAGTTGGATAGGTGGAATTGCAATGGAGAAGCACGTAGGACGCCCCCTCCTGCTGGAGATGCTTGATGCCTGAACGGATCTCAAGCTCATTGGCCATTCCGGTCGAGCAGATCAGCGGTTTCCCGGTCGCCGCCAGCTGGCTGATCAGGGCGTGATTGGTGAAGTCTGCGGAAGCGACTTTGAAGGCTTCCATTCCCCAGCGATTGAGTTTGTCGAGACTGGTCTCATCCCAGGGAGTGCACAGTGGGATCAAGCCACGGTCGGCTGCGTGGTCGAAGCACCGGAACAATTCGTCGTCCGTGAGCTGGAATCGCTCCAGCAGATCCAGGGTGTATTGCGTTCCGAGATCGGAGGCCAGATCGTCACTTTTCCCCGCGTTGCCATAAAGACGGCTCATGTCCCTCATCTGGAACTTGGCGCAATCGGCGCCTGCCGCCTGAGCAGCGTCGATCAGTTGCAGGGCGATGCCGATGTCGCCGTTGTGGTTGTTGCCGATCTCGGCGATCACGAAGCTGGGTTCTCCCTGCCCGATCTTGCGATTGCCGATCTGCAGGCCATCGGTGGCAGGCAAGGCGACTGCCACAATCCGCCCGTGGCTGTCAAGAAGGGGCAGGGCGATGATTCTTGAGGTCAGGACGCTTGCCAGTTCAGCGGCCGATGTTCCTTCCGGTGCGCTTCGACAATCCGGATTCATCGCAGCGGTCACTGGACGATTCAGGTCGATGTCCCCGCATGTGGCGATCCATCGCCTGAAATCCCCGTCTGTCAGAACACCCTGCAGGATGCCCGCTTCCGAGACGACGAAAATCAGCCGTGACTGATTGGCCGTGATCTTGCTTAATGCCGAAAGAATGCTGTCTTCAGCGAAAACGACGAACTGGGTGAAGTTTCGCTCGATCTGAATGCCCTTCACAGTTCGTGCTGCAGCAGCTCCGCCATCAACCTGCAGACATTACCCCACATCTCTAAAGGTGATGAGCAGAAGCAGGCCCTTCAACACGGGGTTGCCGATGCGAACGGCGGCCAGCCGTCGGGCGACATTCCTATGGGTTGGACGCAACAGTGTGCCAAGCATCAGCAAGCTCTCGGCCTCGTCCCAGTTGCGGGCCTGAATCGCTGTCTCAGCGTTGCGTCTCAACTGGGTGAAACTGAGATTGGCATTGGTCACGTAACCAGGTCTGTTCTTCAGACGCTGAGCGGGTTCGGCCTTGAGGTCGATCAAGGCTTCGATCAGATCCTCGGGCTGAAAATTCTCGCCATACCCCATCCACTGGAGCCATTTTGGATCTGGCTCCGGAAGCTGCTGATCGAGGGCATCGAGATCTTCAGCGTCCCTCAGTGAGGACCAGACACCGCTGCCAGCGAACACATGACTGCCATTGGCTGGGTTGACCCCGAAATCTGCCATCACAAGTGGTCTGCACCCGAAGTCGAGGGCATCAAAGAATGCAGTCGATGAAATCGTGGCCATGATCTTTGATGTCCGGAGCAGTTCCGGCATCGGCCGGTAATCGAGTTTTAGATTCTCCGGTGGTTGTCCGATGCTCTGGCGCAGGGTTTCGCTGATGTGGAGGTCCAGGACATGGAATGTCGACTCTCCTGGCGCGATGCGTGGTTTGATCAACACCTGCCAATCCGGCGAGCGTCGGGCCAGATCCGCAAGGATCCTGACCATCTCGGCACGGTCTTCTGGGCTGGATGGCATCACCACCTGTTCGGCAAACAGAAACTGCTTGGGACGTTCGTCCTGAGATGACCTTGCGTGCTGCTTTGTTTCGTTGCGGCGCAGACCAACCATCACGCTGCGCTGTTGAGCGAACGGTGTGTGCTGGATCATGCGCTCCAATGCGTCCCGATCTCGGGGGCCGCTGAGGCTGATCAGGTCGTAGCCGAGGCGCCAGCTCATGCCTTCGAGAAATTTCTCGAGCACGACTCCATTGAATCCGCAGAACAGCAAGGGACGCTTGCCTTCGGGAAGCAGGTCGAGGGCCAGCCGAAAGTCGCTGATCTTGCTCCCAGTCAGGTAGACACCGATCGCATCAAAGCCACGCAGCTGCGGATGGGTCAGCAGCCTTCCCATGTCGTGCCGCCAGAGCCTGCCGAGCCTGCCGATGCGGGTGAGGATCACATCTGGAGTGCCCTCTCGCGGGATGGCGTTGATGGTGACGTCAACGCTGCGGAAGGACGGTGACTGGCACAGCGCCTCGCAGGCCAGCAACTGGCTGTCGCTGTCTCCAATGAGCAGAATCCTGAAGTCGCTCATCGGCGGCGCTCCCTCATCCCCTCAAGACATCGCATGAGTCGATCGAGGCCATCGTGATGGCGCCATCCGATCGCCTCGAGCCAGTGTTGGTTGACGGCCGGCAGCTCCATCAGGTCATCGAGCTGGCGTACGGCCGAAAGTCGATGCATCAGTCCGCTGCCGAAAAACGCCGTTGTGCCCTGATCGGTGTGGATGCCGAAGTCGCCGATGACCAGATTGCGTCTCCCCCAACAAATGGGTGCCAGAGCCCATGGGGAGCTGACCGTGATGCAGGCAGCGCAGTTCGCCAGCAGCGGCAGCATCTGACCTGGTGCTGCAAAGGTTGCATTGGCAGGGAAGGTCCAGTCCTCAGGGTTGAATTTCTTGATCCAGGGCTGTTGCCCAATCGATGGGTGATCGCGCGTCACGACCACGTTCCAGTGGGGCGACTGTTCGGCCCAGCTCAACAGTTGCCGGAGCAACTGGGTTTTGCCACCCACCTGGGTTGGAATCATTTTCTGGACGAGGGCGACAAGTGTCCTGGGCATTCCCCTGCCGTCGCCGCCGAGACTTCCAGGCGGTGGTCGCTCCGGCATGAACCAGAGTCCGGCAGCGAGAACCAGCGGAGGCTTGAGACTCTCCGGCCATAGGCGTGTCATCACCTCGGCTTCGGCAAGGTGCCGGTCTCCTGGGACAAGCACCAGGTCGAGATGCTTGCGTTCCGACAGCCCCGAAATCAGCAGATCGCCCACATCAATGCTGATCGCGCCTCCGAACAACGGAGCGGGTTGCTGCTTCCGGTTCCGGCAGATAGCTCGATAGTTTTTGGCAAAACTCTGTTCCTCGAGGGTGTTCTGGAGAAATAATCCGATAGCTTCGGCGTTCTCCAGCAAGGATGTCCCAAGCAGCTCGCTGGCGCTGAATTCGAGGTCAGTGTCAGGAATCGGGAGGTGGCTGCAGACATCGACAAGGCTCTGCCCGGTCATGCCGACCGTCAGACAGCGGCGCCCAATCCCTCTGAGTTGCTTGGCGAGGTGATGACAGGCGAACTGTTGGTCGATGCCATCGCTGATCAAGAGGACCGTCATCGACCTCGCAGAACTTTGGACAGCCAGCCGAAGCCCACCAGACCATCCCGAATCCGACGAAACAGACTACGGGTCTGGTGGCGTTTGAGCTGGCTGGATCGTGCCCCACCGCTGCTCAGCATGCGACGGCCTCCCTGGCGGATCGCGAAGCTCTGCCAGGACATGCTCCCCCAGGCGGCTGGACCGGTGCTGTCGTCCTGGAGTGGTCCGACCCCTCGCGCCAGACAGGTCAAGATTGCTGACAGGAAGGATTCCATGCCCTGTGGCTGCAAGCCATTCGACATCAGCCAGCCTTTGTCATGGGTTGGGGTGAAGGGGTCCTGGACAATTTCATCAAAACTGGCGATGCATCCGGATTCGGCGAAAAAATGATTGCCCAGGGTTTCGGTGACACCGAGATCTGAAACGATTCTCGTGCTCACGCCCATGGTCATCGATTCCAACGCTGCTGTTGAAGACACCGTGATGGCGCAACCGCAGTGGCGGAGCAGACGCGTGGCCGGTTTGAAGCTCAGCTGGAGATTGGGGACGCTCCTGGACATGCGATCAATCACCCCTGACATTTCGCCGTGGCTGCGGTGCAAGGTTCGTTCCAGACTCGAGGTCCGTGGTTTGAAGATCACGGGGTGCCTGGGATGGGCCTGAGCCAGCTCCTTGAGTTGTCTGCAGAGAAAGCGCCGCTGCAGGGGATGCACCGGGATCGATGGTTGTTCGAAAAACACGATGGTTGGCACGTCGGGCTCTTTTCTGCGCTTCTCCACCCGCCAGAGAATGGGGAGACCCGTCAGCACAGCATTGCTGCTGTCCATACCGAGAGCGGCGCATCCCCGCTGGTAGGTCTCAAGGTCGTGCTGGCTGTTCAGACAGAGCAGGTCGACGCCGGACCGGTCCAGCATTCCCTCAAGAGCGAAGCGGAACAGGATTCCCGGGTAGGCACTGACAAGGACAGGACGTTCCGGTGTCGCTCCCCAGACTGCTTTGAGCTGAAGCAAGGCGTCGCGACTTCGCTGGCCATCCAGCCCCAGATACAGAACGTCAAGCGTTCCGGCCATCCCGGCAGCCAGCTTTCGGAAGCCATCCCAGCGCCCATGCTCGATTCTTGTGCGTGGATCGATCCGCCTGATTTCCAGGCGTTGCCGACGAGACAGGGAGCGATTCGGAATCTCGAGCAGATGCAGTGTCGTCTCAGCTCCCTCTTTGCGGCATGCAGCCAAGAGGGTTATCGCCGTTTTGGCGAAGGAGTCAAAACAGGCGACAGCTGCGACGTGTCGACCGGCCAGCCGCTTCTTGTCTGCTGGCGCCATCGACCTGATCGGGATCCAGCAAAACTAGCCGGGTCCCATCCCAGCGAGATTCCGGCAGAGCACAAGGTCGTCAATCGTGTCGATCTCCGGGCCACTGTCTTCAATCACCACCGGACGCCAGGGTGCGCAAAAGCGAGTGCCGCTGCGGCGGAATTCAGCTGTTTTCATCGCATAGATCGCGCCGGTTTCAAGGAAGGAGGGCTCCAGGTCCTGCCGGCGCTGCCTGGCCTGTTGCGGGTCATGGTTGATCCCTCGTCCGTCTTCACGCCAGAGAAATCCATGCCAGGGGGCCACGGCGAAGGCGCTGTTGACGCTCTCCGGCTGCAATGCCGTCAACACGCGATCAATCTGTTCACCCGTTGTGAAGGGAGAGGTGCATTGCAGAAACACGATCGATGCCGGCAGGGGACCCTCGTCTGCGAAGAGATCCAGTGCGTGCAGCAAAGCTGATTCCGAACTGGCGGTGTCATCGGCAAGGGCGGCTGGGCGTCTCACCACGTCGGCTCCATATTCCAGAGAGACCGACGCGATGGCGTCATCGTCGGTGCTGACCACAACGCGCGTCACCAGGGCACTGGCCTGGGCAGCCAGAATGCTGCGGGCCACGAGGGGCGTGCCGCCAACCTCCTTGAGATTTTTGCCAGGGATCCCCTTGGACCCCCCTCGGGCTGGAATCAAGGCCAGGACCGAGTCGTCAGACTGGTGCATCGGAGCCGATCGCTGTGATCGGAGAGGATTCGATGGGCTCTGTCCTACTCCCGCAGCGATCGATGACCATCCCTGACGCCCGAAAGCTGGGTGTGCCGATGACAGGGATGTTGACCCATCGCTCTCTGCCGTCCCTGCTGGCTCCTTCAGCCCTGGTTGTCGGTCGGAGGGCTTGTCGGCGTGACCATCCCGACGCGCTGCTTGCCTGGGGACGCAGGCCCAGTGCTGCACGTGTGCAGCGGCTTGGGCAACGTTGGAACGTGCCGGTTTGGCATCTCGAGGACGGCTTTCTTCGCTCGATCGGCAAAGGCGCGGAGCAGCCTCCTCTCTGCCTGCTGGTGGACGACATCGGTGTGCATCTGGATGCGAATGCCCCCAGCCGCCTTGAGACCCGGATCGGGGCCCCGCTCAGCCCGGTCCAGATGCAGCGGGCAGTGGCGGTTCGCGCCCTCTGGCGTGAGCAACGCCTCAGCAAATTGAATCCTCCACGGGAGTCGAAGCCGCCTGCCGGCCCCTTCGTGTTGGTCGTGGACCAGTCAGCAGGAGACCGTTCCATCGATCTCGGCCAGGCGTCTGCGACATCCTTCAGGACGATGCTCGCATCGGCAGTTGAGGAGAACCCGGATTGCACCGTGGTTGTGAAAGTGCATCCCGACGTGATCCACGGCCGCGCACAAGGGCATTTCAGGCGGCGCGATCTGGAGCATCCCCGCGTGAAGCTCTGCGCGGACGGAGGTCATCCGGCGGCTCTTCTGGAACAGGCCAGCGCTGTGTACGTCGTCACCTCCCAGATGGGGTTTGAGGCGCTGATCTGGGGGCGGACGGTGCACTGCTTCGGGATGCCGTTCTATGCCGGCTGGGGTCTGACGCGGGATCGCCTGCCACCGCCAGCACGACGCGAGGCAGGGGCTTCCCTGATGCAACTTGTTCACGCCTGTCTGATCGAACACCCCCGATGCATTGATCCCCACAGCTGGGATCTTTGCCCGGTAGAGGATCTGATGCGGGCGATCGGCCTCCAGCGGCGGCTTCAGGCCGCTGGGCCAGCCCGCGCCCAGGCGTTCGGCTTCACCCCCTGGAAGCAGCGCAACCTCAGGCGTTTCCTCGCAGGCACGCGGCTGCAGTTTCCCTGGCCCTGGCAACGACGGGGATGCAGAACCGATGCCCTGGTGGTCTGGGGCCGTCGGGACACGCCCCATCTGCTTCAGATGGCACGACAGCATGAGTTCCCATTGCTGAGGGTTGAGGACGGTTTTCTGCGCTCGGTCGGCCTCGGAGCGGATCTGATCGACCCGATTTCCTGGGTGGTGGATCAATCGGGGATGTATTACGACGCCACCCAGTCCAGTGATCTGGAAGATCAACTGGCATTCGGAAGCTGGACGGACCTGCAATTGCAACGGGCCGCCCGGTTGAGGGGGCGACTGGTGCAGGACGCCATCACCAAATACAACCTGAGGGCGCCCGACTGGCAGCGCCCTGCGCATGGGAAGCGGGTCGTTCTGGTGGTGGGACAGGTGGAGAGCGACGCCTCCATCCGCTTCGGCGCACCTGGCATCCGCACGAACCTGGAGCTGCTCAGAGCCGTGAGAGCTGCCGAGCCAGAAGCCTATCTGGTGTACAAACCCCATCCGGATGTCGTGGCGGGTCTTTGCCGCCAGGGCGACGGAGAGTCCAGCGCGGCCGAGCTTTGCGATGAGCTGCTCACAGCTGGTTCGATCCATCAGCTTTTCGAACAGGTGGATGCCCTGCACGTGCTGACCTCCCTGGCTGGATTTGAGGGGCTGCTGCGGGGTCTTGAGGTGCACTGTTGGGGTCTTCCCTTCTATGCCGGCTGGGGCCTGACCAACGACCGGCAACGATCAGAACGCCGTGGCCGCAGCCTCAGCCTCGATGCCCTCGTCCATGCCGCGTTGATCGATTACCCCCGCTATGTCAGCCGTCGCAGTGGTTGGTTCGTCGAGCCCGAGCAGGCGATCGAGGAACTGGTGCTCTGGCGCCAGGCACCACCGGGACGTCGCACCCTCATTCAATTGTTGTTCCGCAACTGGGGACGACTGCGGCGTCGATAAGCCGTGCCAAACTTCAAAAACTTCGGTCTGGGTTGTCAGCGCTTTGGGTAGAGGGCGGGCACCGGCATTGGTGCAGGTGCGCATCGATGGGCCTGTGCTGCTGCTGATGGGGCCGATCGGTCTGTTTTTCGCGAGATTCTGTCGCTATCTGCAGGGGTGCGGCATTCCTGTGAGCAAGGTCAGCTTTCCACTCCACGAATTCGGTTTCCCAGCCGACGTGCGGATTCCATACCGCGGTTCAATGCATGACTGGCGGCCGTTTCTGCGCCAGCTGCTCCTGGAGAGAGGAATCCGCCACATCTTCATGTATGGCGATTTCATCATTCCTCACCGCATTGCGATCGAGGAAGCCCGTGCGCTCGGCATCGAAGCCTGGGTGTTTGAACTCGGTTATCTGCGACCCAACTACGTGACTCTGGAGCGGGATCGCGTCAACGCCCGTTCCAATCTCAATCAACCAGTGGAAACCTACCGAGACCTTCCCCCCGTTGACGCCCTGCCAAGCGACATCGTTCTCGATCCCGGCTGGCGCTGGCGCAAAGCGTGGAAGGCCCCCACGTTCATCCAACACGCCTTCACGCGCTACCCCATCATCGAGGGCGAACACAAGCTGCAACCCTCACCCTGGTTTCTGTGGTGTCAGCTGAGGGGGAGCTGGCGCTTCCTGCTTTATCGCTGGCAGGAACGAACTCTCAAACGCCGGCTTCTCGAGCATGCGTCCTACTTCCTGGCAGTCCTTCAGGTCTCCAGTGACAGCCAGATCCAGATGGGATCGCCTTACCGCGGCATGCATGACTTCATCGAGGACGTGATTCGATCGTTCGCCGGGCATGCTCACGCTTCAGACCATCTGGCCTTCAAGCACCATCCCCGCGATCGGGGATACAACAACTACGCGAGCCTGATCGACCTGCTGGCACGTCGCTATGCCGTTAGTGGCCGTGTGCACTACTTCCACGACGGTGCGCTCAGCCGCTTCCTGCGGACGTGTCGCGGTGTGATCACCGTCAACAGCACTGTGGGCCTTCAGGCCTTGTTTCATGCCGTGCCCACCAAAACGATGGGCAGCACCTTCTACAACCTGCCCGGGCTCACGGATCAGAAGCCATTGGATGAGTTCTGGAGAGATCCTCAACCCAGCGAGAGGCCGCTTTTCTACCGCTTTTACAACCACCTGGTGAAGACGACCCAGGTGAACGGCAATTTCGATGGAGATTTCCCCTTCCGCATCACCTTCCCGATTGGTCAGGAGGCCCGCCAGCTTGCTCCTGCATCGCAGCTGTCCCGCTACAGCGGCGCTCGGGGTGGCAACCCCATCCTGATCGTCGGTCGCGTGATGGCTCGCCTGGGCTGGGCGGTGATCGGTTTTCTTCTTTACGGTCTACAGCTGCCTGCAATGTTGCTGAGGCGGCCGGACTGGGCTGCCCAGCTGATGACCATGGCCTGTGCGGTTGCCTTGCGTGCGCTTGGGGTCCAGGTGGTGGTGGACGACAGCCAGCGGAGTGAGGAACCGGACGTGCCGCTGGTTCACATCTTCAACCACCGCAGTCCCTGCGACGGGCTTGTGATTCAGGGTGTCCTCCAATTGCCAGGCCTGACAACGGCCCAACTCCATCTCAAATGGGTTCTGCCCGGGTATGCCGCCGCGGCACGCAATGCCGGGGCCGCTGTTCTGGATCACCGTCAGCCCCAATCCCGGCTTGAGGGAATGATGGGGGCCTCGGCACTCCTGCGGGAACACGGCGAAATCATGATCGCCCCCAACGGCTCGCTGGTCACGCCCATTGAACAGAGGGTCTCATCCAGTGCCTGGCTTCTGGCTCGACACCACGGCGGTCGGCTGGTGCCCTGGGTGTTCCGTTACGACGGCATGGATGAGGCTCTCGGGGCCCGCTACAAACCCTGGCTGCTGCTGCTGAGTCGTCTGTCGGCACCGTTGGGAACCATTCACTGCCGCCGTGGTCGCTCCATCGATCTGAACCTGCCGGAGGATCATCTCGATCGCGATGGCTTCACGCGCGCCGTTCAGGAGTACTACCGGCAGGCGCTGACAACAGGACGCTGATGTTGTGACCGCCGAAACCGAAGGCGTTCTTCAGCAGCAAGGGATCACTGCCGCGTTTCGGGACTGGTTGACTTCCATCGATGGTGATGGCGAGGTCCACCTCAGGATCGAGGGGACCTGCATTGACGCTCCTGGGGATCAGCCCGGCGTTCAGGGACTGCAACGCGATGATTGCCTCAACGGCACCGGCACCGCCGAGCAGGTGGCCGAGCTGGCCTTTCGGTGCGCAGACGGGAACGTGATCCGCTGCTGATCCAAGACTGCGCCGCAGAGCCCTTGCCTCTGCCATGTCTCCCAGGCTGGTCCCTGTGGCATGGGCCTGGACGGCAGAGAGATCAGCGGGGCTGATGTCTGCTCTGCGAAGGGCGTCATCGATCGCCCGGCTCGCCTGCAGGCCTTGCGGCTCCGGAGCCACGATGTGATGGGCGTCACTGCTGCTGCCGCAGGCCAGGATCCAACCCAGTCGTGGTTTGGAACCGACGTCGCGATCGCGCATCAACGCCAGCATGCCTGCACCCTCTGAAAGAACAAAGCCATCCCGTTCCAGGCCATAGGGCCGAGACGCCTGATCCGGTTCCTCGTTGCGGCAGGACAGGGCACGCATCGCTGAAAAACCCACCAGGCCAAGACGGTTCACAGGCGCTTCCGCGCCACCGGCAAGAACAAGATCCGCTCGGTCGTCCTGCAGCAGCATCTGGGCCAGCATCAAGGCTTCGGCACCGGAGGCACAGGCGGAGACGGGCGTGTGGGCCCCCCCATGCAGCCCCAGATCAATGGCGACCTGGCCAGCCGGACCATCCGGGATCAGCATCGGGACTGTCAGTGGATTGACCCGCGATGGCCCTCCGGCGCTGAGCTGCTGGTGCTGGATGTGCATGGTCCCCAGTCCGCCGATGCCGGTTCCCACCACGACAGCCACCCGTTGCTGGTCAACACCGGCGCGGTGGTCTGCGGCCATGGTCCAGGTCTGGCGAGCGGCCATCACGGCCAGCTGAGCGCAGCGGTCGGAACGCCGGCGGAGAAGCGGTTCCAGGTCCGACAACGCGCTTTCGTCAACACAACCCGCGATACGGCTTGGTAGGTCAGCAGCCCAGTCCTGCGTCAGGGACGCAATGCCTGAGGCTCCCGACAGCACGGCTCTCCAGGTGACATCCGCGCTGGTGCCAAGGGGCGACAACGATCCCCATCCGACAACGGCGATGCGTTCAGGTGGTTTCGGCATGGGTTGGCTGGATGTCCAGAGACTCCAGGTGGCTCTGGATATCCGCGACTGTTCTGAACTTCAGCAGATCCTCTTCCTTGATCCGGATTCCGAAGCTGGTGTCGGCTTCGATCAGGATTTCGTAGAACCCAAGTGAATCGATGCCGATGTCCTCCATGAGGAGAGACTCCGGCTTGATCGTCGACGGATCAGCTCCGGAGATGCGATGCAGGATCTCGATCAGGCGATCTTGCAACTCCTGCTTGTCAGGGAGTGATTCTCCCAACCCGCAACTCCTCAGATTTGATAGTTCAAGGTATCAGCGCTGCTCAGTTGATCCTTCTCCTCGGTACCAGCTGAATTGCTGGTAGATGGGATTGTGGACCACATCGATGAAGAAACGCAGACGTTCTTCTGGCAACCGGCTGAGATCTGCGGACATCAGGATTTCTGTAATCTGATTGAAGTCCCTGGCGAGGGAGAGACCGCAGACGCGGGCCTCCATCAGATTGAAGTACTGACGCAGGAGAACGGGCAGTCGAAACGTGTCGGCATGGTGGCTGCGGATCTCAACTTCCAATGCCTGGACATTGGGAATGTCGCTGGGAGCGTCACTGGCTCGGATGGTCTCAACGGGATGACGAGGTGCCGGCAGTGTCGGTTCGCTCTGCCGATAGGGCGGCTGCATCAGGTTGCTGAGAAAGACCTCGTTGACCGCATCGGCGTAGGCGAAGTGGTTGTAGGACACCAGTCCGTGCAGGGTTGTGTACCCGGAGCGCACAGCAATCAGCAATCCTCCTCGGAACAGGGCCATCAGCGAATGGGGCTGCCGCTGAAAGCGATTCGCGAGAGCGACCCGGCCGATTTCCAGATGATTGCCCAGATCCGTCAGGGTTTTTTTGATGCCTGGATAGACGTGTTCCAGGTAGGAGCTGTTTCCGTCTGGAAGATCGTCTCCTCGGCTGCCTGCGGGAAGAAACTGAAGCCGGGCTGAGCCGGCGAGAACTCCACTGTTGGTTTCCACCAGCAGGAGATGGTCATAGGCCTGGTCGCGCCCATCGAGATCCAAGGTCTCTCCCGAGCCGGACAGCTGTTCGCGATAGGTGGACTCCCGCAGTCGTCCGACCGCTTCGGCCACGGCAGGGAACTGATCTCCGCGGATCAGGTACAGATCAAGCCCCTCGACATCGAAGAGTCGGCCATCACAACGGAGCGATTCGATCAGCTCGCTCGACAGGGTCTGCTCCGACGGAATGGACGAACCAGACAGTGTCATTGAAGTCCCATTCCGTCTCAATCTGAGGGAAGATTAGATCCCTCTTCCGTCAGTTCCAGACCCTCGTTCAGACGCTGTATGTCTTTTCTCCGCCGTCCAGGATCCTCTCAGCAGCAGTGTGTCGCCGCAGTCCTGGCCGGCGGTTTGCTTTGTCTTCCCTTTGCAGCCGTTGCCCAGGCCGCACCCCAGGGTTCCACGGCGCTCGCCATGAACGATTCGATGGGGTCTGTTCTTGAGGGAAAGTCTTACCGCTATCGCCTGGGTCCTGGTGATCAGCTTTCAATGACGGTCTTCAAGATGGAGGGCTATGAAGCCAAGGTTGAAGTCCTCAGTGATGGCACCATCAACCTCCCCCGTATCGGCACGATTGAGGTCTGGGGTTTGACGCTGGAGGAGGCGAAGCAATCCATTACCAGTAGTTACGCCAAGATTCTGCGCAGGCCTCTGGTTCATCTCGATCTTGTCGCCCCTCGCCCGATCAAGGTCACCGTTACGGGAGATGTGGAAACACCAGGTGTGTTTTCGCTTCCAGCCAGAGGGGACGGGGGTTGGCCCACCCTTGTGGACGTTGTGAGGAAAGCCGGGGGCATCGGGGCTACTGGTGATCTCTCGCGGCTGGAATTGATTCGTCCCTCACAGACTCCAGGTGTTGAGCCAACCCGTTACAGCTTCGACTATCTCTCCATTCTCAGGGATGGGGGCCATGCTCCTATTCCGTTGATCTATGACGGAGACAGCATTCGGGTTTACAAAGCAGAAAATCTCAGCAATTCAGACATGATTACGGCCGCGGCATCCAACTTTGCTCCGGACACCATCAAAGTGAATGTGATTGGTGAAGTCGCGAAGCCAGGTGTGGTGGAAGTGCCGTCAAATTCTCCAGTCTCAAGGGCGATTTTGGCGACAGGTGGCATCACACGTCGAGGTAGTGACAACACCGTTGAGCTCATTCGTGTTGATGGAGAGGGGAAACCCTCTGTGAAGCGTCTCGGGTTCAACCCCAAAGCCACCCTCAGCAGCCCGACCAACCCACCCCTGCGTCAGGGGGATGTGCTGGTGGTGAATCGCAATCAACTCGCCAAGGTAACGGATTCCATGTCGGATGCGTTGGAGCCGTTCAATCCCATCATCAAGGCAACATCTATTTTTCGTCTGCTCGGCCTTCCTGTTGGAGGGTTGTTGGGTTTCTGATCTAAATCGCCAGACGATCCCAGATCACCCCGAGATTGGCCTGATGCACATCGGTGGCGAAGCAGTCGGCAAGCTGATCGTCTGAAAGACGTCCAGTGACATCCGCGTCACCCTCCAGATTGGCCCGGAAATTACCGCCATCGGTATTCCAGGCGGTATGGGCGTTGCGTTGCACCACCCGGTAAGCCTCCTCCCGGCTCATGCCGCTGCCCACCAGAGCCAGCAGGACCCGCTGGCTGAACACCACGCCGCCGTAGACGTTCATGTTCCGCCGCATGTTCTCGGGGTAGATACCCAGACTATTCACCACGGCGGTCATCTCCCTCAGCATGAAGTGGAGGGTGACCGAGCAGTCCGGCAGCATCATGCGCTCTGTGGAGCTGTGGCTGATGTCCCGTTCATGCCAAAGCGCCACGTTTTCCAGGGCGGCGATGGTGTAGCTGCGCAGAACACGGGCGAGTCCGCCGATTCGTTCGCTGCGGATCGGGTTGCGCTTGTGCGGCATGGCTGAACTGCCTTTCTGGCCTTTCGCGAAGTTCTCCTCCACTTCCAGCACATCGGTCCGTTGCAGATTGCGGATCTCGGTGGAGAAGCGTTCTAGGGAGGCGCCTACCAGGGCCAGGGTTTGCACATAGTCGGCATGGCGATCACGGGAGATCACCTGGGTACTGGCCGTGTCCGGCACCAGGCCAAGAATGTCGCAGCTGATGGCTTCAACCTGAGGATCGGTGTTTGCGTAGGTCCCCATGGCACCACTGATTTGGCCAACGGCCACATCCCGTTCCAGACGTTGAAGCCGCTGGCGATTGCGTTCTGTCTCCGCCAACCAACCGGCCACCTTGAATCCGAAGGTGATCGGTTCCCCGTGAATGGCATGGGAACGACCGATCATCTCCGTGTCTTTATGAGCCCTTGCCAAGGTCCTCAACGCGTCTGCCAGTGCGTCCAATTCCTGACGGAGCAAGACAATGGACTGTTTCAGCTGCAGCGCCAGGCCTGTATCCAGAACATCGGAGCTTGTCATGCCGACGTGGATGTAACGCCCGGCATCGCCGACGTGTTCATTCACATTGGTGAGGAAGGCGATGACGTCATGACGCACCTCAGCTTCAATTTCGAGGATGCGTTCCACCTCAAAGCTCGCCTTGGCCTTGATGGTGTCCAGGGCCTCCTGAGGGACGCGGCCGAGGCGGCAATTGGCTTCCGTGGCGGCGATCTCAACATCCAGCCAGCTCTGGAATTTGGCCTGCTCATTCCAGACAGCACCCATCTCGGGCAGGGTGTAGCGCTCGATCAACGGCCTGCGCGGTTGAACAACGTCTGAATCTATGATATCGGCATATATTTATTGAATAGTAGCATTAATTCCTTAATGCTGCCGAATTATTTTATTCCTTTGCCTCGTAACTAAAGAACTCATAACTTCATTTCACGCTGATGGCTCTTAAGATTCAATTGCTTGCAGATTTTGAGATTTTGAATGGTTTTGATTATTTTAAATGTTTATAACGATATCTGGAAATAAATTACTTTTAGAGTGCTTGTTTTACGCTAGACGCTTTGCCGCAGTAACCCATTCGTAAATCCTTTCCTTGCCTGTGCTCAGCGCTTAAAACTTTGTTATTACATGGATCCAGTTATTAATTTATTGTTCTGGCTTTCTTCTTCTTGAGTCGTTAGATGAACAATTTTCGATTAATTTCGGCTCGTGCTTATGAGGTTGAATCATTTCTTTGAAAACCTTGCTACATTTTTATTTTTTTTGCTAGTGTTGGTTTATCGGTCGAATTTGATGCATATTGAGTTCAGTCATATTTAAGAAGATGGCTTAACTTTTGCTGGTATATTAAACTATTAATTCAAAATCAGTTACAAGCAGGTTTTTACTTTGTTTTACAAATTGCTTATGGCAGTATTGACTCGAAATTGAATTAGGATGTAGGTGCAATAAGATAAATTGGAAAGACTTGTTGCTATACCCACAAGCTTTCGAAGGATTCGTTTCTTTGAGTTTTGCGATTACAGGGCTGATGCATCTCGTTCACCTGTCCTGATCCGTACAACTGATTGAACAGGTGAGATGAAGATTTTCCCGTCACCAATTTCTCCGGTTCGTGCCGCATCGCCAATTGCTGTGACAACTGCTTCAACAAGTGATTCTTCTACAACAACCTCGATTTTCAGCTTTTGCAGGAACTCAACGGTGAACTCTGAACCTCGGTAACGCTCAACCTGGCCCTTCTGGCGGCCAAAGCCTCGGACCTCTGTCACCGTCATGCCGATAATTCCAGCTTCAACCAAGGCCACCTTGACATCTTCCAGCTTGAACGGACGGATGATCGCTTCGATTTTTTGCATGAGCGGTACTCTTTATCCAAAGAATGACGCGTCAACTGCCCTTGGTTGTGATGGCTGTAACAGAACGGTGAAATCCCTGCCCTTTTAGGTTCGTAACGAGTGTTCCCCTCTGAGCTGGTGACTGCTGCTTCCGCTGCCGATCGGACGTTGACGCCTCATTACGGCGAGCGTGCCATCGCTCAAGCCGAGTTGATCTGTTTCGAAAATCCGCGCCCTGGCAGGCCCTATGAGGTCTCCATCGAGCTACCGGAATTCACCTGCAAGTGCCCGTTTTCGGGTTATCCGGATTTCGCTGTCCTGCGTTTGGTTTATCAACCCGGTCCTCGGGTCGTTGAATTGAAGGCGATCAAGCTTTACGTGAACAGTTTCCGGGATCGATCCATTTCCCATGAGGAAGTCACCAATCGCATCCTTGATGATTTGGTGGCTGCAACGGACCCGGTGTGGATGCAGCTGGAAGCCGACTTCAATCCCCGCGGCAATGTCCACACCATTGTTCGGGTCAGCCATGGAACGCGTCAGCCCTGTTGAACCTCCTGCAGGATCAATGGCAGCTCCACTGCGAATGCAGTGAGATTGCGGTTGCAGAGTCCTCCCACATGCAGCTGTCTGTCGTTGGCGATGGCCCAGACCTGACGTGTCGCTATCAGGCTGAGCCCACCTCCCAGGAGCGTCACGGCAAATCCGAGGTAGACGAGCGGCACCCCAGGATCACGTTTCAGCAACAGGCCACTCGCCGGCAGAACGGACGCCACCCTCAGAGGTAATCCCTTCACGTCGCCTGGCTCTCCTCCAGGACGTAACAGGGCCAGGCGCTCGCCATTGCCATCAAAGATCTGCACGGGGCCTTCTTCCGTCTCCAGGCTCAGCAGCACGGGCTCCGAACCGTCTGGCCGAGTCGGCAGAACCAAGCCCCAGACCTGCTCCCCCAGCTGCGGGAAGGTCTGCAGGGGCAGCTCCAGTTCCGGGCTTTTGCCGATCTGAAGGGTGATCGTCGCCAACGACCAGTCCGCCTGGTAAATCGTGATGCCGCGATATCTGAGGGGGTGGTTGACGCTGATTTCCGAGACCTGGGATTGCTGGCGCCCCTCCAATTCAAGGGCGGAGCGGAACTGTTCAGGCCGCCCAGCCGCATCCCGCTCGATCTGGAAATCCTTCAGCGTGATCGTGACTTGGTTGTCGCCGAGGCGGTTGAGCAGATCCAAACTGCGGCCAGGGGCCAGGAACCGTTCGAGGCGATGTCCCGCCAACGCCCCCCAGACAGCTCCCAGCATCAACAGCACCAGCCCTGTATGCACCAAGAGGGGACCAACGCGACCCGCAAGTCCCTTGCGTGCGGCCAGCCTCCCGTCCTGGCTGTTCAGCTGCCAGCCCCTGGACCGCAGCAACGACGACAGACGCTGAAGGCTGTCGTCGGCGTTTTCACAAGCCACCGTTTCAGCGATGGAGAGTTTGCTGAGTTGTCGTGGCGTCTTGTAGTCGATCCACTGGCAGGCTGCCTGGAGTGCAGGCCATTGACGGCGCCAGCTGCACAGGATCAGGGCGAGCCCCAGCCAGGCGAGCAGTGCCAGAAACCAGCCACTGGAATACACATGATCCAGCTGCAGTTGAAGAACCTGATCGCCGCTCAGCAGCCCCAGCCAGGGGGTCTCTGTGTAGGCGTCGATGTAACTGGCGGGAGGATCACCCTGGGGAATGGCTGTGCCGATGGCGCTGGCCAGAGCGACCAACAGCAGCAACACAATGGCAAGCCGCAGATCGGAGAGCAGGCCCGCCAGGCGACGCATCAGCAGCCCCATGGCTCCTCCTAGCTCCAGCGCGCCAGCAGCGTCAGCATGCCGCTGGCCAGCAGGACAACGCCGCTGATCGGTGGGACCCAACGCCCGATCGAACGCAGGGACAGCAGCCGTGGAACCGAGGCCGCGAACGTGCCTGCCAGCAGCAGAGGCAGAACCTGGCCAATGCCGAAACTGGTGAGCAGCACCATGCCCACAAGGGGCCTCCCACTCTGGGCGATCCAACCAAGAAGAACGGCCAACACCGGTGTGGTGCATGGAGAGGCGGCCAGACCGAAGGCCAGGCCTGCCGCCACAGGGGCCAGGGAGGCAGGCACCCGTTTGCGCCAAAGCTCTGGATCAGGGCCGGACGGCAGAGGAATGCGGAGTAGACCCAGCAGGTTGAGGCCCATCACCACGGCCAGGATGGCCACCAGCGTTGGCACCAGAGTTGGGACCTGTCCGTAGATGCGGCCCAGCAAACCACTCAGGCTTCCCAGCAGCACCAGCGCCCCGACGATGCCACTGCAGAAGGCAAGGCTGCGCTGCCAGGGGCTTTGTCCATCCTCAAACCCTGCGAGATAAGCGAGGGTGACGGGAAGAAGCGACAGAGAGCATGGCCCAAGGCTCGTGAGGGCACCCCCAGAGAACACCAACGCCAGGGTCAAGGGTCCCGGGTTGGAAAGGGCCTGGTTCAGCAGCTGTTCACTGCGTTGCGCCAGATCCGAAAGCAGAAGCAGATCCAGGACCAGGCTCGAAACTCGTTGTTCAGCCTATCGAGGCTGGCGGGGCATCCTCTCCCTCGCAGCTGTGCGTCCACCGATCAGCCCTGTGGATTCAAGGGAACAACGGATCAACAGCCCCAGAATCACGAGACTGGACATCAGGGAATTGCCTCCGTAGCTGATCAGGGGCAAGGGCAGCCCCGTGGTCGGCATGGCACCGGAGGCGACGGCGATGTTGAGGATCGACTGACCAACCAGAATCGTGCAGCAGCCGATCGCCACAAGGCGCGCCTGGTTGCTTCGGCAGCGCAAGGCAACTCTGAGACCGGCCCAGGCCATCAGCATCAGGAACAGCAGCAGCATTATTGAGCCGACGAAGCCGAACTCCTCTGCAAACACGGCGTAGATGAAATCAGTGTTCTGAATCGGCAGGTATTGCAGCTTCTGTGTGGAGAGCCCATATCCCTGGCCGGCCAGGCCTCCTGAGCCGATGGCCAGCAGGCTTTGAACAAGCTGATAGCCGTCACCCATGGGATCCTGCCAGGGGTCAAGGAACGAGACCACGCGCAGTCGTTGGTACTCATTCAGCAGGATGCTGGTGACTCCCATGCCGGCTCCCACCAATGCCGTGCCAAGGAGACTTCTCAGCCGCAGCCCCGCTGCCAGGGCCACCATCCAGAGCGTCAGGCCCATGAGAGCAGCCGTGGAGAGATTGGGCTGCTTGAGAATCAGCAGCAGCAGCCCTCCGAAGCTGCCAAGCCAGAGCAGCTTTTGATCAAGCCCAACCCGGTTCCAGGGGGCGAACAGATTGGCGGCCTGAAGCACCACGAAGGGTTTTACCAGCTCCGAGGGCTGGACCTGGAGCGGGCCCACCACGAGCCAACGGCTGGCCCCGTTGACCGTGGTGCCCATCACCAAGGTGGCGGCAATCATCAAACAGCCGATCCAGAGGGCTGGTCCAGACCATTTGAGCCAGCGGCGCAGGCTGGTGCTAAGCGTGAGCCCGAGCAGGCTCCAGCTGGCGATCAACCAGATCGCCTGCCGTTTGACGTAGAATGCACCATCTCCGATTTCACGCAGGGCAACCCACCAGCTCGCCGACCCCAGCACGATCAGACCCGCCAGGCTCCACAGGGCGGTCAGGCCGATGAGCAACCGTGCTTCCGCCGGCCATAACGCCCAGGGAAGAGGCAGTAATCGCTGCATCAGATTTGGACGTTCTCTGATGCGTTCCCGCGCTGAACGTCGTTGGGAGACCGAGACGCTGGTCAATGGGGCGTATTGAATGTCTTTGTGCACCTATTGAGCCGCGTCAGAGTCGCTTTGCCAAGGGATTGATCAAAGAGAAAGAAGTGTCGATTCGTCAGCTCTGGCCTTGGATCATGCAGCCCGCAGACGCTTATGTTCCACTTCCCAGTGCACATACTGCCCCCAGGCCTGCTGACGGACCCAGCAACGCCCGCCGCGGCATTGAATCAGCTGGAATGGCGGAAGATCCGTTGGCTGATTCTCCAGCATCACAAAGGTGCCAGGCCTCAGCAGGGGAACCACCTTGGCGGATTTCGGAAGGTGGTTTGACACGCGTTGAACTGCGGTTGAAATGATCTTCTTGGCAGTTGGGGAATCGCCGGACGGATCCCCGTTTTTCTTCGGGATCACGTCTGCTTTTATGACGGAATGGCTTCAAAACGGCGACTTGATCTGCAGCTGCTGACCTTGGGCCTGGCCTCGTCCCGCCAACAGGCCCAGCAACTGATCCGCGCTGGCAAGGTGCGCGATGCCTCTGGTCAGCTGCTCGACAAACCGGGATTGGAAGTCGCGAATGATCGTGCTCTGGTGGTGGAGAAACCGCCGCGATTCGTCTCCCGGGGAGGAGAAAAACTGCTTGCGGGCCTGGAATCCTTTGCGATTGCAGTGAAAGGGAAGGTCTGCCTTGACGGCGGAATCTCAACCGGCGGCTTCACCGACTGCCTGCTTCAGCACGGGGCCACCAAGGTGTATGGCGTAGATGTGGGTTACGGCCAAACGGCATGGAGCCTTCGCACCGATGAGCGGGTTGTTCTGCGCGAGCGCACCAACCTCCGGTATCTTCAGCCGCAGGATCTTTACGGTGCGGAGGACCCCAGGCCCAGCCTGGCGGTCACGGATGTGTCGTTTATCTCGCTCAGCCTGATTCTTCCTGCCTTGCATCGCTTGACCATCGGAACGGCTGCGGATGTGCTGGTCCTGGTGAAACCACAGTTTGAGGTCGGTCGTGAACGGGTCGGCAAGGGAGGAGTGGTTCGTGAACCATCAGCCCATCTCGATGCGATACGACAGGTGATCGATGCGGCAGCCGAGCTCGGGTGGATCGCGCAGGGGATCGTGGCTTCCCCCATCACGGGTCCCGCCGGCAACCATGAGTATGTGCTCTGGTTATCAGGTCAGTCACCCGCCACGGCTTTACCAGACCTTGATGGTCTGGTGGCGTCAACTCTGGGCTGATCCCACTCTGGCCTCACAGGGAAAAGTCAAAAAAAATCCCGAACAAATGTCCGGGAAAAGCAGGATCTTGTTGTGACGTTCGCTCAGTTACCGACGTTCACCTGTCGACCGCCGGTGCAGAGTTCGACCTTGATGATGCGGCCTCCCTGCTTCTGAATTCGCTGCTGCTCCGCGAACCAGCTGTCGTATGGCACCCACTTGGTGAAGAAGGTGTTTTGGAGTTCGCGCTGCGTCCGAACCTTTTCAGGACTGGGAATACAGGCGGTGACTTTGAACAACCGCATGAGCCTCAGTTGCCGAGGCCGGAGCAGATGTAGTCGAAGTACACACCCATCTCTTTGCCTGCATCAGGCCCAACCAGCCCTGCGGTGACTTCCTTCATGGCTTGGATGGCCTGAACTGTGGCTCCGATGGGCACACCCAGAGAGTTGTAGGTCTCCTTCAGTCCGTTCAGAACGCGTTCATCGAGGATGGAGGTGTCACCCGCGAGCATCGCGTAAGTGGAGTAACGCAGGTAGTAGTCCAGATCGCGAATGCACGCGGCATAGCGGCGGGTGGTGTACATGTTGCCGCCAGGACGGGTGATGTCCGAGTAGAGCAGCGCTTTGGCGACGGCGTCCCGGATGATGGCCGAGGCGTTGGCACTGATCGTGGCGGCGGCACGAACCCGGAGTTCGCCACTGGAGAAATACGACTCGAGATTGCTCATCGAGGCCGTGTCCAGGTACAGGCCCTGAACGTCCGACTTGTTGATGACGTTGGTGATGGCGTCTTGCATGGATCCTTGGGAGCGTGAAGGGAATCAGCGGTGTGTTCAGGCGAGTGCGCCCACCACGTAATCGAAGTAGGTACCAGCTTCTTCGGCATCGGCGCCGGTGAGAAGGCCCATCGCGACCGTCTTCATCTCACGCACGGCTTCAGCCATCGCTTCCAGGGGTGTGCCCAGGGAGCGGTAGAGCTCTTTCGCTCCGATGACGCCGATTTCCTCGATTGGAGTGACGTCGCCGGCAACGATGCCGTACGTCACGAGTCGGAGGTAGTAGTCCATGTCGCGCAGACATGTCGCCGTCATTTCCTCTCCGTAGGCATTGCCTCCGGGGGAGATGACGTCGGGACGCTTCTGGAACAGCTGACCACCAGCCTGTTTGACGATGCGCTCACGGCTTTCGCATAGAACCTGGGCGACGCGGAGACGGCGTTGACCGCCGGTCACGAAAGCCTTGATCTGGTCGAGTTCGCCAGGGCTGAGGTAGCGGGCTTCGGCGTCCGCGTTGATGATCGAGTTGGAGACGATGCTCATGCAGTTCTGCCTCGAAACAAGCGGCCGCCCGTAGGAGACCGGTATCCGGTGAATGTGGGTGATCCCTTTCAGGATCGCGTCTCAGACTAAGGGCTGAGAGCCTTGGCCGAGCCGACCATTCAGGAGGTTGTTTACAACGTTCAACACTGAACCTTGTTTGCCCCTTGTTTGTCGACCCGACAGTGCTGATAAAATCAGCAATCGCAGCATTCTGCGTTAATCATCTGGAGCCCCCCTGGTGGAGTTAACAGTTCTTCACTGCATCTTGGCGACGCTGAAAAGCGTTGTCCCACAAGCCATCCCGCAGAGAACCTGCTGAAACTTCAGGGATGGCTGAAGTTATCCAATGTTCCTCTGATCACCGTGAAGTTCAGAGGTTCAATATTAAAAATCTGGAGCCGATTGTTTTACTTCTGATCAATCAGATCGCTGAATCCATGGTCGGATTCAGGCCCGCATTGCCTCGATAAAGAGCAGCTGTGCGCTGTTGGGTCGCCTGGGTGACGTCCCCCCTTGTATTCATGCCGTCCATGCGCGGAACCTGATCTGTTTCAACGATGCGATCAAGGACTTCACGCACGGCGACGGGTTGTCCGGATTCGGCCCGCACGCGCAGGAAGCGGCTGACTTCGGCTGGTGAAGCCACCCGTCCGAGCAGCGCCAGGCTGGCCGCAGAGGCTGCACGCAATGGTGCCATCGCATACAGGCGCGACTGGAAAGCGTCAGCCATGGCCACATCGGCGATGAAACCGGCAAGGTCGGAATCCTGATTGCGGAGGCGGGATTCAGCTTCAAAAAGTCGTTCGTTTTCCAGTGGAATGCGATTCAGCAACTGCTTGTACGTGGCATCAATGATGGTTCGCAGTTCGCTTTCGTCGCAGGGACGCTTCAGGACCAGGCGCTGTGGAAGGGATGAACGCAGCTTGTAGCCCTCGGCCCCTTTGGTTTCGAGGGCTCTCGACATCGGCGTGACTGGTGCCTGTCTGGAGCTTCGTCTCCGTTGGATCGGCTCACCGAGGCGAATCTGGCGAAGGCTCTTCTGCAGGTCATCCCCGCCCAAGTTTCTGGCCATACCCGTCCAGTCGGCTCTCGAGCCGCCCCCGCGACCAGGGAAATTGCGGGGCGTGACCTCGCCAGTACCGCGATAGGACATCGGAGCGATCGGTTCGGGACGGCTGCTGAGAACCAGCCCGGAGTTGTCGTACCCGAATTGGGCGACCTCCCGTTTGAGGGTCGGAGCGCGGCGCACGTTGAGGTCGCCAGGAGTGATGAAGCGCTCAAAGGGAACGGTGTCGTCTCCAAAGCAGTCCTGGTAGTCCTTGCTGTCGATCAAGGCGTCAACGACTCCGTAGAAGCCTTTTCGAGCTGCCGTGTCGAACAGGGCATCGATTTCCCAACGGCCGAAGGTCGGTCGTCCGAGCAGCCGCCGATGCATCACTTCGATGGCCTTCACGATGTAGAGACCACTCCAGTAGCGACGGCGGAAGGCATCGGAGCGCGCCACGCTGCGCACAAAATCCTTGAGACAGATATCACCGTTCTCAAGTCGTGCTTCTTCAGAACTGAGCCGCTCACCGGCATAGCCGGAGTTTCCGAGGACCTGGACGTAGACGGCATTGATCACCGACTGGGTGCTGGATTCGGTGTTCCGAACACTGGGTTGGCCACCGCGGCTTGGACGAGCTGCCCCACCCGTGGAGATCTGCTGCAGGCGAACGACGCGCGGTCCGACTTTGCGAGGACGGCTCGATCGGGACTGGGCGCTGGCGATCTGGCCGGGACTGTTCAGGCCGTTACTCACCAACAGGCGCCGGCTGTCATAGCCATAGGGTGCCGGTCGCGTGGACACGGACGCAGTGCCACTGGGGAAGATGGCGCCGTACTGGTTGGCAACAGGATCGTTGCCACCGCCGTAGACATGCTGGTCAGCAAACGGCTGCCGGTAGGACGCGTACAACGTGACGTACTGCGGAGCTCCCTCGAAGGGAGCGCTGAAGTTGTACAGCTTGCGGTTGGATCCCCAACCCGCGCTCTCCTGGGCTTCCTCCCCGAGATCACGGATGTAGGGAACTGTCTCCTCACCGAAGCAGCGGGCGTATTCCTTGGAATTCACCAGCACATCAACCAGTCCGTTCAATCCCTGGTCGCTGAGGATGGAGAACGACTTGCGGAATTCCTCAAGGGAGCTGATGCCTCGTCCGAGGAAGTGGCGGTAGGCCAACTCAACAACGCGGCTGTTCACGAAACGGTCGTGGAACTGCTGGCGATATTCCTTGCTGCGACCTAAGGCACGGATGAACTCACGTGTTGAAATCTGTCCCTGGCTCACCTGACTGGCTTCTGAGCGGCAGGGGAACTGGGAATACCCCTTGGCGATGTCGCGTTCGAACACCTGGCGGTAAGCCGCGCGGATCACCTCGGCCTTTTCAGCGCCGGAGAGACCAGGCCTCATCTCAAAACGCTGGGACCCTTCCGAGGCCAGGGCGTAGATGGCGGGCAGCTGCAGTCCCTGCTGTACATCGCTGCCCTGCCGTTGTCTGGTGCTGGGGGTGGCGATGGCCAACTCCTGCAGCAGCACGTTGAAACAGTCGATGGCGAGCTGCCTCGATTCAGGCCTGTCGCGCAGCAACTGGGCTGAAGCGGCTCGCATTTCCTGCAACGCCACATTCGTGGCGGCGAGGGAGCAGTTGGCCAGAAGAATGTCTCGCAGTCCGCGTGTGTTCACCGAGAGGATGCTGGGGTCTCCGGCCACAACCGCGTAACCCACGTAGCGCAGGAACCAGCCCATGTCCCGAACGGACTTGCGCATGAACGCCGGCCCGTATTTCGCCACACTGATGGCATTGAACCCAGTTGGCAGAACCACTCTGACATCGGCGTCGCCACCTGCCCCCTCCAGCAGGCGCGTCAGAAAATTACCCCGTTTGGTGTCCCCACTGCTGCCGGTGAAGGTTCGAACGGATTGCTCGAAGGCCGCCTGATCCGCTGCCAGTGGAGTGCCGTCCTGACTGCCTGGGAGTTTCGTTTCACCGGTACTGAGGGGGGCTTCGAGAAATGAGAGTGGGGTGCCACCCACAAAAATGCGATTGGCAGCCCTGGCCACGATCGATTCAGCGTTGGCCGCGATGATGCGAGCGGCCTCCAGCCGGTCCTGACCACTCCTGAAGAACGTGATCAGGGTGTCGAGTTCTCCGCCATCCGGGAACCGGTCCTGCTGTTCCGCCTGACGAACGCTCGACAGCGGCAGGGTGTCGAAGAGTTGGGGAGACACCCGTGGGCTGCCACTGCTGGCGGTCACTGTCATCGACGGAGTCTTGCCGGATCGGGACACGTTACGGCTGGCCGGCAGGTGCTCCCGAGTGGCATGAACAAATGTTTGCAGGCCTTGCACAGCATGCGATCCAGTGAGCTGTTGCCATGAAAAGCTCGCCTGATCCCTGGCTTGCCTCGATGGTCGATCCCTTGCCAACTGATGCCGCGACCCCCAAGGTGAGCGCTTTCTACGACCGCTTTCCTTACCCGGGAGACCCGGTTCAGGAGGGCCCGCCGCCTGGATACAACTGGCGTTGGTGTCATGCCAGCGTCCTCGCCGCCGTCCGTGGTGAGCTCCCCTTAACCGATCGGTCTCCGCGGATTCTGGACGCAGGCTGTGGCACTGGGGTCAGCACCGACTACCTCTGCCATCTCAATCCGGGAGCTGAAATCCTTGCGGTGGACATCAGCGAAGGGGCGTTGGCCGTGGCGCGCGAGAGACTGCGGCGATCTGGTGCTCAACAGCTGGTGTCAAGGCTTCGCCAGGAGCAGCGCAGCCTGCTCGATCTCGCAGGGGAGGGTCCGTTCGATTACATCAACTCGGTCGGGGTCCTGCATCACCTCGATGAGCCGGAGTCCGGACTCAGGGCCTTGGCTGACCTGATGGCCGATGACGGCTTGATGCATTTGTTTCTGTACGCCGAATCCGGACGCTGGGAAATCCATCGCACACAACAGGCCCTGACGATGTTGGATGCGGGAGACGGTGCCGATGGCCTGCGTCTTGGTCGCCTGCTGCTGGATTCACTCCCGGATGGGAATCGATTGGCGCGTCATCACCGAGAACGCTGGGCCATCGACTGCGCAGCGGACGCCAATTTCGCAGATATGTACCTGCACCCCCAGGAAACCTGTTACAGCCTGGAGAGTTTGTTCCAGTTCATTCGGTCAGCCGGGCTCCACTTCGCTGGATTTTCAAATCCAGAGGTCTGGGATCCTGCCCGGCTACTCGAAGGGGAGCTGCTTGAGCGCGCCAGAGCGCTGGAACCCCATCAGCAGTGGTTGCTGGTGGAACAACTTGATCCGGACATCAGTCACTTCGAGTTTTTCCTGTCTGCTCAGCCGATCCCCAAACCCTGTTGGTCGGATGCCGCGCTGCAGAGGGCTTCAGCGATTCGACAGCCATGTCTTTGGGGCGAGCCCGATCCCATTCTCGATCGCAACATGCAACCGATCCAGCTCGATGGGGCGGCGGCGGCCTTGCTGCGCGCCGTTGAAAACCAGCCAGGAGTCCCACTCGGCTCGCTGGCTGAACCTGGTCTGGTCCGCGATCTTGTCGATCGGCACCTGCTTCTGCTGCGGAGATAACAACATAAGACGCGTGATAGATTCCGCGCGCCAATTCAGGCGTCGCTTGGAGGATTTCTACCGTCTTCAGCGTCGTCTGCTGCTGGCCACCGGCTTGGTGGCAATCGTCACGGTACCCATCGTGGCTGTCGCCTTCAACGCTTCGGTAGCCGGCAGTGTGTTCGTGGGTGCCTGCGCCGGACTTCTGTACGTGCGCCTGCTCGCCCGCAGCGTGGCCAACCTCAGTGAACAGTCTCGCGGACTGGGTCGCTTTCAGCTTGTCGTCCCAACCCTGCTTGTGGTCGGTGCCGCCAAGTGGCCCCAGCTCGATCTACTGCCTGCCTTCCTGGGATTTCTCCTCTACAAGCCCGCTCTGATTCTTCAGCACGTCTTCGATCGCTGAAGCAGAGCATTTCTCTCTGCACCCATGGCTTTGCTGCCCTTCCCACTGCCGTTCGCCGAACTGGAGGTCGGTCACCATCTGTATTGGCAGATCGGTGACCTGTACCTCCACGGCCAGGTGTTTTTGAGCTCCTGGATCCTGATCGGTGTCTTGCTCGCTCTGGTGCTTGTCGGCACCAGGGGCATGCAGCGCGATCCGATCGGTCTGCAGAATCTTCTGGAATTTCTCTGGGGATTCATTCGCGATCTGGCCCGTGACCAGATCGGAGAGAAGCATTATCGGGATTGGCTCCCATTCATCGGGACTCTGTTCCTGTTCATCTTCGTGAGCAACTGGGGCGGTGCACTGATCCCCTGGAAGCTCATCGAGCTGCCTGAAGGTGAACTCGGTGCACCAACTGCAGATATCAACACCACGGTGGCGATGGCTCTGCTGGTGTCACTGGTGTATTTCTACGCCGGTTTGAGCCGCAAGGGACTGCGTTTCTTCGAGCTGTATGTGGAGCCGACGCCGATCATGCTCCCGTTCAAGATCATTGAGGAATTCACCAAGCCCCTGTCGCTTTCCTTCCGTTTGTTCGGAAACATCCTGGCGGACGAACTGGCTGTGGGGGTTCTGGTTTATCTGGTGCCCTTGATTGTTCCCTTGCCCGTGATGCTTCTGGGGCTTTTCACCAGTGCGATCCAGGCATTGATTTTTGCCACCCTCGCTGCTTTTTACATCGGAGAAGGCCTCCACGAGGTCCACTGATTCTCAAAACTCTTTCGTCTTTTAAGGCGATCTGCTAAACACATCCGCGCGTAGGTCCGACATTCGATCGGGCCCACTCCCTCAGAGAGTGTCCCAGCGCGGGGGGAACCGATCCCCAACCCAATTCAGTTCAGCGCTCAGCGCGCTTCCCCTAACACCACCCAACATGGATTCCATCACCTCCGCTGCTTCCGTCGTGGCCGCAGGCCTGGCAGTCGGCCTGGCCGCTATCGGTCCTGGTATCGGACAGGGCACCGCGTCCGGCGGCGCTGTTGAAGGCATCGCCCGTCAGCCCGAAGCCGAAGGCAAGATCCGCGGAACCCTGCTGCTGTCCCTGGCATTCATGGAATCGCTGACCATCTACGGCCTGGTGGTGGCTTTGGTGCTTCTGTTCGCCAACCCCTTCGCCGGCTGATCAGGGCAGGGGGGCTTCACCACCCCCCCTCTGACCGTTTTCCGATCCCTTCCCAGCGCACTCCTCCATGACCTGGCTTCTGCTTGCTGAAGCAGGTGTCCCTGAGGGAGGTCTTTTTGACCTCGACGCCACCCTTCCGCTGATGGCGGTTCAGGTGGTTCTCCTCACCTACCTGCTCAATGTTCTCTTCTTCCGTCCGGTCGGCAAGGTCGTGGAGGATCGAGAGGGCTATATCTCCACCAGCCGAGCTGATGCCAAGGAGAAGCTCGCTCAGATTCAACGTCTGGAAGCTGATCTCGCTGAGCAGTTGAAAGAAGCCCGTCAGGCAGCCCAGGCTGCAGTGGTGGAAGCCGAGCAGGAAGTGGACGGTCTGTACCGCGCCGCCGTTACCCAGGCCGAGCTCGAAGCGAACAGCACCAAGGAAGCGGCCCGTCGTGAAATGGACAACGAGCGCGATCAAGCTCGTTCCCAGCTCCAGAGCCGGGTCGACCAGCTCAGCGATCAGATCATCAACCGACTGCTCACCGCCTGATGACCTTCCCTCCCCTGCTGGCATCCGAAGGCTTCGGACTCAACTTCAACATCTTCGAGACGAATCTGGTCAACCTGGCCATCGTCATCGTTCTTCTGGTCAAGTTCCTGAGTGGATTCCTGGGCGGCATTCTCGAGAGGCGCCGCGCGGCCATTCTTCAGGATCTTCAGGACGCTGAAAAGCGCCTGAAAACGGCTACTGAGGAGCTCGCCAAAGCCCAGGCCGATCTGGCTGAAGCCAACAAAAAGGCTGAAAAGATCCGTCTGGATGGTCAATCACGCGCGGCTTCCATCCGTGCGGAAGGCGAGCAACGCACCATTGCTGTGATGGCCAACATCAAGCAGGGAGCATCTGCAGATGCCGAGGCCGAGGCCATTCGGATCAACGATGCTCTCCGTCGCGAAGCCGCCACTGCGGCGATCAGCAAGGTCCTCAGGGATCTGCCCGGTCGTCTTGATGAAAAGGCCCAGAACAAGCTCCTTGATGCCTCCATCGCCAATCTGAGGGACGCCTAATGCCGATTCTCAATTCTCTGGCTACGCCCTACGCCGAAGCCCTGCTTCAGATCACCAATGGACGCAAGGAGTCCGACACGGTGGCCGAGCAATGCAAGGACCTGCTCGAGTTGTGGCAGAGCTCGGCTGATTTCCGTGACGCCATGGTTTCGCCGGTGCTCGAGCCAGCCGGTAAAAAACAGGCTCTAGATGCCTTGCTGTCTGATCAGGTCACCCCATCGCTGATGAATCTGCTCAAGGTGCTGGCTGATCGTCAGCGCCTGCAGGCTCTCGACGCGGTGATGCTTCGCTACCTCGAGCTCTATCGCCAGCAGCAGGGCATCACATTGGCCCACGTGCGTTCAGCACAACCTCTCACCGAAGAGCAGCAGGCTGCCTTGTCCACCAGGGTGCAGGCCATGGCCGGTACCAAGAAGGTCGATATCGACCTCAGTGTTGATCCAGGTCTGATCGGCGGTTTCGTCGTGAGCCTCGGTTCACAGGTGATCGATGCCAGCCTGTCAGGTCAGGTTCGCCGCCTCGGTCTGGCGCTCGCCAAAGCGAGCTGAGTCCACTTCCTTTTTTTCGCTCCTTCCTCACCTCTTCCCCACCTGGGGCAAACGCCATGGTTTCCATCCGTCCCGACGAGATCAGCGCCATCCTCAAAAAGCAGATTGAGGATTACGACAAGTCAGTTTCCGTCAGCAATGTTGGCTCCGTTCTCCAGGTCGGAGACGGCATCGCCCGTGTCTATGGCCTGCAGGAGGCCATGGCCGGTGAACTGCTCGAGTTCGAGGACGGCACCGAAGCCATCGCACTCAACCTTGAGGATGACAACGTCGGCGCCGTGCTGATGGGCGAAGGCCTTGGCGTTCAGGAAGGCAGCACCGTCAAGGCCACCGGCAAGATCGCTTCCGTTCCCGTGGGAGAGGCGACCCTCGGACGGGTGGTCAATTCACTGGGACAGCCCATCGACGGCAAGGGTGATATCGCCGCCACCGAGATGCGCCTGATCGAGTCGATGGCTCCCGGCATCATCCAGCGCAAGTCGGTGCACGAGCCGATGCAGACCGGCATCACCGCCATCGACGCCATGATTCCCGTCGGTCGTGGTCAGCGGGAGCTGATCATCGGAGACCGACAGACCGGCAAGACCGCCATCGCGATTGACACGATCCTGAACCAGAAGGATCAGGACATGATCTGCGTCTATGTCGCGGTGGGTCAGAAGGCCGCATCGGTGGCCAACGTCGTAGAAGTTCTCCGCGAACGGGGTGCCCTCGATTACACCGTCGTGGTGGCTGCAAACGCCTCTGAGCCTGCTGCTCTGCAGTACCTGGCTCCTTACACAGGAGCTTCGATCGCCGAGTACTTCATGTACAAGGGCAAGGCCACCCTTGTGATCTACGACGACCTGTCCAAGCAGGCGGCTGCCTATCGCCAGATGTCCCTGCTGCTGCGCCGTCCACCCGGTCGTGAGGCCTATCCCGGAGACGTCTTCTATCTCCACAGCCGTTTGCTTGAGCGTGCTGCCAAGTTGTCCGATGCCATGGGCAAGGGATCGATGACCGCCCTCCCCATCATCGAAACGCAAGCCGGCGACGTGTCGGCTTACATCCCGACCAACGTGATTTCGATCACCGATGGTCAGATCTTCCTCAGTTCCGACCTGTTCAACTCCGGCCTGCGCCCTGCCATCAACGTGGGTGTGTCCGTCAGTCGGGTGGGTGGTGCTGCCCAGACCAAGGCCATCAAGAAGATTGCTGGAACCCTGAAGCTGGAACTGGCTCAGTTCGATGAACTTGCTGCGTTCTCTCAGTTCGCGTCCGATCTGGATGCGGCCACCCAGAAGCAGCTCGGACGCGGCAAGCGTTTGCGTGAGCTTCTCAAGCAGCCCCAGTTCAGCCCCCTGATCCTGGCTGAGCAGGTCGCCATCGTTTATGCCGGCGTCAAGGGCCTCATTGATGAGGTCCCGGTTGAAAGTGTTGTGGATTTCTCCCGTGAGCTGCGTGAGTACCTGAAGTCCAACAAGCCTGAATTCATCAACGAAATCCAGGAGAAGAAGGTGATGAGTCCTGAGGCTGAGGCCATCCTCAAGGACGCCATCAACGAAGTTGTGTCCAACCTTGTGGCTTCGGCCAGCTGAAGTCGCCGACATGGCAAATCTCAAAGAGATCCGCGACCGCATCAAATCGGTCAAGAACACGCGAAAAATCACCGAGGCCATGCGTCTTGTTGCCGCCGCCAAAGTGCGTCGTGCTCAGGAGCAGGTGCTTCGCAGTCGTCCCTTCGCCGATCGGTTAGCGCGCGTGCTGGAAAATCTGCAGTCGCGTATGCAGTTGGAGGATGCCGCTGCTCCTCTGATGGAGCAACGGCCAGTTGAGAGTGTCACCCTGGTGGCCTGTACCGGTGATCGTGGCCTCTGCGGTGGCTACAACTCCAACATCATCCGGCGTACTGAGCAGCGCTTTGCTGAGCTCAAGGGGAAGGGTTTCGATGTGAAATTAGTGCTGATCGGCCGCAAGGCAGGCAGTTACTTCTCCAACCGGAATTATCCGATTCAAGCCACATTTGCTGGCTTGGAGCAGGTGCCCACGGCTGATGAAGCCAATACGATTGCAACCGATCTTTTGGCTGAATTCATTGCCCAGAGCAGTGATCGTGTTGAAATCATTTTCACCAAGTTCATCAATTTGGTGAGTTGCAAGCCTGTGGTTCAGACCTTGCTGCCTCTTGATCCCCAGGACATTGCGGACCCCGAAGATGAGATCTTCCGCCTCACCACCAGAGATGGTCGATTGACGGTTGAACCAGGGGCCGGGCCTGCAAACACGGAACCGAAGATTCCTTCTGACATCGTGTTTGAACAAAGCCCGGAGCAGTTGTTGAATGCTCTTCTGCCGCTGTATCTGCAGAATCAGCTGTTGCGTTCACTCCAGGAGTCTGCAGCATCTGAGTTGGCCAGCCGGATGACGGCGATGAACAATGCGAGCGACAATGCCAAGGAGCTCGCCAAGACGTTGACCTTGGATTACAACAAGGCGCGTCAGGCTGCCATCACTCAGGAAATTCTTGAAGTTGTTGGTGGTTCAGCAGCTGCTGGTTGATCCTTTTATGTAAGCTGAAATTAGCCCTAAGGCCGGCCCATTGGGCCGGCTTTTTGATGAATCGGTATCGCTCAAACGACAATGGCGTTGTTCATGAGAGCAATTTGAATGTAGTCACCGCTTTCCAGAACATTTGTGTCGGGGAAACCAGTCAGATTCAGCACGCCAGTGTCACCTAAGTCTGAAAAAGTGGCTGTATCGAAATAATAGAACTCTGGTAGTTCTTCAGCGTATTTCTGGAGGCTCTTGTAGAACTTTTTAAACGGATATTTCTTCTTGCCAAATTTAACTTTTTCGAGCCTGTTCTCGGGGGCTAAAGTTCCGAAAGGGTCAGAGAATATCACTCCAAAATCTCTGACGCCATTGTCGAAATTTCTGGTGGTGACCATCAAATCGCGATCATTGATGAGGATGGTACTGATATCGGTATACAAGTATTTGGACTTGGGATTGAGATAGCTGGATTTTAAAAATCGAATGGTATCTTTGCCGCCGCCCGCGTCAGCAATGAATCCCCACTCTTGATCGGTCAGGAGTTCATAAGTGTCGTTCCCTAGACCTCCTGATAGAACGGAAGGGATGGTTGATATGCCTCCCGAAGCTGATTCGCTTTCAATCTGATAGCTGCCATTGGTCAGCACATCTTTTCCTGCTCCCGCATAAAAGCCATTTCCTCCCTCAACGAACTGCTTGTCCTTTTAGGGGTGCCTAATGTGGATTTATAGGGTCCAAAGTCGAGAGCTTTCATTTTAGAATTGCGGGGATGTTACTGATCCATAGCTAAAACCTCCTCTGGTGACAAGTCACTGTCTTGTTTTGGACGTGATGTCTTATGGCTTAGTCGCGGAAGTATTTCCGTGAGCTTCGAAACACTGTTGTTCCAGATCGTACGAATCCTTGGATCTCGACAACTGAATGGACCTGATCATTATGGCAAATACTGAGCGAGCGGCCAGTGTGATGGATCGGCTGTTTGTTGATATCGTTTTCGTAGACTGTAGTTGGCTTAAACTATTTTGAGGTCGTGTGATTTTGCAAGGATGGTGATTGAGTTACCAGGTATAATGGTTTTGAATTTTAAGTTGAGAACGTAGTCGGTATCGAGTTTTGTATGCGCTCACTTGGTAGAGATTCCGAAGGTTTGCTTGTCAGGGCTGTCTTTTTTAACCGACAACTGTCCTTGTGAATTCCCTTGTTGGAACAGTCTTTTGTGATGCCATCACCTTTGATGTTTGTAAAATGTCGTCCGCTCCATGGGGCTGGATGATGCGGTCTGATACTTAAAAGGCTTTTCCTGCATCTTGGAGTCCTCGTTGAGATTGGCTCAAAATTATTTGGACAATGCAGGCTTTTTGATATTGAATTCTCCCGACTATGATTTTGAACAATGTCTGCCGGGATGGTTTGTTTCAGGCGTTTGCTGTCTTGGTTCTTGAATCGTGCTCAGCCTGGGTTCGCGAGTTTTTTGCAAGTTATCCGTAAGTGTCATCTCAATGGCTAGCACGCATCGTTGCTTTGCTCGCAAAGTGTTTGCAGGATGGCACGCGTTGCCACAGCTTTAATGATCGCTCTTGATTCAAAGATCTCTATCGTGTGCTGCTGACGCCTCTTGTTTTCCTGATCGATCAAAGAGGTGAAATCGGAATGGGTTCCCGTGAGAGATGTGTCTCCCGAAGAAAAAAACTCCTCAAAATTGATCTTCATTTGATCACAATATGCCTGGTTCGAAGCCTTGAATAGTGCTAAGTAGTGTCCCTCGAGGGTTGTAGTGAAGTCTGGATTGGTTTGGGGAGTGCGTCTTGGTAAGTGGGCGCTGATGCGTTTCAGGAGACCGTTTTGTTGATGAGGACTGATTGGAAATTGATCATCTTCGCCAAGCAGAATTGATTCTGCAATCGTTTCAGTAATGTATTCAGAAAAAGATATATTTTTTGATGATCTGCAGGTCTTCAGGAACGCCGCGCTGAGCCCAAGTTTGCAGGTTTGGTTGAAGTGCTGAAGAAGGTATTCGGGTTTTTTGGACTTGCTAAGAGGACTTGAAGTGATGGAGCATGGAATCTGTATCGAGTCGCAGTTTAAATGAAGTTGTTTGATCTGATCGTTCCAATCAGGTCCTTCCTTGCTGATCAGTCCTGTGATGAGCCAGCGCTCATAGGCACTGAACAATCGCCATTGCCAACCTTCTCTTTGGAGGACTTCAGCGGCTCGTTTTAGTTGTTTGGTGTTTCTGAAATTCCACTGGTTGAAGTTTGAACGTCGCCAGTCGTCCTGTCTTCTGGTGTAACCAATGATGAGAATCGACTGATATCCCACTTGTTCGGCAATGCGGCAAATGTTGTAGACGGCGACGTCGTTTTTCTCGAGATATTCATGACTCACCACTGCGATATCGGCCTTCGCAAGCTCCTTCAGGATTGATTTGCATGTTTGCAGGGCGTTCCTGTCGGATCGATTCAATCGTGTGATCAGGTCGGTGGGCTTCAGCCGGATGAAGCTGATCGTCGGTTCAGTTGATGTTCGGCATGCTTTTCTCAGCATGGCCTGAACACTGCTCGATCCACATTTCGCGGCACCGATGTGAATGATCAGGTCGCTCACATCGAACGGCGGGCTCTCTGGGAAAATACATCCGATCAGCGATGGGACCGAGATGACTGAAACCGCAGCGGCAGTGGCAACCCACACGATCCATGCGGAGTTGGATGGCGAGATGCACAGCTTCAGCTGCCGTTCGGATCAGACGGTGCTCAACGCCGCTGAAGCCGCAGGTGTGACCTTGCCCAGCTCCTGCTGCTCGGGTGTCTGCACCACCTGTGCGGCTGTCGTCACGGAGGGCAGTGTTGAACAGCCCGACGCCATGGGGGTTAAATCTGATCTCCAGGAGCAGGGCTACACCCTGCTTTGCGTTGCCTACCCACGTGCTGATCTCAAGCTCAGGGCCGGTCAGGAGGACGCGCTCTATGAAGCGCAATTCGGCCAGTACCAAAAATGATCCTCCGGCGCCGTCGAGTGCAGCTGCATTGGCCGGAGAACATTCCCGTTTCAGGCCTGAGATCCTTGATCAAGCATCAGGTGCCTGATCAGGAACAGTGGCTTCGCTGGGCACTGACAGCTGTGAGTCTGGATGAGAACGGACGGAGGATCCTGCAGCTGGAAGCGGTGACGACTGAATGAGTCCAGCTGTGATGCCGACCGTGATGGTCGTGCCAACGGGAATCGGTTGTGAGATTGGCGGTTACGCCGGCGATGCCATTCCCAGCGCCAGGCTCCTGGCCTCGGCCAGTGGTTGTCTGATCACCCACCCCAACGTGATGAATGGTGCCTCCCTGTATTGGGTTGACCCCAGGATTCACTACGTCGAAGGCTTTGGACTCGACCGTTTCGCCTCCGGAGATTGGCATCTCCGCCCTGTCAGGAGGCAACGCATCGGTCTGCTGCTTGATGCCGGAATCGAAGCGGAGCTGGCCCAGCGCCAGATCCAGGTGGCCGAGGGCTGCCGGGCCTCCCTGGGTTTGGACATTGGCCCGGTGATCACATCGGATGCCCCGCTTGAGGTGTCGCTGGAGCGGGGAGAGAGCGGTGTCAGCTGGGGATGCCTGGGACGACCCGATGCTCTCTTGCGCGCTGGTGAATCCCTCAAACAGGCTGGTGCAACAGCGATTGCCGTTGTCGCTCGCTTCCCTGATGACGTCGACAGTGAGCAACTTGCTGCTTACCGCCAGGGCAGTGGCGTTGACGCCCTGGCGGGAGCCGAAGCCGTCATCAGTCATCTGCTGGTTCGTCATCTGCAGATCCCCTGTGCCCATGCGCCAGCCCTGGCGCCCCTGCCCCTGGATCCCCAGCTGGATCCCCGCGCTGCTGGAGAAGAGCTTGGCTACACCTTCCTCGCCTGCGTTCTGGTGGGTCTAAGCCGGGCTCCAGGGCTTGTCAGCACTGGTGCCTGCCGTCCTGGCGATCTCACGGCGGATCAGATTGGGGCCATCGTTGTCCCTCAGGGCGCCCTCGGTGGTGAAGCGGTGCTGGCCTGTCTGGAGCGTCAGGTGCCTCTGATCACGGTGGACAATCCATCTGTTCTCTCCGTCACATCCGATGCTCTGGCGTTGGGGCCCGATGGTTTGAGAGCACGCAGCTACTCTGAGGCTGCCGGGCTGCTCCTGGCGCTTCGGGAGGGGCTGGCACCGGAATCTCTTGTGCGTCCTTTTCAGCGCAGGCAGGCCATGGGATGACGGGGTGGTAGCCCCAGCGCTTTGGCGACGCCGGGGTGACAAACGCACCCCTGCACGGTGTTGAGTCCGGAGAGAAGCTCCGGCTTGTCCGTCACGGCCTCCTCCAAACCCCGTCCAGCGATGCCGATGATGTAGGGCAGGGTCACGCTCACCAGGGCTTCCGTGGAGGTGAAGGGCACAGCGCCCGGCATGTTGCCGACGGCGTAGTGCTGCACCCCGTGCACCGAAACCGTCGGGGAGGTGTGCGTGGTTTCCTGGCTCGTGGCCACGCAGCCGCCCTGGTCAATGGCCACATCCACGATCACCGAGCCCGGTCGCATCTGCTCGACCAGGGTTTCGTCAACCAGGGTGGGAGCTCGCCCCCCTGGCGTCAGAACGGCACCGATCACCAGAACAGCGGACGGAACCAGGCGTTCCAGCAGGCCACGGCTGCTCACCACACTCATCAGACGGCCGCGGCGATCAGCCTCAAGGCTGCGCAGGCGTTCGGGTGATCGATCCAGCAGCAACACCTCTGCGTCCATGGCCGCCGCGAGGCGGGCCGCATTCCAGCCGACCGTGCCCGCTCCGAGAACCACCACCCTGGCCGGTTGCACCCCGGTGCAACCGCCCATGAGAACGCCACGCCCGCCGTGGGGTCGCTCGAGCAGGTGGGCACCGACCTGGGCGGCCAGACGTCCTGCGATTTCACTCATCGGGGCCAGCAACGGCAAGCTGCCGCTCTCGAGCTGGACCGTTTCATAGGCGATTCCCGTTGTCCCTGCGTTCAGCAGGGCTTCCCCCACGCTCGGGTAAGCCGCTAGGTGCAGGTAGGTGAACAGCACCATGTCGTCTCTCAGGAACCTCAGCTCCTCCTGCTGTGGTTCCTTCACCTTCACCACCAGATGGGCGCCCCAGGCGTCGTCTCGGGACACCACCTGAGCACCGGCCGCTGCAAAGGCCTCATCACCGATTCCAGCGCCATCACCAGCCCGGCTTTCGATGCGCACCTCCAACCCCTGGCTGACGAGTTCACGAACAGCGTCCGGAGTCAGCGCCACCCGTTGTTCGTCGGCCTTGACTTCCTTGGGTACTCCGATGCTGGCCATCGGGGCCGTCAGAACGGACGCTGCCATGGGCCGGTGACCCTCATCGGGGGATCTCTTCAATCTGGCGCCACGGCGCCATCGCCGCCAGAAAGATCACGCTGCTGCAATCGGCAGTCGCCATCCTGTGCCGAACGCCTGTGGACTCACCTTCAGCAGCGGTGGAGATTGGCGGCGCTTGAACTCGGCCCGTCGCAGCATCGTTTCCACCCGTTCCACCAGCTCCGGTGCAAAGCCCGCAGCAACCAGTGCTTCACCAGTGCGCCGTTCCTCGATCAGCAGACGCAGCAATGCATCAAGCTCGCCATAGTCCGGCAGAGAGTCGCTGTCCTTCTGGTCAGGCCTCAGTTCGGCGCTGGGTGGTTTGGTTCGGATCGCTTCACCAACCAGTTCACCCTGGTGCAGCAGTCCGAAATCGGCGCGACAGCAACTGGAATCATCACTGTCCAGCCAGTCGCAGAGGGCAAAGACTGTGGTTTTGTAGAGGTCGCCGATCACGGCCAGTCCGCCATTCATGTCGCCGTAGAGCGTGCAGTAGCCAACAGCCAGTTCTGATTTATTTCCCGTGGTAAGGAGGAGCTGTCCTTGTTGATTCGCCACGGCCATCAGCAGGGTGCCGCGGATCCGCGATTGCAGGTTTTCCGCCGTGACACCCTGTGGTTCCCCGTCCAGAGCCGGTGCCAGAGAGCTTCCGAAGCTCTGCATCAACGAAGCGATTGGCACGGTTTGGCTGGCGATGCCCAGGCGGTTGGCCAGGGAAGTTGCGTCCTCGATGGATCCATTGGAGCTCCATGGCGATGGCATCAGCAGTGTTGTGATGGCATCCGGCCCAAGCGCTGCTGTTGCAATCACGGCGACAAGGGCTGAATCAATCCCTCCGCTGAGGCCGAGCAGAGCCTTCTGAAAACCGCATTTGGAGCTGTAGTCCCGAACGCCCAACACGAGGGTCCGAAACAGAAGGTCTCTGGTATCCGGAGGCGGCATGGACAACGCCGGTTGATGTGATGGCTTGCTGTCCCAGATCTCAAACCACTCCTGGCAGTACGGCATCTGAAGCAGACAATCACCCTTGTGATCAAGCAGAAAGCTGCCCCCGTCAAAGATCAGTTCGTCGTTTCCCCCCACCTGATTCAGGTAAACGATCGGGCAGTTCAGACGCAGGGCGGCTCGCGCTGCCAGTTGTCGGCGCAGCGATGGCTTGGATGCATCAAAGGGTGAGGCGGCCAGATTGATCAGCAGGTCTGGCACGTCATCGATCAGTGCGGCCACCGGGTCCGGCCCGCTGAGTCGTTCTCTCTGGAGCTCGGTGTCCACCCAGAGGTCTTCACAGATGGTGAGCCCGAGTCGCAGGCCGTTGCTCAGCACCAGGCTGGAACTTCCGTCGCCCGGTCTGAAGTAACGCCGTTCGTCAAAGACGTCGTAGTTGGGCAGCAGTTGCTTGTGGGCAACGGGCTGCCATCCGCTTCGGGTGACTTGAACGATCGTGTTGTGAAGACCCGGTTGACGATCGTCCTCAATCGCGATGGCCGCACCGACGAGCACGGTCAGATCGGAATGCAGCGAATCCAGCTCTCTGCAGATCTGATCCAGGACGGATTGTTGCTGGTGCAGGCGTTCCGGCTGCAGCAGCAGATCGCGGGGTGGATACCCCCAGAGCGACAGTTCCGGGGTGAGCAGCAGATCCGCCTTGCCAGCCTCGGCGTGTTCACACGCCTTGAGGATGCTCCGGGTGTTTCCCGAAAGATCACCCACGAGCGGATTGAGCTGGGCCAGGGCGAGACGCATCAGCAGTGATGGGGTCTGAGGCCGTAAAGCCGGTGTTCCAGCAGTAAAGGCCAAACCTGGTCTGGGATCTGGCTCGGCACCGGTTCACGACGCAGTTCGGAGCTGGCAGAGGCTGGAACCTCCAGATCGAGAATCTCCAGACTGCTGCCCAGCTGTTGCAGCTCGTCCATGGTTGTGGAGGACAGGGGCCAGCCCTGCCTGGGTGCGATGGCGAGATGACAGGCGGTCAGAAACAAGCTTGCCTGCTTCCAGCGAGGGACCTGTGCAGCCAGATCACTGCCGACAACGAACACCAGATCCCAGTCCTGCCAGCGCTCGGCTGCCCGTTGCAGCGTGGTGATTGCCCATGGACTGCTGAGGGACTGAACCAGTTCCAGGCGAGGACTGGCGATCTGCCTGACGAGGGCCTGCAGCAAGTTCGCGCGCAGCTCAAGGGGGGCACCGTGGGACTTCATCGGGTTGTCACTGGCCCAGGTGACGACCCTGTCGAAGCGAGTCAGCAATCCCTCCAACAGGCATTGGTGCCCCCGCGTGGGGGGGTCTGAGCTGGTGCCGAGCATTGCGAGGGTCGAGACCATGCCGCTCAGGGAAGCAGGGGCTGCAGCGTCTGCAGGCGCTGTCCACCCCAGCGCTCCATCCAGCAACGGACAACCGGATCGCTCTGACTCAGGCGCGTCAGCAGGGCGCCTGGCTGCCCTCCGCAGCGATTCAGGCCCCGCATCAGCTCCTCGGCCACCAGCTGACCGGTCCGTTTGGTTGTGTGCACCGCCAGGGCTGCCTGTGCCACAGCGACAGGCGCAGCAGGGGCAAGCGTCACACCACCACTGATGGGCGCCATCAGGATCAGCGCCTGTTTCAGGGCTGTCAGTCCCAGTTGGATGCCAGCTAGGAGCGCGTTGTCCTGCGAAAGGCGGCGGATCAGCTGACGTGCGGATGAGGGTGCCAACGGCAGGTCATAGAGCTGACACAACTGCATGACCAAAGCTGTGTCGCAGGCCATCCCCGCAGCAAGGTCGAGAGCCATCACCGGATTGGCGGCCACACCTGTCGCCTTGGCTGCGGCAAATCGGCCGATCAGCCCCTGGGCTCGACGCCGATGCTGCTGCAGACGCAGCTGCTGACGCCCATGCTGGAACCGGTCTGCCTGACTCAGGGACTGAAGCGCCAGCAGAAGAGCTCCCTCCCTTTCGAGCGTTTCGTGGAGACGAACACGCAGGTCCTCAATCCTGGCGGCAATCGGCTCGCTGCGGACGCGGCCTTCGGCGTCGATGACGGGCCGTCGCGGAGCTGCAGCGACGGCCGTGATCGGGATCTCAGAGCTCAGGCGTGAGCGGATGCTGCTCAGCACTTCTGCGATCTCATCAGCTTGCCAGCGGTCGCTTCCGTTGAGGACCAGATGGAGTGGCTTGCCGGCCTGCTGCAGCACATCGAGGGCGTCCTGGTCGGTGCGGCTCAGGTCGCTGTCGATCACCAGCAGCACCAGGTCCGCTTCCATGGCGATGCGACGGGCCAGCCGGGCGCGGGCAGCGGCCTGGATTTCGTCGATGCCAGGGGTGTCGATCAGCTCGATCTGCGTCAGTCCAGGGATCGAGATCGGCCAGCTCACAGCCTGTTGTCGCCTGGTGTTTCCGTGGGCGACATCCGTTTCCATGACAGCCGTCCCGATCAAGGCATTGATCAGGCTGGATTTGCCAACACCAACACGGCCGAAGACGGCAATGCGCAGACGACGTTGCTTCAGGCGTTCCAACTGCCGGTCCAGCACGACCAGGGATCCCGCCAGTACCCCTTGCTCGCGGCGCGTGAGCTTCAATTCACTGCGCCAACGCTGCAGCAGCTGCCAGCAACGATCGATGCTGGCTGGGGGTGGGATCGAAACCTGATGCATGGCTCTCATGCTGCCGGCTTGCGCCACCAGCCCGCCAGCACGGCGAGAACGGATTCCGCACCGATCACACCAACGAAGCCTCCGAATTCATCCACCACCACGCGGACTCCGCTGCTGTCCCGCCGAAACCCTGTCAGCAATCGATCAGCACGAATCATTTCAGGGACATAGTCCACCGATTCACTGAGATCCGCAGGGGTCAGCAGTCCACGGTTCTCAAGCAATGCCGTGAGCAGACGTTCGCGACTGGCCACCCCCAGCACCTTGTCCACCTGATCCCCCAGCACCACCCACCAGGCGGCGTTGTTGTCCAGAAGCAGCTGACGCTGAGCCTCCAGGCTGAGGGCTCCGTCCAGGGTCGGTGCAGCCACTCTTGGCGTCATCAGGTCGCGTGCGGTGAGGTCATTCAGTTGAAAAACCTTGCCGATCATCGCGGCCTCGTCGGCTTCAATCTGACCTTTTTGGGAGCCGAGTCTCGCCAGCAGGCGGATCTCATCCTCATTGGTGGAAAGTTCGGCCTCCGCGGTGATGGCCGGTAGGAGGCGCTCCAGCAGCAGAACCAGTGGCTTCAACAGCAGGCCGAGCCAGTGCAGGAACGGGGCGCTCGCCAGGGATACCGACAGGGCCAGACGGCTGCCCAGCGCTTTGGGAAGGATCTCGCCCAGCAGCATCACCAGCACGGTGAGTCCAATTGAGAACAGCGGCAGGGCAACACCGCCAATGCCCCGTTGCTCAAAGACCCAGGCGGCATAGCCACCGAGCATCAGGCTGCCGAAAATGTTGAATCCGTTGTTCGCAATGACCAGCACGGACAGGGTTCTTCCCAGGCGCTGCCGCAGCTGAGCCAGACGTCGTGCCCCTGCCACCGGCTGACGGCGGGCAGCCAACTCATGCACACGGATCGGATTGACCGTCAGCATGGCGGCCTCCACTCCCGAGCACAGCGCTGAACCCAGCAGCACAACGACCACCAGCAGCAGCAGCACCAACAGGTCCGAGCCCATTGCTGATATCCGTGAAGCTCATGTTATCGACGTCAGGCAATCAGGAGCTTCGAGCTGCCATCCTGATCAACTGATGCGAGCGTGACGGTGATGGACCCAGCTCTCTACAAACGCCGCCGTGAACGTTTCATGGCGGAGCTGGGCTCAGCCGCTGCCGTGATCCCCGCGGCTCCCTTGGCCACCCATCACGCTGATTGTGAGTGGCCCTTTCGTCAGAACAGTGATTTCTTCTATCTCACTGGCTTCGATGAACCGGATGCGGTGGCCTTACTGCTCCCCCATCTTCCGGAAGGGGAGCGTTTCGTGCTGTTCGTGCATCCCAAGGATCCGGCTGCTGAGGTCTGGACCGGGTTCCGGTGGGGGACCGAAGGTGCGGTGGAGCGCTTCGGGGCCGACATCGCATATCCGCTGGATCAGCTTCAGGGAAGGCTGGCCGATCACCTTGAGGGTGCGGAAGCGATCGCATTCCGTGTCGGCCGTCATCCGCAGGTGGAGCCGCTGGTCTTGCAGGCCTGGGGACGTCAACTGGATCGGGCCTCCCGATCCGGGAGTGCGGCCCTCGGTCTGGTGGCTCCCTGTCCGATCCTGCATCGCCTGAGGTTGTGCAAGGAACCTCACGAGCTTGATCGCATGCGGGAGGCCTGTCGCCTTTCGGCCGAGGCCCATGAACTGGCCCGCTCGATGACCAGACCGGGGATGAATGAATCCCAGATTCAGTCCGCGATCGAAGCCCACTTCCGCAGCAGCGGCGCCCGCGGTCCGGCCTATGGATCGATCGTTGCCGGCGGAGACAATGCCTGCGTTCTTCATTACACGGCCAATTCCGCCGAGCTGCGCGATGGCGATCTGTTGTTGATCGATGCCGGCTGCTCCGTTTCGGACTACTACAACGGCGACATCACCCGTACGTTTCCGATCAACGGCCGCTTCAGCGCCGAGCAGCGTGATCTGTACAGCCTTGTGCTGTCAGCCCAGTTGGCGGCGATCGATGCGGTACATCCAGGTGGAACGGCCGAGGAGGTCCACCTCACGGCACTGACGGCTCTGGTGGAGGGTCTCATCGACCTGGGTCTGCTCTGTGGCGATGCCGACGGCGTGATCGAACGAGGCGATTATCGCCATCTCTACATGCACCGAACCGGCCACTGGCTGGGACTGGATGTTCACGATGTCGGGGCCTATCGGCTTGGCGAAAAACCCGCCAATCTCAGCGAGGGGATGGTTCTCACCGTTGAGCCTGGCCTTTATGTGAGTGATCGCCTGGCCGTGCCCGAGGGGCAGCCGATGATCGATGACCGCTGGAAAGGCATCGGCATTCGCATCGAGGACGATGTGGCTGTGACCGATGGAGGTTGTGAGGTGATGACAGCTGGTGCCCTGAAGAGTGTTGAAGCCATGGAGCGGCTTTAAGCCACCTGCAGCAGGATCCAGAACAGAAAGATCACAAGCTTCATCAACCCCTCGATGCCGGTAAGGCGGGCGTGGGGGTAGCTGAGGATCAGGGTGAGGGCCAGCAACACCATTTCGAAGGGTTCCAGTCCCAGGATCACGTCGGTGTTGGTGATCACTCCCAGCACCAGCACTGCAGGCACCGTGAGGCTCACGGTGGCCACCACGGATCCGTAGAGGGTGTTGATCGAGCGCTGCACCTCTCCCTGCGAAGCGGCCTGAACGGCGTTGAGCGCTTCCGGCGCCAGGATCAGCATCGCCACCAGAACACCGGCCAGGGAGCTGGGGAGTCCAAGGTCGGTGATGCCGGTTTCAATCAGCTGGCCCATCGATTCGGCGATCAGGCACACCACCAGCAGGCCCACCACAAGAAGCGTGGCTGCCTTCCACAACGGCAGACCCTGCTCCTCGGCCTCGTCGCTGGCATCGTCTTGGATCACGAGGCTTTCGCGTTCGGTGTAGAGGTTTCTGTAACGCCCCATCTGGGCGGTGAGGAACACGGCGTAGACCCCCAGGGCCACCACCGATAACACCACGTTCACCGACGTGCTGAAGTTCGCTTCCGTGGTGCTGCGGCTGAAGTTGGGAATCACGAGGGCCAGCACGCACATCGTGCTGATCAGATCGAAGTAGGTGAGGGCACCCAGCAGGTTGGGGCCCACCATCATGCTGGTGTCGATTTTTCCGTCGGCGCAGAGGGTGCCGCGGCGAACCGCTGCCAGAACGTTGCAGAGACCCGTGACCCCGGTGAGGGCGATCATCACCACGGAGAACATCGAATCACGGGCCAGGGTCGGGTTGCTTTCGCCGGTGAGCATCGTGCTGGCGACCAGGGCCAGTTCGATCGTCATCACCGCCGCCGTCAGCACCAGGGTTCCGTAGGGCTGTCCGATCAGCTCGGCTACTCTGTCCGCCTGGTTGGCCACGCTGCGGGACAGCAGCAGCACCACCCCACTGAGGAGGATCAGTCCGCCAAGCACGATAACGGTGGGTTGCACAAGCAGCCAACCCATCACGCCGCTGAATTCGATCGAGGCCAGGGCAACAAGGCCCACCAGGATCGGTAACAGCAGTGGAATCAATTCCCTGTTGCGTTGAGCGGCTGCGTTCGTCATGGCGTAAGTCCGTCCAGAAGCACGGGGATCAGCTCCCGGGTTGCGCCCACAATGCAATCGGCTCCGGCCTCCTGCAGCTGCCGGTGATACGCCGACACATCAGTGATGTGTGGTGGGGCCACAGCAAGGCTGCGCCAGGGAAGCTCTGGCCGCCGTTCACGGGCATTGAGCACCGTCTGCACATCGGCCACGGTGTCTCCGATGTAGGCGATCCAGCGGGGGGCCTCGCCGGCTGTCAGCCGCTCGGCCAAGCGAATCAGGCCGGAGGGATCGGGCTTGTCCGGTGCATCGCCCATTGCGATCAGAGGGGGATCACTCAGGCCAAGCCGCTGCTGCAGCACATAGCGGGCGGAAGTGGGTTCAGCTCCGCTGACGAAGCCCCAGCGGATGTGGTGCCGGGTCAGTTCCTCGAAGAAAGTCTGGTCCACCAGCAACGGCTCATCGCCGATGAAACCCATCCAGCTGGCGGGATCACCTTCGGGGTCGCCGCCGAAGTAGTGGCTGCTGAACACATCAACGAGGTCGTTGCGTGCTGGCAACGTGGCTCCTCGACGCCGCAGCAGCTCGAGGCTGGCATCCCAGTCGTTGTTCCAAAGTCCTTCAGACTTGAGGGCGTCGATGTCGCTTGGAGTCGGTCTCCAGCCGCAGTAATGCTGAACGGTTTCCTGTAGCGCCCGTCGGTAGCTGCCAGCGACATCCCGGATGACACCATCGATGTCGAACAACAGGACGGAGGGTTTCAGAGGGAAGATCGGCTGGAGCGGCTGGTAGGTTAGTTGTTTGTTCTGATTCCTCGAGCGCACATAACATGACGGTCTCCGAAGGCGCAGCAACCACAGAACAGGAGGGCGCAGGCGCGGCCGTCGAGGCCAGCCCAGCTGTGGCTAACGAGGCTGACAAGACACCGGCTGAGGCGGACAAGTCACCGGCCGGCGATGGTGCCGCGGAGGGGGACGCCCGCCCTGTTCTGCGCGGAGGAGCGGCGGCGCTGGCCTCGGCAACGATCGACGCCGATGGCGTTCCCTCCGGTTACACCCCCAAGGCCGATGAGGGACGTTTCCTGCTCAAGATCCTCTGGCTGCCGGACAATGTGGCTCTTGCGGTTGATCAGATCGTTGGCGGTGGTCCCAGCCCGCTGACGGCTTATTTCTTCTGGCCTCGTGAAGATGCCTGGGAGACGTTGAAAACGGAATTGGAGGGCAAAAGCTGGATCACCGACAACGAGCGCGTCGAAGTGCTCAACAAAGCAACGGAAGTGATCAACTACTGGCAGGAAGAGGGCAAGGGCAAGACCCTTGATGAAGCCAAACTGAAGTTCCCCGATGTCACCTTCTGCGGAACCGCCTGAGCACGTCCATCATTTCGGTTTCCTTACGACGGCCTGCTCAGCAGGTCTTTTTTTTGTCTGCTCTTCTTAAGTGCTGTCAGGTTGAAGCCGCTCGGCTGCGATGTCTGAGCTGTGCCATGGATGGATGATCCTGTGCTGGCCCGCAACGGTCATGCCTGGTGCACCCATCGCCTGGAGGTTCATGCTCTCAAGGCTGGGCGGCACTGCGTCCGAACCTCCCCAATCATCGGCCCCTGCTGCTGATCAGCGCGGGGACTGGTCTCACCCTGATGGTCTGGCAGATCGCCTGGGATAGGGCCCGTCAGGGCGCTGATTCCATTCCTGGTCTGGCTGACGATTCCGCTGATCGCCATTCCGATCGTTGCCCTCACCCTGCGAGCGGTGATCTTGATCGTCGAACGGGTCGTTTCTGGGATGGTGTTCACCAGGACGGTGATCCCATGACCGACCTGAAGATGGAGGTCCTGCGTCGACAGATGTTCTGACAGCAAAAAACCAGAGCCATTGGCTCTGGTTAGAGGTTCTTGAACGGATTGTCGCTGGATCAGTCGCTGATCTTGCTGGCCTGGACACGCGCTTTGGCCAGGTTCAGCTGCTGCTGTGCCTTCACCTTCTCTGGAGAAGCCGGTTGACCTTCAAGACCTGCAACGGCCGTTGAAGCCGCCTGGAGATCACTTTCAGCAGTGGTGGGATCAATGCTGCTGCCGAGTTCTGCATTGTTCACAAGAACCGTCACCTCGTCGGCGTCAACCTCGGCGAATCCGCCCATCAGGGCAATGGAGTTCCAGCCACCGTCGGCTCGCACCCTGAGAACGCCCACATCGATGGCCGTCAGGAGTGAGATGTGGCCGGGGAGAATTCCCAACTGCCCAGTGGTGCTGGGCAGAATGACTTCTTCAGCGCTGCCGTCAAAAACGTTCTTGTCAGGTGAAAGAACCCGAAGGGTGAGGGAGCCGCTCATCAATTGGCCTCTGCTGCAATCTTCTCAGCCTTGGCTTTCACCTCATCGATGTTGCCGACGAGGTAGAAAGCCTGCTCGGGCAGATGATCCAGCTCACCGGCAAGGATCTGGGTGAAACCGGCGATGGTTTCTTCCAGCTTCACGTATTTGCCAGACATTCCGGTGAAGATCTCCGCCACGAAGAACGGTTGAGAGAGGAATTTCTCCACCTTGCGGGCGCGATCAACGGTCTGACGATCTTCCTCAGAGAGTTCGTCAAGACCAAGGATGGCAATGATGTCCTGAAGTTCCTTATAACGCTGCAGGGTGGACTGAACGGAGCGGGCCACCTTGTAGTGCTCATCCCCAACCACGGATGGCTGAAGCATCGTGCTGGTGGAGTCCAGGGGGTCCACGGCGGGGTAGATGCCCTTGGAAGCGAGAGCACGGTTGAGCACCGTGGTGGCGTCCAGGTGAGCGAAGGTGGTGGCAGGGGCCGGGTCGGTCAGATCGTCAGCAGGAACGTAGACGGCCTGGATTGACGTGATCGAACCCTCCAGGGTCGATGCGACGCGCTCCTGAAGTGTGCCGACGTCAGTACCCAGGGTCGGCTGATAGCCAACGGCGGACGGCATGCGTCCAAGCAGAGCAGATACCTCGGAGCCGGCCTGCACGAATCGGAAAATGTTGTCGACAAACAGCAGAACGTCCTGCTTGTTGACGTCCCTGAAGTGCTCGGCCATGGTCAATGCCGAGAGACCGACGCGCATCCGGGCGCCGGGGGGCTCGTTCATCTGGCCGTAGCAGAGAGCCACCTTGGATTTGGAGAGATCCTCGGAATTGATCACTCCGGATTCCTTGAATTCCTCGTACAGGTCATTGCCTTCACGGGTGCGCTCACCCACGCCGCCGAAGACCGAGACACCACCGTGCTCTTTGGCGATGTTGTTGATCAGTTCCTGGATCAGCACGGTTTTGCCCACTCCGGCACCACCGAACAGGCCAACTTTGCCTCCCTGGCGATAGGGCGCCAGGAGGTCAATCACCTTGATCCCAGTTTCAAAAACCTTGGGCTTCGTCTCAAGCTCGGTCAGCTTTGGTGCGTCCCGGTGAATCGGCGCCGTTGATGTGGCATTGACGGGGCCCTGTTCATCAACGGGCTCTCCGAGAACATTGAAGATCCGGCCGAGGGTGGCTTCACCCACGGGAACTGAAATCGCCGCTCCGGTGTCAACGGCCTCCATGCCACGCACCAGGCCATCAGTACTGCTCATCGAGACGGCACGGACGCGGTGGTCTCCCAGGAGCTGCTGGACCTCTGCCGTCAGGGCGACATCCTGACCGCTGGCGTTTTTGGCCTCAATCCTGAGGGCGTTGTAGATCTTCGGCAGTTTCCCAGCTGGGAATTCCACGTCCAGAACCGGGCCAATCACCTGGCGAACAACGCCCTTGGTGCCGGCGGATGCAGGAGCAGAAGCGACCATAAGAATGAAAAATTGAGTTGAGGCGCAGCGCGCTCGTGGTCTTGAGAGCGGCGCAAACATACCACCGGCTCCGTTGCAGAGTTGTCTGGAGTATCAGGACCGTCCGGTTCGGTCAACCGCACAGATGATCGCTGGTCTCGGGGGCCCACGCCTTCATACGTTGGCACTCGTCGGCTTTGAGTGCTAGCTCGTGTCGATGTAAGCGCTATTGCGCTCAACCCCTGCTTCTGAAAGAACTCATGGCAGCTGTTTCACTCAGTGTCTCCACCGTGAAGCCTCTCGGTGACCGCGTTTTCGTCAAAGTCTCCGAATCCGAGGAGAAAACCGCGGGTGGCATCCTTCTTCCTGACACCGCCAAGGAAAAGCCCCAGGTGGGTGAGGTGGTGCAGATCGGCCCCGGCAAGCGCAATGACGACGGCAGCCGTCAGGCTCCTGAAGTCGGTGTCGGCGACAAGGTCCTCTACAGCAAGTACGCCGGCACCGACATCAAGCTCGGCGGCGACGAGTACGTGCTGCTCACCGAAAAAGACATCCTGGCTGTCGTCAACTGATTGACCGTCACTGACTGATCAACCGATCAGGGGCGCTCAAACGCTGTGGTCAGCGCACCGGATGCCTGAGCTGAATCGTTGAAGTACGGCTCTGCTCCGTCGCTGATCACAGAGGACCAGCTTTCACAAACACTTTTTTTCACTAAGGACACTTTCCATGGCAAAGCGCATCATCTACAACGAGAACGCCCGTCGCGCTCTCGAAAAGGGGATCGACATTCTGGCTGAATCGGTTGCTGTCACCCTTGGTCCCAAGGGCCGCAACGTGGTGCTCGAGAAGAAGTTCGGTGCACCCCAGATCATCAATGACGGCGTCACCATCGCCAAGGAGATCGAGCTCGAAGACCACATCGAGAACACAGGTGTTGCTCTGATCCGTCAGGCAGCATCAAAGACCAACGACGCCGCCGGTGACGGCACCACCACAGCCACAGTTCTGGCCCACGCCATGGTCAAGGCTGGACTGCGCAACGTGGCGGCCGGCGCGAACGCGATCACTCTGAAGAAGGGCATCGACAAAGCCTCCGATTTCTTGGTCAGCAAGATCAAGGAACAGGCCAAGCCCATCGCTGACAGCAATGCCATTGCTCAGGTCGGCACCATTTCCGCCGGTAATGATGAGGAAGTGGGCGCCATGATCGCCAGTGCCATGGACAAGGTTGGCAAAGAGGGCGTGATCTCCCTCGAAGAGGGCAAGTCCATGGAGACCGAACTCGAGGTCACCGAGGGCATGCGTTTCGACAAGGGCTACATCTCCCCCTATTTCGCCACCGACACCGAGCGGATGGAAGCCGTCCTCGACGAGCCCTACATCCTGCTCACCGACAAGAAGATCGGTCTGGTGCAGGATCTGGTGCCTGTGCTGGAGCAAATCGCCCGCACCGGCAAACCTCTGCTGATCATTGCCGAGGACATCGAGAAAGAAGCTCTTGCCACCCTGGTGGTGAATCGTCTGCGTGGTGTGCTCAACGTGGCCGCCGTGAAGGCCCCTGGTTTCGGCGATCGCCGTAAGGCCATGTTGGAAGACATGGCGGTCCTGACCAACGGTCAGCTGATCACCGAGGACGCTGGTCTCAAGCTGGAGAACGCCAAGCTCGAGATGCTGGGCACCGCCCGTCGCGTCACCATCAACAAGGACACCACCACGATCGTTGCCGAGGGCAACGAGGCGGCTGTCGGCGCCCGCTGCGAACAGATCAAGAAGCAGATGGACGAGACCGACTCCACCTATGACAAGGAGAAGCTGCAGGAGCGTCTGGCCAAACTGGCCGGTGGCGTCGCTGTGGTGAAGGTTGGTGCGGCCACAGAAACCGAGATGAAGGACAAGAAACTCCGTCTCGAGGACGCCATCAATGCCACCAAGGCGGCTGTTGAGGAAGGCATTGTTCCTGGTGGTGGCACCACCCTGGCTCACCTGGCTCCGTCCCTGGAAGAGTGGGCCAACGGCAACCTCTCAGGTGAAGAACTCATCGGTGCCAACATCGTGGCCGCGGCTCTGACCGCTCCCCTGATGCGCATTGCTGAGAACGCTGGAGCCAACGGTGCTGTCGTGGCAGAGAACGTCAAGTCCCGTGCCATCAATGAGGGCTACAACGCCGCGACTGGCGACTACGTCGACATGCTCGGCGCTGGCATCGTTGACCCCGCCAAGGTGACGCGTTCTGGTCTGCAGAATGCCGCTTCCATCGCCGGCATGGTGCTGACCACCGAATGCATTGTGGCCGATCTGCCTGAGAAGAAGGAAGCAGCTCCTGCCGGTGGCGGCATGGGTGGCGGTGACTTCGACTATTGATCAACATCTGATGATCAACCCCTGATCTGTTCAGCCCCCTGCTTCGGCAGGGGGTCTTTTTTTGCCAAAGCAAAAGCCCGCTTCAGAACCGGTTGATGACAACAGCCCTTGGATCAGGTTTCAGGCACCCCAGGCGTCAGGCACCGCATCTCCGAAGCGATCGCGAGCCCATGCGTAGGTCGGTGCATAGAACCCACGAATCTCGAACAGCAGTTCGTTTAACCCGGTGGCTTCGGAATTGGATTTTGGGGAAGCATGAACGACCTCAGAAAAATCAGGGCTGATTGTTGGAGATTCCAGGAAGTTGGTCAGTCGGTTGATTTCGGGTTGGCTGAAAAGTGTTTCGTAAAAGCCGTAAAAAATTTCATTTGGTTTGAAGACGCTTTCAAGCTTTTGGGAAATTATGTCGTATCGAGTTCTCTTGATACACGACTTTCCTTTGTAAAATTTCCTGAGTTGTTTCAATTCTTGTTGAGGTGATGTATTCCTCTTCTTCTTTTCGAGTGCGAAGCGGTTGTTCATTCTGAGTTGAGACCAGGCCCGCTCGGCAGGATCTCGCATCAGAAAAATAACTTTTGGCTGAAAATTTTTGCTTAAAAGTCCCTCGCGTATCAAAGAGAATTTTGTTATGCCCAGAGTTGAATATGCGGGGGTGATATCTCCAACGTGAGATACATCTTGCTGCCTGAGGTAAAGGTAATCAAAAAAGTCAAAATAAACTGAAGGAGACAGTCTCATCAGCATTCGTGGGCTGATCAGAACCTCCTGTTCTTGCTTGAGGCGTTGCTTGATATGACGATTGATATTGGCTCTCTTGATCAACTTGTATTGATTGTTGGTTCGTTTGTTCTTGGTAAATAATTTATTGAATACATGAAACTCTTTAACGCCTCCGTTACTGAAAAAATTTGCTTTGTCAAGCTGGCTTGCCAGCCAGGTCGTTCCTGCCTTTTGAGCTCCAACTCCAAGAATGAAAAATTTGCCGTTATCCAAAATCAATTGACTTGATCTCTTTGGTCCGCCTCCGAAATTAACTCAGTTCAGCCAGCCGGCACTGAGAATCACGGCGAGGCTCAGAAACACGGCCAGGCAAGTCCAGGTCACACGGTTCAAGGTTGCTTCAGCACTGCTGGCACTGCTGAACATGGAACTGCCGCTGGCAGCGAGGCCGCCCATGCCATCACCCTTGGGGCTGTGCAGCAGCACCAGGAGAATGAGGATGAGGCCAGTTGCAATCCAGACCCAAGAGAGAACGGTCGAGAGCATCGGATCAGACGGAGAGGGGAAGGCGTGCGGACAGTGGAGTGTTGTCGACGCTAGGCATCGGTTCGATCAGGCTGGACCCCGTCATGGCATCCGGTTTTTCAAGATCGAGGATTTCAAGAAGGGTCGGGGCGATATCGGCCAGCCCCCCATTGCTTCGCAGTGAAATCGCATTGCCGTGGTTCGGCAGTTTGCGTCGTTCCCCCTCGATCAGAATCACCGGAACGGGATTGGTGGTGTGTGCCGTCCAGGCCTGTCCATCAGAGCCTTGCATCAGTTCGGCGTTGCCGTGGTCGGCTGTGATCAGAAGGGTTCCGCCCTGGCGTCCGACGGCATCCAGAAGCCGTCCCAGGCAAGCATCAACCGTGCTGATGGCCTCCGTTGCTGCATCCATCACGCCGGTGTGTCCCACCATGTCGGGGTTGGCGTAGTTGATCACGATCAGGGAATAGATGCCCTTCCTGATCGCTTCGATGCAGCTGTCGGTGAGCTGATTGGCCGACATGGCCGGGGACAGGTCGTAGGTGGCAACCCGCGGCGACGGCACCAGATGACGCTCTTCTCCGGCCAGAGGCTGCTCGATTCCGCCGTTGAGGAAGTAGGTCACATGGGGGTACTTCTCCGTTTCGGCTGTGCGGTACTGACGCAGCCCTGCCTCAGCCACCACCTGGCCGAGTAGGTGATCAAGCGGTTCAGGAGGGAAGGCCACCTGGACAGGTAGGTCCTGTTCCACCTGGGTGAAGGTGACCACGTCGAGATCCGGGGTGTGGCGTCTTGGGAACCCCTCGAAATGCTTCAGGCAGAGCGACTGAACCATCTGACGCGCTCGATCCGGCCGGAAGTTGAACATCAGCACACCATCCCCGTCCTGCATCACCGCCGAGCTGAAGCGGACCGGCTCGAGAAATTCGTCGGTCACCCCGTTGTCGTAGCTGGCGGCAAGGGCTTCCTCAGGGCTGAGATCACTGATCGGAGTCTGAGGATCCGTATAGAGGTCGTAGGCCTTTTCGACCCGATCCCAGCGCTGATCACGATCCATGGCCCAGTAGCGACCGCAAAGACTCGCGATTTCGCCAAGGCCGGCTTCTGCGATGGCGACCTGCACCTGGTTCAGAAAACCTGAAGCGCTCTGGGTCGGGGTGTCGCGTCCGTCAGTGATCGCATGGATGGACAAACGCTCGAGTTCAAGATGCTTGGCCCACTGAATCAGGCCACAGAGATGGTTCACGTGGCTGTGGACACCACCATCGGAGCAAAGCCCCAGCAGGTGCAGTCGGCCACCGCGGGCGTTCACTCGCTCAACAAGCGCAGTCAGGGCCGGCGTCTGGACCAGCTGGTCGTTGGCGACGGCATCACTGATCCTCACAAGCTCCTGACGGATGATCCGACCGGCGCCGATCGTCAGGTGTCCGACCTCGGAGTTGCCCATCTGCTGATCAGGCAGACCAACGTCAGCGCCGCTGGCTTCGATCAGGGTGTGGGGATAGGCATGCCAGAGCGCATCCATCACCGGCGTTTGAGCCTGAAGGATGGCGTTGTGCTCAGTCGCATCACGGTGGCCCCAGCCGTCGAGGATGGTGAGAACGACGGGCGCTGTCGATCCTGAATGACTGGAACCGTTGGAAGTGCTGCTGTCTACGTTCACCGCAACCTTCGGTTCATAAGCACTTATGCAGAATCAACTTACCGCTCCATCTGCCCTGGAACCTTTCTTTCCGGAGATCACCACAACCGCGCGGAATCATGAGTGCCCCGTCTGAGGACGACCGCATCGAGATCCTGTCCGATCGCGAACTGGGGCGAACCCTCGTTCGACTGGCCACACAGGTGCTTGAAACGGTCGATGACAGCCGCAACCTGATGCTTCTGGGGATTCCAACGCGTGGGGTTCAGCTGTCTCGTGTCTTGGCTCTGGAGCTCGAACGGCTCAGCGGCCATGCCATTGCCCAGGGATCGATCGATCCCACCTTTCATCGCGATGATCTGGAGCGCATCGGAACACGCCTGCCCCAGTTGACCACCCTTCCCAACAGTGTTGAGGAACGGCAGGTGGTGCTGGTGGATGACGTGATTTTCACCGGTCGAACCGTTCGCGCCGCTCTGGAGGCGCTGCAGAGCTGGGGGCGGGCTGAACGGGTGATGTTGTTGGCGTTGGTCGATCGCGGTCATCGTGAGCTGCCTATCCAGCCGGATTTCTGTGGCCGGGTTGTTCCGACCAGGCGCAGCGAAACGATCGAGCTGCGTCTGCGTGATGTTGATGGTGAGGAGGGCGTCTTCCTGAACCGGCTCAACCGGCGGGGGTGAGCTCGTCAGCACGGAAGTGAGCTTTGTAGCGACCGAAGGCCACGATCACTGGGAGCGTGGGACTGATCGGTCGTCCCTTCCAGTCATCAAGCACCTTGAACACTTCACCGGACGTCCCCTTCATGTCGAAGGCCTGACCTCGATGTTCGGGGTGGTTGAAGACCACGACCGACGACGCGACCGTCACCTTGTCACCCGCCTGCATGAAAATCTGTTGAGCCGTGCAGGCATTTTGTCACGGGCTGCCGTCACTGATGCGACGGCAGAAACTCTCAGGTCCGTCTTCGATCACAAGTCCTCCCAGCTCGTCACAGGCTGAGAGGAAGGCGTCCCATGGGTCGTTGCCGGCATCCAGCGATGTCTGAACAGCCGCGTCGAGTTTGGGGCCAGAGATGACGTCCGGACCCGATTCACCGTGCTGCTGATGCTCCTCCGTGGCACGGAGTTCAGCGATGGCGGTCTCAACGATCTGACGTTGGGTCTGGGCTTGTTCCTGCCACCAAGGATGGTCCAGGCGATTGAGATGATCGAGGGCTTCCCACCAACGTTCTGCCTCGACGAGCTCCTTGATCCGCTCGTGGTTCAGGCGGTTGCGGTTCCAGGTTTCCTTGAGCGTGTCGCTGAGGGCGCTGCTGCCCGGAGCGCTGGCCGGTGTCAACGGCGCCAGTGTTTCAAGCGCTTTCCCCAGTTCACCATCGCGGAACAGCACCAGAGCGCGGTTGCGCAGTTGGTCCTGCCAGAGCGCCAGCCTGTCGCGATCCCGACGCTGACTCTCAGCATTCCCAAGTGCAGATTCGACCAGTTGAGTCTGCAGTTTGAGCGCTGCTGAGACCTGGCCGTCGTTCCAGAGCTTTTCGGCCTGTCGGCGTCGGCAAAACGCCTGCTCCTCAGGCGCTCCTGACCCCAGCCAGCGCAGCGCCGCCAGTTGTTCTCCGTATTTCAGACAGGCTTCCAGGTCCCCCTCCTGGACGGCTTGCTGAAGCTTTCCTGGAAGCTGTTTCTCCCACCACCAGGCCGTACCGGCGATCGCCGCGACGATGCTGATCGTCGCCACGACCCAGAGGCGAAGAAGCAGAAGCCGACGCGTCGCCAAATGGCGTGAATCAAATCTCAGACAGTTCTATGGATCCAGATGCGAATGCCCCACCTCCGGTGGACGGCCTTCGCAGCGGATGTCAGTCAGCGAACCGTGCCGAGAGGGCGCGAGCTGAGGCTGTCGCCGCTGCGGAGATCCGAGATCTCGGCAACCAACTGGGCCTGCTCATTGATGTGCAGCAACAGGCGCAGACAGTCCTCTCCAGGCTGACCAGGAGGATTCAGGGGCAGGATCACGACGGAATCGGTCCAGGCTTGATGCGTCACTTCACCGGCATCGAGGCGACGCAGGGTTGGTAATCCATCGATGTACACCACATCGTGACGGCCCTCTGTCGAAGGTTCGCCCAGCATCAGTTCAAGCTCATGCTGATCCGCACGGCTCGCCGCCATCCGCAGCTCGAGTGGCTCTGAGCTGGGCCAGGGCTGTCCTGCCACAAACAGGGGATGCCAGCGATGACACTGCCCCCGCTGATCCCAGACACGCAGGGAGACCCCGTGATGGAGAACATCCTTGACCGTGACGCCTGGAGTCAGTTTCAGAGCGCCGAGAGCCACGGCTTCCACGGGCGGTGGAGTCAGCAGAACGGCCGGTGCGGTGTGCTGCTTCAGCCATCGCCGCAGCCAGGGCATTTGCGCTCCACCGCCCACCATCACGATGCCTTTGAGGTCCGTCAGGTCACAGTTGTGACGCCGTCCGCCGGCCAGAGTGGTTTCCAGAAGCCGGTTCAGGGCATCAGCCAGTCCCTGTTCGTCCAGCAGATCATCCAGGTCGGAGCGGGTCAGCTCCAGGGCCTGCTGGCTGCCGTCCTCTGGGTTGATCCACAGCTCCCGGACAAGGTCTGTGTCCGCCAGGGCTGGATCACTCAACCGGCACTTGAGTCGTTCCGCGGCGTCCAACAGTGCAGGAGAGGCCGGCAGATGGGGACGACAGCGCTTGGCGATCCAGCGATCGATATCGCGTCCTCCGATTCGGATCCCTGCCTTGCCCAGGACGTTGGCCGTTCGCAATTTCTGGCGACTCGTTTCCGCCAGGGATCGTCCCCCGAGGCGCAAGAGCTGGGCAATCGGAGCGGCTCGGCCTTCGCCGCCTTCGAGGGCAACAAGAGCCAGGTCCAGGGTGCTGCCTCCCAGATCGACAACCAGTAACCGCGATCCGGCGGGAAGACCGGCCCCCAGCGCGGCTGCCGTGGGTTCGTCCACCAACGCGATGTCGTTGACCGGTAAGTCGGAGCAGGCCTGCAGCAGCCACTCTCGGTAGCGGCGATAGCGCTCCACAGGCGCTGTGAGCACCAGCCGGGTCACGCAGAGATCCTCTGGCAGACGCGACCAGATCTGTTTGAGAAGCTGTTCACCAGCGTTCTGCGCCCTCTGATCATCAGAGGACGCTCCGATGTCTCGTTTGAAATCCCTGGCTAGGCGCTGATCCTCCTGATCGGCCAGGCCGGCCTCGAGAACCTGACGGCCAACGAGCGGTAGCCCAGCCGCCGACCAGATCAGACTCGGGATTTCTCCGGGACGCCGGCTGATCGGCGGTAGATCAAGAAGCTCTGGTGAGGTTTGCCGTTCGTTCTGAAACGCCACCACGGTTGTCGTGCTGCCCAGATCGATCGCCAGGGTGCCTTGTGAGACGCAAAGTTGAAGCTTTTCTTCTCCCACGCGGATGCAGCCCCTGCCTGTGGGCACGTTGAAGTCAGATTGAGATTATGGGGACTGGCTCGGATGGATCGTCTGCAGCAACTGATTTTCTCGTTCTATCGGGAAGATCCTCGTCTTGAGGAGTTGCTGGAACCGTTGCGGGACTGTCGCATGCGTCGCAGCTGGGGCAGCATCCGGATCGAGTGCCTGGATATGGCGCACCTTGAAGAGGTGAGTGATCTGCTGGCCTACCTGCGCCTGCCCCTGGCAGCCCTGGGCCTCGGTCGCCAGATCGTTCTCAGAGTCCCTGGAGAACGACAGAGGACGTATCCGATGCATGTCCCCTTCCGCAGTGATCAGTTGGCTTGAGGAGGGGGCTTTAGGATGTTGGATTGTCACTTGAAAGTTCAGCCATGAACTCGGCCGGCATTGATTGCAAGGATCTGGCCAAGCGTGGTGAGAGCCTGATCCGACAGTCCAGCAATCGATATCTCACCACCGTTCGGATCGCCTTCCGGGCCAAGCAGCGACGGTTTGACGACTTTGATGGACTGCTCGAGGAGTCCAGCGTCAAGCCGGTGCAGCGAGCCATCGTTGAGCTGAGCGATGAACAGGATCAGCCCGATTTGCTTCCTGGGTGATTCAGCAGGAGGGTCCGGGATGGCGCTTCGCCCGTGACCCAAGCCGAGGTCAGTACCAGGTTTTGATCGGCGGGCAGACCTGGGCCTTTGAGCTGACAGCCGCTGAGTGGAAGGAACTTGTGGCTCTTATCGGTGCTCTGGAGGATCAGCATCGTTCTCTGTCAGAGCAACTGATGAAGGAGGAGTCCATTGGCCTGGAGATGGAGCGTGGCGATTGGTGGGCGTCACTGGAAGGTGATCGGACTCAGTGGCAACTTTCTCTTGTCCTGACAGGCAACCAGGGGCGTGGTGTCGAAGGACACTGGCCAGCGTCTGCTGCCATGGCCGTCGTCGCAGCCATGAGATCGGCGCTCGATTTGTGGGATTGATCAGGGAACCTGATCGTTTTCGGTCAGTCGATTGTTCCGCAGAGAAATCAATGGCTTTGCACAGTCTTTCCACAGGCCTCGGCCTCGCAGCCGTCGTCGTGCTGGGCAGCTGTGGAAAACGGGTCGGATGTGTTGTGACCCCTTGACGCCGATGCAGCGCCCTGGACTTTTTCGACATCAGCTCATATCCGTTCTGCTGCAGGCTTGCTGCGACTGCGATCTCAGTCGGAGAAGGTCGGGAACCCGTTGATTTGGGGGGCTCTTGACGTTGTCTCTCTCATGTGGAGAACTGGTGTGCGTTCCGGAGCGAGGAGATGCAGAACAATTTGGATTCAAGCGGCCATCCAGAGGATGGAGTGATCAGTTTTCAGGCAGAGATGCCAGCTTCCCTGCAGGAGGCCATGAAGCGTTTCATTGAGTGCCATCCCAACTGGGATCAATACAGACTGGTTCAGGCAGCACTTGCAGGGTTCCTCGTCCAGAACGGCATCGAGTCCCGGGAAATCACCCGCGTTTACGTCGGCAACATGTTCCGGCGTGAGTCACTCCTCCATGGTGTTTGAGTGCGGCAGCAGGCCATCAGGACAAGCGCGCTGAAGGGAAGGCTGAGCAGAAGCCCGAGGCTTGCACCGATCAGTCCCAGAAGATTGAGCCCTGTGATCAGTCCGAGCAGAGCCAGCACCTTGAGGGCGTTTCCTCCGACCAGCTGGCGGCTGTGATCCATCGCCTGCAGGGCACGGTGGCGGTGATGAATCAGCAGAGGCAGAGCCAGGACCTGGCTGAACATCCAACTCAGCAACAGCACGCCACTCACGATCACAGCGAGACCAGCCAGGGTTGTGCTGATCTGACCAATGATCCAGCTGAGGCTCTGGATGACCGCAATCCCCCCCAGCATCACCAAGCCTTCCAGCATCAGCAGGGCCAGGCTCTGACGCAGGATCCAGGTCCATGGCACCGCCAGTCGGGAGCTGTCACCGGCAGGCAGCAGGCTGTCGGCTAGCTCAAGCAGGGCCAGCATCGGCAGCACGGGGAGCAGCAGGCTGAGCAGAACCGCCAGATCACCAAGACGCTCAAGCCAGGGGCTGTCGAGCTGACGCAGGTCCTGCCCGATCACGGCCAGGCCGGCGCCACTGATCAGGACGAGGGCGGCCAACCCCACGCATCGCCATGGTGCCCGTCCAAAGGCCATCCATGCCCTTGGCAGCAGGGTCAGCAGCGGCAGTTGTTCACGTCCGCGTCTGGGTTCGGTGTCAGTGGAGTGCACCAAGCCGTGTCAACAGGTCGCGAGCGGTGTCTTCAGGGACAGGCAGGATCGAGAGTCGGTTGCCGCGCTTGATCACCGGTAGCTGCTCCATGCTGTAGATCTCCCTGAGCTGCTCAAGGCTGAGCATGGTGCTGAACTCGCCGATGAACCGCAATCGAGCGCAATCCCAGCGTGGTGCGTCCCGCTGGGATTTGGCGTCGAAGTATTTCGCATTCGGGTCGAATTGTGTGGGATCGACCAGGCCTGTTTCGATCACTTCCATGAGGCCGACAATGCCGGGCGGTTTGCAATTGGAGTGGTAGAAAAAAGCCTGATCACCGGGCTGCATGCTGCGCATGAAGTTGCGAGCCTGGTAGTTGCGAATTCCGTCCCAGAGAGTGGTTCCCTCAGTCCTCAGCTGATCGATCCCGTAAGCGTCGGGCTCGCTTTTCATCAGCCAGAAGGCCATACCTGCTGTGTTGTTGACACCATCATCGGCCTCAAGACATCGATTCGCAGAAAGCCCGCTCGATCTGTCCCACCGGTGTCAGATCGCGTGCTGAATCAGGGTTCTGAAGTGATCCCCACGGGCTTCAAAATCCTTGTACTGGTCAAAGCTGGCGCAGGCCGGAGACAGCAGAAGGCTGACGGCCTTGAGACGATCCGCCTCCTTCAGGGCCAGCGTGACCGCCTGAATCAGATCCGGGCAGCGATGCAGCGAGCCGCTGTATCCGCTTGATGAGATCAGACCATGAAGCTCGTCTGCCCCGCTTCCGAAGAGCACAACGGAGCAGGCTTTGTCGTGGAGTTGTTTCAGCCAGCCGCGGGCATCTCCGCGCTTGGTCTGGCCACCTGCCAGAACGACCACAGGAGCAGCCATGGCTTTAAGGCCGACTTCAGCGGCGTCGTAGTTGGTGGCCTTGCTGTCATTGAACATCGAGCATCCATTCCGCGATGCAATCCGTTCAAGGCGATGGGGCACCCCAGGAAAGCTGGTCAGCCCTGAGGCGATCTGATCGCCGCTGAGACCGATCGTCCGAGCTGCAGCGGTGACCATCAGCAGGTTCTGGCGGTTGTGCGTTCCGGGCATCGCCAGGGACTCAGCTGGAAACAGGGGACCTTCCGGCTCGCAGACCCGTCCCTCGGCATCGATCCAGAGATCAGCAGGGCATCCATCCGGATCGGGCCCATCGGCGCTCACCCAGATCCCGCGGTCCCAGCTGTGGCGATGTCGGCGAAGATCCGGATCATCGGCATTGAAAATGGCCTGTTCGGAGCGCTCCAGCAGCCCACGCTTGATCGCCCGGTAGTTGTCCACCGTTCCGTGACGTTCGAGATGGTCCGGCGTCAGGGTGGTCCAGAGGCCGACGCGAGGTCCGATCTCGGTGGCCGCTTCAATCTGATAGCTGCTCAGCTCCATCACAAGCCAGTCGGGGGTGATGGCATTGGGTTGTCGGAGCTGCAGCGCCAGCTCAGCCGCTGAGATGCCCATGTTTCCGCCCATGGGAGTGCTGAGACCCGCCGACTGCAGCACGTGGCTGAGCAGATGGGTCACGGTGGTTTTGCCGTTGGTGCCGGTGATTCCGATCCAGGGGATGTGGTTCAGGGCTCGCCAGGCAATGGCCATCTCCCCGAGCACCTGAATTCCTTCATGCCTCAGAGCTCCAAGGGTTGGATGATCCCAGGCGATTCCCGGGCTGATCACCACCATCTGCAGAGCACCTCTCCAGCGCTGGAAGCTCTCTGGAAGCAGCGGCAGACCCAGGACCACCTCGATGCCCCGTTGACGCAGCGGTTCGGCCTGCTTTTCGAGGGCTGGACCGACTCCGCGTTCGATCACGCTGACGGGCAGGCCCTGTGAGTGCAGAAGTCTGGCTGCGCCCATGCCGGAGCGCCCGAGCCCAACAACAACTGCGCGATCCGCCAAAAACCGATCCCTGATTGGGAAGTGGGCGATACTGGATTTGAACCAGTGACTCCTACAATGTCAATGTAGTGCTCTACCCCTGAGCTAATCGCCCGATCAGATCAGTCTTCGCTCCTGTTCGGTGCGACCTCTGACCGGTTAAGGAGATTAGCAGTCAGTGGTCGTGGACATTGCTTGTCAGGAGCGTCGCATCTCCACGCGCCAGCGATCTTTTTTGGTGCGCGCCAGAGAGAGAACTTCGACGGTTCCGCGATCCTGCAGCTGAAGGCAATCTCCAACGACCAGCTCGCGGCTGGCTTGCCGGATGGCCCCCCAGTTCATTCGCAGCCGCCCGGACTTGATCTGAGCCACCACTTTGGCTCGCGAGATCCCGAATCCTGCGGAGGCGATGGCATCCAGCCGACAGGAGGCTTCAACACTTGCAAACACCCTGGGGACGCGTTGTGCCGGCAGTTGCAGTTGCTCGATCGCCACGGTTTCACATCGGATGGCCACATCCCGCACGGCGCCGGCACCGCCGTTGAGCAGTTCGGCACATTCAGGGGTGCACAACCCCTGTCCGCCGCGGTCGCCGCGCACCCAGAGATCGCCGAGCCCGCCTGGCGATGCCCCCATCTCCTGCAGAGCCTGACGCAGGTCCTCCGGACGGAGTGGGTCGAACAGAAAATTCCCCTCCACAAGAAGCCCTCGTACCGGAACGGAGAGTGATTCCGGATCAACGCCCATCTGATCGGTTCGTTGGCAGAACAATCGGCACCGCTCGGCGCCGGGGTGCCCTCCATGACGGTTCCAACGCAGTTCGCTCAGGCCACCAAGCCGGTTGAAGATCTCCTCCTGCATCGGCGCATCGAGAAAGTCCGTCCAACCCGGTTGCCAGGTGCGCAGCACCTGTTCAGCAAGATCAACCGCAGCTCCAAAGCGCAGGGGATCATGGCTCCCCCTTAAGAGCTCGTCGCGGGGGAGTATCACAGCTCGCTGAGACGAACCACCTGCAATGGCCGACTGCGCTGCACGGTTTGCCAGGGAAGATCGATGCCGCTTGGTGTCTCCATCAGGAGCAGCCAGCGACCTTCCTCGCGACGGTTGCGAAGGATGCGAACGCCGTCTTCGTTTTCGGAATTGACGCTGGCCGCGGCGGCGTAGCTGCCCATCAGGCCGGATCCCATGCCCAGGAGTCCCCCGATCACCGGCTGGCCCCATGGGCCGAAGCTGTCGAAGGTTGTGAGCGTGGTGATTTTGGTGAAGGTGAGTCCGGCGAGAAATCCGAAGGGCATCAGCCAGCGAGCCATCGCTTTCTGACGTCGCTGCCGGGTCAGATTGGGACTCAGCAGTTCCACCTGGTCGATTGCATCGCTATCGGGCGGAATGGTGAGGCACTGCATCAGGGGTAGATCACTGTTCTTCAGCCCTTGCGTCAAACGCTCCGCCGCCTCGGCATCAGGAAGAACCACCACGCAGATCGCCATCCGCTCATATCCAGTCCTTTGAATTCTGAACTCTGTCCTCTGAATTGGCGGGGGGGGGGGGGTGAGGGCTGCTCCCTGGAGTTCGGCGCGGCAGTGCTGCGCCCTTTCTCATCGAACTGTCACATGACCGTCTGGCTGGCCAGCTGCAGGCAGAAATGGACCCCCCACCTGGCTAAGTGTTGGTGTTAGCAGAGAAAAATAATATTTATACCCAGATCCCTGACAGAATCTCAGGAGAATCATTGGGGGCTACGGGGTGTTTTGGTCCCTGTGCATACGATAATTGTCTTCACAAAATCATGTCATTTTTCATGAGGTCATTACTTATAACTGTTCCATTGCTAGGTGCACTTCTCCTTTCAGTAGCACCTGTTCAGGCTTATGAAACATACGATGAATATGTCAACGCTTGCATTTCTTCAGGAGAAAACACAAAGCTATGTGATAGATCTGCTGAGTGGCATTCTTCTGTGTTTGTCACAAACACACTTTGTAAATTAGAGTGGAGAGGCTTCCTTACAGCAGAAGAAGTAACTGGATATTGGGAAGAGGTTGAACTGAGTCCTCAGCCCGATAATCTGCGCAAAGAAGGAGTGAATTTCGTGCTGAGAACTCATCCGAAATGTTCAATTAAACCTATTCCCTAGTTGTCATCACAGTTCTTTCAGGTTAATCCTATGAAACTCCTTCCACTCATTGGTGCACTTCTCCTTTCAACAGCGCCAGTTCAGGCTATTGAAACATTTGAGGATTTAAATAATGAAGAGTTAGGAAAGATGCTCGAAGTTTATATAATTGGATACGTCTCAGGGATCTTCATTACTCATGCGGGCTGAAGCAGCAAGAAAAAATTAGTCAACAAGAATTTGAGGAAGTGTTGTCTGTAGCGAAGGGACAGTTTAGCCAAAAATACGAGTATATAGCTAATGCTTTGCTTGAGGGAATGTGGGCAGATGTAAAGAGAGGTTGTGCGTATGAACAAATCAATATCGGCGACTTTGAATAGATAGACTCAACTGAATAATCACATGCATTCCGTCATCAGTTCTTTCAGGCTAATCCTATGAAACTTCTTCCACTCATCGGTTCACTCCCTATCTCAGCAGTTCCAGTTCAGGCTTTTGTAGCATATGAGGAAGTGGAAAAAGCTTGTGATGCTTCAGAAGAAATCGGTAATTTGTGCGTAGTTGCTGCACAACTCGGTGCTGGAATGATGACGATGACTATGCTTTGTTGCTTAGAAGAAAAAGGCAGGATTACAAAAGAGAATTTAGATTTGACTTTGGATGAAGTTGTTGCGTTGAATGGTTGGGCACCACTGCCGGATGAAGCAGTAGAGATGACATTAGAAAAATTCCCAGACTGTCCAATTAAACCTATACCCTAGTTGTCATAACAGTTCTTTCAGGCTAGTCCTATGAAACTCTTTCCGCTACTTGGCGCACTGCTTCTTTCAACAGCTCCAGTTCAGGCGTTTGAAACATATGAGGAGCTAGATAAAGCTTGCCTAGCTACAGAAGAAACTACTAATTTGTGCGAAGGTGCTGGTGATTATGTTTCTTCGTCGATGGTGGCGTATTTGCTTTGTGATTCAGAAGAAAAAGGTATACTTACAAAAGAGGAATTATTTTTATCTTGGGATAAAGTGAATAAGATAATGGCTGAGAATAATGCGAGCCCTATGTGGAATGCAGGAGCAGAAAATATGCTAGAGAGCTTCCCTGAATGTTCACTTAAACCTTAGTTGTAGGTTCCAGCAAAAAGGCTCAATAACAAACGACGATGATTTACCGTTTAAATGGGATTTGTTGAAGCAATAAAAAACCACTGTCAAGCAGGGGCTTTGAGGGCGTAAGCTACGGTTGTCTTTTAGTTAGCTGTGAGCCAGAGTCTGCAGCCTCTATTTTGACCGCCAGGTGCACCTTCCAGCTCATCGTCTGACAATTCTTTTCCCTTAGATTGAATATCCTCTGCGCTAATTGCAAACCCAGCTTCTTTAGCGATTTCAATAGCAGCTTCAGGGGAGGCTGCTGGCTTGAGCTTTTCCTGCAATTCGGTGTCAGCTTTGATCTTCTCTAGAAAGGCGTTGAGTTGCTCTTCTGACATTGGTAACGGAGGGAGTATGCGCTGTGTTAATCAATATCAGTCGTCGGGTGGTGTTCCGTGAGGCACAGATCACCTCGCATTAAAAAACACGCCATTACTGACGGGGTGGTGGGTGTGAGGTTTAGTCGGGAGATCGATCAGCACAATCAAACTGCCATGTCTTTCCCTTCAAGGGTTTTGTATAACTTTCAGCCGCTCTGCTGAGGCATCAGCGAACAGGAGTGCGAGAAAAGACAAACCATAAATATAATATAAAAAAGGGCAAATCAACCACGATCCAGTTGTCAACCCTTGTCTGCTCGTATGTTTTGCAAAAAGGTATTTTAATTCTCCAGCCACCAGCCCTTTCAATCCAATAGTTATGCTCTCTTTGTTTGTATCAAATCTCTCTGAAGAAGATGAAGTATTTCGTTTCGCGAACTCTTACCCCCAACCTGCGCTCATTCTCAGCGTCGCACCATTCATAGCTTTCATCTTCGACAAATTTACCTTTTTCCCATCGATTCCATGACCAATGACTGGTGCTGATGCTGCCGCTTTCGTCGTACTGCTCCCACATCTCTGTTCCTACCGGGAATCGACTTCCTCGTCTGAAGGATTTTCCAAAGTGATCTTATCCATAATCTGGAAGGGGGCAAGCCAGTACAAGATCACTTTTGACCTTGCTCACATGGACGACAAGGCAATAAAAAAACTTGCCATTGCTGACGGGGATAAGTGTTGATAGTGCTAAGTAATGGATGCTGTTTGATGAGCTTTTGGATGTGTGTGAAGAACAAAAACCAGTGATTGAAAGGTTTTGATTTCTTATTCGAACCCATACCTCTATCGCGCACATTAACTTAAGTTGCCCGGCTGTGCTGAACAACATCCAAGCCAGGCCGAATTAAATCGTCCAGCACTCAGCTCCGCCAGCCGCAGCATCGAGCTGTTCGTCCGAAAGCTCCACTTGAGCTGCCTGTAGATCCTCCGCAGAAATCGTAAAGCCTGCTTCTTTAGCAATGTCCACAATGGCACCAGGGTCAGTGACGCCTTGGAGCTTTTGTTGAAGCGCTGAATCTGCCTGAATAGCTTCCCAGAAAGCCTTAAGTTGGTCTTCTGACATTGGTGAAGAAGGACGCCTACGAATCCATAGCAATATCAGCCATCAGGTGGTGTTCCGTGAGGTACCTTTTAAGGGCTCTTGGACAAGAGATGCCTGCCTGACAGTTTGTACCTAAAACACACATTCGACCTGCTACGGAGCCACATAGGACCATCTGAAGCAAGGCTACGCAGAGCATGTTTAGAAGCAAATACTTGTATCTAAGGCTGCAGACCAAGCTTTAAGCTGTGAATTCCCTGTGCATACCGGGTGGTTGAGAACCCTGGTGAGCACTGGACTGTTACAGCTTGTGGACCTTCATGACGAAAGTTCTGGTTTCCGATCCCATCGACCAGGCCGGAATCGACATCCTCAGCCAAGTGGCGCAGGTTGATCAGCGCACCGGTCTTTCCCCGGAGGATCTGATCGGGATCATCGGTGACTACGACGGCCTGATGATCCGCTCGGGTACGCAAGTCACAGCTGATGTGATTGCTGCGGCGAATCAGCTCAAGATCATCGGCAGAGCCGGGGTCGGTGTCGACAACGTCGATGTCCCCGCCGCCACCCAGCGGGGAGTGCTCGTGGTGAATTCACCGGAGGGAAACACGATTGCGGCTGCGGAGCATGCGCTGGCCATGATGCTGTCTCTCTCACGTCATGTACCGCAGGCCCACGCGGGAATGCGAAACGGACAGTGGGATCGCAAGAACTACGTCGGCAACGAGCTCTACAAGAAGACCCTCGGTGTGGTCGGCCTGGGCAAGATCGGCTCCCATGTCGCCCGTGTGGCCAGGGCGATGGGGATGGATGTGATTGCCTACGACCCCTTCATTGCCGCCGATCGCGCGCAGCAGATGCAGGTGCGCCTGACCCAGCTGGATGAGCTGTTCCGCATGGCCGATTACGTCACACTGCACATCCCCCGCACCAAGGACACCGAAAACCTGGTGAATGCGGAGCTTCTGCGCTCGATGAAATCGACGGCTAGGATCGTCAACTGTGCCCGTGGGGGCATCGTCGATGAAGCGGATCTCGCCGAAGCGGTCGACAACGGCGTCATTGCTGGAGCCGGATTGGATGTGTACGCGAGCGAACCACTGGCGGCGGATTCACCTCTGCGATCCGTGGAGCGTGGCCTGGTCCTGACGCCCCATCTCGGCGCTTCCACCGAAGAGGCTCAGGAGAATGTCGCCATTGATGTGGCGGAGCAGATCCGGGATGTCCTGCTCGGGCTGCCGGCCCGCAGTGCTGTGAACATTCCCGGGTTGAGCGCCGAGATCATGGAACGGCTCAAGCCCCAGCTGCAGCTGTCGGAAACGCTGGGTCTACTCGTCAGTCAGCTCGCTGGCGGACAGGTGCAGGAATTGGAGCTTCGCCTTCAGGGTGAATTCGCGAAGCATCCTTCCCAGCCGCTGGTGATTGCGGCGCTCAAGGGAATGTTGAGTTCAGCTCTGGGGGACAGCATCAATTACGTGAATGCATCCCTGGAAGCCAAGGCCCGCGGTATTCATGTGCTGGAGGTGAAGGATGAATCGAGCCGGGATTTCGCTGGTGGTTCCGTGCAGCTCACGTCCCGTGGTGCGCAGGGTGGACACAGTGTGACCGGCGCTGTCTTCAGCGACGGAGAACTTCGCATCACCAGCATCGACGAATTCCCTGTGAACGTGTCACCCAGCCGGCACATGCTGTTCACCCGTCACCGGGATATGCCCGGGATCATCGGCCACCTCGGATCACTGCTTGGTGAACACAACGTCAACATCGCTTCGATGCAGGTGGGGCGACGCATTGTTCGAGGCGATGCGGTGATGGTGCTGAGCATTGACGACCCGGTTCCCAGCGCTGTTCTGGACACCATCAGGGCGGTCGATGGCATTCAGGAAGCCCATCCGGTGACGCTTTGATGTGGTGGCGTCTGGCGCTGCCCTGTCCCGCTGAGCTCGAAGAATCCCTGTTGTGGAAGCTGAGCGACCTCGGCCTCCATCGTCATGCCCTGCAGCACGCCCCCGAACAACGGGATCAAGTCTCGTTATTGCTGTGGCTGCCGCAGTCGGAGTGGTCAGTCAGCGATCGCAGCCAGCTGATGCTCAGTCTGGCTGCTCTGGCGGAACCCTTCGGGTTGGTGTTTCCCCAGGGACGCTGGGACGAGGTGGTCGATGAGGACTGGAGCCTGAGCTGGAAGCAACACTGGCAGCCCGATCCCGTGGGAACGCGATTCCTGATCCTGCCTGCCTGGCTGGAGGCCCCGCCGGAACACCAGTCGCGCCTCGTGATCAAGATGGATCCCGGCAGTGCCTTCGGCACCGGCAGCCATCCCACCACCCGTCTTTGTTTGGAGTCTCTTGAGGCCCACCCCCCGGTCGGGGCTTTGGTGGCGGATCTTGGTTGCGGCAGTGGTGTGCTCGGGCTGGCGGCCCTGGGACTCGGTGCTGAGGCCGTGGTCAGTGCTGATACGGATTCGATGGCCGTGCGTGCGACGACCGACAATCGCGACCTCAACGCATGGGAGACGTCCCGGCTGAGAGTCGGCCTGGGATCCCTGGATGAGCTTGTGCAGCTGCTGGAGGGGCGGCAGGCCGACGTGCTGCTCTGCAACATCCTGGCACCGGTGATCGAGGCGCTTGCTCCAGGCTTCAAACGTCTGCTGTCTTGCGAGGGCCGGGCGCTGCTCAGCGGCCTGCTGGTGGATCAGGCCCCACGTCTGAAGCAGGTGTTGAGCGATCTGGGTTGGCAGGTCACCAGGGAAGCCGAGCAGGGACGCTGGGGATTACTGGAGATCAGCCGCAGCGAGAGTTCAGGCATAAGTTGAACTTATCAGTGCATCCCCTCCGATTGGACCTTGCCGGCTAGGGCCTGTGAACCGACTGGATTGGGCCTGATTGAAGTAGACAAGATCGGTCCTGCAGGCTCGGCCCTACGGGCACCTGTACGTAATCAACCATCCATGGCTTCCTACAAGGTCACCCTGGTCAACGACAGCGAAGGTCTGAACGAGACCATCGATGTGCCTGACGACCAGTACATCCTCGATGCCGCTGAAGAGCAGGGCATCGACCTTCCCTATTCCTGCCGCGCCGGTGCCTGCTCCACCTGTGCAGGCAAGATCACCGCTGGCACCGTTGATCAGTCCGATCAGAGTTTCCTGGACGACGACCAGATCGAAGCCGGCTTTGTGCTGACCTGCGTGGCCTATCCCACATCCGACTGCACGATCAAAACCCACGCTGAGGAAGAGCTTTACTGAGCTCTGTCCAACCGGGGGTGTCCTTCTTGCTGCGTCGCCCCCGCCAGCACCACCCTTCGGGGTGGTTTTTTGTTGGCTGCCCGTCTTCCATAGTCACGTTCACCTTCGCCAGCCGTGAGCCGTCCTGTCGTTGATGCTCTGCTGGCCGCCGGCAGCATCCATACCAGCCCTGGGGGCCAATACAGCTTCAGGGTCCTGGGACCCTGCTGTCGCCTGTTCGATCGTGAGGAATTGCCCTGGCCCTGTTGCAGGCTGGCATGGCGCAGCAAAGAGCCGAGCTGGCGGCGGGTGGGTCGACGGTTTGTGCCCGATCTGGCGGCCCGTCGATCCCCCTCTTACGCGGTGGAACTTCTTCAACCTGGTTCGAGGCCAACATCAACTGTGTTGACACTGTTCTCCCAGCAATTCAGCAGGGAGTTTCAGGAGTGGTGGTACAGCAAACATCCCCGTTCGATGGAGGCTGTCAACGGCATGCCTCCATCACAGACCGGCGAGGTTTTGCCGGCCGCCGGAGATCAGAAGTAGATCTTGCCGCCACCCCAGGCCGTGCCCTGAACCTTGGGGGCCACCAGAATGTATCCAGCCATCAGGCGGAGATCTTCATCGGTGAGGTCCCGCATGGCGGGATAGAGCTCGGCGCTGCGGATGCTGGGATGCAGTTCCGAAATGCTGTATTCACCGTCGTACGAGGTTGGATCCTTCATGTAATCCACCAGTGCGTCGACGTTGTCCCGCGGTGGTGTCGCCAGGGCGAGAGTCTCGGGATCCAGTCCGACGTTGTGGTTTGTTTTGGTGATCCCTCCGGCATGACAGGTGCCGCAGCTGGTGTTGAACACCTTGCGGCCGGTGTTGATTTCCTGCTCAGAGAAGGTGACCTGCACACCGTCCGGATTGTTGGGGACCGTGAGGGTCTCCGCATCCCAGCGCGCGGCATCCGCAGGGCTGGCGAGCACCAGGCCGATGGTCAACGGCCCCAGGATCATCAGCCCCATCAGGGACCGTCGCAGAAGGGAAAGGAAGGAGTCCATAAAGGATGCCGGGATCTGACGGGTGCACAGCACCAGGCTCTTGTATCACGGGGGAGTGGCCCTCCGCGTCGGGATCACGAACTGTTGCAGCGGGCTGTCACGTCCAGTTGCATGAAGTCGCGGGCCAGAACCGTGTTGGGAAAGATCGCCCGAGCTTCTGCCAGCAGGTCGTCAGCGGTCACGGCATTGCCTGGGGCGTAGCGGGGACTGAGGTGGGTGAGCGCCAGTTGCCCGACACCGGCTTCCGCAGCGGTCTGCGCTGCCATCGTGCTGGTCGAGTGCTGCTTCTGTAAGGCCATCTCAGCTTCCTCATGGGCGAAGGTGGCTTCATGGATCAGCAGATCCGCTCCCAAGGCCAGATTGACCGCCGCTTCGCTGAACACCGTGTCGGTGCAGTAAACGACGCTCACACCGTCCCGATCCGGTCCGCAAAGACTGCGTCCATCGATCACGCGGCCGTCTTCGAGCTTCACCGATTCGCCGCGTTTCAGCTGGGCGTAGATCGGCCCTGGTGCAATGCCGAGTTGTTTGGCTCTGTCCACGTCAAATCGTCCGGCCAGGGGCTTCTGTTCCACCCGGTAGGCGTAGGCCGGGACGCGATGGGTCAGTGGAGTGCAGCGAACGAGAAGTTCATCGTCTTCGTACAGGACGGTTCCCGTCTCGGCGGCTGGTCGGCTGCGATGGACTGTCAGGGGGTAACCGATGCGGGTGGAGCTGTTGCGCAGGGCCCCGCTGAGGAATCCCTCCAGGGGATCCGGTCCGTAAAGATCGATTCCCTCGTTGCTGTTGCCGGAGAGTCCCAGGCTGGCCAGCAGGCCTGGAAGGCCGAAAACATGGTCCCCGTGCATGTGTGTGATGAAGATCCGGCGCAACTGTGAGAGCCGCAGATCACTGCGCAGAAACTGGTGCTGGGTACCTTCGCCGCAGTCGAACAGCCACATCTCCGCCCGCTGCGGAAGTCGCAGTGCAACCGCAGAGACGTTGCGGGCCCGAGTGGGGACGCCGGAGCTGGTGCCGAGAAACGTGACCTGCAAGGCCGCTGACCCTCAATGCTCATGCTGACACCTAGCTGACCCGTGGCGATCACGTCACACTGGGTTGTCGAGTCCAAGGCCGTGCGTTCTGTTCCCTGCTTCGGAGCTGCTGCCCTGACGGGTCTTGCTGCCGTGGTGATGTTGCCGGGGGTGGCTGTGCCCGCCGCGAGGGAACCGCAGATGCGGGTGTTGCTCAAGCAGGGTCCCCGTTTGATCCTGCGGGCGGATGGCAACGAGCCGATGCGGGTCCGGGGCCTCAGCGGTTCAGAGCAGAGGTTGCTGCGTCTGGAGCTGGATCAGCGCCAGCTGGCGCCCGGTGTCGTCGTGCGCGTGGAGAACGATGACCCGCGTGGCATCTGGCTCGGACAACGCCGCTACCGGGGGACCTTGCTGATTCAGTCACACGCTGGTCAGCTGCAGGTCGTGAATCAGCTGGGGATCGAGACCTATCTCGCCAGTGTCGTCGGCAGCGAAATGCCCCATCAGTGGCCGTTGGCAGCTCTGCAGGCGCAGGCTGTGGCGGCGCGAACCTATGCCCTCAAGCAGCGTGGTGGCGGGAAGGGCTGGGACGTCAAAGCCACGGTGGCCAGTCAGGTGTACCGCGGCGTGGAATCTGAGACCGACAGCACTCGGGAAGCGGTGCGCAGCACCCGCTCCCTGGTGTTGGTGCACCGAGGACAGCTGATCGATGCGGTGTTTCACAGCAGTTCCGGAGGGGCCACAGAGGAGAGCGGCATGGTGTGGCGCCAAAAGCTGCCCTATCTGGTGAGTGTTCCCGATCACGATCAGCACAGTCCAGTGCATCGCTGGCAGGAGCGATTCGATGCCGTCAGCCTCCGCCAACGCCTGCCTGAGACCGGTGGCCTGGATTCCGTTGACGTGCTGAGTCGCAGCGGCAGCGGCAGGGTTCGTCAGGCGCGCATCCGCGGCCCACGGGGAGTGCTTCTGCTGACGGGCTCGGAACTGAGACGCCGGCTCGGTCTCAAGAGCACCCTGGTGGACTTCGAGATGGTGAGTGCCCTGGACCGGCCAGGGCTGCAGCCTCTTCCTGCCATCGCGGCACCAGCAGCGGCGTCAGGATCCGGAGGCTCCCGGATTGATCGGATCACCGCATCTGTGGCTTCATCAGGAGCTGCGGTCACCCCCGTCCTGCGTTCATCACCCCCATCGCTGCTGCCGATGAGGATCCAGGGCCAACCCGCCGCGGGGCAGCAGCTTCTCGTTCGTGGCCAGGGCTATGGCCATGGCGTCGGGATGAGTCAGTGGGGTGCCCACGGTCTGGCAGAGCAGGGAGCCGATTTCCGCACGATTCTTCAGCACTACTACCGGGGTGCTGAGATTGTCCCGTTCCGGACCCATCACGATCCGTCCATGGCGCAGCAGCCGCAGATCAAGCCACTCTGGAGAGGTTGAGCCGGCAGGGCACGTGCAGGGTTTCCCCCACCGGCTGGAACAGCGGTCGACGAAAGCTGCCCTAATCGAGGCTCTGTCGGCCCATCTGGAGGACCAGCTCCGCCAGCGACTGATGCCGGATGCCCGATGCAAGCCCCTGGGGCTGGCCACCGGCCGGACGATGGAACCCCTCTACGCCACTCTTGCTGAACGGCTCTGCGCCTGGGATCCGATCGATCTGGCCGCCCTTAGAGCCAGATGGTGCAGCTTCAATCTGGATGAATACCTGGGGCTCCCCGCCGCTGACCCGCGCAGTTATCGCTGTTTCATGGAGCTGCATCTGGGTGGTCCGTTGGGGCTCCCAACGACAGCGCTGCAGTTGCCCGATGGCCAGGCGGAGGATGCTGAGACGGAGGCAGAGCGCTACAGCGCGTCCCTGCAGGCTGCCGGCGGGATCGGTCTGCAGTTGCTGGGTTTGGGGAGCAACGGTCATGTGGGGTTCAACGAACCACCCTGCGGACCTCGAACCGGTTGCCGCGTTGTGACGTTGTCCAGCTCCACACGGGAGCAGAACGCTGGCATGTTCGGGGGTGATTCAGCCTCGGTTCCAACGCGGGCGATCACGCTTGGGCTTGATGAAATCCTGATGGCAGACGACATTCACCTCGTTGTGACCGGTGCCTCGAAGGCGCCGATTCTCCGATCGCTCTTGATGCTGAAGCGTCCAGATGAGCGGTTGCCGGCGAGTTGGCTCGGTAACCATCGCCAGGTCTGTCTGTGGGCGGACGCAGAGGCACTTCAGCATCTTTAGCGTCATCCCAATCGCACCAGACTCCTGAGCATCGATCCCCTCGAACGAGGCCTCGAACAGAGCTTCGAGACGGAACGCCTGAGTCGTTTCATCCGCGACTGTCAGGACATCGAAGAACTCCGCCAGACCGCTCTGTTTCTGGTTCAGCAGATTGCTCAGCAGAAGGCCGCCAGCAACTGGATGGCCAGTCGGGCCTCCGAATCGGAGAACGCCCGTCTGGAAATGCTGGCAAAGATGATCCGTCGTCCTGATCAGGAGGAATCATGAACCCCCATCCAGGTGATGCGTCGCTGGCTCTGCAGCGTCACATTGCGGACATCAGCTGATCCTTACCGTGAATGTCTCCACTCTGGCGATGTATCTGCAACTCCTCGAGCGCGTTGAGGAGCTGCTTCCTTGTCGGCAGGAGCGGCGACTCAAGGCGGCGTTGAACGAGGCCAAAATTCATTTCCTCACGCTGGAACCCGAAGATCTCCGTGCTGTCTGGCAAGAATTCTGCTGAGTCGCTAAGCCTTGTTCAGCCCTCTTGGCAGGGTCCATTGGCCGTGATTTCAACGACGTCTCCAACCTCAAGATTCTTCAGCAAGACCTCCAGGTCTGCCCCCTTCGCATTGAGGCAGCCTCCGGTCACTTTCTGCCCCACTCGGCTGTCGTTGTTGGTGCCGTGAATGGCGAAGCTGTACCAGCGAAACGTTCCGGCGTACTCATTGAATTCGAACGGCTGAGGCGTTTCTGGGATCGGAGCCAGGCTGACGTATCCAATGCCGTACTCACCGGTTTCACCGTCTCCCTTGAAGTCGATGCTGTTCATGTTGCTGAACAGCGTTGTCTTCAGAAACTCCTCGCTTTTACCGGATGTCTTGATCAGCTCCGGATCCATCACGAAGTTGTCATCGCTGAGTAAGGCATTCACGCGAAAGCGACCCACCGGTGTGACGCCTTCGGTGAAGGTGCTTCCTTCGCAGGCGATGCCGTTCTTGCCATAGCCAACGTTGAAGGCATGGTTGCTGTCCGTCGTCTGAAGAACGCCCATGCTCTTGGCCGGTTCCTCGACGTCGAGTGTGACGCGCAGGACAGGCTCTCCCTCTTTCGGCACTGCAGCGCCCGACGACGGATCGTTCGACGAGCTCTGACAGCCTGTCGATGCTGCGAAGACGCCGATAGCCACGGCCAGAAGAACTCGGCGCATTACTGAGTGCCAGATGCCGACATCATGGCCCGGAAAACTCGCCGAGGTTGGCGTTGACGCTGCGAACGTCATCGAGGCCTTCCAGTGTCTCCAGCAATTTCAGGCATTGCTCGGAGAGGTCCGATTCTTCGATGTCGATCGAGGTGAGTGGATGCCAGTTGTGGCCCCATTCACGGATCGTCCATCCCCGGTGTCGCAAGCCGTCCTGCAGGTCTTCCAGGGCCGCGAAGGGGCCATGCACCAAGGCTGTGGAACCATCGTCAACAAGCTCGTAGCCATCGGCGTCGAGGTCCAGCAAAGACTCCAGCAATTGCTCCTCCTTGGAGGCGTCTGCGCTGAGAAGCACTTCGCTGCGATGTTCAAACAGAAAGGCGACGCAGCCCGACTCGCCGAGGTTGCCACCGTTTTTGCTGAAGGCCAGGCGAAGGTCTGCTGCGGTTCGGTTGCGATTGTCGGTGAGTGCTTCCACAAGGATCGCCACGCCGCCGGGGCCATAGCCCTCGTAACGCACCTCCTCGAGTTGGCTGCCATCACCTCCCTGGCCAGACCCCTTGGCGATGGCCCGTTCGATGTTGGTTGCCGGTACCCCTGCTGCTTTGGCTTTGGTGATGGCCGTGCGCAGCTGGAAATTGCCGGCCGGATCAGCTCCGCCGCGAGCCGCCACCGTGATTTCGCGGGCCAATCGCGTGAACACGGCGCCACGCTTGGCATCGACCACCGCCTTGGTGCGTTTGATCTGGGCCCATTTGCTGTGGCCCGCCATGGCAGCAAGGTCAGAAGTTGTTCCAATTTTGTCGGCTGTTAGGCAAGCAAGCTGTTGCCCTGAACATGCACCTCGGTCTGAATTGGATAGGGAATCACGGTCTCCATCTTTCGCAGACGGCTGATCACTGCAAGGGGTTTCATCCGACAGCATCGAACACAACTTTCGGTATCAATCGCTCGTCGTCCCAATGACCAATCCCCGCGATTGACCCGTTTGGGTTGCGCACAACGACGGCATCGCCTCTCCCCGGCTTCATGGAGATTGGTCGTCCGCATCGCCAGTCCATCTGCTCCCCATCGTCCAGCTGGCGTTGTGGCAAGTGGCTCAAGGCGAGAAGTGGCGATAGGGGTTCTGGACGTTGTTCAGGCTGCTCCGATTCCGGCAGGGCCTGTGCCAGGTCTTCGTGGAAGCCGAGGGCTTGGATGCGGCGCAGCGAGGCAAGGCTTCCGCCACACTCAAAAAGGGCACCGAGATCTCTTGCGATCGAGCGGATGTACGTTCCAGAGGAGCAGTGCACTTCTAGCTCCAATTGCCCGCTGTCCTGCTCCCAGCGCAAGGGTGTGAGCCGATGGATGGTGACTTCACGGGCTGGGATGTCCATCACCTCTCCCCTTCGTGCTCTCGCGTAGGCCCGTTCGCCGGCGATGTGAACGGCTGACACCTGTGGGGGCCTCTGAAGAATGCTGCCGCGGAATTGATCTAGCGCAGCGTCGATGGCATCGGCGCGAAGCACAGGCCAGTGTTGCTTGCGTAGAACCTCACCTTGAAGGTCATCGGTTCTGGTGCTCACGCCCAGCTGAATCACCCCCCGGTAGGTTTTGTCCCCTGGCAGGTAAGGCAGCAACCGTGTGGCCTGCCCCAGTGCGATCGGCAGCACGCCGGTGACTGCAGGATCCAAGGTCCCGCCATGGCCGACGCGTTTCAGCCCGTAGCAGCGCCGCAGGCGGCTGACGCAGTCGTGGGAGGTCAGGCCTGCGGGCTTGTCGATCACCACAAAGCCGAAGGGGCCGTTCACGTCCGCTGGTCGTTCGCCACTCCGACTGTTGCACCCGGCCGGATGCGACAGTGACGCGCTCGATGTTGAAACGCCATGCCGCAGCTGTGCAGCAGTCGTGAGGTGGATGTTTCGGCCTTCCTTGCTGATGGCCTGAATCTCAAGGCGCACCTTGGCAGCTATCTGAACCTGTCGATCGACGCTGTCGAGCAGCGGCTGCCCAGCAGCACGGAGGAGCTGGCGGATCTGCATCCAGGCGCTTTCCGCGCCGAAGATGCCACAGCGTTTTATGAGGACACCGTCGGCACCGGGCATCTGCTTGAGCTGGCCGCCTGGCACCTGAGCAGTGCTGACTACATCGCCGACACCCTTCGCCTGCAGGGCATGTGCGCACGAGGGCAGGTTCTGGATTTCGGCGGTGGCATCGGCACCCATGCCCTGTCAGCTGCCTTGCTCCCTAAGGTCGACCATGTCTGGTTCGTGGACCTGAATCCCCACAACCGTGCCTTTGTGCAACAGCGGGCGGAGGCCCTGGCAATCAGCCACAAGCTCTCAACGCATCGCGACCTTGCCGAAACAGCGGCCGTTCGCTTCGACACGGTGGTTTGCCTGGATGTTCTGGAACATCTGCCGGACCCTTCCGCCCAACTCCTCGACTTCCACAGCCGGATGCAACCAGGTTCGCTGGCCTTGCTGAATTGGTATTTCTTCAAGGGGGATCATGGGCAGTACCCCTTTCATTTCGATGATCCAGGGCTTGTGGAGCAGTTCTTCCAGACCTTGCAGAGTCGATTCCTTGAGATCTTCCATCCTTTGTTGATCACCACGCGCGCCTATCAGCCGATCGGATGACATGAAACTGCAGGGCCTTCTCATCCGCTTGATCGTGATCAAGAAGGTGGTGGTGGCCACGTTGCTGCTGCTGGTGAGTGTGGCGGCGTCGATCAGCAGTCAGGACATGGGGCGGCTGGCTCTGCTGGCTGATGATCTTGTGGCTGGTGACCGCATGCTGTTGGCCAGCCTGGCTCGACGAGCGCTGGATCTCGGACCCGATTCCCTGCGGGCGATTGCCTTGATCAGTGGTTCTTACGCGTTGCTGGTGTATCTGGCAGCTTGGGCGGCCTGGAACGAGCGCCGTTGGGGCGACTGGTTGCTGGTGGCCTTGATGGCGCTGCCCCTGCCCTATGAGGTGTTCAAACTGGTTCAACAACAAAGCCCCAGCGACGCCATCGTGCTGGGGCTGAATGTGCTGGGGTTGCTGATTGTGTTGACGCGGGCGCGGCGTCATGGACGCACCGCCTCGGGCGTCTGAAGCGTCAGGTCAGACGGTTTGAGCGATGTTGATGCGCTTGCGATTGCGCAGGCCGCGGCGGATGGTTTCAAATTTCACCACCCCATCGGTGAGGGCAAACAAGGTGTCGTCCTTGCCTTTGCCGACGTTGACGCCGGGCAGCACGGACGTACCGCGCTGACGAATCAGGATGGAGCCTGCGGAAACCGTTTCACCGCCATAGGCCTTCACGCCCAGGCGTTTGGAGTTGGAATCGCGACCGTTGCGTGTGGAGCCTGTGCCTTTCTTATGTGCCATGGGGTGGAAGGGATGGGAGGGCGGTGAATCAGAGGTTTGGGGGGTCTCAGCTGATCGGCTTGCCGCCCACGCTGATGGACTCCACCATCACACGGGTGAGCTCCTGCCGGTGACCATTCTTGCGCCTGGTCTTCTTTTTCGGGCGCATCTTGTAAACGATGATCTTCGGGCCACGACGGTGGGCCATCACCTTCAGTGACACACTCGCGTCCTTGACGTATGGCTGGCCGAGGGTTGTGCCCTTGCTGTTTTTCACCAGCAGGACATTGTCCAGGGTGACGGTGTCATCAACCTCGGCATGGATTCTGTCGAGGTCGTAATACCTGTTCGGTTGAAGCCACATCTGGGTGCCTGAGGCTTCAACGATCGCGAAGGCGTCTGAGGAGTCTCCAGAGGCGGGTTTGGCTTTGGCGGCTGCTTTGGGAGCGGCTCCAGCAGCCTTTTCAGCGGTGGTGTCCTCAGCAGAGGGCTTGGTGTCGGCCATGGGTGGGGGACGCAGTCAGGCTCGGATGAAACCGATTCGGCCTGAGCCGCAATCGAAAGACAAACCAAGATCTTCGATCCTCGAGCGCCCCCTCGTCAAGATTCACGTATTGAGTCGAACCCCGCCGAAGGATGGCCCGGCCGGCCCTCACGATTGCGTTGCTGCTGAGGACCCCAGATCTGGTCCAGGCTTGTTGCCAATGGCTGCCGGGAAATCGCTACAAGCCGATCGTTGTCGACCTTGCCGAGGGGGGTGGCCTGGTTGAACTGATCGAGCGCCGCCAGGAGGACATCGACGCAGTGGTCGTGGAACAACCTCTACTGGATCCTGAGACCCGTGAGCGGCTTGTCAGTGCTGGCTTGCTGTTTCCAGCCGTGGTGGTGGGTGAGGTGAAGGGCCATGTGGATTACCACTCAGAGGAGCTGCATCTGCCGGCCGATCAGCTGGAACAGCTTGGATACAACGTTGATGCCTCGATTTCCCGCTTCCTGCGCCAGGGGCGGGCGGACGGGCGTCAGGATGACGCTGGATCCGGCGAAGTCTGGAGGCTCTCCAGTCGCCTCCAGGAACGGCTCGGCTACCTCGGGGTTTTTTACAAACGCGATCCATCCCGATTCCTGGGCAGCCTCCTGCCGGATGAACGCAAGGAGCTGCTCCAGTCGTTGCATCGCACCTACAGGGATCTGCTGATCAGCTACTTCCGCGATCCCGCTGCTGCCAATCAGGCCCTGGAGAGTTTTGTGAACACGGCGTTCTTCAGCGATCTGCCGATCACACGCACCGTGGAAATCCACGTTGATCTGATCGATGAGTTCTGGAAACAACTGAGGCTTGAAGGACATAAGAACGACTTTCTTCAGGATTACCGCCTTGCGCTTCTCGATGTGATGGCCCATCTGTGTGAGATGTATCGGCGTTCGATCCCGCCGGACATCCCTCTGTCCGGGTCGGCCTCTGGTCGCGCCCGCCGGGAGATCGAGCCCCCCGATGCCCCGGAGATGTCGTTATGAGCCCGCGCAAGACCTACATCCTCAAGCTCTACGTGGCAGGGAACACGCCCAACTCGATGCGGGCGTTGAAAACCCTTCGCAACATCCTTGAAACCGAGTTTCGCGGTGTGTACGCCCTCAAGGTGATCGATGTGCTGAAGAATCCGCAGCTGGCAGAAGAGGACAAAATCCTTGCCACACCAACGTTGTCCAAAATTCTTCCGCCACCGGTGCGGCGCATCATCGGCGATCTCTCAGACCGTGAACGCGTGCTGATCGGTCTCGATCTGCTCTACGACGAGCTGGCGGACAACGCGCTCAGCTCGAGTCTGATCGACACAATCGATGACGAGGACGACACATCTCTCGGGGATTCTTAAGCGAGATGGTGATCAACGGCTCCCGTCGCGGTGTTCTCACTAGCGTCGGATCGTGAACGTGTAGGCATGCAGTTCCCCCCCGCCAGTGGCCCTGCTCAGATGCAGGTACAAAAGCTCCCGACCGGGATCGAGGGCTTTGATGATGTCTGTCAGGGCGGTCTTCCGATTGGACGCAGCACGCTGATCAGCGGCACGTCCGGCACCGGCAAGACCGTGTTCTCGCTGCATTTCCTTCACAACGGCATCAAGCAATTCGACGAGCCCGGCATCTTCGTCACCTTCGAGGAGTCGCCTCTCGACATCCTGCGCAATGCCGCCAGCTTCGGCTGGAACCTGCAGGACATGGTTGAGCAGGACAAGCTCTTCATTCTGGATGCCTCGCCGGATCCGGATGGACAGGATGTGGCGGGAAGTTTTGATCTTTCCGGTCTGATCGAGCGGATTAACTACGCCATCCGCAAGTACAAAGCCAAACGGGTCGCGATCGATTCGATCACGGCGGTGTTTCAGCAGTACGACGCCGTCTTCGTCGTGCGACGGGAGATCTTCCGGCTGATTGCCCGCCTCAAGGAGATCGGGGTCACCACGGTGATGACCACCGAGCGGATTGATGAATACGGACCAATCGCCCGCTACGGCGTTGAGGAATTTGTCTCCGACAACGTTGTGATCCTGCGCAATGTTCTCGAAGGGGAACGTCGCCGTCGCACGGTCGAGATTCTCAAGCTGCGCGGAACCACCCATATGAAGGGCGAGTTCCCCTTCACGATGGGGACCCACGGCATCAGCATCTTCCCGTTGGGAGCGATGCGTCTCACCCAGCGCTCCTCCAATGTGCGGGTCAGCTCCGGCGTCCCCCGTCTCGATGAGATGTGTGGCGGTGGTTTCTTCAAGGATTCGATCATCCTGGCCACAGGCGCCACGGGAACCGGCAAGACCTTGTTGGTGTCCAAGTTCATTGAGGATGCCTGTCGCAACAAGGAACGGGCGATCCTGTTCGCCTATGAGGAATCCAGAGCTCAACTGCTGCGCAACGGCACCAGCTGGGGGATTGATTTCGAGCAGATGGAGCAGGACGGCCAGCTCAAGATCATCTGCGCCTATCCCGAGTCAACCGGCCTCGAGGATCACCTCCAGATCATCAAGACCGAGATCAGTCAGTTCAAACCATCACGTATGGCGATTGATTCGCTGTCGGCCCTGGCGCGTGGTGTCAGTCACAACGCGTTCCGTCAGTTTGTGATCGGTGTGACCGGTTACGCCAAGCAGGAGGAGATTGCCGGTTTCTTCACGAACACCTCTGAGGAATTCATGGGAAGTCATTCGATCACGGATTCCCATATCTCCACCATCACCGACACGATCCTGCTGCTGCAATACGTGGAGATTCGCGGTGAGATGGCCAGGGCCTTGAACGTGTTCAAGATGCGCGGTTCATGGCACGACAAGGGAATCCGTGAATTCGTGATCACCGGAAACGGTCCGCAGATTCAGGATTCGTTCTCCAACTTCGAACGGATCATCTCGGGTGTGCCCCATCGGGTGACCACCGATGAACGCAACGAGCTGTCCAGGATCGCTCGCGGGGTGTCGAGCGAGGACTGATTCCTCAGATCTCCTGTTCAACCAGAGAGCGCCGCTCGGACTGAAGCTGCAGTTCATCGGCATCGGCCTGCTGCAGCGGCAGATCAAACCAGAAGGTCGTGCCCACCTCCAGCTCGCTCGCCATCTGCACTTTGGAGCCGTGCTTTTCGAGGATGCCGCGAACGATCGAAAGGCCAAGGCCCGTGCCCACCTCTGTGTGCACCGAATTTTCAACGCGGTAGAACCGATCGAAAATCCTTTCCTGATCGGTTTGATTGATGCCGCAGCCCGTGTCAGCCACCTCGACCCTCAGGCGCGGCAGTGGTGAAGTCAACTGGCAGGTCGGTCCGTCTGCTGCGGTCGTCTCCTGCAGCTCCACCCGACAGCTGTCCGGCCAGGGGTAGGCGCGCAAGGCAAGAACACCCCCGGCACGGCTGAATTTCAGGGCGTTGCCGACGAGATTGTCCAGAACCTGAAGCAGCAGATCCCAGTTGCCGAGAACCTCCGGCAGGTCGGCGTGCACGTCGAGTTCGAGGCGCACCTGTTTCTCGTCCGCATTGAGGCGGTAGGTGCGCAGGGTCTGCTCCATGGCCGGCCGCAGGCTCATCGGCTCAAACTGCACGGCACGTCCTGATTCCAGGCGGGAGAGGTCCAGAACGTCGTTCACCAGACGGGTCAGACGATCGGTTTCAGCATTGGCAACGCCGAGAAATTCCCGCTTCTCCTCGTCACTGAGTTGGTCGCCGAGGTCGTAGAGGGTCTCGACGTAGCTCTTGATGTTGAACAGCGGTGTGCGCAGCTCGTGGGAGACGTTGCTGATGAATCGACTCTGGGCTGCGTTCAGCTCCACTTCGCGGGTGAGGTCCTGAACGGTGACGGCGATCCCCTTGAGCGATTCACCGCTGGCATCGCGCACCGCCTGCATCACGATGCGCAAGGTTCGGGCGGGCTCACCGACGTTGCAGCGCAGATCCTCGCTGTCAGCACCATTGAGAAGCAGGGCATCCAGGGGAGCATGCACCTCGATCGCCAGCAGATCGGGGAGCTCCTCCACCAGCTCCTGGCCCTCGAGATTGCGTCCCTCCCAGCGGAACAGCCGTCTGGCCGTGGGGTTCGCCAACACGATGCGTCCCTCGGCATCAAGCAGGATGGCCCCATCGGCCATGGTGGCGATCAAGGACTGCTGCTTCACCTGGGCGGCTGTCAGCTCCTCGATGTTGGCCTCGTCGTAGGCCTCCAGCTGAGAGGCCATGGCGTTGAATCCGGTGAGCAGTTCCCCGAGTTCCCCGCCGACAGGTAAGGCGATGCGGGCCTGGAAATTGCCGGAGGCGATGGAACGGACGCCGCGCAGCAGCTCCTTCACCGGACGCGTGATGGTGAGGGCGTTGAAGACCGCCCCAAGAATCACCAGCACCCAGATGGAGATGAATACGGCCACCGTCACCTCGCGGGTGAGGGCTGCGCTGGCCAGGGCGGTTTCGTTGGGGTTCACCCCCAATCCCAGAACTCCGTAGTAGCGACCGTTGCGAATCAGCGGCACGAAAACGTCGATCACCCGTCCCTGGGGTGTCAGGTGTTGGCGGACCAGGGGGTTTTGGGGGCGACGGCGCAGCTCATCCGGCAGTTCAAGGCGACGGTTGAGACGTAATTCCCCTTCACCACCGGCGGGTGTAGCGCTGATCGGTATCCCCAAGTAGATGACCCCATCGGGATCGGCGAAGAAGATGTAGCGAACGCTGCGGCTGGAACGCCAGAACTTCTCGGCGACATCCGCCAGCTCCCGATCCTGTTCCTGAGCCACGAGCTCGGTGACGTTCCCTGCCAGCAGCAGGCCCAGGTCCCGGGCATATCGGGTGTCATTCATCACGGCATCGCGCTGGATGCCGTTGAGGGCGAAGAACGTGATGCCGGTCATCATCAGGCTCACCACCAGGGTGGCGATGGCGAGCAGCTTGGTCTGGAGGCTGAATTCCTCCCACCAGAGAACAATGCGGCGCCAGACCCCGTCCTGATCGTCGGGAGGCCCACCTTGTGGAGGGAGGGCCCAGTCAGCGGTGGCTTGCGTGCCGCTGGTCATCAGTCGGTCCGTACCTGATGGCCGATATCGCGACGGTAATGGATTCCATCGAAATGGACTTGTTCGAGACCGCCATAGGCCGCGGTAAAGGCCTGATCGAAGTCAGCACCCTGGGCCACCACGGCAAGCACGCGTCCCCCCGAGCTCACCAGGGCGCCGGATGGATCACGGCGGGTGCCGGCATGGAACAGCTGCAACTGGGCGTCAGTCGTGATGGAGAGATTGATGGCATCGCCGGTCCGGGTGGCGGTCGGGTAACCCTTGGCAGCCGCCACGATGCAGGCACTGCAGTGGTTGTCGATTGTCAGCGTTGGTGCCAGATCCAAGCGACCGTGAGCACAGGCCTGTAGGACAAGGGCCAGCTCCGGTCCCAGCAGTGGCACCAGGGTTTGACATTCCGGATCGCCGAATCGGCAGTTGAATTCGATCACCTGCGGTCCATCGTCTGTGAGCATCAACCCGGCATAGATGACTCCGCGGTAGTCGATTCCGCGCCCACGCAGTGCCTGAACAGTGGGCTCGAGCACGATGCGGCGCACTTGCTCAAGACCGTCCTGATCCAGGAGTGGTGCGGGCGCGTAGGCCCCCATCCCTCCGGTGTTGGGGCCACGATCGCCCTCCTCAAGTCGCTTGTGATCCTGGGCTGGCGGCAGCAGCTCCATCCGCTCTCCGTCGCAGAGTGCGAACACGGACACCTCCGGCCCCTGCAGTCGTTCCTCGAGAACGAGCTGGGTACCGGCCACCCCAAACCGTCCACCAAAGGCCTCCTGAATGGCGGCCTTCGTTTCGGCGATGCTCTCCGCCACGGTGACGCCTTTCCCCGCCGCCAGGCCATCGGCCTTCACCACCAAGGGGCTGTCCACCTGCTCAAGCACTGCCAGGGCGTCGGCTTCGCTGCTCACCGCCCAATGTCTGGCGGTGGGAATGCCGGCGTCCTGCATTAGCTGTTTGGCCCAGGCTTTGCTGGCCTCCAGCTGCGCCCCGTCAGCACCCGGGCCGAAGACGGCGATGCCAGCGTCCCGAAGCGAGTCGGCCAGACCGGCTGCCAGGGGGGCTTCCGGACCCACGATCACCAGATCGATCGCTTCGGTGCGGCAGTGCTCCACCAGACGTTCAGCATCGGTTTCAGCGATCGAAACCTGCTGGGCACTGGTTCCGCCGTTGCCCGGTGCAATCCAGACCGCGTCCACGGAGGGACAGCGCCGCAGCCCCCAGCTGAGAGCGTGCTCACGGCCACCGCTGCCGACGATTAACAGCCGCCGAAGTGCCGGCAGGGTGTTGGGACGGGTGCTCGAAATGGCCATGGGCGCAGGCGGAGCGTGATGTGCCTCGTAGGTTTCCTTTGTAGACCGCAGACCGTCATGGGGACCGCACCCTTTGCTCTGGTAATGCTGCTGCTGGCTGCGGCACCCTCAGCTGCGGACCAGAGTTCCGTGCAGGAGCTCCAGCCCATGGCTGAGGAGTCGTTCCAGACCTTGCTGGTCGAGGGAACTCTTTCCGACCTGGAACAGGGCTGTGTGGAAGCCGCTGCATTCGGATTGTCAGATCGCCAGCAGCAGCTGCGGGATCGTCTGCTCAGCGTCTACCCGACGCCTCAGACGATGGACGAGGTGCTGAGCAATGCGCGGGTGTTGCTGACCTGTCGCTCCCCCGAAGGAGCTCGCATGGTGTTAGGTCGCTATCTCCCAGGAGCGGGAGCTGATCGGGAACGGTGGTTGCGGCTCAGTTGGCAGGCGGCAGATGCTGCCTTGGATCATCCGCGTGCGGCCCGGGCGTTGCGGCGGTTGGTGAATGGCGATCTGCTGGCGCTTGAGCAGCTGGAACTGATCGAAGCTCCGGGTGCTTCAGCTGAGCCTGGGGAGCCGGTCATGGTGAATGGTCTGGATCAGCTGGCACACCATGAGGAGGCTGCCGGTGATCGGCTCGCCGCGGCGGAGGTGCTGTTGTCAGGACGTTCGATCGGACGGATGGCGGCACGTCGACTGGGACGGGCGGCGGAACTTCTGGCGGAGGAGGATTTTGATCGCGCGGATCAGTTACTGGAGCTGGCTCTGGATCAGGCCGCTGCCGATGAAGCCTGGGGATTGGCGGTGGATCTGCTGCGTGTTCAGCTGCGCCTGCAGCTCGCTGCCGGTGGCGATGGGGAACGTCCGAGACAGCGATTGGAACGACTGACGGCCCGTCTGGATGATCAGTACAGCAGTTGGCAGCTTCAGGACGTCGGGGAACCGGGGCCTGCCTTGCGCTCCCCGCGTGATCCCGGAGGACACGCTGCTGTAGATCCGCTTACGGATGCACCGTTGCCCTGACGTTCTCAGGGGTTGCTGAGGGGGGCAGCTATGCACAGCGCTATCACGGATTTACGTTGATGGGTGATGAGAGAATGTCCCTTGAATGGCATTAACGTGGACTGTTTGTTGGGTCAATCTTGATAAATTTCCCAGGTTAATCAAATGCTGTTTCTAAAGCCTGAGCTGGTGCTGTTGAAAGAAGGAGTGCGCCGGTGAGTGGGAATAATTTTACAGGTTAAAAAATAAGATCATATGCGATAATAATAAGTCAGATTGAATGTCCTTCGAAGGCCACACCTTCGTCACCCATGCGTTTTCATGCTTGCTCCGCCCTTTACGTAGCGAGTTTGTATGCTTAGCTAGCTTTTGTTGAGTGCGCTTCTTTTAGTATCGACATTGAGATCGGTAAGATGGTATTTTTTTATGCAATTTTGTTGCGTATTTCCGCAATGTAGATTGCCTTTGCATGAACATTCAGAGGCCATCCTTTGTGTGCAAAGCTATATGTTAATGCCATTGACCAGGAACAAAGAAACACTCCTCAACCCTCAGGATGCATCAACAGGCCGAGGAGCTGGAATACGTGAGAACTAGGCTTATGGCTTGGAACTTTGGACTTTCGATGGGAGCCCTCTCTCTTAGCCAGCTTCCGGTGTCCACTTGACGTCTTTGAAATCTGCAAATCTGATTGCCCAAAGCTCTTCGTCGGTGACATTGCCGTTCTCATCCAACAATTCAGGATGAATGGTTCGTAAACCAGTTCTGTCTTTCTTGGCTGCCAAGCCTGAGCCAGCAGAACGCCGCATCAATTGGAAAACTTGAACCAGAAGGCCAATAAAAACAGAGGCATAAGCAATTGGAAAAAGGACTGACATCATCAGAACTTACAATTATTACGAAATATTAACTACTCGGATCGCCTGACGTGACTCTGCATGTTGGCTTCATGGGCCAACCCGATCGCCTTCCGCCAGGTGGGTGCCAGAGCTTGCAGCTCTTCTTAAAGACATGACATTGCATAGAGATGCTCGCCGAGGCTCAGATCAGGGGGTACGGAGGTGCAGGACCTGCGGGACAGGAGGGCCTCCTAAGGGCTGTCTTGCCTCGCTGCGAGCCAGGCCCAGGCTTTGACGCTTGTCAACGTGACCTCAATATCGGAACAGCAGGGGTAGCGCTTGGAGTGGTCGCATTCATTGGTGTCGCCGGAGGTGCCTGCTGGTTTGTCTTGTCGGGTCAGCGGTCTCTGATGCTGATGAAGCTTGAGCAGACGATTCGATCATGACGCCGTTAGTTCGCCCCTGGAGCTCAGCCCATCTCCTTATTTTTTTATGACGTGATGGACATGACGCGCCAGTGGAAGCTGAGCATCAAGACAGCGCGTGAGCTCCATTCAATGAATCAGCAGGCATCTCGTCAGCAACGTCTTGAACTTGAACAATCATCCCGTTATCCGCTGACGGCTCATGCGTGACTGCTTGATGGCTCTTGTGTATTGCGATAGGCATACGCTCATGAGGATCGATGGGGATGATGGAACTCTCTGAAACTGTTGAGAGGCTTGAACATGCCGTCCTCAAGTTTTGAATTCACCGATACCATTTGCTCTGCACAGGAAAGGCTGACATCAACTGAACCTGTCTCAATCGGTGGTATGGGGAATGACCATAAAGACATTTCAGATCATGCAGAGAGATTGGTTCGCGTTCTCGTCAAGATCAACGACGCAATCAATCCATCTGAAATGAATCGTTGGAAGTTCGTAAGGTTCCGGAGCTGTTGTTGAACGACCGATTGCTCGTCCTGCTGTCGCTGAGTCAAGGCAGAACCTTTCACCAGTTTCTGGTTTCACCTGAAGTCAAGTTCTACGCCAAGGATTTGATTGCATTCGGCAATGCCCATGTTCAGCCCAAGCTTCTGATATTCAAACAAGTAATCATTAAATTCGGACCGCACTTTTGAAAGGAGTGAGCTTGAAAGACCATTCAAATTGTCGACGGTGATTGGTCCTTCACCCGGCACAATAACGCCCTCTTTGGCCATAATGCAGAATGAAGACATTGAACCAGCCATCATCCCCAGTTGCATGCCCTGCCGGAAATCGCCCTTAGGCATTAAACGTTTTGCATTGTCTTGAAGCTTTTGTGGAAGCACAAGATCGGCCGAAACCTTCGAAGAGGTCAGGGTCATAACGGTAGGCATAAGAAAGCCGTACAGCAAAAGTTTTGCCCACTTCATGATCGCTGAGATAGTGTGATTGTACCAACAATAGCTACAAAAGGATGATCTGTTGTTGTTAGCGTGAATAGCATATGAACTTAACTGCTCTGCATGCCCAGCTCCTTAACAGCAGCCAGATAGGCCTCATTTGATTCATGTCTTCAATGTTTGCCCCTTGGCTTCCACGATGACTCGACTTATCGGCGCAAGTCGATGTTTTGGAAGTCTGTCCAAGGATCGCTCCTGACACTCTTTCGTTGACACCAGCCTCCCTCACTCTGTTGCTACGGCATCTCCACAGATTCTCGGGCTTGTGACAATCCTGTGCTCCCAGTTCATGTCTGCAACCCACCTTGCCGACGTTGCTCTCTACAGACCTGCGACGGTGTGACCACTGTTTTGTTGAGGGAGTGGCTCCTGCAGCCTTCCTGTCCTCTTGTGGCGCATCACCTGCTTTTTATCTCCGCATGGACTTGCCCATGGATTTGACTGGATCCGACGGCACTCGCCGTTCAAACACCAAAGCCGCTTCGGCGCTTGCTGCATCTGGGGGTTATGCCTGATCACGGAGACCTGCTGTACGAGGGAAAAGCCAAGCGGATTTATGCCACGACCAACCCCGATCAGGTGTTGGTGGAGTTCAAGAACGATGCAACGGCATTCAATGCGCAGAAAAAGGCTCAGCTGGCAGACAAGGGGCGATTGAACTGTCAGATCTCAGCGCGCTTGTTCGAGTTGCTGGAAGCCGCCGGCATTCCAAGCCATTACATCGGTTTGGCGGGGGAGACCTGGATGAAGGTCAGACGGGTGGAGATCATTCCGCTCGAGGTGGTGTTGCGCAACATCTCCACCGGATCCCTCTGTCGCCAGACGCCGATTGCCGAAGGAACCCCGATCAGCCCGGCCCTGCTGGATCTCTATTACAAGGATGATGCTCTTGCTGATCCGTTGCTCACCGAAGCGCGTGTGCGTTTGATCGGGATCGCTGACGCAAATCAATTGTTAGCGATTGAACAACTGGCGCGCCGCGTCAATGCCGCATTGATTCCTTTTTTCGAGGGAATCGGCCTGCAATTGGTTGATTTCAAGCTCGAACTTGGCATCACTGCCTCAGGTGAGCTGCTGCTGGCTGATGAAATCAGCCCAGACACCTGCAGGCTCTGGGACCGCAACAGCACGGATGCCAAGGATCGGATCCTGGACAAGGATCGTTTTCGTAAGGATCTCGGGGGTGTCATGGAGGCCTACGGGGAGGTCCTTAAACGGGTCCAAGCCTCGACCTCCAACCCCCGGAACTGCATGTAAGTTCGGCGGACGTTTTATGGCTCTGCCCGGACTCCGTCTCGATGATCCGACGTTCCTCCTGCCGCCCAACAGTTGCTGTCCGGCAGGGTGCTCTCGGATTGGCTCTGGGTTTGCCGCTGCTGGCCGCACCGTTACGGGCCGAGTCGGTGCCGTACATCGCTCAATCGGAGTCTCTTTCGGTGGACGTGATTCCAGAAGAGGAGATTTCACAGGACGTCGAGGAGACAGTCACGGAGACCGAGTCGGTTGAGGTCGACCAGGTTCCGGGTGACGCACCGGTTGTCACCGAGCAGGAGACGCTGACTGAGCAGGAGACGGTGATTGAGGAACCTCGGGTTCTGATCTCCGAGATTCTGATTGAGGGGATCAGCGGCCACCCCGAGGAGGAACGTCTTCAGATCGCCGCCTACGACGCCATGCAGGTGCGACCAGGCAGCCGCGTGACGCGCTCGGAACTCCAGCGTGATCTCGATGCCATCCAGGCCACGGGTTGGTTTTCCGATGTGCGGATCACTCCGGTGAATGGTCCCCTGGGTGTCCAGGTGATCGTGCAGGTTGAGCCGTTCCCCACGCTCTCCGCCGTTGAGCTGAACCCTCCCTCCGAGCAGCTCCCCACCGAGGTGCTTGAAGACACGTTTGGATCCGATTACGGACGCACGTTGAATCTCAACGACCTTCAGAAACGCATGAAGGAGTTGCAGAAGTGGTTTGCAGACGAGGGTTATTCACTCGCCAGGATCACGGGACCGGAGCGGGTCAGTCCCGATGGTCTGGTCACCCTGAAGCTCACCCAGGGAACGGTGGCGGGTGTGGAAGTCGACTTCATCAATAACGAAGGGGAAAGCGAGGACGAAAACGGCAATCCGATTGAGGGGAAAACCAAGGAATGGGTTGTCACCAGGGAAATCTCCACCAAACCCGGAGATATCTTCAATCGCAAAACGCTCGAGGCAGACATCCGTCGCCTATACGGAACGAGCCTGTTCAGCGACGTGAAGGTGACGCTGAAGCCGGTGCCGGAGGCGCCCGGAGAGGTGATCATCGTTCTTGGGATCGTCGAGCAGTCCACCGGTCAGCTCTCCGGAGGCCTCGGCTACAGCCAGAGCCAAGGTGTGTTCGGCCAGGTCCAGCTCCAGGACACCAACCTGTTCGGTCGTGCCTGGAACCTCGGTCTGAATCTCACCTACGGCCAGTACGGCGGTCTGGCGAATCTCACCTTCACGGATCCCTGGATTTACGGCGATCCCCACCGCACCTCGTTCTCCGGTGCACTGTTCCTCAGCCAGGAGGTGCCTCAGGGTTTCCAGAGTGAAAACAACGGCAACATCCGCACCGTCGACGGCTACATCGATAACGGCAACAAGTACGCCTACAACATCAGATCCAGTAACAACCCCGCTGACCGCAAATTCAATTCAGTCAACAAGGCTGAAGATGACTATCCCAACAAAAGCTGGTTCGATTTCGAGGGCGACTCCATCGCTCTCCGCAAGACCGGTGGTCGCATCTTCTTCTCCCGCCCATTGAATGGAAGCCCCTACGAAGCGGGACCCTGGAGGGGCCTGCTGGGATTCTCCGTTGCCAATGTCCGGCCCATCAACTTCCTGGGTGAGTCCCGTCCATACGGAGCGTCCACCAACAATTACAAGAACGGTCGAACCAAAAACAAGGACGTGATTTGCGTCTCCTACAACTGTGCGGACACCAACAATCTCGTTTCGTTCCGCATCGGTGCCACGTACAACAACTTCAACGATCCACGCAATCCAACCAGCGGTAATTTCTTCACGGCAACGACCGAGCAGTTCATTGGCGTGAACGAGGATTCCCCCACCTTCAACCGGTTGAGGGGGACCTACACGCAGTTCTTCCCTGTGAACTGGTTGAAGTTTCACAAGGGGTGTCGTCCCAAGCCCGGCGAGGAGGCTGATTGCCCTCAGGCCATTGGCGTTCAGGTGAAGGCCGGCACCATCGTGGGCGAAGTTCCTCCCTATGAAGCGTTCTGCATGGGTGGGTCGAACTCCATCCGAGGCTGGTACGACTGTGATCTGGGTGTGTCCCAGAGTTTTGGTGAAATCACGGTGGAATATCGCTTCCCCCTGATCAGCATCTTCCAGGGCGAGGTGTTCGTTGATGCCGGCACCGACTTCGGGACCCAGAGCAATGTCCCGGGAAAACCGGGCCTCCTGCTGGACAAGGACGGCTCCGGCGTGTCGGTTGGAACCGGCGTGATTGTGTCCACACCGGTCGGGCCGCTTCGTCTGGAAGTGGCCAGCAAGGATTTCAGTGGCGACTGGCGCTTCAATCTCGGAGTCGGCTGGAAGTTCTAGTGACCAACTGGCCACAGGACTATTCAGGAGCCTGGACTCTCAGTCGCCCTGTGGCGCGCTCGGGAGTTGGTCTGCACAGCGGTCGCGATGCCGAGGTCGTGTTGCGTCCTTCTGATCGGCCAGGAATTCACCTGAGTTTCTCCGGGGACCCTCGGCCAGCAATCCGCCTGCGTCCTGATCAGGTTCGCGACAGTTCCCTGTGCACAACCCTGGAACTGGGTCACAGGAGAGTCGCCACGGTGGAGCATCTGCTGGCGGCCCTGGCGGGCTGTGGTCTCAGCCATGTGGAGATCCAGCTGAGTGGTAATGAAGTGCCGCTGCTGGATGGTTCGGCCCAGGACTGGGTTGAAGCGATCGCTGAGGCGGGCATGACACCGGCAGGCAGCCCCCGCCCCCAACAGGCACCGTTGCAGCAACCTCTGGTGCGCTCAAGGGGCAGCAGCGTGATCACAGCGACTCCAGCGGAGCGCTTCTCTCTGGTTGGTGTGATCGACTTTCCCCAGGCAGCGATTGGGCGTCAGCAGCTGGCGATCGAGCTCACCCCCGATCGTTTCGTGAGCGAGATCGCACCGGCACGGACCTTCGGCTTTCGTGATCAGGTGGAACAGTTGCGTGCAGCAGGCCTGATCCAAGGAGGTGCCCTGGACAACGCCCTGGTTTGCGATGGTGACGGCTGGCTCAATCCACCCCTGCGGTTCCCGGATGAACCCGTGCGCCATAAGATCCTTGACCTGATCGGTGACCTGGCCTTGGTGGGTTTTCCGCAGGCCCAGGTGCTCGTGTACCGCGGATCCCACGGACTGCACACCGAGCTTGCCGCCGCACTTCAGGACGCCAGCCTCACTCCCGCTCTGTGACTGATTCCCCCGCCGTCGATGTTGTGCTCAACAGTGAGCAGATCGCTGGCTTGCTGCCCCACCGTTATCCCTTTGCTCTGGTGGATCGGGTGATCGCTTACGAGCCTGGCGTCTCGGCCGTTGCGATCAAGAACATCACCATCAATGAACCGCATTTTCAGGGACATTTCCCCGATCGCCCGCTGATGCCGGGTGTTCTGATTGTTGAGGCCATGGCCCAGGTGGGTGGGCTGATCGTGACCCAGATGCCAGATCTCCCGAAGGGGTTGTTTGTGTTTGCCGGAATCGATGGGGTTCGGTTTCGTCGTCCTGTGGTTCCGGGCGATCAGTTGACCATCAGTTGCGAATTGCTCAGTCTCAAGCGCAAGCGCTTCGGTAAGGTCCGCGCCGAGGCAACCGTTGATGGTCAGCTGGTTTGTTCCGGTGAGCTGATGTTCTCTCTGGTGGACTGAGACCCATGAGCGAGACGCGATCCATCCAGATTCATGACAAGGCGGTGGTGGATGCCAAAGCGCAGATCGCTGCCGGGGTGGTGATCGGTCCAGGTGCCGTGGTTGGACCGGATGTGGTGATCGGCGAAAACTGCTGGATCGGACCGAATGCGGTCCTGGAGGGGCGACTCACGTTGGGGCGCGACAACAAGGTGTTTCCCGGTGCCTGCCTTGGCCAGGAGCCTCAGGATCTCAAATATCGCGGAGCCTCGACGGAGGTGGTCATCGGCGATGGCAACACGATTCGGGAGTGCGTCACGATCAACCGCGCCACTGACGAAGGAGAGCGCACCAGCATCGGGGATCGCAACCTCCTGATGGCATATTGCCACCTCGGTCACAACTGCGAGCTGGGCAATGGCATCGTGATGTCCAATGCAATCCAGGTTGCTGGCCACGTGATCATTGAAGATCGAGCAGTGATCGGCGGTTGCCTTGGCATCCATCAGTTCGTGCACATCGGTGGCATGGCGATGGTGGGCGGGATGACTCGGGTGGACCGGGATGTACCGCCGTATTGCCTGGTGGAGGGCCACCCCGGCAGGGTGCGGGCCTTGAACAAAGTGGGTCTTCGTCGCAGCGGTCTGGCCTCCAGGCAAGGGGGACAGGAACTGAAGCAGTTGCAGGAGGTCTGGAATCTGATTTATCGCTCCGATCAGGTCATCGCCGAGGGTCTCAAGCAGGCTCGTGAGCTGGAGCTTCTGCCCGCAGCGGAACACCTCTGCAGTTTTCTGGAGGCCTCGATCAGCAAGGGCCGACGAGGGCCGATGCCAGCCTTGGGCAGCCGCTGATGGTTCGGCTGCTGATCAGCACCGGGGAAGTGTCCGGTGATCTGCAGGGCAGCCTGTTGATTGATGCTCTGCACCGGGAAGCCTCCCGACGGAACATCAGCCTCGAGTTGCTGGCCCTTGGTGGTGTGCGGATGCAGCAGGCCGGGGCGGAACTGCTCGAGGACACTGCACCGATGGGTGCCATTGGCCTCTGGGAGGCCATCCCCCTGATCCTTCCGACCCTGCGCCTGCAGGCGCGGGTGGACCGGTTGCTGCGCTCCCGTCCTCTCGACGGTGTGGTGCTGATTGATTACGTGGGGGCAAATGTGCGGCTTGGACGCAAGTTGCGGAAGCAGCACGCGCACTTGCCGATCACGTATTACATCGCTCCTCAGGAATGGGCCTGGCGTTTCGGCGATGGCAGCACCACCGAGCTGCTCGGATTCACCGATCGGATCCTGGCGATTTTCCCGGCGGAGGCGGAGTTCTACTCCTCCCGCGGAGCCGATGTCACCTGGGTGGGCCATCCATTGCTGGACAGTGTGCGGGATTTGCCGGACCGACGAGCAGCGCGGAATCGCCTCGGCCTCGCTCCGGATGCACCGGTGCTGCTGCTGTTGCCTGCGTCCCGTCCACAGGAGCTCAAATACCTGATGCCGCATCTGGCGGATGCGGCTGCACAGCTGCAAGTCCGTTTCCCTGACTTGCAGGTGCTGGTGCCAGCGGGATTGAAGCGATTTGAACAACCGCTGGAGGAGGCGCTGCAGCAGGCCGGCGTTCGACAGGCGCGGGTGATTGCTGCCGCCGAGGCTGATGGCCTGAAGAAATCCCTGTTTGCGGCTGCTGATCTGGCTCTCGGCAAGTCCGGGACGGTGAATCTTGAGTTGGCGCTCCAGGGGGTTCCACAGGTGGTGGGCTATCGCGTCAGTCGGGTCACGGCCCTTGTGGCCAGACATCTGCTGCGATTCCAGGTGGATCACATCTCTCCTGTGAACCTGCTGCTGAAGGAGCGACTGGTGCCGGAGCTGCTGCAGGATCAACTCACCGCCGATGCACTGGTCGCCGAAGCGCTCCCCCTGTTGGAGGAGGCGTCCGTTCGGCAGCAGATGCTCGACGGTTACGACCGTCTGCGCGCCACCCTGGGTCAACCTGGCGTCACCGATCGTGCCGCCGCGGCGATTCTCGATCAGGTAACGGCATGACGCGTGCGCTGGCCCTTTTGATGACGATCTGGTTCTGGTGGGCGCTGCCCTCTGGGGCGGCGGATCTTGAGACAGCGGTTTTCGCCGGGGGCTGTTTCTGGTGCATGGAGCACGACCTGGAGTCGCTTCCCGGTGTTGTGGAGGTGATCAGCGGCTACAGCGGTGGCCATGTCGACAACCCCACCTATCGCCAGGTGACCAGTGAGACCACCGGCCATCAGGAAGTAGTGCAGGTGCGCTTCGATCCGGCTGAGATTCGATACAGCTCTCTGCTTCGCAGTTACTGGCGCAATGTCGATCCCCTCGATGGTGAGGGGCAGTTCTGTGATCGAGGCGACTCCTATCGCCCGGTGATCTTCACCGCAGACGGGGCCCAGGCCCACGAAGCCGAGGCCAGTGCCCAGGCCGCAGCGCTGGAGCTGGGACGACGGCGCTCAGATCTGAGGGTGGAGTTGCGCAATACGGAGCGTTTCTGGCCGGCCGAGGACTACCACCAGGATTACGCCGAACACAATGCCGTGAGATACAACTTCTACCGTCTGAGCTGTGGTCGCGATCGCCGACTCGACACGGTGTGGGGAGAGCGGGCACGACAGTCAACGGCGTGGACAACTCCTGGCAAATCCGAGTGAATCCTTAAGAAGCTGTATATCAACCTTTGAAAAATATAAAATATGCAACAGGTTTTGAGGCTTCCAGTTCTCAGTGAACATCAGGGTTCTTGCCTCTAGTCCATGCTTGGAGCAGCTCGTACCATCAGAGGCGAGAGAGCGGGAGGAAATGTATGTATTTGCTGACCATTAAGGATGGTCTCGGGACCCGTCACGTTGGTCCATACGACTCTCCGAAGCACGCTTCCGACGACCTCGATCGCGTTCTGTCGACCTGTTCAGACCGTGCCCGCTGGCAGATCCATGCCCTTGAGACCCCTGAACGTCGCGGTGCAGCTGCCGAATTAGCTGTCGCATCCTGACCAGTTTCTGGTCCTGATCAGTTTCTGTGCCGGCGGCCGGGGAACCCCTTGGTCATGCCGCTGTCGATCATCAGGCCGAGGCCTGCGTTGATGCAGACGAGGCTGATAGTTCCGTACCAGAACCATGGTCCGGCCTCTTTCCCCAGCATCTGAAGAACACGTCGGCTGACGGCTTCACCGAACAGGCATAGCCCCACCGGAAGCAGGAGCACCCCCAGCTGTGCCTTCAAGTACCAGCGGAGCGGTGAGGGATCCATGATTCAGCTCGCCTGACCGCAGACCCAGTTCACAAGAGTACGGACGCCATAGCCAGTCGCTCCGGCCGGATCAGCTCCCCGGCCTTTGTCCGACCAGACCGTTCCGGCGATGTCGATGTGGGCCCATGCCGTGCCCTTGGCCACGAAATGCTGGAGGAACAGTGCAGCGGTGATGGAGCCGCCAGGTCGTGGACCTGTGTTTTTCAGATCCGCCAGTTTTGATTTCAGTCCTTCCTTGTAGGACTGACGCAGCGGCATTCTCCAAAGCCCCTCACAGGCGGTCTCGGCTGCCCCCTGCAGCCCCTCGGCCAGCGCTTCGTCGTTGCTCCAGAATCCCGCCATCTCATCGCCCAGGGCGATCACACAGGCTCCGGTCAGGGTGGCGAGGTCGACAACGGCATCGGGTTGCTGTTCGCAGGCGAATAACAGGGCATCGGCCAGGGTCAGGCGGCCTTCGGCATCGGTGTTGTTGATTTCGATGCTGGTGCCGTCGGAGGCCGTCACGATGTCGCCGGGATGCACAGCGGATCCGTTGATCATGTTTTCGCAGGCGGCCACCACCATGTGCACCTCAACGCCTGCAGGCCGTCGTTCGGCAATCGAGCGCATGGCTCCGAGCACGGCAGCGCTGCCACCCATGTCGAACTTCATCATGTCGATCTGGGCGGCGCCGACTTTGAGGTTGTAGCCGCCGGAATCAAACGTGAGGCCCTTGCCCACCAGGGCCAGGCGTCGCTTGACCTCACCAGCGGGCCTGTAGATGAGGTGGATGAATTTGGGGTCGAGATCGGAACCCTGGCTGACCGACAGATAGGCACCCATCCCCCGCGCTTCACAGTCGCTGCGCTCCAGCACGGTGAGCTCCAGGTTGTGATCCTTGGCCAGTTGCTCAGCAGTGTCTGCCAGCACCTTCGGGGTTACCTCATTGGGGGGGGCGGCCACGAGCTGACGGGCCAGCTCCACCCCGGCGCAGTCGGCGTCCACACTGGCGAGGCTCGTTTCTGCCGCAGAGGGCAGCCCGATCAACTCGAGATTACCGGGCATGCGTCTCGGTTCAGGTTCCTTCCGGAAGCGTTGGTCGGCATAGAGCGCCAGGCGCACGGCTTCTGCGGCGGCGGCGGCAGCGGCCGCTGGCTCAAAGCCATCCCACGGCAGCATCAGGCCCAATGTTCCGGTGCAGCCGCTCGATGCCTTGGCCCCTTTGGCGGCGGCATTGCGAAGCCAATTCAGGGTGAAGGATTCCGGCTCTCCTAGGCCAAGGACGACCAGGCGTCTGGGGCCCTGATCAGCCAGCAGGTTGAACACCACCTGCTCGCCGGATTTGGCTTTGAACTCCTGTTGCTCGAGGGCGCTGCCGAGGCCGTTGAAACGCTGTTCAAGGTTGCTGCGGCTGTCGCTGGCATCGTCCTTGAGCAGGCCAACGACAAGAACATCTCCGCTCCAGTCCTGCAGAGCGGCGGAAGACAGGGAAGGCCGCATGGTGAGAGCCAATGCAAGCTGCGAGCGTAGCGAGCCCCGTTGATTCCCCGGTACGGTCAGCCCCAGCTGATCAGCCTTCGGTGCTTCAGAACGTCACGCTGCTGGCGATCGCGGCCCTCGTTGGGGTCACTCCCCTGGTGTGGGTGATTCTGTATCCCCCTGGATCCTGAGCAGGTGACAACGCAGGAGTCTTGGCCGCTCAGGTGGCAGGCGGGCGATGTTCGGTGTGCAGATTTAGGTCGGTTTCAGAGTCGGGATTCAAGAGTTCACCTTCAGGAGTTCACTTTCAGGAGTTCATTCTCAGAAGTTGACGATCAAGGCTCAGCTGTCCCCTTAATCCTGTCCTTTCCTGTCGTGTCATGTCGTCGGTCGACCTGGTTGAAGCGACGACACGACAGGTTTGATGAGAGTTCAACAGTGAAGGGTTCGATGCTCTGTTCGACGACAAAAAGCCAAAAGTCATCAATGGATGGACCAACACAGATGAAATAGGTATTCATTGAGCTGAAGTTGGTCATGTCCGTGGAGGTAAACGAAAGATGCCTTGGCTTTTAGGCTCTTTCCGTGGCATGACTGGTGCCATCGATGGATTAGAGGAGCCGAAACTAGACTTCCTGAATTTGCATGGTGACTGACATCCGGAGTGAAGTTGTGGAAGCCTCGCTTGAAAAAAACTTAGGTACGAAGGCAGTATATGAAGGTAGTAATTAAATTATCATCAATCTGATCAGCTGAAGGAATTGATTAAAGTATTGAAGTTAATTCCCGGCTTGATGAAAAGGCAAACGACGAGACTAATGATCGCAGCATTGAAACATAAAAATATTGTGACAAGCCTGATGTCATTTTGCATTTGGTTACGTTGGCAAGCGTCCTTGCTCGCCTGTGGCTTGAATCCTTAGGACAATCCAAAGATCAAGGTTGTTGAAAGCTCGTGCATACGCTGCTGTCTCCCTGGTTGCTAGCAATGGCCTCAGTGAATACGCCGAGATGCCCTTTGAATCGCCACCGCCGGAGGCGCGACTATGCAGCAGTTGCGGTGATCTGCAATCACTCAACTTCTTTGCGTTGGATAACGACGAATGCCGACGTTGTGAAGCCTCAAACCAGCAAAAGCAGGTCGTCCTGCAGGCCGACGAAGCAGTTGAGTGAAGCTTGAATTGTTAAGAGCTCATCAATAGGTATCTGTGCCATTGCTTGTGTGATTCAGTCCAGTTATCAACGAGATAGACGCGGAAGAGCTCCTGTGAGTAAAGTCCTTTCAGTTGCCAAATGGTCGTTCGATCTCCTGGCAAGACGCATCGCTGTCCTTCGCTCGAAGAGGATCTTTCGTTCTTCAACGATCTACAGCATGTCCGCATACGATGAGTCTCAAATGCGGGAAGCGGACGCTTTGATACGGCAGCAGAGATCAGAACTTGAATACGATTGTTGACACGTCCATTTTGGTCTTCATTCTCTAAAGTAGGTGAATTGGGTTCGTTCCATTGGCCTCAAGCACAATCCGTCGGCTCGTCCTTACTCTGGCAACGGGATACCTCACAATTTTTGGGGCACGACAAATTCCTTATCAGTTCGAGAATGAATGGTTAGTCATCCTGCCGGCATTGATTGTTGTTTATTCCTTGACCGTCTGGTTTGAAGGATTGATTTTCAAAGTGGATGCCCCTGAACCGAGGCTCAAATCTGATCAAGCCAGAAAGAAGCCCGTGCTGAAAAGCAGGGGCTTTGGGTCTGATTGACTCCGCCTTGATGGCCCCCCAGGCGTTGAAATCGCTTCAGCAGTTCGTCCGTCTGCTTATGTGTGAAGCACGTTTCATCGGCTCATCAGGCTGCATTCAAGCTTTTGGCAGCGCGTTGTTTAAGCAAAGGTGATCGCCATCTACTCTTCAATGACTTGAGTCAGGTGTGTGATGGTCGATCACAGAGGCAAGATGCGTTGGAGCCCCGCACAAGGAAAGCGACTCATCTTTCTGGTGATCCTGGTCGGTTGTCTTCCAGTGATTGCGAAAGCGATTGAAGAAAACACCTATGCGTCACTGGAAAAGGCGGAAGAGGCGTGTATCGGTTGGCGCCAATCCGGTGATGTGCATGAATCACTCTCAGAAGAGAATGCCTGGCGAACCTATGGATTTGAAGTGGGTCAAGGAAGTTGCGATTATGTCAACCCTTCACTGAAAAGACGCTTCGCCAGTCAGATGATTGGAAAGGAGCTTGTGCTGTCGCGTTACTGCTTCAATGATAAGGCAAACAATAGGATTGAAGGACGAAAAAACGTCGTGATGGAGGATGGTACGTGGGTTGAGGGTGAGAACGAGGGGAGTTACATGCATGCCGAAACCTTTCGATATTGATTCTCTGCGGGAGTTGGAATCAAGCGCTTTGTTTGAAGGGGCATCTTGGTGAAACATTTCCCTGTTGCTGACACTCCCAGAACAGTTGCGTGATCAACGTCAGCGACAAAAGATGGTTCAGCTCACCAGGTCATCCCTTGTTGTCGTTGTCTCAATGGTCAAGGTCGCTGGTGAACGGTGTCGCCCAGCGTTGACGCGTTTCCTTGTTGAACGGCGGCAGCCAATGCTGGATCAGTTGTTGCTCCAGGTCTCGTCTGTCGCGGGTGGCTTGGGGAACATCCGTGCAGAAACGGATGCTGAGCCGTTGGCTGATTCCGCAGCGCTGCAGGGCTTCTCCGTAGGCAGCTAGGTAAGCCTTGCAATCGTGGTCTCCCTTCCAGCGCTGATCGGCAGCCTTGGTTTCTCCCACGTAAAGCAAAAGCGGTTGTTCCAGATCGACCGGGCGATCCAGCACCAGGTAGATCGCAGCTCCCTGGTGCGGACTGTCGGGCCAACGCCAGAAGCTCAAGGGAAGGGGCGTTAAGGCCAGGGGTTGGATGGCAGAGACTGGATCCGGGCTGACATCCCCGAACAGTGAGCCCTGCTGCAACCCGGCGGATTCCCCACGAAACAGCGGCGCCTGATGCTGATGCAGCCGTTCCTGCCAGGCGAGTAGCTGCCCGCGCTGGAGCGGCAGCTCAGCCTCCGGTTGCTGGCCAGCAGTGGCCTCTGCCGGGTTGAATAGGTCTCCTTGCCCGCGGCTGCCCAGCATCGGTTCAGGTGTGTGGCGGCAGGGAGGGACCGGCGCGTCGTGTCCCGAAGCACACCCGCCCGATCAGGCTTTCAACGGTGCTGGCGGGCAGGCAGAGCCGTTCCTGCAGGTCGGCCAGATTCTGGAAGCCTTGGCGGCGACGTTCGCGCAGAAGCCGTTGCAGGCGATCATCGGGCCATTGCAGCCGTTGCAGTTCGCCGGCGGCCGCACGGTTGAGGTCAAGGGGAGCCTCCACGGGTTGCAGCGGTGCATCGCCATGCCAATGAAAGATCAGGTGGGGGTGCCAGAGGGCGGCGAGATCCTCCGGCAGGTCCAGCAGTCGGAAAAGATCGTCGGCGCAACTGAACTGAACGCCACCCTGCTGGAGCCGCACCAGCAGATCAGCTTTGTCGGCGTCGCAGCCTGGCAGCTGGCACCACTGCTCCCGGGATGCCCGGTTCACGTCCATGGTCCAGCCCGGTGCAGCTGCCGGTTCAGGACCTCCTGGCTGAGGTGTTGCAACCACAGGCCTCGGCAATTGGCCCGTGGCCTGCAGGACCTGCCTGGCCAGAGGATCCAACCAGTGGCGCTGGGGCATCGGGCTGGAGGGCTGGTAGGCGTCGGGCTGACATTAACGACTGGTTCCAGTGGCTGTCACTGCTTTATCTCTGTCACTGCTTTGTCTCTGTCACTGCTTCAAAAGACGCACAAGGGCATCGCAACCGCCCTGGTCAGCGATGTAAGCCTGCATCAGCTCCTCCACATCGTCCCGTTTGTTCACCGCCCGGCGTTGACCTGCGGAGATGTTTTCCTGATCGAGGAAGCGGTTGCCAATGTCCAGGGCGTCCTGGGCTGCCATGCTGCCGGTGCTGCTCAGGCAGCGGACGTTGGCCTGGGTCACGATCACCAGCACGGTGGTTCGATCCAGCTCGGCAGCTTTCAGCGGCTCGAGCCAGCTGAGGAAGGTCAATCCAGCCAGCAGAACGGCCCCTGTCAGAGACCAGAGGGCGAATGTCATGGGATCAAGCGCTCCAACGCGGCAGCGTGGCGGGTAAATCCACGAGGTCGTTGCGGAAGGCGATCAACACGGCCTGGGTGCGATCGCGCGCCTCCAGTTTGCCGAGCAGGGCCGTCACGGCATGTTTCACGGTGTCGATCGAGAGGTGCAGCTGATCGGCGATCTCCTGGTTGGTGAGGCCGCGGCAGATTCCCCGCAGCACGTCCTCCTCCCGCAGGCTCAGGGTGCTGGACAGGGACTGGGAATGTCCTCTGCTGAGCCGGCTGTGGCGCAGCACGCCGGCGATCACGGGATCGATGTAGGTGTCGTCACTGTCGATCGCCTGCATGGCTCTGAGCAGATGGCCGTTGCCAACCCTTTCGCGACTGCAGAGGCCGTTGCAGCCCGCCGCTATGGCCGCCTCGATCGTGCTGCGCAGGGGGCGTTGGATCAGCATCAGACAGACCAGGTCCGGTCGGATGCTGCGCGCGGCGGCCACCAGGGAGGGGCCGCTGCCGGAATCGAGCAGGTCGGTGCAGAGGAGCAGGTCGGCCGTGCCATGGCGCAGGCAGGTGAGTGCCTCGCGTTCGCCGGTGGCGGCCCCCTCGATCCGGCCGCTGTCACCGACCATGTTCACCAGGCTGGTGATCAGCACCCGATCAGCGCTGGCGATCACGGTGCGCCGGCGCAGCAACAGGTTGCGTCCGCTTTGCATGAACTCACGCATGGCGGGCAGATGCTGTGTGAGATTCATCTCCTGCAAGGTGGAAGGGGCTTTCTCGCATGGTGGACATGGGGTGAATCCGCACTGCCGCTGGTTGCGGGAAGTCTGCAGAATTCTCGTTAAGGAAACGAAATTTGTACGGATGGCCTTCTTCGACTCCGACATCGTCCAGGACGAGGCCAAGCGTCTGTTTGGCGACTACCAGCAGCTGATGCAGCTGGGCAGTGAGTACGGAAAGTTCGATCGCGAAGGCAAGAAAAAATTCATCGAAACCATGGAAGAGCTGATGGGCCGCTACCGGGTGTTCATGAAGCGGTTTGAGCTCTCGGAAGATTTCCAGGCCAAGCTCACGGTGGAGCAGCTGCGCACCCAGTTGAGCCAGTTCGGGATCACGCCGGAGCAGATGTTCGAGCAGATGCAGTCCACCCTGGAGCGGATGAAATCCCAGATTGAGCCGCCGCCGGCCGGCTGAAGGCCCGCCGGCATCACTCGTACGATCCTCAGCGCTTGTGCGTAGCGCCGATGCCGGAGTCGTCCCCAACCCTGCCGCAGTGGCTGGCGCGCGGCATGGCCGATCTATTCCCTGCTGGCGATCCCAGCGACGCCGATCAGGCCCTGGCGGCCCGGCTGGCCCAGGCCGACAAGGAGGGACGACCGCTCAGGGTGAAGCTGGGCATCGACCCCACCGGCAGCAACATTCACCTGGGCCACAGCATCCTGTTCCGCAAGCTGAGGGCCTTCCAGGATGCGGGTCATACGGGGGTGTTAATCATCGGCGACTTCACCGCACGGATCGGGGATCCCACTGGCAAGAGCACCACGCGGGTGCTGCTCAGCAAGGAGGACGTGGCTGCCAATGCTTCCACTTATCTGCGCCAGCTGGGACAGGACCAGCCCAAGGAGACGGCGCTCCTCGATTTCGAGACCCCCGGGCGCCTGGAGGTTCGATACAACAGCGAATGGCTGGAGGGGATGGACCTGCCTGCGGTGATCGGCTTGCTGGGCACCGGCACCGTGGGCCAGATGCTGGCCAAGGACGACTTCTCCAAGCGCTACAGCAGCGGTACACCGATCGCCCTGCATGAATTCCTCTATCCGTTGCTGCAGGGCTACGACTCGGTGGCGGTGGACGCCGATGTGGAACTAGGCGGCACCGACCAGAAGTTCAATGTGGCCATGGGCCGTGACCTGCAGCGCCATTTCGGCAGGAGCACCCAGTTCGGCTTGCTGTTGCCGATTCTGGTGGGGCTCGATGGCGTTCAGAAAATGAGCAAAAGCCTCGGCAATGTGGTGGGGCTGGAGGAGGATCCCCTCTCGATGTACTCCAAGCTGGAGAAGGTCGGCGATGCGGCGATCAACGACTACCTCACGTTGCTGACCGACCTGGATCTGGCGACGTTGCCGCAGAATCCCCGCGAGAAGCAGAAGGCGATGGCCCTGGCGGTGACCGCCAGCCGCCATGGTCTTGAGGCAGCCCGGAAGGCCCAGCGTGATGCCGCCACCTTGGTGGGCGGCGTGGGAGATGCGACTGCGGAGGTGCCCGAGGCGTCCTTGGCGCAGGTGAACTTCCCGGCCAAGGCCTTTTATCTGCTCAGCGCCGTCGGCATCTGTGCCAGCAGCAGTGAGGCCCGCCGACAGATCAAGGGTGGCGCTGTGCGCCTTGAGGGAGACAAGATCACCGACCCCAACCAGGAGTTCGCCGCAGCGGCGGAGCTGGATGGCAAGGTGCTGCAGCTGGGCAAGAAAACCTTCCGGAGGCTCGTGGCCTGAGCCGCCAGCGTTCCCTCTTTTGGGGGATTCGCTGATGGAGTTCTGCGGCGATGGTGATCTCATCTGGGCCAAGATCAATGCAAACTCTTGAATCTGAAATCAAATCCGATCAGCAGATTGCTGCTGATTTCTTGTCTTATCTGCAATCTGAATCGTCAGACCGTGTCGCTTATGAGGTTGAGCCGACGCGGCTGACTGGGGGCTTCGATGCCCGGCTGTATCGCTACAAGCTGGTTGACCAGGAGCCGAGAGTCCTTCGCGTTCTGCGTCCTGCGCGTGAGGTGGAGGAGCTTTTGCATCTTCAGCTTGCGCATCAGATTCTGAATCAGCAGGGCCTGAAAACGCCTGTGATTCATCGCGTTTGTGGAGACCAATCAGTCTTGGGGGGTGTTTTTGCGGTGATGGATCTGGTGCCAGGTCGGCCTTTGGTTGAGCAGAAGCCAGCGGTCTTTGCGTCGGTCTTGGGTGAGTCAATGGCCCGCATGCATGAGCTTGATGTGAGGCCCATTGTTGAAGCCTTCAGGCGGGCTGGTGTTCCAGATGAGCGGTTTTTAAGTCCTGCTATTGATCAAAAGGCTTTTGATTTTTGTGAACAGAAGATTCCTTGGGCATCTGAACTGATTGGCTGGCTTCGCGATCACTTGCCCCTTGATGGTGAGAACCTTGCTGTGATTCATGGCGACTATCACGGAGCCAATGTGATGTTTGACAATGGCTCCATATCAGGCGTATTGGACTGGGGATTTCGTATTTCTGATCCAGCAATAGATCTGGCGCATACGATGAATCTTTGCCTGATTACTCCTCGCCAGGTTTATCCAGGAATTTCGCCCCATGTTTGTGAACAGGTTACTGATGGGGTTCTTAAGGCTTATCAATCCATCAGGCCTTTGAATCAGGAGCGCATCCAGGCCTGCCGTGTTGCTCACCTTTTTGGCTTTTTAGCTCTCGGTGTCACTGGTGTTGGCCCCGAATTCATGCGAAAGCCTGAATCCCAGCGCGACTATCTGAGCTTCATTGAGCAAACAACAGGCATCAGGCTGTCGCCCTCAGCCTGAACTCCGGTTGAGATGCTCCAGCCAGGGCGACAGGATGGGTTACGGATCAATCGCTTGCCTTGGCTCCGTCGCTCTCCGCTGATCCCGCCGATCGGATCATCGTGGCCCTCGATGGCATGGCGCCCGAGCAGGCCCTGGCGTTCAGCCGCCAAATCAAGTCTTTGCGCTGGGTGAAGGTGGGCCTGGAGCTGTTTGTGCAGTCGGGCCCGCAAGTGGTGGCCGAGTTGCGGGAGCAGGGCCTGCGGGTGTTCCTTGACCTCAAGTTTCACGACATTCCGGCCACGATGGCGGGAGCCTGCCGGCGGGCGGCAGCAGTGGGGGCGGAGCTGATAACGGTGCACGCCTGTGCCGGCAGCGAAGCGCTGCAGGCGGCCCAGGCCGCAGCAGTCGAGGGGGCCCAAACTGCAGGTCTCGATGCCCCCACCCTGCTGGCGGTGACGGTGCTGACCAGCTGGGAAGAGCAAAGACTGCAACAGGAACTTGCCATTGCCCAGGGCATCGCCGAACGGGTACCGGCGTTGGCGCAGCTGTCGGCGACCGCTGGCATCGGCGGCTGCGTCTGCTCACCTCTGGAGGCCGCGGCGTTGCGGGAGCAGCATCCTGAACCCTTTGCGTTGGTCACGCCAGGCATTCGTCCTAAGGGAGCCGCGGTGGGTGATCAGGCCCGGGTGATGGGGCCGGCTGAGGCGATGGCGGCTGGAGCCAGCCAGCTGGTGATCGGCCGGCCGATCACCAAAGCCAACGATCCCACTGCCGCGTTTGAGGCTTGTTGCGCCGAACTCAGAACTTGAAGTTCAGGCCACCGGACACCTGCCAAGCGGTGCCGCGGTCTCCACCCCAAAGCACCACACCACTGCGGGCGTAGACGCCCATCGAGGTGTCGCTGAAGTTGTAGGTGGTGTAATCGAGGCCGATTTCCACGAGGGCGCCGTGATCGGAATCGCCGTTGATGCTCCAGTTGTCGTTGCGATCGGCGTTGATGAAGCTCACTTTCTGGCTGCCGCCGCTCTGGCCCCAGTCGGCGACCCAGCCAACGCGGAGAAAGGGCATGAACAGGGAGCGCTGCCCATCTCGGATCGGATGGGCAAATGTCATGGAGAGCTCGCTGTCGAAGCGGTCGAGCTCCATCTCGTTGTAGAGCAGTCGATCATCGCGGTTACCCGTTGATTCGCTGTAGCGATCGAGGCTGGTGTTGGTGTAGCTGATCAGGGCCTGGGGTTCGAGGATCCAGTCGCCGGAGTCGAAGGGGGCTCCCACACTCACAACCCCCGTCCAGGAATTGCCGCTGCGCTCGCCTCGATAGATCTCGCCATCATTGCTGCGGCGCTGGTCGCCCGAGTAGCCGCCGGCACTCACCATGCCGCGCAGGTAGAAGTTTTCCGACCAGTATTCGGCGTATCCGCCACCACCCCAGCCGTCGGTGTCCCAGGTGCCGCGGGAGCCATCGTCACCATCGTTGACGGCGTAGGTGCCGAACAGTCCAATGCGGGAGCTGTTGCTTAAGGGAACGTCGAACCCGAGCTGTGCCCCACCTCCACTGATGTCGGCTATCCGACCGCGTGACGACGGTGCTTTGCTCTCACCGCCGAAGCCGCGCACCCAAACATTCACCCCTGGCTCGTTGGTGGTCTGGGAGTAGAGCAGCGTGTTGGGGGTTAACAGCTCGGCGTAGCGAATCCCGTCGAAGACCACGATCGGAGCGTCCCCGAGATCGATCACGGCTTGATTTGTCTGGGCGAGGAAATAGTCGTTCAACTTGCGCTCGAGGTAAGCCTCTGCCACCTCGGATTCCAGCGCATCGCTTTTGAACCAGAGGGGCTGGATCGGTTCGGCCGGCGGTGCAGGCATCAAGGGCGGTTCTTCCGCTGGCTCTGGCGTGGGTTCGGGATCAGCAGCTGCTTCAAAGGCCCGATACGGAGGAGCCGGTGGGAATTCCCAGCAGGGCCCGAAGCACTCCGGGATGATCACGAAGGGCGGCGGTGTGTTCGGAGGATCGTTGGGGGGCTCGATTGATTCGTCTGGCGGTAAGCAGACTTCAGCACCGAAGGGATCCACCGTGCATGTTTGTGCCTTGGCGGGTGACGAGTCGAGGGCAATCAGGTTAAGGAGTGCGGCGGTCGCTGAGGGGAGCAGTTGCCACAGCGTTGGTGTGATCCGCATCCAGCACTTTTAAGTCCTCCGGAAATTCTGTTGAGGCCTCTTCTGGTCTGCGGCTTGGCCCTGCCGATTGATGAATTGGTCCTCTGCCACAACGTTTCGGCTTGCCTGAATTCGAGAGTTGACCCTATTGAATGCTCACAATCGTTGCCGTTACTAAGTTGCTGGCAGCGTCTGTGAGTCCCTTGCTGATCGATACCGGCTCGCCTCGTTGTTGCGATGAATCTCTGGTTCTGGGTGATGCAAGTAGCCCGGAGATCCGTCAGCTTCTTGCGGCATCGCGGCTGCCAGCATCAGCGCTGCCCCCGGCGCTGAATCCGCTTGAGGTGATCGGTGAGGCGTTGCAGCAGCAGCGAGCCAACGGCCAAGCCGTGCGGAGTTTGCACCTGATGGCCCACGGCGCTCCCGGTGTGGTGTGGGTTGGTGATAAGCCGATTGACCGCGCTGCCCTGCTGGCAAATTCGGAGCTACTGGCTGGCTGGGGTCTTGAGGAGATCGCGCTTTGGAGTTGCCATGTGGGTGCCGATGCCGATTTCGTTGCCTTGTTGGAGGAGCTCACAGGCGCTGTTGTTTACAGCAGCCCCAATTCTTTAGGTCGTTTCAACGCTCTGAATGAAAGGTTGACGGCTACACATCGTGCGTTGAAGAAAGTCAAGATCTCGCTGGCTTCCGTCACTGATCCATTGCATTGGCCTGAAGCATTTCAATTGGGACGCAAAAGAAAGCGCAAGAACAGAGTTGCTGCTCAGAATCTAGACGTGATGTCGATTGGAGATACGTTTTTTGGAGTTGATCAAGTTAATGATGTTTGGCAGATTAATCCAACATTTGAGAACCAACCTGATGTAGGACAACCATTTATCAGGGTTTTAAATCTTTCGGACCCTATTCCCACGCCCGCCAATCCGAATCCTACAAAGCTAGAAACGCATCAAGGCAGTGGATCAGGGGGCAATGGCGTTGCTTTCGATACGACAAAAGATTATCTTTATTTCTTTTATAAGGGTGCAGTGGTTGGGGATGCCCAGCCACCGTCATCAAATTCAGTATGGAATATTGTCTGGTGGCCTATCGGAGAGGTACAAGAATGGGGATGGATAGATCCGCCTGGAAATAATTTTGGTTCGAAAAATAGTATTCCTGCTAACGCTTCGTTTTACGACCGTTCGCTTTGGTACTTTGGAGGAGGTAAAAGTAATAAGTTATATCAATTAAAGCTAGACTATGAAGTTGGTCCTGCGCCTGCTGCGAGTCAATTAATTGAGCATGAAGTAAAGGGCTATCCCCCAGGCAGTTACGGGGATATTGCTATAGATGCAGAAGGCGTTTTGTATGGGTCGCAATCAAATAATGACAATGGAAGAAAGTTTTTTAGTATTGATCTCAAGCAGTTGACTTCGCCCGATGATTGCCCTGATGGAGGTTGTAATCCCTACAAACTTTTGAATCCCAATTTGAAGGTTGTGACCCCAGATTCTGAGGAGGAAATATCTGTTGGCTTGCAGCTTTCGTTCAACGAGACTTACGAAAATTTGTTTGGGCAAACTTATGGAAATACAGGGGGTGGAAATATACCCGGAGCCTTTTACGTATTTGATTTTGAAAAAAATGGCGAAGTTTTTAAAAGAGATGAATTAGGCAATCGAATCATCAATCCGGTCCCTCGATATACAGGGTACAGCGTTCCCGACTTGAATAAGTACGTCGGCAGGGGGTTTACGGATCTTGGCGGGGCTACAAATTCACCGGCACCTCCGCTCCCACCTGATTTCACTCTCGAAGCTGCTGGTGCCAGCTGTGACATTGAAAGTGGTGCTGGCTTAAACGCAAAAGGGTTGTTCAAGTTTGATGTAATCCTCGATAATCTCAGTGATTGGGAGCATGTGTTTAGGGGCGAAGACTTTTATGGGCCATTCGATTTTGATCTGACTCTGGTTGGAGACGGCGGATCCAGCGAAGCTCTTTCTCTGGACTCTAGTGATATTAAGATATTGAATTCTAGCGGGAAAAGTATTGGTGGAGTTGGCTCTCCTGACTTGGATGCCAATGAATTTGTCGTTGACAAAGACGAAGCCAATGGCTCCGAAATTTCTCAATTTATTTTCGAGGCTTCTCTACCAATCGCCTCTCTTAATCCTGGCGATGCACTGAAGCTGGATTTGATGCTCGCGATGACTGGGGAAGAAAAGAGTGCACAGGTTAATGGTGCCGGATTGGAAGATTGTTTTCCTGGGACGATTGAATCGATCCAGGGCAAGGCTGTTTGTGATGATGAGGCTGCAAGTTCTGAGCAGGAAGCTGCGCGATTTTTGTTCAATGTTGAACGTGAGGAAACCAATGATATTCAGTATTACGCGTATCAATTAAATGCTGAAGGTTTGGGGGGAGGAACATACGAGATTCAAAACTCAGATATCGTTGCTTTCGATAGTGGCGGCATTCAAGTGCATGATGGGGTCGAGATCATTCAGCAGGCTGATCAAGATGTGGTGGATGGAGAGTCTGATGAAGCATATTCGGGTTACATCAAAGTTCAAGGAAATGTGCGGTCATTTGATGCTGAGATCTTGCTGACAGGCGATAACTTCTTTGGCGATGAGGAGATCACGCTGACGCTCACCAATGTCTATGAGGTGTCAGAAAATAAATTTCAAACGATTCCGCTGACTGAGACCTCTGGTGAGGCAGAGCTGACAGCCGATTGCATTCTTCCACTGCCATCTGCTGGAGAGGTGCAACGCGTGGAGGCAACATCAGCGTGTGAGCTTGATGGCACGCCAAGCAAAAAAGATGCGGTGTTCAAATTTGAGGTGTCGTTTGATCCGGCTGGCACAGAAGCGCAGTTGTATGGATACAGCTTTGAAGCCTTGGGTGATTGGAGCGAGAGTGGCTATCGCCTCCAGGAGATTGTCTTCCCTGATGATGTGACATTAAGGCCAACAAGTAAGACCGCTGGAGAGATTGTTGTGCCTGCGGGCATGGAGACCTTTGAAGTGGATGTGGTTGTGAAATCCAACCAGGTGCTGACCGGTGAGGAGGCATTGGCACTCACGATCAGCAACGACTCCAGTGAGGCAACAGGGGCAACCAGCCTGAAGGATGCCGACTGTGCACCCACGATTGGAGAGGTGGATCAGGTGACGGGCGTGGCGGCCTGTGAGCGGGAAGGCCTCACGAACAAGCAGAAGGCCACATTCAGTTTTGATGTTGTTGTGCAGCCCGGTGATCTGCCCCAGATCTACGAGTACAGCTTTGTGCTATCGGGTTTTCAAGCTGGCACCTCAGGTGATCAGGTTGAGATCACCGGCATTGAAGTTGCCAACAGTGATGGCGTTGAGTTTTTAAAGCAGCCCGGCAGAGAGGGGCAACTGCAGGTGGATGCCGGTGTGGAGTCGTTCCGGGTGGATGTCTCGGTGACCTCCAAAGGGGCGATCACCGGTGAGGAAGCACTGGAGTTATCCCTCGCCAACGAGCTGTCGTCGGCCTCGGGCACGGCGAGTTTGGCTGATCATGAGTGCAAGCAAAGTGCTGTTCTCGAGGCTGTTGATGGTCTTGGCTACTGCAGTGATTCGGATGACGGCAACACAGATCTGAGGTTTTTCTACCGCGCCTCATTTGATCCAGGTTTACCGACGCTGTACGGCTACGAACTGGGAATTGACAACTTGTCGTTGACGGCTGATTACACGATCAATGATCTGGAATTCACAGATTTGCAGGGGGACGCGGTGGATGTGGAGATCCAGCGTGAGTCCAGTGGAGCCGGAACGATTCTGGTGGGTGAGGATGTGAGTGATGTGGTGGTGTCTGTTGAGGCCAATGCGACGGGCGAGATCACAGGACAGGAAGCACTCACTCTCTCCATCGGTGAGCCTCAGGAGGGTGGCGGAGTTGAGGATGGAACGGGGCTGACCGCCAGCGTTGGGTTTGGTGATGTTCTCGACATCTGTGATCCGCTCGGCCCCCAGGTGACCTCCATCAAGGCGCAGGTGGATTGCAGTCCGGATGATGATGAGAATGTTCTGGTGTCCAGGTTTATTTACGACGTCAATCTGATTGCGGATAACGCAGGGCCCAAGACCTATGAGTATTCCTTTGTGCCATCGGGGTTTGAGGAAGACCGAGCTGATTACAGCGTTACGGTGATTCCATCAGAGGATTACAGCTCCAAGGATCTCCAATCTGGAGCACTGCAGGGCGAGATACGTGTGGCGGAGGGTGTGGATAACTTCAAGCTGGAGCTTGATATCCAGGCTGGAGAAAATCTCGTTGAAACGGAATCTCTGTCGCTGACGCTTGCTGATGAACGTTCCTCTGTTGAGGCGACTGCAAGCCTGGCGACCAGCGACTGCATCGAGCAGGTGCCGGATTCTCATCTTTATCTGTTGATGAACAATTCAACATCGATGTTGTCTCCGGAGCCATCCACCAGCCAAACCTCGGCCCCCACGATGTTGGAGGCCCAGAACCGGATCGCCTTCTATTCCTTTGAGCAGGCAGCCGCCAAGGCGGGCTATGGATTCCGCAATATCAACGATGACAGTTTTGAAAGCTTTGGTGAAACCTCGAGAAATGCGATCCTCTCCAACTCATCACAGTCCCTGGCACGCACACTGCAGGACTATGAGCTGGTTGATGATCCATACGATGGCAAAAAGGCAGGTAATTTAACGGTTCACCTGATTACCTATGGCTATGTTGTTGATTATCGCCGGGAAGATTTCCGGTCGACCAATTTGCTCGCTGGTGCAACGCCCGGTGGAGAGGGCTTGAATCTCGCCCAGAGAATCCTGTTGACATCGACGCCCAATAAAATCTATGGAAACAGCATCGAGAACAATCCGAATTGGGAGTCCTACGACCTGCCGGAGCCAACAGAGGATGATTACTTTCCGCGCAATTGGAAGGAATTGGGGGTGAATGCCTCCAACCTGTATTCCGGCACGGAGATGTTGGGTGCGTTCACGGGCTTAACCCATCTGCTGCGCGAGAAGCGCCGCTCGAATGACATTCAAGCGGATGAGTCTGTGGGGATCACGGTGGCGACTGATGGCCGTCCGGAACGACGCCCATGGTGGGACAACCGGGGTGATGAAGGTACCGGTGTTCCCATTCCTCTGCCTGACTCGTTGGGCGGCGATGAGATCACGGCGGCAGGTCTGCTTTACAACAACGACGGTTCCTTTCGATACAACCTTGATAACGACGGGATTGCTCAGTGGCCAAAGATGCAGGGCAAGTTGAACAAGCAGTTGAATCGTCTGGCCAGGCAACTCAATGATCCCAGTGAACAGTTTGAAGTGGATGTGATTGGTTTAGGCGAGGAGGATGTGATTGGAGGAGGGGCGGATGATGTTGTGAATTTCCCGGCGATTTATGAGAATCTCTTTAACGAGCAAACCTTTGACGACAGTAAGAACACCTGGACTTACAACGTGGTCGAAGACCTGCCTGATTTCTTTGACTGAGAGAGTTCAGGTTGCGGTCTGCTTCTGGCCGATCCTTGGTTCTGTTCCGGCGATCAGCCGTTGAACGTTGCTGCGGTGTCGCCACAGCACCAGCAGCGCCGCCACCAGCGATACGGCGAGGTAGGCGCTGCTCTGGCCAGCCGCCAGCATCAGCAACGGCAGTCCCAGGGCAGCTACCACGCTGGCCAGGGACACGATCCGGAAGATCGAGATCACGGCCATGAACAGCCCGAAGCAGGCCAGACCCACCGGCCAGGCCAGGCCAAGAAACATGCCGAAGCCCGTGGCCACCGCTTTGCCTCCCTTGAAGCCAAGCCAGATCGGCCAGATGTGACCGGCCAGGGCGGCCAAGCCAGCCAGCACCTGCAGCCAGTCGTTCAGGCCAAAGGCTTTGGTCAACAGAACGGCGAGGGCTCCTTTGCCCACATCGATGAGGAACACCACCAGGGCAGGCACCTTGCCGACATTGCGCAGCACGTTGGTGGCGCCGGTGCTGCCGGAGCCGCAATCACGTAGATCGATGCCCTTCATCCAGCGAGCTGCGAGGTAACCACTGGGAATGGCTCCCAGCACGTAGCCGATCGCAATCAGCAGCAGCGTCGTCAGGATCACAGCAGGTCGTCGTCGTCGAGGCGTTCATTGGCTCCAGCTGCAAAGGCCAGCCAGAGCGGGAACTGAAGCACGGGAATGTCGACGCTGCGTTCGGCAGCATCGATCAGGATCAATGGCACTTCGCCCCGTTCCTCCAGGCGATCGGCACGTTCCACCAGTGCTTCCGGGCGTTCGAACAGCACGACGCCGCTGCTGGGGCCGAAGTCTTCCCGGCTCAGTCCGAGGGCATCCTGGAGGCCGCGTCGCCACTCACCAAGTCGTTCCGGTCCGCCTGCCAGCACCAGGCACTGGAACTGGTCGCCGTAGAGCTCGCCGATGATTGAAATCAGGCCTGCGCTCACGAGGATGTTGCGGGGACGATTGCCGCGGCTGGGCTGCGCTCCGCGACCCCCCTGGTTGAAGAACCAATCCTCCAGCAGTGCCGTGTCGCGCGCGTCGATGCTGCGGCGCAGGGTCCAGGGATCGGCGTAGACATCCGGTTGCTTTAAAAACCGCTCCAGCGCATCGCGAATCAGCTGTTCATCCGGCTTGAAGGTGTCTGCCACGGCTGCAGCTGGGGCCGCTGGTTCCGTGTTCGTTGCCGTGTTGCCATCGGCGCCCTGCTGATCCAGCGGTGAGGGCTTCACGACCATGGGCTGCACCACAAGCTCCAGGCTTTCCACGCTCTGGACAAGGTCCTGCAGGGCTCCGCCGAGGTACTCCTGAAAGCCCTTCACGCGCCGGGCCATCGCATCGGACTGGCCGGCGAATGAAGTTTTCAGCTCGCTCTCAAGCTGTTGCTTGCGGTTGGCGAGCTCTCTGATCTCCGCTTCCAGAGCGTCTCGACGGGATTGCAGATCCTTGAGAGCGAGCGCAAGGACTGGATTGTCGGATGCTGCCGCTGTTGAAGCTTGCTGTTCTGAATGGACTTCTTCTGGCGATTCTGTCGAGACAGGTTCCTGTGGCGTCAGGTCGGTGTCGTCGGGCATCTCGGCTTGGCCTGATGTCGTCACATCCCCATTCAAATCAATCGACTGAACCCGAAACAGGGGTCAACATGGGGTGGAACGCTGAGACGCGGCTCAGGAAGCCTGGGAGCGCTCGCTGATTACGTCACGCCACTCGGGGCCGAAGGCTTTGCAGAGCTCCTGCTCTTCAGATTTCAGGTAACGCTTGCGCTGGGCTGATTCGTAGCCAAACCACTGGGGTGCCGTTCTTTTGAGAAAATCTTTTTGTTTCATAAGCGAATTTTGGCCGGTCGCCATAACTAGATCAGTTCAGCCTGAACTGTCTTGATCTCTTTTAACTATCTACAGGTTCCGGTGCTGTTTTGTTACCGATTGCTGGTCTGTTCTGGCTGTTCCTGCTGACAAGGCTGTTCCAGCGCCCCCACCCGCAGCTCCAGTTGTTCCCGCAGCTCCTTCGGGCTGAACAGGATCGGCAGGAAATGGATGCTCTGGGTTTCGCGGAAATACAGCAGCCCCGGCAACCAGGGGGCAAACAGCCTCCAGCTGAGCCATTGGTCGTAGGGGAAGCGGCGCAGCTCCCGTCCGTTCTGCCACACGATCAAAGCCCGTTCCTCGAACTCCAGCCGCAAACTTGCGCTCTGAATCAGCAGAAACACCCCGAACAGCACCACCACCAGGGTGGGCCAGGGATGCAGGGGCAGCGGCAGCAGCACAGCTCCGAGGACAACCACCAGCAGCGGCAGCCGTACATCCGGCTTCAAGGTGACGTTTGCGGGATTAGAGCTCATGCGCCGAACAGCACCTGGGTGAGAATCACATCCATGATCGACACCAGGATCAGGATCATGACGACGGCGCCGGTGGTGCTGGTGCCCACCTCCTTCGGACCACCACGGGTGGTCAGCCCCCAGCCGCAGGCAATGATCGCGATGATCAGCCCGAACACCACGGCTTTCACCAGCATGAAGGGGAGATCCTCGGGGTCCATCCAGGTGCGCACCGAGGTCCAGAACACCGCAGGTGGGATGTTGTAGAACTCGGTGCTGGTGATCTGCCCGCTCCAGATCGCCATGATGAAAAAGAAGAAGCACTGCACCGGTGCCATCACCACCATGGCGATCATCCGGGGGACCACCAGGTACTCCACAGGATCGGTTCGAAGCATGGTGATCGCGTCGATCTGCTCGGTGACCTTCATCGTGCCCAGCTGGGCAGCGTAAGCCGTTGCAACCTTTCCAGCCAGCAGGCAGGCGGTGAGCAACGGTGCAATTTCCCGGGCCAGGCCGATGGCCAGGATGCCGCCCACCGTCGAGCCGGCCCCCTGACGGGTCAGTTCGGCTGCCACCTGGATGTTGAACACCGACCCCGCGGCTACCGAGATGATCAACACGATCAGCACGCTGCCGGGGCCAGCCTCCATCAGTTGATCCTGGAGATCCACCGTGTTGATTCGGCCTTTCAGGGTGGCTGCCACGGCTTGTCCACCGATCAGGCAGCTTGCCCCAAGTCGTTTCAGCCAGCGAGGAGTGTTCATCCGGCGTTGGCCTGCAGGTGAGCTCCTCGATCAGGCCAGCCTCGCATCACCACAAGTCCAAGCACCACGAGGACCGCTGGAACCAATCCCATGCAGAGCCGGATCGCCAGCAGGGCTGTGTCAGGTTGATCAATGAAACTCAGGGCACCGCTGCAGTCTCCCTGGCTGGAGATGTAGCCCGTGAGAGAGAGCAGGCTGCCGAACACCGTCATGGTGAGGCCGATGATCAGCTTCTGGCCGAACACCATCCAGGCGGTGTAGATCCCAGCTGGTTTTTCAGGATCGGCATCGATCGCGTCCGGCAGCAGGGACCAGGGAATCAGATAGGCCGTGGCGGCTCCGAAACCCACCAGTGCGATCAGCCCCACAAGAGGCAGCAGCTCCAGCACTCCGGCTGCATCAGGAAGGGTGGGATACGCCATTGAGATCAGGCAGGCCGCGATCCAGAGCCCTGCCCCCCAGCGCAGTGAGGTGATCCGTCCTCTCCGGTTGCTCATCAGGCTCCAAAGCTGTAATCCCAGCAAGGCGGCGATGTTGAACGCAAGGAGCAGAAGGGTCGCCTGGGAGGACGGCACATGCACCACCTGCACCAACCAGATCAAAGCCACCACCTGCATCAGCTGGACGGCGAACCAGAGCAGCAGATAGAGGCCCAGCACGCGAATAAAGCGGGGATTGGCCAGCACGCGCTTCAGCTGCTGCTGCGGTCGCTCGCTGTTGGGGCTCGGCCGCTGGGCCCGTTTGGCATAGGGCGCCAATCCCCAGCAGCAGAACAGAGTGGCGGCGGCAGCCACCGAACCCGTGATCTGGCCCATCAGGGCATAACCGCCCCCGCCTTCCCGCAGCACGACCACCGCCACCGTCAGGCCGATGGTTCCAGCCAGGATGGAACCCGTGAAGCGGGCTGCGTTCAGCCTTGTTCGCACGGTGGTGTCCGGCGTCAGCTCGGTCGCGAGGGCCGCATAGGGCAGGTTGACGCTGGTGTAAGCCGTCATCAGCAGGATCGCCATCAGGACGTAGTAGGCCGTGCGCTGCCATGGGTCCCCGGGAGGCACCCACCACATCGCCGCCAGGCTGATGCCGAGTGGCAGTGCTGCAGTCAGCATCCAGGGGAGGCGTGGCCCCCAACGGCTGTTGGTGTGGTCGCTCAGCCAGCCGATCAACGGGTCGTTAAGGGCATCCCACACCTTGATCACCGTCAGCAGGGATCCCGCAATGAAGGCTGGCAAACCCGCTTCGCAAGTGAAAAAAGGAAACAGGTAGAAGCCAAGTTGGGTGGCAGCCAGTCCGGTGCCGGCATCACCAAGCCCGTAAGCCAGCATCAGGCGCTGGCGAGAACCGCCTTGGACTGTTTCAGGCACTGTCAAGCGAAGGCTGGGGTCGGGCGGACCGTCATAATGAATGCGTGCTAACGCTTCTTCCACCCTCTTGGGGATATGGAACAGGTGTACCAGCGCGGGCGTTGTGTAATGGTAAGACCTCAGCCTTCCAAGCTGATGACGCGGGTTCGATTCCCGCCGCCCGCTTCGATCAGAGAGAGAGGTTCGAGGCTTCTTCGCGTGCCAGCAGCAGCACGAAGCTTCGGCTTTCCAGGGGAATGTCCACTCCGGTGAAGGGCACCGGCTGAGCCGGAAAGTCTTTGTCGCTGGGCAGGGATGTGTCGATCACCCGCATCCAGGGAGAGGCCGGCACGGGCAGCTCATAGCTCATGCCTTTTTCGTAGGCGTTGAACCCCATCCACAACAGGGCGCCACGGCTGCCCATGTGCAGGCTGGTTGCCAGGGTGCGGGACCATTCGGCCCAGTCCGGTTTACTCAGCTCCACACCGTGCCACTGGCGCCAGATGTCTCCTTGTTCGTGGGGATGTTTGCTCACGGTTTCCCGTGGCGCCGTCAGCGGATTAAACAGTTGCGGGAGGGCGCGGCGCAGGGCGAGCAGGCGTTTGAGAAACAGCTGCAGATCAAGATCGCACTGGTCCTGATTCCAGATCATCCAGCTGATCGGACTGTCCTGACACCAGCTGTTGTTGTTGCCGCCCTGGCTGCGGCCGACTTCGTCACCCATCAGCAGCATTGGCACGCCGCGGGCCAGAAGCAGCGTGCTCAGCAGGTTGCGTTGCTGGCGACGCCGCAGGGCGATCAGCCTTGCATCGCTGCTGGGTCCTTCAACACCGTGGTTCCAGCTGTTGTTGTGGTTTTCGCCGTCGCGGTTGTCCTCACCGTTGGCCAGGTTGTGCTTGCGGTTGTAACTGACCAGGTCCGCCAGGGTGAAGCCGTCGTGGGCCGTGATCAGATTCACCGAACGGCCGAGCGCCGCAGTTTTGTTCCTGTAAAGGTCTGGCGAGCCCTTGAACCGTTGCGCCAGGGTCCAGGTGCTGTGGTCATCCCCTTTCCAGAAGCGACGCAGGCCATCGCGGAAGTGGCCGTTCCAGGTGCCGATGCGCCGGGCCGGGAAATCCTCAAGGCGGTAGAGACCACCGCAGTCCCAGGGCTCACTGACCAGTTTGAGATCACTCAGAACTGGATCGGCTTCGATCGCTTCAAACAGCGGCGGATGGTCGAGGGGTTTGAGCCCTTCACCACGGCTCAGGGCGATTCCAAGATCAAATCGGAAGCCATCCACGCCCAGTTCAAGGGCCCAGCAGCGCATTGACTCCAGGATCAACTGGGTGCTGATCGGCTGGTTGGCGGCGATTGAATTCCCGCAACCGCTCACATCCAGATAGTCGCCATCCTCTCCCTGGTGGTAGTAGATGAGATCCGCAAAGCCTCGCCAGCTCAGGATCGGACCGTTGCGGTTGCCTTCCGTGGTGTGGTTGTAAACCACATCCAGCAGCACCTCGATGCCGGCGTCATGGCAGGCCGCCACGAGGGCGCGGAACTCTTGACGCGTTTTCAGAGGATCGGGTTCCTTGACGTAGCCGGCGTGGGGCGTGAACCAACTCAGGGGGCTGTATCCCCAGACGTTGTCACGACCTGGGGGGGCATCGGCGGGGTCAAAGGCGAACACCGGCAGCAGCTCGATCGCCGTGATGCCCAGCTCCTGCAGGTACGGCAGTTTTTCGATCAGCCCCAGGTAGGTTCCGCGCCGGGCTTCCTCCACGCCCGAATCGGCCCGATTGGTGAAGCTGCCCACGTGCAGCTCGTAGATCACGGTCCGCTGCCAGCTGTTCCGGGGTCGGGGATGGGCCTGAAAGTCAAAGGCCTCGCGTTCGGTCACCATCGCCTTGAGGCAGGCATGGGCGTTGGTGGATGGCCCGGACGCCAACAGGCGGTCGTAGACGTCCCACCCGGTGATCGCTCGCGCCGCAGGATCGAGCAGCACCTTTGAGGGCTGGAAGCCATGGGCTCCCGGCGCCAGCGGTCCGAAGGCGCGATAGCCGTAGCAGCATCCTTCGCCGAGGCCTTCGACCTCCACATGCCAGTAATCGCCGGACCGGTGCTTGCGGCAATCCAGTTCAATCACCCTCTGCGGTGAGCGCGAACTGCCGTGCTCAAACAGGAGCAGTTCCATCCGATCTGCGGCCGGTGCAGCCACAGAGAAGTTCACGCCACGGCTGGTGAGGCTGCTGCCCAGGGGCCAGGGCGTGCCTGGGTGCGTGCTGCTCAACGCTGAAGGACCAGTCGATTTCAAACTAGTGGTTTGCCCCGGTGCTGAACGTCATGTCGATGACCATGGCCCTGGAGGCCGGCCGGCCGCCGCAGCAGTTACGACCCGATCTCTGGTTGTTCCCGCCGAACCGCGATTGTCAGGGCGGTAGTTCCTGGTGGTTGGAGCATGCAGATGAACCGGTCCTGATCGACTGTCCACCACTGACGCAAGCCACGCTTGAGGCCCTCGAGCAGCTGGGGGCGGGACGCAACCCCTGGATCCTGCTAACCAGTCGTGAGGGCCATGGTCGATTGCGCCGCCTGCAGGAGCGTTTCGGTTGGCCGGTTCTGGTGCAGGAGCAGGAGGCGTATCTGCTTCCCGGTGTTCAACCCATGCAAACCTTCGCTGAGGAGCACAGCACGGCAACCGGTCTGCGGCTGCTCTGGACCCCAGGCCCCACGCCAGGAAGTTGTGTGGTGTTCGCCCCGTCACCCGCAAACCTGCTCTTCTGCGGGCGTTTGCTGACGCCACTGTCCGCAGGACGCCTTGGCCCATTGCGCCATGGCCGCACATTTCACTGGCCGCGCCAGCTGCGCAGTCTCGAGAATCTGCGCGATTGGCTTCCTTCAGAAGCCAGTCCTGATCTTGCTTCTGGGGCGGGCCTCGGCGCCTTGCGCGGTGAGCGCCTCGTGGCCTTCAGCGGTTGGGAGACGTCCCCGCCATCGTCCTAAAGCGTTGCGGCACAGGACTTGTCGCTTGCAGCTCCATCGCACCCTCCATACGATTGGCGCGCACGGGAAGGCAGCGGCGCTTTTATTTCGCCGTATCAGAGCCGTCTCCGCCTCCACTCCCCCCTTCAAATGAACAAAGCTGACCTGGTGAATCTGGTGGCCGCTCGTACGGAACTCACCAAAACTGATGTCTCCCTCGTCGTAGACGCCGCAATCGAGACCATTATCGACTCTGTTGTTGAGGGCAAGAAAGTTTCCATCCTTGGTTTCGGGTCGTTCGAGCCCCGTGAGCGTTCTGCCCGTCAGGGTCTGAATCCGAAGACCGGTGAAAAGATCGCCATCCCTGCCAAGCGTGTTCCAGCCTTCACTGCCGGCAAGATGTTCAAGGATCGCGTTCAGGGCTGATCCGCCACTGTCTTGTTTGCTGCAACGGGCGGTCCCGCTGGGCCGCCCTTTTTGATGGATCGCAATGGTCTTGATCTGCCCGATCATCTCCTCCACGGTCTTGAACAGGGGCACGCCCTTCGTTCGGGGGGGTATCGGGGTCGTTTCGCACCATCTCCGACGGGGGAGATGCATCTCGGCAACCTCAGGACAGCGCTCGTCTCATGGTTGGAGGCCAGGCGCCACGGCGGAACCTGGCTGCTGCGCATCGATGACCTCGACACTCCCCGCAACAGACCGGGATCCCAGGCGTCGATCCTGAGTGATCTGATGTGGTTGGGGCTGGACTGGGATGGTCCAGCGATTCTCCAGAGCCATTACCGCGGCCGTTACCACGCCTGGCTTTCCTGGTTGCGACGCAGTGGGGCCCTGTTCCCATGCCGATGTTCCCGTCGCATGCTCCTCGACCACCCCATCTATCCGGGGACCTGTCGGGACCGTCAGCAGACCTGGGGTTGGCAGGGGACGCGACTGCCCAGCTGGCGCTTGCGCGTTCCTGCAGGCGACCCCCACGGCAGTGGTGATGTGATCCTGCGCCGTGCGGATGGTTTTGTCGCCTACCAGCTGTCCACGGTGATTGATGAGCTGTGTTTCGGGATCACGGATGTGGTTCGTGGCGAGGATCTGCGTGCCTCCCTGCCGGCGCAGTTCAGCGTCTACGCGGCCCTCGCCCAGCAGCCGCCACGGTTTCTGCACGTGCCGCTGCTGCGGGATCAACAGGGCCAGAAGTTGTCGAAACGTGAAGCGAGCGCAGGCCTGGCTCCGTTGCGGGATGCCGGGTTGGATGCGGCGGCAGTGACGGGTCAGCTGGCCGCAAGCCTTTCCCTTGTGGAGCCAGGAGCACGGCTTTCAACCCATGAGCTTTTGCAGCACTTGATGCATCAAAGCGCTGATGCAGTGGATTCTTAAGAAAGCCTTCGGGATCGAGGGCCGAGATTCCGCTCACACTGTTTGGAACACGAATTGAGTTGATATGCACACGTGCTCCACCTGTGGAGGCAGCGGGATCCAACGCGTTTCAGGACAGCGCTTTCGCACATGCCTCGTCTGCCTCGGGACAGGGCAGCTGACATCGGCTCTGGAGCCAGCTCCCATTCTCTTGAACGCCTCCGCAGATCCTGAGCAGTCGCGCCTCAGCGTTGTGACCCGTCCTGCCCGCTGAGTTCAGCCGAGGGGAGCCTTCTCCTTGTTCTGCAGCACGAAAAATGTGGCCGTACCCACCACTGCGAGCAAAGGCACAGCCGTGAAGAGCAGCAGAGCAATCGCAGTCCAGTCGGTGTACACGGAGTTCGAGCGGAATTCAGTCATCATCTCAGCAAATTGCCCGCTGAGTGCATGCGCAGCAGCCCCGTCACAGTCCTGATCGTTTTTTTGTTCACAGGCTCATGGGCAGCGCCCGTTCAGGCGTCGAGTTGGTCGGGTCTGCGCTCGAATGCCATGCGCTGTTTGCAAGCGGGCCAGAACGCCGCCTGCCAGACAGCGATCCTGCAGGCGGAATCCCTGGCTCAGCGGGCAACAGCGCGGAATGCCTTTCCCTGTCAGACCCTGCTGCTGGGGCTGCAGGCAGATCTGATCATGCAACAACTCGGTGATGGACGAGGAGAGAAAGCAATTGCTGCAGTGGCCACCACTGGTCGTGGTTGTGCAGGCCTTTAGACCATGCCCGGGCCATGACCACGCAAACCTGATGAGCTGGATCCACAGCGGGTTAAAGGGGCAGGGCCTTCAGTTTTTGATAGCCAAAAGCCTTGAATTCGTCGTCGAAGTAATCGTTGATCATCTGTAGTTGATCCGCATCAGCAACATCGAGAATGGCCTCGTCTGGAAGATTCTGACCTTTCTTGAGGTGGGGTAGAGAAACGTCTTCTGAGATGTTCAGACTTGCCAGGAACTGGTTGAGTTCGGTTTGAAGATGTTCAAATTTAAGGTAGGTCACCTCCAGTGGGATCGATGCATGGCTGGGGGGTGTGTAGTGACTGATGTTTTTCGGATAGGAATCCTTGTTTAACTTCTTGATGAACAGGTTCAATTCTTCTCGTAATTGCTCTTTTGAGGCGCGAATGGCTTGACCGCTTTTCTTGTAGTCCTCAAAGCGCGCCATGTGGTTCAGGCGAGAAAGAATTGTCTGGTAGGGATTTCGAGCAATGGCGATGACCCTTATGCCACGTAAGCGTTCACCAAAAAAATCCCAGGCTTCCTCGAAAGTGCAATGGTCATTGACAGTTCCTTTGGGCTTTTTGATGTGCTCGAACTGGTCGGCTTTTGCATGTTTGACAGCTTCAATGTAGGCCTTGAGTCTGTCGGGATCGGCTCCGAAATTCTGAGCGTGTCGATAGCCGAGATCAATGCGATGTCGTTCATCAACTGGAGTGATCGGAGTGATCACGTCAGCGGCACCACAGATTTTGGATAAGGCCACTTCAAAACTTGTGCTGGCAACTTTGCGCCCTTTCAGGAACAGAAAGTTGTGCAGCTCGGAAAAAATCATGGCTGATATCGAAACGATGGCGATGGCAGGACGCTGCCTGCAGTCTCAGATTGGGCTTGGGCCGTTAATCAGGACCATTCATCGATGAATGGCGATAACTAGCACATCTGGAGTTGTCATCTCGATCTGGTTCAGGCGAGGGGCCTAACCCTGTCATGATCGTTCGCGATGCATCCAGCTGATGCGTTACAAAAACCTAAAAGCCCAGTAGTGAATTGGGTTTGACCTAGATAAGGTGTCTTTTAAAGGTGTCTTTATCGGTCATGGGGAGGCGTAGAGCAGGGCCAAGACAGCTCAAACCTGGCGGTCCTTACTGCGCTGTCCTTCATGTCCCAAAAGACCTAAGGGCAAGGGTTTGTAAGGAACGTCTGATCAGGTCCCTCAAGACCCACAACCACTCCGAAGCCCTCAGAAGGTATGGGAATACCATCCGAGAGCTAGAGGATGAGCTAGTAGCCCTGCTAGGTGGCGGCAGCCTCAGGACACGTGTTGAGAACAATCGTGAGATAGAGCTGACCAAAAACATCCTTGGTCCGACTTCTGGGAAGCCTCACCCACTTACACCCTTGGAACTAGCTGAGGGGATGCTTGGGACCTTTAACCCAGATGACCCAGTACACCAAGACATCTATGAGGCCTTTGAATCCGGTAAACCACTGCTGACCTGGGACGAAGCACTAGAGACACACGTCAAGGTCTCCAACAGAAACAGGGCCATGAGCTTCTCTGACAGCTCCCTGTACAAGTAAAGACAAGCCATCAAGTTCTTTAGTCCTTACTCCACACCACTCAAGACAACACCCGCAATCATCCGCCAGTGGATAGCGGACCATGAAGAGGAGTATGATCCCGTCACTGTTGCTCAAAGGTTCAGATACCTAAGAGCTATCTACAAGAGCTGCATAGCAGAAGGGAAGATAGAGATTCACTCACCCTTTGACCTTGTTATCTACAAAGCAACAGCACCAGTAGAACGTAAGAGAAGGTCCTATACACATGAAGAGATTCGTCTTATCCACAAGGTTTTTCCGTACATCTTTAGTCTGTTGATGACAGGCCTTAGAGCTGGTGAATACTTCTCACGTGATCCAGAAGATCTGAAGGATGGTATCCTTAGAGAGGATGAGAAGAAGAAGATCAACTGGAGACCTAAGTACTACTCATCCTCAGTCAGGAATGTCGCTGTACCTGATGAGTTTGTGCTTTATGACAGTCCTAAAAAGGTTGGTACTTGTATCAGAGATGTTGGTCTACAACTGAGGGAAAACATCACAGATGACCCTACTGCTTCCCTTCACTCCATACGCCACACCTTCCTTACTCTTTCCAGGCTTGCAGGGTGTGACACTGCCGTGATCACTGCTCAGACTGGTTATCACAGTAAAGATACTTCCCGTGTTGCTCAGCAGTATGGGCAGTTTCCTGATGAAGTGTTGATTAGAGAGGCAACGAAGGTTTGGGACTACGTGTACGACAAGATCCTGTGACGTTTTAGCTGTTTGCTATATGAAGTGTAAGAACTGCTGAACGGGATAGAACAAATAATAATAGGTTTACTCATGAAAAAGAAAGATCAAGAACGTGCCGAAAGGCATATAGCTGCTTTGTCTAAAGAGATCAGCGTGAAAGAGTTTGACTACCTATGTGGTCAGGCTGCTGTGAGGGGTTCTTTTTAAGACAGGTGAACGTGTTGTCTTCCCTCTTCCTGTTGACTGGGTGACCGTCATGAATATCAGACCTGGCATGAAGCTACCTCCACTCATGGAGGTCAGCTACTGGAATGGCAAAGAGACAGCCTTAAAGCCAGGAAATAAGAACTATGGAAGAGCCATTACACACGCTTTCAGTGCATGCGGTGTTATTAAGTTCAATGCTTATGACCTAAGACATGCTTATGCTCTGATAACCATCAGTAAAGGCATGAAGCTAGCTGCAGCTTCGAAGCTTATGGGTCATTCTTTACAAATTCACTCTCAAGTTTACTATCATCATCTATATCTTTCACAGTTAGAAGAAGAGATGTCTATGTATAGCGTCTGAGATGTAGCTAGAAGGCTCTGTAGCAGACTTAATCTTCACATTTAGTCAAATCATCAGGCAAGTATTAACGCTTGTTATGGAGCCCAACAAAACGTTCCCTGATGGACATTGCAAACTGATATAGCATAAGTATTTTCACCTAAGCCGAAAGCCCACGCTTAGTACGAGCATGTTGTTAAGTTCAATGTACCTACTAGCTCAAAATGTCATTCTTCAACACTTGGTTTCGTCTTGGAATTGCTGCTTTGTCATTGAGTCTTCTGACCTCTACGAGTGCTTACTCGGGTGGTCACATGGGCGACAAAGATCACACTATGCCCTCCAAGGACGTAGTTGAAACTGCTATTTCAGCAGGCAACTTCGAAACATTGGCTGCTGCGCTTAGCGCGGCTGGGCTTGTTGAAACTTTAAAGAGTGAAGGACCTTTCACCGTCTTTGCTCCAACCGATGAGGCTTTTGCAATGCTTCCTGCTGGCACGGTCGAAATGTTATTAATGCCTGCTAATAAGCAAAAACTTATCGATATTCTTACATATCACGTCGTGGCAGGTGATGTTAAAGCTGCTGATGTTATTAAGTTGTCAAGTGCTGAAACATTAAATGGTCAAACGGTCTCGATCAAAATATTAGACGGTAAAGTTTTTATCAATAACGCCACTGTTACAGCAACCGATATTGAAAGTACGAATGGCATTATTCATGTGATTGATACAGTATTAATACCAGAGTGAATACTTATTGGCCTTTCGTTTTCTGTCATATCGAGGGAAATTAAAGCCACGCCAGAAGTCTACGATAAGGTTTCGGATTTATAATCCTATAATTAAAATAGTTAATACTTAATTTTGAAGTTTTATTTTCTTTGGCTAACATCGAGACATGAAATGTTGGTGGTCTATGTATGTTCGCTGCCTGCGTTTTAACCGCTGGCCTGTACATTCCCCTGAAGAATTATATTTAGCCGAAAAAAAGAGACAGCTCAGCCGCCTCTACGGAAAGTAATAGTTGATGCAATGCATATACGTTCATCCAAAGAATTATCTTACTCGCTTTTATGCATCATCCTTTGCTGGTTGGAAATAAGAGGTGGGATGTCTTTAGGATCATTCGGCTTTGTACGGACACCACCTGATGTCTGATATTGTTTTGTAACGACACTCACCAACGATACGCAGAGCATTGGCTGAAGTCTTCAGTCGGCAGATCATCTTTGATATCAGGATCACCATTCATGTAGGCCTTACAAATTTCATAAGGCGTGTAGTTGTCGTAAGGATCTCCGTCATCGAAAGGACTGCCTGCATAGACTGATGCTGTTGAAAGAAAGAGTGCACCGATGAGTGGGAAGAGTTTCATTGAAAAACCTCTTTACAAGCTACATCTTGGATTATGTCCATATAGGCGATGTCTATACTGGAAGCATAGTCTTTGGCATGTGGATCTTTCTTAACCATATCAGGTATTTCTGCAAATAGCTTTTGGGCATATTCTTTTGTGATTAGTTTGTCGGCTGCCAATCCGCACAAGGTATTCCCTATTCCATAGACATAGCCTTAGTAGAAGCCTTTGTTTCTTTAATCATCTGCTGATTTGTCAGGTGTAGCAAACAGAATCGCAGGTGCTGTTGAAAGGAGGAGTGCACCAAGCGCTGGAATAATTCCTAAGCATGACCTCATAAAAAATGACATAATTTTGTGAAGCCTATTATCGTAGTAGCAGGGACGCTTTACCCCCTCGGGGGGGGTCTATCGCTGCCAGGTTGCTGCCAGAACACGCGTTAGTCTCTTAAACTAGTCGTCAACACTGAATCTTTTAGCGGGCCGGCGGTTGGTTCGTACTCAACGGCAGGGAGAACATAACAGTACAAATGTACTAATCTATTTCACAGTCATCTGTGTAGTTTTTCACCGCTACATATGGTGTACTGACTAACACCTAGCACTGTATATAGTTATGCAGTGTGTTACGTCCACTCACTCATAAACCTTACTTTCTATAAACACCATGGCACCACGTAGGAAGAACAAGTGAAGAGAACAAGACACAACCATTGAATGAAGGCTCAACAAAGGCATCAAAGGCAACACGACACGAAAACCAACAGGTAAATCATCATGTCGCCCTAAAGTAAAACAGAGAAAAAACAGGAGGCCTACGGCTCCGATCATTACGACTGAATTAGAAGGTAACAAAATTGCTACTGAAATCCTTCGTCGAACGACAAACAAAACGCCTGCACGTCGGTGATCCCAAGTCCGATGGTTGACAGATACTCAGCTGCAAAGCTTTGTCTGAAGTAGATGAGCTGTACAAGTCTTGAGAAGACGGCAGCCTCTGTTTGACGTCTTGCGAGTAGTTGCTTGGACTCGACGCGTCTTCCCATAGCAGATTCTCATATAACTGCCATTACAACAGATGAGGAGGGCAGGTCAAGTTCGATCCCAAGTCACTGCTAGGAGATCTCAAGAGACTTGCGGCCAAGAAGATCACGGCAAGGCTTCGAGGTCCGAAGGTTCAAGCAGCCATGGCAGTTGACGAGACGATTGGCAGCCTCACTGGTGAGCGGCTGACTGAACGCATCAGGCGTGGCTTCAACAGTGAGAAGACAAAAGAGATCGAGAGACGACTGCGGAAAGGAGAGCGTGTCATCCCTCTCGGTATGCAGTTCTGAGTCATAACGAATCACCCAGGCAGTCCAACCCTCACTGCTTTGAACATGGCTTCATGCTTTGTCGGCTGATGCTCCAGAGGAGACAGCTCCAGCCTCTCCAGCTGGCGACCTGACAGAGGAAGACATCGCAACCTTCCCTCAGTTCAGAAAGTTCCAGGCGTTTCAACAGATGCAGGCTGCTGGCTTGCTGTAAGAGGTGTGGCGCTTAGGCCGTATCACCTCCAAAGCTTCCCTTGCTTTGCTTGTGGCCCAACTTGGAACGGTCCATTGCTGGAGCTGGAGTACGGACTGCTTTTCCTATAGGACAGAGCCTTCGTGAATTCCCCTAGCGGCCACTGAAACTCACGTGCACAAGAGAGGAACGCATCGTTCAAATAGTGAACCTCGTCGAAACCTTTGCCTCCAATCGGAACCAATCCCCGGCTGCGGAGCACGGCTTTAAAACGATCCTCAGCCTTTTCTGAATCGCGTTGGAAGGCGATGATCTCCCAACCTTTTCTTTCGTGCTCCTTTCGCCGGCGGTCCCAGTCCTTGGTTCTTCCGTACTGGATCAGGTTCTCTTTTCTCTTGACCGCTGTGTAGATAACTGTGTTGACAGTCTCCGCGACGAGATCACTCAGCCTTGTGTTCTCTCGTCGTAGAGCCTTGATCTCATTCCACAGATCTTCGTTTGTTACTGGAGTGGTGACGATTGTTTCCGGCTGTCCGGCGTTGTTCGTGGTCATGGGCTTGACAGGTCTGAAGGTGAGACCCGTTTGATTGGAGACACAGCCTAGTGCCAAACCTTCTCATTGCAGCAACCTTTGACACCACGGGTGGTGTGCTGTCCATCTTTTTCGGCTGATAGACACTTTTTTGAGACTTGCCGACAAGAAAAACCCCGGCTGACCGGACCGGGGCACCGTTTTCTCATGAGACTGGTCTAACGAGTCCGGTGAGTATTTATGCGTACGGTTCTCACCACCTGCCGAGTGGTGTCTTTATAGGTGTCTTTATGTGGTGTCTTTATCACTATGAGCCAAACCTAGACACATGTCAGTCACTGTCTGGCTTTAGCGCCTGCTTTCTCGATTCATCCAGCTGATCCAATCCGCTGAGATCTCCTGGGGACAAACCGCCTCACACTCGAGGTTGCTGCTGCAACTGCCGAATCCTTCCTGCTGCATGCGTTCCTGCATCGCCCGGGACCGCTTGCCTCGCTCGGGCTGACCTTGCGGCAGTTGGCCGAGATGGGCCAGCTTGGCGGCCACGAACAGGCTGGCGGAGGCATTGCGACAGCTGGCAACGCAGGCGCCGCAACCGATACAGGTGGCGGTGTCGAAGGCGCGGGTGGCCTGATCCCGTCCAATGGGTAAGGCATTTCCATCCGGTGCCTGGCCCGTGCCTGTTGAGCAGTAACCCCCTGCGGCGATCAGTCGATCGAGGCTGGACCGATCCACCATCAGATCCTGAATCAGCGGGAAGGCTGTGGCACGCCAAGGCTCCAGCGTCAGCACCTCGCCATCCCCAAACGAGCGCAGGTAGAGCTGGCAGACGGAGGTGGCGGTCCTCGGCCCATGGGCCTGACCGTTCACCAGAAAGCCGCAGCTTCCGCAGATGCCCTCGCGGCAGTCGTGTTCAAAACTCACGGGTCGTTGCCCATCGCTGATCAGTTGTTCGTTGAGCTGATCGAGGGCTTCCAGCAGCGAGAGCTCAGGAGAGACGCTCTCCAGCACGTGCTCTTCGTAGGCACCCGACTGCTTCCTGTCCTGCTGTCTCCAGATCCGGAGGGTGAGTTTCATCGGTAACTCCTGGTGGTGGGTTGCAGATCCGTGAATTGCAGAGGTTCCTGATGACGGATGGGGTCTCCGTAGTCGTTGAATTCCCAGGCGGCGATGTGGGCGAAGTTCACGTCATCGCGTTGTGCTTCCCCTTCGGCGCTCTGATGCTCTTCACGGAAATGCGCACCGCAGGATTCCTCCCGGGCAAGCGCATCACGCAGCATCAGCTGTGCCAGTCCGAAGAAATCGTTCACCCGCAGGGCTTTCTCCAGTTCCGGATTGGGACCTTCCGGTCCGCCAGGGACGCGCACCTCGTTCTGGAACTGAGCCTCCAGCTGGGCCACGCGCTGGAGACCGTCCCGCAATCCTTCGGCGTGGCGACTGATCCCGCAGCGGTCGATCATGAGGGCACCTAGCTCGCGGTGAAAGACATCCACCGGCCTGTGGCCCCCGTTATCGAGCAACTGGCCAATGCGGGCCCGTGCACTGTTGAGGGCCTCTCGGCAAGCGGGATGATCGCTGGTCAGATCTGAGCCGGGTGTTCCGGCCAGCCAGGCCGTCACCGTTGCCGGAGCGATGAAGTAACCATCCGCCAGGCCCTGCATCAGGGCACTGGCTCCAAGCCGGTTGGCGCCGTGTTCGGAGTAGTTGGCTTCACCGAGGACGAACAAGCCAGGGATCGAACTCATCAGCTGATAGTCCACCCACAGCCCCCCCATCGTGTAGTGAGGTGCTGGATAGATGCGCATCGGCGTGCGATAGGGATCGTCGCCACTGATTCGCTCGTACATCGTCATCAAGTTGCCGTAGCGCGCTGCGATGGCGTCGCGTCCTTCTGTCTTGATCGCATCTGTGAGATCGAGGTACACCGAACGCCCGCCTGGACCAACGCCGTGGCCTGCGTTGCAGAGCTCCCGTGCCCGTCTTGAAGCCACATCCCGCGGTGTCATGTTGCCGTAGGTGGGATACATCCGTTCCAGAAAATAATCCCGCTCCTGTTCCGGAATCTCGTGGGCGGTTCGATTGTCGCCAGCTTGCTTCGGCAGCCAGATGCGTCCGTCGTTACGCAGGCTTTCGCTCATCAGCGTCAGCTTGCTCTGGTAGGCATCGCCGCTTGGAATGCAGGTGGGATGAATCTGCGTGAAGCAGGGATTGGCGAACAACGCCCCTTTGCGATGGGCTCTCCAGATGGCACTGGCGTTGGATTTCAGCGCATTCGTCGACAGGAAGTAGACGTTGCTGTACCCACCAGTGCACAACAGCACGGCACGGGCCGTGTGGACCTCGAGTTCTCCGGTGTGGGTCTGTCGGGTCACCACCCCGCGCGCGACGCCATCCACCGTGATCAGCTCCAGCAGATCGTGGCGGGGGAGCAGCGTCACCCGTCCAAGCTCCACCTGTCGCATCAGGGCCTGATAAGCCCCGTAGAGCAACTGCTGACCGGTCTGTCCCCGGGCGTAGAAGGTGCGACTCACAAGGGCTCCTCCGAAGCTGCGGGTCGCCAGGCTGCCGCCGTATTCCCGGGCGAAGGGCACTCCCTGGGCGACGCATTGGTCGATGATGCCGCTGCTGATTTCTGCCAGCCGCCGGCAACCGGCTTCCCGCGCCCGGAAATCGCCACCTCGCAGCGTGTCAGCGAAGAGCCGATGGATGCTGTCGCCATCGACAGCCACGGGTCGAGCGGCATTGATACCGCCCTGGGCAGCGACAGAATGGGCACGTCGGGGGCTGTCGTGATAAGTCAGCACGGTGACGCGATAGCCCTGCTGCGCCAGGGTCGCTGCTGCTGAGGCACCCGCCAGTCCGGTGCCCACCACAAGCAGGTCGATCTGGCCTTTCCGCACCGGGCTGATCAGGGGAAAGCCTTCTTTGCATCTTTGCCAGGCACCGGCAGTCGGACCGCCAGGCAGGCGTGGATCGGGACATCCGCTCATGGCACGGCAGCCAACATCAGGGCGAGGTTGATCAGCAGAAAACCGCTGCCAAGACCGACGGCCAGCCATCGTCCGCCGCCGCGGATCACGTTGCTGTTCATTGGTGTGAGCCAACCGAGGTTTCTGTGGGCGGCTTCATTGCCGTGGTGGAGATGCAGGGTGATGGTGATCGCTGCTGCGCAGTACAGAGCGGCATTCATAGGGTTGTGAAGCACCCCCGCAAGCGCGGCTCGTTCGCTGCCGTCCACCGGGCGAGGCCAGCGCAACTGCTGCAGATGAATCATCAGGAAAGCGAGTGTGATGATTCCACCGGCAACTTTGCTGCGCGCGGCCAGTGCCGCCAATGGCTGGTCTCGGCGGCTCACCAGGAGAGCACCGTTGCCGGCCTGGCGATTGCCGATGGCTTTGGAAATGGTTGTTGTGATGTGGAGGATGGCCGTCGCGACAAGACCGATCTCCAGCAGCGGCAGCCAGCTCGCGTGGTGCAAGGAGCTGGCGTAGGCCTCAAAGAAGGCCGGTGCGATCAGAGCCGGAACCAGTCCTGCAAGATGTGCGACGAGGAACAGGCAGAGCAGCAGGCCGCTGCCTGCCGATCCGTAGCGCAGCAGGTTGTTGGCGAGCAGTCCCCTCATCAATCCCATGACGGCTGTTGCCGGCAGTGGCAAAGGCGGCATCCATCCAGATCGCCCTGCATGGCTTTCCCATGATCTTTTCGAATCGTATTCATCTGCGACGAGGAGCCGATGACGTTCATCAGGTGACGTGCGTCTCCGAGCTGAACCCTGCGTTCATCTGGCCATGGCTGTTGATCGGTGATTGATGTGGAGACTGTTGTTTGGAAATGATTGAAGAGTGGATCTCTAGGCGTGGTGATGTGTTGGCGATTGTTTGACTGTGGTTGTTGAGTCGCAGACGTTGACCCGAGCGATGTTGGGATGGCTGCTCTCCTCACATTGAGGAAACACATGTGTTGGCAAGATGACTGTTGGTTGATCTCTGCTGGTTGATCAACATCCGTCGCAGTCCATTGGTATGGCCATGTCATGAGTCATTCGGTGTGATCTCGACAACCAGCAGGCAGAGGCATCGATGGTCACGACCTGCCAGCAGAGTCTTGTTGTATGCGCGACGACTTTGAGGCAGACAAGGGGGTGTGCACAGACCGAGAAAGACCAATTCTGTGCACTCAGGTGTGAGATCGCCAGTGTCTCAGGAAGGAATCGATCGCATCCTGTTTGAAGCTCAGGAACAGGAAGAGAATTACGAGAAGTGCGGGAGGAAAGGGGACCGGTCTGCCAAAGGCAACCGGGATCCAAAACAGGGACGATCCCAGAAAATACAAACTTCGGATCTGAAGCTGTCTTGTTTAAAGATGCAAATCCTGGGATTCGTCATGGCTGTCACAGTTGCAACACAACAGGCTCATCAGGAAAAACATCAAGGCCAGCATCAGCATGGCGCCAGTCCAAGGGCATCGTGATTACTGACCCAGTCGTGAAGGAGTTCAATTCCAGTGCTTTTCGGATTGATCTGTGACGTCACAGCCTTCGTCTTTTCATTTCAAATAATATGATGTTGCCTGCACCCAGTGATGTGAGTGAAGAATCAAGCTGTTCAGAAGGCTCTAAATCTTCTGTTTAAGACCGCCGATTTTGAGAATGCTTTTTGGACTGCCCAAAGCTCATAGAGCGTCAGAAAAGTGATCGTGTAGGCAATGAATTCATATCCAATCAGAATCGAGATCAGTTCGGCGCCAATATTCTTTTCCCTAAGGCTAGCGAGAGAAATAATCAGTTCAGGTAATTCAATGGCAATCAATGTCATGGCGATGGCGTAAACACCATCAATCAGTCCCATCCGGACTCACCATTGTCACTGTCGAGATGGTGGACTGGGTATTTCGTTGATGCGAACTCGTCCTTACTCATGACGCATCAGTCGTTAAAGCCGATGACCTGACTTGAACAGGCGACCCACGCTTTACGAAAGCGTTGCTCTACCAGCTGAGCTACATCGGCAACACAATCAATTTATCATTTGGGAGCAAAGATTTGGTCCCACTTGGCTGATCCGCAAAAGCGAGAGAGCAATTTGGATCCTGAGCTGCGGCGTCGGTTGATTCAGGAATCACAGACCCCCTGGCGAGGTCTCCGTCGTGCCCTTTGGTTCGCTCTGTTCGCTTCCGCTGGCCTGGGACTCTTCACGATGGCCTTCCGGGCGTCCGCTGGTGGAACTGTCGCGGTCGGGGACCTTGGGATTCAGGTCGGGGCTCTCATCCTCTTCGCTGCTTTGCTCTGGTTCGACCGCCAACGCTCCACCACCTGATTCGGGTTCGATCGCGTCTTCGGCGTTGGCTCCAGGTTCGGATTCCGTTTCAGGTTCAGGTTCAGGTTCAGGTTCTGAACTCTGTTCAGCCTCGGCTGCGACTGCAGGGTCGGCGTCCGGGGTTGATCCAGGGTCTGGATCCTGCGTTGGTTCCGCTGTGGGGTGTGGCTCAGGTCCGGGCTCGTCGGTCGTCTCTTGCACTGGTTCTGCCTCTGCAACGGCTGCAACCTCAGCCTCAACCAAACCTTCAGGTTCAGAATCCAGGTCAGCGTCCCCGTTCTGTTCAGCCTCGGCTGCGACTGCAGGGTCGGCGTCCGGGGTTGATCCAGGGTCTGGATCCTGCGTTGGTTCCGCTGTGGGGTGTGGCTCAGGTCCGGGCTCGTCGGTCGTCTCTTGCACTGGTTCTGCCTCTGCAACGGCTGCAACCTCAGCCTCAACCAAACCTTCAGGTTCAGAATCCAGGTCAGCGTCCCCGTTCTGTTCAGGCTCGGCTGCGACTGCAGGGTCGGCGTCCGGGGTTGATCCAGGGTCTGGTTTCTGCGTTAATTCCGGTGTGGGTTCAGGCCATACCAGCGGCTCGAATCTGAGCAGCTGCAATCCAAGGCTGGTGCGTTCGAGCAACAGTGACTGTTGATCAAGAGACTCTTCATTCTGTTTCAGTTCGCCCTGGGCCAGCCAGACAACAGCCTGGATCAGCTGCTGCAGTTGCCAGACCGTCAGGGCAAGCAGCGGGGCACTCAGCAACAGGGTCACCAGGCGCGACTGCCCCTGAAGCGGTGAAAACTCCTGAATCAACCCAGCGGAGTTGTCCAGCCACCACAGCACTGGAAGCAGCAATGCGGCAGCCAGCAGCGCAGCGAAGCGACTGAGTGTTCCCTGCAGGCCGCTGAGGCTTTGCTGTTCGAGGCTTCGGGTTGCTGTTGGGACCCGCACCAGCAGCAGGGAGCCCCAGTCCGCCGGACGTTTCCATAACGCCACGGCCGTGGCCAGGCTTCCGACACTCCAGATCAGCAAACGCTCGACCGCCGGCACAGGGCCTGGGTCTGCGCCAGACAAGACCAATCTGATCAGGAGCAGTTCCAAGGGAACCGCTCCGATTGCGAGACATTGAAGCCAGAGCGATGGCTCGCGGCGGGAGTTCACGGCGTCTCGCAGCGTCAGGTGGTGAGTTTGCGGCGCTGGGTCACCATCTTGAAGCCTTCGATGATGTCGCCGTCTTCCCAGTTGGCAAACCGATCGCAGCCAATGCCGCATTCGAAGCCACTGGCCACTTCCTTGACGTCATCCTTGTTGCGGCGCAAGGAGTCGAGATCTCCTTCAAAGACCACCTCCTTGCCGCGTCGGACACGCACTCGGCAGTTGCGCTGCAGCTTGCCATTGGTGATGTAGCAACCAGCCACTGCACTCTTGCCGATGGTGAACACGGCGCGCACCTCGGCTTCGCCAAGGGCTTCCTCCACCAACTCAGGTTCCAGCAGACCCTCCATGGCCATCTGGATGTCCTCCAGCAGTTTGTAGATCACGTCGTAATCGCGCACATCCACGCCGGTGGCATCAGCAGCCTTGCGGGCGCCCGATGCCATGGAGGTGTTGAAGCCAACGATCACAGCTCCGGATGCGGCCGCTAGATCCACATCCGTTTCCGTGATCTCGCCAGGAGCGGAAAGGAGAACGCGCACCTGAACCTCGTCTTTGGGCAGCTGTTCCAGCGAGCCAAGGATCGCCTCGACGGAACCCTGAACGTCGGCCTTGAGGATCAGATTCAGCTCCTTGAGCTCGCCTTCGCTGGCCTGACCCGACATTGCAGTCAGCGAGACCCGTCGTGAGGCCATCTGCTGGGCCAGGCGGGTGGCCCGTGCATCGGAGGCTCGATCGCCAACCACCGAGCGAGCCGATTTCTCATCTGGATAGACCTCGAACTCGTCTCCAGCCGTTGGAACTTCACTGAAGCCCAGCGCCTCGACGGCGTAGGACGGCCCGGCTGACTTCATGCGTTTGCCATTGTCGTCAACCATGGCGCGCACCTTGCCCAGCACCGGTCCGGCGGCCACCACGTCACCGGTTTTAAGGGTGCCGTTCTGCACCAGCAGCGTGGCGACCGGGCCTTTGGCCTTGTCGAGGTGCGCTTCGATTACGGTGCCGCGAGCCAGACGATCCGGATTGGCCTGCAGGTCTTCCACCTCGGTGACCAGCAGGATCATCTCCAGGAGCTTGTCGATGTTTTCGCCCTTGATGGCGCTGACCGGCACCATCACCACTTCTCCACCCCAGTCTTCCGCCAGGAGGTTCTGTTCGGAGAGCTCCTGTTTGACGCGATCGGGAGAGGAACCTTCCTTGTCGATCTTGTTGATCGCCACAACGATCGGCACCTCCGCAGCGCGGGCGTGGCTGATCGCCTCGAGTGTCTGGGGACGCACGCCATCGTCGGCGGCCACCACCAGAACCGCCACGTCGGTGACTTTGGTTCCCCGTGCGCGCATGGCGGTGAAGGCCGCGTGGCCTGGTGTGTCCAGGAAGGTGAGCTTGCGTTGCTCCTGGTTGTGCTCGATCTCCACCTGGTACGCACCGATGTGCTGGGTGATCCCACCGGCTTCGCCGGCGGCAACCCGCGCCTTGCGGATGGCATCGAGCAGGCTGGTTTTGCCGTGGTCGACGTGACCCATCACCGTGACTACAGGTGGACGGCGAATCAGATGTTCGAGGTCTTTTTCCTCGATCATCTCCACCGTCTTCTTCGCAGCCTCCTCGACGTCGTCCTGGAGAACCGGCACGCCGAATTCCTCGGCCACCGTCTCGATTGTGTTCATGTCCAGGGTCTGGGTGACCGTGGCGATGATTCCCTTGAAGAAGAGGGATTTGATGATCTCGGAGCTCTCGACGCTGAGCATGTCCGCCAGCTCCTGCACCGTGAGGTTGTCCTCCGGCACCACCAGCATTTCCGGCCTGACCTGCTTGGCTTCCCTGGCCGCACGCAATTCCATGGCCCGCCGCCTCTGACGTTGTCGGGTGGTTTCCTTCTTGCGTTTGCGAATCGCCGCCACCGGCTTCGGCGCACTTCTCTGCTGGGATTTCGGTTTGGCTGGTCGAGCCAGGCTGGCGGAGAGCACCATGGCCTGCTGTTCTCCAGCAAAGCCACCGGTTTCGGCCGTCAGCGCATCGTCGTTCTCGCCAATGATGTGTACTTTCTGGCGCTGCTTCTGGGGCGAACGACTGCGCAGCGCTTCGAGCTTGGCGCTGTCGTCCCAGTCGGGGCGGCCAGGACGTCGTTGTCCTGGGGCGCCTGGTCGAGCTCCATAGGGTCGACGCGGGGCTGACGGTGCGGTCGGTCGAGAAACCGGAGGTGCCGCCTCCGCTCCCGACCCGGTCTTGCTGCCGGGCTCAGGACGTCTGGGAGGCGGTGCGGTGGGACGCCCCACCGGCTTCTGGAGTTGCATGAGCTCTCCAGGTGCCACGGGCTTGCGCATCCCGCTGGGCATACCTGGTCTGGATGGCGCACCAGGGCGGGTGGGTGCACCCGGTCTGGATCCTCCCGGGCGTGCACCGCCTCCCGCGGTGCTGCCATCGCGGCGGATGGGTTTGCCGACGAGTTCCAGGGTGTTGCCACCAGGCCGACCGGGGGTCCCTGGACGACCGCCTGGGGAGGTTGGTCGGCCTTGCCGTTGTGGAGCCCCTGGTCGAGCCATACCTCCCTGGCGCCCCCCTGGGCCAGGACGAACCGGAGCACCAGGACGTCCTGGAACACCGGTCCCGGGTCGAGAGGGTGCCCCTGGTCGTGAGGGCATGCCACCGGCTTCTGGACGCCGAGGTTGGGGCTTCCCGACAAGCTCAGGGCGAGGTGCCGGGCGGGCTGGAGTCCCGGCTTTGGAGGGAGCCCCTGGTTTCGGTGCCGAGCCGCTTCGCGTTGGAGCGCCTGGCCGCTGAGCATTGCCCTGGCCGGGTCTGGAAACAATCTGCGGATTTTGAGGGCGTGCTGGCGCTCCTTGTGGTCGACCGGCTGATGCAGGTCGAGGCGTTGGTCTGGCAGGAGCGGGTCTCGCCGGTGCTGGCTTGGCAGCGGCTGCTGGGGTGCTTGGGCGTGCTGGTGGTGCCGACGGTTTCGACGCTGCCACCGCAGGTCTCGGTGGGGGTGATTTGACCGGCGTGCCTGGTGAGATGGGACGTGTGGGTGCTGCTGGTTTCTCAGCCGCTGGCCTGGCGGGCGTTGGGCGGGCCGGCGGCGCCTGGCTGATGATGGGTTTCGCTGCGGCTGGTTTTGCCGCAGTCGGTTTTGCCGCAGTCGGTTTGGCTGCCGTAAGTTTTGCCGCCGTTGGCTTGACCGGAGAAGCAGGGGCTGCAGGGGGGTTGGAGGCCGGCGTTGGAGCTGCCGCCTTCTTCACAGACAGGATGGCCTTGCCTGCAGGGGGCTTGGCGGGGGCTGAGGCTTGCGCGCCAGCCGCGTTGGCTGTCTTGGAGGACCCGTTCTTCAGCAGGTTGCGGATCCGACCGGCCTCGTCATCACTGATGGAACTGCTGTGGCTTTTGGCCGCGATCGACAGCTTGTCGGCAGCATCCAGCACGTCCTTGTTCTCAAGGCCTAGGTCCTTGGACAGCTCGTAAATTCTGACTTTGCCGCTGCTGGTCATTCAGGTGGGGTCTCCGGTCGTGCCGGGCACGAAGTGCCGCGGTGGCCCTACGCAAAGCAAGGCCAATGTTCAGTCTGCCTCAGCGGATTCTCCAGTCGTTGAACTGAGCCGCTCCTGCATCGTCGAGAGGACCGTTTCGGGCACCTGGCAACGCAGGGCCTTCTGCAGACGTTTCCGTCGACGAGCGTCTTCAAGACAACTCTCCTCGGGGCAGAGATAGGCCGAACGACCCATGCCCTGCTCAAGGAGAACCCCATCCCTGTGGTCGCGGACCACCCGCCAGAGCAGGCGGCGGTCCAGAAGCTGGCGACAGGCCACGCAGCGACGAAGGATGGGTCGATCGTTCACCGGGCTCCATGGGGATCGTTCTCAGGTTGCACCTCCTGCTCTTCAGCTTCAACAGGCTGGTCATCTGTGCTCTGTTCCGCATACGCCTGAGCGTCGCCTGCGGGCGCGTCGAACGCTTCTCCCTCTGCAGGCTGTTCGGCATAGGCCTCCTGCTCTTCGAGGTAATCCTCGTCATCTTCAGGAAGGGGATACAGCTCGCGCAGGCGGGCATCCTCCTCAGCCCGTGCCGCCTGTTCGGCAGCCAGGCGTTCCTCGGCCTCCTGCTGCAGGGCTTCTTCCTGCTCCCGCTGGGCAATCAGTTCAGCCACGACGGCGTCTTCGGCAGCCTGGTCGTATTCAGTTGAATTCTTGATGTCGATTTTCCAGCCGGTCAGACGTGCCGCGAGCCGTACGTTCTGACCCTCCCGGCCGATCGCCAGGCTCAGTTGATCGGGGGGAACCAGCACATGGGCATGCTGACCAACGGGATCCACAAGTCGCACCATCTCGACCCGGGCTGGACTCAGTGAGTTGGCGATGTACTGACCGGGATCGGGTGACCAGCGGATCACGTCGATTTTCTCGCCGCGCAACTCATTCACGACCTGCTGGATTCGTGAGCCGCGAGCTCCGATGCAGGCGCCGACGGGATCCACCTCCCGCTCGATGCTGTCGACGGCCACTTTGGTCCGGGGGCCCACGGAACGCGAGGGTGGGTTGGCTTCCCGCGCAACGGCGACGATGCGGACTGATCCTTCCTGGATCTCCGGCACCTCGTTCTCAAAGAGATAAACCACAAGACCGGCATTGGATCGGCTGACAAAAAGCTGGGGTCCGCGCCGGGGGACTTCACTCACCTCCTTGAGGAACACCTTGAAGGTGGCGTTGGCCCGGTAGTTGTCGTTGGGCAGCTGGTCGCGGCGGGGGAGTTCGGCTTCCACCTCCGGTCGACCCAGTCCGGAACTGACGGCCATGATCACGCTCTGGCGTTCGAAACGAATCACCCTGGCGGTCAGGACGGGATCTTCGAGGTCGGCGAATTCCTCCTGGATCATCCGACGCTGCTGGTCACGCAGTTTCTGCGCCAGCACCTGTTTGGTGGTGGCTGCCGCCATTCGTCCGAAGTCGTCCTTCTCCGGAGTGACATCCAGGACAACGGTGTCTCCCACCTGGGCGTCTTCGGCCACCTGCATCACTTCAGCGATGGCGATCTGGTGGTCTTCGCTTTCGACCTCATCCACGATGATCTTGCTGGCCAGAACCCTGTATCCCTCCTCATCGAGATCCAGGCCGACGTCGAAGTTGCTGAAGTATTCCTCATCAAAGGGGTCTTCACTGATCCCGATGTACAAGGTGCGTCGGTATCGCTCATAGCCCTTCAGCAGCGCTTCGCGCAGGGCCGCCTCCACCACCTGCGGCGGCAGTTTTTTCTCATCGCTGATGTCGTCGATCAGATTGCTGAGACCGGGAAGAAGGACGAGAGCCATCGAAGGGAGACAGGGAGGAGAAAGGGGGGTCGAGCGTTTAAGCGCCGGGACTTGTGAGCCGAACGCCGATGACCTGGTTGCGAGGGATGCGCTTGATGCGTCCGCGGATATTGATCTGCAGACTTTCGTCGTCGCGCTCGAGCAGCAACCCATCAAAACGATTCTCGGCATCGTCGAGATCACGATGGGTGACCTCCACAGGAAACCCACGGAAGGTTTGGAAGTCTCTGTCTGTGGCGAGCTGTTCACCGATCCCTGGACTGCTGATTTCCAGCACGTAGGCCTCGTTCAGGAGCTCTGAAGTCTCCAGAGCCGCTCCCAACACTCCGCTGAACTGGGCGCAGTCGTCCAGGCTCACATCAGCACCGCTGCTGTGTCGGATCTGCACTTCCAGCGTCATTGGGCTCATGTGCGTGAGCAGTTGGATACCGCACAGCTCGTAAGCCTGGGTTGACGCCACCTGGGTGGACAGCGTCTCAAGCTCTGGCAGGAGAGGATGCGGCAAGGAGGACGGGGATCGGGCGTCGGACCGACGCGCGTTTCAGTTGTGAACTGTCCCCCGAAGGAGATGCCCGCCGGACACCTCTTCAATGTAGAAGACCGCCGGCCCGCCCTTGTTTGATCGTTTGGCCTGGGGGCTAGTTGCAGCCCTGAACGGAGATTCGGTAGCTGAACCCGGTCCCGCCGGGATCGTTGTTGGCGCCGATTTTGAAGTTCACCTGGCTGATGCCCTGGCCTTGCGGTGGACTGAAGGGCCCGAACTGGGCGCCAGTGCCGGTGGGAGGTTTCATCCTTTCATCCACAACCTTCATGGATCCCCCTCCGGCAAACTTCAGGAATGCTTCGATCGGATACTCGCCAGGCTGCCCATCGGTTGAATCCGCTGTGAAAAACAACTTGTAGCTTCGATAAGGCTGATCCACCACAAAGTCGGTGTTCCAGTTCGTGCGGCCCACCGCGTTGCCGATCAGGCCTTTGGGACGTTGAACCCGTTTCTTCACGATGTAGGGTTCAGGTCCGCTGCCGTTACCGCCGAGCGGCATCAGAAACTTGCAGGCCGCGAGGCTGTGAGCAGGGGCGATCAGGCTGATGCCAACCGTGGCGCCAAGCAGAAGACAGTGGGTGCGGTTCATCGGGTGCGAATCAATCGAATCAAAGAATCAAACAGCTTGTTTGACAGTTGGTTGTGGAAGAGGCGGACCTTCTTCAAAGCGCTCAAGCAGGACTTGAACAGGGATCTGGGTGCCGAATCGACAGGCGTTTGTTTCGCTGGAGGCAAGGGTGCCGTGTTCCCAGAATTTGTTGCTGCCGTTGCCACCACCGCAGAGGCCGAAGTACTCACAGCCTTTTTGGCAGGTGTCCACGCCGCTGGTCATGTCGGCCATCAGCCGACGGAACTGTTCGGTGTGGGTGGACTCCACCAACGACAGATCCTTCAGATTGCCGAGGTTGAAGCTGCCATAGCGGTCGCTGGCCACCGACAACAGCTCAGGGTCGAAGGTGGAGAAATTTCCCTCCCAATCCACGCTGAGGATTGAGAACGGGCGATTCAGCTCGTTCTGGGTCATCCGAGCGTTGCCTTGAATCAGGCTGATCACCTGCTCGAATTCACGCAGCACCACGGGGTAGCCGTCCTGCTCACTGAGGCGCCAGAAGGCCCGCAGGAAGTCGCGATAGTTCTCCTCCATCGCTGAGCCCTGCATCGAGGAGCTGGTGTTGATCCCCTCCTGCTCCTCAACGTTGAAGCCCACATCGTTGATGCCGTTGTCGCGGAAGAAGCGGTACATCCGCTCCGGTTGCTCCATGGCATCGGACGTCACCACTGAGATGCAGTGGAAGGGCAGATCGTTGCGATGCAGGGCCTCAATCCCCTTCATCGCCATGGCGTGAGATCCACGTCCATTACGGAAGCGCCGGTGTGCGTCGTGAATGTCCTCGGGTCCATCAACGCTGATACCCACCACGATGCGGTTGCGCCGGAAGCAGTCGCACCAGGCGTCGTTGATCAGGGTGGCGTTGGTCTGCACGTGCTGGGTGAACTCCAGCTCCTCGGCACCGTGTTCCTTCAGGCTGCGCTGCAGGATCGTCGTGGCTTCGTCGTACCAGCTCGTCGGCAGGGTGAGCGGCTCTCCGGCATGCCACACCAGAGAAAATTCCGGACCGGCATAGGGGCTTTCCAGAATGCGGCTCACCAAGAGGGGCAGCATGTCCAGATCAAAAACCCGCTTCTTCTGTCGATCAGGCAGGTAGCAGTAGGAACAATCGAGGTTGCACAGCGAGGTCGACTGCACAACCACGAGGCCGATGGGCCCGAACCGGTTGAGGTCGGGCCTGCCGTTGGAGGAGACGTTGGAAGAAACGATCACCAGTTCACGAATCCGCCGCCGCCGTTCTTCCAGCCTCCGCCACCGTTGCGCCAGCCACCGCTGTAACCACCGTTGCCCCAGGTGGGCCGGCTGTTACCCCACTTGCTGCCGCTCTTGCCGTTGCCCCACTTGCCTTTGCCGTAGCTGTTGCCGAATTTCTTGCCTTTGCCGTTCTTCCACTTGCTCTTGGCGATCAACTCGCCTTCGATCTCAGGATCCTGGAGCAGGCTGCTCCAGTCGGTGTTCCGCACCGCTTCGATCCGGGCTTCGATGCTGTTGGCTTTGGCCTGCCCGTTCAGCTGCTCAGGTGTGCTGTAGGTGGAGCTGGCTTCAACGGTCTGGCAGAGCACGGCGCTGGAGGCCAGCAGTGCTTGGAAGGCAATCAGTGAACGCTTCATGGCTGTTGATAAAAGAGGAACGAAAGCAATCGAGGAACAGTCAGATCCCTGGTGTCGCTGCGGTGTTGAGTTCTGCGGTAATGCTGAGGATCAGTCCGTACAGAGAGCGAATCGTCTCTTGGCTCAGTCCCACATCGCTGCCAGGACCAATCCAGCGATTGATCATTTCTCTCGTGCCGGCATCACCGTCCATATAGGCCTGCATCATCTGGCCTAGGGCAATGTTGGTGGAGGAGAGCAGCTTGCCGTTGTTCTGTTTGACGATGCAGCTGATGCCGGAGCGGCCGTAGGGACGGAAGGGCAGCAGAGCCGTTTTATCAATCCGGCTGTTGGCGGCGAGCCAGAGGGTTCCTCCCCCCAGAATTGAGACTTCACCGGAGTAGAACGCTTCTAATGCTTCCTCTGGGGTGTCAAAGCTCAACAGCGTTGCGCCGGGAACCACGCCACTCAGCACCTTGGCGGACTGGGAGTCCTTCACCACGCCGATGGTTTCACCGACCAGCGACTCTGGGGTGCCATCGATGGCGGTATCGAAAGCCATCAGCAGTCGGGTGCCGCCGACGCTGAAGGGAAGGCTGTAGGTGACCTTGGTGGAGCGGTCCCAGTTGAAGGCCACGCCACAGGCGATGTCGGCTTCACCAGAGATCACAGCGCCCACGCCGTCTTCGACTGACGACGCCAGCCGGTACGTCACCGTGCTGCGATTGGCCTGCATCCTGATCTGTTCGAGAACATCAACCCCGAATCCTTCGTAGCCCGTCTCCGTTTTCTGATAGAGCGGCTTCGCGTCCTCAAAGATCACAGCCTTGAGCGTGTTGCTTTGCGCGAAAGCTTGTGGGGAGAAGGCAACCGGGGCGGCCAGGGCAAGCAGGGCTGCCGCTGGAGCCAGAAATGCACGCATGCGAAAACTGCGTTTGTTTTTTCTTAGCGGTGTAGGCAGCACGCGTCAGCGAAGGTTTCGATTTGTGTTCTTAAGCACATTTTGGTGGCGCGTTTGCATCGGATCAGGCTCCTGGACGAGATAACCAGTTCACTAAACCGCCGCTGCCGTTCTTCCAGCCACCGCCGTTCTTCCAGCCGCCGTAGTAGGAGCCGTTCCCCCACTTGGGCCGACTGTTGCTCCACTTGCTGCCGCCCTTGCCGTTTTTCCACTTGCCGGAGCCGCGGCTGTTTTTGAACTTGTGGCCGCCGCCATTGCCCCATTTGCCCTTGGCGATGAGCTCTCCATCGAGATCAACGGACTTGAGCAGGCTGCTCCAGTTGCCGTTGCGGGCGTTTTCGATGCGAGATTCGAGGGGTTTGTCTGATCAGGAGTGCTGTAAACGGTGGAGGCTTCTGCGCTCTGGCAGAGAACGGCGCTGGAGGCCAGCAGAGCGTGGAAGGCGATCAATGAGCGTTTCATCGGTTGTTATGAGGTTGATGGGAAGCGGGTTGCCTGTTGCTTCTGGCTGGTTAATCGGCGGCAGGTTCTGCTTCAGTTGCTTTCAGAGTCGGCAGCGTCTGTGGTCTCCGCCTCGGAGACGGTCTCTTCAACGGCGGCGAGTTCGGCTGGATCCTGCACGTTGGTTGAGATCTCGGCCGTGGAGGCCAACATCACCCGGTAGAGGGCGCTGATCGTGGCTTCTGAAAGATCAATCGCACTTCCAGGACCCACCCAACGGTTGATCATTTCCCGGGACCCGGCGTCGCCGTCCACGTAGGCCTGCATCATCTGGCCGATCGCCAGGCTGGCGGCCGACAGCAGCTTGCCGTTGTCCTGTTTCACGATGCAGCCGACCCCCGAGCTGCCGTACGGACGGACGGGCACCAGCGTCTTGCCGCTGTCTCCTCGGTTGGATGCCAGCCAGAGCGAGGGGCCACCGTTTATATCCACCTTCTCTTCCGCGAGCGCATCGAGTGCTTCGGTCGGTGTGGCGAAGTTGGTGAGCTCGATGTCTGGCACGACATCGCTCAACACCTTGGCTGAGGCGGAATCCTTTACGACGCCGATGCTCTTACCTTGCAGAGATTCAGGTGTGCCATCCACATCGGGCCCGGCCAGCAAGCGGGTGCCACCGATGGCGTACGGCAGGCTGTAATTCACTTTTTCGGCCCGCTCCCAGGTGAAGGCAACGCCGCAGGCGATGTCCGCTGCACCGGAGGTGATGGCTTCAAACCCTTCATCGACGCTGGAGGCCACGCTGAAATCCACCGAGCCAAGTCCGGCTTCATCCTTGACGGCGTTGATGACGTCCACGGACCAGCCCTCAAAGCCATCGCCTTTTTTGATGGCAAAGGGTTTGCCTTCAAGCAGAGCAGCCTTGAGCTTGCCGCCCCCATCGGATGACTCGCCGCCGCTTGCGTCCGATTGAGATCCATTAGGGACTCCACTGCAGGCGCTGAGCATGGCCACTGCGCTCAACAGTCCAAAGATCCGAAACCGCATGTCGCGAAAGTTGTTTTATGTCGTCCTTTACACAGTGACGACGACGTCCGAACCCCAGCAACCACATTTCTCTGCGAATGACGTTGGATCCGGACCAAGATGGTGCCGTCGTTGATGCCGGTGACCTGTTGAGAACCCTGTTGGCACTGGTTCTGAGTCTGCTGTTTGTCGTGCCGCGGGCTGAGGCTCTTGAGCACAGTTTCGTGGCTGACGTGGTGCAACGGGTCGCCCCCTCCGTGGTTCGCATCGACACGGAACGACCTGTGGAGCGCCAGCCCTTTGATCCCACCTTGATCGATCCGCTTCTGCGTGATCTTCTGGGAGACCCCCCGCAGGGACCCGAACGGGAGCGGGGGCAGGGCTCAGGAGTTCTGATCGACAACAAGGGATTGGTGCTGACCAATGCCCATGTCGTCGAGCGGGTGGACACCGTCACGCTCACCCTGGCGGATGGTGAACAGCGCGATGGTCAGGTCATTGGCACGGATTCAGTCACCGATCTCGCCCTTGTTCGCCTTGAGGGGCGGTCGGTCCCTCCATCGGCTCCGCTCGGGGATTCCGAAGCGCTCGAGGTGGGTGACTGGGCGATCGCGTTGGGAACGCCCTACGGCCTTGAACGGACGGTGACGCTTGGCATCGTCAGCAGCCTTCACCGCAACATCAACAGCCTCGGTTTCTCCGACAAAAGGCTGGATCTGATCCAGACCGATGCCGCCATCAACCCTGGCAATTCAGGTGGCCCCCTGGTTGATGCCGCCGGCAATGTGATCGGAATCAACACCCTGGTTCGCTCCGGACCCGGGGCTGGTCTTGGCTTTGCCATTCCGATCAATCTGGCCAGACGGGTGGTGGACCAATTGCTCGAGCAGGGGGAGGTGGTGCATCCTTATATCGGCCTCCAGCTCGTTCCCTTGACGGCCAGGATCGCCCGTGAGCACAACAAGGATCCAAACTCTCTCGTGCAGTTGCCTGAGCGTTCGGGTGCCTTGGTTCAGAGTGTTCTGCCGGATGGCCCGGCAGAGAGTGCTGGTCTGCGACGTGGAGACCTGGTTGTCGGGGTCGAGGACACCAAGGTGTCAGATCCGCAGGTCTTGCTCGAAGTGGTTGATTCCGCTCGCCTTGGAGAACCCCTTGCTCTCCATGTCCTGCGACAGGGCCGTGAGTTGAGTCTTTCGGTGAAACCGGCTGCGCTTCCCGGGATGAGCTGACCTCCTTGCTACGTTCCCGCCAGTCACTGGTGGCCCGTTGGCTGATCTTCAGACACAGATGAAACAGGCGGTCGCTGATGCCGCCGTTGAACAGATCAAGGACGGGATGGTTCTCGGCCTTGGATCCGGTTCGACCGCTGCCTTGATGATCAAAGCGCTGGGATCGAAGCTCGCCAGTGGAGAACTCAAAAATATCGTCGGTGTCACCACCTCGTTTCAGGGCGAGGTTCTTGCAGCTGAGCTCAACATCCCCCTGCTCAGTCTCAATGCCGTGGAGCGCATCGATCTGGCGATCGATGGTGCGGATGAGGTTGATCCGGGGTTTCAGCTGATCAAGGGCGGAGGAGCATGCCACGTCCAGGAAAAACTCGTTGCTGCTCGAGCTGAGCGCTTTGTGGTGGTGGTTGATTCCACCAAACTGGTCGAACGCCTCAATCTCGGCTTTCTGCTGCCGGTTGAGGTGTTGCCGGGGGCTTGGCGTCAGGTTCAGCAGCAGCTCTCATCCATGGACGGGAGTGCAGAGCTGCGCATGGCCCAGCGCAAGGCGGGACCTGTCGTCACGGATCAGGGCAATCTTGTCCTGGACGTCAAATTCGATGGGGGAATTGCTGACGCTGTTGCTCTCGAACTGGCGATCAACAACATCCCAGGTGTCCTGGAGAACGGCCTTTTCGTCAACCTTGCCGATGAAATCCTGGTCGGAGAAATCAACGGAGATGTCGCGGGGGTCCGCAGTCTCGACAGGCGTTAGTTGAGCCTCAGCCGCACCGATTCGGCGTGGCTGTGCAACCCCTCGCTGCCAGCGAGCTGTTGAACGGCTGAACCGGTCGCCTCCAGCGCCGCCCGGTTGAATCCGATCATGGAACTGTGGCGCATGAACGTCTCCACGCTGAGAGCTCCGCTGAAGCGAGCCGCACCGCAGGTCGGCAGGGTGTGGTTCGGGCCAGCGAGATAGTCCCCGACCGCTTCCGGGGACCATGGGCCCAGGAAGATGGCGCCGGCGTTTCGGATCCGCTCCGCCAGTGGCTCGGGACGTTCCACGAGAAGCTCGAGATGTTCCGGGGCAAAGCTGTCGCTCAGCTGGGCACAGGTCTCCAGGTCTTCACAGAGGATCACCAATCCCCAGTCGCGCAGTGATGCCTCGCAGATCTCGCGTCTTGGGTGATCCAGGAGCTGCTGGCTGATCGCGACTCCGATGGTTTCAGCCAGGCCGGAATCCGTCGTGATCAGAACAGCTGCAGCCAGGGGGTCATGTTCGGCCTGGGCGAGCAGATCAGCGGCAACCATCGCTGGATCAGCGCTTTGATCGGCGATCACCAGAACCTCGCTCGGACCGGCCAGGGAATCGATGCCGACGCGTCCGTAAACGGCTTGTTTCGCAAGCGTCACATAGAGGTTTCCTGGCCCGCTGATGACATCGACTTTCGGGACACTGTCTGTTCCGAAGGCCATGGCGGCGATCGCCTGGGCTCCACCGATGCGCATCACCCGACTGACGCCGGCGAGGTGAGCGGCTCCCAGCACAACTGGGTTCACGCAACCGTCCGATCCGGCGGGAGAACAGATCACAATCTCCTCAACGCCCGCCACCCTCGCGGGAACGGCATTCATCAAAACGGTGCTGGGGTAGGAGGCCCGTCCGCCAGGTACATAAAGGCCAGCCCGTTGAACCGGTCTCCAGCGCCGTCCCAGCTGCTCCCCATGGGGCCCCTTCATGGAGATGTCAGCGGGGCGTTGTCGCTGATGAAATTCCTGAATGCGGCGGCAGGCCAGCTCGAGGGCATCCCGCAAATCAAGCGGCAGCTCTCGCCAGGCCTGCTCAAGACGTTCGGCAGGCACCGCAATCGGTTCGGGACGAAAGCCATCGAAGCGTTCGGTGAAGTCCCTCACGGCGGTGTCCCCGCGGCGCTGGACCTCCTCCAGAATTTGATCCACCCGACCGCGAGCCTCGCCTTGCTGGTCGCTTGTTGTCCGCGAGGTCAGACGCTGCAGTTCATGGTGTGCAGTCTCGGGATCCCGCACCAGGCGCAGCGGGAAGGGAGTCGTGGTGTCAACCTCGTTGACCGCTCTGCTCACAGGCAAGTGAAAGAGGTAAGGAGTCTCTTCAAACTAATTGCCGGCTCGTGTGCTGGAAGGCTGGTCGGTATGGTGGTGGATTGTTCGCATCGTTTTCGCCTCAGTGGCCAATAACAAAGCAGCGAAAAAGCGGATTGAGGTTGCCGAACGCAATCGAGTGCGCAATCGCACCTACAAATCCTCCCTTCGCACCTTGATGAAGCGTTGCTTCCTCGCCTGTGACGCTTACAGCGAGAAGCCCGGTGATGCTGCCAAGGCATCTGTTCAGAGCTCGATGAACGCGGCCTTCAGCAAAATCGACAAGGCCGTCAAGGTGGGCGTTCTGCATCGCAACAACGGTGCCAACCAGAAGTCAAGACTCTCGGCAGCTGTCCGACGGGTTCTGGAACCCAGCACCTGAGGCGCACTCGGCACAATGGGGGGTGAAGGCGAGTTTCAGCCCCCCGTGACGTCCACTCCCACGCTGATTGACAGTCACTGTCACATCGTGTTCCGCAACTTCGATGAGGATCTCGATGACGTCGCGGCGCGCTGGCGCGAAGCGGGCGTGACGGCTCTGCTTCATGCCTGTGTTGAGCCGTCTGAGATTCCTGCGATCAGAGCGCTTGCTGATCGATTCCCGGAGCTGCGCTATTCCGTCGGGGTTCATCCGCTTGACACCCAGCACTGGCAGGCGGACACGCAGGCAGTCCTGAGGCGCTCAGCCCTGGAGGATGAACGCGTCGTCGCCATCGGTGAGCTTGGACTTGATCTGTTCCGGCAGAAGAATCTGGACGAACAGCTTGCGGTGCTGCGTCCGCAGCTCGATCTGGCCGTTGAGCTTGATCTTCCGGTGATCATTCATTGCCGGGATGCGGCGGAGCCGATGCTGGCGGAGCTGCGCACCCGCCAGGCACAAGGCCGTTGTCCAGCCGGAGTGATGCATTGCTGGGGCGGGACGCCAGACGAAATGGATGGCTTCCTTGCGCTCGGTTTTCACATCAGCTTCAGCGGCACCGTCACCTTCCCCAAGGCCGCTCCAACCCATGAATGTGCCCGCCGGGTTCCTGAGGATCGCTTCCTGGTGGAAACGGATTGTCCATTTCTCGCCCCCGTTCCACGCCGGGGCAAGCGCAATGAACCGGCGTTTGTGGCATCCGTTGCGGCGCGGGTGGCCGAGCTTCGCGGCGTTGATCTCGAATGCGTGGCCGCCAGCAGCACCGCCAACGCACGCCGCCTGTTTCGTTTGCCGTGATCTGGTAAGCCGGCCTGGTATCAGCAACTTCGATGTGTAAGATGTTGCATTGGCCTGGCCATGGATTGGATTTCCCCATTCCGTGGGCCCCGAAGCGTCCATTCCCTTCCGGTGCACTTGTTGTTGTCAGCTGATCTGACCCGCGATCTCTGAACTCCATCACCCTGTGGCCGCTCTTTGAGGGGTGGTTTGCAGTGCCTGTGATGGTTTTCGATCCTTGTCGGTGATCTGATTTCGTTTGTTCAGGTCTCTCGTCCCATTCGTCCTCTCAGTCGGGTTCCCGCATGAGCAGCAGCGCGATTCAGGTCGCCAAGACCGCCACCTACCTTCCAGATCTGGTGGAGGTGCAGCGGGCCAGTTTCAAGTGGTTTTTAGATAAAGGTCTGATCGAGGAGCTGGAAAGCTTCTCTCCGATCACCGATTACACCGGGAAGTTAGAGCTGCACTTCATCGGTAGCGAGTACCGACTCAAGCGTCCTCGCCACGACGTGGAAGAGGCCAAGCGTCGCGATGCCACGTTCGCGTCTCAGATGTATGTGACCTGCCGTCTCGTGAACAAGGAGACCGGCGAGATCAAGGAACAGGAGGTTTTCATCGGCGAACTCCCGCTGATGACTGAGCGCGGCACGTTCATCATCAACGGTGCCGAGCGGGTGATCGTCAATCAGATCGTTCGCAGCCCAGGGGTTTATTTCAAGGACGAGCAGGACAAGAACGGACGTCGCACCTACAACGCCAGCGTCATCCCCAACCGGGGCGCCTGGTTGAAGTTCGAGACCGATAAGAACTCACTTCTTCATGTCCGCGTCGACAAGACCCGCAAGATCAATGCCCATGTGTTGATGCGGGCCATGGGCCTGTCGGACAATGACGTGGTCGACAAGCTGCGTCACCCGGAGTTCTACAAGAAGTCGATTGATGCCGCCAACGATGAAGGCATCAGCTCCGAAGATCAGGCACTGCTGGAGCTGTACAAGAAGCTCAGGCCCGGCGAGCCCCCCTCGGTCAGCGGTGGCCAACAGCTGTTGCAGACCCGCTTCTTTGATCCCAAGCGGTACGACCTCGGTCGTGTCGGCCGCTACAAGATCAACAAGAAGCTGCGGCTCACAATCCCAGACACGGTGCGCACCCTCACCCATGAGGACGTGCTGTCCACCCTTGATTACCTGATCAATCTGGAACTCGATGTCGGCGGCGCGAGTCTCGATGACATCGACCACCTCGGCAACCGCCGCGTGCGTTCGGTGGGTGAATTGCTTCAGAACCAGGTTCGCGTCGGTCTGAACCGTCTTGAAAGGATCATCAAGGAGCGGATGACCGTTGGTGAGACCGATTCACTCACCCCGGCACAGCTGGTCAATCCCAAGCCCCTGGTGGCGGCGATCAAGGAGTTCTTCGGATCCAGTCAGCTGAGCCAGTTCATGGATCAGACCAATCCGCTGGCTGAGCTCACCCACAAACGCCGTATCTCTGCTCTCGGACCAGGTGGTCTCACCAGGGAACGCGCCGGTTTTGCTGTCCGCGACATTCATCCATCGCACTACGGGCGCCTTTGTCCGATTGAAACGCCTGAAGGCCCCAATGCAGGGCTGATCAATTCTCTGGCGACCCACGCGAGGGTGAATGAGTACGGCTTCATCGAGACCCCCTTCTGGAAGGTCGAGAACGGTGTTGTTCTCAGGGATGGCGATCCCATCTATCTCTCCGCCGATCGTGAGGACGAGGTGCGGGTGGCTCCCGGTGATGTGGCGACGGATGACGACGGCCGGATCAAGGCGGACTTGATTCCAGTCCGCTACAGGCAGGATTTTGAGAAGGTGCCTCCGGAACAGGTCGACTACGTCGCCCTGTCTCCGGTGCAGGTGATTTCGGTGGCCGCCTCACTGATCCCCTTCCTTGAGCACGACGATGCCAACCGCGCCCTGATGGGGTCAAACATGCAGCGGCAAGCGGTTCCCCTGCTGCGTCCGGAACGGGCCCTCGTCGGGACAGGTCTTGAGACCCAGGTTGCCCGCGACTCCGGCATGGTGCCGATCTCCCGGGTCAACGGCACGGTCACGTTCGTGGATGCAACGGCCATCGTCGTCAATGACGAGGACGGAAACGACCACACCCACTACCTGCAGAAATATCAGCGTTCCAACCAGGACACCTGTCTGAATCACCGCCCGATCGTGCGGTGCGGTGATCCTGTGATCGTCGGTCAGGTCCTGGCGGATGGTTCCGCCTGCGAAGGGGGCGAGATCGCTCTTGGCCAGAACGTTCTGATCGCCTACATGCCCTGGGAGGGATACAACTTTGAGGATGCTTTGCTGGTGAGCGAGCGTCTGGTGACGGATGATCTCTACACCTCGGTGCACATCGAGAAATACGAGATCGAAGCTCGTCAGACCAAGCTCGGACCTGAGGAGATCACCCGTGAGATCCCCAATGTCGCCGAGGAAAGTCTTGGAAACCTCGACGAGATGGGCATCATCCGCGTCGGTGCTTTCGTCGAGAGCGGCGACATTCTCGTGGGCAAGGTGACGCCGAAAGGGGAATCCGATCAGCCCCCTGAGGAAAAGTTGCTCCGTGCGATCTTCGGCGAGAAGGCTCGCGACGTTCGCGATAACTCTCTGCGGGTGCCAGGCACCGAGCGTGGTCGCGTGGTGGATGTTCGGATCTACACCCGAGAGCAGGGTGATGAACTGCCACCGGGCGCCAACATGGTTGTCCGGGTTTACGTCGCCCAGCGCCGCAAGATTCAGGTCGGCGACAAGATGGCCGGACGTCACGGCAACAAAGGCATCATCAGCCGCATCCTTCCCCGGGAGGACATGCCATACCTGCCTGACGGCACGCCGGTTGACATCTGCCTCAATCCCCTCGGTGTGCCCAGCCGCATGAATGTGGGTCAGGTTTTCGAGCTGTTGATGGGATGGGCCGCCTCAAACCTCGATTCACGGGTTCGGATTGTTCCCTTTGATGAGATGCACGGCGCCGAGATGTCGCAGGAAACCTGTGAGGCATTCCTCAAGGAAGCGGCCAAACAGCCAGGCAAGGCCTGGGTCTACAACCCGGAGGACCCCGGCAAGCTCGTTCTGCGTGACGGCCGCACAGGCCAGCCCTTTGATCAGCCTGTCGCCGTGGGCTACGCCCATTTCCTCAAGCTTGTGCACCTGGTTGATGACAAGATCCACGCCCGCTCAACCGGCCCGTACTCCCTGGTGACCCAGCAGCCCCTCGGGGGCAAGGCTCAGCAGGGCGGCCAGCGTCTTGGAGAAATGGAAGTGTGGGCTCTGGAGGCCTACGGCGCGGCCTACACCCTCCAGGAACTGCTTACGGTCAAGTCCGACGACATGCAGGGTCGGAACGAGGCGCTCAACGCCATCGTCAAAGGCAAACCAATTCCCCGCCCTGGCACTCCGGAATCCTTCAAGGTGCTGATGCGCGAATTGCAGTCCCTGGGACTCGATATCGCGGTCTACACCGATGAAGGCAAGGAGGTGGATCTGATGCAGGACGTGAACCCACGTCGCAGCACGCCCAGCCGCCCCACCTACGAATCCCTCGGCGTTGCGGATTACGACGAGGACTGACGGGCCAAACGCTCCCAATGCGTTCGCACTGACTGACAGCCCTTCCTTTCCCATCCGTCCATGACCAACAGCAACCTCCGCACCGAGAACCACTTCGATTACGTCAAGATCACCCTGGCCTCACCGGAGCGAGTGATGGAGTGGGGTCAGCGCACCCTGCCCAATGGCCAGGTTGTGGGTGAGGTCACCAAACCGGAGACCATCAACTACCGCACCCTCAAGCCCGAGATGGATGGGCTGTTTTGCGAGAAAATTTTCGGTCCCTCCAAGGACTGGGAGTGCCATTGCGGCAAGTACAAGCGTGTGCGGCACCGCGGCATCGTTTGCGAGCGTTGCGGCGTTGAGGTCACAGAAAGCCGTGTGCGCCGTCACCGCATGGGCTTCATCAAGCTGGCTGCTCCGGTCTCCCACGTCTGGTACCTGAAGGGCATCCCCAGCTACGTGGCGATCCTGCTGGACATGCCGTTGCGGGATGTGGAGCAGATCGTCTACTTCAACTGCTATGTGGTGCTCGATCCCGGCGACCACAAGGACCTCAAGTACAAGCAACTGCTCACTGAGGATGAATGGCTGGAGATTGAGGATGAGATCTACGCCGAGGAGTCGGAGATCGAGAACGAGCCCGTGGTGGGCATCGGTGCTGAGGCTCTGAAGCAACTTCTCGAGGACCTCACGCTCAATGAGGTGGCCGAGCAACTGCGGGAAGAGATCAACGGCAGCAAAGGTCAGAAGCGAGCGAAGCTGATCAAGCGTCTGCGGGTGATCGACAACTTCATCGCGACCGATGCCCGCCCTGAGTGGATGGTGCTGGATGTGATCCCGGTGATCCCCCCTGACCTCCGGCCGATGGTTCAGCTCGACGGCGGTCGCTTCGCCACCAGCGATCTCAATGATCTGTATCGCCGGGTCATCAACCGCAACAACCGCCTGGCGCGGCTTCAGGAGATCCTCGCCCCCGAAATCATCGTCCGCAACGAGAAGCGGATGCTCCAGGAGGCTGTCGATGCCCTGATCGACAACGGTCGCCGTGGTCGCACAGTGGTCGGTGCCAACAACCGTCCGCTCAAGTCACTGAGCGACATCATTGAAGGGAAACAGGGTCGCTTCCGCCAGAACCTTCTCGGCAAGCGGGTCGACTACTCCGGTCGTTCCGTGATCGTGGTGGGTCCCAAGCTGAAGATGCATCAGTGCGGTCTGCCCAAGGAAATGGCGATCGAGCTGTTCCAGCCGTTCGTGATTCATCGCCTGATCCGTCAGAACATCGTTAACAACATCAAGGCGGCCAAGAAGCTGATCCAGCGCGCCGACGATGAGGTGATGCAGGTGCTGCAGGAGGTGATCGATGGTCACCCGATCATGCTCAACCGTGCTCCGACCCTTCACCGGCTTGGCATTCAGGCCTTCGAGCCGAAATTGGTTGATGGTCGCGCCATTCAGCTGCATCCCCTGGTCTGTCCTGCATTCAACGCCGACTTCGACGGTGACCAGATGGCCGTACACGTTCCCCTGGCGATCGAAGCCCAGACCGAGGCCCGGATGTTGATGCTCGCCAGCAACAACATTCTTTCGCCTGCCACCGGCCAGCCCATCGTCACGCCCTCCCAGGACATGGTGCTGGGTTCCTATTACCTGACGGCCCTCAAACCGCACCTGGACCAGCCGGACTTTGGGGATCGCAGCCGCACGTTCGCCAGCCTGGACGATGTGATCCATGCCTTTGAAGATCAGCGAATCGATCTGCATGCATGGGTCTGGGTGCGTTTCAACGGAGAGGTTGACGACGACGACGAGCTGGATCAGCCGCTCAAGACGGAAGACCTCGGAGATGGAACACGGATTGAGCAGTGGACCCTCCGTCGTGATCGATTCGACGAGGACGGTGCCCTGATCAGCCGTTATCTGCTCACCACTGTTGGCCGTGTGGTGATGAATCACACCATCATCGAAGCGGTGGCCGCCGCCTGATCCGCCTGATTTCCAACCTCCCCTCCGACCGCGCGCAGCCATGACCTCCTCCTCCAAATCCCGTAAATCCTCCAAGGCCAAAAAGGCCGCAGCTGCGGCTGAGGCCGCTTCCCGCCAGCTGGCTCAGACGCCGCCTCCATTCCGCAACCGGGTTGTGGACAAAAAGGCCCTCAAGCAACTGGTGGCCTGGTCATACAAGAACCACGGCACGGCTGTAACCGCGTCGATGGCGGACAAACTCAAGGATCTCGGCTTCCGTTACGCCACCCAGGCCGCTGTCTCGATCTCGGTGAACGACCTACAGGTTCCCGAAGCCAAGAAAGCTCTTCTGGGAGAGGCAGAGGAACAGATCACAGCCACCGAAGAGCGCTACCGGCTGGGGGAAATCACCGAGGTGGAACGGCACACCAAGGTGATCGACACCTGGACGGAGACCAACGAGCGACTGGTGGACGCAGTCAAAAAGAACTTCAACCAGAACGCGCCTCTGAACTCGGTCTGGATGATGGCCAACTCCGGTGCCCGCGGAAACATGTCGCAGGTGCGCCAGCTAGTTGGCATGCGCGGTCTGATGGCCAACCCCCAGGGCGAAATCATCGACCTTCCGATTCGCACCAACTTCCGTGAGGGCCTCACGGTGACTGAGTACGTCATTTCCTCCTACGGCGCCCGTAAGGGTCTGGTGGATACGGCACTGCGCACCGCTGACTCCGGCTACCTGACCCGTCGACTGGTGGATGTGGCTCAGGACGTGATCGTCCGTGAGGACGACTGCGGCACCATGCGCCACATCAATGTTGACGCTGAGGACGGCAGGTTCGGTAACCGCCTGGTTGGACGCTTGACGGCATCACAGGTGGTTGGTGCCGATGGTGAGGTGCTCGCCGAGCGGGATACCGAGATTGGTCCTCCTCTTTCCGATCGCTTTGAGAAAGCAGGAGTGTCCAGCGTCAGTGTGCGATCACCTCTGACCTGTGAAGCCAATCGTTCGGTCTGCCGCAAGTGCTATGGCTGGGCCCTGGCTCACAACGAGCTTGTTGATCTCGGTGAAGCCGTTGGCATCATTGCGGCCCAGTCGATCGGGGAACCCGGGACCCAGCTCACGATGCGCACCTTCCATACCGGAGGTGTGTCGACAGCCGAAACAGGGGTGGTTCGCTCGACGATTGCAGGAACGGTCGAGTTCACCTCAAAAGCCAGGGTGCGTCCCTACCGGACACCGCACGGTGTGGAGGCCCAGCAGGCTGAAGTTGATTTCACCCTCTCGATCAAACCCTCCGGTAAGGGACGCACCCAGAAGATCGAAGTCAGCAATGGTTCGCTGCTGTTCGTCAGCAACGGTCAGGAGATCGAGTCCGACGTCACCGTCGCTCAGATCGCCGCAGGTGCGGTGAAGAAGAGCGTCGAGAAGGCCACCAAGGACGTGATCTGCGACCTCGCCGGACAGGTTCGTTACGAGGAGAAGATCCAGCCCAGGGAAGTGACTGACCGTCAGGGCAACATTACCGTCAAGGCCCAGCGGCTGGGTCGCCTTTGGGTTCTGGCCGGTGATGTCTACAACCTGCCTCCCAACGCCCAGCCGGTCGTTGCCGGACAGACCTCCGTCCATGAGGGTCAGGTGTTGGCTGAGGCCAGTCAGCGCAGTGAGTTCGGCGGAGAGGTGAGGCTCAGGGATTCCATCGGTGATTCCCGTGAGGTGCAGATCGTCACCACGGCGATGACGCTTAAGGACTTCAAGCTGCTTGAGGAATCCACCCACTCCGGCGAGATCTGGAATCTCGAGGCCAAGGACGGCACCCGCTACCGCCTTAACACCATTCCAGGCAGCAAGATCGGTTCAGGGGAAGTGATCGCCGAACTCGCGGATGACCGTTTCCGCACGAACACCGGTGGTCTGGTGCGTTTTGCACCCGGTCTGGCCATCAAGAAAGCCCGATCCGCCAAGAACGGTTACGAGGTGAGCAAAGGCGGCACTCTGCTCTGGATCCCCCAGGAGACCCACGAGATCAACAAGGACATTTCCCTGTTGATGATCGAGGACGGCCAGTGGATTGAAGCCGGCACCGAGGTGGTGAAGGACATCTTCAGTCAGACCGCAGGCATTGTTTCAGTCACCCAGAAAAACGACATCCTGCGCGAGATCATCGTGCGTGGTGGTGATTTCCATCTCTCCAGCGACAGCAAGGCGGTGGAGCGTTTCCAGGGCGACGGCCAGATGGTCAACCCGGGAGAGGAGATCGCCAAGGGGTTGAGCATCGACACCATGAAGTTCGTGCAGACGGTTGAAACCCCGGAGGGCACCGGCCTGCTGTTACGCCCTGTCGAGGAATACACCATTCCCAACGAGGCGCAGCTGCCCGAGCTGGCCCATGTGAAGCAGGCCAATGGTCCTCACCTGGGCATCAAGGCAACCCAGCGCCTTGCCTTCAAAGACGGTGAACTGATCAAGTCTGTTGAGGGTGTGGAACTGCTGAAAACACAGCTTCTGCTCGAAACCTTCGACACCACGCCACAGATGACGGTGGATGTGGAGAAAGCCCCCGACAAGCGGGCCAAGACGATCTCCCGCCTGCGTTTGGTGATCCTCGAGTCGATCCTCGTCCGTCGGGACACCATGTCCGATTCCAGCCATGGCTCGACCCACACGGAGCTGCAGGTCGAAGACGGCATCTCCGTCAAGGCCGGAGATGTGGTTGCCACCACTCAGATTCTCTGCAAGCAGCAGGGCCTGGCTCAGCTCCCAGATCCTCCAGAAGGAGAGCCTGTCCGACGTCTCATCGTGGAGCGTCCGGAAGACACCACCACGCTGCAGACCTCTGGCGCTCCGCTGGTCACCGTGGGGCAACGCATCGTCGATGGCGAACCGCTGGCAGAGGGTGAACTGGCCAGCTGCTGCGGTGAGGTCGAGAAGGTTGAGGGCAACAACGTCACCATGCGCCTCGGACGTCCTTACATGGTGTCCCCCGATTCCGTGCTGCATGTGCGAGACGGGGATCTGGTGCAGCGGGGCGATGGCCTGGCCCTGCTTGTGTTCGAACGTCAGAAAACCGGGGATATCGTCCAGGGTCTTCCGAGGATCGAGGAGTTGCTGGAGGCCCGTCGCCCCCGTGAATCGGCGATTCTCTGCAAGAAGCCCGGAACGGTTGAGATCAAGCAGGACGATGAGAACGAGTCACTCACCGTCACCGTGATCGAGGCCGATGATGCCATCGGCGAATACCCGATTCTGCTTGGACGCAATGTCATGGTCAGTGACGGCCAGCAGGTGAGTGCCGGTGAACTGCTCACGGATGGTCCGATCAATCCCCATGAGCTGCTCGAGTGCTTCTTTGAAGACCTGCGCAGTCGTAAACCCCTGATGGATGCGGCTCAGGAGGCGATCGCCAACCTCCAGCACCGCCTGGTCACCGAGGTGCAGAACGTCTACAAGTCCCAGGGCGTGTCGATCGACGACAAACACATCGAGGTGATTGTGCGTCAGATGACCAGCAAGGTGCGTGTGGAGGATGCAGGGGACACCACGCTTCTGCCGGGTGAATTGATTGAGCTTCGACAGGTGGAGGACACCAACCAGGCCATGTCGATCACCGGGGGAGCACCCGCGGAGTTCACACCGGTGCTGCTTGGCATCACGAAAGCTTCGCTCAACACCGACAGCTTCATCTCCGCCGCGTCCTTCCAGGAAACCACCCGCGTGCTCACAGAGGCAGCGATTGAAGGAAAGAGCGACTGGTTGCGCGGCCTCAAGGAGAACGTGATCATCGGTCGCCTGATTCCGGCAGGAACCGGCTTCAGCGGCTTTGAGGAAGAACTGCAGAAAGAGGCAGGTCCCCACCCGGACATCCTTGCGGAGGATCCCACCGGCTATCGCCGGATGCAGAACCTTCGTCCTGATTACACGGTGGAAATGCCCCCGGCCTCCACAGCCAGCGCTGTGCTGGATGATCCCAGCGATGCTGATCTGGAAGCCACGCGCACGCGGCACAACATCGAGGCCTCCAGCAGCAACTTTGCCGCGTTTGCGCGCCCAGACGCCGACAATGAGCTTGCGGAGGAGCAGGTGGTTGATGCCGAAGCCGTGGAGGGTCTTCAGGAAGAAGGTCTGCTTTCTGATGAGTGATCACTGTTCCATTCGCTTTCGACTTCACGCACGACATGCTTGAGCCCAAGGAAATTCCCCAGCGTCGCTTGCCGCGCTATGGCTTCCATGGCCATACCGAGAGGCTCAATGGCCGCCTGGCCATGCTCGGGTTCATTGCCCTTCTCGCAGTTGAATTCAAGCTTGGCCATGGATTGCTGATCTGGTGACGCATCCTCTGCTCGGCCGCAGCGCAGCCGAGCTCGAGGACTGGGCCGTTGCTCAGGGACAGCAGCCCTTCCGGGGTCGTCAGCTGCATGACTGGCTTTACAGCAAGGGTGCCCATTCCTTGAACGACATCACGGTGCTCCCGAAGCTCTGGCGTCAGCAGCTGCAGGACACCGATGTTGTGGTCGGTCGCCTCAAGGAAGTGCATCGGTCGGTGGCCACGGATGCCACAACCAAGCTTCTGCTGTCCACCGACGATGGCGAGACGATTGAAACCGTTGGGATCCCCACGGATCAGCGCCTCACGGTCTGCGTGTCCAGTCAGGTTGGTTGTCCGATGGCCTGTCGTTTTTGCGCCACCGGCAAGGGCGGTCTGCAGCGTTCACTTAAAACCCACGAGATCGTTGATCAGGTCTTGAGTGTGCGGGAAGCCATGGATCGTCGTCCATCCCATGTGGTCTTCATGGGAATGGGAGAGCCGTTGCTGAACAGTGAGGCTGTACTGGATGCCATTCGCTGTTTCAACAACGATCTCGGGATCGGCCAGCGCAGAATCACGGTGAGCACGGTTGGCGTGCCCCGTACGCTGCCGCGTCTGGCCGAACTGGCGATGCAACGTCTCGGGCGTACCCAGTTCACCCTTGCGGTGAGTCTGCATGCACCGAACCAGGCGCTTCGTGAAGAGCTGATTCCAACAGCTGGTGCTTATCCCTTGGATGTTCTGCTTGATGACTGCCGTCGATACCTCAAAGTCACAGGTCGTCGCGTCAGTTTTGAGTACATCCTTCTGGGTGGCTTGAACGATGCTCCTGAACATGCTGTTGAGTTAGCCGATCGTGTGGGCGGATTTCAGAGCCACGTGAATCTGATCGCCTACAACCCGATCGAGGAGGAAAATTTCAAACGGCCTGAACCCAGAAGTGTTGATACTTTTCAGCGCGTGTTGGAACGCCGTGGCATCGCCGTGAGTGTGCGGGCAAGCCGTGGGCTCGATCAGAATGCAGCCTGTGGTCAGCTAAGGCGGCAACGGTCGTCATCAGGATCATCACGGTGACCTGTAACGACTGCGACTTGAAATATCCAATATTGAGCACTGCCTGTTGATTTGAGGCTGTTAAGTCGAGACGACCTCATGTACGTGAGCCGTCTCAACTTAAAACGTCCAGTTGTACATCCTGCAGCGAACAACCTCCTGCGCATCAGCCGGGACACCACGACGTTGAGACTCGCATATGTTGGTATCGGCATAGTTTGGGTTGCGTGAATCAAATCCACTTGGCCTCGCCCAGACAGCGACAGCACCGCTTTTCTTGGGGATTTTGCTGCACTCGTCGCTGGCTTTCAGCGCGTGAATTGTATTTTCGTGGTAATAGGTGAGGTCATGCTCAAGCGGTGATGATGAAAGCCAAAAATGGTCTTTGATGGCTGGAGAATTGGCATCAAATTCGATGATTCGGTAATTTTTTTCCTTCTTGACGGTACGGATCAGTGGATTTCCCTCTCTCATCGCAAAAACCTCAACTTCGTCGGCGCATTGTGGCTTCTTGATGCTGTAATAAATTTCGGTGGCGTCGTGCGTATGGAATGTATAGAAACTGTCAAGCTTCTGGACCGTCATGCCGATTTCCGCTTTGACTGGATCTCCATCAATCTCTTTGATTCGTAGCAAGCCCGTTGTTCCAAGGACTTCTGCGTAGACAAAGCCTCCACGAGCACTGGCTTGATTTGTCGCGAATCGTCCTTCTTTTTTGGCACACATTGGTATCCAACCGACAGAAGCCCATAGATTAGGAAGCGTTTTTGCGCTGATATCGGACGGGAAGGACCCGGGTGACATGATGTCTTCTCCGATCAGGATCTCTGAAAAGTGATTGGCCAGAACGAGGCCGTGATCTTTGACATCATCAATCTCAATATTTTCGAAAAAATCTTTTAGAGAGGGTCTCGCCTGAGCCTGCGCAGATGGAGATTTTGCGACAAGTTTTTCCCCGGGGCTGTAGACGCCAGAGTCATTTGTGTTGAGACTGAAGCATTGTTTTGCAGCTTCTTGGTTTTCAAGAATTGCATAAATTTCATTCACCATTTCTCGCGTATCACGCCTGTCCATTAAGCACATGTTTCTTGGTCTGCTGTTTTCAGCTCGTCCTGTTTCATAGGTTGCAAGATCATAGTGTATGCAAAACCGATCAGTTGTGGTCATCGCGATTGCAAGATTTTTAAGGTAAATCATTGCTTCTTGCCACACGGTCTCATGTAATTCAGGATTGCTGGAGAACCCTGATTCGTTGTTCGGATTTTCAGAGCATGTGATTTGAACATTCCGCACTGTTTGCGAGCTGATGAAATCCGGTAATTTTGATCTTATTTGAGCCCTCAGGTTTGGGATGGTGAACCATGCAACGAATCACACAAGTCCTGGAGAGGAGGCAATCAAGACGTCGCGGAGAATCTTTGAATGAGTTTTCATTTGCTGCTGTCTGATATCAAAATGCTTAATCGGGTTTTGCATATCGTCAACTTGGTGTTTCGATATCGGTGTGAAAGACTTCGGCCTGCCGATCACCGTTCTTGGCGTTTCAGATTTTGTATTTTTTCCCAGGGCTGAATGGCATCGGTTGATTGGTTCCTCTTAGGTCTCTACCTCGTTCTCACGCTGGTGCTGGGCCTTTGGTTGGCTCGTCGTAACAGCGGAGAGGATGATTTTTTTGTGGCCGGCCGCAGCCTCAGTGGCTGGCTGGCTGGCGCCTCCATGGCGGCCACCACTTTTTCGATCGATACGCCTCTCTACGTCGCGGGTCTGGTCGGTACGCGGGGACTCGCTGGCAACTGGGAGTGGTGGAGTTTCGGCCTTGCCCACGTGGCGATGGCGGTCGTTTTCGCACCGTTGTGGCGTCGCAGCGGCGTTCTTACGGATGCGGCTTTCACTGAGCTTCGTTACGGCGGGCCCATCGCAGCCTGGTTGCGGGGGGTCAAGGCGTTTCTGCTGGCCCTGCCGGTGAACTGCATCGGGATCGGGTATGCCTTCCTTGCGCTTCGCAAGGTGGTGGAAGCGCTCGGCATCGTCTCCGGTCAACCAGCGGCTCTGGGTGTGAGCGATACGGTCTGGCTGATGGCCGTGGTGGCGTTGCTGGTGGTCAGCTACACGGTTGCTGGTGGCCTCTGGGCTGTTGTCGTCAACGATCTTGTGCAATTGCTGCTGGCTCTAGCCGGTGCTCTTGCCGTCGCGGTCGCGGCGCTGCATGCGGCGGGCGGGATGGATCAGCTGCTCGGTCGACTGGATGCCCTCGGGCGTCCTGAGCTGCTCAGCCTGGTGCCCTGGACCTGGGACGGCAATGGAATCAGCTGGCTCGAAGGTGCAGGCATCAGCGTGCCGATGTTCACCGCTTATCTCGCGATTCAGTGGTGGAGTTTTCGACGCAGCGACGGCGGCGGTGAATTCATCCAGAGGATGCTGGCCACCCGGGATGAGCAGCAGGCCGGACTCGCCGGCTGGGTTTTTCTGGTCGTCAATTACCTCTTGCGTAGCTGGTTGTGGGTGGTGGTGGCCTTGTCCGCCCTGGTGTTGCTCCCGGCGCAGAGTGATTGGGAGCTGAGCTACCCCGCGCTTGCGGTTGAGCTGTTGCCCCCTGTGGCCCTTGGCCTTGTGGTGGTGTCCCTGGTGGCCGCGTTCATGAGCACGGTCAGCACCTCGGTGAACTGGGGGGCCAGCTACCTCACCCATGACCTTTATCAGCGGTTTCTGCGCCCTGATGCCAGTTCCAGGGAGTTGTTGCTGATCGGTCAGCTCACCACAATCCTTCTTCTGGTGCTTGGGGTGATCACCGCTCTGGTGAGCGATAGCATCGGGACGGTGTTTCGGCTGGTGATCGCGATCGGATCGGGGCCCGGGGTTGTTCTGGTGTTGCGCTGGTTCTGGTGGCGGGTGAATGCGGCAGCTGAGCTCGCTGCCATGCTCTGCGGTTTCGTGGTTGGTCTGTTCACGTCGGTGATCCCCCTGTTGCGCATCGATGACTTCGGCATTCGTCTGACGGTGATCACAGTCAGCTCCGCCGTCGTCTGGCTGGCGGTGATGCTGCTCACTCCTCCGGAATCCGATGAGGTGCTTGAGCGTTTTGTACGTCAGGTTCAGCCCCCAGGCCCGGGTTGGGCACGCTGGCGCGAGCGTTGTGGTGTCGACACGGTCGACACCCTTCCGGAGCTGATTCAACGGTTCGTTCTGGCGAACGGGGTTCTGTTCGGAGGATTGCTGGGGATCGGTGCCTTCCTGCTGCATCAGCAGTGGCTTGGTTGGGGATGCCTGGTTTTGCTCGTTGTCTGTGCCCTCGCGCTCCGGCCGAGGTCAGCATCCTCAGCGTTCTGAGCAGAATGCCGCCACCAGCTTCTGATCCGTGGCCTTTTTCCGTTCAACTGTCCTGCCGGCCCTGATCGTGATTCTGTTCTCAGTCGCATTGTTCGCTGTAAGCGCCAGGATCTGGCTGCCTGGAGACATGCTGGAACCCGCTCCGCTGGGCTGATGCAGCGGGAGCCAGCCCTACGATCGCCTCCATGACAGACGGTTCCGGCCAGCAACGTGATCAGAGCCTTTCGAGGTTGTCGATCGATCCGGATCTGCTGGCTCAGGAACTGGCTGCTGAGGAAAACCTGGATCCACTCGATTCGATCGAGCCGGACAGTGAGGCCGGGAATTCACTGGACGTGGCCCGAGCCTGTGATCAGGCACTGGTCTGTCTGGGACTCGGCCATGAGGAGCGGCTGCAGGGTCTGCGGGTGTTTTGTGAACATCGCGACCCAAGAGCTGTTCCACAGCTGTTGTCTCTCCTGAAGCTGCCCTGTCCGGTTGAGCGGATGAGTGCGGTGTATGCGCTTGGCAGGAACCCATCTCCTCCAGCGGTCGAGCCGCTGCTGCAGCTGCTCCAGCTCGACAGCAATGCCTATGTGCGCAAGGCGGCTGCCTGGAGTCTTGGCAACTATCCGGACGCACCCATTCTGAATCCACTGATGCGCGCGCTCCAGACGGATGTGGCTGCCGTGCGTCTCTGGTGTCCAGGATCCCTGGCGGAAGCCGGCAGCCGTTCACCCGCCAAGGCTGATCCCGCGGCAGGGCAGCTGCTTATCAGCCTGCGTATCGACAGCGAGCCCGTGGTGCGCAGCAACTGCATCTGGGCCCTGGGACGGTTGCACGAACTTCTGGTGGAGCCGCGTCAGCAGGAAATCGTCGAAGCCTGTGTCTCCGCCCTGCTTCATGACGGGGAAGCCTCGGTTCGCGATGAGGCCCGTACAGCGTTGGAACAGCTTGAGGATCCAGATGTTCTGGCCCGACTGCACACCTTGATCGAAGATGGATTCTTCCCTTGATGGGATTGGTCCATCTCGGTGTTACAACCCCATCAACGAAGCGGGCCAATCGCCCTTAGCATGCGCGCCTCAGCACCTTGCAGGGATGCCCCAGAGAACCATCCGCTTCACGATCAGACCTGACGGTCGTGTCGAAGAGACGGTTGAAGGGTTCACCGGCGAAGCGTGTCAGCAACTCACCGAACGCGTGGAGAACGCTCTCGGCAGCGTCCAGCGGCGTGAGCCCACTGCTGATGCCTTCGTGAAGCAGGAGTCTCAGTCCCAGGCCCTCACCACCTCTTTCTCCTGATGTCGCACTTCAGCACCGTCAAGACCGAACTGCGTCAGTTGGAGCCCCTGGTGAAATCCCTCAAGGAGCTCGGTTATTCCCCGGAACAGGGTCAATATCCGGTGCGTGGCTACCAGGGCCAAACCGTGACAGCGGACATCGCAGTGCCGATGTCATCCAGTGGTGATCTTGGTTTTCGCTGGAATGAGCAGAGTGGTTCCTACGAGCTCGTGACCGATCTGGATCTCTGGAAACAGACGATTCCAGTGGAACGCTTTCTGGCACAACTGACCCAGCGTTATGCCCTGAACACGGTTCTTGCCGCCACCAGTCTCGAGGGATTCGAAGTGGCTGAGCAGACGGTCGCCGTTGATGGTGCCATCGAGCTGGTGGTGACCCGCTGGGACGCCTGAATCCGATAGACCCGGCGCAGCAGGCATTCTCTGCTCAGGCCCACCGTCCATCCGCGGCGAATGGCCGAGAGCCATTGCTCGGGGGTGAGTTGCGTGATCAGGCTGTCTGGGTGGATGAAGCGGTCTGCATCGGATGCAGATATTGCGCTCACGTGGCCTGCAACACCTTTGTGGTCGAAGCCAATCACGGCCGTTCCCGAGCGATCCGTCAGGACGGGGACACCACCGAAAGGATCCAGGAAGCCATCGACACCTGTCCGGTGGATTGCATTCACTGGGTTCCCTTTGAAGACCTTGACGCCCTGCGCGCAGAGCTGGCCACCCAGACCTTGCAGCCCCTGGGGATGCCCCGACCGACAGGACATCGACGGCTGAAACCTCGCGCACGGGGATGACGAACTCGATTCCGACCCGTCGGTTCGGACGCACCGACCTGGCCATGCCGGTTCTGTCGCTTGGGGGAATGCGCTTTCAGAAGAGTTGGAGCGATCTGCCTGCGAAAGACATCGACACCCAGTCCCAGCGCAACCTTCAGGACACCCTTCAACGTGCGGCGGATTGCGGCTTTCATCACGTTGAAACCGCCCGTCATTACGGCAGCTCAGAGCGCCAACTGGGTTGGGCCATTCCTCAGGTGCCGGATTCAGATCGCATCCTGCAGAGCAAGGTCCCACCTCGGGATGACCCCGACGAGTTCGAAGAGATGTTGGCCCTCACCTTTCAAAGACTGGGGTGCCAGCGACTTGATCTCCTGGCCCTCCATGGCATCAATCTGCCCCGTCATCTCGACCAGACCCTGCGTCCAGGCGGTTGCCTGGAGGTGGTGCGCCGCTGGCAGCAGGAGGGACGGATCGGTCATGTCGGGTTCTCCACCCACGGCCCCACCGACCTCATCACAGCGGCGATTCAGTCCGACGTCTTCGACTACGTCAACCTTCACTGGTATTACATCGACCAGGCCAATGCAGCGGCGCTCGATGCTGCACGTCAGCAGGACATCGGCGTGTTCATTATCAGCCCGACGGACAAGGGAGGCCATCTACACACTCCCTCTCAGCGACTCAGGGACCTGTGTTCGCCATTGCACCCGATCGTCTTCAACGACCTGTTCTGTCTCAACGATCCCCGGGTGCACACCATCAGCATCGGTGCGGCTCGTCCCTCTGATCTCGACCTCCATCTGGAGGCCCTCGAGCGCCTGGCCGATGCCTCGGCGCTGATCGAACCGGTGCATCGACGCCTCTGCAAGGCAGCAGCTGACGCCCTCGGCGAAGACTGGCTGGGCAGCTGGCGTCAGGGCTTGCCCAACTGGCGTGAGACGCCAGGTCAGATCAACGTTCCCATCCTGCTCTGGCTGCACAACCTTCTGGAAGCCTGGGACCTGGAGAGTTACACCCAGTCCCGTTACCGGCTGCTCGGCCAGGGCAGCCACTGGTTCCCTGGGGCCAATGCCGATGCCCTGGACGCATCTGTCTCGGAGGATGAACTGCGCCAGGTCCTGACGCGAAGCCCTTGGTCGAATCGCATTCCAGACCTTCTCAGAGGTCTGCGGCACCGGCTTGCCGGGGATCCTCAACAGAGGCTGACCACCGCCTGATCTCACGGTTTGTCAGGTCGCGGTCCATCACGGAGCGCTTCCCAGAGGCACTTTGCTGGGTATGCCGACCGGCCTTGGATAGATGTCCGGACAGCGGCTGACACACCGAATGCGCAGCACATGCCGAATGCCGCGACCGGAGGGCAGCTGCAGCCTCTGAACATCGTGGATTCTTGCCCTCAACGGCTCCAGAGCCTTGGTCAGATCGGCTGAATCGGTGTCACCCCACTGGCCTCGATACAACAGTGCTTCGCCATTGCTTCGCAGCAACGGCACCAGATATTCCGCAACCACGGGAGCGGCAGCGACGGCCCGGGCCACGGCCAGATCGAAGCGGCCGCGGCAGTCCCTGTCATGACCGCTGGCTTCAATTCTCTCGGTGCGGATCCGGATGCGCTTTGAAAGCCCCAGGGCTGATGCCATGGCCTGCACTGCAGCCGTTTTGCGGCCAACCGAATCAACCAGGGTCATCCGAGTTCCGGGCAGGGCGATCGCAATCGCTAGCCCGGGGAATCCGCCTCCCGTTCCCACATCGATGCATTCCCGCAATGAGCTGCTCGACTTCAGTTCTTCCGTCAACGGCCAGAGGCTGTCGAACACCTGGTTGATCCAGTAGTCCTCACCCTCCACCAATCGGGTCAGATTGAGTTGTTGGTTCCACTGCCGCAGCAGCTCCTGCAGCCTGATCAGATCCTGCAACTGGTCCGGCGATGGCTCCCATCCCAGCGCTGTCCAGAGATCGCGCGCGGGTCCACTGGACTGCTCCATCGGCCACAGCAGCGACTCTTCCTACGATGAAACACCATCTGGAGTGTCGTTGTTGAACTCCCGCTGCCATTACGAGCGGTTGGGAGTCGCCAGTACGGCGGATTCCGAAACCCTGCGCCAGGCATTCCGACGGCGGAGCAAGGATCTGCATCCAGACACCACAGCACTTCCTGCTGATCAGGCGGCGTCTGAGTTTCAGATGCTGCGTCAGTCTTATGAGCTTCTGCAGGATCCAGAGCGCCGCCGTCGTTACGACGAGCAGCGTGCTCATGATCGAGCAGCCGCTTCCACGACCGGTTCGCCGCCACCGGTTCGGTCAGGGGATGGCTGGAGTGGCATTGGGGAGCGTCGACCCCTCTCCGGTGGTGAATGGTTCTCCTTGTTGCTGCTGTTGCTGGCGCTGCTGATCAGCGTGGTGCTCGGGCTTGGTGTGGCATCGGCACAGGGTCGTTCCTGGCAGGTTTCTCCAGGCTGGATGTCCACTGGCCAGACTCAGGGGGTGATGTCCTCCCAGCCGCCCGATGCCAGCCCTGCCGACGGATCGGACACCTCTGAATCAGCACTCGCTGATGGCCCTTGAGCAATGGCTGCGCAATCTCGGTGCTGAGCCCGCGCCGGAAGCTCCGAGTCGTTGGCTCCTGAACACGCCAACCTGGACTGCCGAACTGGTTCTCGAGCAGGAGGATCTGCGCGTGACCTGGCTGCAGCCCGACGATGAGACGCGTCAGTGTTGCCTGCCCTATGGCCTCTCCAGGGCGGATGTGGAGGCGGCGATTCAGGCCGGACCCTGATTCAGAGCTGATCCAAGGCGTTGCGAAGCACCAGATAGCACTTGTCCAGCTGTTCATCGGTGATGCACAACGGAGGCATCAGATACACCACCTGACCCAGTGGCCGGAGAAACACTCCCTGACGCATGGCGAGCCGTTTCACGGTGGGACCTGCTGGATTCAGATACCCGGAACAACCCTCCACATTGAGGTCGAAGGCCGCCACCGTCCCGAGCAGCCTTGGTCGCTTCACCCGCGGATGGGACGCCAGGTCTTCGAGATGGCGGCGGTGTCGTCGCTCGAAGCTCAGAAAGCGTTCGGGGGCGGCCTCGAGAAGGTCAAGGCTGGCGTTGGCAGCGGCGCAGCCGAGGGGATTGGCGGTGAAGCTGTGGCCGTGCCAGAAGGTGTCCTGTGGCTCTCCGCCCAGGAATCCCTCGAAGACGCGTTCGCTCGCCATGGTCACCCCCATCGGCAGGCAGCCGCCGGTGAGTCCCTTTGACAAGGCCATCAGGTCTGGCTGGATCCCCGCCCGTCTGCTCGCGAACCAGTCGCCGCAGCGGCCGAACCCTGTCAGGACCTCATCCGCGATCAACAGCGCCCCCGCCCGGCGCACACGCTGCTGTACCTGGATCAGGAAGTCCGGGCGCACCATCGACATGCCGCCTGCGCCCTGTAGCAGTGGCTCCAGAATCACTGCGGCTGTTGGTCTTTCGAGGCAGGTCTCCAGCAGGTCGAGAGCGGCTTGCTCGCGGTCATCAACCGCATCGTCATCCCACCAGGTGGCAGGCCAGGGCACTCTGGCGACCGGAAACAGCTTGTCGTTGAAGGGAGCGCTGAAAAGGTTGCGTTCCCCTACGGCCATCGCGCCGAAGGTGTCCCCGTGATAAGCGCCGTCGAAGGCGATGATCTGATGGCGGGCTTCGCCGCGGTTGAACCACCACTGGCAGGCCATCTTGATGGCAACCTCCACTGCGGTAGAGCCGTTGTCGGAAAAGAACAGACGCTCAAGGCCGGTGATCTGGCTGAGACGTTCTGCCAGCCTTTCCGCCGGTTCATGGCAGAAGTCAGCGAAGATCACCTGTTCCAGACGATGGGCCTGCTGTGCGATGGCCTCGGCCAGCACAGGGTGACCATGCCCGTGCAGGGTGACCCACCAGCTGCTGATGGCATCAATCAGGGGGACACCATTTCCCTCCGGGAACAGCAGGGCTCCCTGGCCGGCTTGGATCCGTTGCTGCGGCGCTGCCGAACCGATCTGGGTGAAGGGGGGCCACAGGTTCGGATGTCGTGTCACAGGTCCCACCGAAACCATGGTCAACTCCGCTGGTTTTGTCATATTGGAACGTGAGGGTGCTCACCCCAGACGATCTGATGCGGTCCAGGCGACTATCAAAACGATTCATCGCCACCGCACCTTCGGTAGGCAAGATCACCGGCCTGGGGTCGGTTCGCCGGGAAGTGTTCGCTGACGGTGGCTGGTTGTCGATTCGTGTGATGCTCGAAGAGCGGGGTTGGTCCCCATCCCATGTCGATCTGATCCACGAGCAACTGCGACAGGGCTGGCCTCTGGCCATGGCTGTGCGTCAGGTTGCGATGCGCATGGGGACCTGCCCGATGCGCTCGAAATCCCTGGGCTAGGGCTCTGATTCAGCGGCAGACCTCGCTGGCCTGTTCCGCGTCCGTCGAGAGAGGGCCGCAGTTCACCCATCGAACCATCTGAACTTCGATGTCTGTGAACAGCACCAGAACCCCTCCGCAAAGAAGGGCCACCGCCAGGCTGACCAGGGACTGTCGTCGGCTCATTGCGATACCTGATCCTCCAGTTGCCGGAATTTAGGGCCAAGGCTCTGCTGCTGCCATTGCTCCGCCAGCGTCTCCGCTGACAGCGGGACAAGCGGAGGCAGTTCCGCCAGGACCGGAACGCCTCCGAACTGTTCCAGGGTTCGTGGGTTATCGGCATGGCGCGGCCCATTGAGGATCAGTCCCAGGACATTGAGCTCCCGTTTCCTCAACGCTTCCAGACTCAGCAGGGTGTGGTTCAAGGTGCCCAACCCGCTGCGGGCCACCAGCACGATCGGCAGGTTCCAGACCTGCAGCTGATCGATCTGCAGCCAGTTGCGGTTGAGGGGAACCAAAAGACCGCCTGCGGTTTCCACAACCAGAGCTCCCGGATGTGTCGGCAGAGCCAGACGCACTGGTTCCAGTGGTGATGCGTCAAGCTCAGAGGCCCAGTGCGGCGACACCGGTTGGCTGAAGGCATAGGCCTCAGGCAGCATTCGGTCGTCCCTGAGGCCCAGGAGCTGCCGAACACGGCTGCGATCGCCGCCGCCCTCCAGTCCGCTCTGGACAGGTTTCCAGTAACTCGCTTGGAGTCCTTGGACGAGAAGCGCACTCACCACGGTCTTGCCGACATCCGTATCGGTGCCGCACACCACCAGTTGCATCGCGGATCGCATCATCGACGGAGCAGCAGAATCAGAATCCGCCAGGTGAGGCCTGGACGCCTTGAGCCCAGGTCTTGGGGCCAGGCGCGGAACAGTCGGCGCCAGGATGCCGCCGTCAGCCCCTGGGATGGAGTGGATCCAGCTCCAATCGCCGACATGGGTTTCAGGAGATGAATGGCATGGTCAGACCGCTGGGTGAACCGAAGCACTGAGCAGTGCTGAACGGCGGACGGGGAGACGCAGGTGAGCAGGTCGTCCTGATTCGGAAGCGGCATGGCCGTGCAGGCGACACCGGCGCGAGCTGCAGCCTGATGCCATTGCTGAAAGCTGCCATCAACCGGAACGCTCAGAGCCATCCATCCATCGGCGGCCAGGCTGTCGAACCAGTGCTGCAGGGTCCCCGGCGGGCATGTCAGCCAGTGCAACACAAAGCTCGAAGCCAGCAGCGACGGAGGAGCTGGCCAGGTCGGCAGCGGGTTGTTGAGATCGAACGCCATCACCGATGGTCGTCGCCCCTGTTGACAGAGCATGGCGGGACTGCCATCGAGTCGCAGCACCTGCTGTCCCGGGCACCGACGTTCCAGGGCATCCGCCAACAGCCCCGTACCGCTTCCCAGGTCAACCCAGAGCCCTGCTGGAATCGCCACCCGTGAGCAGAGGCATGCCAACCGTTCGGCAATCGCACGCTGCAGGCTTGCTTCACCGTCGTAGTGGCTGGCGGCCCTGTCAAATCGTGTGAGGACCTGCTGCCTCCAGAACTGACTCATGGTCTTTCAAGCCAGGCCAGCACCCGTTGCAATGCATCAGCCGTCAGGAGGGCGTGACCGCAGCCGGCCTGCAGCAGCACGGTCGGCCGTCTCCCCAGGCGATCCTCCAAAGACCGGGTCAGCAGCTCCTGGGTCTCGGCAGGAACAATCTGATCAAGGTCGCCCTGAAGAACCAGAACCGACGCGTGATCAGGGCAGCCTGCTGGCAAGGCGCTGAGGTTGGCCAGCAGGTTCAGGTCGTCGCGCAGGCGTTGCCGGCCCGTTTCGCTGATTCCCTGCAGAAGCGCATTCGGAGGTAAGGCCGACAGTGGGAATGGCGATGCCGCACGGTCCAGGAAGCGCCGAAGCATCACAGTCTCCTGATCCGTTCCCAGTGCCTGGCCCATCCCCTTCAGCGCGGTTTTCTGGCGTCGGCCCTGGACTCCCTCGGGAGCAAAACAAGCGAATCCACCCAGCAGAACCAGGTCGGTGGCAACCGAGAGGACGGAGGCTGGCAGGAGGTGGAAGCCCAGCGAATGGCAGATCACAAGTCGGCGAGTCGAGCCATCCATCCAGGCGGGGATCTGAGCTGATCGGGAGCCATAGCCCCGTTCTCCACTGAGCCACCGCCATCCCCTTTGCTCGAAGTGGCGGCTCCAGAGCATCCAGACACTGCTGTCTCCCGCCCATCCATGCATCGCGATCACCTGCCTCATGGATTGGAGAGAGCTGTCAGAAATCTCTCCAGCGTGTTATCTGGCAGATCGCGCCGGACAACGATGCGCAGCCTGGCCTGTCCCTCTGGAACGGTGGGTGGTCTGATGGCGATGCAGAGAAGTCCCGCCGTTTCCAGTTTCTGCTGAAGGCCCAGTGCGACCTCGTCTGCACCCACGATCAGCGGCAGGATCGGCCCTGCGCCTGCCGGCCTGCTCCAGCCACTCCGTTCCAGGGCATCCCGCCAGCGCGATGCTCTGGTCTGCAGTTGATCGCCCCAGCTGGGATGCGCCTCGATCCGCTTCAGGGCTGCCAGTGCTCCAGCCACCAGTGGTGGAGCCATCGCCGTGGTGTATCGGAATGCCCCGCTGGTCTGCAGCAGTTGCTCCCCCATGGCGTCATCAGCGGCCAGAAAGGCACCACCGCTGCCAAAGGCTTTGCCGAAGGTGCCACTGATCAGATGCACTGGATGCCTGAGTCCATGACACAGTCCGCGTCCGCCGTTTCCCAGCACGCCCAGGGCATGGGCTTCATCGATGAGAAGCCGCGCACCGTATGCAGCACAGAGGCTTGCGAGCGAGTCCAGATCCGGGCTTGTCCCTTCCATGCTGAACAGGCTTTCGCTGATCACCACCGCAGGCCCACCGTCACTGCAGGCAGCCAGACGTCGTTCGAGATCGACAAGATCGTTGTGGGCGAAGCGCTGCAGCCGCGCGCCGCTGGCCCGAACGCCGACCAGGAGCGAGTTGTGAATCAACCGATCGGCCAGCACCGTGCTGTGTCGATTGGCCAGGGCGCTGACGGCGGCGATATTGGCCTGGAAACCACTGGGGAACAGCAGCACACGCCCACGATTCAGCCAGCTGGCCAGGGCCTGCTCCAGTTCGTCATGGCTCGGCCGGCTCCCCGTCACAAGCCGAGAACCCCCTGCTCCCACTCCCTCCAGCCGCAGGGCGGCGGTTGCCGCGTTCACCAGGTCGGGATGGCGGCTGAGACCGAGATAGTCATTGCTTGCCAGATCCAGCAGCGGTGTGCCGGATCCGGTCACGCTGTGCAGGTGCCAGTGCTCCTGGCCTGGGCGCCAGGTGCGCAGGTGGCGACGTCGGGCCGGGTCGACATGGCTCATTGCATCAGTCTGCGCGCTGCCTCGACGGAGGATGGCGGTTTCAGCCAGGCAGGCAGCTCATGTCGCTGGAGCGTTTCACGCTGTGGTTCCCGCTTTGGACACTGCTTGGAGCGGTTCTTGCCTTGCTCTGCCCCCCTCTGTTCGTCTGGTTCCGCGGCCCGCTGATCACCGTGGGGCTGGGGGTGATCATGCTGGGGATGGGTCTGGGTCTGGCGCCGCAGGATTTCGTCAGAGTCGGTCGGCGTCCATGGGCGATCCTGCTTGGAGCGACTGCGCAGTTCATCGTCATGCCCGCTCTTGCCGCGACGCTGGCCTGGCTGCTGCAACTGTCTCCGCCCTTGGCGGTTGGTCTGATCCTGGTGGGCTGTTGTCCTGGGGGCACGGCCAGCAACGTCGTGGCCCTGATTGCCCGTGCTGACGTTGCACTCTCGGTGGTGATGACCACCGTGAGTACGGTCGCCGCGGTGGTGATGACGCCAAGGCTGACGGAACTTCTGGCCAGTCAGTACGTACCGGTGAACGGTTGGGCTCTCTTTCTGAAGGTGGTGCAGGTGGTGCTGCTGCCGGTGGCGGTTGGCGTGCTGCTGAAGCAGGGATGTCCTGGGGTGGCGCGCCGCGTCGAACCCGTGATGCCTCCGTTGGCTGTTGTGCTGATTGTGTTGATCGTCGCGAGCATCGTCGGCAGTCAGCGCGCGGAGCTCCTGCAGCAGGGGCCGCAGCTGTTGCTGGCCTGCCTGCTTCTGCATTGCGGCGGTTTCCTGCTGGGGTACATCCTGCCGAGGCTGTTCAGGCAGCAGGAGGCGGTGAGGCGCACCATCAGCATCGAAGTCGGCATGCAGAATTCAGGCCTGGCCGTGGTGCTGGCGCGAAGTGGGGGGTTTGCAAGCCCGCTCACAGCATTGCCGGGTGCAATTTCAGCGGTGATTCATTGCATCATCGGCAGTGCTCTGGCTGCGGGCTGGCGACAGTCGGATCCCGCTTCGGATCCATCAGATCGCTGATTCAGCCGCCGAGCTTGGCAAAAAGGTCCTTGTGATAGTCGACCACGCTCTGACAGCTGATCACGGGCGTGAAATCAATCACCATGCCGAATTGTGCACGCCAGGGAGCGAAGTGGGCGAAGAGTTGCTTGTCACTTTCGGCGCGGCAGAGCACAACGACGCGTCCCTCTCCGGGGGCATGCACGCGGAACAGCAGTTCAAAACCTTCGAACTTATCTTCCTTCGCCATGGCACCACTGTCCCAGAGCTCAATGAACTGGGCGTAAGCAGCCTTCTGCATTTCAATATCGTCGAACTGAATGTCGGCCAGATAAAGCTGCATGTTGAAGCAGATGAACGCTCTTTCAGGATGACTTCGCATCTCTGAAAGCAGCGTGACCAATGCTTATATCTGTTCAAAGAAATCAAACGTCGTCGTTGCGCAGGGCAACCATCCGTGGAACCCAACGCCTGCCGAGCAGACGCGTTGCATGGGCTGAATCAGCTGTTCAGGGATTCACCGACGATGATTTTGTAGAGCCAAAGGGCACTGCAAGCCAGGCTGAGAGAGAGGACAACCGTGAGAAGGTCCAGCGTTGTCATGAAACTTCATGAATTTTTTCCCTTCTAGCGTCTGATTCTGCTGACCGCTGCAGAAAGCAACGGATCCAAGAGAAAGCAACGGATCCTGCCTTCGTAGGATTTACCTATGGGACCTAAGGCGCCGGCGGCGATGACTGAACCAGGCGCCGATGGGTCAGCCCCGCTGGATCCTGCCGCGGTCTTCGGGTTTCCTCTAGATGACTTCCAGCTGGAGGCGATCGATGCCCTGAATCAGGGCCACTCCGTTGTTGTCAGTGCTCCGACTGGTTCCGGCAAAACCCTTGTGGGCGAATACGCCATTCATCGCGCCCTGGCACATGGCCAGAAAGTCTTCTACACCACACCTCTCAAGGCTCTCTCCAACCAGAAGCTGCGGGATTTTCGCCAACAGTTCGGTGATCAGAACGTTGGTCTGATGACCGGCGATCTCAGCTTGAACCGCGAGGCTTCGATCGTCGTGATGACGACGGAGATCTTCCGCAACATGCTCTATGCGGAGGCTGATGAGCATGACGACCCACTAGCGGATGTGGAGGCTGTCGTCCTTGATGAATGCCACTACATGAACGACTCCCAGCGGGGAACGGTCTGGGAGGAATCGATCATTCACTGTCCGCCTCCTGTTCAGCTGGTGGCCCTGTCGGCCACGGTGGCCAATGCAGGCCAGCTCACCGACTGGATCGAGAAGGTCCACGGGCCTACACAACTGGTGCACAGCGACTACCGACCGGTACCGCTTCAGTTCAGTTTCTGCAGTGCCAAGGGGCTTCATCCCCTGCTGAATGAACAAGGCACAGGACTGCACCCAAACTGCAAGGTCTGGCGAGCACCCAAGGGAAACAAACGCAGGGGCCGTTCCCCGAAACCCCCGCAGCCAGAGCCCCCGCCAATCAGTTTTGTGGTGGCTCAGATGGCGGAGCGATCCATGCTCCCGGCGATCTATTTCATTTTCAGCCGTCGGGGTTGTGACAAGGCTGTGAGGGATCTCGGTGTTCAGTGTCTGGTGAGCCCGAAGGAACAGGCGCGCATCCGCGAGCGCCTGACGTCTTACAGCGAGGTGAATCCGGAAGCTGTCCGCGACGGCCTCCATGCAGATGCTCTGCTGCGGGGGATCGCCGCTCACCATGCCGGAGTCCTGCCGGCCTGGAAGGAATTGATTGAGGAGCTGTTCCAGCAGGGACTCGTCAAGGTGGTGTTCGCCACCGAAACCCTGGCGGCTGGGATCAACATGCCGGCCCGCAGCACGGTGATCGCTGCTCTTTCCAAGCGCACGGAGCGGGGCCACCGGCCTCTGATGGGCAGCGAGTTTCTGCAGATGGCTGGCCGGGCCGGCCGCCGCGGTCTTGATTCACGCGGTTATGTCGTGACGGTGCAAAGCCGCTTTGAAGGCGTCCGTGAGGCCGGGCAGCTTGCGACCAGTCCGGCTGATCCGCTGGTCAGTCAGTTCACGCCCAGTTACGGCATGGTGCTGAATCTGCTGCAGCGTCACGATCTCGAGAAGGCACGGGAGCTGGTGGAACGAAGCTTCGGTCGCTACCTGGCCAGCCTGGATCTGGTGGAGGAGGAATCAACCCTGTCGCAGCTGCGGTTGCAACTCGGTCAGCTGGAAGGGGTCGCTGGCGATGTGCCCTGGGAGGACTTTGAGGATTACGAAAAACTCCGCGGCAGGCTGCGGGAGGAGAGGCGCCTGCTGCGCATCCTCCAGCAGCAGGCCGAGGAGACCCTGGCCAACGAACTCACGCTGGCACTCCAGTTCGCCAGCTCGGGAACCCTGGTGAGCCTCAAGTCTCCCCAGTTGCGCGGACGGGTCACTCCAGCCGTGATCGTGGAGAAAGTGAACGGACCTGGCCAGTTTCCGCTGCTGCTCTGCCTGACGGATGACAACCTCTGGATGCTGGTTCCCTGCCATTCTGTCGTCAGTCTCCACGCCGAGCTCAGCTGTCTGCAGGTGGACAGCGTTGTGGCGCCGGATCTCCAGCGCTCCGGTGAACTGCGTCACGGCGATCAGCTCAGTGGAGCACTGGCGTTGGCGGTGGCGCACATGGCCGGTCGTCACGACATGACAACCCCCCAGTACGACCTGGCCGGCGAGGTGCTCACCCAGGCCAGGCTCGTCCAGACGCTCGAGCAGGAGCAAGACCTGCATCCAGCCCATCGCTGGGGAGACCGCAAGCAGCTCAAGAAGCACCGTCGGCGAATGGAGGAGCTGGAGGAGGAAATCGAGGAACGCCAGCGGCTTCTTCATCACCGTGCCAACCGGCACTGGGAGACCTTCCTTTCCCTGCTTGAGATCCTGCAGCAGTTCGGCTGTCTGGTTGAGCTTGAACCGACGGAAATCGGTCGCACCGTCGCTGCCCTGCGCGGTGACAACGAGCTGTGGCTTGGTTTGGCGTTGATGAGCGGTCACCTCGATGAGCTTCAGCCTGCTGAACTTGCGGCTGTGTTTGAAGCCATCAGCACGGAGGTGAATCGGCCTGATCTCTGGAGCGGTTTTCCGCCGCCACCTGCGGCTGAGGAGGCGCTTCACGATCTCTCCGGTGTCCGCCGCGAGCTGCTGCGTACGCAGGAACGCCTGAACGTTGTGGTGCCGGCCTGGTGGGAACCGGAACTGATGGGTTTGGTGGACGCCTGGGCCAGGGGGACAGCCTGGACCGATCTGATTGCCAACACATCTCTGGATGAGGGCGATGTGGTGCGGATCATGCGTCGCACGGTGGATCTTCTCGCTCAGGTGCCGTTCTGCGAGGCCATCAGCGAGCAGCTGCGCTCGAATGCACGCCTTGCTCTCAAGGCGATCAATCGCTTTCCGGTCTGTGAATCACCGGATCTGCTCAAGGAATCGTCTGGGCTCAATCCAGCGACTGAGAGAGCGGCATGACGCTGCGCTGTGCAGACACGCATGTCTGTGAGGTTTCGATCCGTTCAGCTGACCGGCGAACGCTGGTGGATCTGCTGTCGGATCCACAGGCAACCATGGAGGCTTTGCTGGATCGCAAGAAGCTGACATCGTTACCCGGACATCGCTTCCGTTACCAATCAAGCCCCTACAGAATTCTGAGTTTCAATCTTCAACCTGAGGTTGTCTTTGCCGCTGTCTGGACGGGGCAGGCACTTCAGATTGAATTTGAGCGTTGTGAGATTCACGGCCTTGGTGGCGTTCAAAAAGCAGTGAGCTTTGAATGCAGAGCCACACTGACGCCATTCGAATCGCTGATCAGAGCCAGTGCCAGTGCAGAATTGGCTCTGGCCAGTCGCCAGGCATTGTTCATCCTGCCCGACGCGATGATTCTTTCCATCGGTCGAAAGTCCTTGCAGCTTGTGTTTGCCAGATTGGAACGTCGATGCCAAAAGAGATTGCGAAAAGCCGTGATGCAGAGACGATGAAATTCTGCCCTTATAGAGTTGATTTGAATCCCACTTTTTGATGGAATGCGATTGTATTCGCTTCAAATAGATGCTTTGGTGGTAAGCTTCTGGGCAGTTTCTTCTTCCAGGCTTTGAATGTCGCCGCACCCCATGCAGTGACCCTCAAGCTTGAGGATTTGGTTCTGCGTTTCAATCGGAAAGAAAAGACACTCAATACAACCCCAATTAATAGAACATTTCACGTGGGAGAGCGTACCGCGATTCTTTGCGATAACCGAAGAATTCGTGATGAGTTGCTTGGCAGTATTTATGGATTGGTACAGCCTGTTTCCGGTTGCGTGACTCAGCAGGGAGTGGTCAGCTGGCCATTGGGATTGAAGGGCGGACTCGATGGGAAGCTGACACTTCTTCAAAACATGCGTTTTCTTGGTTCACTGTATGAAGACAGGCTTGCTCCTTTGAATTTAGAAAAGTTCTTGAGAACATTTCTGGATTGTGCAGAGTTGTCCCCTCGTGCTCGTCTTAAAGATCTGAAATCTAAAGATCAAAAAGTCTTTTATATGGTTGTTGCTCTTGCGTTCTCGTTTGATGTTTTTCTCGTCCCCTCAGCCCAGTTTTTAATGGGTAATGAAAAGGATCAATTGATTCAATATATGAAAACTGTTTTTGAGGCAAGAATTCAAAATCAGACGCTGATCACGACCAGCGGTAATAAGAGATTTCTGAGGGACTATTGTGATCGTGGTCTTGCAATCGGACCATCGGGACAGAAAATATTTGAAGGAAGTCTGGAAGACTGTCTTGTTTGGATGAAATCATCTGGATCTCAAGCCGATGGCATTGAGGATGATGACGCGATTGACGAGAGCGTGTTTTCTGCGAGTCTCAATAACGAAGACAGTGAGACAGAATTCCTCGAAATCATTTAACGATCATGCTCGAATTTTTAAGGACGTTAATTTCAAAATTGCAATCTCAGCTTGCTGTGATTTTGGCGATTTCTGTTTACGAAAGAGAGCGCAGGGCCGCTGACAGCCCTTTTGGTGCTTGGGAGGCATTGATTCAGCCCCTTCAGATGTTGCTGTTTTTGTTGATCATTCGTGTTGGTCTTAAATATCTCATCAGTGGTTCAAGCGTTCTCAGCGTTGATTTAACAACCGTCAGTGCTGATCTTTATTTTGATCCGTTCACGTTTCTTGTAACAGGCCTCTCACTTGTCTTCCTGTTTAGGACTGTGGCCTTGAAATCAATCAACGGGCTCAAGTTGAAAGCCCCACTGTTCTACATGCGTGTGAAGCCGCTTGATATTCTTCTGGCATCGGCACTGAATGATGTTCGGGCTCTGGCTTCGATGTCAGTCATCACGTTGATCCTGAGTTGGTGTATCAGGTGGACATTCCAGTTTGATCGCCCTGGATTGGCAATCAGCGTCTATTTGCTCACAGTCATCATGGCTGTTGGATTTGGTGTCTGTATCACATTTGTGGGCCAATTCGTCCCAGCTTTGAAGAGAATTGTTAAACGGATATTACAGCGCCTGATTATCTGGACGTCGGGCATCTTTTTTGCAACGTTTGAATTAGCTCCTCAAGTCAGGCCCTTGATCACTTGGAATCCGATTCTCCATGGTGTTGAGCTATTCCGATTTTCGATCAATGATTCCTATCCCACCCCCGCCATCTCGTTTCAATATCTGCTGATCTGCTCGTTGGCATGTGCTAGTTTTGCTCTGATCTTGTACAGGGTGAACGAGTCCATGTTGCTGATCAGCAGCGATGACTAAATCAATACCGCCCAATCAGAGTCCTTCCGATTCTCCTCTCCCAAGGCCGATTGAGGATGGGGCATCACCTTCCTCATTACTTTTCCCAAAATCAATTATTCAGGACGCTGCATCAAATCTTCAACTGGAAGATACGTGGCGTCAGCGTGCTCTAAGAGTCCTTAAAGGGATTTTTACTCCGCGCACCGCTGTTCTTGGATTTATTGGCCTATCGGCAATTTACTCATTCAATATTGGTCGAACACGTTATACATCGGTGTCTGAATTTGTCGTTCAGCAGCCGACGCCGATGAATAACACCGCCAACACAATCCTTGGTGCTGGCACGGCTGTTCCTCAGGCGATTAACTCTTTGCTTGATGGTCAATATCTAAAAGTTTATCTGGCATCACCTGATATTAAAAAGAAAATCTACCCGGAGATGCGGCAACTCGAAATGCTGTATGCACCCGAGCGCCCAGATCTATGGGCAGGATTGCCCGCCAATAGTGACTTTAATCAGCAAGTTGACTTTTTCAGGAGGCAACTCAGCGTTCAACCTCAACCTTTGAGTGGATCGATCGTCCTCAGGACCCATGGTTTTCAGCCAGAGCAGGCTCTCGCGCTTAACGAATCACTCCTCAGACAGTCCCAGAAGTTTGTCAACGAGGTTAACCAGTCAATCAGTGCTGATCAACAGGAGTTTGCACAGAAGGAGTTGCAAATATCCCAAGAAGAGTTGAAGAAAGCCAAGCAGAAATTACAGGATTTTCAGGATCAATATGGTCAGCTGAGCCCGGAGGTTGAACAACAAACAACATCTTCATTTATTGCGCAGCTTGAATCGAATCTTGTTGATTTAAAAGTTGAACTGGCAACTCTTAAGCGTCGCTACATTGACCCCTCGTCTCCAGAGGTCGCGTATGTTGCAGATCAAGTGCAGGAGTTGGAGCGGCAAATTCGTGAAGAGAGGCAAAAGGCAGTCGGTGCAAATGGCCGAGATCTCAATAAATTGACCTCTCAGGCAGAATCCCTCAAGGCTGATGTTGAGTTCGCCACCACGGCCTTGGAAGCAGCCCGGCTTGCGGTTGATAACAGTCGCCGTGAAAGCCAGAGACAAGCAAAATTCATTGTGATGCTCAGCAAGCCACAATTGCCCACCTCAGAGGATATGAACTGGCGTTGGCAATTCTTCCTGGCATCGATAGGGATTGTCGTTGTTGGTTGGGCTGTTGGTGGTTTTGTTGTTGCTGCAATGAAGAAGCAGTAATCTATCGATTTTCAGTCTGCTCGACTTATTTTCTCGACTTGACATTGAATGATCCTTGCCAGTTTGGGGTTTCTTGAATTAATCAGTTCAAACCAATTATCGATGTTTTGTTGGGTCGGATTGTCCCGTAGCAAGCTGACTTTGAGAAATGGAAAGTTTTGATCAATAATTAACGATCGCCAGGAGAAGTGAAGAATATTCCCGTTTGAGTGTCTGCTGTAGAGGCTTTCCAGCGTCATCCCGGCACTCATCATCCTCTTCGATAAGCCCACCTCCTGTTGTTTGACAAGATCGCGCTTTTGACTCCATGTATGGATGGATGACCAGAAGTCCGCAAATGCGGAGTGAGTGAATGCCGTTTTGCGGAAGGCGATCAATGATGATTGGAGGTGGTAGGAATACATCAGATCGTCTGTCAGCCCAACGACATCAGCAGGGCTGGCATTGAGTCGATTAAAAAGCTGTCCGAGGGGACTGATGGGCCCCCATAAACTGTCATTGGTGAGGATGACTTGTTCATAGTCCTCAAGCATTTGACTGCAAAATCTGATGCCTGTCATCCAGCTTCCGAAGTCGTAGCCATCATTTTCCCTGACGATCACAACTTGGCTCAGTGATTGCAGTTTTTTGAGCGTACGCGTCTGTTCTGCCAGTTGTGGAGTTGCCGCAATCACCACAAGATCTGCATGGCGTTGATAAGCTTTCAATAGAGGAATAATGTCATCTCTTATCATTCCGTCAGCGCTGTACTGGGCGAAGAACAGTAATGATTTCTTGCGTATGGAGTGTTTTCTCCCTCTTTGCCATGCATGAATAATTCGCTCTTTTGTGAGGGGTGGTGTTGGTTCTCGATCGATTTGTAGGCCATATGTTCGTGAATGAGAATGGATTGTCTGGCTGTAAAGAGGATCTCCATTGCGATAGAGATTGGTGTGTTCCTGTCTTAACAATCCTTGCTCCTTTTGTTGTCGTGCTAGATCCTCGCCGTGAAGATCTTTGCCTCGGCTCTTGCTCTCAAAATGAATGATTGTGGGATAAGGTGTGATTATTACGCTGTATCCAAGCTGGCGAAGTCTTAAGCACAAATCAACATCGTTGAAGGTTACTGCAAAGGATTCGTTGAAGCCATTGAGTTCATCGAAAATCTCCGTTTTGATCATCAGACATGCTGCTGATGCGGCGCTGAATTCTTCCTCGACCAGTAAAGGAGTCAAGCGATTCAGAATCGCCGGATGATCGATGGTCTTTCCTGGCTCGAGCAGTGCGCGTCGTTCACCTCGAACAATAACAACGCCGTTGTGCTGGATGCTGTGGTCCGGGTAGCGCAGCTGGCTCCCAACGGCGCCCACGCTCCGACATGCGAATGGAGCCATCAACTGGCTGAGGACCTCTGGTGATTGGAAGACAATGTCGTTGTTTAGAAACAGCAGGTAGTCTCCATGGCAGCTTTTTCGGGCGACATTGTTAATCTTCGCAAAGTTGAAGTCCGAATCAAAGTCGATAATTCTGATGTCTTCTATGTGCTTCAGATTGTTGACCCATTTGTTGGTTTTATCCTCTAAGCTTTGATTGTTGACGAGGATAATCTCGTATTTGATTGAACCGGCATTGGCTCTGATTGAAGCGAGGCATTGCCCTGTCAGTGTTGCTTGATCCCTGAATGGAATGATGATGGAAACAAGAGGATGATTGACAGGCTCATAGATCAATCTCTGGCATCCAGGGATCTCGGGATGGGGTTCCAGGTTCCCTCCTTCCCGAAGAAAGATGTGGCCATGTTTTGTGCAAATCCGATGGATTGCATCCACTTGTTCCGGAGTGAAAAGCTGCCGTTCGGCCGGCGAGGCAATATCCAGGACGGAGGGATTCTGCTTCGGACAGCGGATCAGCAAGGGTTGGCTGCAATGGCCGCTGCGTTGATGTCCAGCCATCAGCTGCAGCGCCAGTACAAGCACAAGTTCGTGCATGCAGCTTGCAGACGGCGGGCAGTGGATCGTCTTCAGGTGGCCAGCGGGAATTGTGATCAGGCCTCCCAGACCTCCGCGTGTCATCAACCTTGGAATCTGGGCGTTGACACGGCACTGACGATTGCCGTACTGGCTTGGATTCGATGGATTCCAGGCAATCCATTCATCGCTGCTGCAAAGACTGATTCCTGCTTGTTGATGCCACGCGTGCATCAGCTGATCGAAAGCATCGTGCACAAGTTGATCGCTGACATGACAGAAACTCACGGGAGTTTCAGGGTGAAATCCAGCAATGGTTTGAAACAGGTTCGCCAGGTCGTCCATCGGCGCTGTCAGGACCTGGTCCCAGCCCCTGCTGCGACCCATCCGGCAGGCCTCAGCCCGTTGACCATCGATCACCACCAGCCAGGGTTGCTGGATCGTGCACATCAGGGGGATCCTGTCCTGGTCCCTGGCGGCAGGACGGTAGAGATCGAGGCAAGCGGCAACGGCCTCACCGCGACGGAAGCCATCCCGCCCATGAAGGCTCAGATGGGCCAAGGCGCTCAACAGCTTTTGACGGCACAGGGCTCGTTGCGGCTGACGCAGTTCGGCGGCGTAGGCGTCGATGGCCAGGGCCGGCAGGTCGTCGTACAGCGGAATCTCACCACGAAGGATGCGATTGAGGACCCCGCTGCTGATCAACTGTTCAGGGGATGTCAGGCATGGATGGGCTGCGAGCAACGCTTCCCCATGCAGTCCGCTTGCTTCGGGTGTCCAGGTCTCAGGAGAGACAAGTAACTCAGGCGGCAGAAGCTGGGGATGGAGGAACCGCTGGTCGAGGTCTGGATGCCTTGGCTTGAGTGCCGCGCGGACCTCTGCCGCGTCCAACTGTTCGCGGCGGTAACGCCTCAGAAGCCTGATCAATGGACCGTGCTGGCCCTGCTCCTTGCTGAGGTTCAGCGCGCTCTGCAGGCGATCAGCTCCGCGTTGCATCTGTCATTGCGCTTGGCTGACACGCTAAGACCGCTCTCCCGCCTGCTCGTACGCTTTCTCCGGTTCCGATCGGATCGGGGATGGCATCAACCGCATTGCGACGGAAACCCTTGTTGCTCTGCTGCAGCAAAGAGAACTGGACGCCGCGATTTCTGCAGCATCCTCCGGCAGAGGGAGAGTCCAGTCTGGATCTGCTGGTGCGCGAGCTCGAATCGCTCCGGGCGGAAGGACGATCCGACCTTGCTGAGCGTCTGGTCAAGGCCGCTGCCAAGCAGGGTGTCGCTGATCCACGCCTGAGTCCTGGCTCAGCGCGTTCCGGACAGACCCTTGATGCCGTCGCCGCCGCTGATCTGCTCAAGGATCTGCTCCAGGTCTGTTCGAAGGCAGGTTGTTCGGGTGAGGCCCTGTCTGCAGCGGAAGGCCAGGATGGGGCTGCGCTGCAACGGGCCTGCATCCGAGAGATGCAGAATCTGCGCCAGAAGGGACATCAACGCACCGTGGTGGCCCTGGGACGTCGGGCGTTGCGCGCTGGCCTGGATCATCCCCGGCTTCGAAACAATCTGATCCGATCGGAGCGACTGCTCTGGCGGGACACGTTGATGGACAAGGTGGATGGCCTTCTGGCAGGCAAGCGATCCGCAAAAGACAAGGCCGAGCAGCTGATGCTGGAGGCGATCACGGAGGATCCAGACTTTCGCAGTTGCCGAGTCCGTCTGGAGCAACGCCTCAAGGAACGCCTGGACCGAGGGAAAACCGATCCCTTCCGCAAGGAGCTTCTCGATCTACGGGTGTCGATGGAACTCAGCCGACGACGACTCGAGCTCCTGGAGCAACGCTGCGGTGATGGGACCGATCCCGCGCTTCAACAGGAGGATGCATCGGCGTGATGGGCGTGCACGGGGTGATGCCGTTGCGGCAGATAGGACAGCAGTCGTTCATAGGCATGGGCCAGGGAGCCATCAGAGGCATGACCCATCTCAAAGTCATCGGAGGCTGGCAACGGAACGGCGGCCAGGTCCGGAAGCAACATCCTGCTGCGGGCCCAGAACATCGTTCCCCTGACGAAGGGCCTGTCTGGATCGTGAGGCAGGTTGTGACGTTTTAGGAGGCTGGTGACGAGCTCATCGTTGGAGCCTTCGTGTTGATCACGTCGGCTGCGTGTCATTAGGAACGTCTTTGGAGCCAGAAGACCGAGATCCGGTGTGTCTGCGAAGGTCTTCAGGATGCTGTTCACGTTGCATCGATCCCCAAGCAGGCCTTCCAGCAAGCCCTGGCGCCACCGCCGCCCTTTGCGGGCGCCGGAAACACGCAGGGACTTTTTCATGTGGATCTTGAGCAGGAGATCAGTGCTTGGTGCTTGGTTCTTCAGCAGGTCACGGACGACCTCAAAAAAGGGCCCGATGTCCATCCCCCTGTTCGAAACCGGCAGGAGCTGGACATACCTGAATCTCTCCTTGAGCATCGACTGCAATTTGTGGATGGACTCCGGGGAAACCTTGTGGATGGGGAGTGTGATGTAGAGATCAGTTCGCGGACCCCCTACGGCTTCAAGTTGACGCAGAAGTTCAAAGCCAAGATCGGTGTAATACAGATGCGCGATCACGGCGATTGTTGGCTCTTGTGGTTGATCAACGGTCTCTTTGATTGATAGGGATGTCAGCAGTGGATCGTGAAGTCTGTTCAGAAAAGCCTCCAGTCCCAATGTTCGGGCGATGGCATTGCGCTGTTGCAATGTCGGCGCTGGTTCATGAACCAGCTGTCGCAATTGAGGGGCCACACAATCAAGCCTGTGTTCCTCATACACAAGAACACCTTGCCTGCCTTCCATGACATCGATGAGCCCAGTACTCCGAGGTAACAGAAGTTTGCAGCCATTCAGATAAGCCTCCACGGCAGCAAGAGGGAATGTGTCTTCCAGAGATGACAGAAAAAAGATGTCGGACTGGCGCATCAATGTCTGCAGAGGCCCCTGCTGAAGATGTCCGTGATGGATCACCGCTGGAGAAGGTGAAATCGTTCGCTCGCGTCTTTGTCCGGCCCAGTGAAATTCAAATCCTTCTGAACGCATGGCCTCAGCACAGGTGTTGAAAAAAGCAATCCCCTTGCGCTCTTTCACTGTTCCACTCATCAGAATTTGTCCTGCACGCCTGCCGGAACGTGATTGTCGTGCGGTCGCTGTCAGCGGCGAACAACGCAGGGTTGGGTTGTGAATGATGGTCTGGCTTCGTGGACATCCATAGGCTGCGAAATCGTCAATCTGTCTGTCGCAACAGAGAAGGACATTCAACGAGGGCAAGATGGCGCGAATGCGTTGTTTCTGGTCCTCGGGCAAACGGTCAAGAATCCAACGGGTTTCGTGCAGATATCCATGAACGGGTCGTTGTTGTGTTCGCCGTTTCACGGCATCGGCGAGGTGAATCACATTGCAGATCTGCTGCAAGCCATTGATCACAACGATGTCGTGGTTCTCCAGCAGGTCGTCAATTGTTTTCGGACTGGCATCCACCTTGAGCTGCACTGAACAGAGACGAATGCCGCCGAGGTGATACAGAAAGTTCAGGTAATGGGAGATCGGTCGGAACACCCCGGTGCTGAGGCTGAAGTTGTTGCCAAGGACAAGCAGGGTCTGCAGCTTCGTTGAGATTGTGTTGAGGGATGCGTGGCCCCACTGCCGAGCAAGGCACTCCTCTAGCTCGGCATTCATGTACCAGTCATGCTGCGATCCCAGCCGCTGGCGCTCAATTGGGGATGTCTCGTCCCGGGTCGTTGAGAGCTGCTCGTGGTGATAGTGGGCTGGAGACAGGACGACACCCAGTCGCTCCAGTCGCTCCCGCTCATGGGCGATCAGGTTCTCAAATTCGCCCTTCGAGGCATGGGCTTGCTCGATGGCATCGAGCTGAAGCTTTGCCCTGTGAAAGTCAGCGTCGGCCAGATGCTGTCGGTAGACCTGCAGCAATGGCGTTTCAGCCATCAGTTTTGGTCGGCGGCCTTGCGGTCACCAGCCAGCTCAAGAGTGCGCTCGAGCATGGATTGTTGTTCGCTGAGCATCGCGTGTTGTTCCCGGCTCAGAAGCACATAGTGCTCAAGGTCCTGTTCCAGCCGTCTCAGGCGTTGGTCATCGGATTCCCAGCCGTCGTTGGACCGCCGCGATGAACACCAGCTCTGCAGCAGTTCATCGGGATCGTGGGGTTGACGCACGCGTTGCATCAAGTCGCTGTCGGCCTGCGTGCCAAACAGTTCGGCATGCAGTTCGAGGTCCTGGTAGGCACTGATCAATTCGGGCTGTGCCCTCAGCAGCTCAACAAGGACCAGTCGAGCCAGCGGCGAGATCCACGGCAGCTCACTGATGCTTCCGGGTGTGGTTGTTCCGTCGAGCCAAGTGACCAGCCTGTCTCTGTCGAGGCCCTCCAGACGCCAGTCAGAGACAAGGGTTCCGTGTTCGCGATGCGACAGAAGTTGCTGATAACCCTTGAGCATCATTCTGATGCGCAGAGGTTTCGCGTCACTGTTCCGCCAGTGTTCCAGCAGCGTTACGGGGTGTCGGTAGATCAGGAGCAGGGCTCCGTTGGCCTTGGCTGGATCACCCTTGTGACGTTGCAGACCGCAGGCCTCAAGCTGCTTCTGAAGCCCTGGACTCAGGGGGAAGGGAGAGGACCAGTTGCTCACCGGGAGTCCCACATGGCGTGAAAACCTTAAGTTGGCTCCGCGTCAGTCCTTTGGATGAACCCAGCCAAACATTTCCATGTGCATCTGGGCGCTCCTGAATTCGTCGATCACCTTCCTGACGGCCCGACCCTGGTGATCGACCCCGATCAGGCAAGCCTCGATCGTCTGCAAGCGGATCTCCAGCATCGCGACTTTCCTTTTCCCTGCCGATTCCACTGCGCCGTGGTTTCGGTCGCTGCGGGGCAGAAGCTGGAGTGGTATTCGTTCAATGACCGCCGCTTCGATGGCTCCCTCGCTTTGGAGTGTTGGTCTGGACGGCCTCCCAACCTGCTCTGTCTGCAACAACAGACGCTTCACGGCAGGGCCTTGCATGACTTGATCGAGACGGCTGATCTCCCCCTGGAGGAGCATCAGACGGGGTGTTTGGTGGTGCGACAAGGAGATCCAACGGCGGCGCTTGCCAGTGCCGGCGACTGGATGGAACGTCTCCAGATCATCGAACTGAGGAGCCCCGCTGCAGCCCTGAACTGGGCTTCAGTCCTGCGCGGACAGCTCGAGCCGCTGGGATTTCGTCCCTCGGATCGAGACATGCTCTGGCAACGCCCGGGGGTGCTGATGCTGCGTTTTCTGCTCGAGCGTCTCCAGAAACAACGGGAACAATTGGTCCTGGAACGGGACGAACAGATGCAGGGCCGTCAGGTCATGGCACAGCAAGTTATAGAAGTTATGCAACAACTTCAGGACGTTCTTTTGGAGCGCGACGAGCTCAAACAACATCTTGAGGATGTGCCGGTTCAGATGAGAGACATGAAGGCAAAGATGGAACAGGCCCACCGTCTGGAGCTTGAGCGGCTCCAGACCCGCTGGGACCGTCGTGAGTCTGAATTGCAGCTTCAGGCTCTTCAACAGGAATCATTCGTCGCCACGTCCTCAGCTCAGCTCACGCTCCTTACGGATCTGTTGGCCCGCTGGGGGACGGAACGGAGCGATTGACCGTGGAGACCACAGAGGTTGTTGAGCTCCTGGAGCAGCTGCTGAGCGGTTTCTGGAATCCGCGTTGGCAGCCGCAAGCTGGACTCCGTGCAGACGAGAAGGCCTTGTTTGAGGCACTTGTGGCACTGCCGCCACCGATGGATGCCAGGTTCATCGCAGACACCGGTTGGGTTGGGCCACAAAACGGGCAGCTCAAGCTGGGCCTGCTGCTGTTCCGCGAGCATCTGCAGATGGCTTGTCGCTGTCTGCTTCTGGATCTTGCCCAGCAGGCCAATCAACACATCGATCAGGCCTTGTCGCAGCTGTTGATGGTCTGCCGCGTTGTCGGTCACGGCCTTTCGGAGGACCGTGTCAGTCGCTTGCGCGCCCATGTGATGTCCAAGCTGCCATCGGTGCTCCAGGTTCAGACCGATTGGTATCGAGCGATCCGTTTCGGAGGCTTGCCATCACGGCTCACCTTTGTGCTGGGAATGCATCGCAGCGGTACGTCCGCCCTGACCGGAATGCTGGCGAAGGCAGGTCTCGATGTCCCGGATGACCTGATGGATCGTCCGGATGACGCGATCAATCTCAAGGGCTACTGGGAGTCGGAAGGACTGATGCAGGTGAATGATCGACTCTTTGACCAGCTCGGACGCCACTGGTCATCCAGTGATCGTTTGCCATCCGGCTGGGCTCAGACACCGGAAGCGGCGCGTTGGCAACGGCTGCTGATCGCTCAGCTCACAACAACGTGCCAGGGCACGCTGCATCCGGTGATCAAGGACCCAAGACTCTGCGTGCTGATCGAAGGCCTGCGGCCGCTGATGCATGCAGCGGCCGCACAACTCTCGTTTCTGATCCCGGTGCGTCATCCCCTGGCTGTGGCGCGTTCTCTGCGAAATGCCCAGGGGACAAGCCTTGAGCGTGGTCTTGCCCTGTGGATCGCCCACGTGTGTGAGGCCGAACGTCAAACGCGGGATCAGAACCGACTGATCATTGATTTCGATGATCTGATCCTGCGCCCCGACGCTGTTCTGTTGCGCTGTCGGCGCTTGCTGTTCGAACCGCATACAGACGATCCGCTTGAAAAAGAAGCGGCCAAATTCATTGATCCCAAGATGCAACGGCAAACTGGGCAGGAGGATGCGCAGGATCTCACATCGAACGAAAAAGACTTACTTTCTTTTGCTTTAAATGTGCGTGAATGTCTCGTGACCTCGCCACAGGATGATGCCGATTTGCATCAACGTCTTGACGACATCATGCCAAGGGATGTGACCAGTAGTTGAAGCTGTTGGTGTGGTTGAAACGGCGATCGCTGCTGCGCGGTTGATACGGGATGAAGCTGGATGTATGGCTGTGATATGGCAGATCGAAGCTCTTCAGCATTGAGATCAATCGCTGAACCAAGGACGATGAACTGAAATGGTCATCAATAAACTGCCGGCCAATGTCGGCTCGATGCTGTTGTTCGTCCTGACTGAGATCGAAATAAGCCAGAATCTCTGCGGCGAATGCCTCAGCACTGTCGGCCTGGGCGAGGGCATCACAGCGGCGTTCGTCATGGATGATTCCTTCAGCGCCAATGCTGGTCGTCACCATCGGCAGTCCGTGTGCAAGAGCACTGAGAACTTTTCCTTTGACGCCTGCACCCTCGAGCAAAGGTGCAACGCCTAATCCGACGGAGTTCAGAAGTTCACTGAGATCTTCCACGTATCCAAGAATCTCAACCGATGCGTCGGTTTTGAGTTCGATCGGGGGACTTTTGCCGGCAATCAGCAGCTGCAGATCTGGACGTTGGGCTTTCACCAAAGGCCAGATTGTCTCGACAAGCCAAAGTGCCGCTGTGACGTTCGGCGCGTGGGCAAAGTTGCCCACAAACAGAACGGATGTTGCCTTGTCACGCTGATGTTGACAGCGAAGCTGTGATGGGGCAGATACAACCGGATGTAACACCACCGAGGCGTGGGGGTGAAGGGTTTGGGCGAGAGCATCCTCCGCTTCGCTGATATGGAGAACAAGGTCGACACGTCCAAAAATCTCCGTTTCGAGCGCTTTGAGGCGATCAGATTTTCTGAGGATGCCGCGCTGTTCCTTGGGATCGCTGAGGTTGTCTGCTGTTCTCCGAGTACGCAGAAAATGCAAATCGTGGGTGAAATAGGCGATAGGCGTCCCCGGCGATCCTTGTTTCAAGGTCGCAAGGTGTCGAATATTCCCGGGCCTTGCGATCAGGATCAGGTCAAATTGCCGTTGATCTTTTTTAAAAACATCATCCAGGGATTCGATCTGAGGATGTGCAAGGACGTTGATGCCTCTTGAGCCCATGAGAAGAGCTTTGTCATCCATTCGGCAAAGGTTATCCATCGGTACATAACTGATGGCATAGCCAAGCTCCTGGAGGGCGAGGCAGTAATTCATCATGAACAGTGACCCTGCATCACCTTCAGGATCAAGAAGAAGATTCTCTATCACCAGAATATTGCCGAGACTGCCGCGATTTTTGGCTAAGGCAAGGTTCTGACCATTGACCTGGTGTAATCCAAGCCGATCTCTCCATTTATCAAGGAATTTCAATTGATTGGCTGTTTGATAAGCCTTGATTCCCTGCCCCAGATCTGTTCCGTTGGAAATACCTTCGTGGTGAATGGCTTGAGAGGTTGGCTGAAAAACAACTATCAGTCCTTGTTCTCGGATCGTGAGGGCCAGATCGGTGTCTTCGTAGTAGGCCGGCACATAGCGACGATCAAATCCTCCGATCGCGTCCCAGAGGGAACGCTCCACCATGATCGAGGCCCCACTGATGTAATCCGCGCTTCTGGCGTAGTTGAACTCAGGGTCAGTCGGCTTTTTCAGTCGTCCGTAGTTCCAGGCTGACCCATCGCGCCAGACAATCCCTCCGGCTTCCTGCAGCCGTCCGTCCGGGTAGATGAGTTTGGATCCCGCCAGGCCGACATTCTGCTGCTGCTGAAAGGTTTCAATCAGTCCGAGCAGCCATCCGGGCAACACCTCGATGTCGTTGTTCAGGAGAACGATGAAACTCTCGGACCGGCTGGTGGAGACCGCCTGATTGCAACTCTCGAGAAACCCCAGATTGCTGTCATTCACTGCAAAATCCAGGCAGCCCTGATCAGCCAGTTGCTGGAGAACGACGTGACCGTCCTGCTGTGGATGGGCATCGTCCACAACCTTGATCCGTACGTCGAAATGGTTGAGGAGGTGCTGGCGACTGATCAGCAGATCCCTCAGGACCGAGGCGATGCAGCGAAGTGTGAAGGCCGGTTGGCCATAGGTCGGGATGATGATGTCGACGGCCTTGCCGACAGGGTGTTCCACGAGGTTGAGGACTTTGGCCGCCTCGTAAAGGCCACGGCATGAACGCGCCAGGTCGACGATCGACTGGCACTGCACCATCGAATCGGACGCTCTGCAGTTCAGTTCAAACTCGGCATCGGGTTGCGTCAGATGATTGAGGTAGATGGTGTGCAGATTGGTGACGAGTTCACTGGTGCTCCATTCGTTGTTGAGGCGCAGTGCGGCACAGCTCTGCGGTGTGTTCACACGAGAACTGCGCTGAAACAGCCAATGGCTCAGGTCCAGAAGCGTGATGGCCTCCGTCAGTTCCGTGCGGAATGACAAGCGCTCTTCGACGCTGTCCGTTGAGCCCAGCAACTCGAACGTGTAGTCGGAGGGAGAGCCTGCCAGCGTGATGCTCCCTTCACCGAAGGGCAGGAAGACCATCGATGTGGCCCCCGCCTGGCTGATGCGCAGAGGCTGGTACGGCGCACAGCTGATCGGTTCGTTGAGCCTGATCTGGAAGTAATGCATGCTGCCGGGCCCGTTCACGTGACGCTCCCCAGCCGTCCTCCGTCGTACTGGGCTCGCTCGCGAACCTTCCGGCACCAGTCCTGATGCTCGAGATACCAGCGCACCGTCTGTTGAAGGCCGCTGCTGAAATCGTGACGGGGATACCAGCCGAGTTCCGTTGAGATCCGCGTTGGATCAATGGCATAGCGCCTGTCGTGACCAGGCCTGTCGCGGACGCTGCGGATCAGATCTGCGTGTGGGTGATGCTTGCCATGCGCAGCATCGAGCTCGGCACAAATCGCATCGACCACCTCGCGATTGTTGCGCTCGCCATGGCCACCGACGCAGTAACTGCGACCGGAACGCCCTCGACAGGCGGCCAGCAGCAGGGCATCCACGTGGTCGTCCACGTACAGCCAGTCACGGACGTTGAGGCCATCCCCATAAAGAGGAATCTCCTCACCGGCCGCCGCCTTGAGGGTCACCACTGGGATCAGCTTTTCCGGAAATTGCCAGGGCCCGTAATTGTTGGAGCAATTGGTCAGGACAACCGGAAGGTCGAAGGTGTGATGCCAGGCGCTCACAAGATGATCACTGGCTGCTTTGCTGGCGGAGTAGGGACTGCGGGGGGCATAGGGGGTTGTCTCTGAGAATCGTCCATCGGCACGAAGGGAACCGAAGACTTCGTCCGTGCTGATGTGGTGAAGCCGAAAACCGGAACGTCGCCCTTCAGGAAGAGATGCGTAGTGGCTGCGGACGGCCTGCAGCAGATGAAAGGTCCCGTTGACATTGCTGTTGATGAAGGCGTCGGGGCCTGAGATCGATCGATCCACGTGGCTTTCCGCCGCTAGGTGCATCACCAGATCGGGATCGGCACGGTCCACAGCGGCCTGAACTGCCGCTCCGTCGCAGAGGTCAACCTGCAGCAGTTGATGTCGCGTCTCTGCCTCTGATCCCAGGCTGTCGAGCAGCTGCCGAATGCTGGTGAGATCACTGGCGTAGCCCATCTTGTCGAGGTTGAAGACCAGTGCATCGCTGTCCGCCAGCAGGCGACGGACGACGGCGCTGCCAATGAAGCCAGCACCACCGGTCACCAGCACACGCTGTCTGGTTCCCAGCAACTCCCGGGTTGAGGGCATCGGGTGGTCGTGTGGAGCTGTCGTCATCTCGGGATGGCGCTCAAGACATCACGGAGAGCACTGCGCCAGTGTTGCCCCTCCAGGTCGAGGGCCCTGCGAGTGCCCGTGCAGTCGAGCAGCGAGTAGCTCGGGCGTCGAGCTGGTGTCGGGTAGTCCTCGGTGCTGATCGGCTGAACGCGGGCGGGTTTCTGGAGGAGGCCCAGTTCAGCTCCAAGCTCACCGATCGCAACGGCAACGTCGTACCAGCTTGCTGCACCGGCATCGCTCCAGTGCATCAGCGCAGGCAATGGCTTGGTCCCGGTGATGGCTCGCCAGCAGGCTGCGGCCAGGGTCTGGGTGCTGGTGGGGCATCCCACCTGATCGGCGACGACACGGAGCTCCTCTCTCTCCTGATGGAGACGAAGCATGGTGAGAGCGAAATTGCGCCCATTGGGACCCATCACCCAGCTGGTGCGAAGAATCACCCCCTGGTCTCCGCCTCCCAGGACCTCTTGCACGGCTTCCTCTCCTTTCGCCTTGCTCAGCCCATAAACGCCCAGGGGCTGACGGGGCTGGTCAACCCTGCAGGGAGTTCCCTGGCTGCCGTTGAAGACGAAATCCGTGCTGATCTGGAGCAGACGCCCCCCTGAATCCATCAGCTCTTCGGCAAAGGCGTGAGGCGCCTCGGCATTCACAGCCATTGCCAGTTCAGGCTCTGATTCAGCCTTGTCGACGGCGGTGTAGGCCCCGGCATTCACGACCCAATCCGGTTGATGCCGTTGGATCGCATCGCGACAGGCCGAGATGTCGGCCAGATCCAGTTCCCTGCGGCTGGTGGCAATTAGCTCAACGTCTGCGGGTCTGCCCGCCAGGAACGAGTGCCCAAGCTGCCCGGCAGCACCTGTCAACAACACCTTCATTGGAACGTGTCTCCAGAAGCGGTCGCGGCATCAAGGGAGGCTGCTTCAGCGTCCTTTGCGGAGAGGTTGACCTCGGCACTCTGCAGCCGCTCGAGCGGCCAGCTGATGGCCAGGGTGGGGTCATTCCAGTGAATCGCACGTTCGCAGTCGCGATTCCAGAAGCCTCTGGCCTTGTACTGCACTTCAGCCACTGGGCTGAGGGTGAGAAAGCCGTGGGCAAATCCTTCAGGAATCCAGAGCTGATGTGCATTCGCCTGGCTGAGCTCAGCTCCGACCCACAACCCGAAGGTCGGTGAATGTTGACGGATGTCGACAGCCACATCAAAGATCACGCCCTGGCTGGCTCGAACCAGCTTGGCCTGAGGCTCAGGGGGCAGCTGGTAGTGCAGCCCACGGAGCACGCCCTGCATGGAACGGGAGTGGTTGTCCTGAGAGAAGACCAGGGATTCGCCAACAGCAGCATCAAAGCGCTGCTGATTCCAACTCTCAAAAAACCAGCCCCGTTCATCGCCGAACACCCGCGGCTTGATCAGAAGCGGTCCTTCGATCGTCCGTCCATCGGTTGTTGTCAGCTGTTCAACGTCCACTGCTCACCTCCAGGCTGCTCTGCAGGGCAGCGTGATCGCTCACGTTTTCCTCCAGTAGCTGCCGCAGATACCTGCCATAACCGCTTTTCATCAAGGGTTGAGCAAGCGTCTCCAGCTGGCCGGCATCGATCCAGCCCTGGCGCCATGCCACCTCCTCCGGGCAGCCGACCTTCAGGCCCTGGCGATGTTCCAGGGTGCGGATGTAACTGCCGGCGTCGTTGAGCGAGTCGCAGGTTCCCGTGTCCAGCCAGGCCATGCCTCGGCCCATCAGTTCGACCCTCAGCAAGCCCTCCTCGAGGTACATCCGATTGAGATCGGTGATCTCAAGCTCGCCACGGTCCGACGGACAAACCCTGCGGGCCCTTGACACCACTGAGTTGTCGTAGAAATACAGGCCCGTGACGGCGTAACGACTCTTCGGTTTCTGAGGTTTTTCCTCGATGCTGAGCACTCTTCCGTTGGCATCGAATTCAACGACGCCGTAACGCTCTGGATCGCTCACCGGGTAGGCGAAGACCGAGGCCTCCTGATCGCGCTGGTCGCTGGAGACGAGCTGCGGAACGAGGTCGTGGCCATGGAACAGGTTGTCCCCGAGGACAAGGGCTGCCGGCGAATCGCCCAGGAAGCCGGCCCCGATCAAGAAGGCCTGGGCCAGACCGTCGGGACTCGGCTGGATCTCGTAGTGGATCTCCATCCCCCAGCGGCTGCCATCGCCCAGCAGACGTTCGAACGCCTCCTTGTCGTGGGGGGTGGTGATGATCAGCACCTCCCTGATTCCCGCCAGCATCAGCGTGCTGAGCGGGTAATAGATCATCGGTTTGTCATAAACCGGCAGCAGCTGTTTGCTGACGGCCTGGGTAATCGGGTGCAGTCTGGTGCCACTGCCCCCGGCGAGGATGATCCCCCTGCGGTTGCCGACTCCAGGCGTCATCCCTTTCCTGAAAAACGCTGTATTTCAGCATGGCCTGACGGTCGATTGATTAGGTCAGAGGCGCCAGTCAAGGCCGGGAACTCCAGGCACGATGGCAGGGACGTTCCGTTGGTACTGCCCGTAGCTGGGATGCATGGCAAGCAGGGCATGTTCCTCCCGGTGTGCCTTGCCCTGCAGAACCAGGGCGAGGCTGATCAGCAGCAGCAGGTGGAGAACACTCCCCAGGGCAATCACGACACCCAGCGAGCACACCAGGACCGACTGATAGAGGGGGTGGCGGCAACGCCGGTAGGGCCCTTCGGTGATGAGGCGATTGTCGTCGCGAGGAGCAGGGAGCGGGGACAGGCTGGATCCAAGAGCCAGAAACCCCTGTCCGGCCAGGGCGCAGCCAGCCAGCAGGATCAGGACTCCGAGCCCGAACAGAGGTCGTGGCCAGATGGCCAGCCCCCAGCTGGCCGGGGCTGGCCAGGGTGGCAGGAGATGGGCGGCGATCAGGATCAGCTGGGCCAGCAGCCACCATTCACCTTTCCTGTTGTCGAGCCAGCCTCCCCAGGTCAGGCCCCATCCCGAGAACATCAGTCGTTCACCACCAGGGCCTGAACGTTGCGGCGTTGAATCAGATCGGCCAGCTTCAACATGTCGCTGCGGCGGATCAAGCCGACGCAGCCGAGTGTGCCGCTGTTGGCATTGCGATTGGCGCTCGGGTCGAGGTGAATGCCGAGGTGGCCCCGTCCTGTGCGGAACAGCGGCTGGATCCCGATCCAGATCGGACCCAGTTCACTGGGATCCTGAGGGCCGAGGGGCTCCACCGGACCAAGGCTGTAACGACCCGCGGGGAGAGGAGCCCGTGTGCCGGCGATGTGTCGATCAGCGTCCTGGCGGTGGGCGCGACCGGTGACCGCCTCGAAGTTCAGGGCCGGTTGGCCGGGGCTTTCAAGGCGCAGATTCCAGATCGGATCTCCGGTTCGGGAAAGCTGGCGCGAGGTTCGCTCCAGCACGAGGATGGATTCAGACGGTGGCAGCGTCGCCAGATTGTCAGCGGCGACCGGCGCCTGCAGGGCAGGGATCAGCAGAGTGGCCGCCAGGACGCGCGCTGAATTCATCCATCAGAGAAAAAGTGAAACGAACCCTATGGAGATCTTCTTTTTTTTCCTCAGAAAAAAGTCGGTTGTTCAGGCGTCTCCGACTGGACCCGGGGCGGGATTCACAGCTCGTCGTTGACCAGTTCGAGCGCCCGATCCGCATCCATGGATGTCAGTCCGCAGTCGTCATCCAGTTCGTCCTGCAGCATCCCGGCGGCCTTGATCACCTGTGGATTGGTCAGCACAGTCGGGCTGATTCCCAGTTCGCGCAGGGCGATGGGCATGGCTTCATTGATCTGACGCTGACTCAGCCGTCCGGCCTTCACCAGGCACTGACCGTTGGCAAGCGTGCTGGCAGCAAATGATCGAATGCTTCTGGCCAGCTCGATCCTCGCCACTTTGCGAGCAACGGATGCATCGGATGCCAAAGCATCGTCGCTCGCCAGTGCTGCGCTGGCCAGAACGATGATCAGACCGAAGCACAGCGAGACCGAATGCATGGGCAGTGTCGTCAGCGGGGAGCTGGTCATTCCAGCTTTGGGAATCGCTCCGCAATCGGATCCCCGGTGAAGGTTGCCAGCCATTCCGCATTGGTGCCATGAAAACGCAGAACGCAGAACTGCGGCTGCTCACCCACGTCGAACCAGTGGCGTGTGCCGGCTGGAATGTGAATCAGGTCATCCCGTTCACACAAAACGGCCAGCACTTCCCCGCCGATGTGCAGACAGAACAGCCCACGGCCTTCCACAAAGAAACGCACCTCGTCCTCAGCGTGGGTGTGCTCACTGAGAAAACGTCGGCGCAGAGAGGTCCTGTCGGGATGGCTCGGTGTCACCCGCAGAACATCGACGCTGACGTGTCCGGCTTCGGTCATGACGCGTTTCACGTCTGCGCTGAAGGCCTGCAGAACCGTTGCCTGATCCGCCCCCTGCGGGACGGAGCTGCGCACAGGCCAGCGCTCGAAGCCGATCCCGCGGCCATGCAGTTCTTGCTGGATGGTCTGGGGATCGTCGCTGACCAGCACAGGCTCGGAGAACGTTGAATCAACATCCGGTGGATGGTCTGGAAAGATGCTGAGGCGACTCACCGTCTGACTCCGGACGACAGGTTCCCTGGCCATCATCGACCCGCAGAACTGGGGAACGCTGACCCTCGTCGGGGTTGGTCCGGGAGATCCCGATCTGCTCACCGTGGCGGCGGTACGCGCCATCGAACAGGCCGATCTGATCGTTTCCCCGGTGGCCCGTCCCGGCGAGGTCGGCATGGCGGCGCGGATCGCCAGTCGCTGGATCAAACCGGATCAGCTCCAGCGTTCGCACGTGTTCCCGATGGTGGAGGCCCCGCAGCCCCGCCAGCAGGCCTGGAAGGCCGCGGCCGATCTTCTGGCGGGCGAGGTCTCCGCCGGCAAACAGGTGGTTCTGCTTTGTGAGGGGGATGCCTCCCTGTTCGCCACCGGCAGCTACGTGCTGTTGTCTCTTCAGAAGCGGCACCCCAGTTGCACCGTTCGGGTGATTCCTGGAATCCCATCGTTCTCCGCAGCGGCAGCCGCAGCGCTCTGGCCCCTGGCGTTGCAGCAGGACCAGTTTGTGGTGGCACCCTGTCCGGATTGCGAGGGTGATTTCTCCAGGATGGCAAGCCAGGCCGAGCAACGAGGCCAGAACCTGGCCCTGCTCAAGCTCGGGCGTCGCTGGCGCTGGCTTCGACCTCTGCTCGAGCAGCGCGGACTTCTGTCGCGATCGTTGTTTGCAGAGAAGGTTGGTTGGCCTGACCAGGTCATCGCCCCTGCCGAGCAGATCCCAGCCGGCGAACGTCCCTATTTTTCATTGCTGTTGATCCGTCAATGCTGGCCAGAAGTGCTGCCCTGAGAGGCAATGGGGATGAGGCTGCGATGGAGTGGGCCAAGGTTGGGCCGGCCCTGCAGGAGTCGCTTCAGCAGAGCCAGAAGGGCTTTCCATTCCTGCGGAGCGCTGCGATCGAGCCAGCACTGATCGCGTCCGTAGAGCCACTGCATCAGGGCCCTGCGCTGCATCGTGTCCATGGGTTCCCAGTCCACGGCATGGGCTGACCCCCCGATCGCCTTCACCGAGAAGAGCAAAGCCGGAACCCGCCTGTCCCACTGCAGACGGCTGCTGGCAACCAATGGCGGAGCCGCTCCCCTGAAGCTGAGTTCGGCGCCGTTTTCGCTGATAGCGGTGATCCGGCACGGGTGTCGATGGCCGCCAGCGTCACTGATCCAGCCGTCCAGATCAACGGCGAACCAGGGGCTGGCCTCGTCAATCGCAGGGTCCCAGCAGGCTCTGAGGGCGATCAACGTTCCCAGCAGGTTGAGGCAGGCCCAGACCAGACCGATTGCGCCCTGGTCCATGGCCCCCGGCCCCAGCCTTGGAAGGGAGATCAGAAGCTGGATCAGGTTGGTCGCATTCAGTGCCGAGAGCACCAGCAGGGGACCGGCCAGGGCCCAGCTCCAGCCAGCTCGCGGACGGGTCTGATGTTTGGGTGTGACCTGGAAGCCCAGGCGACGTCCAAGGCTGCTGGCGATCACGGTGAGGGTGAGCGGCACGGTCAGCACCCAGCTGGTGAGTTCACCCAGCAACGCTGCCCGACTGCCTCGGTTCATCCAGCCGATGCTCAGAAGCATCGTTCCCCAGAGCGGAACAAGCAGGGTGAGGATGGCGCCGACGCTGATCTGAATCGGCGTGATCCTGAGCAAGCCGTAACTCAGGGGCATCAACATCAGGACCAGCCTTGGGATGTTGTTGATCCAGTGGATCACGCCTTCCAAATAGGCCAGTCGTTGTCCGATTGAAAGGTTCCTGGCCCGAAGCGGACCGTGTTCCAGATGCAAACTCTGCAGGGTACCGGCCGCCCAGCGCTGGCGCTGGCGAACAAAATCGAGCATCGATTCCGCTGCCAGGCCGGCGCTCAGTTTCTGTTGCAGATAGATCAGGCGCCAACCCCTTTCTCTGAGCGCAATGCCGGTGACGAAGTCCTCGGAGAGGGCCTGCTCAACGAACCCCCCCACCTGCTGCAGGGCCTCGCGTTTCACGATGAATGACGTGCCGGCGCAGACCACGGCCCCCCAGCCGTCACGAACCGGTTCGATCCAGCGATAGAAGCTCTCCTCATCCGGCAGCAGCCACTGCTCCATGCCCAGATTGCGCATCACCGGATCGGCATTCATGAAGCACTGAGGCGTCTGAACCAGGCCGATGCCGGGGTCCTCGAGCAGTCCGACGCAGCAGTCCAGAAAGCGTTGCTGGGGGACGAAGTCGGCATCGAACACAGCGATCAAGTCACCCCCGCCGAGGCGGAGTCCATCGTTGAGATTGCCGGCCTTGGCATTGGCCCGCTCCGGTCTGTGGCGGTAGTGGCACCCGAGGCGGCGGGCCAGCGCTTTGACATCGCTTCGGTTGCTGTCATCCAGCAGGAACACCGAGGTGTGCGGATAGGTCTGGTTCAGGCAACCCGTAAGGGTGCGCTCCAACACGTCAAGCGGTTCACCCCAGGTCGGGATCAGGATGTCCACGCGGGGCTTCCAGGCGCTGCTTTGAAAGGCCTTGGTCGTCTCAATACCCTGTTGACGACGGTCAGGGAATCTCCGCCATGCAAGCCAGAGGGGCAACAGGCCCGTCAGGAGCAGCCAGCTTTCCGCCATGAGCAGCAGCAGGCTGAGAAGGGTTGACGCTGGGGACTCGAGATTGAGGCTGTCTGTGCATCGCCAGGTCAGGTAGCGAAAGGTCAGAACTGTGATCAACAGGATCAGGCTGCGGCGGGCCCAGAGCGGGGAATCCGCCTCAGGTCGTCGCGTCAGCCAGAGGGGCCAGAGCAGCAGCAGCAGGCTCACTCAGAACCCTGATTTGATCGTCGATCAAGGCTAGGGCGGCCTCCGGTGTCGGCGCGCGCATGAGGGCCTGACGCAGCTGCGGAGCGCCTGGAAATCCGATGCAGGTCCACCCCATGTGCTTTCTGGCGATCAGCAGGCCGTGATCGCCTCGGGCCCGGACGAGCGCCAGCATTTGATCGCGCGCCAGTTCAACCCGTTCCAGCGGGCCAGGAGTGGTCGGGACTGGACGTCCGTTCAGTGCGGCGTCGATCTGACCCACCAGCCATGGTGCGCCCATGGTTCCCCTGCCCACCATCACCCCGTCCGCTGCGGTCTGCTCCAGGCATCTCAGGGCATCGTCCGGCGTTCTGATGTCTCCATTGGCGATCAAGGGAATGGAGAGGTGGTTCTTGACCTCAGCAATCGTCTGCCAATCCGCTGCCCCCTTAAACGCCTGCTCGCGGGTGCGGCCGTGCAGGGTCAGCATCTGGGCCCCTGCCTGCTGCAGCAGAAGGCACCATCGCACCGGGTCGAGGTTGCTCCCGCACCAGCCCAGGCGCGTTTTCACCGTGACGGGCAGTTTCACGGCGTGGGCGACGCTGTCGATGATCCGCGCCGCCAGATCCGGGTCCCTGATCAGTCCTGAGCCACCACCCTTGCGGGCGATCTTGCGGACAGGGCAACCCATGTTGATGTCAATCAGGTAGGCCCCGGCGTCTTCAGCACGTCGCGCCGCATCTGCCATCGCTGCGGGGCGGTGATCGAAAAGCTGCACGCCGATCGGTCCGTTCTCCTCGCCGAGCTCCTCAACCTTTCCGCGACCGAATCCCAGCTCCAGGCTTGTGGCATTCACCATTTCGGTGAACAGGAGGGCCTCGGGAGCCCAGCGACGCACCAGATCGCGGAACACGCGGTCGCTCACTCCGGCCAATGGCGACTGGATGACACGGCAAGCCAGCTCGCGAGGGCGGCCTCGGCCGGGGAGCATGAGAGGACGACAGGTCAGCATGGGCCCATGCTGCCGATCCACGTGTCTGACCACTGGCCGCTCAGTCGGGCTTTGTTTCTCCAGATTCTTGACGATCGCTGCAGTGACCAATTCGTCTGTGAGCGGATCTGGGAGCGACTGGGCTATGTCCCTCGAGGTGATGGCTGGCATGCCGGACCCTCGACACCGGCCGATTGGGCAGATGCATTCCCGACGGCGCCTGAGCTGATTGCCGAGCGTCCGGCATCCGTGCGGCTCACACGCTCCATCCCCAAACAACACAAACAGCTGCTCAAGCATCAGCTTGGCTTCACGGGCTATCGCATCGGCGAGTTGTATCCGCGGCGGACGCGGCGGGCCACAGCGGTGAGCTGGCTGTTGGCCTGGCTGATGCAACAGGGGGAGCCCCTGGTGGAGACGGGGCCCCTGGCGCCGGAGTTGCCGGTTCCCGAGAACCCCGTGGCAGGTCACCCCGGGGATCGACCGGTGCGTTGATCAGGCCTGGATCGAGATCGGCGTGCCGGTGGGTGTGTTCTGGAACAGCCAGCGTGCATGGGCCATGGGCATGCGCACGCAGCCGTTGCTGCGGGGGACCCCGAAAGCCTGACCAGCGTTCTCCTGCCAGGGAGCGGCATGAATGCAGATGGCCTCGTTGGCACTGACGCACATGGTGTAAGGAACGCCATGCACGACGTATGTGCGCCCCCGCATGGTGGTGGAGCGGTACTTGGTGTACACCTTGCTGTTGAAGATCGGGGTTGGAGTTGAGGCCTTACCGGTGCTGACCGGAATCACCCGAACGACTTCCTGATTGCTGTTGTAGACGGTCAGGTTCTGGTCGGAGAGGTCAACCACAAGGCTGGCGACGAGCTCGAGCATGGCGCTTCAAGACACTGACCATCACTTAGCCGTCTCAAATGAGACTCATTAGTCTCTCTTGGGAAGTTTTCCGTTTCGGCGCCTTTGTAAGGTCATGAATTGATCGGAGTTCCGCCCTTTGGCGCGCCCCGTCATCGCGATCATCGGACGCCCCAACGTCGGCAAGTCCACGCTGGTCAACCGCCTCTGTCGCAGTCGGAAGGCGATTGTCCACGATCAGCCCGGCGTCACGCGTGACCGCACCTACCAGGATGGCTTCTGGCGGGACCGCGACTTCAAGGTGGTGGACACCGGTGGACTGGTTTTCGACGATGACAGTGAGTTCCTGCCGGAGATCCGTCAGCAGGCAGCCCTGGCCCTCGAGGAGGCCAGCGTGGCCTTAGTGATCGTGGATGGTCAGCAGGGAATCACGGCTGCGGACGAGTCGATTGCGGAGTTCCTGCGGACGCAGTCCTGCCCGACGTTGTTGGCGGTGAACAAGTGCGAGGCCCCTGAGCAGGGTCTGGCCATGGCTGCCGAGTTCTGGAGCCTGGGACTGGGAGAGCCCTATCCGATCTCCGCGATTCATGGTGCTGGAACCGGCGAGTTGCTGGACCGCGCCCTCAGCTTCCTGCCACCCAAAGACCAGGAGGGAGAGCAGGAGGAGCCGATTCAGCTGGCGATCATCGGACGGCCGAATGTGGGGAAATCAAGCCTGCTCAATGCGATCTGTGGCGAGACCCGCGCCATCGTCAGCCCGATTCGTGGCACAACCCGCGACACGATCGACACCAGCATCGAACGCGAGAACCGAGCCTGGCGATTGGTTGACACAGCGGGGATCCGGCGGCGCCGCAGCGTTAATTACGGACCCGAGTTCTTCGGCATCAATCGCAGCTTCAAGGCGATCGAACGCAGCGACGTGTGCGTGCTGGTGATTGATGCCCTCGATGGTGTGACCGAGCAGGATCAGCGACTGGCCGGACGGATCGAGGAAGACGGCAGGGCCTGCGTGGTGGTGGTCAACAAGTGGGATGCCGTCGAAAAGGACAGCCACACCATGTCCGCCATGGAAAAGGAGCTGCGGGCCAAGCTGTATTTCCTGGATTGGGCACCGATGCTGTTCACGTCTGCGCTGACGGGGCAGCGCGTCGACAGCATCTTTGCCATTGCCGCTCTGGCGGTCGAGCAGCATCGCCGTCGGGTCAGCACCTCCGTCGTCAATGAGGTGCTCAAGGAAGCCTTAAGCTGGCGCAGTCCGCCCACCACGCGCGGTGGCCGCCAGGGGCGGCTGTACTACGGCACCCAGGTGGCCAGCCGACCTCCCAGCTTCACCCTGTTTGTGAACGAACCGAAGCTGTTCGGTGAAACCTATCGCCGTTATGTCGAACGGCAGATCCGTGAGGGGCTTGGTTTCGATGGCACCCCTGTGAAGCTGTTCTGGCGTGGCAAGCAGCAGCGGGATGCCGAGCGGGACCTCGCGCGTCAGCAGAAGCGTCAGGGCTGATCCATGGATTGGCTCCGTCAGATCCCCATGGGGCAATACGTCGACGGCTCCAGCGGTTGGATGCGTCGACTGGACCCTCGTCTGAAGCTCGCCTGGTCGCTTCTGTTCCTGCTGACGCCGGTGCTGGCAGGGCCCATCTGGCGGTTGGGTCTGGTGCTGGCGCTTCTGCTGCTGACTCTGGGCAGTGGTTTGCCTTTTCGTCTGTGGTGGCGTTCCCTGGTGGTTCTGACGCTGCTGGCAGCGGCCGTCGGCATCCTGTCCATGCTGCTCCCCACGGTGGATCCCCCTGCCGCTCTGGGTCTGCGGCCGGCCGATGAGCTGCCGGGAGCAGCAGCGGATGGTCCGGCCTGGGATCTGGTGCGCCTGGGCCCCTGGCAACTCGGCTCCTTTGCCCTTGGCCCCCTGGTGATCGACCGTGCCTCGGCTCTGCTCGGTTTGCGCACGTCGACGCTCATCTTCACGGTGATTCACAGTGTCAACCTCGTGCTGATCACCACCACGCCGGAGGATCTGGTCTGGGCGCTGAGCTGGTGCCTGTCACCGCTCCAGCGGCTCGGTCTGCCGATGGATCGTCTGGGATTTCAGCTGCTTCTGGCCTTGCGGTTCCTGCCCCTGGTTCAGGAGGAGCTGCAGAACCTGCTGCGCTCACTCATCAGTCGCGCCGTAAGTCTCAGGCGGCTCGGATTCAAGGCTGCCTTCGGCCTTGTGCTCGCTGTCGGTGAGCGCTTGCTGGCCAACATTCTGCTGAGAGCCGAGCAGGGAGCCGAGGCGCTGGTCGCCCGCGGTGGCCGGGTGATGGGGCCTGACGTGTTCCGCCTGCAACGCCATCCGCCGTCCCGCTGGTTGAATTTGATGGCAGCGATCACTCTGCTGCTGTTGCTTGGAGTGCGCGGAAAGTACGGTGAGCTGTAGGTGTGAGCCGCTGGATGAGTGCTGAGCGCTATCTCAATCACCCCACATTCGGGATGTTGTACAGGGTTGCTCCTGCGGGAGAGGGGCGAGACGTCTACGCCACGCTTTATGCCCAGCGCATGTTCTTTCTGGTGACCTTGCAGCCCAGGGGTGCCCAGTTCGAGGTGATTCCGTACCAGGACGCCCGCCACCACGCTGAAGTGCATCTCAACCGCTGTCGCCGCGAGGCGCCCGCGGAGGTTGAGAACTGGCGGCAGCTCTTCGATCAGACATTCATCTGACCGCTGTGCCCTCACACTCCGCTGATCGCTGGCGAGACCTGAGGGCTCAGTTGCCGGACGGAGCTCGCTTGCTGGCGGTGAGCAAGGGGCATCCAGCGGCAGCGATCAGGGAGATCGCAACCCTGGGCCAGCGAGCCTTTGGAGAGAGTCGGCTGCAAGAAGCGCAGCTGAAACAGGCCGAGCTCAACGACCTCTCGCTGCAGTGGCACTTCATCGGGCGCCTGCAGAGCAACAAGGTTCGCGCCGTGGTCCGCGCCTTTTCAGTGATTCATTCCCTGGATTCCTGGAGCCTCACTGAGCGGACCGCCCGGATCGCATCCGAGGAAGGCCGAAGCCCTGAGGTTTTCTTACAGGTGAAGTTGCGTCCTGATCCGAACAAGGGGGGGTGGTCGTCCGACGCGTTGCTGGAAGCTTGGCCCCAGCTCTGCTCGCTTCCGGCTCTGCGCATCCGCGGACTGATGACCATGGCTCCACAGGGATTGACCTCCCAGGAGCGGCGAATGTTGTTTGAGGAGTGCTCAGCGCTTGCGGATCGCCTTGAGCTGCCGGAACGCTCCATGGGAATGAGTGGCGACTGGCATGAGGCAGTGGCATCGGGCAGTACCTGGCTGCGGCTCGGATCCGCTCTTTTTGGTCCTCGTCAACCGGTGAAGGACGGGTGACAGTGACTTGCTCGCGGCTGATGTGAACGCTATTTAGGGATATGGCCCTACCTGTCTCAGGCCGAGAGGAATCCAAGGTGTCGCTGATTTCCCGTCTACGTGCCGTCGTCGCCGGAGATGATTACCTCGACGGTGAGCTTGATGATCTCGCTTACGACGATGATCAGGCTGAGGACGATCAGCGAGCCACCCACGCTGACGGGGGCGCACTGGCAACGATTGGAGACAGCAATCCCTTTGATCTCGGCGACAGCCTGCCTGGATCGAATGTGATCGGCATGCCGGGCATCAGCACCGCGTCGGCAGAGGTCAATCTCATGGAGCCTCGCAGCTTTGATGAGATGCCGCGAGCGATCCAGGCCCTTAGAGAGCGCAAAACCGTGATCCTCAACCTCACGATGATGGAGCCGGATCAGGCCCAGCGAGCTGTTGACTTTGTAGCCGGCGGCACCTTCGCCATCGACGGCCACCAGGAGCGCGTCGGCGAAAGCATTTTCCTGTTCGCACCGAGCTGCGTCACGGTCACCAACGCCTCCCACGAAGAGGCCTCAAGTCCGACGGTGGTCAGCCGTGAGACGGAAACAAGCGAATCGGAATCCCTCTCCGCCCCTTCTCCTGCATGGGGCGCCGCAGCCCTTTGAGGGGCTGAGAGCTGTCTGTTGTGACGACTGCCGTTGGGGTGATCGGCCTGGGTCGGATGGCTCAGGCACTGGTACAGCCGCTCCTTGAGCGGGGCGATCTCAGTCCTGCAGACCTGATCGCTGTGGTGAGCAGCGAAGCGAGGGTTGCGACCCTCCGATCTGAATTGCCGGAGGGAATACACCTGCACCTGGCGGCCTCCGAGCAGGCTGGGCAGGTGTGGCAGGCCCCCCTCCAGCTTCTTGCTGTGAAACCCCAGCAGCTGGAGGCTGTCGCTGCCGCTGCACCGCCGGAGGTGTCGGGAGACCCTCTGCTCATATCCGTGCTGGCTGGTGTGTCGCTGCAGCGCCTCCAACGCCTGTTTCCGAGCCATCGCTGTGTGCGGGCTGTGCCCAACACGCCTGCCCTGGTAGGTGCTGGTCTGACGGCTCTGGCCTGGGGGACGGGCGTCGAGGCCGCTCAGCAAACCATGGTCCTGGATCTGTTCCGCAGCGTTGGTGAAGTGCTCGAGTTGCCCGAGGCGAAACTTGATGCCTTCCTGGCGTTGACGTCCTCAGGCCCTGCCTTCATCGCTGTGGTGGCGGAAGCCATGGCCGATGGAGCTGTTGCCGCTGGCCTGCCGAGGGCGCTGGCCCACCGTCTCAGCCATCGCACCCTGGCCGGCACCGCAGCCTTGCTCCAGGACCGGGACCTGCATCCTGCCGAGCTCAAGGACATGGTGAGCTCCCCCGGTGGCACCACCATCGCTGGGTTGCGCGTCTTGGAAGAGTCAGGACTGCGATCCGCGCTCATCGAGGCGGTCGTCGCGGCGGCAGAACGCAGCCAGGAACTGGCATGAGTTGCTTCGCTCCCCTGCCCCGTTGACCACGATCTGCCTTCAGGCGGCCGTCTTCAGGCGGCAAGCGGTGCAGCAGGAATCAGGCTGCTGTACAACGCCTCGATGGCATCAAGATTGCTGCCGAGCGTGTATCGCTCGAGGATTCGCAGCCTGGCCTGACGGCCAAGTTCCCCGGTCAGGACAGGCTGGTCTCTTAGGACCGGCAGCAGCGTGCGCAGCTGGGTGGTGACCCCCTGGGTGCTCATCACGATGCCGGCACCTTGGTCGAGCACCTCCCCGTCAGCGCCGGCATCCGTTGCGACACAGGCAGTGCCGCAGGCCATGGCTTCCAGCAGCGCCAGGGACAGGCCTTCAACGAGGCTGGGGAGCAGGAAGACCTCGGCACATTGCAGCAGGGCAACCCTCGCCTCAAGGTCGTCCTCGTATCCCCACCAGAGCATGTTGGGATCGTCGTAGGTGTTCTGGAGAGTGCTGCGCAGCGGGCCATCCCCCACGATCACCAGCTTGCAACCATCCGGCGAGACCAGCCGCCAGGCCCGCAGAAGCGCCTCGACATTCTTTTCGGTGGCCAGGCGGCCCATGTACAGGAAGATCCGCTCCTTGCCCAGACGCTTGCGAACCCGTTGCTGCATGAATGAACCGAGGCCGGAGCTGGCCGGTTTCCAGCGCTCGGGATCAACGCCGTTGGGAATCACCGTCAGCCGATCTGCTGGAACACCCAAACGTTCGAGAACCTCCGCCTGCAGCCTCGAGAACACGATCACCCGGTCGTAGCGGGCCAGAGCCGGCGCGTAGAGCTGATAGGTGAGTTGCTGTGTGCCTGCCGTGAGATTGCGGAGGCTGGAATCGAAGGGCGGGTGGAAGGTTGCAACCAGAGGAACCCCCAGCTGCTGACAGAGATCCGGTAAACGGAAATCCAGCGGCGAGAGCGTCAGGCTGGCGTGAACCAGATCAGGCCTCAGCTTCTCGAGAAAGTCCCTCAACTCCCGCTGGGCTCCTGGAGAGGGAATCGTGTACACCTGGGATTTCACCAGGTACGGCAGGCTGACATCCGGATCGTTCGCCAGAAGCGAGGTTGTGGATTCTTCTGGATTCCGGGGGTTATCGAAATGGATGAAGTGGGTTTGATGACCGCGAACCCGGAGAGCCTCTGTCGTGGTCAACCCGTAGGAAACATTCCCGCAGAACGGGGTCTTCTTACCCAGCCAGGCGATTTGCGCCAACCTCGACGGCCCTCCTCCTGGGGAACAGGAAAGTTAGCAGCGCTTCCAGGGTCTCTCCAGCAAAGCCGCAAGACCGGCCAGGGCCGCCAGCAGTATCAGAACGGGTTCCAGCCCGATGCTGCTCACCAGAGTTCCGGCCAGCACCAGCGGCAGGCTGAGGGCGATGTTGATCAGATTGTTCTGAAGGCCGAAGACGCGGCCTCGTTCGGTTTCAGGTGTGTCCTCCTGGATGGTGGTCTGAGCCGGGATGGCCACGAGGGCCGCGCCAATGCCGAGCACCGTGCAGAGCATCAAAGTCACCAGCAGCCGTCCCTGAAGCTGGCCCAGCAGGGCCAGGCACACCGTGATGGCCGCCAGACCGCTGGCACCGAGATGGTGCCGGCTGATCTGATGCCCCAGCTGTGCTGTGAGGACCGCGCCGATCGCCATGCCGAGCCCGCTCATGGCCAGCAGGGTTCCAAACCCTGTCGGTCCCAGGCTGCCGATCGATCCCGCCAGGCTGATGGCCAGCACATACATCGCAGCCAACAGGCTGTAGAGCAGCACAAGGTTGCGCATGGCCCTGCGCACCGTGGCCCGCTTGACGAGAACCTGCAGGCCTTCACGAAGCTCTCGTCCGAGTCCGATGCTGCGCTGCGTCTGGGTTGTTTCGTTCAGTCGGATCGCGCTGAGGCTGAAAGCCGCCATGCCGTAACAGAACGGCAGCAGCAGAAATTCACCGCCGGACAAGCCGATCTTGAGGAAGGTCTGATTGAGCAATCTCAGGATCGGTTGGCCGAGTGCGAAGCCGATGATCGTGGCGGCCATGCTCGTGGCCTGATATAGGGAGTTCGCGGCCAGCAATTGGTTGCTCGGCACCAGCAGAGGGATCGCGGCTTGTTCAGCCGGCGCAAAAAACTGGGTGAGCACCGACTCCAGAAAGGTCATCAGCAACAGGGCCCAGTACCCCCAGCTGAGGCCGAGGAAAAGGGGTCCCGGCATCAGGCAGAACGGGGCGAACAGCACAAGCAGCGCCCGGATGGCGTTGGAGATCACCATCACCCGCCGTTTCGGCCACCGGTCTGCCCAGACCCCAGCCAGCATTCCCAGAAGGATGGCCGGGAGCGTGTTGGCCACGTAGATGCCCGTGGCCAGCAGGGTGATGCGCTCAGCTCTTGTCTCGATATCCATTCGAATCGCAGAGGCGATCTCCGCCAGGGCGCCATGGCTTTGCGGATCGCTGCTCACCCAGTACTGGGCGATCAAGAACACCATCAGAACGATGTAGAACTTGTCGGCCAGTTGCGAGAAGATCTGGCCGATCCAAAGCTTTCTGAAGCCATCGAGACGAATCACGGATCGCAGTCCGCGACCCCCGTCCGATGGAAGGCTGGAGTCCGTGGCGCTCAAGATCCTTCCTCGTCGCCGTCATGATCGCCCATGTCTGGCGAGAGCAAACTGTCCTTCAACATCGTCAGGGCACGGTTTCTGCATTGCAGATGGGTCTGGATCCAGATTTCGATGACCGTCAGCAGCCGCAGCCAGACGCCTCGAGGCCCCATCAGATCGCCGTTCCGTCGGCGTGGAAGATCGGCTCGGATCAGTCGCTGCAGCAGGGCGAGCTCAGAGGGATTGAGCGTCAGCCTCGCCTGCGGCTGAGAGCCGATGGCGAACCCATCCTCCGGCAGCAGGCTGCAGCGCCATTGCCATTGCCCGAGAGGTGGCTGTAGCGGAGCTCCCGTGAGACAGCAGCTCTGCAGCGGCAGGCTGTAACCCCCCAGGGTGAGCAGGTGGACGCAGGCCTGAACCGTTGATGCCAGCACCTCATCCCGGCTGAGCTCGCTTGATTCCAATCGCTCCAGGTGCAGGATCACGGTGCTGAACAATCCTGGGATCGGATCGTTATCGGCCGTGAGTCGCAGGCAGAGATCGCTGAGACCCTGCGATGCGGCCAATGTCTCCAGGCGGAGTCCCAATCTTGAGAAGCTTCGCTGGATTCGCAGTTGCCGCACGCGTGCCAGGCCACTGCGTCCGCCCACCTGCAGCTCCAGCAGGGTGAGCGGTGCTGCGGCCGCGAGACTGCTTTTGGGACGACGTGCTCCAGGAACCGCCAGCCGGGTGATGCCCTCGACATCGCTCAGCAAGGTGAGCAGGCGGTCATGGTCTCCCAGCGGACCCACCTTCAGGACCAGGCCTTCCAGACGTCGTTCGCCCACTTAACCGGCAGGTCGTCTCAACGCCTGAAGCAGCTGCGGGGCGCTGCTCGTCCCGAGCAGGGAGGCTCCGGCTTCCACCAGGTCGATCGCCAGGCCCGGCGTATGGATGCCGCCGGCAGCTTTGACGGCACAGCGGCCACGAGCGAGGCCAAGCAGCTGTTGCACCTGGGTTGTGCTGGTGGCAGGCCCGAAGCCGTTACTGGTTTGCAGACCGGCGACACCGGCATCGATCGCTGCGTCCACCGCCAGCGTGATCAGGTCTTCGCTGAGCCGGACCATATCCAGCACCACCCGTACCGGGAGTCCCAGTTCGCAAATACCAGCGATTTCTTCAGCGAAGGCACCGGAGTTTTGATTGATCAGGGCCGTGAAATCGGGAACCATGTCTAGCTCTTCAGCCCCCCGTGCCGCAGCCCATTCCGCTTCCATCTGCTTGAGCTCGCCTGGCAATGAGCCGAAAGGGAAGCCAACCACCGCCACCAGGCGTGGTCCTCCGGTTTTTCCAAGCCTTTCCCGCACGGGTTCCAGCAGACGCAGGGTGGTGCAGATGGCGCGCACGTTCTCCTGCCGGCCGGCATCACAGGCGGTGAACAGCTCCTCTTGCGTGAGCAGAGGGTCGAGAATGGCCTGATCCATCAACGGAGGCAGATCCGGCAGCTCCGTGGTCGACTCGGCCATTGCTGTCTGGAATCCTCAGGCCCTGGCCTGGATCACACCGTATCCGCCGTGATTGCGGTGATAAATCACCTGAAGCTCATTGCTGTCGCGTTCCCTGAACAGGTAGAAGTCGTGATCGATCAGATCCAGCTGCCGGCGCGCCTCGTCGAGGCTCATCGGGGGCATTGAGAAGTACTTGCGACGAACCCCTGGGTTGGGCAGTTCTGCCTCCCGGCCCTCGAGCAGTGATTCGTCCACCTGGCTCTCGGCACTGACGGCCTCGGTCCCCGGCGTGATGCTGGCCCGATGGCCATGGCTGTGGTGGTGATCACTGTGACGATCCTTCCAACGACGCAGCTGACGGCAGAGCTTTCCAGCGGCCAGATCGATGCTGGCGTAAAGATTCTCACTGCGTTCCTGGGCCCGGATCACGGTCCCGTTGGCGAACACCGTGACCTCAGCCGTCTGCTGCGGTACCCGCGGGTTCCTGGCCACGGACAGGTGGACATCCGCCTCTCGCACCACATCGCCGAAATGATGCACGGCCCGCTCCAGCTTGGTCTGGGTGTACGTCCTGAGGGCCGGCGTGATCTCAAGGTTGCGACCATGGATCAGCAACTTCATGCCTTGCTCCTTGCCGGTTGTTAACAGCAAGCTAGATCCGGTCGGCGCATCGGCACACCCAGACGGCGCTTTTTGTTTCGAGCCGCCGGATCCGGTGCCCTATGACATCGCCTGGGAGGACCAACATCGCTGGCAGGAGCGTCTGTTGGCTGATCCCACGGCACCGGAGGCGGTCTGGATCCTGCAGCACCGCCCCTGCTACACCCTCGGTCGAGGGGCCAGTCTGGAGCACCTGCATTTCGATGTAGCGCGGCCTCCGCATCCGCTGCACCACATCGATCGAGGCGGGGAGGTGACCCACCATCTGCCTGGTCAGATCGTGGTCTATCCCGTGTTGGATCTGCAGCGCCGCACGCCCGATCTGCATGTCCACCTGCGCGGGCTTGAGCAGGTGCTGATCGATGTGCTGGCAGAACTGGGTCTGCGGGGTGAACGCCAGGAGGGATTGACCGGCCTGTGGCTGGACGGCCGCAAGGTCGGTGCGATTGGAATCGGTTGTCGTCGCTGGATCACTCTGCATGGGTTGTCCCTGAATGTGGACTGTGATCTCAGCGGGTTCAACGCGATCACGGCCTGCGGGCTGGAGGGACGAGAGGTGGGGCGTTTGTCGGATTGGATCCCTGGATTAACAACAGATCAGGTGCAGCCCTTGATCCGCGATGCCCTCGCCGATCAATTTCGTCTTGTCTGGCAGGGGTCGCCTGGATCGTGATAGGCCTGACTGAGAGCTCAAGGATCCGCTGATGAGTGTGCAACCTGCAGGAGTTGCCAAGGTCGGCTGGACCGCGACCGAGCGCGAGCAGCTTGGGCTTCTAGGTCACAGCCATGTCGATGGGTTGACTCGGATTGATGCGGTCTGGCCCTGGCTGGCAGACCACCACGGCAAGCTCATGGCTGTGGATGCTCCCCATGCCGCCCATCCGGAATGTTTCAGCTTCGGCGAACTGGCACAGAGGATTTCTGAGGCGGCGGTTGGGTTTCGAAACCAAGGGATCGAGCCGGGCGATGTCGTCGCCCTCTTCGCTGAAAACAGTCCCCGCTGGCTGGTGGCGGATCAGGGGCTGATGCGAGCCGGCGCAGCCGATGCGGTGCGCGGGGCGTCCGCGCCGGTGGACGAGCTGCGCTACATCCTCGAAGACTGCGGTGCCACAGCTCTGATCGTGCAGAACGCCGATCTCTGGCGTCGTCTGCAGCTCGATCCAGAACAGCTCGGTCGACTCCGATTCGTCCTGCAGCTGGAAGGTGACCCTGTGGACGACCTTCTGAGTTGGGACGACCTGCTGCGTTCAGCGCAGGGAAGCGCAGAGCTGGAGCCGCAGGGTGATGCGGAGGCCGTTGCCACCGTTCTGTACACATCCGGGACCACTGGCCAGCCCAAAGGGGTTCCGCTCACTCACGGCAACCTGTTGCACCAGATGCGCTCCCTGGCCTCTGTGGCGTTCCCGGAGCCCGGGTCTCCCGTGCTGAGCGTGTTGCCGATCTGGCACGCCTATGAGCGAAGCGCCAGCTATTACTTCCTGTCCTGCGCCTGCTCGCAGACCTACACCACGATCAAACAGCTCAAGAAGGACCTGCCGCGCGTTCGTCCGATTGCCATGGCAACCGTCCCAAGGCTTTGGGAGGCAGTTCAGGCGGGTTTTGAGGATGTCCTGAAGACCTTCCCGCCCTCGCGACAGCGCCTCCTGAGGGCGGCCCTGGCCAACAGTGCCGCTCACTGCCTCGCCAAGCGTCAGGCCTGGAACCTGATGCTCGAGCCCGCCTCCGCTGCAGACCGTCTGCTGAGCGCGCTGACTGCAGGGCTGCGCTGGCCTCTGCACGCTCTCGCCTCCTCTCTGATCTGGCCAAAGCTGCGCCGCCAGTTGAGCGGAGGCCAGTTGCGCTATCCGATCAGTGGTGGCGGGGCCATTGCGCCCCACATCGACGCCTTCTTTGAAGCGGTGGGGATTGAACTTCTTGTGGGATATGGCCTGACGGAAACAAGCCCTGTGGTGAGTTGCCGCCGGCCGTGGCGCAACATCCGCGGCAGTTCCGGTTTGCCGATGCCCGAGACGGAGTTCCGCATCGTTGAGCCTGAATCGGGGGAGGCGCTGGGATTCCGTCAGCGCGGGCGTGTGTTGGTGAGGGGCCCTCAGGTGATGAAGGGATACCTGGGCAAGCCGGAGGCCACGGCCAAGGTGCTCGATGCGGATGGCTGGTTCGACACAGGGGACCTGGGCATGCTTCTCCCGGATGGCTCACTGGCCCTGACCGGTCGTGCCAAGGACACCATCGTTCTGAGCAGTGGCGAGAACATTGAGCCTGGGCCGCTGGAGGAAGCGCTTGTCGCCAGCCCGTTGATCGAGCAGGTGATGCTGGTTGGACAGGATGAGCGCCAACTCGGAGCGCTGCTGGTCCCGAGGCCGGAGATGATCAGGCCCTGGGCGCAGGAGAACAACCTTTCGGTTGCCAATGATCTCGGGGGATTCCCCGGCGATCCAGTGCTTCTCAAACTGCTGATGCGGGAATGCAATCAACTGCTGAAGCATCGCAGAGGAGCCCGGGGTGATGAACGGTTGGCAGGTGTTGTGCTGGTGGCTCCCTTCAGCATCGAGAACGGACTGCTGACCCAGACCCTCAAGCAACGCCGTGATCGGATCACATCCCGGGACTCCCGCCTGATCGAAATCCTCTATGGGAGAGGAAACCGTGATTGACCTCTGCGCCCGCGGCTGAGACGCTTGCGGCAATTCCTTTAATCACATGTCCGACGGCACCACCCTGACGATTAAGCGTCCAATCACCGTCCGCGCCGTGGTGACACCCACCTGGAAGGAGGAAGCCGAACGAGAGATCAGCAACAGCATTGCCGGGCTCGATCAGCAGCTGTCCCAGCTGGAGCAGGAGGGCCAGCAGGTGGTGGATGAAGTCCGCCGTCAGAGTGCCAATCCCCTCGATCCCAGGGTTCAGGACCAGGTGGCTCAGATTCAGCAGCAGGTGGCCGCCAAGCGCGCCGAGCTTGAGGAGCAAAAACGCACCTACCTGCAGCAGCAGTCCCAGGTTCGCGAGCTTGAGATGGATCAGATCGTTGAGCAGGGCCAGCTGGAGAGCACCTGTGAGCTCAAGGTCGGCGACAACCTGGTCGAGAAGATGCAGGTTGCCATCGTGGTGCGGGACGGCGTCGTGCAATCGGTTGAAGGCGCCTGATCCTGAGCGTTCACTGGCATCAGCCGGCTCGTACACTCCCCTGATCTGCCCACCCGGAGACGGTTTTGGCGACCTTCGACATCTTCATGCCAGCCCTCAGCTCGACGATGACGGAGGGAAAGATCGTCGAGTGGCTGAAGCAACCGGGCGACAAGGTCGGACGTGGTGAATCGGTGTTGGTTGTTGAGTCCGATAAGGCTGATATGGACGTGGAGTCGTTCCAGGATGGTTTTCTGGCCGCTGTCCTCATGCCTGCGGGCAGCACGGCGCCTGTCGGCGAAACCATCGGCCTGATTGTTGAAACAGAAGCGGAGATCGCTGAGGCCAAGGCCAAAGCACCGACCTCCTCCGCACCGGTTTCCGCCGCAGTTGAGGCACAGCCAGCGCCAGCTGCTCCGGCAGCTCCGGCTCCTGTGGTGGCAGCACCGGCAGCCACTCCGGCACCCGCGCCTGCCCCACCGGCACCAGCCCCGGCGGCTCCTGTGGTGAACGACGGCCGCATCGTGGCCAGCCCCCGCGCCAGGAAGCTCGCCTCCCAGATGGGTGTGGATCTGGCCACCGTTCGCGGCAGCGGACCCCATGGCCGCATTCAGGCGGACGACGTGGAGCGGGCCAGCGGTCAGCCGATCTCCGTGCCTCGGGTGGCAGAGGGTTCAGCACCGGCAGCCAACGGCCAGGGCGCAGCAGCGCCTGCGGCCGCGGCTGCACCGGCTGGCAACAGCTTTGGGCGTCCGGGCGAGACCGTTGCGTTCAACACCCTCCAGGGAGCGGTGAACCGGAACATGGAAGCCAGTCTGGCGGTGCCCTGTTTCAGGGTCGGATACACGATCACCACCGACAAGCTCGATCGCTTTTACAAACAGGTGAAGCCGAAGGGCGTCACGATGACGGCTCTGCTGGCCAAGGCAGTGGCCGTCACTCTGGCCCGTCATCCCCAGGTGAACGCCGCCACAACGCCAGCTGGGATGGCCTACCCCGCAGAGGTGAATGTGGCGGTTGCTGTCGCTATGGAGGATGGCGGTCTGATTACACCGGTGCTGCGTCAAGCCGATCGCACGGATCTCTATGAGATGTCACGCCAGTGGAAGGATCTGGTCAAGCGATCCCGCAGCAAACAGCTGCAGCCAGAGGAATACAGCACAGGCACCTTCACCCTCTCCAACCTCGGCATGTTCGGGGTTGATCGCTTTGATGCGATTCTTCCGCCAGGCACGGGAGCCATTCTTGCCGTTGCGGCTTCACGTTCCACCGTTGTGGCAGGAGCGGATGGATCGATTGCCGTGAAGCGACAGATGCAGGTCAATCTCACCGCAGACCATCGAGTGATTTATGGCGCTGATGGCGCAGCCTTCCTCAAGGATCTGGCCGAGCTCATAGAACTCCGACCAGAGAGTCTGGCTCTCTGAACCCTGGTGCCCGATTCCAGGGATCTGCTGCTCAGCAGTTACGACTACGCACTGCCAGCAGCCTTCATCGCCCAGGCTCCGATGGAGCCGCGCCATGACGCTGGCTTGTTGATGGTTCCAGCAGTCGGAGCAACAACGTCGGCTGCCCGCCATGGTCGGGTCTGGGATCTTCTGGAGGAACTTCAGGCGGGCGATCTGCTTGTGGTCAACGACACACGAGTGTTGAAGGCGCGCCTTCAAGTGCGCCGCGCTGGTGGCGGTCGGTCCGAGCTGCTCGTTCTCGAGCCCCGTGAAAACGGCCAGTGGTTGTGTCTGGCTCGACCGGCCAAACGGATGCGACCTGGTGATGTGCTCACCATCGACGGAACATCGATTGATCTGACTGTGATGGCAGTGGATCCTGCCAGCGGCGGGCGGTTGGTTCAGTTCCCGAGTGACTGTCGCGATGCTGCAACGATCGAGACCTTGCTGAATCAATACGGTGAAGTCCCCTTACCGCCCTACATCGATCGGCACGATCCAGCGGATGCTGATCGCTATCAAACCCGCTACGCCGAACGTCCTGGCGCCGTGGCAGCACCCACGGCAGGACTGCATTTCAGTGATGAGCTGCTGGCGGCACTGCAGCGCAAGGGGATCCAACTGGCGCGGATCACGCTGCATGTGGGGCTCGGGACCTTCCGGCCGCTGGAACGTGAGGATCTCAGCAACCTTGCGCTTCATAGCGAATGGGTGGAGGTCAGTGCAGATGTGATTGAGGCGATTCGCGCCTGCACGGGGCGAGTGATTGCTGTTGGCACCACCAGCGTGCGGGCTCTCGAGGGCGCGGCTCAGGCCCATGGAGGTGTGTTGGGCAGCTTTTGTGGTCCCGTGAATCTGGTGATCAAACCGGGCTACCGATTTCGCGTGATTCAGGGGCTGATCACCAATTTCCACCTACCTAGGAGTTCATTGCTGTTGCTTGTCAGTGCTCTGATTGGACGTCAGACACTGCTGAAGCTTTATCAGGAGGCCATTGATCGGAACTATCGCTTTTTCTCGTACGGAGATGCGATGTGGATTGCTCCGGAGTCTGTGCTCCCTTCCGCTCAAGCGTCGCCGTAAAGCGGATCAAGCCATGTGATGGAGAGTGGATCGATATGCAGAAAAGCGGGTTGAACAATCAGTGCTTTCCTGCTGACGGCATCACGGATGATCTCGCTGCTTTGAACGAGTGCCTCTGCAGTGATCCTCGAATGAGCGATGCAGGCTTGTTCGTAGGTGTTGAGATCGTCAGTTCTGAAACCGTGGTTGTTCAATCCTGATTTGATGTCGGACACCAATTCGCTGAGCGACGGGGAAAAGCTCTGGCCTGTGAGGTAGGCGGCTTTCACGGCACCACAGCCCTGATGGCTCATCACAAGGAGAACTCGGATGCCCAGGTCTGCAACGGCATATTCAATCGAGCCTGCGGATCCGAAGGTGTTCGTGTTTCCTGCATTGCGGATCACAAACAAGTCCCCGAAACCAGCATCAAAAATCACCTCGACAGGAACCCGGGAATCGGAGCAGGCCAGAACAGCAACCTGGGGGTGTTGTCCGCCGGCGAGTTGGTGGCGGCGTGCTTCGGTTGCGTGAGGATGAGCCGATCGTCCATCAAGGAATCTCTGCAACCCGACCTTTAATTCGACAACGATGTCCTCAGGTGAGATTTTCTGCCCTCCTGAATCGATATAAGTGGAACCGGATGTCAATCCCATAAATGCATTCGCTTTAACTATTTATTTCAATAATAATCAGCATTGGACACCTGGGAAAATGTCAGCATTTCCTCACCTGCGGTATTGGAATTCTGTTGTCTTAGACAGAATTAATCAACGATCTGGTTATTCAGTGTTCAGTACGACTTCGTTGTATTTTTTCGCATCTGAAAACAATATTCCTGATGTCTTAGAAAATTCTTCAAGAGATATTCCTTCTCTGGAGATTTCATTTCAGACCACACTTGTCGCGTTTGCCCTGCTTCTAATCGTTAGCATATTTTGCGATAAATTTGGAATAAAATTAAGTATCCCCGGCTCAATATTTCTATTTTTTCTTGGATTATTCATCAATATAGAAAATTTCACATTCGAGACAATCCCCCTTGAGCAGGTTCACGTCATCGCATTGTGTGTGCTGCTCTTTTTTAGTGGTCTAACATCAGACCGCTTGCTCCTAAAGAGAAGTAATTTGTTGTTTAGTTCAATGCAGTTAGCACTTTTTGGTACAGCGTTTAGCATGTTGTTCTGGTTGGTATATGTCAGATTCGGCTTGGGACTATTTCAGAGGTTCGGTTATGCGGAGGGTGTCGAGAATGGAGTTCTTACACTAATTACAGTCGTCATTATCTATTCATTGTCTGTTAGTGATTGGAATTCATTTTCTTTCGTTGCAAGAAAAGTAAAAAAGTTTCAAACTGTGCTGACCAATGTTTTCAAAGTTGAAACAGCTATTTCAGCTGCAATTTCAGTTGCTGTAGCGGAGATCCTTGTGCTTTTGTGGCTTCAAATTAATCCTGAATATACAACAACGAATTCACTTGTGTTATTACAAGATATTTTCAAGGGCATTCTTCTAGGCGTTGTTTGCGGAATGATCCTTGGCTATTTGTTGAATCTTGTCATTCGACATTTTGTAACTTCAAAGCCTCAACTGGTTCTTGTGGCATTTGGTTTTACGATACTTGGTTATGCATTTTCAGACTTGTCTTTGCGTCACGGGGGATATCTCTGTGCGCTCGTCATGGGGATTGTGACGTCTCTGTCGTACAGAAGTTCATCAACTGAAGATGAAATCGAGTTTCTGAGTGAGGAGTTGGAATCTTTGAATATTGCTTGTGAAGCGATCCTCTTTTTTGCCATAGGTCTTGGTTTAGATGCTAAATCGTTCTTGATTGATTTCCCTGTTGCTATTTATGTCTGGCTTGGAGTCATCGCCATTCGACCGGTTTGCGTTCGGCTTTTTCTCCGTAGCGAAACGATCGCTACTGATGAGAAAAGAGTTTTGTCCTCTTGGAGTCCTAAGGGCGCTGTTTCAATGGCTTTGGTTGTGCAAGCTCCAGTACTGTTGGAAGAAATGTTTCAGATCAATTTAATAGAATTAGCGCCTCTACAAGCCTATCAACTCATGGCAAATTCTGTGTGCGGCGCGGTCATTATTTCAATGTTGGTGAAGTCTGTCTTTATACCTAAGTTACATGAACGGATTTCAGCTAATTCAAAATTGGTTGCAGACCCTCTAGCTTAAACGATGCATCCCCGCTTTCTTTCCGATCGATTTCGTTTGATCCGTTCCTCGCTTGTCGGAATTGTCAGCACGTTGATCTTGATTCAGTTGGTGACTTTGAAAGAGGCCTTCACGATTTCCATCACGATGGCATTGGTCTGGGATCTGTTGACGCTTTATCTCAAGACTTGGACACTTTCCATGCATGAAACACGTCAAGTCTTTGCGCGTTGGCAATCAGTTGAATCCTATGTCGCATTACGCACAGTGGCTCTTGTTTTTATGAGTGTGGGACTGCTTTGTTTCTGCATCAATGATCTGCACGATAAGAAAAATATATTGCCGGATTATGTTCAAATTTTCTTGACATTTATCTCGTTGTTCCTTGCGTGGTTGCAATTACACAACGGCTTCGCAATTTATTATGCAAAGAGTTATTTTGAGCAAAATCCCCGTGCTTTGGAAGCCAACGAAGCCCAACAGGCATTTGTCTTTCAGGGTTCAGAACCTAGCTTTAGCGATTTTCTCTACGTGGCCTACTCCATAGGCTTGACTTACTCAATGACCGACTGCAGCGTTGAAGATTCTGCGATTCGTCGTGTTGTGATCATTCATTGCATCGCGGCCTTTTTGTTTGCTTCGACGGTCCTGTCGATCATTCTTTCGTTGGTGACTCAGGTCAGTTGAGTCGGCAATCGATGTGCTGAGATGCGCGAATCGGCTCATTGTTATCACAGGCACTTCACAAAAGCTCAAAAGGTCTCTAGATTTCACAGATCATGTTGAATTCCCATGTTTGAGCTGGAGTACCTCATTGCTTTCGGCATCGGTGCCGGTCTGGTCGCTCTGACGCCGATCGCTGCTTCCGTTGCAGGAAAAGAGAGTGGTGTGACCAAAACCATCTCTGGCGCTGGACGTGGTCTAACAAAGCAAAGTCTCAAGGTGGGACTTGTGATCGGCTCCAAGTTTTCAGGTGTTTTCTCCGGGATGAAATCTGGCTTGAGTGAAATTGGAGAGAGCTTTGGCGACATTCTCGCTGAGGCTAAGGCTGATCTCGCCGAGCCAAAAGCTGCTGTCAAACCAGCAACGTCCTCTAAATCTTGACCATTGGTTGAAATTCGGCACGTCTTGCCCGGGCGTGTGAGATTGAAGTTTCGTACGAAACTTTCTATAAAAACGCAGCAGTGTTTAAAAGCTTCTTTTGAATATTGTTTTCCAGAATACCTTTTCAGATATACGACAGGTCAATTCGGAGTTGTCATTACCTCATATCGACCGTTTGAAGAATTAGATGCAGCTAATTTAAGAGATTGGATTGATTGTTTTGTCGTTGAATCGATTGCTGTTGGACCTCAATTGCCACCAACACGACTAGAACAATTCAATCGTCGGGCTCGCCATATCACGGCCCAATCAATGATTGTTCTTGCCATTCTTGGTTGGATTCTCCCGATTCTGCCGGGAACACCTTTTTTTCTGCTTGCCTGGGCCTTGGGTTGGCGACCACCTGGATCTAAGCATTCTGTTCCAACTGATTGAAACGGAGTGTGAGCCAGCCAAGATGCATTTGCCCTTTTTGGCAGGTTTGTGTTTTTAAAGAATCAGTTAGATGCAGTGCGCGCTTTTGGCCAAGATAAAATAAAAAAACTACTTCCCCAATTTGTTTGATCACAAGATCTTTTTTGCTTACTCCAGGAAGAAAAATTGAAATTGATTGTTGAGATTCGTTTAATACGAAATTGGCTTTCGTCGAAATCTCCAAACGATTAAGTGTCATCTCGTTTAGATTGTCGATGGATGTTGTTGTCATCATGGATGCATCTAACTCCTCATTCAATTGAGCCATCACCTCGATATCAAGATCGCTCAGAATTAAAGCGCTTGGAGTAACAGCGTGCATGCCACATACGCTTAAACGTCGATTTAAGCTGGATTGGTTTTGATGATCCCCATCAAGAACCAAATAAAAACGGTGTATTTTTCGATCATTCGTGAGTGCTTGAAGGGTCTCAAAATTCTGTCTCCATTGTGGTGTCAGTCTCAATTGTTGAGACGTTGGTAGCTTGATTCGGAGGAAAGTTTCTACTGCAGATAGTGATTTTCTAGTGTTATCCCACCAATTAAGTAACGGTTCCAGAAGATTTTCGATCAACAATGGACCCTGTTGCGCCATTCCAAGTAGCTGGATGGCATGATTCGGATGCGGTAAGACAACAACCATATCTTCATCTTGATCGATTGTCGTGAGTTTTTGGCAGATAAAAATTAGTCGAGATATGTCTTCAAGACCTGGTAATTCTGGAAGCTCTGGAGATTGCTTCTTGCTGATGTCGAGGAGATCCCACCACTCTTTGGCATGGGGACTTAATTCATTCCAAAGATCTTCAAGGGTCTGATTATGATCAAATTGTATCCATTCATACTCTTTGTAATGGGTTGCCAGGTCGTCGAAATTTCCCCTGGCATCGAGCAAAGCCGTCCTTGAGTTGATGACGTTTGACTGGATCAGTTTGTCGATCAAAGAATGTAGTGTCCGACACCTATCGCTGCTGAGGAATCGGATCACGGCTGTCGGCAGGCTGGTGCATTTTTGGAAATCAACATATCAAATCACAAAAATCAGAGTAAAGTTGCGTGAACGATTAAGGCCCCATGTTCGAGTTTGAGATGGTTATCGCCTTTGGTGCCGGAGCCGCGCTAATGGCGATGGCTCCAGTTGTCCGCAAATTGGGGAATCAGGAATTAGGGGATTCGATGGGTCAGGCTGGTCGAAGCATGGCAAAAAGTGGAGTCAAAGTTGGAATTGTCGCAGCCAGTGCAGCTGGCAAAGTAGCTCGAGGTGTTGCAAAGAGCGCCGCAGAAGCAGCAGAATCCTTCGTAGATCTTGTTGAAGAGGCAAAAACTGAATCGTCTTCTGAAGATGTCGTCGAGAAAGAAGTAACCAAAAATGGTTCACCTAAAAAGTCGAAAGCAGCAACGATTACTGACGTCACCGTTGAATAATCCTTCTTTAACTCACCCAAATTTTCATTATGGCTGCTTCTTTCCAAGTCGACAAAACGATCGGATTTGATGTGATCGATGGATCTGGTGGACCAGAAGACCAAGCAGGTTCGCCAAGACTTCCACGCTTCATCGATCGTATTATGCATGCTTCAACAAAGCGGCTGCGATTCAGCGTTTCTCCGGGATTAAGTGATCCGGATAATTTCGAAAGGCACCTGAAAACTCTTAGTGAAGTTGAATCCGTTCGTTTCAATCGCTGGGCCTGTTGTTTTGTTGTTGTGTTTGCAAACCGACGTAAGGTTGATGTTTTGCAGTGGTTGAATTCTCTCCCGCAGAATAGTGGTGATATACCGCTGATTCCATTCGTGGAAACACCAACAACGGCTATTGAATCCTCACAATCTATGGATGAGGATGATGAGAAATTTGTACCTACTCGCATCATTTTGCCAGTCTGCTCTCTGGCTTTAGCAGTGCTATCTGGACCGCTCGCACTACCACCTCTGGCCGTTGGTGGTTTCATCATCGTTTCGGCTCACTTAAGTTTCAAAAGGGCTTGGGACGGCCTGAAAAAAGAAAGGAAAATCAATGTTGATTTCCTTGATGCATTGGCTGTTCTTCTCCACAGCCTTGAAGGGTTCCTCCTGGGGCCCGCGATGATGATCACGATGATCGAAGGTGGTGAGGCTGTTCGTGATGCCACGCAGCGAATCGCTCATTCGTCCAACACGGATCTGGTCTCAAGTCTTCAATCCGACGTTCGTCTGCTCACCGACGACGGTGAAGTGATTGTGTCGAGTTTTGATTTGACGGCAGGAGATCGGGTTGTTTTCTTGCCTGGAGACAAAATACCCATTGATGGTGTCATCGAATCCGGAGAAGCTTCGCTAGATGTTGTTAAGCTTACGGGTGAATCTGTCCCTCGACATTCAGGCCCTGGCGACGAAATCTTAGCTGGATTTATTGTGCTTGAGGGAAATATCATTGTCGAAACATTCGCGGTTGGCGATGACACCCGTGTGGGTCAAATCACTAAAATGATCGAAGAGGCTCCGGTTTTCGATACACGTGTCGGAAATTTCGCAGCCAGTGTTGCGAATCGATTTGTCATGCCGACGTTGGCTCTGGCAGGCCTCTCTCTGCTGCTGAGTGCAGGAAATATCGCTCAGGCCGCATCACTGCTGATGTTTGATCTTGGTACGGGTCTCAGGGTTTCCGTTCCAACGGCCATCATGGCTGCTTTAACGAGGGCAGGAAGCCAAGGATTGTTGATCAGAAGTGGTCGTGCTCTTGAGCAGCTTGAAACAATTGATGTGGTTGTTTTTGATAAAACCGGAACGTTGACCGAGGGCCATCCGTCGATTGTTCATGTTTCTGTTTTCGACGACTCCGGTGCTCTAATTCCATCACCGACGTCTAAACAGGTTCATGAACGTCTTCAACTTTCAACATCACTTGAACAGGGGCTGAATCATCCAATCGCCAAGGCCATCCGTGACTATGCGGAAGAGGCTGAAGTGTCTGTGATCGAATGCGAAAGCTGGGACTACCGGGTGGGACGCGGTGTTTGTGCCCAGGTCAATGGTCAGACAGTCCTCTTGGGCAACTCCAAGTTGCTCGAGGAAGAACGTGTCGAGATTCCTTCATTTGAAAGTGATCCCAAGCTTCGCGTTGCAACGCCCATCTATCTCTCAGTGAATGGACGACTGGCCTCGATCCACTACGCCCTTGATCAAGTTCGCCCGGACACTGCGGACATGATTGCTGAGTTGCACCGCCGCGGCATCGAAGCGCACATGTTGACCGGAGACATTGCTCCTGTTGCTCATGCTGTTGCCAAAGACATCGGACTGAAGCCTGAGGAAGTTCACTCCGATGCCCTTCCCGATCAAAAAGCGGAGCTGGTCCAGCACTTCACCGCTCAGGGAAAAAAGGTCGTGTTTGTCGGCGACGGCATCAACGATTCCGCAGCCCTCGCCTATGCCGATGTTTCGGTGTCCTTTGCATCGGGAAGCGACCTGGCACGCGAAACTGCAGATATCGTTCTAACCAACGACCGGGTTTCGGATCTGATCGTTGCTCAGGACCTGGCACGACATACGTTCTCTTTGGTCAAGCAGAACATCGGCATCGTTGGTGTCCCCAACCTGTCGGCATTGGTGATTGGTACCTTCCTTCCAGTCAGCCCCATTGCCGCAGTTTTTCTCAACAATGGATCATGTTTGGTCGCAGCGGCCAATGCCATTCGAGCACTCGGTTTCCAGGCCAAGGAGCTTCCCACGAGAAGCTCAGTGTCACCTGAAGTGTCCCCATCGGCAGAGTCAGACACGGCGGTTGATGTGCCGGCTGAGTCGCTTGTGAATCAGGTGGTTCCTTTGAATCAACCTCGCGGTTCTTCCCTCCCTCTGAAGTTGACGGAACTCTCAGAACGCGTTGGAGTGAGCTATCAGAAGATTTCAGCTCGTCGTCGCCGTGACGATTTCAGCTCCTGGATTGCTGAGCATGACCCAGATGGTTTCCAGTGGACATACTGCAAAGACAGCAATCTCTACAACGTGATGGCGGCCTGATTCCAATGGGTGCTTCGCTGAATCTGATCCATGCCACCAGGCATCGCTGGCGGTATCGAATCTTTTGTGGCGACAACATGGATTGGCGGCGCTTCTCAAGCGACCTCAACCAGGCATTTCCTTCTTCTATGTGGTCCTTCCGTTTGAACCAGGCGGCGAGCTCATTGGTGGTTGTTTGCAAGGCCGATGCGCAGCCCCAACCGCAATCAGATTTATCGCAACTGGTCTGGCTTCGAGTTCGTGCGCAACTGAGTCATCAAGGAATTGATGTTCCGGAAATTCCCCTCTCTCCAACAGAAATCGTTGAACCCACGACGGTTGAACGTTTACGGTTGCGTTGGTTCAGCAGCCCTGCACGATGGTTTGTTAACGGTTTGTCGTTGTCGTTATCGCTCTCAGCACTCTTAACATCTTTAGCGATATTTGTTATCGGTTTTGTCGGGTTGTTTTTGCCGCTTTCACCCGGTTTTTGGCTTTTGATGTTGGCAAGTTTTATTTTTGATCTGGCGATCAATCTTCGGCGACCTTTTGTTGAGGTGGCCTGATCGTGACGATTGCCACTCATCAGCGGTCGGACTCTTGGGAGATCAGAAGTGAGATTGATGGTCGTCTGAGAATTTACCATCCAGGATTGTCAAGTTCACTTGGCTTGCGTCGGCATTGCGCGTCCGTTCTGCACAGGACTCACTGGTTGATCAGTCATCGGATCAATGTGGTTTCATCAACAGTCGTGCTTCGTTTCCCGAGTGTTGAACGAGACCATTGTATTGCGTTGTTAACCCGTTGTTTTGTTGACCCTTTTACAGATCAAAACGTTGAATCGGCCCTCTCTCGTGATAATCAAATCACCGATATTGTTGAACGGCCACCTTTTCGTAATGCACTTCGTAGTGGTGTGATTTGTGCCTCTGTCTTGGCACTTGATTCTTTGTTTGTGATTCCGCCGCTGACCCTGGCGGTCCTGGCTACCTTCGTCAGCTTCCCTCTGATTCGCCATACCTTTCATGCCTTGCGTAAGAGATGCTCTGGTGATTCCGCTGCGATGGAATCTCTTCTCTCATCGTCCGTTGAGTTGACATTATCGTCGGCTTTGATCGGCAGTGGTTTGGCGAGGGAGTTGTTTGTTGATGAGTTGATGGGGCATTCCACATCGGCCATTCGCTCGATCAGTCAGGACCCCGAAGGACGCAGTCGTGAGTTTTACGACTTCATTGGTCGTTTAAAACGAAATATTCAACTGACGCTTGTCGAACCATCGTCACTCGTCCCTTTTGATTCACAAATTGCTCTTGGTGATATTGCAGCTGGCCAGCTCTACAACATCAAAACTGATTCTCACGTTTTCCTTCACTCTCGACTGATCAAGGGTGAGCTGTTGGTTGTTAATACTCTTGTCGATGGTTCCACTCTGCCATACAGGCTATTGCCTGGCGATGAGATTCAATTTGGCACTTATGTTCTTCAAGGTGATGCGCTCTGCAAAGTTCTTGACACCTTTGAAAAGACTCCAGTGCTGACAATTCACGACGCTAAGAATCAGTCAAAGTTGCGATCATCATCAGCACCATCCCAAAAACGTTATCGAGCCTTTGCGTCACCCCTTCAGCTCGGCTTCGGCTTGTGGTCTCTGTTGGGCGGTTTTACAGAACGGGCCATTGCTGTTTTGGCATTTGATCCATTCAAAGATATTCAATCTTCGAATCTTTCATCGGGGGAGACGGCTCTTGTTGATATGGCTTTGAACCAAGTGCACATGTCTGACGCTTTAACAATATCGTCACTCTCCTGCGTTGATCATGTTCTGTTCAGTATCAATACATTGCGGCATCTTGGTGATTTTCAGCTTCGAGAGGAGGCCATTCATTCGGATTGTGCCAAGGGTGACTTGATTCATATGTTGTATTCCGTTGCTGTGGCCATGCAAGCAGATCCGGCCATTGTCTTCTGGGGTGTTTTGGCTGAAACCGACCTCAAGCCTTTATCAGTTTCTTTTTTAAATGTCAGTGCGGGCTGGATATGTGAATCGATGTACGTTGTCAGTTTCGACGGGAAAGAACCTGTTTCAATTAAATTTGAACATGGAGAACTCTCAAAAGAGCTTGAAAATCCTAGTCATGATATTAAGATCTCGTTTGCTTCCGGTGAGGCAATGCTGGGGACGTTACTGATTCGATGGTCTCCGGATCCTGAACTTGCTTTTGTGATCAAGCAGTTGCATTCGCTCGGTTTGAAAACCGAGGTTGTTGGAGGGTTCCATGCTGCCGACTCAAAGGAGCCGACGCTTCGCCATCAGCGGGTGATTGATTTACAGCGGGGCGGTGCAACTGTGGCTTACCTTGGTGATGTGATTGATGATATCCCTGCCATGGCCGGTGCAGATCTGGCGATCGGGTTATCAGAAGATGATACGGGATTTATATCGAAGACTGTCTGCGATGTGATTCTTGGTGGAGATCTGATGTGGCTGTCTCGTTTGATTGCGCTGAGTCGACGATATGTTTCAGCGACTGATGTCAATTCGTCGATGATTTTAGTGACCTCAGTGGCAACGTCCTTGGCGACATTGTTTGCTGGATTAACACCACTTCAAGCCATCGTGTTGTTCCGCTTTGCTCCGATTGCTGCTGAAATCAATACGTTGCTTTCACTCAATCCTAATGCTTCCAGAGTGGATGGCTGATTGGCGATCGGCCGATTTCTGGATCATTTCACAAAGTCAGTAAAATCTTTAATCCCAGAATTGTAAAAAGTGCTCCACTGATCAAACAGATCCGTTTGTGGCTGATGCTCTGTTTTAGGTATTTACCTGATGTAACGGCTGCAACGGCTAGAACGATGTTGGCGCTGACGGCTCCAGTGAAGATGCTTTCTGTGGACAGATTTGGACCTGCAGCCAGTGCCAGAAGGGCAAGCTGGGTTCGATCCCCAAATTCAGCAAGAAAGGTGGTGGTAAACGAATCCCTAATCACGGCGTGGCAAGGCAGGCTGGTGATTGCTCCGGCTGTTTGTTGCCTATCGATTTGGGTGTTTTCTCGCTGATGGTGCTGCCGTGCGTCGAGGAAGGCTTTGATGCCGAACGCCAGAAATGTTGTGCCTGAAACGACGCGAATCACATCCATGGAGATGTGTGAACGCAACCAGACGCCGATTCCAATCCAAAGTGCCGCTCCGATTGTGAGAGCCAACACACTGCCTGTGAACACCCAGCGTGCCTTATGTCTTGCTGCAAGGACCAGGGCAGTCAGAAACGACTTGTCCCCAATTCCAGCAACTGCAACCGTGGCGAATGCAGTCGTAAAACCAGCCACGGTTCCAGACTAAAAAGATCTATCAAAACTAATGGGTTTGTGAAGACGATGTGGTATCCGTTAGTGCTCTCGGAACGTTGCGTTCAATTGTGTTGCGAACGCCTCACTTTCCATGCTGAGCGCTGACCCACCCTTCGAATGCGGAGAAACTCCAGCCCCATCCTGTGAAAGCCATCGATGCCATCACTGAGGACTTCCAAGGGCGGAAGACGTTTGAGATCGAGCAATGAACAGATCTCCTGGCTGGGTACTTCCACACCCGTGGTCTGCAGAAGATCAAGGACTTCAATGCGTTCCCGCAGAAGTCGCAGTTTTGAGTACTTCCTGAGATCTTCATCCTCTTGTCCAGGGGAGGCATTCAGTGGCACGAGGGGTGCGTCATCGATGACTGCGGTTGGTACCACTTCAGCGATCAGCGGCTCCTGAGGGTTGCTCTTGCCGAGATGTTGATAGAGAACACTCACTTGATCCTGTCGGATCCAGGTGCGCATTCCCTTTCTGATCGGCTCGATTCCCACTTCGCGGATCACCAACAGCAGATCAACGCGGCTGAGCCCTAGATCGGCTTCAAGCGTTCCAAGGCTGACCACCTGGCTGCTGTTCATCGCACGGACGCTCACAACCGTCGGAAGATGTCTGTTCTTATCACGATTCAACAAACTTGTCCGAACATCCAGAGCAGTTCCTGGCGGAACCACTCCGATGTGGCAGTCGGCCTGTCTGCGTTCTCAATGTCGTCGCCTGTGATGGTGAGTCGACGGCTCCCTGTGTCATCGCTGTCGCTCAGGATCAACAACGATTCAGGTCCATTTTGAACGGCCCCTTGGGGTGTGACTGTCAAGCAGCCACTCCCTCTTCAACCGCATTCAACAAACAGAGACGGCCAGCCTCAAACAGAAACAGCCAGCCTCAAACAGCCACTGGTTGTTCAATGATCCCTGTGGGCACGTCAGCAAACATCACCGAGGAGAGATAACGCTCAGCCAGGTCCGGCAGCACCACCACAATGGTCTTGCCGGCATAGGCGTCCTGTTCGGCGAGGCGAATCGCTGCGGCTGCAGCAGCACCGCAGGAAATGCCCACCAGCAGACCCTCCTCCTGGGCAAGACGCAACGCCATGGCGATGGATTCATCGTTGGTGACCTGTTCCACCTTGTCCACGACCGATAAATCAAGGTTCTTGGGAATGAAGCCGGCACCGATGCCTTGAATCTTGTGGGGACCGGGTTTCACAGCTTCGCCATTCATCGTTTGGCTGATGACCGGGCTGTTCGTCGGTTCGACGGCGACGGATTCGATGGCTTTGCCGGCCTCGTTCTTGATGTAGCGCGACACACCTGTGATCGTGCCGCCGGTGCCCACGCCCGCCACGAGCACATCGATGGCTCCATCGCAATCGTTCCAGATTTCAGGGCCGGTGGTCTTGAAATGGATGTCCGGGTTGGCGGGATTGTCGAACTGCCCGGGCATGAAATATTTGGCGGGGTCGCTGTCGGCGATTTCCTTGGCTTTGGCGATCGCACCCGGCATGCCTTTGGCTGCTTCTGTGAGCACAAGTTCTGCACCAAGCACCGCCATGACGCGACGACGCTCGATCGACATCGATTCGGGCATCGTGAGGATCAGCTTGTAACCCCTTGATGCGGCCGTGAAAGCGAGGGCGATGCCGGTGTTTCCCGAGGTAGGTTCAACAATGACCTTCCCTTTGGTTAACTTGCCGCTTTTCTCGGCATCCCAGATCATGTTGGCCCCGATGCGACATTTGACGCTGTAAGCAGGATTGCGGCCTTCGATCTTGGCCAGCACGGTGGCCTTGCAGTTCTTGGTGACGCTGTTCAGCTTGACCAGGGGGGTGTTGCCAATGGCCAGGCTGTTGTCGTCGTAAATGCGGGACATGGAATGTCAGTGAAGGACCCGAATAATCCAAATTAGGAATATCAATCGCGAGGAGCCCTGTTGTTAAGGGCAAGTTCAGACTTCGCCGAATTGATTCAGCTGGCCAGGGCCTGCTGGAAGCGTTCAAAGAGATCAAGGGGATCCTCCAGACCCACGGACACCCTCAGGAGATGACCTGAGACGCCATAGGTTGCGGCCCAGTCCAGCTCGTCGTAGTGGGCCAGTTGTGTGTAGGGACAAGCCAGGGTGAATGAGGTCCCCAGGCTGGGCCCCTTGTTCACTCTCAAGCCGTCGTAGACCCGCCGCGCCTGGCCTTCATCCCCGATCACTTCAAAGGACAGCAGACAGCCATGTCCTGCATTCGGTCGCATCAGCGCCTGGAAGTTGGGGCAGTCCTTGGGATGGAGAACCCGTTTCACGGCGGGATGATTCTCGAGGTGCCGGGCCAGTGCCAGGCAGTTCGCATCCAGTTGCGCCACACGTTGGCTCACATCACGGCTGGCGTCCTCCAGCGCGATGGCGTCGGCATCATTCAGCGTTGCCAAGGGCTCAATCTGATCCAGAAATTGATCGCTCCAGGCCGAGTGAGGACTCACCAGCAGGCTGCCGGCCATCACATCTCCCCGTCCGGCGAAGCTCTTGGTGAGGGAGGTGAAGATCAGATCCACATACGGGAGTGCCTGCAGATTGATCCCTGTTCCGATCGTGTCGTCCGCAATCACGGGGATGCCTCGGGCATGGGCAAGCTCTGCGATCGCGGGCAGATCAACACAGCGCAGCAGTGGGTTGCTGGGTAGTTCCACGATCACAGCCGCGGGCGACAGTCGTTCGAGGTTGGCGGCCAGTTCAGCGAGATCACTGCTTTGCATCAGCTCGCCGCCGTGGAAAACCACCTGCGGTTGCTTGAGCACATCGACGTAGGGAAAGCCCAGTTGCAGGGTGGGACGATTCGGCCGCAACGCTTGAATCGCCGTCAGCGCAGCGTGCAGTCCTGCCATCCCTGCCGTATGCAGGCTGATCCTGGCCACGTCGACGTCGTGGATCTGAGCCAGTCGCTCGCGGACGATGCGGCGAGCCTGCTGGCCAGCCCCCGGGGATGGCGCTGGTTCGCGATGGAGGGCGATGGCGACCTGTCGCGAAGTAGCACCCAGACCGGTGTGCTGCCAGAACGCCCGCGCCGGTGGTGTGGCCTCAGCATCGGCCTTGAGACAACACAATCCTGCTGACTGAACAACCTGTGTTTGGCTCGCAGGTGCTTTGCGCCGGCAATGGGCAGCGGAGGCGCGCGCCGCCGCCTCGGAGGAATAGGGCCAGGCAGACCCTCCTGGGCTGGCGATCTCATCGGCCAGTTCCCGCAGCAATGGATGCAGGCCGAAGCGCGGATAGATGGTCTTGAGTGCGTTGCGGCAGGCGGGATCGTTCTCTTCGTAGGCAATCACGTCCTGCCAGCGGGGCAGCGCCACAGACACCGCATGGGGGGCGTCGGGCAGAGGATGGCCGAGATCAGAGCCCTGCCAGCAGGGGTCGTTGCGCAGATTGCGGGGACTCACGCCAGACGCTCCAGGGCCTGCTCCAGATCAGCCTGGAGATCGGCAAGGTCTTCGCAGCCCACGGAGAAACGCACCAGACCATCGTCGATGCCGAGTTTCTTCTTCACGTCAGGAGCGACGGCGGCATGGGTCATCGTGGCGGGATGGCAGATGAGGCTTTCAATGCCACCAAGGCTTTCCGCCATCGTGAACCAACGCAGGCTTTTGCACAGGGAGTAGGTCTGCTCCTGACTGGTGTTGAAGCTGACGGTGACAATGGCCCCGCCGGCAGCCATCTGTTGTTGGGCCACCGCGTGCTGGGGGTGGTCATGGCGATGCGGGTAGCGTACCCAGCTGACGCTTGGATGCTCGGCCAGCTGATCGGCGAGGGCGGCGGCATTGGCCATCTGCTGGTTCAGCCGCAGTGGCAGCGTCTTGATGCCGCGGGTGATCAGCCAGCAGTCGAAGGGAGAAGGCTGCAGACCAAGGGCTTTCTGGGAGAACACCATCTTGTGGTGCCAGTCGGGATCGTTGGTGCAGACCACGCCGCCGAGGGCATCGGAATGACCGTTGATGTATTTGGTGGTGCTGGTGAGTGAAAGGGTGGCGCCGAGTTGAAGCGGGCGCTGAACAAGGGCGGTGGCAAAGGTGTTGTCAACGACCACAGGAATGTTGAGGGCCCAGGCAACGCCGCAGACCGCCTTGAGGTCGATCACCTTCAGCAGTGGATTGGTGGGACTTTCCAGCCACACCATGGCCGGTTTGCTGCGCTCGATCAGGTCGAGTGCGCCGGGTTGGGTGAAGTCGGCCCATTCGGTACGCAGCCCGAATTTGGCGAACACCTGCTCGAACAGGCGCACCGTGCAGCCGTAGAGGTTTTCCTCACAGAGCACCAGATCCCCATGTTGTAGTTGGGAGACCACGGCTGTGATGGCGCTGACCCCTGAGGCGAAAACGGTCGCGTGGTCCGCCTCTTCCAGAGCAGCGAGCACCCGATCCAGGATGCGGAAATTGGGGTTGCCTGAGCGGGTGTAGTCGAACCCTTCTTCGTTGCCATGGGCGAAGGTCGAACTCGGGAAGATCGGTGGCATCACCGTGCCCGTCTGGGAGGCAAAGCTTTCGCCGTGATGGATCACACGGGTGTTCAGGCCTGGTTCGGTGGACAAAGCCGCTGACGCGATCGATGAAGGCTAGAAAATCGCTGGCCAGGCCTTCGTTGACCAAAAGGATCGCTTTTCGTTGTAACGCGTTGGTCCTGGCGGGTTTGTTTTGGCGGAGTCGTGGTGGGCTTCAAAAAAAAGGCCCCACCTTGCGGTGGAGCCTGAGAGACGATCGCTTGAGAGATGCCGATTCTCAGTCGAGATCGGGCATGCCCAGCACAGGCTCGGCTTGACGGTCGATGCCTTTCTCGAAGCCAGCAGCGGCAGCACGGGCACGGCCGGCGTGCCAGAGGTGGCCGATCAGGAAGAAGAAGGCGAGCACGAACTGCGTTGCACCCAGCCACTGGCGAAGGTTCACGTAGTTCACCGAGTTGGGCTCGGTGATGATGCCGCCCACGGAGTTGATCGACGCGTTGGGAGCGTGGGTCATGTACTCAGCCGCACGGCGGACCTGCCAGGGCTGAATGTCGTTCTGGAGCTTGTCGAGGCTCAGACCGTTGGGTCCGCGCAGGGGCTCCAGCCAGGGACCACGGAAGTCCCAGAAACGCATGGTTTCTCCACCGAAGATGATTTCACCGGTGGGGGAGCGCATCAGGTACTTGCCAAGGCCGGTGGGGCCCATGGCGGAACCGATGTTGGCGCCGAGGCGCTGGTCACGCACCAGAAATGTGAAGCTCTGAGCCTGGGAAGCCTCAGCGTTGGTGGGTCCCCAGAACTCGGAGGGATAAGCGGTGTTGTTGAACCAGATGTAGGCCGAGGCGATGAAGCTCATGAAGCTCAGAGCGCCGAGGCTGTAGCTCAGGTAGGCCTCACCGTTCCAGATGAAGGCGCGACGCACCCAGCCGAAGGGTTTGGTGATGGTGTGCCAGATGCCACCGAAGATCAGGGTCAGACCCAGCCAGATGTGGCCACCGATGATGTCCTCCATGGAGTTCACACCGATGATCCAGCCTTCGCCGCCGAAGGGGGCACGGAACAGATAGCCGAAGATCACACCCGGGTCGAGGGTCGGGTTGGTGATCAGACGGACATCACCACCGCCTGGTGCCCAGGTGTCGTAAACGCCACCGAAGAACATGGCCTTGAAGACCAGCAGCAGGCAGCCGACGCCGAGAAGAATCAGGTGATAACCAATGATGTTGGTCATCTGATTCTTGTCCCGCCAGTCCTGGGAGAAGAACGAGGAATAGTTTTCGAGGATCTCCGGACCACGCAGGGCGTGGTAAAGGCCGCCGAGGCCGAGCACGGCGGAGCTGATCAGGTGCAGAACACCGACCACGAAGAAGGGGAACAGATCGGTGACTTCACCGCCTGGACCAACGCCGTAACCGAGGGTGGCGACGTGGGGCATGCAGATGAAGCCCTGCTCGTACATGGGCTTGTCGTAGGTGAAGTGACTCACCTCGAACAGCATCATGGCGCCTGCCCAGAACACCATCAGACCAGCGTGGGCCACGTGGGCACCCAGCAGACGGCCGGACAGGTTGATCAGACGGGCATTACCGGACCACCAGGCATAACCGGTGGAGTCGAGGTCTTTGCCGCCGGTGGCGACAAGACCGGGATTAGAGAGCGTTACCACGGGGCAGAACCTCTTCAGGGAAGACGAAGTTTTCGTGTGGCTGGTCAGCCGGTGCCATCCAGGCACGCAGACCTTCATTCAGAAGAATGTTCTTGGTGTAGAAGGTCTCAAATTCAGGATCCTCAGCAGCGCGGATTTCCTGTGACACGAAGTCATAGGCACGCAGGTTGAGGGCCAGACCGATGATGCCGATGGAGCTGGTCCACAGGCCCATCACCGGGACAAACAACATGAAGAAGTGCAGCCAGCGCTTGTTGGAGAAGGCGATCCCGAAGATCTGGCTCCAGAAGCGGTTGGCGGTGACCATGGAATAAGTCTCTTCTTCCTGGGTGGGCTCGAACGCCTTGAAGGTGTTGGCCTGCTCGCCGTCCTCAAACAGGGTGTTCTCCACGGTTGCGCCGTGGATGGCACAGAGCAGAGCACCGCCGAGGATGCCGGCCACGCCCATCATGTGGAAGGGATTCAGGGTCCAGTTGTGGAAGCCCTGGAGGAAGAGCAGGAAGCGGAAGATCGCTGCCACCCCGAAGGAGGGAGCGAAGAACCAGCTGCTCTGGCCGAGGGGGTACATCAGGAAGACGCTGACGAACACCGCAATCGGGCCGGAGAAGGCGATGGCGTTGTAGGGGCGAATGCCGACGAGACGGGCGATCTCGAACTGACGCAGCATGAAGCCGATCAGGGCGAAGGCGCCGTGCAGGGCGACGAAGGCCCAGAGACCACCGAGCTGACACCAGCGCACGAAGTCGCCCTGAGCCTCAGGGCCCCAGAGCAGCAGCAGGCTGTGACCCATCGCATCAGCGGGGGTGGAGACAGCAGCGGTGAGGAAGTTGCAACCTTCCAGGTACGAAGAGGCAATGCCGTGGGTGTACCAGGAGGTGACGAAGGTGGTGCCGGTCAGCCAGCCACCGATGGCCAGGTAGGCCGTTGGGAAAAGAAGAATGCCGGACCAGCCGACAAAAACGAAGCGGTCGCGCTTGAGCCAGTCATCGAGGACGTCGAACCATCCCCGCTGTGGCGCGCGTCCTACAGCGATCGTCATAGAGAAAACGGTGCGGATGTCCCGCAGGCTGTGGGATACCGGGCGACCTTAACAATCCTGAAGCGTCTGGTGGGAGGTGTTTGCATCACCTGAAATCCCTTGTATCGCTTTGTTTCTTAGGGTTTTCTTTGACATTCGCGCTGTGGCCCGCCTCGGTACACAATGACGGTTCCTCAAAGAGTCGTCATGTCGGCAGAGGTGCTCGAGCAACCGGTGCTCGGATCCCGGCGTTTGTCCAACTATCTCGTGGCCTCTGCGGTCAGCATCGGAGGGTTGGGATTTCTGCTGGCCTCTCTCTCCAGCTTTCTCGGCACCGACTTGTTGCCGCTCGGCCATCCAGCTGCGCTGATCTTCGTTCCCCAGGGATTGATCATGGGGCTTTACAGCATCGCTGCTGCTCTTCTGGCCACCTACCTCTGGTACGTGATCGGCGTGAATGTCGGCTCCGGTCTGAACCGATTCGACAAGCAGGCCGGTTTGGTCACGATCACCCGTCGTGGCTTCCGTCGGCCGATCAGCGTTGAAATCGCTCTCAAGGATGTGAAGGCCGTGAAGGTGGAGGTTCGCGATGGCTTCAATGCCCGTCGACGTGTTTCCCTGCGGGTACAGGGCCGACGAGACCTGCCGCTGACCCGTGTCGGCGAGCCCCTGCCCCTTGCCCAGCTTGAACAGGACGGCGCTGAGCTGGCCCGCTTCCTCGGCGTCAACCTTGAAGGACTCTGAACCGATGCGTCAATTTCGTCTCCTGGCCCTGCTGCTGCTGGTGCCCCTGGTCGTGAGTTGCAGCAGCTCCAACAGCGCGGGACTCAGCCAGAGTTGCGCCAACGCAGCTGCAGCCTGTCTTCAGGGAAAGGCCATCGTGGAGATGACCACCAGCAAGGGAGCCATCACCATCGAGGTTGATGGCGATGCAGCTCCCCTGACGTCCGGCAACTTCGTTGACCTCGTCGGCCGTGGGGTCTACGACGGCACGATGTTCCATCGCGTGGTCAGAGATCCCGTCCCCTTTGTGGTTCAGGGGGGAGATCCCACCTCGAAGGATCGCTCCACTCTCACCAGTCAGCTGGGCAGCGGCAGCTTCGTGGACCCGGAGAGCGGTCAGGCCCGCATGATCCCTCTCGAGCTGAAATTCACGAACGAAGAGACTCCGCGATATAGCCGGGTGGTGACCAATCCCTCCGAGCTCAGCACGCTCGCTCTGATGCATGAACGGGGGGCCGTGGCGATGGCCCGATCCCAGTCACCTGATTCCGCCAGCGCTCAGTTCTATATCGCCCTGAAATCCCTCCCCGAACTGGATGGGCGTTATGCCGTGTTCGGACGGGTGACGAACGGTCTGGAGGTGGTCGATGCCATCCGTCAGGGTGATCGCATTACCCAAGCCACGCTGAAGACTCCCTGAGAACGGCTGAGAAACTCCTGAAATCAGCGTCGAAGGCTGTTGCTGTCCACTAGGACGGAAAGATGGCGTTCACTCTCTCGAGCAGAGGCTCCTTCAGGAATTCGATCTCCACGGGTGGGGAGCAGTTGCTGGTTCCCATCGACATTGAGCCTGACCATCACTTCAGCCTTCAGGTCAAAGCTCGTGGCGATTGGCCCCTGGTGTCGATTGCAACCCCTTCAGGTGCAGCGGTTCAGGAAGCGTCGTCTTACGGCAGTGACCAGGCGCGCACAGGGCTGATCGATCCCGGCCGCATCGGCGATCAGTCTCTGGTGGCCAACGTCTCGATGCAGGGAGGCCGAACGGGACGGTTCAAGTTGACATTGCTGGACCTCGGCTCGCTCGATGACATCAGGGATGAGGTGATCCGCTTCACGAACAAGCGGAGGCGCAAGCATGGGCTGGATCGGCTGGCTGGGGACACCCTTCTGCATCAGGCGGCCCAGGGCCACGCTGATGAAATGGATGCTGTGGGCCGTTATCTGGGCCATGACAGCGCAGATGGCCGAGATCCCGGTGATCGAATCGATGAAGCCGGCTATTCCTGGCGTGCTTATAGGGAAAATGTGGCCACTGGTCAACCCACAGCCAAACAGGTGGTGAAGGCCTGGATGCGGAGTCCTGGCCATCGCGACAATCTTCTGAGCGACAACGTGTCAGAGATCGGCATCGGTTTTGCTATTGACGACGAAAGCGGGAGCCCTTACTGGGTTCAGAAGTTCGCTGCCCCTCTGTGAGCCTGGCTGGCGTCAGGCCGGAACCCGGCTGCCGCTGGGGATGGCTTTCAACAGTTCGGTGTTGACGCCGGAGGCACGCTCTAGGGCCACTTTGCCGGTGCGGGCAATTTCGAGAATGCCGTAGGGCGCCAACAGGCGTTCGAGTGCCACCAATTTGCCGGGATCTCCCACCACTTCCAGGGTGAGGGCTTCATCGGCCACATCCACCACCTTGGCCCGAAACACCTGAACCAGATCGAAGATTGCGCTGCGGGTCTGCGCTGGTGCAGAAACCTTCAGCAACATCAGCTCCCGTTCCACGGCAGGCCGCTGGGTGAGATCCAGCACCTGCAGCACATTCACCAGCTTGTCCAGCTGTTTGGTCATCTGCTGCAGGGTCTGGTCATCCCCCTCCACCACCATCGTGAGACGCGACTGGCCATCACTTTCCGCCGGACCGACCGCAAGGCTGTCGATGTTGAAGCCGCGACGGGCGAACAGTCCGGCAATCCGGCTGAGGGCTCCGGATTCATCTTCAACCAGCACCGAGAGGGTGTGCTTCATTCGCGCTGACCTGGCCCCACCGCACTGCTAATACCCAACGTACGGTCCAGCCAGGGAAGCAGGATGCCGAGAAGCTCTTCCGGCCTCTCGTCATGGGGGCAGTGGCCGCAGTTTTCGAGAACTTCAAGGCTCAACCAGGGGAACCGCGCGGCCGTTGTCGTGCCGATGCTCAAGGGCACAAATCGGTCCTGCCGTCCCCAGAGCAGCAGCAGCGGTGATCGTCCATCGAGCTGGCTGAGCAGTGCCGGTGCTGTGGCCCCCCGCGGCCGCGTTGACATGCCGATGCTCATGGCGCGCAGAGCCCGCGCGGCCGTGGCACGACGGGCCGGTCGAGCGATCAGCCGCAGCAGTTCCCTGTCGTGCTGGATTGATGTCAGGTAGGCCCCTTGCAGAGCCTGCTTCAGCAAGGGCGTGCGGCTGATCAGCGGAACGATCAGTTCCAGAGGAAGCAGCCTCAACACCCAGGTCAGCAAACGTCTCTGCAGCCCGCGCTTTCGAGGTGGACGGCGCCTCGGCAGCGGTTGAATCAAGGCTGGATCCGGCAGAGGAGCGGCGACCACCGCTTTCACCCAGGCGGGATCAAGCACCGCCGCCGTCAGGGCCGTGAGGCCCCCGAGGGAGTTGCCGATCAGGACAGCGGGCCGCTGAATCACCTGGCGGATGAACGCAAGACTTTGAAGCGCCCAAAGTCTGTTGTCCAGGGGACGACGGGGATTCCAGCCGGGTTGATCAGAGGCCCCGAAGCCGATCAGATCGAGGGCGTAGACGAGAAATCCGGAAGCCGCCAGCAGAGGTGCCAGGTGCCTCCAGTGGGCGCTGCTGGCGCCGAAACCATGCAGCAACAGCACAGGCGGCTGGCCCTGATCCGATCCGATCACGCGCCAGTGGCAACAGAGGTCGTTCCATTGCCAGCGACTCTGCTCACCCCAGTCGGCAGTGTGGAGTGCAGCGGCAGTCACAGCGCTGGAGGATCAGGACGTTCACTATCGCGAAGGAGCTGCCGCGCTGAGCCTTGGCAGCGGCTTTTTTCGACGTGAGTCGCGTCCTGCCAGGGATCTGTCGGTGTTGCTGGCCGCTCAACAGGCTCGCGATCGACGCGATGGGCAGCAGTTGCGCTGGCTCGATCTGATGAGCGGCTGCGGCATTCGAGCCCTTCGCTGGGGCTTGGAGGCGGCGGCGGGATGTCAGATCCAGCCGGCGATTCATGCCAATGATGCGGATCCCGATCGGTTGGCTGTGCTGCAGGCCAACATGGCGCCCCTACGGATTCGAGGCCGACCTCCTCAGCTCACGGATCGACCCGCTCATCAGCTTCTGGCGGAACTGCAGCTGAGGGGCGAGCGCTTTGATCTGATTGATCTGGACGCCTTTGGTAGCCCGGGTCCCTTGATCCAGCCTGCCCTGCAGGTCCTGCGTTCTGGCGGGATTCTGTTCCTTGCGAGCACGGATGGTCGATCACCGACTGGCCACGAGCGCGCTGGCGCCGTCCGCAGCCTCGGCAGTGCAGCGCGGGTTCATCCGGCCAGCTGGGAACAGGCACTTCGTCAGCAACTGGGGTTGATCGCGCGCCTGGCCTGGATGAATGGCCAAGGCATCTGGCCGTTGCTCAGCATCAGTGATGGCCGCACGTTTCGTACTGCCGTCCGCTTGCAGCAGCGCCCGGATCCAGGCCAGGAAGACAACCTGGGGCTGCTGGCGCGCTGTGAGTCCTGTGGCGATCAGCAGCAACAGAGCCTTCTGCGGCTGACGGGTTGGCAGAGCTGTTGTTGTGGTTCAGGGCAAGGGCGCTGGCTGGTGAGCGGACCTCTCTGGCTGGGCCCGCTTCAGGATCCGATCTGCATCGAGTCCCTGATGCAGCTGACCGTCCCCTTTGCCGCTGCCACCAAGCGACTGCTCAGGCGCTTGCAGGCGGATCCGGGTTGTCCCGCTCGTGTTTGGTCAACGGCGGAGTTGTCCAAACGCCTTGGTCTGCAGGGTCCGCCACCGCTGCAGGTGCTGGTTGCCGCCCTGCGGGCGGCCGGCCACCAGGCCCACGCCAGCAGCGTGATGGCTGGTCAGCTGCGCAGCGATGTCAAATTTCCCGAGCTGTTACAGCTCTGCCGCCATTGCAGCCAGGACGAGATTAAATGGTGATTGAAACGATTCATGCGAAGCCATGGCTCAGGAAATCTTCGGCATCGCAGCTGTTTTCTGGGTGCTGATTCCGATCGGCCTCGCCGGTGGTGCACTCCTGCTGAAGCTTCAGGGCGACTGAGCCCTCGATGGTCCCCTGGGACCTCTAGGCTCGCCGCTGCAAAGGCAAGGACCCCATGCAGGTTCTGGTGGTGGGTGGCACAGGCACCCTTGGACGACAGATCGCCCGCCGGGCCATCGATGAGGGTCATAGCGTCCGCTGCATGGTGAGAACCCCACGCAAGGCTTCGTTCCTGCAGGAATGGGGATGTGAACTCACCCGTGGTGATCTTCTGGAACCTGCCAGCCTTGACTACGCCCTTGATGGGGTGGACGCGGTCATTGATGCTGCGACAAGTCGTCCCAGTGACCCGCAGAGCGTTTACGTCACCGACTGGGACGGCAAGGTGAACCTGCTGCAGGCCTGCGAGCGCGCCGAGGTGAAGCGCTTTGTGTTCCTGTCCCTCCTGGGTGCCCACCGCCATCGCGACGTGCCGTTGATGGATATCAAGGCCTGCACTGAAAATCTGCTTGAGTCCTCAGATCTGGACTACACGATCCTCCAGGGTGCTGCCTTCATGCAGGGTGTGATCGGTCAGTTCGCCATTCCTGTGCTGGAGGGCCAGACAGTCTGGGTGAGCGGCAGTCCCACAGCGATTGCCTACATGAACACCCAGGATGTGGCCCGTTTTGCGGTGGCCGCGCTGCAGCGAACGGAAACCGTGAAGGGCAGCTTCCCCGTGGTGGGTCCCCGGGCCTGGAACACCGGTGAACTGGTGCAGCTGTGCGAACGCTGCAGCGGCAAAACGGCTCGGATGTTCCGGGTTCAGCCTGTGCTGATCCGTTTGATGCAGGGTGTTGCGTCGTTCTTTGAACCTGCGGTGAACGTGGCGGAACGCCTCGCGTTCGCGGAGGTGACCGGAGGCGGACAGGCTCTCGACGCTCCGATGGAGTCCAGCTATGCGGCCTTTAATCTCGATCCAGCTGAGACCACCAATATGGAGAGCTACATCCGCGAGTACTACGACACGATTCTCAAGCGATTGCGCGAAATGGAGGCGGATCTGGACAAAGACGCCAAGAAAAAACTGCCCTTCTGATCGACAACGATTGGTTTATTTGTACTATTAATTCGATTGTTCTGATTCCATGTCTGTCGCTCAGGTCAAGAATCTTCAGCGTCGCCTGCTGCTGCTTTCCGATGAAGCGGAACAAGGCCTGAACCGTGCCTGCGGGCATGAGTTATGGAGAAGCCTCGGGCCGGATGCCATCGATGGCGTGGAAGACACAACCCGTCGCGCCGAAGCGAATTACTGGTACGGCCAGTGGAATGTGGTTCGGGAACTGCAGGAGGTGATCGGTTGACCAGCAGCAGGATCGATCAAACCGAGGCTGTTGAACAGCGCTACGGAGCTGCCGCTCAGGAGCGCGAGCCTTGTCTCTGCACACCTGTTGGCTTCGATCCCCGCTGGTTGGAGGCCATTCCAAGTGCTGTCGTGGAAAGGGATTACGGCTGCGGGGATCCCACCCGCTGGGTGCGCTGTGGTGATCGTGTGCTGGACCTGGGCAGCGGCAGCGGCAAGAACGCCTTCATCTGCGCCCAGGTTGTGGGGGCCGAAGGAGCGGTGATCGGCGTCGATCGCAACGCCGAGATGCTGCAGTTGTCCCGTTCTGCCGTTGCTGATGTGGCGGCAGCCATCGGCTACACCAACGTGCAATTCATCGACGGAGCGATCGAGGCCTTGGATGCGCCTGATCCCTCGGGTCGTCCCCTCGTTGATGAAGCCAGCATTGATGTGGTGCTCAGCAACTGCGTGCTCAATTTGGTGAATCCTGCCGCCCGGGATCGCCTGCTGAGCAACATTCGCCGGGTGCTGGCACCGGCCGGGCGCATTGCCATCAGCGACATCATCTGTGATCAGCCGGTTCCCGTGCATCTGCAGCAAGATCCCGAACTCTGGAGCGGCTGCATCAGCGGTGCCTGGCAGGAGGATGAATTCCTGAAGGCGTTCGAACAGCTCGGATTCGAGCAGGTGCGTTACGTCGATCGCAGTGTTGAGCCATGGCGGGAGCTTGAGGGAATCAAGTTCTATGCCGCGACCCTGGTCGGCCAGCTCCCCGGCTGCGCCTCCGGTTGCTGCTGATTCCCTGGTGGTTCAGCAGCTGCATCAGCCGCTTGTGTTCGCTTGGGTTCACCGGCCGCCACTCTCCGGGTTTGAGGCCATCCAGGCTCAAGGGCGGATCGCCATCCATCAAATCGATCCGGCAGCGCATCAGTCGCAGGGTCGGTAGCCCCACGGCGGCGGTCATCCGACGGACCTGACGGTTGCGGCCTTCTCGCAGGGAGATCTCCAGCCAGTGGGTTGGGATGGTTTTGCGGAAGCGGATCGGAGGATCACGTTCGGGCAGGGCAGGGATGGCATCCCCTTCAAGCCATCGCACATGAGCAGGAAGGGTTTGCCGGCCCTGGATTGAAATCCCGTCGCGGAGTTGCTGCAGCTGGTGCTGATTGGGGGTGCCCTCCACCTGCACCCAGTAGCTGCGCCAATGGCCAAAGCGTGGATCGGTGAGTCGTTGCTGCAGCTTCCCTTTGCTGGTGAGCAGGAGCAGGCCTTCGCTGTCGGCATCCAGCCGGCCTGCGGGATAAACCCCTGGCAGCTTGATCAGATCGGCCAGGCAGCTCCAGCGACTGCCAGATTCTTGTGTGAACTGACTCAGGCATCCATAGGGCTTGTACAGCAGCAGAACATCGTGTTGATTTTGTTGGTGTGTCACTGCCGATGAAGACGGCGTCTTGATGTTCGTCGCCAACATTGTGGCTAGGTTGCTGGGTGGCATTGGTTGTTGAAGGAGGCACATCCCTTGGCAGAGCTCATCTACGGATTCGACGTCTCCTTCAACGAGCCACCACCACCACCACCACCGGATGGTGGCTCACCACCGCCGCCGCCGCCGGATGGTGGCTACAGCCCACCACCGCCGCCGCCGGAGCCCCCTCGTGATCCGGAGCCCCCTCAGGACATGGGGCCCCAAGAGCCGGTCTGGGAAGATCCAATTTTTGACGATGTCACGATTGCCAAGGTTGTTTGGCCAGGCGGCAAGCACTGGGATCGTGGGCTGTACAAGTTGAGTAACGGCCGTTCAGCCTTTGCCAGCAAGGGGTTGTTGGTAGGGCAGACGCCGTTTGATTACGAAGAAATCAGACTTCAGGGTGGGGGGTATTACGACGCTCCCAGTGGTGTTGTTGGCCATACCCATACGCGCAATGGCGGCGCCTTCATCATTAAGCAGGGCGATTCCTACAAGAAACAGCAATACGCCTGGGGCAATCAGGGCCCTGTAGCGAAGGCGTCGAAGTCCGATCTAGGGAACCAGATTTATGACATAGAAGAGAGGGAAGATGAGGATATGACCGGTGATGGCGTGATCGGCCGTCCGCAGGAAGACGAGGCGGAAGTGGAAATCTCCAAAGTCGCTTATGACAATTCGGACGCAGGTTTTGATCGGTCGATTTATGAGATGACCGATGGAACGGTTAAAATGGCCGAGCAGGGTCTTGGCGTTGGCGATATCACTCTGGAGGGAGAGATACTCGCGAACAAAGATGGATCTCCGATTGATGTGTCTGGCCTGGTTGGCATCCTGGGTACGAGGAATGGTTTCAGCCTGATTTACAATAAGGCTGGTAATGTTAAAAAATTGCCCTTCAAGTGGGGGAATCGTGGCCCGCAGATTGCTGGGAAACTGCGCCAGCTTCCAGCAAAACAGGTCGAGCTAATTGAAGAACGAGAAAATATTGATGCCAACGGTGACGGTCGTATCGCTGGTGAAAGTGAGGATGCTGAAGTTCAAGAGGTCATTGTTCCGGCAAGCCGAGATGGTTTCGATCGCGCCATCTACAAGACAACCAACGGTGATTCGATCTTGGGCGAGCCTGGTTTAGAGCCGGGTGATCTTCCATTTGATAATGACCCCCTGTTGAATGCTGATGGGAGCCCCTATGACGCAGGTCGAGCTGTTGGCGTCCTGGGGATGCGCAGAGGTTTAGCCGTCATTCTGAAGAATGGAGAGAGCTTTGCCATGCAGCAATTCAGCTGGGGTGGGCGTTCTCCGAAAGCCAAAGGTAAGGAACGTGATGTGACCAGACGTATTTATGACATTGAAAATCATGAGGATCGCGATTTCACTGGTGATGGAATTATTGGTAAGCCCTACTCAGGAAATGATCCTGAAATCTCTCGGGTGATTGTTCCGAGAAATGATGAGTATGAAGAAGGGCTCTACCAGCTGAATAATGGTGAGCTTATTTTCGCGGAGTCCGACCTTGAGCCTGGGGAGACGCCATTTGAAGAGACAATTATTACTGATAGGAGGGGAAATCCCTATCCTGGCGACAAAGTCGTCGGTGTGTACTCGATCAAAAACGGATTTGCATTGGTCGAGTACCACGGCGGTATCTATAAAGAGCAAGGATTCCGCTCCAAAGGCGGTGGGAGATCAAGGCCTTTTGGAAAGCCTCGTAAGGTCAAGAACATGGATAAAACTGAATCAAAAGCGAATTTCGATATCAACAATGACGGACGGATTGGTTCTGCAGATGGAGGTGACGGAGGACCTGATTCCCGTTTAATTGATCCGGTTGATGCCAACCCGTTCGCGGACCCCCTGGCCTGATGCTGCTGGGGGGTTAGGCGTCCCCCCGCCGAGCTCTCCAGAGATTGACGACGCCAATCGAGATCAGCAGCAAGCCGATGTTCATTGACAACGGAGGGAGAATCATCGTTGAGCTGTTGAAGCCGGGAGCCTAATGGCTTCCAGCTCCTGTGGAGAGCGGTCTGTTGGCCGGCTTCTAGACTGTTTCAGCGTTATTCCTCCAGGCAAGCCACCTCATGATCGAAACGTCGGGCGTGATCGAGAAGGAACAAGGCAACGGGTTCTATCTCGTCACCCTCGAGCAGCCAGCTGGTCATCAGTGCCTTTGCCGGGCGGCTGGAAAGCTCACCAAGTTTCGGATCAAATTGCTGGCTGGAGACAAGGTGCTGGTGGAAATCAGCCCCTACGACCTCACCCGCGGACGCATCACCTACCGGGAGCGCAATGCCGGCTCCCCCGGTGGCCGTCCCGGTGGCAACCGCCCGGGGGGGCCACGGCGGCGTTGAGCCTCAGGCGGGAACGAGCAGCTGCTCGATCGCCTCTTTGAACACGCTGCGCTGTTTCACGCCGCGCCACTGCTGCACCATGGCCTTGTTGTGGAACAGCTGCACGGTGGGTGTGCCGTTGACCCCGGCCTGCTCGGCGATCGCCTGATCCGCTTCGATGTCGATCACCACGGCCTGGGCGTGGCCATCGAGCTCCTCGATCACCCGGCGCAGCTGCGGCTTCAGCACATGGCAGGGACCGCAGGTGGGCGAGGTGTAGATCACCAGCAGGGGGTTGCTGCTGTCGTGGTACAGCTTGCGCAGGGCATAACTGCCGCGCTGCCAGGGTGCCTTCGGGTCGTAGGTGGCCTCTGTCGTGGTGTCGACGTTGGTTGGAACCTCGGCCTTCTCAGGCTCGACAACCTCGCGACGAACGCGTGTGGCCAGGTTGTGATGGGTAAGCCAGCGTTCTGCCGCCAATGCCGCCTTGCAGCCGCTGCCGGCAGCGGTGATCCCCTGGCGCCATTCCGCATCGGCCACGTCGCCGGCCGCGAAGACACCGTCGATGGAGGTTTCCGGACGTCCGGACTCGGTTTTCAGATACCCCTTCTCATCCAGATCCAGTTGTCCTTGAAGAAGATCGGTGTTGGGGGTGTGCCCGATCGCATAGAACAAGCCTTTGGCTGCCAGCGTTTCAACGTTGTCTGAGCCTCGGTCCCGCAGGCTCAGGGATTCCATCCATCCGTTGCCCTGTACATCCGTCACCTCGCTGTTCCAGTGGACGGTGATGTTGGGGTTGGCGAGCACCCGGTCGGCCATGGCCGCGCTGGCCCGAAGCTGATCGGAGCGCACGATCTGATGCACATGGCTGCCGTATTTCGTGAGATACACCGCCTCTTCACAGGCGGAATCGCCGCCACCGACGACAGCCAGTTCCTCGTTGCGGAACTGGGGGGTGGCGCCGTCGCAGATGGCGCAGGCGCTGATGCCCTGGCTCCAGTACTGCGCTTCCGAGGGCAGGTTGAGGCGGTTGGCGCTGGCGCCGGTCGCGATCACCAGGGCATGGGCCAGGATCAGCTGCCCGTCCGCTTCGATGCGGAACGGGCGCTGGCTCAGATCGATTGAGTCCGCATCGGCTTCCAGCAGATGGGTCCCCCAGCGCACGGCCTGAGCCTTCATCAGATCCATCAGATCCGGGCCGAGGACGCCGTCTGGGAAGCCTGGGAAGTTCTCCACGTGCGTGGTGGTCATCAACTGTCCACCGGGGATGCCACCCCGCTGAAAGCCAGTGATCAGAAGGGGTTGAAGGTTGGCCCTGGCTGCGTAGATCGCAGCGGTGTAACCGGCAGGACCGGAGCCGACGATGACCAGATTTTCGATCTGAGCCTCCGAGCGCTGATGGTCGGAAACCTGAGGGTTTGAGGGCTGAGCGGGGGCGCCTGCAGCCATGGGCTTATGCGGAATGAGTATGAGTTGACTCTAGGGGGATCCCGGCGCTGTTCGCGCCGTCAAATGCAACACGTCAGAAACAGCAGTCCGACTTGGTTCAGTCCAGCTTCAGGCTTCAGCGCCAAGGTCGCCGGCAAGGCCATCAACCAGTCGGTAACGCTTGCTCGGATTGCGAGGAACCACGAGGGTGTTCTCGTCCAGAAGCGACTGATTTTCACCCATGCAGGTGATCCATTCTCTGAATTCCTGGGTCACTGCATAACTGTCCTCGTAGCGCTCTTCGCTGTCGAGAATTGCAATCCTTGTGGATGCCCAGCCCGTGGCAACGCTGACTCTGCGTTCCATTGCGGCATCCATGGTGACGTCTCCTTGGCTCATCAGGTTGGGGGTCCATGGGCCTCAAAAAGGCCTGGATTTGCAGAAATTCGCATTTTTCTACCCCAAAAGATGTCGTCAGCGCTGCAAAAAAGATGGCAATTGAGGTGTTTTCAGTGGAATCACCCTTCCAGCCCCATCCCCCACGGCCTCCAGCGGAAGGCTGGGTCCAGACCAGCCGGCATTGGGGGTGTCGCCGCTGCCGGGGGTGTCCTCCGCGGCCCGGATCACGTAGGGCTCAGCGATCGACCAGCCTCGGGCATATCCCATCAGCAGGGGATCGGCCGGCGCGTACACATAGGAGGGATGGCGTGGGATCGGCTCATCCCTGGCGAGTTCGGGAGTCATTCGCACGGCACGGGTGATGCCCTGAACGAAACGGCTTCGGGTCACAACGGTGGTCAGGTAGGCCACAACACGCAGGCGGGGAGCATCGAAACCCTCTGAACACATGTCGATGCTCACCAGCCAGTCGGCGGAACCGTTTTCAAAGTTGGCCAGGCGCTGAGCAGCCTCGCGCTCCTGGGAGTGGACGAGATCAACACGGCTGCCGTCCTCTTCAAGCAGCCGGGTGATCTGTTCCGCATGGTGGATGTCGCGGGCGATCACCAGCCCAGCGGCGCGGGGATGCTCCTCGCGGATGCTGATCAGCCGCCTCTGGGCTTTGAGCAGCACCTGCTGCCCGATGCTGCTGCTGTCGGCCAGGCGGATGGCCCGCCTGAGATTGCGTGCCCGCCAGCTTTCGCGTGCCTCTGCCGACAGCGGTGAGACATCGCGATCCGGCAGTCCTTCGTGGCTGTGCTCGACCCAACCGTCCTGAAACCGGAATTCCAGTGGTCTCACATCACCGGCGGCGATCAGGTCGCGCGGCTCCACGCACAGATCCGGAATGATCTGTTCCACCACATCGCTTCCCTGTCGCAGGCGAACCCTCCTGGCAGCACAGAAGGCCAGATTGTCGGCCCGGAAGGGGGTGCCGGTCAGTCCCAGGCGCAGTCGAAAGCGACTGCTGATCTCCTGAAACGTCTGGCCCCAGACGGCGGCGTCCGGCTCCTCTGGATCCACGCCCAGATGGTGCGCTTCATCGGCAACCACCAGGGTGGTGTCCGGATCCCACTGAGCAAGGTCGTCCTGCAGGCGATCAAGCTGGCGCGCCGCTGCCTGATAAGTGAGCAGCAGGCCATGGCCCGCGAGTCCCGATGTGCTCCTCTCCGGCCAATGGCAGAGCTCAAGCCCGAGCCTGCGGGAGGACCGCTGCCACTGCTCGAGGATTGAGGTTCGATGGCAGAGCACCACCAGTCGCTCCAGACGTCCCTCCTGACGCATGCTGCAGAAGGCCAGCAGGGATCCCAGGGTCTTGCCAGCCCCAGGCCCGGCAAACACCAGCAGATCGCGATCCGATGCTGCTGCACTGTTCAGTCGGCGGCGCAGCAGCAGGGTCAGTTGTGTCTGCCACTCCCGCGGACGAATGGTCGCCGGCAGGTCAAAGGATGGGGCTGTGATGGCAGATCAGCAGAAGATGAGTCTTTTTAACCATTACTTTCCGCGATGGCATCTCTACTGTCCGGCCATGGCCAAGCCTCGCCCCTCCAGCGATTTCATCGACCAACTGCGGCAGCAGTTGGATCGTTGCTGGGGCAACGAATGCGACATCGATCCCCTGATTCTTCGCGAGCGCACTCTGCGCCGTCAGGGACGCTGGCTGCAGGCCCGTTGCATTGAGCAGGAACTGCAGCCGATCGTCGGGTTTGAGTGTGATCAGAGCGCTTCGGCGTGATTCACCAGTAAGCGTTCCACTTCCATCAGGGCTTCCTCAGAGGCGCTCTGGGCAGCCGCGAGATCTCCTTTGGCGGCTTCGAGCAGCTGCTCAGAGAGACGTTCGATCAGACTCTGGCGCCTCTCCTCCAGCATCGAGACGATCTCCGTTTCCACGAGGGTGCGCACGGCCTGGATCCTCAGATCATCGGCAGCAGCTTCATCGAAGGTTCCCTGAACCAGCTCCTGAATGAACAGGCGGTGCACCTCACTGCTGCGCAGGAAACTCTCCGTCGCGTTGATGATGCCGTCCACCAGCGTGCGATCGGGTTCGGACTCCAGTTCGTTGAGCTTGAACTCCCAGTCGAGGTGGCGACGCTGCCAGCCCGCAGCATGCAGGCTGGGCATCACGTTCTGCGAAAAGGTGTCGACGGACATTTCATAAATCCGCTCCGCCAGCCGCTCGCACCAGTCACGTCCATGACTCTTCAGGCTGGCTTGCATCGTGGCGCGCTCGACTGAGTGGCCGCCGTGGTGGCTGTGGCAGACGCCGTCAGGACACTCGATCGCTGTGAGACCCATGGGCTCGGAAGGGGAATGTTTCTCAACTAGCCAGAGGTGACGCCATTGCGTGCGGTTCTTCAGAAAACCTCCTGATCCCCCGCGGGCGACCCCGTAACCTCGCATCGTCGGAGGCTGTGACACCTTGCCCAGACTTTTGATTCCGGTCGAAACCGCACCGGGTGAAACACGCATCGCCGCGACACCGGACACGGTGAAAAAATTCTTGTCGCTCGGTTGTTCGGTGTCGGTGGAATGCGGAGCAGGCACCGCTTCGGGGTACCTCGATCAGAGCTTTCAGGATCAGGGAGCTGATCTAGTCCCCGCAGCTGATCCAGGCGCCTGGGCTGACGCTGATCTGGTGCTGTGCGTTCAGGCCCCCGCACCAGAAGCCCTCTCCCGGATGAAGTCGGGAGCCTTGCTGGTGGGACTGTTGTCTCCCTACAGCAATGCATCACTGACGACCTCGCTTGCAGCGGGCAATCTCTCAGCCATGGCCCTGGAGCTCCTGCCACGCATCAGCAGAGCCCAGTCCGCCGATGCGCTCTCATCCCAGGCCAACATTGCCGGATACAAATCCGTGCTGCTGGCCTCATCGGCCCTCGATCGTTATTTCCCGATGCTGATGACCGCCGCCGGAACGGTGCAGCCGGCGCGGGTGGTGATCCTCGGTGCCGGAGTGGCCGGTCTTCAGGCGGTGGCCACCGCACGCCGGCTGGGAGCGGTGGTTTATGTCAGCGACATCAGGCCAGCCGTGAAGGAACAGGTTGAGTCCCTGGGCGCCCGCTTCATCGATCCTCCCGAGATGGAGGACAAACCCTCGGAATCCGGCGGTTACGCCAAGCAGGCCTCCGATGCCTTCCTGGCGGCTCAGCGCCAGCAGCTTTCCGATCAGCTGGCCGAGGCCGATGTCGCCATCTGTACGGCGCAGGTGCCCGGCCGCCAGGCACCGAGACTGATCAGTGAGGACATGCTCGACCGGATGCGTCCCGGGGCTGTGGTCGTCGACCTGGCGGTGGCCCAGGGCGGCAACTGTGCCGGCACTGTTCCCGGTGAAACCGTTGTTCGCAACGGAGTGAAGCTGATCGGTGGGAATGACCTGCCCTGCACGGTTCCGAACCATGCCAGTGCGCTGTACGCCCGCAACCTGGTGGCTCTTCTCGAACCTGTGCTCAAGGAGGGCGCCGTTCAGCTCAACACGGATGATGAATTGATCGCTGGCTGTCTGATCAGCCTGGACGGCAGCATCCGTCGCCAAGACGTCCTAACTCCGGGAGGCAACTGATGGAATCGAGCTTCGTTGAGTTTCTCTGGGTGCTCCTCCTGGGCAGTCTTCTCGGGCTGGAGCTGATCGGCAAAGTGCCGCCCACCCTGCACACCCCGCTGATGAGCGGAGCCAATGCCATCTCCGGCATCACCGTGCTCGCGGCACTCACCGCCATCATCAAAGCCGGCGACAACGTCGTTCTACTGGTTCTGGGTTCGGTGTCCCTCGGCTTCGCCCTGTTCAACGTGATCGGCGGGTTCCTGGTCACCGACCGAATGCTGGCCATGTTCAGCCGTAAGCCCTCGCGCAAGGAGAACCGCTGATGACTGTCTCCCTGATCATCAAATACGCCATCGAGCTGGTTGCGGTTCTGCTGCTGGCCCTTGGCATCAAGGGCCTCTCCAAGGTGCGCTCGGCCAGAGGGGCCAACCAGCTCGCGGCCGTGGCCATGGGCCTCGCCGTGGTCGGGCTGCTGTTCAACTACATCGGCACCACCGGCATTGCCGCTGCGGCCTGGATCTGGATTCTCTTGGGAACCCTGATCGGCGGACTTCTCGGAGCGGTGCTGGCTCAGAGGGTGCCGATGACCTCGATGCCGGAGACCGTTGCGCTCTTCAACGGTTGCGGTGGTATGTCGTCCCTGCTGGTGGCCCTTGCGGCAGCCCTTTATCCCCAGGCACTCCAATCCACCGGATTCGTTGCCCTGGTCTCGATCGTGGTGTCGGTGTTCGTTGGTGCGATCACCTTCACGGGTTCGATCGTGGCGATGGCCAAGCTCCAGGGCTGGTTGTCCACACCGGCCTGGATGCAGAGCCGCGCACGCCACGGGGTCAACATCGCTCTGGCTGTGATCTCCCTGATCGCAGCGGTGCAGATGTTGGTGAGTGGTCAGGCATCGCAGGGGCTGGCCCTGCTGGTGATCGGCTCCTCCCTGCTCGGCGTCGGCGTCACCCTGCCGATCGGCGGGGCGGACATGCCCGTGGTGATTTCCCTGCTCAACAGCTATTCGGGAGTGGCGGCGGCCGCCGCCGGTTTTGTGGTGGGCAGCCAGCTGCTGGTTGTGGCCGGCGCCATGGTCGGTGCCGCCGGTCTGATCCTCACCCAGGTGATGTGCGATGGCATGAACCGTTCACTGGTTTCCGTGCTGTTCGGCGGAGCCCTCGGAGCAACCACCGCTGGTGGCAGTGGCGGTGGCGAGTACACCAACATCACCAGCTGCAGTGCCGAGGAGTGCGCCCTCACCCTTGAGGCGGCTGAACGGGTGGTGATCGTGCCCGGTTACGGACTGGCGGTTGCCCAGGCACAGCACACCCTGAGAGAGGTGACGCGGGTGCTGGAGAGTGCAGGGATTGACGTTGCCTATGCCATTCACCCGGTGGCAGGACGCATGCCCGGGCACATGAACGTGCTCCTTGCTGAGGCCGATGTGCCCTACGAGCAGCTCAAGGAGATGGATCAGATCAACCCTGATTTTCCGGCCACGGATGTGGTGCTGGTGCTCGGAGCCAACGATGTCGTCAATCCGCAGGCCAAGAACGACCCCAGCTCTCCGCTGTACGGCATGCCTGTGCTGGATGTCCAGGAGGCCCGCACCGTGTTTGTTGTGAAGCGCGGCATGAGTGCGGGGTATTCCGGCATCAAGAACGATCTGTTCGAGCTGGCCAACACCTCCATGGTGTTCGGCGATGCCAAACGCGTGCTCGGAGATCTGCTCACGGAGCTGAAGGATCTGGGACTCGGCAAGAAGTGATGGAGCGCGAGCTGGGGCTTCCGCCGTTTCGGCAGCGGATCCCCTGGCTTGGCGGAGATCTCCAGACCCTCCGCGACACGCTCAGGCCCGTGGATCTTCCGCCCGAGCGCGGCAGATCCATCGTGATTGATGTGCCGGCCCTGGCCAGCGGAGCGGCTGAGGCCGGCCAGCTGCTGGCGTTGCTCGATCAGCCCGCCTCCACCCCCCGCGGCCTTGTGCTGCTGCTCCATGGTCTCGGGGGGTCCAGCGCCAGAGAGGGGTTGCGCCGGATGGGAGCGGCCCTTTGTGAGGCTGGTTTCTCCGTTCTGCGCTTGAACCTGCGCGGTGCCGACCCGGGTCGTCATCTAGCGGGAGGCACCTATGCCGCCTGCTGCAACAGCGATCTGCTGCCCGTGATTGCTCTGGCCCGTGCGTTGGCCGATGGTCGGCCCCTGCTGGGCGCGGGAATTTCCCTAGGCGGAACGATGCTTCTCAATGCCTGCCTCAACGACGCGACCGTGCTGGATGGTCTGTTCTGTGCCAGCAGTCCTTTGGATCTGGCGGCATGCAGTGCATCGATCGAACGGCCCCGCAATCGCCTCTACCAGCACTGGCTGTTGAAGCGTCTTGTGCGCCAGACGGCAGCCGATCCCTTTGGGCTTTCAGAGAGGGAGGAGCGGTCGCTCTGCGGTGAGGCTCAACCCACCACGATCCGGGCATTCGATGCCGCCATCACAGCCCCGCGCTGGGGTTATGCCGATGTGGAGGACTACTACCGCAACGCTTCACCGTTGCCGCATCTGTGCTCTGGCCTGCCGGAGTCGTGGCCACCCACCCTGATGTTGCAGGCCCTGGATGACCCCTGGGTGCCAGCTGCGGCAGCCTTGCAGTTGGAGCAATCCCAGGCTGCGGAAGGGCCGCTGAGATTTGTGTTCACCCGCCATGGCGGCCACAACGGTTTTCATGGACGGAACGGTTGCTGGGGCGATCAGTTGGCGGTGGCCTGGTTGCAACGCATCGGGGTGCGTTGAATCAGCCACTCCTCGATCGGTTCTCCTGCGATCACGTGCTGCCGGAGAATCGGCTCGAGACGCTCAGGCGTGACCTCCCCGTACCAGCAGCCATCAGGCCAGATCAGCAGAACCGGGCCGCGTTCGCAGATGCGCAGACAATCCGCCTTGCTGCGCAGAACAATTCCAGCAGCCCGTCCTGGGTCCTCAAGCCCGAGTTGCTTCACGAGCTGTTTGAGTCGGTCCCAGGAGGCGGCGCCAACGGTTGGATCACAGCACTTGGCTTTGCTAGCCGTGGCGCAAAGCAGCAGGTGATGGCTGATGCCGCTCACGCCGCCACAGCGGGGAGCGTCATCCGGCGGGTCCCGCGTTGCACGGCTTCGCGCACGGTCTGTCTGGCCCATTGATCGACGCTGAGCACGTCGTCCAGCTGCGGCTGATCCATGAAATCCGCCTTGTGGCGCTCGCAGGCCGTTTCGATCACATCGGGAATGTCGAGGAAGTGAATGCGCTCCTCGAGGAACTGGGCCACCGCCTCTTCATTGGCGGCGTTCAACACCGCCGGCATGGTGCCGCCGGCTCGGCCAGCGGCGTAGGCCAGTTCCATGCAGGGATATTTGGCAGTGTCCGGTCCGCGGAAGGTGAGCTGCCCCACTTCGGTAAGGTCGAGTCGACGCCAGGGTGTCTCAAGCCTGGACGGCCAGGAGAGGCAATACAGGATCGGCAGTTTCATGTCCGGCCAGCCCAGCTGGGCCAGGACCGAGGAGTCCGCCAGTTCGATCATCGAGTGGATGATGCTCTGGGGATGAATCACGATCTCGATGTGGTCGTAATCCAACCCGAATAAGTAGTGGGCTTCGATCACCTCCAGCCCCTTGTTCATCAAGGTGGCGGAGTCCACGGTGATCTTGCGGCCCATGCTCCAGTTGGGGTGGCGCGTGGCATCGGCCACCGTGGCTTTCTCAAGGTCAGCGGCATCCCAGTCGCGGAAGGCTCCGCCTGAAGCCGTCAGCTGGATGCGCCTCAGCCCAGGGGTCGGGACCCCTGTGGAGAGCCGGGCATTCTCGGCCCAGGGCGTCCCCTGAAGGCACTGGAAGATCGCCGAGTGTTCGGAATCCGCCGGCAGCAGCCGGCTGCTGCTTTTCTTCAGCTCCGGAAGCACCACAGGCCCAGCTGCGATCAGCGTTTCCTTGTTGGCGAGGGCAAGATCCTTGCCGGCTCGGATCGCTGCCAGGGTGGGCAGAAGTCCGGCACAGCCAACAATGCCGGTGACCACCAGATCAGCCGTGTCCCAAGACGCGGCAGCGTTGAGCCCGGCGGCTCCAGCCACCAGTTCAGGCGTTCTGGCGGGTCGCTGATCGGCGGGGAGATCCTCCAGGCGCTGCTTCAGAACAGGCAGCAGTGCGGGATCCGCCAGGGCTACCAGCTCGGGCTGATGGCGCTGGATCTGCTGCACCAGCAGCGACACATTGCGGCCTGCGGTGAGCGCGACGACGCGGAACTGATCGGGGAACTCCTCGGCGATCTGGAGGGTCTGGGTCCCGATCGAACCGGTGGACCCCAGCACGCTGATCGCTTTCACAGGAGAGCGGCAAGTCGCACCAGTCTCCCATCAGAACAGGCGATCACTGGCAAGCTGTGCCGGAGATCGGCTCTGCGGGCAGCAATGGCGGCACGGGAACAATGGAGGACGAGCCTCGGCTTCGTGTTGGCGGCGGCGGGAAGTGCTGTCGGTCTCGGCAATCTCTGGGGTTTCGCCTACCGAGCCTCACAGGGCGGTGGGGCTGCTTTTTTGCTGTTGTACGTGGTGATCGTGCTGGTGGTCTGCCTGCCGGTGCTAGTGGCTGAGATGGTGCTCGGACGCAGTACGGGACGCAGCCCGCTGATGGCCCCCGTTCTGGCCGCTGGTCAGCGTTGGCTGGCCATGGGCTGGCTGTTTGTGCTGGCGTCCTGCGGAATCCTGGCGTTCTATGCGGTGCTGATGGGCTGGACCGGCGTCACCCTGGTTCAGATCCTGGCGTCCGGACTGCCGCAGGACATCGGCGAGGCCGAGCTGTTCTTCAAGGGGCTGAGCGGTGGACAAGCGGCGCTGCTGGGTCAACTGGTCAGCCTGCTCCTCACGGCCGCTGTGGTCGCGGCGGGGGTCCAGAGCGGGATCGAGCGGTTGTCTCGCTGGGGGCTGCCCCTGCTGTTTCTGCTGCTGATTGCCCTGGCGGCCTGGGCCGCAGGGCTCCAGGGTGCTGGGGATGGCTATCGAACCTTCCTGCTTCGCTGGGATGGCAGCCAGCTGCTGGACACCACCACCATTCGCAACGCTTTCACCCAGGCCTTCTTCTCGATCGGCACCGGGATCGGTTGCATTCTCGGCTACGCCGCTTATCTGGACCGACGCTCCCAGCTGCCGCGCCAGGCTCTCACCATCGCCGGCCTTGATACCGCTGTTGGTCTGCTGGCCGGCATGGTCACCTTCCCTGTGGTGATGAGCTTCGGGTTGAAAGAGGTGGTGAGCGATTCGACGCTCGGCACGATCTTCATCGCGCTTCCCGCTGGTCTGGCCTCCCTCGGTGCGGTTGGCCGGGTGGTGGCCGTGGTCTTTTTCGCTCTGGCCTACATCGCTGCCATCACCTCGGCCGTGTCGTTGCTGGAAGTGCCGGTGGCCTGCCTGATCGATCGGCTGGGCTGGTCCCGTCCTCGAGCTGTCTGGCTGTCTGCGGCCGTGATTTTTGTGGCAGGGCTGCCGGCGGCAACCTCCTTGACGGCCCTCGGTTGGATGGATTCCGTTTTCGGGGGGCTGTTGCTGATTCTTGGTGGCCTGCTGCTCTCGCTTCTGCTGGGCTGGGTCTTGCCCGATCGCTTTCGGAAGGATCTCGATGCCAGCGGTACCCCGCCGGTTCTGCAGGGGCTGTTGCTGGTGATGCTGCGCTGGGTGGCCCCGCCGGTCGTGGCGGTGGGCCTGGTGCTCAGCATGGTGGATCTGCTGAAGGGCTGACGCCTCGTTGACGGAGTGCATGGGAGCCGTCAGAAGCCTTGTCAGCTCTTGCGACCCAACCCATGCGGCTCATGTCGTGGCGTGAGGTGATCTTGAGATCCTGCTGGTGGGTTGGTGCCTTTCTTGTTGGCTGTGCCTCATTGAGTGAGCGAGATTTTCAGAGAGTTCACTGCGAACTCTGGGATGAAAGTGTGACAAATCGCCATGCACTCTCGTTGCCCTATGAAACTATTGCCAAGAAACCTCTCCCGAGGATGTCAACAGGAAAAGCCTTCAGTGAGATCACTGTGAACAACATTGAGGTTTACATTCAGGAGCTGGATTCAATCTGCTCTGGTATGAATGATGCAGGCGAACAAGATTGACATTGATCATCCTGAATGATCAATGTCAATGTTTCTGCCGGACAACACATGCATCATGGCTCCGATGCCGGCAGGTAAAAAACATCGGGGACGCCGACAGCTAAATGGCTTTCGTCAGAGATTCCGCGGTGAAGGCCATCACTCAGGACTTCATGTGCTCCATGGTGCCTTTGTCATGGTTTCGGTTGGCTTTCACCGCTCATCATGGTTTGCATTTTTCGGATTCTCACCAACATCTTTTTCCAGACATCAAGTTTCCAGGCCTGTTCTGGATCCTTCGTGCTGGCGGCGAGATCAGCTTGGCTCTGAATCTTGGCATCCAGATTTTCGCCGGCTTCGAAAGCTTTCATCAACTCCATTTCCAGCTTTGCCGTTTCCATGAAGTTCAGTTTCTTGAGCCAGAGCATCGCTGCTGATCCACGCTCAACCAGTCTGGCCTGATTCGATCGGCAGACGCTGGTGTTACGGGATCGGCCTCAGGTCGTGGCCAGTCGCTTCAAGGCCTCGATCAAGGCGTCCACCTCCTCGTCTGTTGTGAACGTGTGGGTGCAGGCCCGCAGGCAATCAGGATCCGCCAGATCTCGGATCCAGATTCCCTCGCTGCCAAGCTGTTTCACCAGGTCGCCGAGGGGCTGCTCGCTGCCCCACGTGAAGCTCACGAGTCCGCTCACCGGCGCACTGGAGAGAAGCGGCGTCACCCCGGGCACATCTGCGAGCCCCTGCCAGACCCTGCCGCTCAGCGAGCGGATTTGCTGCAGTCGCTGCTCTGGGGAGCCGGTCTGCTCAAGCAGATCGAGCGAGCAACGCAGACCTGCCATCAGGGGCACGCAACTGGTGGCCACTTCAAAGCGTCGACTGTCGTGGTGGAACGGATTGAGATTGCTGGGGTCTGCCTTGCTCTCATTGCGGAGACTGCGCCAGCCGATCAGGGTTGGATTGGCCTCCGCAAGCAGCCGCTCAGACAGCGCGACTCCGCCGAGTCCCTCCGGCCCGCAGGCCCACTTGTGGCCGGTGAAGCCATAGATGTCAGCCGCCGCGGCCGCTTGATCGGTAGGGATCTGGCCGAAGCTCTGGGCGGCATCCACCAGCAGGAAGGGCCGATGCGGGTGGTTGCTCAGGCGATCAGCCACCGCGGTGATCGGCATGATCTGGCCGGTGTTCCAGAGCAGATGGGACAGCACCACCAGCCGGGTCCTTGGCTGCAGGGTTTGCTCAAGAGCATCCATCACGCCGGCATCTCTGGCGCTCGGATCGCCTCGCAGGTTCTGCACCGGCAGGGTGTTGATCTGCAGTCCCTCGCGACGGGCCAGCTCGGCGCAGGCGGCCACAACACCTGGGTGTTCGCAGTCGCTGATCAGCAGGTGATCGCCAGGGCTGAACGGCAGACCCCAGAGCGGCAACACGCATCCACTGGTGACGTTCTCCGTAAGAGCAAGACGATGGGGGGCGACACCGCAGAGCTTGGCTAACTGCTGCCGGGTGCTGTTCAGCTCAGTGCCGATGAAGGGCCAGAGATCGGTTGTGAATGGCCCCAGTTCCTGAATGCGCTGCCAACAGCTGGTGATCGCGTTCAACGATGGGGTGGGGAGAGGTCCTTGCCCACCGAAATTGAAATAGGTCTTGTTGGCCAGTGCTGGGAAGAGATCTCTGAATTGAGCGCCGTTCAGATCGGTCACATCAGAGCTTCACTGCTGACAAAGTATATGACCTCAATATATTGTGACATCAGCGGCTCTTGGATTATAAATAACGCATCACCATTTGACTTTTATAGCCATTACGGGTGTATTACAAACAGCAAACCGATACCTATGAAGAGACTGTCTCTATTTGCTGCATTGTTTAACGCAGTTCCGTCACATACTGCTAGATAGGATTTTGGCCAGGAGTTGCATCACTGCGTCTGTAGTGGTGAGAGGGGTAAACCCAAAAAAATATACGAAATATAATATCCATTAGTCTCTCAAATTGCCTAAGGTGATTCAAGTAATAGTCGAGACGATGTCCAAATGGTGTAAGGATTTAATCGTTAATCTCGAAATAATCATAGGAGTTTCCCCATTGAGAATTAGAAATTGACAGTCTTAACAAGATTGAAGGGTATAAGATCACTCAAGAGAAAGTATTTGATTCTTTAAAAAGCCGTCTACAGGAAGCTTTTGCCTTGTATGCATTAGGCAATACAACTTACTTGTATTTGCTCTGAATTTGAACGGCAAGGGGTCGCATAATGGATTCCATCTTAATGTTATTTAGGTTTGTCTCAGCGCCTTCCAGCTGTGTCTGGTTAGGTTATCCTTTATTGTTATCAATTTGTTTGGATAATTGCTTGATGTAACGAGTCGTTCGTCCATAGAGTTGTCTCATTTATCAGAACTTCTCCCCTCCTCATCCTTGCATCTGCTGAATCAGGATCTGCAGCTTTTGAGCTGATGGCATGCAGTTTTAGTTCAGTTCCACCGGAGGAAGTGTGCAACAACATGGTGAACGCTTCAGGCACAGGCAGCAACTAGCTGATTTTTGGAATTAGTGAAGTTGATGCCTTATTGTCTGACCTTATGCCAGATCTGATCCTTGGATTGGTCTTGATCAGCAAGGTGAATAGCCTGCCTACTCCGATGCGCTAGACACAAGCATTCCAAATATGTAGAAGCGGAGTGACCAATTCTTATACTTGATTGGTCATGTACATCAAAAAAGCCCCGCTCAGGCAGGGCTTTGCTAACGCAAATTATGTAAGCGGCTAAATATTAATAGTTTGCTTCGGTAACAATTGTACAATCGGCTCGGAAAATGCAAGCGGTATAGCTGTTACAGAGTAATCCCCACAAGCAAGAGCTCCAATATCACCATAAGGTGAAATCTTACTTTCAAGTGTAAGCGTATTTTGCTTATCTGTGTAGAGGCCTACTGTCAAAGGGGTTGTCAATTCCAAGCCACCAGCCACTATAGAGGCTTTACAGCCATCCTCTGGAAGGTAAGATTCGCTACCAGGAAGCTTAGGGCCTACCTCAACGCCAAGTTTAAGCTTGAGAGCAACTTCATGCTCAAGCCCAAAGCCAGTTATATCGTCATCGATAGTCGCGTATGGCTCACCAGAAGTTTCAATCGTAGGTTCCGATTGAATCTTTGTGGCGATATCACCTTTAAAACCAACCTTAATGCCGATAGTTTTGTTTGTAGCCGCGTCTCCAATAACCAGCTTTGGCTGATAACCAACCTCAATTCCACCGTTTACTCTATTAAAACCATCATCATAGAATTCAAGTGGAATAGGAGTATAGGAGACTGATGGCAAATTAAAGGAACCTGTTTTCGTTCCAGTTGTCACAGTAGATTGAATTCCCATGTCGTAAACCATGTCGATATCAACACCAAGATCATCAATTGATATTGGCTTCAACGGGGGAATAAATGGCATCCGTACGTTCGAAAGCTTTGGTGTAAAATCAGCGAAAGGTCCAATATTGAAATATGAATCGGAGCCAGGAATGGGTATACCCTTTGCAGTACTACTTGCGAAATCTGTTAAATTATCAAAGTTCAGATTTGAACTTAAGGCACTACTTATTGTATCATTAACAAAAGAATGTCCTAAATCGGTCAATGTTTTTCCAAGATTGCTAGGGGTTAAGCTGGACGTAAATGCCTTAGCAATTTCAGGTCCTGTTGTCGGGATAGGCAAAGATGGTGTTGACGTCGGAAGTTTAATTACTGTGTGAGGTACATCTGGCGACTTGGGAATAATGTGAACAACTGGCGGCGCTGGTGGAGGTGTGGGCGGTGTCGGCGGGATTGGCGGAACATGGGACGGGAGAGAAGTTTTCGGTGGCGTCGGCTCCGGAAAGTGGAAGACCGGGAGCTTGAATTCTGGGAACCAGCCTCAATCAAGCGGCTCACCTTGAGTAGATCCCCTTCGAAGTTTCGATTTTTCTTGTTGCCTTCCACAGTAGTTGGTGGCTCTGGGTAACCATTGGGAAGGAAACGAATAACGCCACGCTGACCTCGATAAGGCTTATCACCAATAAATTTCAAATCTTTAACGTTGTCTACGACGTGAGACAGATCTAGGGTGTCACCCTCTGATGGATCAAAATCCATTATTGAGTGCACATGATGCTTGCCTTTCCTTGCAAGTCTTCGCTGCTCTCTATCCGTTGTTGCAATTGCATAAACATCAGCACCCGCCCCACCATGCAGCAGATCGTGGCCACCAGACGCAACGAGAGTGTCACGGCCAGGACCGCCAAAGAGGTTTCCATGGCGTCCCTTATGAGATGCTAAGAAATCATGACGCTTGGTGCCAACTTGAGATTTAAGCGTGAAGTACTTTTTTTGAAGATGATCCATTTAGAACAGCAGATAGAAATCACAAGCATTTACAAACCTAGTCTGAGAAGTTCATGTCGGCCATAACTCAACAGTTCTTTATCAAGAATCAATCCCCAGTTATGTATCAGCTATTACGGTGATTATTTGTTTGCGAGAACAAATACCCAGATCTAGTGCTCAGATCTAGGAATGTATCTTTTCAGCCATTGTTGGCTGTTCTGGTGCTCGTTTGTTGAGCTGTGGATCAGTTTCAGATGAGCCATAGAGAATTATCCAGAGACTGGCATTCAGATAACGACGATTAGAAGAAAAAGACATTCAGTGAAAAATATTGAGAGATTTTTGAGAGCCCATCCTCGTCGATGCCATTCAGGACATCATGAACGTTGTTAAGGCTCACCGAAGCACGCACCGCACGTGACCGCCGTTGATTGGTTGTGGCTCCTGCATCCGGCTTTGGCCGTCGTGATCATTTATCCGCTGATCGGCATGGTGCTGCGACTCGCCTGGCAGACCCGCCAGCGACGGGTCAACAAGGTGAAGCACCCGGCAGTTGTCGGCCACGACCACAGCCAGCTCGGTCGCTGGTTGGCCGCATCGGTGCAGTGTCTGGTGCTGATTGCTCTGGCGGTAGCGATTGGCAGCAAGGTGCCCCTTGCTGAATTCTCCGGCGGGATTGGTCGAGCCGGTCTGTTGGTTCTGGTGCTGCTGGGCAGCGTTGCCAGCCTGGTGGCACTTTGGTTTAGCCAGGCATTGTCGTTGCGTCTGGTCTTCGCGCTGATCAGCTGGGCTGGCGTGCTGGGGCTTGGCGCCCAACCCGAGGTGTGGAAACAGGATCACTACTGGTCGGGCGTTGTGGTCACCGGCCTGATGCTCTGTTCACTCGCCCTCCGCCCCGAGATCCTGCGCGACCTTCGCCTTCGGCGTCTGCACATCACGTTCTCCGTCTTGGCGGCCGCCCTGTTCGTGGTTCAGGGCATCACCGGCAGCCGTGATCTGCTGGAGATTCCACTGAGCTGGCAGAAACCGGCCGTGTACGCCTGCGATTTCGAGGCGAAGGTGTGTCCAGCACCGCCTCAGGGCGCCTCATAAACCCACACTTCGCGACCATCCATGAGTCGCCGCTTACGGCGCTGATAAGCCCTTGGGGCGTCCTCCCACTCATCAAGAGCACTCCACCGATCCTCGGGGATGAGATACACCTCCCCGGGCACCGTTCCCGATCCTGATCTGAGCATCGGATAACCGCGCACCTCGATCACTTCGGCGTTTTCAACAAGGCCGTCGGCTTCCCGTTCAGCCCCCCGGATCAGATCATGGGCGCTGCCGTTGGCCTTCAGGGTGCCGTAGACAAACAGGCGATCAAGCGACTGCACGAGGAAGCGGATACCCGGGCGGCTCAGAGCACCTGAACCACTTCGCTCACCTCCGGGATCGATTCGCGCATCTTGCGTTCAATGCCCATCTTTAAGGTCATGGTGCTGCTGGGGCAGCTGCCGCAGGCGCCCTGCAGCCTCACCTTCACGATCGGGCCATCGAGCTCCACCACTTCCACGTTGCCGCCATCGGCCATCAGGAAGGGCCGCAGTTCATCCAGCACCTTCTCCACGTTCTCGAGGGTGAGGGCCATGGTGTCGGTGCTCATCAAGCTGCGCTGAACTCGTTACAGCAAGACTACGGAGCTGCCCCATAAGGTGACGAGAGCGGTTTTCACCCCAGCTCCGGTGCAGAACGACGCTTCTTCTGGTTCAGACAGCTCTTCCGTGGCGGATGGCCACTATGACGCTGTGCTTGTGGGCGCTGGAATCATGGGCGCCACCCTGGCGGCCTTGCTCCACGAGCTCGACCCGGACCTGCGGTTGCTGATGGTGGAACGGCTGGACGCCCCGGCCCTGGAAAGTTCCGCCGCTGTCAACAACGCCGGAACAGGCCATGCGGCCAACTGCGAACTCAACTACACCCCGCTTCAAGCTGATGGCACGGTGGCCACCAGTAAAGCGGTGGCGATCAACGCTGCCTTTGAGCGCAGTCTTGAATTCTGGGGATCCCTGGCTGAACGCGGCAGCCTTGATCCCAGGGAGTTTCTGCATCAGGCGGCGCACATCAGTGCGGTCTGGACCGACGACAACATCGCTTTTCTGAAGCAGCGCTTCGGTCAGCTCCGTGAGCTTCCTGCCTTCGCAGCGATGCACTGGAGTGAGGACCGTCAGCAACTGATGGAGTGGATGCCTCTGGTGATGGAGGGCCGGGATCCGCAGCAGCCGGTTGCAGCCACACGCATCGAACGGGGCACCGACATTGATTTCGGGGCCTTGACCCGGGCCTATCTCCAGCCCCTTCAGAACTCCGGTGCCCTCACCATCTGGTACGGCACCGAGGTGCTTGATCTCAATCGCCTGCGCCGCACGGACATGACCGAGGCGGATTGGCGCCTGGAGTTGAGCGGTCCATCGGGCCGTTTCGACATTCAGACGTCCTTCGTGTTTCTCGGCGCCGGTGGTGGTGCACTGCCTTTATTGCAGCGTTCCAGCATTCCGGAAGCGATCGACTTTGCCGGGTTCCCGGTCAGTGGGCTCTGGCTTGTCTGCAACAACACAGCGTTGGCGGATCAGCAACGGGCCAAGGTCTATGGCAAGGCGGCCGTGGGAGCCCCGCCGATGTCCGTCCCCCACCTCGATACCCGCTGGATCGATGGCCAGCGCTCGCTGCTGTTCGGACCCTTTGCCGGATTCAGCAGCAAGTTCCTCAAGCAGGGCTCCCTCTTCGACCTCCCCAAGTCGGTTCGGCCGACCAACGTCTTTCCGATGCTGCAGGTCGGCGTCAAGAACGTCGAACTGGTTCGCTACCTGGTGAATCAACTGCGTCAGAGTCCGGAGGAGCGCCACGCGGCACTGCAGGCGTTCATGCCCATGGCCGATCCCGAGGACTGGAGCCTTTCGGTGGCGGGCCAGCGCGTTCAGATCATCAAAAGCAGCAAGCGGGAGGGAGGCCGTCTGCAGCTCGGAACCGAGGTTGTGGCCTCAGGCGATGGATCCCTGGCCGCCCTGTTGGGAGCCTCTCCCGGTGCCAGCACGGCGGTGACGATCATGCTGGAGGTGCTGGAGCGCTGCTTTGCAGACCAGCTGGAGACCCTGCAATGGCAGGAACGCTTGCGGGCTGTGTTGCCCTCCTATGGCCAGGATCCTGCAACCGATGGCTCCGTTCTGGCCGGAATGCGCCGCCGCAGTGATGCACGGTTGGGCCTTGAGGGAGCAGGCGGGTAGCCGCCTGGTGGTCACAACGGTGAGACCCATCAGCGAAAAAATGGTTGGTTGATCAGCACCGGCCTTTGATCCATTGACGCAAGGAACACTTGCGCTTGCTTTTCCCTTTCGAGCGCGTTGTGTTCTTTTTCGTCTTGGTTGTTTTTGTGGACTGCTTTTTCTTGGGGGTTTTCACTGCTTTTTCAGTGTCTGCTACCGCTGCGGCTTCAGCAGTGGTGACATCGCTGGTGCAATCCACCTGAAAGTTGGGGTGCACTTCAACAACGCGACGCTCCGTGCCGATGCTCTGTTCCGGCGCTTTGAATTGATAGGTGATTCTGGTTACGCCGTTTGCCTGATCAGGTGAGATCGTGCGTTGGATCGTCTCTCCATTGTCTGCGTCTCTGTGCGTGGGCGTTTTGACAAAGGCAACCCCCCCTTCCTTGATCAGTTCGTTCGCAAAAAATGCCGTCGGCGACTGGCATGCCTCCTCTAATTTGTCGCTGTTGAGTTTCAGATATTTGGCCAGCAGACCATCGACCTGGTGAATGGACTGGATATTGTCTTCAATCGCATTTTCGATGCGACGACGGCTTGCAATATCGGCGCTTCCGGCCAGTGATGAGGTCAGCATCTGCCCCACCGACGTCATCACCATGGTGACAAGAACTCCGGAGACCATCACTTCAGTGAGGGTGAATCCTTTCTCACCCTGATGGCGCTTTGCCCTGACTCGTAATTGGAAGCCGCCCATGTGAATGACCTGGTCGATATCCCATGAATACGCGCTCTTCTTTTGCTGACTGTTGAGCGACGTCAAGACGTGCTGTGAGCTTGCTCACAACGGATGATCAACACTTAATTCATAGGATTTTTCCGGGCTTCCGTCTGTCCTTCAGATGAAGGGTTTCCTGGCTCAGCGTCCGATGTTCACCAGCACGACGCCAGATGTGATCATCCCGATGCCGATGAGCTGGGCGACAGACAACGTCTGCTGATACGCCAGCCAGCCCACCAGCACGATGGCCACCGTGCCGATCCCGCTCCAGAGGGCATAGGTGAGTCCAAGCGGGAGGCTCATGACCACCTTGGACAGCAATCCCATGGCAATGGCGTAGGCCAGAAACACCAGAACGGTGGGGAGTGGCTTGGTCATCCCCTGCGAGAGCCGCAGACAGGAGGTGCCCACCACCTCGGCAGTGATCGCCAGCATCAGCAAGGGCCAGGGGTTGCTCATGGCTGCTGGTGCCCTCTCCCTAGGATTGCTTTAACGAAGCCAATCGAACCCGAGCCGGGTAACCGCCGCTGCATGACCGACGCACCCGTCTCACGGATTCGAAACTTCTGCATCATTGCCCACATCGACCACGGCAAGTCGACCCTGGCAGATCGCTTGTTACAGGACACCGGGACGGTGGCCAACCGCGATATGCAGGATCAGTTCCTCGACAACATGGACCTCGAGCGGGAGCGTGGCATCACGATCAAGCTTCAGGCCGCTCGGATGCAATACACCGCGGCTGACGGTGAGGACTACGTCCTTAACCTGATCGACACCCCCGGCCATGTGGACTTCTCCTATGAGGTGAGCCGCAGCCTTCAGGCCTGCGAAGGAGCACTTCTGGTGGTGGACGCCAGCCAAGGAGTGGAAGCCCAGACGCTGGCCAACGTTTATCTGGCGCTTGAGAATGACCTGGAGATCATTCCGGTGCTCAACAAGATCGATCTGCCGGGTGCCGATCCGGACCGAATCAAGGAGGAGATCGAAGCGATCATCGGGTTGGATTGCGACAACGCCATCCCCTGCTCTGCCAAAACCGGTCTGGGTGTGCCGGAGATCCTGCAGGCGGTGGTGGATCGCGTGCCGCCCCCGCAGGATGCGGTGGAGGAGCCCACCAAGGCACTGATCTTCGATTCCTATTACGACCCCTACCGGGGCGTGATTGTTTACTTCCGGGTGATGAGCGGCCGGATCAGCTGCAAGGACAAGGTGCTGCTGATGGCCAGCAAGAAGAGCTACGAGCTTGACGAGATCGGAATCATGGCGCCGGATCAGCGGAAAGTGGATGCACTGCATGCCGGCGAGGTGGGTTACCTGGCGGCGTCAATCAAGGCGGTGGCCGATGCCCGCGTCGGCGACACGATCACCCTGCTGAATGCACCGGCTGAGGCACCGTTGCCTGGATACACCGAGGCCAAGCCGATGGTGTTCTGCGGGCTGTTCCCCACCGAAGCGGATCAGTATCCGGATCTGCGCGATGCCCTCGACAAACTGCAGCTCTCCGATGCAGCCCTGAAGTACGAGCCGGAAACCAGCAGTGCCATGGGCTTTGGTTTCCGTTGCGGCTTCCTGGGCCTGCTGCACATGGAGATCGTGCAGGAGCGTCTCGAGCGCGAATACGACCTTGATCTGATCGTGACGGCGCCGTCGGTGATCTACAAGGTGAATCTGATCGATGGCAGTGAAGAGATGGTGGACAACCCGGCGACATTGCCGGATCCCCAGAAACGTGAATCGATCGAGGAGCCCTATGTACGGATGGAGATTTACGCACCGAATGATTACAACGGTGCCTTGATGGGGCTCTGCCAGGAACGCCGGGGTGAGTACATCGATATGAAGTACATCACCACCGATCGGGTGACGTTGATCTACGAATTGCCGCTGGCAGAAGTGGTGACCGATTTCTTCGATCAGATGAAGACGCGCACCCAGGGCTATGCCTCGATGGAATACCACCTGATCGGCTACCGCAGGAACCAGTTGGTCCGCCTCGATGTGTTGATCAACGGCGAGCGGGCCGATGCCCTCACCACGATTGTTCATCAGGACAAGGCCTACAATGTGGGTAAGGCGTTGGTGGAGAAGTTGAAGGAACTGATCCCCCGCCAGCAGTTCAAGATTCCGATTCAGGCGTCCATCGGCAGCAGGATCATTGCCTCCACAAGCATCAGTGCGATTCGAAAGGATGTGCTGGCCAAGTGCTACGGCGGCGACATCTCCAGGAAAAAGAAATTGCTGAAGAAACAGGCCAAAGGTAAAAAACGGATGAAGGCCATGGGTAAGGTGGATGTGCCTCAGGAAGCCTTCATGGCGGTTCTCAAGTTGAATGAAGCAAGCTGATTCAGCTTGCTGATCATTTCAGGATCTCCTGCATCAACTACACCAATACATCGCTTGTGGCACAAGTGATGCATTGTTGGTGATCGTTTTTCCACGGCTTGTGCCGATGTAGGTGATGTCCAACTGACGATTGATGATGTCGATCCGCCGTTCGATTTTGATGTTCCCACTGTCCATCAGAATCGAGCTTTTGACAGGAAAATCAGCAAGTGGCTCATCGCTTGAGCAATGGGATGTGTCGTAGCGCATCGGCGTATCGAGATCTGCGGCTTTCCCCGTGCAGGCTGTCCCCGGTTCACACTGCCATCCAAGAGCTTCCTGGCGCAGCAGGTTGAGGTCCTGACGAATCTTGTCCTGGATCTGATTGAGCTCGGCGGATTGTTCGCTTCGCTTGGCGCTGTCGAGTTGAGAACGAAGCACAACCGTCAACACAATCATCAGGATCAGGGAGGAGACGACCACTTCGGTCAGCCCGAAACCGCCACAACCATCCGCACGGTTTTGCTTGAGCCGCCACCATCGGGACTCATGACGGATGGTTCTTCTCAGCGGCAACGTTTCCTTGTTGATCAATCGTTCAGCCGTTTTGTGCTGGATTGGAACACCAGCATTTCGATGTCTGCGAGGTGGAGTGTGCCTCCAGCGGTTGAGCGGAGAATGCAGTGACTGACGCTGCAGCTACTCAGGCTGTAGTCCGGTTCAGGACCCTGCAGGTACACACGGTCGAAACCTGAACCCCCATCCACGGTCACGTTGTCGCTTGATTCTGATGCGGAGATCCAGGGAACAAAGCTGTCATTTCCAGCTTCACCATGAAGATGATCGCCACCACCGCGGCCGATCAAGCCGTCATGGTCGGGACCTCCCCGGAGGGTGTCGCTGACTGGGGTGCCCAGAAGAATGTTGCGACCTGTCCCCCCCGACAGGCTGATTCCTTTGATGGTGTTTCGATCCGGCGATGGCTGACCATCCATCACGTAATTGCCATTGGCCCCCTGCATCCCATCGCCGAGTATCACGGATCGATTCGTGCAAATGGTGCTGGTTCCGAAGACCGGTTCAGTGAGCACGGGCGCTGCATAGAAGCGTGGATCTCCCGGCAAGAGAGTTTTAACGCCATGGCCACATTCGGCGTCCTCCGTGCGACAGACCACATTGCAGGTTGATTCACTGCTTGGGATCGGAGGAATGTCGTTGATCCTGGAGATTCCCCCGCTGGTCAGGGTCTGGCTGCTGGCTGGAGCCGACTTGACGCGGTCAAGATTGTCCTGCATCGCCAGGCTGAATTCCACCCGCTTTTGATTGTCCGTCGACTGGTTGACCGTCAAACCGTCGCCTGTACTCAGATCAAGTTTGTCCAACACAATCGATTGCTGATAGGGCGTCCCTTGGATGTAATCCGCGCTGCCGTCTTTGCTGATGCTCAGCCGTGGACCACAGCGGATCAACACTCCGCCCTCCGGACCGCCCATCCACTGATTGGCTTCGCTTGCTGGCAGCGACTGGATCGACCGGACGCCGTACAACACATCCGGCATCGTGCCGACAAGATGCATTCGCAATTGCAGGCGTGTTTCAGGATGCTGGAGTAGAGGGCAGTCATCTGAGACGTTGTCTGGGCTGAGTCCCGCTGATTCAATCGAGTGGCTCATGGCGATTTCTGATTGGATCAGCTGTGTTGTCCGGTTCCAGTCGTTGTGAATTCTTCTCCTCGTTTCAGTGCGAGCGTTGCTTTTGGTATTTTCAATCATCACATTGGCCGTGATCAGAGAGAGTAATCCTGCGATGAAGGATGCCACCAGAAGCTCCACCAGGGTGAATCCCGTTTCGGTCGGAACGGATTGGTTTGTTTTGCTGGGATCCGGTCTAATAGCTGTTGTCATAACGGCATGGTGAGGACTCATCTGTTGCAAGTCCGTCGCGCATCATTCCGATCGGAGAAACAATTCGAATGCAGCGCTGCCTGGTGAGATCACGATGGCGAAGACGCAATTCAAGGCGCCCCTCTGAACTGAGCTGATGATTCTGGCTGAACCCTCGGAATGAGAATCGGATGCCGCCATCGGAGTCGTCCGGACGCGTTGAGGGTGTGCTCAGTAATTCAAGTTTGTCGCTACCGGAACCAAAGCTTTCTGCGAGGTCAAAGATGCCAGCACCAGCTGCGGAGGGGTCGTCTGAGCAGGGTGTTGCAGCGTTGCCTGAATCAATTGTGCTGATCAATCGTTTGTTGGCGTGATCGATCATCACTTTGCAGGTGAGGTTCTGGCGCATGGCAAACCGACGTTGCTCACCAAGCCAGTTTTCCAGTTCACGTGTGGAGGCCAGCAATCGCTGGCTGGCCCAGGATCGGGATAAATTCACCAATGCGATGCTGCTGAGAACACCCACAATTGAGATGATGATTGTGAGTTCAACAAGGCTGAATCCATTGTGGATGTTCGTGTGCCTGAACGATGGGTTTCTCATTCTCTCTGCATTTGAATGAGGCGCCATCGATTGCTTCCCAAGGCTGCAAATTCTTTCTGGCCATCTCCACTGCTCCCCCCGCAGATTTGGTAGGTATCACAGATTGTTTTCCCGGCATCTGTGGGCACGACCAGTCGTGCATAGTCTCCGGTGACTTTGTAATTCTTGGCGATGACTGATCCTGTGATTGTGATTGGGTAGGTTGAGTTACCTCCGCTCAGGTTCACGTCGAAACATGGCATGAAAAGAAAGGCATTGATGGAGCCTCCCCCTGACAGATTGAGTTGTTTGCCACCGCAGCCGCGTTGTGCGTAATCAACGTGTGCGGTTTTATATGTCGAAACCCCTCCGTAGATCACAAATTGGCCGAAATTGCCGGTGTTCACAAAGTTATTTCCAGACAGATTAATCTGCTCGCCTTCCATATAAAATCTGATGTCGCCATCGCCGGGCTTGAGTGTCATTGTGGTTGTGCCGGTTTGATTGATTCGCAGGATCCTGCAATGGGTTGTTTTCTTGTTGGTTGTTTTGTTGGTGATCGTGACGCAATGACTTGGATGGGTATTGTGGCCGATCGTGATTGATCTGTAACGCATATCCCATGGTGCAAGGTTCTTTAATTTATCGGATAATTCGTCGCCATTCTCGTCCCTGATGTCGTGCCAGGTTGGGGCTTGAGGGATGTCTATGTCTCCTGCAGACCGTACGCCATCGATGATTCCAGAACCGATCAGTTGATCCTGTAGAAGTGCAGATCGCTCTGTTTGAGACAGCTGTTCATTGTTGATGGCGGATGCGAGGGATGAACAGTCGTTGGAAATGGTCTGGTCTGCACTGGTCCAGCCTTCACACTTGTCTGCAGGCGGTGGATCGCAATTAACACAGTGCACGTTTGCGCCGCTCAAGGCGCTTGGACGCTTTTCGTCAATGACATCACCAACGTTGAGAGTGATGTTTTGCGTTAATAAGCTGTAGCTCCATCCACTTCCTGATGTTCCGCATGGCTCGTAGGGAGCGCGATTGCAGCACTTCGGAACAATGGTCACCTCCTGCTCAACGATTGCCGAAGAGGCGATGGTGGGATCATCCTCGGGACCTTTCAAACGTAATCCTTGGACCTGGAGGATTGCTGTTCCCCCCTGGATCTGATCACCAAGGAATTCGTAGTTTCTGAGTCGATAGATCCCTCTGCCTTTGGCGACTGGTTGGGATAAAAGCTCCATCATCTGATTGGGGCTTGTGGATCGGCCATCGCAAGCTTTCGTTGAACCTCCATAGGCTCCGAATTGAAAATCTCGCCATCCAGCACATACCGGGGCCTCTAATTGCTGAGCCGGCGAGTTGTTTTCAACCTGGCAACTTACCGTGAGTAAATAAGGAAATTGATCGTTCAATTCTTTGAGAAGAAGCGAAAGCCCACTTTCCGCAATGGCTTCTGCTTCGCTTGTTTGATTCTGTTGGATTGTATGAACAAGGCTTGAAAAGCTTCTCGTGGATATCATCATGGCGCCGACAGCGAGAATCAGCCCGCTGATGATCACCAGCGGAAGAACATAGCCTTGCTCTGAGACTGATTGTTGGTTCTTTCTCAGGTCGCCGTTGGTTATACCCATGCCCACAGCTTGCTGATGCTTTGCAAGCATCGCAACCTGTCTGTGACTGTTGATGATGGAATGATTATAGAAGTTTAATGATCGTTCTGTATTGGTTGGCTCCCTGGTGTTTTGCCTGAGGGAAGCTCTTTCCCTCAGGGTGTCCTCTGTGTGTCTAGGATTAATCGATTGCTGGGACCTTCATTGGCTCTGGATGTAATTACCCTCTGTCTTTTTCGAGAGGTCTTCCATCCACGGTGAGCTCAGCATCACCGAGGTGCTGTTCACTTGCAGTGGTTTGGTCTGACGCTCTTCTTCATTCAGCTTTGCGTAGTAGGTCGCAGCCGGCCTGAAGTCGTTGGAGTAACTGGCATCTTCACCAGGGATGCTGAGTTTCGTTGTCGGTAATCCATCTGAAAGGAAGTAGAGGGTGTCAGCTTCCTTGTCCTCAAATGAACGTTCCAATCCAGCCCATGGGTTGGTACCACCCCAGGTTGAGCCTGGTTGATCATCGAGGGAACTCACAAATTCAAGGGCGGAGTCGCGGTTGTTGCCATCTCCAATCGTCACAAGTCCGTTTTTGGACTTATCCCACTGCCGATTGTTGAAGTAACCGGGGGTGCTGAACACTTCAAGGCTGACTTTGGTGTCCTGGGGGAGTTGTTGGATCAACTCTGAGAGTTCACGCTGCAGTCGCTCCATGCGTGTTTCATTGCAGATCGCTTTGGATGTTTCGTAGGAATTACCTCGGTACAGGGGGTCTCCCTGAGGAGTGTGATAAGTGCGGTTTGTGTCGCCCATCTCGAGAGTGCCGTTCTTTCCAAAACTCCAGGCCATGCAGGCGCTCATCGAGCCGGAGCCATCCACGAGAAAACGGACATTTTTGCTGTTCACATCACGGAACCACTCGGATCCCAACGTGGTTGTGTTCTCTCCGGGTGTCATCAGGCGCTTGTCTGCCCTGGCATAGGCCGTGAGCATCAAAGGCTGGCTGTTCTTCGAGTCTGTGGAGCTGGCGACCGTGATCTGCGTGTTTTCAACACACACTTCCGTGCTGTCATCACAGGTCATTGGCCCGATCACACGAATCAGTTTTCTGCTGTTGTCGGTTTCAAACCGGAAGGCGGGTTCCAGATATTGACGGTTTGGAGTTGTGTTGTCGCTGACGGAAAAACCGTAAAAATCCTTCTGGTTGAGTGCTTGCAGAACATCAATCGCGGTGACCTCAAAGGCCTCTTTGTCGGGTAAAGGGCGCTCTGTATCTGTGCACTCTTTGTCGTCGTTGTAAGTGAGACAAGGCATCATTCCGATGCCATCAATCACAGTGGCCACGAATGGCGCCTTATCATTGTTGTAACGGCCATCCAATCCCAGGGGAGTGCCACATCGTTTGACAGAAAATGTGCGGGAACTGGATCCCTGGGCCATGCCATAGAGAACGGGTTGCCCGGTCACGTCTGCCATCTTCAGACCAAACAAGGGCAGGAATTTCGCTTTTTGCTGATCGGTCAGTTCGGAGGAGCCAGGAGTCAATCCATTGGCAAGTTGCTGGCATTGCAGAACCGCATCTCCATATTGGCCAAGATCTGTGTAAGCGAGTTCAGCATCTGGGGGGGTCCCATTGACCAGTGCATGCAAACTTCGCTCGATCTCAGAGCGCATCAGACGAACACCGTTGGCGGCATTTTGACGTTGGGTTGTTTTCTCGCCACTGCTCTTAATCAGGGTCTGGGTGGAGCGAAGTGCAAGCGCGCCAGCACCGATCACCAATGTTCCAGCAGCGAGTGCAATCAGAGCTTCATTCAGACTGAATCCTTGTGAATGCTTGTTCTGATGTCTCCTAGATACATGCGATTGGCGTGTCGGATTCAATTTCATGACAGAAAATGTCCGTAAATACCTGTTGAATTCATTGTGGCAATGACCTTGATGGTGAATCTTGATGGATGCTGAAGACTTTCTGAGAGCTAACTGATGAACGATCAGTTCTCTCTGCATTGGCTGTCTCGCCATTGCCCGCTGAAGATCTGTCCGTTTCCTGTCACTTCCAAACAACGGGTGACGAGTCTGCTGCTGCCATCGCCCTTTGTTGCCCATGGCTTCAGCGCCTCGGTTGATCGGATCAGAATTGTCATGTCGTTGTCGTTGGCTGTGGTGCCTGGAGGCGTGAATGAAAAGCTTGCAGATGTGGACGCCACTTCAACCGCGTTTCGTTCGCGAGTCCCTTCCAACTGCACCATACGAATCTGTTCAGGATTGAAATCCTGATTGATGGCTCTTGCCTGAATCTCTTTGATGCAATCGTCGAGGGCGTGATTGTCTCGTCGAGAGCCGTCATCCTGTTTCACCTCGAGCAGTTCAGAGGGTTGGTAGAACTTGCTGGTCTCAAAGGATATGCCGCTTTCTGAGGTCGAATTAAAGTTGATTTCGCAGCTTTCTTTATAGGCACCCATCAGAGCACGAATACCGAATAAGCCGCTCTCAACATTTTTGGTGTAGCGATCAACTTTGGATTGTGCTGTTCCCCGTTGAAATTCAGGGATAGCCCAGGCTGTTGTCATTCCAACGATGACAACAGCAACAATCATTTCAAGAAGGCTGAAACCCTGATCGCGCTCCCGGAGCTGTCTCATCAATGCCATGTCATGAAGCAGAAGCCTCATAGGGTGTGCAATAACTCTGGAAATTGGGGCTGAGTTCCAGAGAGCGGGTCTCTTTACCGATATTAGATTCTGGAGCATCAAAGTTGTAGGTGACCGTCACAATTGCCTTGTCCTCATCGAAGCTGTATGTGGTCTCGATCTCGGTAGTCTTTGTTTTCGGTGTCTGGAAGGCAGGGAACAGCTCAGTACCGTTGCTGCCGGCGTCGCCTCTCCAGTTGCTGGCGTTCATGGCGCCTTCCTGCTCCAGGGCAGTGGCAAGGTACTCAGCTGGATAACGACAGGCTCGGCTGGCGCCATTTTCACCATTTTTGTGCCCAGCGGGAATCTGGTCGTAGGTGAGAAGCGAATCCGCTTGCTGCACCAATTGAATGTGATTTTCGATGGCTTCCTCCACCCGACGGCGCTCGGCGAGATTGCTGCTGCCAGCTAAAGCTGAGACACCCATCCGTCCCACGGCTGTCATTACAAGTGTCAGCAGCACGCCGGCGATCAGGGTTTCGATCAGTGTGAATCCCTTCTGTGTTTTGTTTGTTCTGAGTGTGGTTAAAAGTGATGCCAACGAAGCTCACCTCCTGAGGTGACGGGATGGATGTCGATCTTTCTTCCTGTCCCTTTAGTGTCTTCGTTGGAGACGTGATTGATCTGAGCCTTCAGCTATGGGCCTGTGATCAGTCGCTATGAATTATCTGAATGAAGAATGAGAGGCCTTGCAGTTACAAGGATCTACCAGCGTTTGAAAATATCGAAGCCACTGCCTCGAATCCCACGGACGATTCTGCGCCCAACGCCTTCTGATTCTCCAAAGTTCCAGTAATCTTTGGCCTGTTCGACGTAGGCATTGCCATCACTGTCTTGACTGGTCACAGTAAGATCGCCTTCTGAACAAAGTGAACTCGCCCAGATCACGCCTCTTGTTTGCACGTCTTGTGTTCGAACTCGGCCGGTGTTCATTGAGACCCAGGCGGCCGGGAGGCTGTTGCCCTCAAATCCAAAATCCTTAGCGTCTTTGACAGTTGGGCATGAACGTCGTTCCGTATCGCCGTCTTGCGTGATCACAAGCCTGACAGGATCCAGGTTGCAAGACGGCATCTGCTCGCTTCCCCGATTGGCTAAGGAGTTGACACCACAAAGCTTGCTGCCGGAACCCAGAAAATAGGTTTCGTTCCCCAGGGACACACTGTCATCGACATTCAGGTGAAGGACAACAGCGCGGGTGTCGTTTTTGATAAAGATATTTGTATTCGTGGTAAGATTGAGCCGTTGAATATAGAGATGACAATCACCGGAATCGTTGTCTTGACAGATATCGCTGCTGTCAATCTTCACGATTTTGGGTGTATCAGTGCTTGTTGAATCGTCATTAATATTGTCTGTCTGTGTTGCAACCTGTTGCCAAGTCCAGTGATTGTTTCTGTTCATTTTGCACTGGCTGGCATTGCTGCGGTTACACGTTCCAATTTCTTTGATGCCAGCTTGTTGGTCTTTCCAGCGCCAGCGCTTGATGGTTCTACCAGGAATGCCGCTTCTCCAAGTTTTCCAACTTGACCACTGCCAGAAATTGCTGTTTGTATCATCGGAACGACAGTTTGCTTCTGGATTATTGTTGTCTTTGCATGTTCCTATTCTGAAATAGCCGTTACTTCTTTGGAATGTCTTGTAATCGATATCTGCTTGCCCTGAAGCAGGATCTTGATTGTCTTCTTCGTTGATCGTCAGAGAAGGGTTGGCTGTAATGTCAGCCCTGATGAGGCTTCCGTTCTCGCCAGGGCTTGTGCAGACAACGAAACCGCAACTGGACGCTGTATCATCAATTGTCCAGACACGATAGTACTGATTTGAGTTGATTGATACACTGTCGAAGCTCGATTTATCACGACTATAGGCCGATGACGCCGGGATGAATGCTGTGTCGGCTCCGCGCAGTATCGGCCAGACAACTTGTGTGATCTCACCTTGAATACTTGTAAACGACTGATTGCAAAGATCTGTATTGGCAGACTGGGTGAACCAGACAAATCGTCCGGGGCCGTTAATCGTAATGTCTGTTCCTGAGCCCCCACCTAAAGCATTAGAGGATTGGGCTGCCAAGACACCCCAGTCCTGCGGACGTGCAATCCCTGACTTAAGTTGGAGAGAGCGCGTCAGGCGAGCACGAGCCAGCACTGATTCTTCGTCATCCTGCACCCTTCGTACAAATCCCTCCACTTCAAAGGTCCCTTCTCCCTTACCTTCTGAGTAGGTGCTGTTGTAGCTCCTGAGGCGGTAACTGGTGACGACGTCGCCGATGTTATCGCCGCGGAGTGTTTCCTCATTGAGTTTGTATCCCGTCTCACTGGCCGGCCAGGGCAACGTAGGGTTCCCATTGGCGTCGGGCTCGGGAGCTGTTTTTCCATTGGCATCTCGATAGTCCGGCAAACCTGAAAGACCGGAACAGAACTGACCCTTGGAATAGGGTTGTTGCCATAACCAATCGTTATTCGGATTGTTGTTTTCTGTGAAAAGAAAGCCGCGATACTCGGATGTGCTGGCGTTGTTCAAAACAGCGAGAATCCGATTGAATCCATTACTGGCCGCTGTTTCAGCCATCTGTTGATAGCTTTCAGAACTTGCCAACTTTTTGGCTGTCAGTTGTCGTATCAGCAATCCTGTTGCACCTGTGATCAGGATCACGCCCATCAACAGAGAGATGACAAGGGAGACACCTTGTTCGTCCTTATGAAGTCTTTTTAAGACTCGATTTGATTTTGAAAGACGTATGAAGTTTTTCATGACTCTCGTCTGCAGGTCAATGCCTCTGCTGTGACAGCGCCTTCGGCGTCGCGACGCCCCAGCTTCAAATCACTTGCTCCGTTATTGAGATCGATGCAGGACATGGCATTGAACTCAGCTTTCTCCCCAGTCTCTGCGTCCGGTGACGCTGTGAAGGTGAACAAACCCGAAGGATCATCTGAGGATTTGCTGATTGTGTAATCGCAGGCAGGCGTGGTGATTGCTTCAGTGAGATTGCCATCATCGGCATTGGCAGGGCCTGCTTCGGTCATGACGACAGTCACTTCGCTGAGATCAAGCCATGTTGCGGGCTGTATTCCGTTGATGTCTTTGTACGAGCTCACTGTCGAAGAGAGAATACTGAGGATGTTGGCAACTTCTGTTTGGCAGGTTTTGTGAATATTGCTTATGTAAGCCGGTATTGCGAAGCCACTGAGAATGCCTAGAATTGCGACAGCAACCAGCATTTCAGTAAGGGTGAATCCTTTTATTGCTGTCTGCTTGGTGGTCACTTGACTAAGGGCAACTCTTTTCTTCAGTTTAATGCGAAACAAACCTGTTGACACCACTTGGGGTGAAAGGTTGGTGAGAATATCGGGTCGAACTACAGCTTGCTTAAGCTAGGGCGCTCTCTTCATGCTATTAAACGTGAAGGAGAGGTTTTTTGCCAGAACAATTAACTTTGGATGCGTAATTTCACGTATATTCGTCAAATTTCTGCTCAAGTCTGCAAACCTGAGGCGGTCTTGATGTTGAAGTAATTGTTGCGATTTTAGAATCGGTGTAACCATAAGGCGTCATTGTCTTTGCTAAGATTAAAACCATCACATTGCAATTGTCCGTTGTGTTGTAAACGCGCAGTCGGCGAAATAATTTTTCTGGTATAAAGAATATTTTCTGCTAGTTGATGCATTCTTCTCGCGAAAGCTGAAATATTGTCCCGATTTTTAACCGCATTAATGTATTAAATTGATTGATTGCAAGAATTTTACTGGTCAAATAATGGAGCTACTAGCTTCCTGTTTGATTTCCGAGTGTTGTTGTCTATTGAGAGGGGTAATTGCAAGAAGACAAGTCAGTATTTATAAAGAATTTCTGGCTGAATGTTTTCGCATGAGTGAATCTTGTTTCGAATTTATGCATGATATGACTTGTGAAGATTGGTGGGTTGCTGGAGTGATACTTCTTAGTGCTGCGAATCCTGATAGTTGTTAATTGGTCGAAGCGCCAAGTAGATACTGCGTCACTGAGCTAGAGCTTTTGGGCGCTTATGTATTTATTAATCACCAGTGTTTGGCTAATGTGTTTATGACTGGGCTTTGGCGTCTTGAGTGTTTCTATGAAATTTTCCCTAAAGTAGATTCTATTATTGTTTTAAGAAGCTTTCAAGGTTGCCCAAATGTGGATACATAGAGATGGTGTTATTAAATTTTATGCTCTGAATTGATCGGCTGGAGCGATAATATCAAGATGGGGAGTCTAATATCCTTTAGTCTTTACCCTTTATCCTTTATCCTTTTGCATGCAAATTAAAAGCGAAAGCTGCTTGTTTTGATTTAATAGTTCAGGTTGAATAACTGTTGTAGTCGCTGGTAAACGCTTTTTACACTGGAAGTACTGGATAAAGTTATTTATTGAAATACTATAACCTGTGATTTCATAAAGTTGATTGTTGCGCTTGCTCAAAAATGATCTTACAGCTTAGGTTCCTGAACGTGTGCTTGCTGATTTATAAGTTCAGTATTGAAATAGAAGTGTTTATGTGCGAATCGTATATTTCTTTGTCGGTAGAATATTTGCATCAGAAGTAGGCATTAGGAATTGCTTTTCTAACGCCTACACTGATCCGACTAGCTTACAGGCCAGTAGGTGTACCTTCTGTGACGACACCTGTTGAGTAGGTCATAACCCAATCCCCTGAGCCAACACCATCATTTGTGGAGTCCGCTACCCCTGCTGCGGAGATAGTCATGTCAGTTGCAGTTGGAGTGCATGTGTATGCCCAGTCGTTTTGGGGTGCTGCAGGAACTTCAATATCATCGCAAGCAGTTGTTGAGCCTGCTGCAACTGCATTTCCCTCGAGGTAAAGCATGTTGGCTTGTTTGAGACCTGCGCTTATGATTGTCTTTGCTTCGGTAAGTCTAGCTTTCTTGGTTTGATTCAAGAAATTAGGCAAGGCCACTGCTGACAGGATGCCAACGATCACGATTACGATCATCAGCTCTACAAGAGTGAAGCCCTTCTCGAGCAAGTTGCGGCGCTTTTTGCGGTTGATCAGCGCCAGCTGAAGCTTGGAATTGAGGGAGGTCATGGAAAAGTTGGTTGGATTAGGGCACCGGTGGTGCGGACATCCCAATCATTTCCACTCCCATTGGTGTTGTCAGGGAAGAATCGCTAAAGCTTCCCTAAGAGGGTTCTTAGGTTTGTTCTCAGCATCAATAAGGCCACGGTCGCTTCCGTCGTTGCGGATCTGGCTGCAGTCCACCTCGTTGCTTGCTGTGGTGGCGGGTTACAGCCTGTTGTTGTTGATCGGCAGCGCCTTTCGACAGGTTGATCGTCAACGCGACCATCAGCAGTTGGTGGACGCCATCAGCGAGCAGCTTCGCGCTCGTCCCGGCCTGGAGCCCATCGAACAGGCTTTGGGTATTGAGGTGTCGCTGCTCGAGGCGGGACAGCCACATTCTCCCGAGCTGACCAATGGCAGAGTTGGTGAACAGTGGATGGTCAGTCGCCGTTGGCTTTCGATCGCGGGCCGCTCACGACTTGTTGAGGTACGCCAGAACGTCACATCGCAAATCAAGCAGGACCGGATTGATCAACTGCTGCTGGTGGCAGCTGCCGGTGCCTCAATGTTGTTCACCTCCTTCCTGCTGCGTCTGGTGCTTCGTCGCGGGCTGGTGCTGCCCCTCGGCGATTTGAAGGATCAACTCAACAGCTTGGAAGCGGATCGTCTCGGGGATCGCATGCTGAATCCCAGCCATCAACCAGAGGAACTGCGCGTGATCGTCCTTGCCTTCAACGGGTTGCAGACCCGTTTGGCGGAAGCCTGGAGTCGCGAACGCACATTCGTTGATGGTGTGGCCCATGAGTTGCGCACCCCGATTTCGGTGATTTCTGCCCAAGCCCAGCGGCTTGATCGGGCGTCGTTGCCGCATCCATCCGCTGCTTCGGCGGGGCTGATCGCCTCAGAGGCGCATCGGATGGGTGAACTGGTGCGCGTGTTGTTGGATTTCGCTCGAAGTGATTCGGGCCGGTTGCAGCTGGAAATGCAGTTGATCGATCCCGAACAGGTGTTGGTGGAGGCCTTTGAGCGCTTGCAAGCACTGGCGCCGGAGCGTCTTCAACTGGCTGCGGCCAGCGCTAAAGCAATGCCTTTGATTCGTGTCGATGCCGCCCGCTTGCACCAAAGCCTGGCAGTGCTGATCGATAACGCCCTGAAATATTCCTCCGCTGCTGTTCTGTTGGCTGCCGATCTGGATGCTGCCAACGGAGATGTGGTGCTGCATGTGCTCGATCGCGGGCGGGGCATTCCCGCTGCGGAACGCAGCGTTGTGGTGCAACGTTTTCAGCGGGGGCACAGTGCTGTTGGCACGCGCGGTAGTGGCATCGGCCTCGCCACTGTCACGCTGTTGATGGAGGCGATGAAGGCTGACTTGCGGATCGCGGATCGCGATGGTGGTGGGGCTGACCTCCAGTTGCGCTTCAAGGCTTCGGCTCCCCCACCCGCGCCATGAAGCCTGCGCCACGGATCGTGTGCAGCAGCTGCGGTTGGCCGCTGACTTCGACTTTTTTGCGTAGGTAACCCAAGTAGACGTCGAGGGTGTTGGGGTCCCCCACAAACGGAGCACCCCAGATGGCCTCGAGGATCGATTGGCGCGATTGCACCGCATCGGCATGGCGCACAAGATGAAGCAGCAGGTCGAATTCCCGTTGGGATAGAGAGATTTCACGATCGCCTCGGGTCACGCGTCGGTCGATCAGCTGGATCTGCAGATCGCCGAGGCTTAGCTGTTCTGATGCTGAGTCGTCGGATCGCTGATAACTGCCACTGCGCAGCCGGGCCCGCACGCGCGCATGCAGTTCCTTGAGGTTGAAGGGTTTGGTGAGGTAATCGTCCACGCCGGCATCAAGGGCGTTGACCCGTTCGTCGACGTCGTCCCTTGCTGTGAGCATCAGCACCGGCGTGGTGTTGCCGCTGCTTCTGAGCCGACGGCACACTTCAACGCCGGAAAAGTCAGGCAACGTCCAATCCAGCAGCACCAGCTGAAACTGTTCCTGCCGCAGTCGCAGCAGGGCGTCCTGACCGTTGTCACAACCACTGGTCTGATACCCCGCGTCAGCAAGCTCTTGCACCAGAAAGCGGAGCAGCTCCGGGTCGTCATCGACGATCAGCAAGCGGGCCCCTTCGTCTCGCAAGGCTTCGCGGCAACACGGCAACACTAAGTCGCTTTGGGCGGGGAACCCTCAGAAGCATTACCTCGTGACTCAAGCCATGGTGATGCCACCGCCCACAAACGCTGAACAGGGCTTTGCCCTGCCGCTGGCCCTGACAACCTCCTTGCTGCTGCTGCTCAGCAGCCTCTCGTTGCAGACCCTGGCATTGCATGGCCTGCAACGGGGTCGCCATCACTGGCAGATCGCCTCGCGCAGCGATGCGATTCACTCGGCAGTAATGAAGTTTGCCCAGCGCAGCCGCGCCGAGCAGGCGTGCCTGCTGGCCTGGCCGTCGGACCACTGGTCCCAGCTTGATGACTGCCGTGGCGCAGATCCTCAGCAACTGCTCTCGGGTGAGGTGGATGGCCAACGCTGGACCCTGAAGGATTGGCAACCGACCGGCACCAATGGCCAGCTGGTTCTGAGCAGCCCTGATTTCGGTGAGGCCACCGTGCTGCTGAAGGTTTCCCCCGGTGGGGCCTGGCTGGGAGGGCAGGGTTGATGACCTTCAGCGAAGTGCTCGTGGCCGCCGTGGTGCTGGGCATCAGTGGCCATGTGAGTGTTTCAAGCTGGTCCAGAGCTGCAGCAGCAGCCGGTCGCGGCGAAACTCTGCAGCAGATGCTGCATCGATCAGATGAACATCTGCTGGTCATGCGCCGTCTCTTGAGCCGAGGTCCCGGCGATCGTCTCCTTGCTGCAGGGAATGCCTGCCGCTTCAACGCTGCGCGCTTGAGGGAGCGGCTTGAGCCCCTTCAGGCTGATGCGTCTGATCTGATCACAGAGCTGAGCATTGATGCCGCTGGCGATGGTGTCTGGCTGCAGCTGACCCTGAGGCAACCCGGCGGTCAGCCGCGGTTGAAGCGACGTCTGTACGTCACTCCAGCCGGCCTCGGGCTCTGTGAGCAGGGGGAGCCATGACCCGCGGTTTCACCCTCGTGGAACTGCTCGTGATTGTCGTGCTCCTTGGCGTATTGGCGAGTGTGGCCTTGATTCCGCCGGGCCCTCAGCGTGAACAGCTGGAGCTGGATGCGGCCCTGCGTCTGCTGCGGGTTGGGCTGGATCGCGGACGCCTGGCGGCTGAGCGCCAGGCGGAGCCCTGTGGCCTCAGTCTGGGTCCCGATGGTTGGCATCCGCCTCGCCATGGCTCACTGCCGGTTTGCCGAGCCGGGGTGACACGTCTCAGTGAAACCGCAGAGAGCCCGGTGCAGCTGCGCAGCAACCTGCCGGAGCTGGTGCGTTTCAGCAGCAATGGTCTGGTGCTCGATGGCGGCTTGGTGGTGCTGTCCCATCCAGCTCTGGAGCGCAGCGTCTGTCTGGTGATCAGCCTGCCGTTGGGGATCACGCGAACGGGTCACTACGCCACCGCGTCAGGCCAGGCCCTCAGCAGCTCCCGTTGCCGGCCCCCTGATGAGACCTGAACGGGTTGATACCGGCTTCACGCTGGTGGAACTGCTTCTGGCAGCAGGGCTTGGAGCCTTGATCTGCAGCCTGGCACTGCAGCTCCTGGCTGGTCATGCCCTTCAGAGCGGTGCCCTGGCGCAGCGCTGGCAGCAACGGCGCCTGCAGCGTCGCACCCTGCAGTTGCTCAAAGCAGACCTGGCCCAGGCGGATCACTGGCAGCTGAGGCCGCCCTTGAATCCGCAATGGCCATGTTCTCTCGGCACACGGCAACCACTTCTCGCCATCCATTCAGCTGATGGCTCACCAGCGGTGGTGTACAGCCTGGGGGCGCCGCCGTCGGCGATCTGGAGACGCCAGGTGCTGGTGCGCTGTGGCCCCTCGTTTGATCTGCAGGGCCGGCCCAACCGCCGGGGTGCCTACCAGAACCGTGTGGTGCTGGACCAGGTTGAGGCGCTGCATCTGGAACAGGATTCCGAGCGGCCGCTGCTCAGGCTCGAGCTTCAGCAACGGCTGCCGGGATCGGATCAGCTGCTGCGGTCGTCGGCTGTTGGTTGAGCGCCTGTTGGTTGAGCGGCTGTTGATTGAGCTGGGATCGCTTGGGGCTCGAGCAGGAAAAAGGCCACCACGCTGAGTTCCGCTGCGGCCAGCAGCACGTGATCCAGCCAGCCGAATTCCACGCCCATGCCCATCGCGGTGATCCAGCTGTTGACCACCACCATCACAACGGCGAACACCCCCAACAAAATGGTGGGGATGGCTTGCAGCTGGCGGCGGTCGTTCCAGAGCGTGAACAGCAACGGCAGCAGCAGCAGCGTTGACGCTCCATGCAGGATCCGCATCGACACATCGCTGTGCAGGTGCGGTGTGATCGCTGCCCACAGATTCACCGGGATCAGCAGGGAGCAGAGAACCAGATAACTGATCATCGGGGCAGGCTCACAGTGAAACAGCTGCCCTCGCCGAGGCGGCTACACACACCAATCGTGCCGCCCATTCCTTCCACCAGCAGCTTCACCACGGACAGTCCCAGGCCTGATCCGGATCGTTCCGGGGCATTGCTGGCGCGGTGGAAGCGTTCGAACACCATCTCCAGTTCGTCCTGCGGGATGCCGATGCCCTGGTCGATCACATCGATGCAGAGGACTCCCTCGCCGAGATGCATCACGAGCCTGATGGGTCGATCGGCCGGCGAATACTTGTCGGCGTTCTCGATCAGATCCAGCAACACCTGCCGCAACCGACCTGGGTCGGCCTGGGCGACGGAGTCGCGTTCATCGGGATCGGTCGGTAATTGGAGCTCCAGGGGCCGCTCGAGGGTGCTGCGGGCCATATCGGCCACCTGCTCCAGTTGATCGGCGAGATGCACGGGCTCGTTCTGGATCGAGAGTCGCCCGGAATCACCACGGGAGAGATCCAGGAGGTCGTCCATCAACCGCCGCATCCGGATGCTCTCCTCCTCGGCTGTGCGCAAACCACGCACCTGGGCCTCGGTGAGGTTGTCGCCCCGCTTGACGGTTCGGTTGAGGTACCCCTGAACGATCGTGAGCGGAGTGCGCAGTTCATGGCTCACGGCACTGACGAACTGCCGCTGTTGACTCCAGGACATCGACAGACGTTCGAGCAGGGCGTTGTAGGTGCGCCCCAGCTTGAGCACCTCCACAGGACCCCGCTCCAGGGGCAGGCGGGCGGAGGCCAGGGTTTCCGCGGTGACCTGATCGGTGGCTGCATTCAGCTGCTCTAGCGGCTGCACGATCCGCCGCACCAGCCAGCTCACGGCCAGCAGCGTGACCACCAGACAACCGCTCCAGATCAGGATCATCAGCGCCAGGTAATCGCTGAGGGCCTGTTGGTTGGTGCTCACCTCCTGGCTGATCCAGAGCCTGGCTCCGGAGGGGTAGCGCTCGACAAGTTCCGTCAGATAGAGCTGATCACCCAGCCGGATCAATTCCTGCCGTCCGGTGATGCGCTCTGGGTTTTCTCCCATCGCTGCCCGAATCGCCCTGTCTGAAATCTCCAGGTGATCGCTCTGCGGCAGCACCAGCGATCCATCGGGGTTTTCCACCCAGAGGCTGGTGCGCATGCTCGAGTGCAGCAGCAGCTCCTGCTGAACGAAGTCCCTGCCGGTGCCTCCCTTGCTGATGCAGGCCTGAATCGATGCCGCGCTGCGCCGCAGTTCCGAGGCGTTGTTCTGAATCAGGTTGCGCTGGCCGGTCCACAGCCCCACCGATGAGGCTCCGGTGAAACCCACAAACACCGCCAGGTAGGTGGCCAGCTGGAGCTGACCCTGCAGGCTGCCGAGCAGCTGGTCGCGCCAGGACGGTGATGACTCCATGGCGACATTTTCATCATGGTCAGGGGACAATGCAGAGATTCACAAGGAGCCCTTGGCGACAACCCCCAGCCTGTCCACCCGCATGGCCCGGTGGGGGCTGGTGATTGTGGCCATTTACGCCGCTGTTGCTCTGATCACCCCGCTGTTGATGGCCCTGGGCCTGCTGCCCGATGCCAATGCGGGATTGAGCAACCCGATCTATGAGGCTCCCAATCTCAGTCATTGGTGCGGCACGGATCGCCTGGGCCGTGATGTCTGCGTGCGCACCATGGCCGGCAGCGGTGTCGCGCTTCAGGTGGTGCTGCTGGCGGTCGGTCTGGCTCTTCTGATCGGGGTGCCTCTCGGCATGGTGAGTGGCTACCTCGGTGGCGCCGTCGACCGTTTGCTGGTGCTGCTGATGGACACTCTCTACACCCTGCCCGTGCTGTTGCTCTCCGTGGTGCTGGCGTTCCTGCTGGGAAAAGGGATCCCCAATGCCGCTGCAGCGCTGTGTGTGGTGTACGTCCCGCAGTACTTCCGGGTGGTGCGCAACCAGACCGCGCAGGTGAAAAGTGAGTTGTTTGTGGAGGCTGCTCAGTCGCTCGGGGCAGGTCCTTTGTGGATTCTGCGGCGCTATCTCTTCCGCAATGTGATCACCTCGGTGCCCGTGCTGCTCACTCTCAATGCCGCCGATGCCGTTCTGGTGCTGGGGGGACTGGGCTTTCTTGGACTGGGATTACCGGAGACGGTGCCTGAATGGGGTGGTGATCTCAACCTCGCGCTGGCGGCGGTGCCGACCGGCGTCTGGTGGACAGCCCTCTACCCAGGACTGGCCATGTTCATCCTGGTGTTGGGCCTATCGTTTCTTGGCGAAGGGATCGAAGCCTGGGTGAGCGGCGGCGAAGGCCGACCCGCGTCAGACTGACGGAATCCCTGCACTTGGGTCCATGCCCTGGTGGATCAGCGTCGTCTTGATCGGTGTGGCCGTGGGCCTGTGGTTGAAAGGCCGGGATAATTCCGACGACGTCATCGGTTTGCTCGAGAAACTGCTTGCGATCACAGCGGCTCTCGTGGTGCTGTTGTTTGGCCACAGCCTGCTGCTGGAGATGCTGATTCTGGTGGCGGCCATCAATCTCCCCCAGGCCGGACGTGAGCTCGCGCCCAGACCCAGATCGCGGGAGAGTGACAGCGTGTTGATCCACTTCTGAGGGGGATCCCAGGCTGTTCTGATTCAGTTGGTCGGCTGCTTCACCTCGCGGATGGAAATCCTGCAGGAGGAGGGGAAAAGGGCATGGGCTGCCTCCACGGCGTCGCCGAGATCCCTGGATTCAAGCATCTCTTCCCCCCATTCATTGCCGCAGTGATAGGTGACAGCGAACTGATGCAGTGGCTGTTGATCCATTGCAACCTCGATGGGTGAATACAGTTATGGCTCAGTGTTCCGTAGGATACAAGACGTTCCTTTGGATCAGCAGCGCAGCTTTACGTTGCGGGGTAGGTCCTCCATCAGTTCGCCCTTCGCGTTCAGCTTCGGGTAGGGGCGATTCTCCCGGCGACACCAGTCCGCCACCTCCGGGTAGGACCATTCGAACAGGAGTTCTGCATAGCGATTCGGCGTCAGGCCCTCCCCAGCACTGGGGGCTGTTCCGTTCTGCTGCCGTTGGCGCAGGGCCTCGAACAAGAGCGTGGCGCTGGCCACGGACACATTCAGGGACTGCACCATGCCGCGCATGGGGATGAACAGGGCTTCATCCATCAGATCGCGGGCCCGATCCGTCAGGCCCCATTTCTCGGCGCCGAGCACGAAGGCCGTTGGCCCTGTGAAATCGCATTCGCGATAGTCCTTTGCATTCACACCGAGGTGGGTGCCGTACAGCCGAAAGCCTTTCTCCTTGAGGTGCTCAATGGCGGAGGTGATGTTGGGATGGTCCCGCAAGGCCACCCATTTCTGGCTGCCCTGAGCGGTGCTGTTGAAGGTGCGCGGACGTCCGTCCAGACTCACGGCGTGGGCTTCCAGTGCCCCCACTGCGTCACAGCTGCGCAGGATCGCCGAGAGATTGTGGGGTTTTTCCACGTGCTCGAGCAGCACCGTGAGATCCGCCATGCGGCGATTGAGCACGGATTTGAGCCGCTCAAACCGGCGCGGCAGCAGGGGCATGTGTGAAGGCGGGCGTCAGAGGATCAGATTCGAGCCCTTCAGGCTCTTCACCCCAGGCAACTCCACAGCGAAATCTGCCGACTGGTCGCCGTCGATGTCGACAGACAGGGTGTTGTTCTTGAAACGTATGTTGCCGGCTGCACCGCTGAACGGGTCAGTGCCGATGAACTGCAGCTCATCGGCCATGGCCCTCAGCTTGATCTTGTCCTTCTTGCCGAAATCGAGGATCCGATCCCCTCCGCCGTTTTCCGCAAGTGAATCCTCCACGTCGGTGTAGATGAAATGGTCTTTCCCATCTCCACCGATCAGCACATCAGCTCCGCCCTGACCCATCAGCTGGTCATTGCCAGCCATGCCGATCAGCAGATCAGCCGATTCGTCGCCGTCCAGTCGGTCGCTGGTCTTCAGGCCGATCTTGACCTGATCGATGGCTTCAAAAGTTTTTTCGTTCAGGCCAAGCTTCTTGGTGTTCAGGCCGATGTCCTTGAGGTCGGGGAAGACAGGGGTCTGTTTCCCCTCCGGGATCGTGGCCAGCAGTTCCACCGTGAAGCGCAGGGGGCTGTTGGGGGGAATTCCACCCTGAGAACCTTCTTCGCCATAGGCCTGATCCGCAGGGATGGTGAGCTCCAGGACCTCACCGATGCGCCGGCCGTTCAGACCTTTGTCCCATCCTTCAATCACTTGCCCTGCTCCGATGATGAAGTCGAAGGGACTGGACTGTGGCGGCAGGATTGGCTCGCCATCAGCAGTGAAGAAGGTGGTCGCAGGGATGGCTGGCGCGAAGCTTTCGAAGTTGTAATTGGCGTCGAACTGTTCGCCATCCAGAAATGTTCCGGCGTAGTTCACCAGCAGGTTGTCGCCCTTGGAGACCTTGGCTCCCTTGGAGGACCGCAGCACTTTGGTCGTCAGCTTTTTGACGTCTTCGGACATGGATCAGTTCCCGGCCTTGTCACTTTGATCAGGATCTCCCGCTCTGCCGCTGCCGGACGGGCGGTTTGCCGATCAGCTTGGGCTGGTCCTGTCACGTTTTTGGCATCGTCCTGTCATGGCAGAGAAGGGTTTTGATCGACGTGTGTGGAGTGCGGTCGCCCGCATCCCAGCGGGACAGTTGGCCACCTACGGCCAGATCGCCGATCTGATCGGGGCCTGGGGGTGTGCCCGCCAGGTGGGCTGGGCTCTGCGCAGGCTCAAGTTGCCGTCGGATGTTCCCTGGCATCGGGTGGTGAATGCCCAGGGCCGTATCTCGATGAGCCTCAGCCGCGAAGGGAGCGACTGGATCCAGCGAGAACTCTTGTTGGCTGAAGGCATCCCCGTCGACGCCCAGGGTCGCCTGCCCTTGCGCCGGTTCCTCTGGCGGCCGGACGCTAGTTCTGGAGATTGATGGATGGCCCTCTTGCCCCCGAAAGCGATCACCGGTCTGGCATCGCGGCGATTGGCCTGGGAGGTGTTGCTGGCCGTTGCGGCAGGGGCCTACGCCGATGTGGCTCTTGAACGGGCCTTGCGGGACAGGCCACTTCAAGGGCAGAACCGGGGGTTGGCCACCGAGCTTGCCTACGGCGCCATCCGCCGCCGCCGCTGGCTGGATGCCTGGCTGGATCGGCTGGGCAAAGTTCCCGCGCTGAAACAGCCGCCCAAGCTGCGATGGCTGCTGCATCTGGGGTTGTACCAGTTGTTCTGGATGGAGCGGATTCCAGCGTCTGCTGCCGTGAACACCAGTGTGGAGCTGGCGAAATCCGTGGGGTTGGCGCGCCTGGCTCCTGTGGTGAACGGACTTCTGCGGGGTGCCTTGCGTGCCCGCGAAGCCGGCGAGGGTTTGGAGCTGCCGGCGGACCCAGCCGCTTCACAGGCTCTGCAGCATTCCCTGCCGGACTGGTTGACAGCCCTACTGATCCAGTGGCGAGGCCAGTCGGAGGCTGCCACGGTCGCCAGCGCCTGCAACCAGGTGCCGGCCCTGGATCTGCGGGTCAATCGACTCAAGGCCAGCCCGGAACAGGTGGCTGAAGCCCTGGCGGCTGTGGACATCGCCACACAACCGATTCCCGGCTGCCCGGATGGGCTCGAGGTGCTGCACCACAACGGCGATCTGCGTCGTTGGCCCGGGTATGACGAGGGCCATTGGTCAGTGCAGGATCGTGCAGCCCAACGAGTGGCCCCTCTTCTGTTGCCAGCCCCTGGAGAGCGCATCCTTGATGCCTGCGCAGCACCCGGAGGCAAGGCCACGCATCTGGCGGAGCTGATCGATGATCAAGGTGAACTCTGGGCGGTGGACCGCTCCGCCGGTCGTCTGCAACGGGTCGCTGCCAATGCTGCGCGTCTCGGCATCAGCAGTGTGCAGGCGCTGGCTGCCGATGCTGCTGAGCTCGCCTCCACCCGGCCGCAGTGGCAGGGCTACTTCCAGGCGATCCTGATCGATGCTCCCTGTTCAGGGTTGGGCACCCTCGCCCGTCATCCCGATGCCCGCTGGCGAATCACACCGGAGGCGATTGAGGCATTGCTGCCCCTCCAGGCTCAGCTGCTCCGCAGCCTGTTGCCGCTGCTCGCTCCCGGAGGGCGCATGGTTTACGCGACCTGCACGGTGCACCCAGCGGAAAACGCTGAGCAGATTGCAGCCTTGCTGAAAACATCTTCGGAACTCACGCTTGCCTGTGAACAACAGAGCTGGCCGGGCGACTCTGAGGGCGGCGACGGGTTTTACTCAGCTGTTCTGCAAAAGGTCAGCTGATCAGCGGTCCTGAACCTGGGGCACCAGCCAGTTGCGCGGGCCCTCAGCGGCTGGTGGAGGTGGTGGCTCATAGGCCGGTGGTGGTGGAGCCTCGAAGGCCGGTTCCGGAGCCGGAGAGGCTGGAGGCGCGTATCCAGGTGCCGCCGCAGGCGGAGGTGCCGCAAAGGGCTCGGTGGAGTAGTCCGGTGGTGCGTAGGGCGAGTCCTCGAAGCTCGGAACTTGCTCGTACTCGTAGCCGCGGTAAGGCGCTTCCTGGTTGCGCTTGGTCTTCTCCTTTTTGCCGGGTTGCTTGGACTTCTTCGTCAGCACGGGCTTTTTGGGGAAGTAGCTCACGGGGATTCCCCCCTTGATCTTGATCATGAACTGTTTCCAGGCCCAGGCCGCTTCGCCGCTATTGCTCTTGGTTTCGCGATTGTTGTCGTATCCGAACCAGACCGCAGTGGTCAGCTGTGGAATCGAGCCGATGAACCAGAGATCACGACCACCTTCGGAGGTGCCGGTCTTGCCGGCAACCGGTCGGTCATCAAGCTTGGCCGCAATGCCGGTGCCACCAGTCACCACACGCTGCAGCATCCAGTTCATGGCGTCTGCAACGTCACTGTCGAGAGCGCGGCTGCCGCGATCGCCGTCAACACGACGGCTCCAGAGCACTTCTCCGCCAGGCCCCCGGATTTCCTCAAATGGCGTGGCCTTCACGAAAACGCCCCGGTTCGTCACTGCGGCATAGGCCGTGGCCATGTCGAGGACGGTCTGCTCGTAGGCGCCGATCGCCATTGGGTAGTACTTACCGAGCGGACGGCTGGTTCCGATGTTGAAACCGTTGGCGATATCAATGATGGCGTCAAATCCCACCTTGTCCTGAAGTTCAACGGCCACAGTGTTGAGAGAGTTCTTCAGGGCGTCGGCAAGCGAGACCTTGCCCAGGTACTTCCCTCCGAAATTTTTGGGGCAGTACTTTCCCCAGCAGCGGGCCTTGTCAATGAAGATGGTCTCCGGCTTGATGCCGCTGTTCAATGCCGCTGCATACGGGAACAGCTTGAACGTCGACCCTGGTGATCTCAGTGCCTGCGTCGCCCGGTTGAACTGGCTCTGGCTGAAGCTCCTGCCGCCCACCATCACCCTGACCAGTCCGGTCCCCGGTTGGATCGACACCAGAGCTCCCTCGGTGTCGGACGGTGCGTTGCTGCGTATCACTTCTCGCGCTTTGGTCTGCCAGTCAAGATCGATACTGGTCCGGACCTCCAGACCCCCCACCTCCAACTGATCCAGGCTGAGGATCTTGGGCAGCTCCTGAGCCACCCAGCTGGTGAAGAATGGCGCTGCGCTGTTGAAATATTTTGGTGTGGCGGGTTTGAGGTCAAGGGGGCTGTTCCGGGCCAGTGCGGCCTCGCCCGCGGTGATGAACCCTGACTGCGCCATGCGGTCGAGCACAATGGCGCGTCGCTGTCGGGCGATGTCCGGATTCACCAGCGGTGAGTACACCGACGGTGCCGGAGGCAGTCCCGCAATCAGGGCGGCTTCGGCGACCGTCAGCTGATCGGGCTCTTTGCTGAAGTAGATCCAGGCGGCATCGGCAACGCCATAGGCGCTGGATCCCAGATACACATAGTTGAGGTACTGCTCGAGAATCTGCTGTTTGGTGAGCTGGCGCTCAAGTTTCATCGCCAGTGCCGCCTCTTTGAGCTTTCGCGTGATGGTGCGGTCTTGGCTGAGAAAAACGGTGCGGGCCAGCTGCTGGGTGATCGTGCTGGCTCCCTCCCGCACAGCCCCCTCCTTGAGATTGGTCACCAGAGCCCGCGCCACGCCCCAGGTGTCGATGCCGTTGTGCTCGTAAAAGCGCCGATCTTCGGCTGCGATGAAGGCCTGCTTCACCAGCAATGGCATTTTCCCGGTCTTCACCTTCTCCCGGGTTGCAGGGCCCAGCTTCTGAATCACCTTTCCATCACTGGCCAGCAGAGTGATGGTTCCTGGTCGATTGAAATTGGCGATCCCCCGAGAATCAGGGAGGGTTGAATCGACGATCTGGACCACAGCCCTGGTGCCCAGGGCTGCACCAACGCCGATGGCGGCGGCGGAACCAGCAATCAGAACCCAGTGCAGGCGGGTGCGGCTCACATCACCTGAATCAAAGGGCTGTGGCCGATGGCCAAGGCAGTCACCAACATGCCCAGAACGAGAAAAGGCTGGGCACTGGCCTGATATTTCACGTCGAAGGCAACGGGATCGCGCAGCAGCCAGATGTCCTGGAAGGTGATCTGAGGCACAACCAGCAACACCAACAGAACCGCCGCGAAATGTTGACCGATGACGATCAGAACGGCAACCATGGCCAACTGAAACCCGTCGATCATTCCGGCACTGATCCAGCTCGCACGCTGGATGCCGAACACCACCGGCAAGGACTGCAGACCGAGGGCGCGGTCACCCTCTACGCTCTTGAAATCATTGACGACGGCAATCCCAAGGCCGGCCAGGCTGTAGGCCAACGTGAGCAGGGCCGTGCTCCAGGTGAGCTTACCGAAAAGGGCTTGTCCAGCCCACCAGGGCAGAGCGATGTAACTGGCCCCCAGGGCGTAGTTGCCCAGCCAGCCGTTCTGTTTGAGCTTGAGCGGGGGAGCCGAATAGATGTAGCTCACAAAGGATCCCCCCAGTGCAAGCAGGAGAAGAAAGGGCGTGCTGTGGCCCGCCCATTGGTCCAGCCCCCAGGCCACGCCCAGACCTGCGATCAGCAGCACCCCGATCTGCACCTTCACCTGCAGCAGTGGGATCGCTCCGGAGGGAATCGGCCGGTAGGGCTCATTGATCGCGTCGATCTCCCTGTCGTAGTAGTCGTTGATCGTCTGGGTGTATCCAGCCAGCAACGGGCCGCTCATCACCATGCAGGCGATGGCTGCCAGCAGGTGATCGAGCTTCCACTGGTAATGACCACTGGCGGCGGCACCGCAAATCACACCCCAGATCAAGGGAATCCAGGTGACCGGTTTCATCAGCTGCAGCCGCAGCTTCCAGATGTTGCTGGTGCCCGAGGCACCCTTCATTCCGAGGAGCTGGCGGGCGTCACTCACAGTTTGCGGCCTCAGGCAGGAACGATCTCGTCCTCAAAGAACCAGCAGGTGGAGCCGTTGCTCAGCTCGACCACCACACCGATCCCTTTGCCATCTACGGTGCGGAAATCGGTGACGGTTCCGCTTGGATCCGCCTTGAGCAGGTTCACCAGGTTCTGGGGGATCCGATCACGCACACGGCTGACGCGGATCTTCGACCCGATCGTGATCGATGCAGCCTGTGACATGGCCTGCGAGGCTTGAAGAGTGGCGCAACACTAACAGTCGCTTTCGCGCCGAAACGATGGTGGCTCTGCGTTTGATTCCCTGCCTCGATGTCGCCGATGGACGTGTGGTCAAAGGCGTCAATTTCGTGGGTCTTCGTGATGCCGGTGACCCGGTGGAATTGGCCTGTCGCTACAGCGTCGCAGGGGCCGATGAGCTGGTGTTCCTTGACATCGCAGCCAGCCATGAGGGGCGTGCCACGTTGATTGAGATGGTGCGCAGAACCGCGGAATCGGTGACCATTCCGTTCACCGTCGGCGGTGGCATTCGCTCTGTGGATGGCATGACGGAGCTGTTGCGGGCAGGTGCAGACAAGATCAGCCTCAATTCGTCCGCGGTGCGACGCCCCGAACTGGTTGCGGAGGGAGCCGATCGCTTCGGTTGCCAATGCATCGTGGTGGCGATTGATGCCCGTCGGAATGCTTCCGGCCGTTGGGATGTCTTCGTCAAAGGGGGCCGTGAGAACACCGGGCTGGATGCGGTGGACTGGGCTCGGCGGGTTGTGGAACTCGGTGCCGGTGAAATCCTGTTGACCTCCATGGACGGGGACGGGACACAAGCCGGTTATGACCTCACCCTGACCAGGGCTGTGGCCGATGCCGTGTCCGTGCCTGTGATCGCATCAGGCGGGGCGGGTTGCATCGATCACATCGCCGCCGCTCTGAATCACGGTGCTGAGGGGGGGCATGCCTCAGCAGCCTTGCTGGCCTCCCTTCTGCATGACGGGATCCTGACCGTTGAAGAGATCAAGACTGCCTTGCTGGCTCAGGGATTGCAGGTGAGGCCTTAATTTGAAAGTGAAGAATTCTTCATGGAGATGCCTCCGGCGCATCCACTCATCGATTCCGTCTGGGCATTGCCGGTGGGACTGGTTGCCATCGGCGTGATCGTTGCGTTGATCACCTGGGCCCTCAAGTTGATGCAGTCAGCGATTGATCAGCAGGAATTTTCACTGATGCTGGCTGGCTGCATGGTGTGCTCCGCCGCCGTCGGACTGGCCACTGTGATGGTGATGGCCTTGAACGGCATCCCCCTGTGAAGCCAGGCGATCCCGCTGCCGTTGAGCAGTTGTTTGATGAGGTGGCTCCGCGGTATGACCGTCTGAATGACTGGCTGAGCCTCGGCCTGCATCGAATCTGGAAACGACAGTTGTTGCGATGGGTTCATCCCCGGGCTGGGGAAGTCTGGCTGGATCTCTGCTGCGGGACCGGTGATCTTGCCCTTCAGCTGGCCCGCACGCTCCGTCCGAGGGGTCGGGTGATTGCGTTGGATGCGGCCGCGGCGCCTCTGCAGCAGGCCCAACGTCGCCATCGCAGAGAGCCATGGCTGGCTGTGGACTGGCTGCAGGGTGATGCGTTGGACACTGGACTCAGCAGCGGCTGCGCTGACGGGGCCGTGATGGCCTACGGCCTGCGCAATCTGCGCGATCCCGGAGAGGGGCTTCAGGAGATGCGCCGCCTGCTCAGGCCGGGAGCTCGTGCTGCGGTGCTCGACTTCAATCGCCTTAATCCGGAGCTGGCGGCTGGCCGTTTTCAAACGTTTTACCTGCGCAATCTGGTGGTACCGGTCGCTGCAGCGAATGGCCTGCGGGATCACTACGCCTACCTCGAGGAGAGCTTGCGTTCTTTCCCCAACGGACAGGTGCAGGAATGCCTGGCTCTCGATGTGGGGTTTTCAACAGCACGTCACCGGGTGCTGATGGCTGGTCAGATGGGAGCGCTGCTGCTGCAGGCGTGAATCCGTGAATCTTCGTTTGCGTCGCTTGCGACACGGCCGGCGGATGCCCTAAACATGAAGGAAAGCTTAAGGAGGAGATCTGTGGCTTTCCCCCTTCCAACATTGCTGTCCACGATTGAGGAGTTGCTGCTTGAAGTGCAGTGGCTGGATGGACTGATCCTGGTCACGGACTCCGAGCGAGCCAGCTTCGTGTCGTTTTCCCAGGTCGACCCACTTCTGCGGCGGCTGCGCATGCGCCCCAAGGGCCATGAAGTGGCGGAAAAACTCTGCATGTCCCTGCTGGAATCCCATGGCAAAGGATCTGCCAAGCCTGTCCTGGTGTTTCAGGGTGATGGCAGTTTCTGGTTGGGAATGATGGGGCCTTGCGGCAGCAATCCCCACCGTCATCACGCTGTAGCCCATCTGCATCGCTGCTTCTCGATCAGCAACTGAGTCAACCGTCACTGGGCAGAATCGGGGATCAGGTTCTCGGTCTGTCCGTGCATTTCCAGGACATCATCAGTTCGCTCAACCGTTTCTGGGCTGACCAGGGCTGTCTGCTGCTCCAGCCCTACGACACTGAAAAAGGGGCAGGAACCATGAGCCCCCACACGGTGCTTCGGGCCATCGGTCCGGAGCCATGGGCTGTGGCCTATCCAGAACCCTGCCGTCGTCCCACCGATGGCCGCTACGGCGACAACCCCAACCGGGCCCAGCATTACTTCCAGTATCAGGTGCTGATCAAGCCGTCTCCCGATGGAATTCAGGAGACCTATCTGGCATCCCTGGACGCTCTGGGCATCAAGGCCGCCGATCACGACATCCGCTTTGTGGAGGACAACTGGGAATCCCCGACCCTCGGTGCCTGGGGCGTTGGCTGGGAGGTCTGGCTCGATGGCATGGAGGTGACCCAGTTCACCTATTTCCAGCAGTGTGGTGGTCTCGATTGCAAGCCGGTTTCGATTGAGATCACCTACGGCCTGGAGCGTTTGGCGATGTATCTCCAGGATGTGGAGAGCATCTGGGATCTGAGCTGGAACAGTGAACGCAGTTATGGCGATATCTGGTTGCCCTTCGAGAAGGGGCAATGTCATTTCAATTTCGAGGGCTCTGATCCAGATCGTCTCAAGCAGTTGTTCGCCATCTACGAGGCGGAAGCCGCTGACTTGATTGAGAAGCAGCTGCCGGCACCAGCTCTGGATTTCGTTTTGAAGTGCAGTCACACCTTCAACCTTCTCGAAGCCCGCGGGGTGATCTCGGTCACCGAGCGCACCGCCACGATCGGCCGCATTCGCAACCTGGCCCGCAAGGTGGCGGAGGCCTGGTTGGCGGAGCGGGAGGCTCTGGGCTTTCCGTTGCTCGAGGGGGGAATCATCGAAGCAGCTGCCTGAGTTGCTCTGCCGCATCGCTGTTCCGTTCAGTCGGTTGCCGTTGCAGTCGTGCTGCTGCTGTTGCTGCGTGGATTGATCTGGGGAACCCAAATCCCGGTGGAGGGGGATCCGATCCAGCATCTGAATCGCTCATCAGCGGAGCCAGTTGCGCTGATCGGCGATCTGTTGAGCGATGCGCGTCGCTTCGAGAACGGTTGCTCTGTGCTGGTTGCAGTCCGGCGCATTGCTGGTCGCCCGGTCCGCGGTCGCACGGAATTCAGCATGCGGCCATGCCCTGAGCGTTTGCTTCAGGGTTGGCGCGTCCGTGCGACGGGGGTCCTGCGACGCCCTTCACCGGGTCCGCATCGATTGTTGCCAGGGCCTGCCGAGCGATTGGCTCGTCAGGGCAGCTGGAGTCAGTTGCGCGTCAGCGAGCTCCAGGTGTTGCAGCGTCCCTGGACGCCAGTTGCGGATGCCCGCCGGACCATCGCTGATCGCCTGCAGCTGGTAGCAGGAGAGGAGCGTGGTGGTCTGATGGCAGCTCTGGTGCTCGGCAGCGCCCAGGTGCCGTTGCCGGCTGAGCTGCGGCAGGCGTTTCGTCTGGCCGGCCTGTCCCATGCGCTGGCGGCCTCCGGCTTCCACCTTTCGGTGCTGTTGGGGGCCTGCCTCAGCCTTGGGCGCCTGTTCGGGAGAGGCATTCGACTTCTCCTGGCAGGGGGGGCATTGATGCTGTTTCTCACGCTGGCGGGTGCCCAGCCCTCGGTGGTTCGCGCCGTTCTGATGGGCACTTCGGCCCTGCTGATCCGCGGGTCTGGTGAGCGCAGCAGAGGCTTCGGCGTACTGTTGATGAGCTTGAGCGTGATGCTGCTGATTCATCCAGCCTGGGCACGGTCGATCGGTTTTCAGCTCAGTGCAGCTGCCACTGCGGGGCTGGTGATGAGTGCCCCGGCTCTTGAGGCACGGCTCGCCGCAGCTCTACCTGGTGCTCTGGTCTGGCTGGCGCCAGCCCTTGCGATTCCTACAGCAGCGCTGTTGTGGACCCTGCCGCTCCAGTGGCTTCATTTCGGCTCCGCTCCTCTTTACGGGGTGCTGGCGAATCTGCTGGCGACACCGTTGCTGGCTGTTCTGACCCTGGCTTCGATGCTGTTGGCCTTGCTGAGTTTGTGGACTCCGATTGGGCTGATCCAGGGGCTTGCCTGGCCGGTGCAATGGCTGGCGGGCATCCTGATCAGCCTTGTGGGGTGGATCAGCAACCGGCATTTGTTGACACGACAACCAAAACTTGCTCAAGCATTGACGACGTTGTGATCAGTAAACGCGGTGTCCGGCCATCGCAGTGTGTCTTGAACTCTCGATTCCTGACAGCAGATATCTGACCGCATCAGCTGCGTGATCGATGCCAGTGGTGTCGAGATCTTCTGGATTGTGTTGGTCGTAGACCAGCCCCGGCAGGGTGCTCCACAAGCTCGCGCACTTCTCCGTCGCGTATAGGCCAGGGGCTGATGGATCACCAGCGGCCTCCATCATTTGCGCCATCAATGCCCAGCCAGCCACACGTTGCTTTGGTGCTGGGACGAAACCACAACCAAAACGTTTGAGTTGATCGGCGATCGATCCATCACTGGAGCCAATCGCTGATCCAATAGCGGCATCAGCAAAACGCTGCCGGAGGGGTACTTCTCTGAGATCCAGCCCATTGCGGTTGCACAGCTCCTGACACCGGGCAGCAAACGTTCGAGTGGTCAGCGTCCGGTCGCCAACGTGCCACTGGCGGCTTCCATCGGGGGTGCGCTGATCGGAATAAAACTCATCCAGCAAGATCACTGAATTCGCCCCGATCACCTGCCCGGCGTATTCGATCTGCTGCGTCGGCCGCAGTGCAATGAACACTGCGGATGGTGATCGGGTCCCCCAATCCATCCCCATCCAGATCCAACGCCCGCTCCAGTCGTATCGATGACGCTGAGAACCCTCCCAGGCCAACTGCATCCTCTGCTGGCTGAAAACAGACCCAAAGAACGATCCAGAAGTCAGCCCCCAGCGGCCGTAAACCTCTGATTCGATCTTGGATGAATCGAAATTGCAGCTGGCTTTGAGCTGCTCGATGTAGGCGTTGCGATCCGCAAGGTGCGGGTTGTCGAACAGCGTCGAGGAAATCAGAACGACATCTTTTCTGAACAGCTCTGAGCGGTGCGGCCGCCACGGCACCATCCGCGAGACAAAGTGCTCAAAAATCCACCAACTGCCCACGTTGTTGGGGTTGGCCGTCAGCACCATGCGGGGAGTGACTGCCTCATCTGTCGTCCGCATTGATGAGCGCAACCGGAGCAGCGGCGCCGGATCTGGGATCTGCCCTGCTTCATCGACATAGATATGGCTCAGGTCGACGCCCTGGAACCGGCCGTAGGCGTTCTCATCCTTGATGTAGTGCAAGAACAGCGTCGCTCCATTGGAGAAGCGGAACTCCTTTTTGCTGGCCAGATACCTGGTGCCTTTCAGCTCAGGTTGGGCATCGATCAACTGTTGAATTTCGCTCTGGAGTTTCAACAGACCAGCCAGATCACGACGCACCAGCGCAGCGATGTAACCCTTCCCGAACCGCATCGCATCACGGACGATCAACATCGACAACAAGGTGCTCTTGCCGCCTCCACGGCCACCAACGAGCACTAGATCCATCGCATCTGGCACTGACAGTGCAGCGCCCTGCCAAGGCAGCGGCTGGAAGCCCTCCACCGGAGCAGTCATAGGTTCATCAACTCCTGATCCAGCAATCGATCGAACGCGACCTCCATCCGTTGTTCCAGTGGGGTCAAAACAGGAGCAGGAGCAGGAACAGTCCTGTGGGCTGAACGACGACGTTGCTCTGCAATCAGCGCATCACGCATCCTGAGCTCAGCGCGCTGTTGTTGTTCTCGTTCGCCGAGTGCTGAAATCCGAGATCTCCAGGCTTTCAGTCGCTGCTGTTTCTCGAACTTGAGCTCTGCCGCTGATCTCTCCGTGATTGGTGGACCCCACCTCTCGCTGTGCAGGGCATTGATCAGAACGCTGAGGTCTTTGGCAATTTCACCCTTGGCACTGTCAGGCAGCCGGTGATCAGCGACGCTGCCCAGCTCAAGCCGAATCATCCATTCCCAACACTCCTCCAGGCCGCGCTGCTCTGCAATGTCCAGAACGATGGCTCTGAGCTGGTTGCGATTGGCGGCTCTCGCGGACAGGCCTCGGACTCTTGTGGTCAGCATCTCTAGAAACCGCGGTACATGCTGCATCAACGCCTTGCGTCTGGGAGAGATGGTTTGGGTGTGGCTGCAGGCATCTCGGTCCGGACCCGTGATGGCTCTCCCCACAGCCACGTCAGAGACGGAATCAGTTGTCATCGATCAGCCGCGTTGCCTTGCGGCCCGGTCCTCACGAATCAACCGGCGCTCTCTGGCCTTACGAGCCTCAACCGTCGCCATCAGAACAGGATTGCCAGCTGACTTGATCTGAGCGCGCAGCTGAGCGTTGGCTTCCTGATTCCGGCCCCTCAAGGAATTGAGCTCATCCTCAAAGGAATTCCGCATTCGGGATCTTTCACGCTCGACGGCAAGGCGAATCTGACGTTCGAGGTGCGGCGCCAGCTCAACCAAAGCGTCATCACCGATCTGGAGATCCATCAGCTGCCGGCCAATCGCCTCAGTTGGACGTTCTCCGGCCTGCAGCGCGATCAACGGATCGGGCAGATCACGATCCATCGCCTCGAGTCCAAGCGCTTCCAGAAGCTCAGGATGAACGGCTGCAAGATGTTGATTTGCACTGACCGATTGCTGCAAGAACGTGATCAGTTTTGTTGCACTGCGCGGCACAACATCATTCGAGAAACCTTTCGCCAAAAGGAACTCGCGAGCCTTGGCAAAGGCGACATTTTTGTCCATGGATTTCAGGTGAGAGCTACCTTTAAAACAAGTCTGACGGATGCCTTCCGTTGCAAAGCACAAAATCATTTGCCACGACAATTCAAGGCCGCAATGAATGGCTACAGCAGAGGCAATCCTTGACACCTGAAGTTGCAGCTGAGGCCGATCTTGCCTTATCAAAAGGCCTACTGATCTGTGTGATCACACTCATTGATGGCAGCATTTTGCGGCAGCGCTGTGATCAGGCCTATCCATCTGATGAAGGTGATCTACCGCTCCTGAATGGATATGGAATTTTGATCTTCAGTGCCGCTCGCAATCAATGGGTGACGTTCAATCTTGAGCAACCGGACAACCTTCTTTGCCGTCGTGCATTCAAATACAACTGATCAATTGATGATGATTGCCACGGTCCGTGTTCCGGATCGTCTGGATGACGTTATTCAATGCGATTCAATCGGTGGCGGCGACACAATCCTCGAGATCTTTGGACACCGTGGATCAACACTCGCGATCTATGCCCAAGGCGGTTGGTTATCGGTGCATCTAAAGCCGAATCCAGACTGGAAACCTGAGCTTCCAGAATCAGCCTTAGATCAAGAATCCTTGGACGCTCGCTGATGACGGGTTGCGAATGTGCCCCAGGATTGTGTCCACGGCTCAGTGCGTTCCGGCTGCGGTGCAAATGACGGCTCTTTGATTGCAGGCCGCTCTGGAACGTCAATCACAACAGCACCCTCAAGCGGGCTGACATATCCCGGCCCATCAGACTCAATCGTCGATGGATCTGCGTTGAAGCTTGGGCTGTGATGATCCTTCAGCAGATTGGAACGGATTGGCCCGACACTCGAATCCCAATCGTTGCCAGTGTTAAATCTCGGGCGTCTGTCGGCTGAAGGCATTGATTTGAACTCGCTACTCCATTCTCGCAAGACAAAATTATGCCGTTGCTGACGGGGTCCGATCAGAGGGTTGATTTAGTTAACAACTTCGTAGACTTCTAGCCTCCTGCTCACCACCTTGGGAGAACAGTGCTTCCATGGCTGCTGCATCTAATTCAATATCAGTAAAAGCTCCGCCTTTATCCATCTCTTCCAGCTCTTCTGCTAGTTCATCGCGATCAAACACATACCCTTCTTTCTTGCCATCCTTGATCACACGCTTGAGTGCTTTCTTGGGCTCCAGAGTGAAGTCAACTAACAGATCAGCTTCTTCTGAATCCGTCAGTGTTTCTCGGTAAGAGGCAATCTGCTCTTTGGTGTCACCACCGTGCTCGTGATCATGGTCGTGCTCATGATCATGGTCGCCCGTAACAGCATCAAATGCCTCCATCCCCTCAAACTGCTCAGCACTCAATTCAGGCTTGCCTTTGAACCGGGCGATCAAGCCACCCACCTTTTTCTTTCCCCAGCCCTTCTCCTCACCGTTGGCATTCAGATACAGCTTGCCTTTCTTGGCGTCGTAGACCACATCCGCATCAGACTTCATCAATGCCTTGAGTTCCTTCTTGCTGGAAGCAACCGCGAAGGATCCGTCCTCGACGCCATCAACATGGATCAGAGCATCGGAATCAAAGCTTTTGAGCTTGCTGGGTTTCTTGGCTGAAAACTCCAGCACCTCCTCACCATGATCGTGGTCATGACCGTGATGGTCGTGGTCGTGCCCTTTTGCCATAACGATCAATGCGCGATGAAACTTTCTAGCTGAGTTTCAATGATCAATCCTGAAGACAGTGACGCTTTCGCTGTTGACGGTTGATCAGCGCATCAAAAACCCCGCCATTGCTGACGGGGAGGGGTGTATGCGGTTTTTCGACAGATCAATGGCAACACATCAATGTCCCTCTCTCTTTTTCTTACGATTGATCGCTCTGCCTAATTTCATGGGTACGAATCCCTAGATCAATTTTTAGGGAATCTCAGATGTCGTTCATGCCATCCGTCAGGGTGATCGCATTACCCAAGCCACGCTGAAGACTCCCTGAGAACGGCTGAGAAACTCCTGAAATCAGCGTCGAAGGCTGTTGCTGTCCACTATGAATGAAAGATGGCGTTCACTCTCTCGAGCAGAGGCTCCTTCAGGGATTCGATCTCCACCGGTGGGGAGCAGTTGCTGGTTCCCATCGACATTGAGCCTGACCATCACTTCAGCATTCAGGTCAAAGCTCGTGGCGATTGGCCCCTGGTGTCGATTGCAACCCCTTCAGGTGCAGCGGTTCAGGAAGCGTCGTCTTACGGCAGTGACCAGGCGCGCACAGGGCTGATCGATCCCGGCCGCATCGGCGATCAGTCTCTGGTGGCCAACGTCTCGATGCAGGGAGGCCGAACGGGACGGTTCAAGTTGACATTGCTGGACCTCGGCTCGCTCGATGACATCAGGGATGAGGTGATCCGCTTCACGAACAAGCGGAGGCGCAAGCATGGGCTGGATCGGCTGGCTGGGGACACCCTTCTGCATCAGGCGGCCCAGGGCCACGCTGATGAAATGGATGCTGTGGGCCGTTATCTGGGCCATGACAGCGCAGATGGCCGAGATCCCGGTGATCGAATCGATGAAGCCGGCTATTCCTGGCGTGCTTACAGGGAAAATGTGGCCACTGGTCAACCCACAGCCAAACAGGTGGTGAAGGCCTGGATGCGGAGTCCTGGCCATCGCGACAATCTTCTGAGCGACAACGTGTCAGAGATCGGCATCGGTTTTGCGATTGACGACGAAAGCGGGAGCCCTTACTGGGTTCAGAAGTTCGCTGCCCCTCTGTAACCCTGGTCTCAGACGTTTGACAAGTGACTCACTCGTAAAGACAGTATCTCTGTTTTGCCGTTATTCGATAAATATGAACAGGCAGAAAACCGTCATTACTGACAGGGTTGAGTGCATGAGGTTTGATCGTCAGATGGATAGTGACATTCAGGGCTTATAGCTGTTACCGCAATAACTATTGATCAGCGATGCTGTATAGCCTCGTGGAGACATTGTTGAAGTAAAGTAGGTTGTATGTTGATCGGGGCCACAAGTCACAACAACATACTCAGTCTGACCAGTGAAACCTTCAAAGACAAGGTGATCTTCGTCGGATTCTTTATTGTCAAGGATTGAGATCCTTACACCACCAATTTTGACCTGGTCCGCCACGGGATACTCTCTGCCCTGATATTCCACAGTCCTCGGAGTTGAATAAGCAGGCACTGCAGAGAGAAGCAGTGCAAGAGCAGCGAAAACCAGGGTTGAACTAGTAGTAGGTTTTGCCACGGTTGAGATGAAGTTGCCCTGTTGGTAGCCACAAACACAAGGGAAGTCAGTTCAGCGAGCGGGGACAGTGCATCAGTTCAAGAACCACCACTACTACCACTTCGCTCTTGCTCACCACCCATTCCCATCAGCGATGCCAGGGCTGCAGCATCAAGCTCTACATCACTGAATGCACCTGAATCGTCCATTTCATCGAGTGCAGCACCGAGTTCAGCTTTATCGAATTTGTAACCCTCTTTCTTGCCTGCCTTCGTGATGCTCTTGAGACCCTTCTTGGGGTCAATCAACGTCTCGCCATACAGCTCAGACACCTCGGATTCACTTAAGCCTTCGCGGAGAGAAGCGATCTGCTCCTTGATGTCACCACCATTGCTTCCACCACCACCGGTGATGGCATCACCCTTATGAGCTGAAAGACCTTCGAAGTGATCAGCGGTGAGGTCAGGCTTGCCTTTGAAGGTGGCAAGCAAACCACCAACCTTCTTCTTTCCCCAACCTTTGGCAGTGCCGTTGTCGTTGAGGTAGAGCTTGCCTTTCTTCTCGTCGTAGACCACATCGGCATCAGACTTCATCAGTGCCTTGAGTTCCTTCTTGCTGGAGGCAACTGCAAAGGATCCATCCTCGATGCCATCAACATGGATCAGGGCATCGGAATCAAAGCTTTTGAGCTTGCTGGGTTTCTTGGCTGAGAACTCCAGCACCTCCTCACCGTGATCGTGATCATGATCGTGGTCATGACCGTGATGGTCGTGGTCGTGATCCTTTGCCATAACGATCAATGCGCGGTGAGGCTTTCTATCTGAGTTTCAGTGATCCAGCTGGAAGACCGTTCCAGATGCTGCACTGCTGATTCCGTAACTCAAGTTGAGCTGTTCACCCGGATCGAACCGGGTCAGCTTGTGGGGCTTCTCTGCATGGGGACTACCTGGACGAGCCAGCAACTGAGCCCGCCTTGTGGCCGGCCCTGGGCACCTCTCAGAAGGCTCTCACATAAAAACGTGGGGTACAACATATGCTGGAGGCATGAAGACCACCCCCGCCAAGCGACCATCAGGACAGCTCCAGCGCATCACCAAGCGGGCTCGTGGCAATGAGTACCCAGTGTTCCGCTGGCGCTACTACCGCCAAGGCGACACCAAGCTGGAGCGGGTTGATGTGGAGCTGGGCAAGCACGTCGACACCCTGCGCACGCGGGTGCTGATCGGCCTTGGTGAGCTTTCTGCACCATTGCTGATGGAGCGGTGGGCACGGTGGCGTTTCAACTACATCGACGAGCTGCCGGCATGGTCTGGCCAGCCCAAGGACGCCAGGGGGATCCAGAAGGCTGCATGGTGGCTGGAGCTGCCCAGACAGCCAGGTGATCCGGTCAAGCTGCGATTCCGCAGCCTCGGCCGCCGAGACGACGACGATTGGACGGCTCCGTCTGGCTACGACTTCCGCTGGAAGTTCCACCGTGAGCGTGTTGCCAAGGCAGAAGAGGACGGTCTTCTGCTCTGGGAGTCGCTGTCTGATGACCCGGTGCTGGAGCTGGCCAAGTACCAGTGGCTGATCGGTGAGATGACACAGCAGATCGAACGCTGTGAGCAGGGCCTCCAGAAGGTGCAGCAGCAGCGCCGCCAGGGTGATCTGGATCAGCGTGATTTCGAGGCTGATCAGCGTCATTGGCTGACCAGCCAGGATCGATGGGAGGGCCACCGCAGTGACATCGAGCGGGCCTGGGATTGGCACTTGGAGCGGATGGTGGCCGCCATGCCCCGCAGCCGACGTGATGAAGATCGTCGACGGATCCTGGCGCTGGCCGAGCGGCACCTGGCCGATGGCCGTCAGCAGCAGCGTTGGCGTTCCGAGCACTGGGACGACGGCACCCTGAGCTGGACTTGGACGCCACCCGCCGATCCCCGCCCCAATTGAACGGGGTCACACCCGCGGGACGATGTGAGTCACAAGGTCGGCATTGATCCACTGCACCGTCCCGGTGTCCACGTCGGCCACCTGAAACAACGTCGGCATCTTTGGGTTTCGAGCCCCACCGTCAACGTGGATCACGTCGGCCATCCACCACCGGTCTTCTTCCGTGTCCAACCCACATGGCGGCAAATGCCGAACGATGACGGTCATTCCCGCTTTCACTGAAAGGAACAACGGATCCGCCGCTCTGATCGGGAAGGGTGCGGAGTGATCAACTGACAAGGGCACCGCGCATGGATCGGCTGTACTAACAGCTCCACCCGGATCAACGCGGGGCATCCGGAACGAACGGGATCTGATCAGCTCGCGCCCAGCATTCGGCGGATCGTGCTGATCGTCTTCCCTGTCGCCTTGCTGATCGCTCCATAGCTCTTGCCCTGGCTGCGAAGCTGCTGCACCAGCGCCTGCTCTTCATCGCTCCACTTGCGCTTGGGGCCAAACGGCACACCTTTGGCGCGGGCTTCTCTGATGCCCTCCTGCGTCCGCTCCAGGATCAACTCCCTTTCGATCTCAGCAGCAGCGGCCAGGATGCCGACCACCAACTTCGCCATTTTTCCCAAGCCTTTGGTGTCGACCCTGCCGTCCAGGGTCTTGACGTGAATCCCTGCATCCAGCAGCTCGGCCACACGGGCAACGCAAGCCTCCATCGTCCGGCCAAGGCGGTCGAGCTTGGCCACAAGCAGAACGTCGCCTGCCTTGCATGCACCAATCGCGGCCTGAAGCTCATGTCGTTCGGAGTAGGCCGCCGCTCCGCTGATGTGTTCCGCAAACAGCTGATCAACTCCGGCATCCGTCAGGGCCTGCCGCTGGATGGTGAGGTCTTGGCCGTTGGTGCTGCACCGGGCGTAACCGATCGTCTTTGCCATGCCAGCATTGTGACATATACTTACGGCATAGCAAGAACTCAATGCTGGAGGTTAGTGGAGTCGCATGCCGCAACTGTTGAATTACGGCACGTCAGGAACTGGGCTGGTCTCCACCGTCAGACCCTGCGGTGGCATCGCTGTCAAAGCTCCGGGTCCACCGCTTTGAAGCCACGCTTGATAACAATCGGCACCCATCGGAGCCAGGCTATTTACGGTGCTCTCACTGACATTTACGACGCTGATCGCAACGTCGGCTTGATCCAGCATCACTCTCGAGACCCTTTGTGAATGCAAGCTCGCGATACCGAGCAGCGACCTCAGCTCATCCCGAGCTCCACGTTGTTTCGCATCAGCGATCTCTTGCCAAAGCTCACGGCTGATCGCTGCCATCATTGCGGCGCAAACGCCAGCCCGTTCTGCCGCTGACATCGTCGTGAGCGGATGTTCTCGAGCCATTTTTCGCACCAGTTTCCCTGCGGCCGTCTCAGAAACGCCAAGCCTCTTTGCGATTTCTTTGTTGGACTGGCCCTTGATGTGCCACTCAAAGGCCTTCTCAGCGCGCTCTTGCGACTTTCTGATTGAAGGTCTGCCAGCCATGGGCAAAAAATGAACTTTCCGAAACTATTTTGGCGGGCTGTTTTGGATCAGTCTCTATATAGGGGAGAGTCCTCTAGAAGGGTTGATGTGGTTGGAATGAAGTGGTGGAGAGGGATTTGATAGTTGGGGCCAACGGTTGGCAACGGTTGGCAACGGTTGGAGCCAACCAAGAGAACGCAGTGAGGGACTGGATTCCAACCAAATCAACTGTTTTGAACTCACTATCTCCATATAGGGGCCAAATTCCGGCGATTGTTCCAACCATGACAAAGCAGTCAGAGACTGGATTCCAACCAAATCAACCATCAACAGATCGATAGTTGTATCGCGTGCTTAGCGCCCCTTTGATGGGTGACAGCAGCTCTTTTTTCACCAGTGCATTGAGTTGCTTGCGTGTGTTTTCAACTTCGGAATGTGTTGGCTTGCGCGGGTGAACCATGGCGCCAGCAACCTGCGAAACAGTGACGCCATCGTTTGCGTTCCACATGCCGATGGCAGTTCCAACCCATTCGAGAGTTTGGCGCTGGCCTTCGGTGAGTTCTTCGAGAGCCGATGCTTTGCGATCGTCGTCGGTCAACTCACTGAGCTTCTGCTGGAAGTTTCCGAGAACATTGAAAGTGCCCTTCTCCCAATCACCACGGATCAAGAGGTCGGAATAGGGGCCCCGGCCTTCAAACACCATCCGGCGATGTGGGTTTTCTTTGTCGGCAACCCACTTAGAGCTTTGTGGATCCCTCTTCTCGAGAAAGTGCAGGCTGATGGTCCCGGAGACAGCGCCACCGGCAGAACTGTGACCACGGATCGCATTGATCCCCACAGGGCCAGTTTCCTTTGGTGAGTGGAACAGGCAGACGTGAGTGGTTTCCGTTTGGCTGAGGAGCGTCTGCACGTCGATCAGCGCACCACCGGCCTCGGGCTCCTGATCACTTCCATGAATCCGCTGAATGGAATGAAAAAAGGAGTCAGTGATCAGCACAACGCCGGGAGTTTCTGCCGTGTCTTGGATCAATCGATCCATACCGGCGTCATCCCAGGCGAGGTCATCCTCTTCGGTGTAGAGCTTGACGATCTGCGGATGAAGAGTGCCGTCGTCGTCCATCAGGCCTCGGGCCTTCAAATAACTCGAGGAATCAGCACCGGGTTGATCGACCCACCAAAGGATGAATTTCCAACCCCCAGGGGGTGACGATGCAGGCATCCATTCCGGGTTGCCCATGAAAGGTTGCTGATGGATCAGTGATGCCACCAACTCCGTGGCGAGCTTGGTCTTGCCGACCTTGTTGAACGCTGCAATGCCGGTGAGGCATCGCAATGCGATCAGGTTGTTGATCAGGAATTCCTTCGACTTGAACTTGGCCTTCTCTCCCCCACGGGTGCCCTTCTCTTCGGTCCCAGCGATCAGGTTGCGCTGATGCTGCAACAAGGTGGCGCGAACGTTTTGAGGGCTGGCGGAAACGCCAAGTTCTCGGGCAGCAGTTGCCGCACGAATCTGCCGGCGAATGGTGTTCTTCTCGAACGAGGGGTGGTTTGGATCCACCAAACCTTTGAGCATCAAGTCCCACTGATCAATCGGTGGAAGCTCTTTTTTCGCCTCTTCGCCCTTTCCCTTTGGAGTCGCTGTCTCAGCCTGTAGAGAGAGACGGTCTTTTATCTTGCGCCTCGCCTCTTTGTACCCGCCAGCCTTGGCGTGGTGATGCAGGGATCGAATCGTCGCGGGCTTGCCGCGATATTCAGAGCCGAACGACGCCCATTTGGCCAGACATTCAGCCTCATCGAAGTTGGGCATCGGCCGAGCCCAATCGACCCAGGTCGACAACAACCCACGATCGGTGTGATGCAGTGCCATGCCGATCGTGAGCCAGTCGTCGTAACTGCTGCGCTGGAGCGGGTCTACGAATTTGAGCATCGCCACCGCTCGGGTGGAGTCTTCACCGGTGGGGATGTAGGGCTCGAGATTGGATTCATTGCGGATGAGTGGCTCCAGCAACCAATCCGGTGCGGTCGCCATCTCTCGCTCTGCTGGGGAGCTGTGGGGCAGCCACCGATACGAACCGGTTTCCGGATGAGCGCCGGCGATCACCGATTGATGGCCTGCCCAACGAAGCTCGAGGCAAACGCTGCCGTTGTCCTTCCACTTGCGGCCATTGAGCATGGCGGGCCACCAGTCCTGATCAACCAAAAAAAACCGTTGACCGCGTGAAGGCTTGCCGGACGTGCAGCCGATCGTTGGCGGCAGATCTGTCGGTGGGCGGCCGAAGATTTCTTTGAACTTGCCGACCGCTGGTGGGCCATCAAAGTCAACAGCGACAACCCCGCCGGAATCAGGGCCAAGCTTCAAGCCCACAGCCTTGACGCAGCCATTGAGCTGAGACAAGCCATCGATGTCATATCCAGGGCTTGACTGCCACTTGACCAGCGGCTGGCCGGTTTCTGGATCAATCGGGCGTTTGTTGCCGTCGAGAGGAATCAGCGCCCAATCGAAGGGAGCTTCGGTAATCAGAGTAGCCCAATCCATCAGGCCGCCTCCGCAGGCTCTTCAAAGGCCCAGCTCCATTCGTCTTCGGACTGCCGCTCCTCCTCCGCCAGCGTCTCCGCTTCCACAAGCAGGCGATCAACTCGCAGGCTGATCCCAAGGTCCCAGCGTTCGTAGTGCTCATCAACAAGCGCGCCTGCATCGAGCAGCTTCTGCGTGCTATTTGTGATCGGTTTCATTATTCGTCAGTCCGAAAAGAGAATTTCTTTTCGTCCGCAAGCACCGCCCTTGGACGTGGACTGACAAGCCGCTAAGTTAGAGCCATCAGTCCTTCCCAGGCCTCAGAGGTTGGTCCCTCTGGGGTATTTTTTTTGAAAAAATGGCCTGGATTCCCTCGCAGCACCGCCGGTCAGGGGCCCTCAGAAAACGCCAGCACCGCCGGGTTTCACAAGGGTTCGTATTTCAACGCTAATCAATTTTTGTCGCCCATCAAGGCGCAATATTGCATTCAAATTTTTGTTATTTTGCCGGCCTAATCGTTGACATGCAAGGCTGACACTGAAGTCTTACAAGCTAGCTAGCTGTGGCACGTTGATTATTGATTTGCGGCGCTAATCGAAGGATTCAAGCGCTGCGGACATCTGCTCAGCGTGTCTCGCTGCGAAAACCAGGCCGGGCAAGCCGTGTTTCAACTGGATGTCGTTTTGATCTGGAGGCAGCGGCGCGAGGGCCGGTGCTGTTCTGCAACGGACGGCGCTGATCGTGCCAGTTGTTGGCGTCGATCCGATTGTCACGTCAATCTGATCGATCAGAAACCGCAGGATCCGATTCAGCTTGGCTTCGTTCTGCAACCAGAAGGTCGGCGACCGCAACGCACCAATCAGCACCCAGCTCGGCGTGTCGGTCTGATTGGCGCGCAGATCATTGATCTGCCGGCGCTTAATTGCGATAAGCGTTTCTGTGCCGCTGATGGCCTCAAGCATCTTGATTTCAGCGCGAAGCTCCGCAACGCCTCCAGGCTCTGCCTTTGGAGCCGTCAGAAGCGGGTAAAGCCTCTTCGCGTGTTCAGCCAAGGCAAATTGCGTCACGCCAAAAACGACATCCGTACGGATGCTTCGCCCGTAGAACGAACACGTTCGGGTGTGGCATCGCAGGTAAAGAGTGCTCTGCCGGCTTTGACGATTCGTCAGTACGCCTCCGCACGCGTTGCAACGACATAGGCCGGTGAACATTCGCGGAGTTTTCCCAGCCAGACCCTTGGTTGTTCTGGACTGAGAGAGGCGATGACTGATCTGCTCGGCTTCGTGATCGCTGATTAATGGCTCAAACGACTGCTCTTTGGCCACCTCGGTGAATTCACCAGTTGTCTTGTCCCGAAGCCAGGCAAGACGTCCTGTGAGCTGTGGAGTGGCCAGAAACCAGCGCTTCAGGGCCGTCACACTGACTTGCTTTTCGTATTTGTCGGCAATGAGCTTCACCACCGTGGAGAGGCTCTTGCCGGCGAGAAACCAGCGGACACGATCACGAACCTCCGGCAACCTGGTCGGATCCGGCTCGATGCCAATGAGCCGGCCACCGGAATCACGCACTTTCCGGAAACCAAATGGCACCTGCGCCACCGCTGGTTTGCCGTCCTTCCTGGCCTGTTCCAGCGCCCGCTTCACCTTCTGCCGGTAAAGCTTCGAGCGATGCTGATTCAGGGCAGAGACAACAGTTGAAAGCAGCTCACCATCCGGCGTGCGCATCTCCAGCTCACGGCCATTCAGATCCGTGATCTTCGTGTCGTTGGCCTGAGCGAGCTGAAAGAACTCAATGTCTGCCGAGACATCACGGTTCAAGCGGTCCTGATCCGCGACACGAACCTCGTCGACGACACCATCAGCAATCAGCTGACAGAGCCGCTGATAGCCGACGCGGTTGGTGTTGGTGCCACTGCCGACATCCAGGATTGATTCATCCGCCGGGACGCTGGCGAGCAGCTGTTTCTCCTGCCGCTCAAGCGCTCCTTGATTCGCCTGTTGCGGACTGCTGACCCGTCCGTAATTGATGAGCATCCCCATGAGCTCAACTTGCCACGCGGTGGATATTCGTTCAACGCTTTGCCGGCCTGGAGCCCAGTTGCTCACGGGATACCCCCAGCCCTGGATGGTGGGGCTGCTGGTGCTGGGTCTGCTGCTGTGGTGGCGCGCATGCATCCCTCCATGGCGTTGGCTTGGGCCGCTGTTGGTGTTGTCGGCGGTGCTGATCCACAGCCATGGGCAACTGGCCGATGGCGTTGTGAGTGTTCGCCAGTTCCGCCGCTCCTGGCTGCTGGCTCGCCACCGGGGGCGTGCCGCCTTGATCAGCAGCAGCGGCGATCACCAGGGCTGCCGTGTGGCCAGACGCCTCGCTGAAGTTCATGGCCATCACCAACTCGACTGGGTGCTGTTGCTGGATCCCGTTGCGACGGACACGCTTCCCTGCTGGCAGCACCTGGCTCGAACGGTGCTGGCGGAACATCAGGGGCAGATGCCGTTGGAGATGGGGCAAAGGCTGGTCAGCTCCGGACTGTCTGTGCAACTGCTGGCACAACGTGGGCAGCCGATGCTTCTGACAGCCGGTCGCCAGCGTTGGTGGGTCCTGCCGAGTCCGCAGGCCTTGTGGTCCCTGCAAGCAACGGGTTCCGATCGTCCCCACAGATCCATCAGGGGCTACTGGCTGGGGTTTCAACCGAGTCGAACTGATCGTCGATGGCTCGATTGCCGCAAGGCAGAGCTCAGATCAGGATCTAGTGTGTGTAAGCGCCAGCAGGCGTCTGGAGAGGTGGCAGAGTCCGGTTGATTGCGCACGACTCGAAATCGTGTAGGGGTCACACCCTCGTGGGTTCGAATCCCACCCTCTCCGTTGTGTGTTCATTGCAAGTGAAGCCAGGACTGTAAAAAGTCATTTTTGAATCTTTTCTGGTGGGCGCTTTTGCGACTTCCTTTCAATGCTTTGCCTGACAGCGTGTGATTTTGGCAAGTTTCCTCGAGCTTTGTTGATCTGACTGCTGAGTGGTCCATTATTGTCAACTGAATCAATGCGCTGCTGGCATTGCAGGGTTTTGTTTAATTGAAAGCTTTTTGGGTCGCTATTTGATCGACAGTTTGATTTTTCGCTGATGGAGATGTCTTTTGAGTGCAATTTGTGGGCGCTCTGGCAGTGTCAAGCGTGTATTTTTAAAATTTATGATTCAAGCTTTTGGCGCAACATGCACGTCGCTGTGATTTTTTTAGGAAATTGATAGTGGGAGGTATTGGTTTGCTTTTTTGAAGATAGAATGGCTTGGTTGCCTGCGATTCTTGTTCGTCTTTAGTTCGATAGTTCTGCTTTGATGTCTGCGCGGATTTTTAGCATCGGTGTGTTGAAAGTATCTCGGCGCTAATAATGTCTGGTGTTGCCTTCACTTGATTGTTTTATTCTTTTTGTGCTTAAAGACGGTTGACGTGTGCCCTTCGGATGCCAATTCTGCATGGATCTTGAAATTCATGATTTGAATTCAATCTGCGCGCTCTTGATATCAAAGGTTTGAAAGCTCGTGCAGCTCAGTTCTGGCGTCCCTAAGGTCCATAAGAATAAATAGGTGGTTTGCACAAACAACGCTGCTGGGTCTGGTTCCGTGGTGGGCTTTCCGATGGAGGCCACTGGAAGCCCGGTTTCGTTGGTACTGCCGCTCCTGAAGGCGGCATTCGCATCGAGCATCCATCGTTTGTCTCGGTTCGCGTTCCCGAATGGCGTGTTGCTGTTCAGGAGCCTGGAGATCTCAGTCAGGCCCCCAGAGGCATGCCTCAGTCTGGCCCCTGGCTGCTTGGAACTTGACGGTTCAAGTGTCATTGCAATCGTGAGAATCCACAGGCTGTTTCGTAAACCGTGAAGGTGATTCCGGTTTGCTCCATCGCTTTGAGACTGGCCTCACCGATGCTTCCGTAAAACTCAAGGCTGAAGGCCTCTCCAAGCCGTTCATGCTCCTTGAAATAATTGGCAATATGGGGGGCGTTCAAATGCTCCAGAAAGGCTTCGTCATTCACGAATGCCTCTGCCCAGGTGAACAACAGGGGGTCGTTTGGGTCTGAGACGAAGACATGGTGTGCTGTTCCGGATTCATTCTGTTGGACCAGATCATCGGTGGCCTTGCTCATCGAAATGTAGTCATCAACGCAGCCGGCCTTGATCCGAATCCTTGCCAGAACGATGAAGGCGGTCGGTGAAGGGGAGGGCATCAATCCAGAAAAATTGCCGGGACCATAGCAACCTCACGGGTTCCACGATTTGCGACGCCGGATTGTTCTGTCGACTTGATTCCAACCTGCGGCCATTCCTGATCAATCAGGAGTGAAACAGCAGCACGAGACCTTGCTGGACCTGATGAAATTCACGCTCTTCGCGGCTGAGATCAAGGCCAACATTCAGGCCTTCCTCAACGGCCTCTTCGAAGGGTGGGGTGGATGGCTGCGAAGCATCAGTCCAGAGGGCTGCGATGCCGACCGGGGTCGCGTGCCAGCGAAACCGATCGGTCACTCCAATGTCCGGTTCACTGAGCGAATCCTCCAGGAAACCGTTGATGGTGAGACTTGAACTGCCCATGGAGACCAGCATCGTGAGCCAACGCTATGGCCGCAATCAGCTGAGAGACTTCGTGACGTTGCAGTCATGGGTCGTTGATCGTGCCGGTGCCCCCTGATCTGCCGCAACGTCTTGCTCTGGTGCATGAGTGGTTCACGCCACGATCCAGCGGCGGTGCCGAGTTGGTGGTTGAGGCCATCGATCGCCTGCTGACCGGTCTGGAACGACAACCTCAGCTCGCCGCCTTGGTGGATGGGGAAAGCGGCTGTTCAGGCAGCTGGTTGGCGGGTCGTTCCGTCCTCACCAGCCCGATTCAGGCACTGCCCTGGGGTTGCAGCCATGTTCAGCAGTATCTGCCGTTGCTGCCATTGGCGATTGAGCAGATCGACCTTTCAGGCGCTGACCTCGTGATCAGCAGCAGTCACCTTGTGGCCAAGGGCGTGTTGACATCTCCAGATCAGTTGCATGTCAGTTATGTGCACACTCCTGTGCGCTACGCCTGGGACCAGATGCATGCCTATCTGGAGCGTTCCGCCCTCGTGCGCAGGGGGCTTGGACCCCTGATCCGCTGGCAATTGCACGTCCTGCGCCAGTGGGATCAACTCAGCGCGCAGCGGGTCGATCATCTGATCGCCAACTCGCGGTTCACGGCCCGTCGGATTCGTCGGTACTGGGGCCGGACCGCGGAGGTGATTCATCCTCCTGTGGCTGTGGAGCGGTTCCGTTGGGATGTTCCACGTGATGACTTCTATCTCTGCCTCTGCCGATTGGTCCCTTACAAACGGGTGGATCTGGTGGTGCAGGCCTTCAACCGTTTGGGACTGCCTCTGCTGGTGGTCGGTGATGGACCCGAGCGGAGTCGTCTGAAGCAGCTCGCCGGTCCAACGGTCACCGTCCTCGGGCGTCAGTCCCGCCAGCAGGTCGAGGGGTTGCTGAGCAGCTGCCGAGCCTTTGTGTTTGCCGGCCTTGAGGATTTTGGAATCGCCCCAGTCGAAGCCATGGCCGCAGGGGCCCCCGTGATCGGGTTCGGGCGAGGTGGCCTGCTCGACACCGTTCGCTGTCTCCGCCGGCATCCCTCGGAACCGACTGGCCTTCTGTTTCCGGATCAGACCGTGGCGTCTCTGGTCGAGGCGGTTGGTTGGTTCGAGGAGGCGCGTCTCTGGCGCCAGCTCGATGCTGCCGCGATTCGCCAGTGGGCCGAGCGCTTCCGTCCTGAGGCCTTCTCAGCCCGATTTGAAGACGCTCTGCGACGCGCCTGGACGCTGCATCAGCACAACTGTGCCGTTGCGGCGAGTGACCCTGCCGGGATGCCAGGGCTGCAGGTGTGACGTTGAGTATGCCGAGACACAGATTGAGCCTTGACGACGGCCTCCCGGCCATCACTCGCTCAGACAGCCCGACTGGCGATCGGTCGCGGCTCTTACAGGCCTCACCTGGCCGTGACGACTGCTCCGCCGTCGTCGCTGAACGCCTACAGCCTGATTCGCCAGCAGAGTCTGTTCGGTCGGGGTCTCAAGCGAACAGGTGATGTCCTGTTTTCGCTGACTGTTCTCAGCGTTGGTGCTCCGGCACTGCTGCTCCTCGCAGCCATGGTCAAGCTGAGCTCACCGGGACCTGTTTTCTACGTGCAGCGGCGGGTTGGGCGTAATTACAAACGGTTCGGATGCATCAAGTTCCGCACGATGCGTGCGGATGCCGATGCGGTTCTGGCGCATGTTCTCTCTGAGGATCCTGGCCTTCAGGCTGAATTTGAACGCGATTTCAAGCTTCGCCGCGACCCACGCATCACCTGGGTGGGGAGCTTCCTACGCCGCTCCAGCCTGGATGAACTGCCTCAGTTCCTGAATGTTCTTCTTGGAGAAATGAGTGTTGTGGGTCCTCGCCCGATTGTGGACAAGGAGCTGACGCGCTACGGCCACTACATGGATGAGGTGGCAGCCGTCCGCCCTGGCCTGACGGGACTGTGGCAGGTGAGCGGTCGCAACAACCTCAGCTACCGCAAGCGCGTGAAGCTGGATCTTGCCTATGCCCGAGGCCGCTCCTTCAGCCTTGATCTGGCGATCATCCTTCGCACCTTCGGGGTGTTGCTCCTGCCGATGGACCGCGGCGCTTACTGAGCCATCACCCACGCTTACTGAGCCATCACCCAAGGGGTGTGATCATCCCTAGAACGACAGCCGTTGTGATCCAGGTGAACTGAAGTTGGTCGGTGTGCCTGAGAATCGTCTCGACCGACGCCCGATCGGGTGGTGGCTGGTCTGCGGCGATCAAGGGTTTGTTGACCCAACGATCGCCATAGCGATTGGCTCCTCCCATGCTGATGCCCACGCAATGGGCATAGATGGCTTCTGATCGTCCGGCATTGGGGGATGGATCGTTGGATCCATCCCGTTCGGCCGCCTGAACAAGGTTGATCAGTTGCCCCCAGGGTCTGCTGATCAGGGGCAAGGTCAGCATCACGAGGCGGCAGGGCAGCCAGGTGAGCAGATCGTCCAGTCTTGCACCAGCGGTTCCCAGCCAGCGCAGTCGTCCAGTTCTGTAGCCGAGCATGGAATCGAGGGTGCTGGCGGCTTTGAACCCCCAGGCCAGGGCGAGTGGGCCAGGGCAGCTGCTGTTGATCTGCCAGAGACCAGCTCCCAGCAACATCCAGAACAGCGGTGCGAAGACGCCATCGACGGCATTCTCAGACGCACTCTCGGCAGCGGCTCTGACGATCTCCGCTTCGTTCAGCTGTGTCACATCACGGCCCACGATCCAGCTCAACCGCTGGCGGGCTTCAGCGAGGTCGTGCTGCGGTGGCCTTGGCAGAGCCTGGACGACGGCCAGAACGCCTTGGCGCAGGCTGCGCGCTGCCAGAGCGCTGGCCAATCCGATCACCAACAGCGGCAGGACAAAGGCGCTGTGCAGGCTGAGTTGCTCCAGGCTCCATCCCGCCAGGACACTGGATGTCACCAACACCAGGGTGATCAGCACTCCACCGAGCCTCAAAGCCCAGGGCCGATCGCCGGCGAACGCTTCAACGCGCTGACACAGCACAGAGATCGCCTTCCCCATCACCTGCACAGGATGAAGGCACCAGAGGGGGTCGCCGAAGAGTCGGTCGATCCCGCCAGCCGTGATCACCAGCGCTATCGGCGGCACCATGTCGCTGTCAGTTGGTGGTGGTGGCATGTGTCGATCGACGTCGTCGAAAACGCCATGTGATCAGAGCCGCCAGTCCGTAGATCAGGGCCACCAGAAGCAGCGAAATTTGAATGCCGATGGCCTGACCGATCATTCCCATGAACAGGCTGCCGAGGACCGATGCAATGGCTAAGGAGCGAAACAGGATGTCCCTGCGCAGAGGAAGATCGCCATGCCCTTGAAGATGGTCAATCAGATCAAATTCAATTTGTGTCACGGACGCTCCCAATGGAATGAAGATCAGAACATCCAGCCAGATCGGAACGTTGGGATAAAAGGCTATGAAAATCAGAACTGCACAGACGAGATAAAGGCCGACGGCTGACAATTTGGGCAGGAGCCTGTTTGTGAAGACCCGGCCCAACATGAAGGCGCCAAGGATGAACGAATAATCAACCGATGACCCGTCTTTGAGGCTGAGAACCCAGAGAGGTAAAAGAGCGAAAAGGGTGCCGATGCATAGACCCTGCAGCAGGCACCAGCGATCAGTCGGCGGCACGCCCGGGGTGGACGCGATGTCCTCTGTGGATCTGATCTGACTCTTTTTGAAACTGCTTCTGCTCAGCCAGGCCGGAGCCAGTACAAGCAGAATGGAAGGAGGAAAAAGCTTCAGGTATGGGTAAATAATGCCGCCAATCAGGGTGCCGCTCAGGCTGCCCACATCAGAACTCTGTTGCAGGGACTGGTTGGTGATTGCATCATCTTTCAGAACAATCCCTGTCATCGGAAGCAGGCCGATGATGCTGCCAGATGAGGCCAACAATGCAACCGCCAGCGTGCTGACAATGAGAATCCAGTTGGGAAGGAGTTGGAAGTACAGACAGACGACAAGCAGCTCCAGCAGGAGAGTCGCTCCCAGGAACACCCCAACCCCTTTGATGGAGCGAGCCAGAGGAAGGAAAGCCGGCAGGTTCTGGGCTCCAATCAAGAGGCTGTTGATCAGCGGTGATGTGGACAGCTCAGCGAGCAACCAGGCTGATGTGATGGCCACGACACTCATCGAGGCCATCCAGCTCGCCCAGCTCAGAAGTTTGATCGAGCTGCTCACCGGCCCTTGATCTGGCTCATTGCACGATGGTGCCTGCGGTGGGGATTGTCACCGCCACCACAGATCTGTCGGGCTGGGTTCAGGCTGTCTTAAGCCAACTGAACATCGAGCGCAGGCCTTTGCCCACCGCTTCGATGGGCAATGCCGCATCTCGCTCGCGAATCTTCTTCATTTCCGGCTTGCCGGCCTCACATTCCGCCACGAAGTTCTTGGCAAAGGTGCCGTCCTGAATGTCAGCCAGGATCTTCTTCATCTCCGCCTTGGTGTCAGCGGTGATCAGCCGTGGACCACTGACGTAATCGCCGTATTCGGCTGTATTGGAGATCGAATCGCGCATGGAGGTCAGCCCTCCCTTCACCATCAGATCGACGATCAGCTTCACCTCATGCAGGCATTCGAAGTAGGCCAGTTCCGGTTGGTAACCAGCCTCCACCAGGGTTTCGAAGCCGGCCTTCACCAGCTCTGACAAGCCACCACACAGCACGGCCTGCTCACCGAAGAGATCGGTTTCGGTCTCCTCCTTGAAGTTGGTTTCAAGGATGCCGGCGCGGGTGCCACCAATACCCTTGGCGTAAGCCATGGCCAGCCCACGGGCATTGCCGGAGGCGTCCTGCTCGATGGCGAACAGGGCCGGCACCCCCTGGCCGTTCTGGTATTCCCAGCGCACGGTGTGGCCTGGCCCCTTCGGCGCCACCATCACCACATCGACATCGGCTGGTGGCTTGATCAGCTCGAAGCGGATGTTGAAGCCGTGGGCAAAGCTCAGCACCTTGCCGGCACTGAGGTGTGGGGCGATTTCCTTCTCGTAGACGTCCTTCTGGAATTCATCGGGCAGCAGCACCATGATCCAGTCGGCCTTGGCAGACGCTTCCGCCACGCTCAACACATCGAGGCCATCGGCTTTCGCTTTGTCAGCGGATCGACTTCCCGCGTAAAGCCCCACCACGACGTCGATGCCGCTGTCCTTGAGGTTGAGCGCATGGGCATGGCCCTGGGAGCCATAACCAATGATCGCCACGGTCTTGCCGTTCAGCAGACCGAGATCAGCGTCGGAGTCGTAGAAGAGCTGAGCCATCCGGGGCGCGCTTGCCGTGCAGTGCAAACGACGAGCTTACGCTTCGTTGGGATGGGAGATGACTCTGTCGATGAGGCCATAGTTCTTGGCTTCCTCGGCGCTCAGGAAGTAGTCGCGGTCGGTGTCTTTCTCAATCTTGTCGAAGCTCTGGCCACTCATGTCAGCCAGCGAGCGGTTCAGCATCTCCTTCATACGCAGAATCTCCCGGGCTTCGATTTCGATGTCACTTGCCTGACGACGGCTGGTACCTCCGAGGGGTTGGTGGATCATGATCCGGCTGTGCGGCAGGGCGAGTCGCTTGCCCTTGGTCCCCGCTGCCAGCAGAAAGGCGCCCATCGAGGCGGCCAGGCCGACGCAGATGGTGACCACATCGCTTTTGACGTACTGGATCGTGTCGTAGATCGCCAGTCCGGCCGTCACAGAACCGCCTGGTGAATTGATGTACAGATAGATCGGCTTGCTGCTGTCTTCGGAATCGAGATACAGCATCTGGGCCACGAGGCTGTTGGCGATGCCGTCATTGACTTCCGAGCCAAGGAACAGGATGCGTTCCACACCAAGGCGGGTGTAGATGTCGACCCAGCGCTCCATCTGGCTGCCGGGGAGGCGATAGGGAACGCTGGGGGTACCGATTGGCATGATTCAGAAAACGGAAGGGGATGGCGACGGGTCAGGAGTTGTTGCTGCCGGGAAGTTCCTTCCGGCTGCTGAGAACGCGGTCGATCAGTCCGTAGTCGACGGCCTGCTCGGGGGTGAGATAGCTCATCCGATCGGAATCCTTGCTGAGCTCTTCCACGCTGCGACCCGTGTTATTGGAGAGGATCTCAAGCATGGCCTGCTTGTTGTGCAGCACTTCCTTCGCCCGGATCTGGATGTCGGTGGCCTGGCCCTGGGCTCCGCTGCGGGGCTGATGCAGCACGATCGAGGAGTGGGGCAGCGCGGCCCTCTGTCCCTTGGTGCCGGCCGAAAGGATCACGGCGGCGGTTCCCATCGCCTGGCCGATGCAGATGGTGTGGACCGGAGGCTTCACGTAGCGGAGCGTGTCGCAGATGGCGAAGGCTTCGGTTTCAAAGCCGATGGCATCTCCGGAGTACCAGCTGGTTCCTGTTGAGTTGATATAGAAATAAATGGGCTTCTCGGCGTTATCGAACTCCAGATACAACAGCTGGGCAATGATCAGCTCCGTCACATCGATGCCCAGCTGACGCTTGGAGTCGTCATCGGAGAAGAGAGGCAAGCCGAGATAAACGATCCGTTCCTTGAGCAGCAATGAAGGAAGGTCGGGGGGCGGCGTACGCATCACGGCGGAGTCGCCGTAATAGGGGGCCGATGTGGTCATCCTGCGCAGGCCATTTCAGGTGGATGGAGCCTAGCGGGGGTCTGCGGACCGGCGCTCGGCGGTTTTGGTTGGCTTGCTCTTGCGCCTGTCCTCGAGACGGGCAAACACCATGCGGCCGGTCGGGGTCTGCAGTGCACCGGTGACGACAACCGGTTTGCGCTGCCCGATCAGGGCACGGGCATCCTGAACCACCACCATCGTGCCGTCGTCCAGATAGCCGACGCCCTGGCTCTCTTCCTTGCCTTCCCGGACGATCTTGAGGCTCAGCTCATCACCCGGCTGGACCTCGGGCCGCAGGGCAATCACGAGTTCGCTCAGGTTCATCACCTTGAGCTCCTTCACTTCAGCCACCTGGGCGAGGTTGAAATCAGCGGTGACCAGTGTTCCTCTCGTGTCGGCTGCGAGCTGCAGCAGGCGGTCGTCCGTCCCCTCGCCGTCATAGCGGGTGCTGTTGATCACCAGGCGCCGGCCGTAGGTCTCACGCAGGTCCTTCAGCAGCTTCAGCCCTCGCCGTCCCTTCGCGCGTTTTTCAACATTGGTGGAATCCGCCAGCTGCTGCATCTCATCGATCACGCTCTGGGCCACGATCACCTGCCCTTCCAGCAGCCCGCAGGCCAGCATCCCCCGGATCCGGCCGTCGATGATCACACTCGTGTCGAGGATCTTGGCGCTTGCGGGCGTCAGCACACCATCGGCTACGAGCAGGGCTTCAGTGCTGGCAGGGTTGAACAGCCTCAGCAGGGTGCGGCCGTGCACCTCCGCCAGGTTGGTTCCGAGCACCCCGAAAAACACATTGCTGAGGATGGCAATCAGGGGCTTCAGCAGCGACACGCCACCCGGTAACGGCAGCAGCAGAACAGGCGCAAGCAGGAGGTTGGCCACCAGCAACCCCAGAATCAGACCCACGGCCCTGCTGATCAGCAGATCGGTGGGCATGGTGCGGACCTGCTGCATCAGGCGCTGACGCAACCGCTGAAACACCAGGCCCGCGATCAGCCCGAAGAAGGATCCAAAACCGGTGAGCACCCAGCGGACCCCTTCAGCATTGGTGGTCTCATCCAGCAATTCCGCAGGCAGCAGATGGACGCCCATCCAGCCCGCAGCTGCGCCGGATGCCATGAACAGCAGCAGGATGAGGGGATCCACCATGGGTTCCGGTCGTGGCAGATCAGTCCGAGTGATCGCAGCATGCCCCATCCCTTCCCGCCACGCAGCGCTTATCTCCACATTCCTTTCTGCCATCGACGCTGCTACTACTGCGATTTCGCAGTGGTTCCCCTGGGGGACAAAGCCAGTGGAGAGGCTGGTCCGGGCAGTGCATCCATCCGCGACTACCTGGCTCTGCTCCATCGGGACATCGCAGCCTCAGACAGCGGTCCTCCCCTCTCCACGATCTACATCGGAGGGGGAACTCCCTCCCTGCTCAGCCCTGATCAGATAGGTGCATTGCTTGACAGCCTCCGTTGTCGTTTCGGCATTCAGCAGGGGGCGGAAATCACCCTGGAGATGGATCCCGCGAGCTTCGATCAACGGCAGCTGCAGGCGGTGCTCGCCGCAGGCATCAATCGCGTCAGCCTGGGAGGCCAGAGCTTTGATGACCTGGTCTTGCAACAGCTTGGGCGGCGTCACCGGAGCTGCGATCTCCAGAACGCCTGTGGCTGGCTGCAAGCGGCATGGTCTGACGGAACCCTGCATTCCTGGAGCCTGGATCTGATTCAGAACCTGCCTGGGCAGACGCTTGATCACTGGCAGCTGCAGCTGCATCAGGCGGTTCAGACCGGGGCTCCCCACATTTCGGTCTACGACCTCTCCGTGGAACCGGGAACGGTGTTTGAACGGCTCCAACAGCGAGGGGAGCTGGATTTACCCGAGGAGGAGGATGCGGTGCAGCTGATGGGACTGACCAGTACCTATCTGGCTGATGCGGGCCTCAGTTGTTATGAGATCTCCAACCATGCCCGGCCCGGGCACGCCTCGCGTCATAACCGCGTCTACTGGAGTGGTGCCGGCTGGTGGGGATTCGGAATGGGGTCGACAGCCGCTCCATGGGGAGAACGCATCGCCCGGCCCCGCACCCGTGAGACCTATCGGGACTGGCTGAATCAGGGCAGCGGGAGCGGCGAGCGGCGCAGGCTGCCTCTGGATGATCTGTTGCTGGTGGGTTTGCGACGGCGCGAAGGGGTCAATCTCGAGGCACTGGGATGTCCAGCCATTGGGAACCTGCTGCAGCGCTGGCAGCCATTCATCGACAGGGGCTTGCTGGAGTGCGCTGCTGGACGTTGGCGCCTCTGCGATCCAGCGGGAATGGCTCTCAGCAACCAGGTGCTGGTGGAGGTGCTTCTGTGGTGGGAGGAGCAGACGACTGCTGCGACACCCAGCTCCGCAGAGCCTGCTCGAACAGCTCTCGACCCGCAAGCAGCGCTGGGCTGAAGGGAGGTTGCTGGGCGGTGAGACCCAGCAGATCAGCGGTCACGCGCACCTGGCCATCACAGTCGTCGCCAGCCCCGATCCCGATCACGGGGATCGTCAGTTGACGCCGGACCTTGCCGGCAAGGTCAGCTGGGACGTGTTCCAGAACCAGGGAGAAACAGCCCGCCTGTTCCAGCTCCAACGCCTGTGAGAGCAACCGTTCCTGGCTGACGGGATCTTCAGCCTGTCTGCGATACCCCATGCGGTGAACCGCCTGAGGGGTCAGTCCCAGATGGCCCATGACGGGGATCCCCATGCGCACCAGGCGATTGATCACCGACACCACTTCCGGTTCCGATCCCTCCAGCTTCACAGCGGCGGCACTCGATTCCTTCAGCAGTCTTCCGGCGGCCCGCACCGCGAGATCTTCGCCGCACTGATAGCTGAGAAAGGGAAGATCACTGATCAGCAGAGGCTGCGCTGACGGCAGCGACTGAAAGCCTCGCTCGACGGCCTGCGTGTGCAGCAGCATCTGCTCAAGGGTGACGGGGAGGGTCGTGGCATGACCGAGAGCCACCATGGCCAGGGAGTCCCCCACCAGAACGGCATCGGCGCCAGCCGCCTCAACCCAGGCCGCAGAAAGGCTGTCCCAGGCCGTCAGCATGGTGATGGATCGACCGGTCTGCTTGAACCGGATCAGATCGGCGGGGCGCATCGACCATCCGGGGGGCCTGAAGGGACCTTGCTAGCATCCGACCGACTCGGACCCATGCGGCTCGGACGCCCAAATCTGGTCAGGACCGGAAGGGAGCAGCCACACGGGATGCTCAGGGCAGGCGTGGACTCCGAGTCACCCCTATGACGCTGGGCAGGAGACGATCAGCTGTCCGAGCCGGTTTGTTGTTGGCGTTGGCGCAGGAATTCAGGAATGCGAGCGCCATTGTCCTGGGGTTCGCTCTTGCGCTGCATCGAAGCCTGACTGGCCAGATTGCGGGTTGTGGAACGCTCGCCTTTGTACTGCTGGCCATTGTCGAAACCAGTGGCGATCACAGTGACGTGAACTTCCCCTTCGAGGGATTCATCGACCACGGTTCCAACGATGATGTTGGCTTCCGGATCGACGACGTCATAGATGACCTCCGAAGCCGCCGTCATGTCCTCGAGGGTCATGTCCTTGCCGCCACTGATGTTGATCACGCAGCCTTTGGCGCCGTCAATGCGTTCTGCTTCCAGAAGAGGACTGCTGATCGCTGCCTGAGCAGCTTCGATCGCTCTGGAGCGGCCTGAGCCGATGCCGATGCCGAGCAGTGCAGTTCCGGCTTCAGTCATCACCGATCGGACATCAGCGAAGTCAACATTGACCAGTCCGGGGCAGGTGATGATGTCGCTGATGCCTTTGACGCCCATGCGCAGGACATCGTCCGCGCTGCGGAAGGCTTCCTGCAGCGGGGCTCCGGAAATCGCATCGCGCAGGCGATCGTTCGGTATCACGATCAGCGTGTCGACATGTTCCGCGAGACGGGAGATGCCCTCATCGGCCTGACGCATGCGTCGGCGACCTTCGAATCCAAAGGGCTTCGTCACGATGCCGACCGTGAGAGCACCGACCTCTCGGGCGACTTCAGCCACCACCGGAGCGGCTCCTGTTCCTGTTCCTCCGCCCATGCCGGCTGCGATGAAGACGAGATCCGCTCCCTGAAGTGCCTGCTGGAGATCAGCCCTGGATTCCTCTGCAGCTTTCTGACCGATGGTGGGATTGCCACCGGCTCCGAGACCTCGTGTGAGGGTTTGGCCCAGCTGCAGTCGGCGTTGAGCCTGGGACTGAATCAAAGCCTGGGCATCGGTATTCAGAACGTGGTACGAGACGCCCTCAAGCTCGCTGATGATCATGCGGTTCACAGCGTTGCTGCCGCCTCCGCCGACCCCGATCACCTCAATCCGCGCCGACTGGCTTGGCTGGATCCCGGCAGCCTCCATGGACGTGGACACAATTTCCATCGTTGAGGCTGAACCGTTGTGATGTGGATGCATTATGTCCGCGCTCAAGGGATCCATCCGATTTGAGTTACGTTCCTGCCGAAGCAAATAATCTGCAACGATCCGTCAGGATTTCCTGCTCAGTTCGCTGCCGCAGCTGGCTTCGGAACAGCAGGCTTCAAGGGGAGTTCCAGTTCGGGTCTGTCCGGGTTGCTGAGATCGAGGGTTCCCTTGCCTTTCGGCCCGAGGTGAGCCGGCATGCTGCGGCTGAGTTCCTTGATGACGGCGATCTGTTCCGGGAGCCGACTGAGGTCGTCACCGAGATCGACTGATCCGAGCATCTTGGTCGTCATCGTGATCTTGCCGTTTGGATCCAGAGTGATGCTGATCAGAGGACTGCCGAAGTCATTGCGCTCCTCCAACAGGGCGGCGATGACGGCGCGTCGGTCATCCGTCCAGCCATTAACGATGAGGGAATCGGAGGGAACCCGGTTGGAGGCGTCAGCGCTCGGTTGGATCCAGTGACCGCGGGCATCCACCATTCCTTTCTCCGAGCGGTTCTCGCGCTGTCGGGTGGCATGGGCAATCGGGAGCTGCCCCTCCAGTGCGATCACCAGCTGAGCTGGCAGTCCTCGTCGTTCCACACTGGCCGAGCGGACCGGTAGGTCACGGAGCAGGCGGCGCTCCAGCTCAGCGGGGCTGATATCCAGAAGCGGTTGTGGAAAGTTCAGGCCTCCAACACGGGCCACCAGCTCGGGCCGCAGACCCGTGTCACCGTGGATCACAACCTGGCTGCTTTCCTCGAGCGTCCAGCCGTGCCGGAGCAGCAACCAGCCGAGACTGGCACTGGCCGTGAGCAGGGCTACGACGCGCCAGCACTGGATCAGAAGATCCTGACGTTTCTCCCTGCGAAGCTGACGACGGCGTTCGAGTTGAGGTGATCGTGCACCCTTCGACTGCGCTCGAGCGTCTGTTGTGCGTCTAGTCACAGATCACAGCGTGCACGCGCCATCAGTTGCTCTCCCCAGCGCCTTGCCCTGTCGGCATCTGCAAAAGGCACATCCATCTCAACTCCCTTGCCGACAAGACGCAAACGACAGCGGCCCTGGGATTCGTTGGTCAACGGTGCATCACCAGAGGCCAGAGCCATCAATTCCACCAATTCCAGCTTGCAGACATCAAACGTTCCCCTGTCCTGAAAATGACCTGCCTCGAAGCTGCTCCAGATCAGCTGGCCATCCTTGAGGCGTGCACCGCCACAGCCATCGAGCTTGGCCAGTTCAGATCCTTCCGCCCAGGTCCGAAACAGGTTCTGCCGGCGTCGTTCCAACCAGCCAAGGGCAGCCAGCAGAACGAAGGCCAGCAGCAGTGGTAACCAGAGCAAGCCGTGACTCATGAATTCAAGCGGCGATCCGACAGGTCCTTCGGATCATTGTCCAGCGGTTTGCACCAGTTCGTGCACGAGCTGTTCGAGTGTTAAGCCGCTGTTTTCCCAGAGCATGGGGTACATGCTCTGATCTGTGAAACCGGGGAGGGTGTTGATCTCGTTGATCCAAAGCTCGTTGGTCTCTGCGCTGAAGAAGAAATCAACACGTGCCATGCCATGCACACCAACCGCCTCACAGGCGAGAAGAGCCTGCTCACGCACGCGTTGGCTCACATCGTCGGGAAGCGGCGCTGGAATCAGGGTCGTGCTGCGTCCCGAGGTGTATTTGGTGTCGTAGTCGTACCAGTCCGCGTCAAAGAGGATCTCCCCAACCACGGACGCTTTCAGCTGATCCCGCCCCAGCACGGCGCATTCGAGCTCCCGGGCTGACACACCCTGTTCAACCACCAGACGTGGATCGAGTTCCGCGGCCTGCTGCAGGCCGATCTCGAGCTCCTGTCGGTTGCGAACCTTGCTGATGCCCACGGATGAGCCCAGGTTGGCAGGCTTCACGAAGCAGGGGTAGCCGAGGGTTTCGATGCGTTTGAAGAGTTGTTCCCGGGATGGATCACTCATCAACTCGTTCGCCTGCAGACAGACATAGGGAACCTGGGGAAGATCAGCAGCGGCAAAGGCTGCTTTCATCGCCTGCTTGTCCATGCCGACGGCGGAACCCAGCACAGCGGCGCCAACGAAGGGACGCTGCATCAGCCTGAACAGCCCCTGGACCGTGCCGTCTTCACCATTCGGGCCATGCAGCACCGGATACCAGACGTCCACGGCGTCGGTTTCCCTGGGCAGGGAGCGAAAACCTGATGGTGGCAAAGGCTGCGGCAGGTCATGTTCATCAGCCGGCTGGCCGGATGCCAGGACCGCATCGGCGACAGCAGGGCCCCACCACCGCCCCTGCCGGTCGATGTAGACGGGCACCACCTCATACCGATGGCGATTGTCTCCACGTCTCAGACCTTGATGAACTGTGATGGCCGACCGGATCGAGACGGCGTGTTCGCCGGAATCACCTCCGAAGACCAGACCGATCTGGACAGGTGTGGAGGTCTTCGGCACGTTGACGAGCTGGAGAGCGCGCCAAACGTATCAGTGTTCCCCGGACTCAGGGAGGGGGGTGCCGGTCAAGGAGAAGGGGCGCACCGCGTCGATGCGCACCCTGACCAGATCGCCGGGTTGATGGCTGCTCTCATCGCAACCCCTGGCATTGAAAAACGTCAGTCGGTTGGTGCGGGTGCGTCCCATCAGTTGTGACGGATCCTTGGGATTGAGGCCTTCTGCAAGCACCTCCACAACGCGTCCTGTGTAGCGGGCATTGCGCTGGCGGGCGGAGGTCTCCACCAGGGCATTGAGTTCCTGAAGCCGTGCCACCTTAACGGCCTCGGGCAGCTGGTCCCCCCAGCTGGCAGCCGGAGTGTTCGGCCGCGGCGAATAGGCAGCGGTGTTCACCTGATCGAATCCGATCGACTCGACCAACCGCAGGGTTCTGCGGAACTGGGCATCCGTTTCTCCGGGGAACGCGACGATCACGTCCGCACTCAGGGCTGCATCAGGCATGCGCTGCCGGATGCGGTCAATGATCCGTTGGTAACGCTCCACGGTGTAGCCCCTTGCCATCGCACGCAGGACGTCGTTGTCTCCGCTCTGAAAGGGAATGTGGAAGTGTTCGCAGAGTTTGGGGAGATCGGCACAGGCGTCGATCAGGCGTTCAGTGAAGTAACGGGGGTGGCTCGTGGCGAATCGGATGCGTTCGATGCCCGCGACGCCGTGAACGTGATGGAGCAGATCGGTGAGGGTGTGTTGCCGGCGGCCTTCGGGGGTGATCCCCGGTAGGTCGCGTCCATAGGCATCGATGTTCTGGCCCAGGAGGGTGATCTCCCTGAATCCCTGAGCCGCCAGCCCTTCCATCTCCAGCCGGATCGCCTCAGGCCAGCGGGACTGCTCCTTGCCGCGAACGGAGGGCACGACGCAGTAGGTGCAGCGTTCGTTGCAGCCGTAGATCACGTTCACCCAGCCACAGATGGAGCTGTCGCGTCTTGCTGTGGTGATGTCTTCGAGGATGTGGTGGTCTTCGGTGGCCACCACCTGCTGTCCGCTCTGCACCTGCTGCAACAGAGTCTCCAGGCGATTGGCATGTTGCGGCCCCATCACCAGATCGAGTTCGGGCACACGTCGCAGCAGTGCTTCTCCCTCCTGCTGGGCAACGCAGCCGGCAACGACCAGCGTCAGATTCGGATTGCTGCGCTTCCGCTGCGCCTGACGCCCCAGGTAGCTGTAAACCTTCTGCTCAGCGTTGTCGCGGATCGTGCAGGTGTTGTACAGAACGAGATCAGCATCCAGCTCAGCACTGGCCTGTCGATAGCCCATGGCTTCCAGGATTCCGGCCATGCGTTCGGAATCCGCCTTGTTCATCTGGCAGCCGAACGTGGTGATCCAGTAGCTGCTGCGTTCAGCAGTCTGGGCAGCGGTGATGGTCGGGGCGGAGACAACCACGGCGTCAGCGGATCGCGAGCAATCGTCTCCAGTGTCGTCCACCAGGGTGTTGTGTCAGGTTGGTGATCGCAGTGTTGGCGGTCATGGCATGGGCCCTGCGACGGTTTTCGCTCACCAAGGCGGTCCCGCTGGCCATCAGTCGTGGAACGACCGCCTCAGTGGAACGTCTCGAGCTGACTTTGGTCCGGGATGGCCTGACAGGTCGCGGCGAGACCGGAGGATTTGAGACGGGCCATCGCGGCTTCAGCACCGACGCGGTGGAGCGTGAGCTGCAGGCGGTGCTGGCCGAGCTGGAGGCGCTCAATCCTGAACATCCCGATGCCTTCGAACCGCTGCTGACGTCTCTCAGTCCGCCGGCGGCCTGTGCCGTCGATCTGGCGGTGCTGGATTGGTACGGTCGCCGACTGCAGCAGCCGTTCTGGCGACTGCAGGGCTTGGTTGGTGATCACGCCGTGGCCACCAGCGTCACCCTGGGACTCGGCTCCGTGAGCGATGTGGTCCGGCGGTTGCATCGTTGGTGGGACCAGCTGCCCGCCACGCGCGTGAAGCTGAAGCTGGGCAGCCCGGATGGGCTCGATCATGACCAGGCACTCCTGGCAGCAGTGGCAGAGGCCCTTGACCAACGCGGCAACGCCATCGGCACAGGCCTGGAACTGCAGGTGGATGCGAATGGGGGCTGGAGTCAGGATCAGACCAAGTCCATGTTTGGCTCGCTCGTCGGCCATGGCGTGGTCCTGCTCGAGCAGCCCCTGGCTCCCCATCCTGATCCTGATCTGGACACGGCCGGTTTCGCAGCCTTGAAGCCGAACTGTCCCATTCCCCTGGTTGCGGACGAGAGCTGCTGGGATTTGCGGGATCTGCTTCGCCTGGCACCACATGTGGATGGGGTGAATCTCAAGCTTCTGAAAACGGGTGGCTTGTCACCGGCGTTGCTGATGGCCCGCGTGTCGCGGCAGCTCGGCCTCTCCCTGATGGTGGGGTGCTACTCCGACAGTCGGCTGTTGAACGGCTCGGCGGCCCAGCTGCTGTCCCTGATCCGTTGGCCGGATCTCGACAGCCATCTCAACCTCATCGATGATCCTTTTGAGGGACTGCCTCTGGTGGGTGATGTTCTGAAGCCTTCCAGTGGTCATGGACTGGGGATCACACGAGCGGAGGTCGCCTGATGCTGTCGGCCAGTGATCGTGTTGTGCTGCTTCAGCACGACGGCCTCAGGAGCCTCACCGGCAAGACGGGCCTGGCGATGCTTCGCCATCGTCCAGGTCCGATCGTGGCGGTGGTGGATCCCTCCCAGGCCGGCGGTTCGCTGCCAGCCATCACAGGGATTGAACGCGAGGTGCCCGTCGTGGGCACCGTTGAAGAGGCTCTTCCCCTGGACCCTGAGGTGGCTGTGATCGGTCTGGCGCCATCGGGAGGTCGACTGCCCGACCCCGTTCGACGTGATGTCCTGGTGGCTCTTCAACGCGGACTCAACCTTGCCAGCGGCCTCCATACTCGTCTCTCCGATGACGCCGAGCTTCAGGCCGCCTGTCGGGATGATCGCTGGATCTGGGATCTGCGCCAAGAGCCCGAGCAGCTTCAGGTGGCCCAGGCCAGGGCAGCGGCGTTGTCCTGTCATCGCTTGCTGGCGGTTGGCACGGACATGGCCGTCGGCAAGATGAGTGCTTGCCTCGAGTTGCTGAAAGCGGCCAGGCAACGGTCACTGCCCTGTCAATTCGTTGGCACCGGTCAGGCCGGCATCCTGATCGAGGGAGGCGGTGTCGCTCTCGATGCCGTGCGCGTGGATTACGCCGCAGGTGCCGTTGAAGCGGCTGTGATGTCCGCGGCTTCGACACTGCCGGCCGATGGCTTGGTGTTCGTTGAGGGTCAGGGGTCTCTCTGCCATCCAGGCTCCAGCGCAACCTTGCCGTTGCTGCGTGGCGCTCAGCCCACGGCGCTGTTACTGGTGCATCGGGCCAGGCAGAGCACGATCGAGCGGCTGACAGCCATTCCCCTGCCTCCGTTGTCCGAGCTGGTGGCGCTGACGGAGGGCCTAGCACGGCTGGCGCAACCGGCTGGCACCGTGCCGCCCCAGGTGTGCGGGGTCGCCCTCAATACCGCTCGTTTGGACGCAACCGCTGCACGCAGCGCTGTGGAGGCTCTGAGCGATGAGTTGTCACTCCCCTGCACGGATCCCGTTCGATGGGGTGCAGACCCTCTGCTCGAGGCCATGCTGCGATCCCGGATGAAATAGAAGGGCGAGCGAGGGGATTCGAACCCCCGAATAGCGGCGCCACAAGCCGCTGCCTTAACCACTTGGCGACGCCCGCCGCGTCGGTGAGAATCTACCAATTCGTGCTGCAGTCAACCCGGTGCCGCCTTCTGTTCATCAACGGCGGATCCCGTTTGCAGCACTGTCAGCCCTCGGTGTCGGTGCCGCCTGCGCTGCCGCTCTGGCCTGGACCAATCCCTCCAGCGAGGACTACCAGGACCATGCGAGCGAGCAGTTGGTGGAGTTCGCCACCCGCGAGCTCTGCGGCGAGAACGGACTTCCGATGCTTCTGAAGTTGTGGATCCGCAACTGTCCTGATCTCATCGCCTCCCAGAAACAGCTCCTGGCGGATCTGTCCGGGCGTTTCACCACCCGCTGGAACTTCGCCATCGGCAGTGTGTACATCACCAAAATCGGCGGGCAGGAAGTGTTGCCTGGCCTTCGCCTTCCCAAAGCTGAAGTGATCACCCTCGCAGTCGCCGGTCGATTTCTACCGTTGCGAACCGAGACCTTTACCGGTGGAAGCGAGTGAGTGCTGCTGAAGGCATCCTTGAAGCCTGGATGCCGCGGAGTCTGCTCGAGCCGCAATCGGGTCACATGATTCCCGTGGCCGGATCCGATGGGCTGAGTGCGGTCCGACTGCAGTGGAGCGATGGCCGCCTGAGAGCGCCTGCCCCCTTGCCTCATCCCCCGGCCGGTTTGCCTCTTGTTCTGCCCAGGCTGGCGGATCCCCATGTCCATCTTGATAAGGCTTTCACCTGGGCGGAGCACCCCAATCCGGCCGGCACCTACGGCGGAGCGATGGCCGCCAATCTCGTGGAGCACATCTCGCGGACCCGGGAGCTTGTTCTGAAGCGAGGCGAGCGGGCCCTGCAGCTGGCCTGCGGCCATGGACTGCGCGCCCTGCGAAGCCATATCGACAGCCTCGGGCCTGGAGCGGAGGGGAGCTGGCAGGCCTTGCTCGAGTTGCGTGCCCGTTGGCGCGACAGGATCGAGCTGCAGCTCGTTGCCCTCGTTCCGATCGAGCACTGGTCGACGTCAGCGGGACAGACCCTGGCCCGGGAGGTCGCCGCGGCGAGTGGTCAGCTCGGCGGTGTTGTCGTGCCGCCCTTCGATGGATTTCGCGTCAGGGAGGCCCTGAGAGCCCAGATTCGCCTGGCTCAGGAGCTTGGCTGTGGGATCGACCTTCACATCGATGAGAGCGATGCCCATCCGGCCGCGGGCCTGAAGCAACTGCTGGCCGTGGTGGAGCAGGAGGGAGCGTCGGTCCCGATCACCTGCAGCCATCTCAGCAGTCTTGGGCTGGCCCCCCGCCGCGTCCGCCAACGCCTCTGTGAACGGATGGCTCGGCAGCACATCAAGGCGGTTGCCCTGCCCCTGACCAACGCCTGGCTACTTGGCCGTCAGCCGGGCGACACACCGGTCACCCGGCCGCTCGCTCCGATCCGGCGCCTGCAGCGTGCCGGCGTCTGCGTGGCTGTGGGAGCCGACAACGTTGCTGATCCCTGGTTTCCAGCGGGCAGCTTTGATCCACTTGCCTTGATGGCGAGCAGTTTGACCCTGGCGCAGCTGGCTCCCTGGCAACGGCTTGGTCTGATGCCGTTCACCACGGCCGCTGCAGCGCTGATGGATCTCGACTGGGACGGGGTGGTCGCTGAAGGCGCTCCAGCCGATCTGATCGTGCTGGACGTCAGCAGCTGGTCGGAGGCGTTGATGCGTCCTCCAGAGCGCCGCATCCTGATCGGCGGGCGCTGGTGGTCGTCGACAACCCGTTAGACCTGCCAGGCAACCCAAGCGGTTCAGCCATGAGCCTCGTGTCCGACACGATCAAGTCCCTGAGGAGAACCCTGCTCGTTGATGAGGGACTTGAGTTCCTGGAGGACCCCTCCGACCTCAGGCGTCTGTCACGCGACTGCTTTGATTACTCACCGGTGCTGCAGGATCAGCTCGCTGGCTGTTGTGCCGACCTTGTGGTCCGGCCCCGTGATGTTGCCGCCGTGGAGCGGCTGGCTGCCGCTTGCTCAAGGCATCAGGTGCCTCTGACTGTGCGCGGCGCGGGGACAGGCAATTACGGCCAGTGCGTTCCCCTCGAGGGGGGCGTGGTGATGCTGACGGCAGAGCTGCAGACGATTCGAAACCTCGATCCGATCAGTGGGGTCGTGACGGTGGAACCCGGATGTGCAATGCGGGATCTCGACCAGTGGTTACGGCGTCATGGACGCCAGCTTCGCTTGCTGCCCAGCACCTGGCGCAGCGCCAGCATCGGCGGTTTTGTGTCCGGTGGCTCAGGCGGCATCGGCTCGATCCGCTGGGGATTCCTGCGCGACCCAGGGCATTTGCTCGGTCTTGAGGTGGTGACGATGGAGAACCGGCCCCAGCGCCTGACGCTGCCGGCCCATCAGGCGGAGGCCCTGAATCATGCCTACGGCACCAACGGCATCATCACGGCTCTGCAGCTCGCAACGGCTCCCGCCGTGGACTGGCACCAACTGGCGATCGATTGCAAAACCTGGGACGACGCCGTCGCCTTGATGCTGGCCTGCGGACGATCCGCCATCTCTCTCCATCTCGTCACCCTGCTGGAGCAGCCGCTTTTGCAGCATTTGCCGAAATGGAGCGGTCCGGCCGGAGCAGGGCACCGGTTGCTCCTGCTGGTGTCTCCGGATGGTGTGAGCAGCGTGCAGCGTCTCGCTGATGCCCATGCCGCTGAGCTTCGGGATCTTGGCCCCGAAGATCTCAATGGCGGCAATGGATTGCGGGAGTTGACCTGGAATCACACCACCCTGCATCTGCGCTCCGCTGACCCCAGCTGGACGTATCTGCAGATGCTGTTGCCCCAGCCGGAGTTGGTCGCCATGGCCAGGTTGCGGCAGCGCTGGGGCGACGCGTTGCTGTGGCACCTCGAAGCGGTGCGGCAACAGGGCAGTGTGCGCCTTGCGGCCTTGCCTCTCGTGCGCTGGTCAGATCCCCAGCGCCTTGAGCAACTGATGAACGACTGCCGTGATGCCGGTGCCGTTCTGTTCAATCCCCATGTGCTGACCGTTGAAGACGGTGGTTTGGGGGTGGTCGACGCCGATCAGGTGGCTGCCAAGCAACGGTTTGACCCTGCTGGTCTGCTCAACCCTGGAAAGCTTCGCGGCTGGGCGGAGCGCTCCTGATCTCAGCAGCCCAGGCTGTCTCGCGTGGAGACACCGGTGGACGGGTTGATGCCTTCTGCGTCACGGCAGAGACGTCGTTGGTCGTCCCGATCCAGGAGAGCATCACTGAAATCCGCACCATCAATGCGGGCATCGGTGAAACTGCTGCCCGAGGCGATGATTCCGGTGAGAACGGCATCGCGTAGATCGGTGCCGACGAAATCGGCGCGATCCATCAGGGCATCGGAGAGATCAGCACCACGGAAATCCGCCTCTGCGAAGGCACCCTGCGTGAGGATCGCACCGTGCAGATTGGCGCCGCGGAAGTCGGCGTTGCGTCCAACAGCCCCGGCGAAGGAGGTGTTGGCCAGGTTTTGATTGTGGAAGTCCCCACCGCTCTGGTTGGTGAGCGTGTAATCGACGGTTTCCTGAAACAGGGCGCGATCCTGCAGACCAACACCGGCGGAGGTGTCGAGAGCCTGGACCGGGCTGATCACGATCAGGACAGCTCCGATCAGAAGGGAAACGATCTGGGGTCCCATGGGCCTCGCACAACGTGATGTCACTCTGCCGTCACCAGGTTCCGGCGAAACAGATCTCCCAGCAGATAGAGCGAGCCGGCCACCACCGGTATCGGATCGCTCCAGCCCCCCTGAGCTTCGATCTGCATCAGTGCCGAGTCAGCGTCCTCTCCCTGATGAAGCTGACTGTGCCAGTCGGGATTGATCTGCAGCAGAGCGTTCACGTCCCAGCTGCGATGTCCTGGCACAGGAATGATCCAGGCCTGGTCAAGCGGCTGCAGTAAGGCCTTCAGCATCGCCTCGGCCTGTTTGTGAGCCTGAATGGCCAGCAGCCAGGTCACCCCGAGCTCCTGCGCAGGCCAATCCAATCGCTCTCGGGCGAGTTGTTCTGCCGCCGCCGGATTGTGAGCTCCATCGAGCCGCAGCGCCAGGCCTCGCCATCGGACCGTTTGCAGGCGGCCGCTCCAGCTGGTTTCAGCAAACCCCGAGCGAATGGCTGTGTCCGCTATGGCCCAGCCACGGGCGTTCAGTGCCTGGAGGGCTCCGAGGGCCACAGCGGCATTGCTGCGCTGGATCGTGCCAGCCAGACCCAGCTGCCACGTCTGCGGCAGTGGATCCACCCAATGCAGTTGTGCTGATCGCTCCCTGCAGAGGCGTTCGAGAACATCCCTGACCTCCGGATGCTGTGGAGCGCTGATCACCGTTGCGTTCGGGCTGATCACTGCCCCTTTCTCGTGGCTGATCTCCGTCAGGGTGTCTCCAAGGTGTTCGCAGTGGTCCAGGCCGATCGCCGCCATCGCGATCACAGGCCGATCGGGATGGGCAGTGGTGGCATCGAGGCGTCCCCCTAGCCCCACTTCCAGCACCAGCAAGTCCACTGCATTGGCTTGAAAGTGAACGAATGCCACGGCCAGGAGTTGTTCAAACGGAGTCAGCTGGTGCTCCTTGCTGATCGATTGCAGCTCGATCAGCCGCTTGCGAAGGGTGAGCTCGGAAATCTGTTCGCCGTCGATGCTGATGCGTTCACACCAGCTCACCAGATGGGGGGAGGTGGTCAGGCCTGTTGTGATCCCAGCCCGCTTCAGAGCAGCCGCCAGAAAGGCGGCGATGGACCCCTTCCCGTTTGTACCCGCCACCTGGATAGCTGGAACCGAGGCGCAGGGACCACCCAGTGCGTTCAGGGCAGCCTGCATGCGATCCAGTTGAAGATCCATGCCCCGCGTGTCGAAGCGCGGGATCAGGTCGGCGAAGTCGTCCTGCATGTGGCGTCCAGCCGTTGCAGCAGCAAGCGGACTTCGCGGGCGCTGATGATCAGTGGAGGCACCATGCGCAACACGTCGGGCCCTGCTGCCACCAGGAGAAGCTGATGCTCAAGGGCCGTTGCAGCGAGGTCGGCAGCGGTGACCCCGCACTCGGGACGGAGAACCAGGCCCTTCAACAGTCCCCAGCCTCGGACGGCGAGAAACAGATGCGGGTAGCGCCTGACCAGGACCTCCAATCCCTCCTGCAGCTGTGTCCCCCTGTCCTGGACATTGCGCAGCAGATTGCGCCGCTCGATCTCTCGAGCCACCGTCAGCCCGGCCCTGCAGGCGAATGGGTTGCCTCCGAACGTGCTGGCGTGATCACCGGGTTCAAAGACGTCGGCATCTCCGCGAACAACCAGTGCCCCAACGGCGTGACCGCCCCCGAGGCCCTTGGCCAGGGAAAAAGCATCCGGTTCGATCCCCAGCTGCTCATAGCCCCACCAAGATCCGGTTCTTCCCATCCCGACCTGGACTTCATCAAGGATCAACAGGATCCCGTTGGCGTCGCAGAGGCGACGCAGCTTTTTGAAAAAACTCCTGTCGCCTGGATTCACACCACCTTCGCCTTGAAGCGGTTCGATCAGCACGGCGGCAACCGCTGGGCCGTTGGATTCGTGCTCGTTCAGCAGGGACTGGAAGGCAGCGAGGTCGTTGTAAGGGAAATAGTCGAACCCATCGACAACGGGCTCGAAACCGCGGTGGTATTTCGGTTGCCCTGTTGCCGTGACGGCCGCCAGGGTGCGCCCATGAAAGCTGGCTGCAGCCGTGAGGATGACGGGGCGCTCAATGCCACGTCTGAGATGGCCGTGTTTGCGCGCCAGCTTGATGGCGGCTTCATTGGCCTCAGCCCCTGAGTTGCAGAAGAAGACACTGTCGCCGCAGCTGTGCTGCACGATCCAGTTCGCGAGCTCCTCCTGCTCAGGAATGTTGTAGAGGTTGGAAACATGTTGCAGACGTCCGAGCTGCCGACTGAGGGCACGGCGCATGGCACGGTCGCTGTGACCCAGGCAGCAGGTTGCGATGCCTGCGACCGCATCAAGAAAGCGACGACCGTTCTGATCCCAAACCCAGCAACCTGAACCGCGTTCCAGCCTCAGCGGGAATCGGTTGTAGGTGTTCATGACGGCAGTGGGAGCGGTGGGACTTGAACCCACATGCCCGAAGGCGCTCGATTTTGAGTCGAGTCCGTCTACCAATTCCGGCACGCTCCCGTCTATGGATTGTAAGTAGCCGTCGGAAATCGGGTCAGTGGATGTCAGCCGTTCTGACGCTCGATCCTGGCTCCGACGCCGAGCAGTTTGGCTTCGATGTTGTCGTAACCGCGATCGAGGTGCTTGAGGCCACAAACCTTGGTGTTGCCCTGGGCCCCGAGGCCGGCCAGAACCATGGCGGCTGAGGCTCTGAGATCGCTTCCAGTGACCGGCGCACCACAAAGTGAGGGAACCCCTTCGACGATGGCGGTGCTGCCTTCCAGGCGGATCGACGCTCCCATCCGTTGCAGCTCTGCCACGTGCTGCATGCGGTTCTCGTAGATCTTCTCGCTGATCACGCTGGTTCCCTTGGCTGTGGCCATCAGAGCCATGAAGGGAGCCTGGAGATCGGTCGGGAATCCAGGAAAGGGTTGGGTTGTCACATCGACGGCTCGCAGGTCTCCAGGAGTGATGGTGATGCCGCCACTGTCGATGTTGAGATCGCAGCCGCAATCGCGCAGTTTCTGCAAAACGGAGCTGAGATGCTCCGGAACGACAGGTTCAACTCTCAAGGTTGACCCGGTGATTGCAGCTGCCATCAGAAAGGTTCCGGCCTCAATCCGATCAGGGATCACGGAATAGTCCTGGCAGCCGTGAAGACGTTCAACACCCTCAATCTTGATGGTGGAGTTGCCGGCACCGGAGATTTTTGCTCCCATCCGGTTGAGCAGGTTGGCGAGGTCCTGAACCTCCGGCTCCTTGGCGGCGTTTTCAATGATGCTGGTTCCTTCGGCCAGAACGGTCGCCATCAGAATCGTTTCGGTGGCACCCACGCTCGGGCAATCCAGCACGATTTCAGCGCCCTGGAGTCGACGCAGTCCACCGGGGAGGGATGCTGTGACGAGGCCCTGATCCACATTCACGACTGCTCCGAGCGACTTGAGGCCACGGATGTGTTCAACGACTGGTCGGGCACCGATCCGGCAGCCACCGGGCAGCGGAACGCGGGCATGGCCGAGACGGCCGAGCAGGGGGCCGATGCTGAAAAAACTGGCCCGCAGGCTGTTGACGAGTTCGTAAGGGGGTTGTGACGACGACAGGTTTGCGGCGGTGAGGCTGATGCGGTCGCCTCGCCGTGTCACGGACACCCCCAGGGATTCCAGGATGGCCTGCATTCCGATGATGTCCGTGAGGTTGGGGATATTGCTGATCTCCACGGTCTCCTCGGTCAGGAGGCTCGCCGTCATCAGGACAAGGGCGGAATTCTTGGCTCCGCTGACTTTGAGAACACCGTTCAGGCCAGAGTCTCCGTCAATTGAAAGATGCGGCTTGAGAATCCCTTGAGACGAAGCGGCCGCAACCGTCATTTCTGCAATCTCGCTTTTCTCACAGCATCTTGACAAGGCTGAATGAGACCGTCTAGACGGCCGGCGTTCAAACTGGATCAGACCGCACCGGTTGTCAGACGGGAATTCATAAAGCGATGCCGTATGTTCATCGGTGTCGCAATGCGACAGACGCCAGCGGATGTGGCGGAATTGGTAGACGCGCTAGTTTCAGGTACTAGTGGCAGCAATGCTGTGGGAGTTCAAGTCTCCCCATCCGCATTAGTTTGACGGTTGTGTGTCGACAACGTCTCCATGATCGTCCTCAAGATCTCGAACGCTTCCGAAGTTGTTGCATCAAAAGTCGGGCGTTTTTTAGAGCTCCTGACACCTGATTCCGTCGATCACGCTGCTGTCGAAGATCAGGTGATTAAAAAGCTGGTGGAAAATCTCGCGGCTGAAGGTCTCAAGGGAGAGATCGCCTCGATCAACGGGCTCGACATCAACGGTGATGAGCTTCTGATTGCCGAAGGTCTCAAGGTGCGTCGTCACTCCAGCTTCTGACCCTCGCAGGACTCGACGCCTTGGTTTCACCCGTCATCACGAGTCGGAGGAATCCTCTGGTCAGACGACTGCGGGCTCTCACCCGACGTGAGGGTCGTGATCTGGAGCAGATTCTGCTGCTCGAGGGAACCCATCTGCTTGAGGAGGCACTGCAGACAGAACCGCCAAAGCTTTCGCTGATTGCGACCGAACCGTGGATTGAACGGCATCCTGCCCTGTTGTCCAGGTTGCCGAACGGAACAAGCATTCAACCGGTCTCTCAGGAGGTGCTCAGCGCGGCGCTCAGCACAGTCAGCCCTGATGGCGTGGCGAGCCTTTTGCCGCTGTCCCAGTTGCCTGCTGCCCCCTCTGAACCTAACTTTCTTCTTGTCCTGGATCGGCTGCAGGATCCTGGAAACCTCGGAACGCTGTTGCGCACGGCCCTCGCCGCTGAGGTTGAGACGGTCTGGCTCGGATCGGGCGCTGATCCGCTCAGCCCGAAGGCGTTGCGTTCCTCGGCGGGGGCCCTGTTGCACCTGCCCCACACGCGGCTCGGTCCAGATGAAGACAGAGCACTGAATCAGCTTGAAGCCAACCTCCAACAGCTGCGGGAACGCGGTCTTCAGGTGGTCGCAACGCTCGTTCCGGAGGCCGGCGACGCCCAGCGGGCCATTCCCTACTGGGAGCTGGACTGGGAACGTCCGACAGCGCTTGTTCTCGGGAATGAGGGACAAGGGCTGCACCAGCGGTTGCGGGCCTGCTGCACCCATTCCGTGACCCTCCCTCACAGCGAACGGGTGGAGTCATTGAATGTTGCCGCCGCCGCCGTTCCACTCCTGCTGGAGCGACGAAGGGCGAGAATGACTGTCTCAACGCAGCAGTCGGTGTGAGCGACGCCAGTTTCGATTTCGACGTCATCATCATTGGTGCCGGTTATGGCGGTTTTGACGCAGCGAAACACGCAGCCGAGCACGGTTTGAAGACGGCGATCATCGAATCGCGCGACATGGGCGGAACCTGTGTGAACCGGGGCTGCGTCCCCTCCAAGGCACTGCTGGCAGCCAGCGGCAAGGTTCGTGAACTGGCCGACGACAAGCATCTCGCCAGTTTTGGCATTCATGCCGCGCCGGTGCGCTTCGAACGGCAGAAAATCGCTGACCATGCCAACCAGCTCGTGCAGGCGATTCGAACGAATCTCACGAAGACCCTCGAACGGTCCGGTGTCACGATCCTGCGTGGCCTCGGTCGCCTGGAGGGCGAGCAAAAGGTGGGCCTGCGCGAGCCCAACGGTGTGGACCGGGTGCTGACTGCGAAGGATGTGATTCTCGCCACAGGGTCCGACCCTTTCGTCCCTCCCGGCATCGAGACGGATGGCCGCACGGTGTTCACCAGTGATGAAGCCATCAATCTGGAGTGGCTACCTCGCTGGATCGCGATCGTCGGCAGTGGCTACATCGGCCTGGAGTTCGCCGACGTCTACACAGCGCTCGGCTGCGAAGTGACGATGATCGAAGCCCTGGATCGGGTGATGCCGACCTTCGACCCTGACATCGCCAAGATTGCCGGGAGAAACCTGATTGACAGTCGCGACATCGATGCCAGATCCGGTGTGCTGGCCCGCAAGGTCACCCCAGGTTGTCCGGTTCAGATCGAGCTGGCCGATTTCAACTCGCGTGAGTTGGTGGAGACCCTGGAGGTGGATGCCGTTCTTGTTGCCACGGGTCGCGTTCCGAGCAGCAGGGGTCTGAACCTGGAATCGCTTCAAGTCGAGACCAACCGTGGATTCATCCCGATCGACGACGCAATGCGTGTCCTGGTGAACGGTCAGCCTGTGCCCCATCTCTGGGCCGTTGGCGACGTGACCGGAAAACTGATGCTGGCCCACACCGCGGCGGCTCAGGGCACCGTGGCGATTGACAACATTCTTGGACTCGACCGGCAGATTGATTACCGCAGCATTCCCGCCGCAACCTTCACCCATCCAGAGATCAGCTCGGTGGGGCTCACGGAAGTTGATGCCAAGCAGATGGCCGAACAGGAGGGTTTTCAGCTGGGTGCTGTCCGCAGCTATTTCAAGGCCAATTCCAAAGCACTTGCCGAACTCGAAAGCGATGGTCTGATGAAACTTCTGTTCAACAAATCGTCGGGTGAAGTGCTTGGAGCCCACATCTATGGCCTGCATGCCGCCGATTTGATCCAGGAGGTGGCCAATGCCGTGGCACGTCGCCAGAGCGTGCGCCAGTTATCCACGGAAGTGCACACCCACCCCACCCTCAGTGAAGTCGTTGAGGTTGCTTACAAGCAGGCCGCTGGCCAGCTCGTCGGCTGAGTCGTTTTTCAGAAATCTGAGCAGGAACCAGAGCATGGAGATCCGTCGCCGCCCCCCCAACCCCAAGGTGCGTGTTGCACACCTGGAGTACGCCGTCCCCCATGACGACGAGAAGCCACGGCACATCCTGGAGGAAATCATTTGGGAGAAGGATCGTGAAATCGATGTGGCGCGTCAGAAGGTACCTCTTGAGACGCTGAGATCACAGATTCAGGATCTGCCTCCAACCCGAGATTTCATTGCAGCACTCCGGTCGGTGACGACCCCACCGGCCGTGATCGCTGAGGTCAAGAAAGCCAGCCCCAGCAAGGGCGTGATCCGAGAGGACTTCGATCCGGTTGCGATTGCACGCGCCTATGCCAGCGGTGGAGCCAGCTGTTTATCGGTGCTGACCGACAGAACCTTTTTCCAGGGAGGTTTCGAGGTTCTGGTGGATGTACGACAGGCCGTCGACATCCCCTTGCTCTGTAAGGAGTTCATCCTCAGTCCTTATCAGCTCTATCAGGCCCGGGCAGCTGGCGCCGACGCCGTTTTGCTGATCGCCGCGATTCTCTCGGACCAGGATCTGGACTACCTGCGGAAAGCAGCGAAAGCACTCACCCTTGATGTGCTGGTGGAGGTGCATGACGAGCAGGAGCTGGAGCGCGTGCTGAACCTGGGTGGATTCCCCCTGATCGGGATCAACAACCGTGATCTCGCCAGCTTTGAGACCGACCTCGCCACCACGGAACGGTTGATGCAGCGTTTCGGACAGCAGCTCAGGCAGTCCGACTGTCTTCTGGTGAGCGAATCCGGCCTGTTCACGCGCCATGATCTGGATCGTGTTCAGTCGGCAGGAGCCAGCGCGGTGCTTGTGGGAGAAGCGCTGATGCGACAGCCGGATGTTGAGGCGGGGCTGCGATCACTGATCAACGGATGAGCTGCGGCGCTCCTGCAGAATTGATGGCCGGCGAAGAGGCGCAATGCTGATCAGTCTGTTGACGGGGTTCGCCGCCGGAGCGCTGCATGTTGTCGGCGGAGCCGATCATCTGGTGGCCATGGCCCCCTTGTCGCTCAACCGTCCGATGCAGGCCCTGCGATCGGGTTTGGCCTGGGGGGTTGGTCATGCTGCGGGAGTGGTGCTGCTGGCCCTGATGGCTCTGCTGATCAAGGATCTGGCCCATCTGGAGGCCATGTCTGCCTGGGCTGAATGGTTTGTGGGCGTGTCCTTGCTGGTGGTCGGCACCCTGGCCATACGCACAGCCTTCGGACTGGAGTTGCATACCCATGAGCATCGTCATGACGGCGAACGGCAACACCGCCATCTCCACCTGCACGTCCGCGGACAGAGCAATCACCGCCGCCATGCCCACGCCGCTTCTGGCCTGGGACTCCTGCATGGTCTGGCCGGCGCCAGTCATGTTCTGGCTGTGATTCCCGCTTTGGCGCTCCCCCCACTGGGAGCTCTGATCTATCTGCTCGCCTATCTCGGCGGCTCGATCGCAGCCATGCTGCTGGTGGCGACTGCATTGTCACTGTTGACCCTGCGCACCGGTGCCCGTTGTCTCCCGGTTCTGGTGGGCGTCACGGGGGGGCTGTCCATCCTGACGGGGATGATCTGGTTGCAGAAGACCTCAGCGGCAGTGTTCTGAGGGCCTGGCCAGGGCATTGACGCTGGTCGCTCAATCGCGATGAACAACCGATGTGACGACGCCGATCAGATGACGACGTTCCAGCGGACCGAACTGCCGACTGTCGCTGCTTTCTGCAGGATTGTCTCCGTGCAGCAGCAGGCGTCCCTGGCTGAAGCCAGTCAACCGCTTGATCACTCTGGTGCCGGTTCTGTCTGGATGCCAGGCCACCACGATGGAATCAATGATCGGCAAAGGGTCATCGGCCGACGACGGACTGATCAGGACCCGATCGCCGGGGATCAATGTCGGAGCCATTGAAAAGCCGTCGACACGCAGGTGTCGACGGCGACGAACGGCGAGCAGCAGCAGTTCCCTGAGGTTGATGGCAGGGGGCACTGAACGATTCAGGAGGCAGTGACCCAGGCGTCGCTCCGTCCCTTGGATTGCCAGAACATGTTGTGGATCTTCTCCACGGCAGCCATCAGTTCCTCAGCCTTGCCCTGGTCGATATGGACCTTGCAGGCACTGCAGAGCTTGGTGGCTTTCCAGATGGTGTCGTGCAGGTCGGGGAAGGTCGCGAGATGATCGGGCTTGAAATAGTCCGTCCACAGGATCAGAAGTTCCTTCTTCGTTTCCTTGGCCTGATCCTCCTTGATCGCGACGTAACGGGAGAAGGTGTTGTTGTAGGCAGCCATGGCAGCAGCATCGCCATTGGCAGGGGCTTCAAGGAATTTGAGCTTCTTGGTCATCGACAGAACAGCCTCGGCGGCCACACGGGCGGAGGCTGGGTCGTAGACGCCGCATGGTCCGTCGCAATGGGCATGAGCGACGGAGGCGGGGAGGACGCGGACGATGGCGGAAAGGGCCGAGCGCAGCATCGGAACAGAGGTACAGAGGCTGATTGAGAGCCTAACTGTCGATCATTGACGGATGTCGAGAAGTTCCACCTCAAAAATGAGAGTGGCGTTTGGAGGAATCACTCCACCGGCGCCACGGGTGCCGTAGGCCAGGTCGGGAGGGATCACCAGTCGGCGTTTTCCTCCAACCTTCATTCCGGCCACGCCCTCATCCCAGCCTTTGATCACCCGTCCAGCACCCAGCGGGAAGCTGAAGGGCCCGCGGCCGTAGCTGCTGTCGAATTCCTTGCCATTTTCCAGCGTTCCGCGGTAGTTGACCACCACGGTCTGGCCTGGACCAGCAACAGCACCATCACCGAGCTCCAACTCGGTGATGCTGAGCCCACTGGCCGTCAGGGTTGTGTCGGGAGTCTCGAGAGGGCCTCCAAGGGCGGATGCATCAGCGGTTGTGTCGTTGGGAGCCATGGCGAACAGGGTGGGGTTGGGGTCATCGGGATCCAGTTCGATCCGGCCGGCTTGCTGACGAGGCTCCGATTGGACCACGGCTGCCGGAACCGGAGCTGTTGTGGTGGAGGCGATCACGGTGGAAGGCGAGATCAACTGGCTCACCAGCGCCAGCAGCAGGCAGAGAACGCAGACGGTTGAGCTGATCAGGATGTCTCGCACGTTGAACTCAGATCTCCCGTGATTCTGACTTCCTGAGCTGCTGCTCGAGACGATCGATGCGACCACGCAGTTCATCAACCTCTTTCTGACTGGCCACTCCCAGGTCCTGAAGAAAGTGGTCGCGGTTCCGCTCGAGATTCCGCTCCATCTGCTCTTCAAGCTCAGGTGTTTCCCCGCGCAGGGCTTTGAGGACGTCTTCAACCAGGGCCGAGGCCTGATTTGGATCCAGACGGCCGCTGCTGACCCATTGCTGCGAGACACCTCTGAGGCGCTCCGCGACCAGGGTGGTGGTCCCAAGGCCGCGGAGCAGCAGTTGCTGAAGGGGATTGCCGGCGTCCATCGGAAGCAGTTGGCTTGGCTTCAGGATGACCCTGGCCGGGATTGATGACCATGGGCGATCACCGATCTGCCTCGCTCGGCTTGGCCGTCGGAGGTGGAGTGCTGGCAGGACTCTCTCCGGCATGGGCTGGACCGTTGACTCTGATCCCTGCTCTGGCCCTGCTCTGGGGCATTGCCGATCGACCTCGTTATGCAGCGATCTGGGGGCTGCTGGCTGTGCTCCTGAGCCACCGTTGGCTCCTGGCGCTGCACCCTCTCACCTGGATGGGCGTGCCTGCTCTGCTCAGCCTTCCGATCGCAGGGGCGATTTGGCTGGTCTGTGGATTGGCGGCTGCGGTTCTACTGGCCGTCTGGGCAAGCGCCGCTCGCTGGGTTTTGACGTCTCAACCCGGCAGCAGAGAAGAGCTGTCACCGATGTCAGTGCTGATTCTGGCGTTGATCTGGGGACTCATCGAAGTGGGCCTTGCCGGTGGCCCCCTCTTCTGGATCGGGATCAGCGGCAGCATCCTGCCGATTGATCCGGCGTTGGCCGGCCTCAGTTGCTGGGTGGGCGGCAGTGGGTTGGCGGCGCTGCTGCTGATCTCTGGCTGGGGACTGCATCAGTTGGCCCGGCAGCGGTTTGCCCTGCGTCTGGTCCTGATCTGGTTGATGGCGTTGTTCCTCGCCCATCTTCTCGGCGCTGCAGCGCTCTCCCGTCCTCCGGTATCCCAAGGCGAGCTGTCGCTGGCCGGTTGGCAGCCTGTGATTCCAACGAGAGAGAAGTTCAGCACGGCCCAGCAACGTCGCCTGCCAGAGGCCCTGCGGCGGGCTCTCGACACAGCGAGAGCGTTGGATGCGACGGCGTTGGTTGCTCCTGAAGGCACTCTGCCGTCGGGTTGGACTGTTGCTTCCCAGGCGCAGGATGTACCGCTGTTGGCAGGTGGATTCCGTCGCCAGGATGGCCAGCTGCGCAGCAGTCTTCTTCTGGTCGAGCCCGATGACGATCGCCCTGTGCCCCTGCTCGACAAACACAGACTCGTTCCTCTGGGAGAGGCTCTTCCCCCCTTGCCGCCAAGGTTGGCCGGGGGGCTTTCCGCTGTCGGCGGATTGATGCCCGGACAGGCATCACGCCTGCAGACAGGCTTTTCCGTTCCTGCTGCGGTGGCGATCTGCTACGAGATCAGCGATGGCCGATCCCTGGCCAAGGCCGTGGCTGAGGGCGGTCAATGGATGCTGTCCATCGCCAACCTTGATCCGTATCCAGTCCTGCTTCAACGCCAGTTTCTGGCCATGGCACAGCTGAGGGCGATTGAGGTTGGACGGGATCTGTTCAGTGTGGCCAATACTGGCCCAACGGTTGTTGTGCATCCCGATGGCCGCGTTGATCAGCTGTTGCCTTCCGGAGAGGAAGGCGTTGCGGCGGCCGACATCCAAACGCGGCAGGGGCTGACGGGCTACGCCCGCTGGTTGGACCTGCCCATGCAACTGCTGCTTGGCATAAGCCTGTTTCAAGGGGTTCTCAGCCGCCGGTCAGGCTGAGCCCGGACGCGTCGGGGAGGACGGATCCGCGCTGATCAGTCCACGCTGATCAGTCCACCGCCGAGAACGGTTTCACCGTCGTAGAAAACCGCTGCTTGCCCGGGCGTGATCGAGAACTGCTCCTCGGCGAACTCCAGTCGACAACGATGGGGACGTGATCTCTGGCGATCGTTGTCGTTCGGCTCAGCTGGCGTCAGCTGGGCGACGACCGGTGCACTGCGATAGCGAATCTGCACCTCCACGCTGATGGAATCCGATGGTGGTTCGATGGAGATCCAATTCACGGCTCCCACGCTGCAGCAATGGCAGCCAGCCTCGGCCCGCGGGGCGACGACAACCCGATTCATCGCTGCGTCGAGGCGTACAACATGCAAAGGCTCACTCCAGGAGACACCGAGTCCGCGCCGCTGGCCGATGGTGAAGTGTTCAATCCCGTCGTGTTCGCCGAGAACCGTGCCGTCGTTAAGCACGATCTGACCGGTGCGTGGGGGCAGATAAGCATCGAGGAAGGCCCGCATCGATCCGTGGTGATCCGCCAGGCAGAGATCCTGGCTTTCCGGTTTGTCCGCTGTGCGCAGACCATGGCGAGCGGCTTCCCGCCGGGTATCCGGTTTGGTGAGTTCTCCAAGGGGAAACACAACTCTGCTCAGTGCCTCCTGGGATAAGTCGTAAAGGAAATAACTCTGATCTTTCTGGTGATCCAGACCGCGCAGCAGTTGATGACGACCAACGCCGCGGCCGTGGCGGATGCGCGCATAGTGACCGGTGGCGATGCGCGCGATGCCGCGTTCCTGTTCAGCCCATCTGAGCATTGGCCCGAACTTCACCGAACGGTTGCACTGGGAACAGGGCAAGGGGGTGATGCCGTTGCTGTAGCCCTCCACCAGTCGCTGCACGATCTCCTCTTGAAAGGTGTCGCGGGAATCGACGACGTGATGGGGGATGCCCAGCTGATCGCAGATACCGGCAGCATCCACAAGCCCTTCGGCGCAGCAGGCCCCTTTGCCGCTCATCAGCCAGAGCGTCAGCCCTTCCACCTGCCAGCCGCTCTCCACCAGCAGGGCTGCCGTCAGTGAGCTGTCCACGCCGCCGGAGAGGCCGACGGCGACGCGGTGCTCGCCCGGCAACGTCTGGAGACGCTCCAGCGCAGCCCGACCTGCAGGCGTGATGGAGGGGGCGGTGGTCATCTCGGGACCGTTTCAATCTCTCCATCCTGCGATCTCACCTTCCCCGGGCAAATGCAAGACAGTTTTTCAACTGACCAGTGATTTTTAATCTTGCTTCGTCAATTGGCGTTCGGTCGTGAGAAAAAAATGAGTGTCGGGGTTGTGAAATCAACACCAACTTGTGTTGTTGGGTAGCGAAATACTCCAAGGCCAACCCCTTTCAGGCACTTGTGTTCGGATCAGTGATTTGTGAGGAAATCCCGTGAATGTTTCGGTTTGCTCGTTCGAATCTGAAAGGTTGTTGAAATCACTTCGCTTTTCTTTCTGAACGTAAGAAAGTCATCCCACGTATACGGCGTCGACATGGTTTCCACCGCCTCCAAGCCACTGGATACGCAGCGTCGCCGAAGTAGCGACCCCGTGAGTTGGTACCTGGCCACCATCGGGCGGATTCCTCTTCTCACGCCTGCTGAAGAGATCGAGCTGGGCAATCAGGTTCAGACGATGATGCAGCTCACGGAGGATGGCTCCCGTGATTTTGATGAATCCCAGCTGACCACACAGCAGCGCCGTTCAATTCGGATCGGTCGCCGAGCGAAGGAACGGATGATGAAGGCCAATCTTCGCTTGGTTGTGAGTGTGGCGAAGAAGTACCAGGGAAAAGGTCTTGAACTGCTCGATCTGATTCAGGAAGGCTCTCTGGGTCTTGAACGTGCGGTCGAGAAATTTGATCCCACCCGTGGCTACAAGTTCTCGACCTATGCCTTCTGGTGGATCCGCCAGAGCATGACTAGGGCGATCGCCTGTCAATCCAGAACGATTCGCCTGCCCGTTCATCTGAGTGAGCGGCTTACAACGATTCGCAAGGTCAGTCTCGACTTGGCCCACAAACTCGGAGCCATGCCAAGCCGGGTTGAAATCGCCGAAGCGATGGACATCCCCCTCGATGAACTCGATTCTCTGCTGCGGCAGGCGCTCACCACCAGCAGCCTTGATGCTCCCGTCAACGGCGAGGAGGGACGCAGCTTCCTGGGCGACTTGATAGCCGACTCGTCCCTGGAAGAGCCGCTCGACATGGTCGAGCAGCGGATTCATCATGAGCAGTTGGGTCGCTGGTTGAGTCACCTCAGCGAGCAGGAGCAGCATGTTCTGCGGTTGCGTTTTGGGCTTGAGGGCAATGAACGCCACACACTTGCCGAAATCGGCCGGCTGATGGAAGTGTCTCGGGAGCGCGTCCGCCAGGTGGAGCTCAAGGCTCTCCGCAAGCTGCGCAATCTCACAAGGCGTCTGCCTGGAGGCATCTGAATCCCCCGCGACACGATCGAATTGACTTGTTCTGTCTGGGTCAGCCAGCTCGAAACAATCAGTCTTCGGCCCAGATGTAGCTCGTGAGTTCTTCGGCTTCCGGCTCGGGTGCCGCAAGAGCAAATTCAACGCAATCTTCAACCACTTGATCGATCTCCTTCTCGATCGCGCGGAGTTCATCTGCGCTCACCATTCCTGCCGAAACGAGATCGTTCTCGAAGGCCTTCAACGGATCTCTCTGGGCCCAGAACTGTTTTTCCTGCTCGGATCGCAGTTCATCCGGATCCGCCAGCGAGTGGCCCCTGAAGCGATAGGTCAGGCACTCCAGCAATGTTGGACCCTCTCCAGCCCTGGCTCTCTCCAGAGCCCGTTCAGCGGCGGCGCGAACGGCCAGAACGTCCATTCCATCAACTTCTTCCCCCGCCATGCCGAAGCTGGCGGCCTTTCTCCAGATTTCCGGATCACTTGTGGCTCGATCATGCGCCATGCCGATGGCCCACTTGTTGTTTTCCACCACGAAAACGATGGGCAACTTCCAGAGTTGCGCCATGTTCAGGCATTCGAAGAACTGACCGTTGTTGCAGGTGCCGTCTCCGAAAAAGGCTGCTGTCACTGCGTCGCTTGATGAATCCCCCAGGGCATCGCGTTTGTAGCGGCTGGTGAATGCGGACCCGAGTGCCACTGGAATTCCTTCGGCGATGAAGGCGAAACCACCGAGGAGATGGTGCTCCTTCGAGAACAGGTGCATTGAGCCACCCCGGCCCTTGCTGCATCCGGTCGCCTTGCCGAACAGCTCACTCATGACTTCGCGGGCGGGAACGCCGGCGCTCAGGGCATGGACATGGTCTCTGTACGTGCTGCAGAACCAGTCGTGCTGGCGTTTCATCGCACCGATCACCCCGGTGCTGACGGCTTCCTGACCGTTGTAAAGGTGCACGAAGCCAAACATCTTGCCGCGGTAGTACATCTCGGCGCATTTGTCTTCAAAGCGTCGACCGAGGGTCATGTCGCGGTAAAGAGCCAGGCCGGTATCGCGATCCACGGTTGCTCGTTGAGCCGTGATAAGAGACGAGAGCCTTTCGCCATGGGCTCCGCCAGCCGCGGCAGTGCCATGGGGTGCAGTCTCGACAGCTAGGTCCTGGCCCATGACCGATCTTCTGGGAATCCGACTGTAAGGGTCAGGGGACTGAAATTGGGCAAAATCCCTGACTCTGACTAAAGTCCAGCGTCATCAAGACTGTCTCTGTTGGACCTGCCCATCGATCACTTCCGACTGCTGGGTGTCAGTCCTTCCGCTGCAGCCGACGCGATTCTGAGAAAGCTTCAGAGTCGTTGTGATAGCCCGCCCGATCAGGGATTCACCCACGAGGTGCTGATTCAGCGTGATGAGCTGCTCAGGCAGTCGGCGGACCTGTTGACCGACTCCGTGCGGCGGTCTGAGTACGAGGCGCAGTTGCTGGATCTGTCTCAGCATCACCCAGGCGACACCGTGGGACTGGACCTTCCCAGCAGCAGTGAGGCCGCTGGCCTGCTGTTGCTGTGGGAGGCAGGGTCAGCGCTGGAGGCGTTTCAAATGGCCTGCCAGGGGCTTCAGCCTCCCCAGGCTCCTGCACTGGGCAGCGGCCGTGAAGCCGACCTCACGCTTCTGGCTGCATTGGCTTGCCGTGATGCGTCGAAGGAAGAGCAGGGCCAGAGGCGCTATGAATCGGCGGCTCAGGTGCTGGCAGCCGGCATTGAGCTGCAGAGACGCATGGGCAAGCTGCCTGACCAGCTGCAAGCCTTGGAGAGGGATCTGGAGTCCCTTCTTCCCTACAGGATTCTGGATCTGTTGAGCAGAGACCTCAGCGATCAGGAGTCTCACCAGCAGGGTCTGCGGTTGCTGGATCGACTGGTGAAGGATCGCGGGGGTTTGGAAGGTGCGCCCGAGGCAGCATTCGGACAGGAGGATTTCGAACCGTTTTTCAAGCAGATCCGACGTTTCCTCACCGTTCAGGAGCAGATTGATCTGTTCAGCAATTGGCAGCTTGAGGGCTCTGGAGAAGCCGGTTTTCTTGCAGTTCTCGCGCTTACAGCCTCCGGGTTCTCACGCAGGAAGCCTGAACTGCTGGAGCAGGCCCGTGATCAGGTGAAGTCGCTGGCGGCGGCGGATCTCGATCCAATGCCGTTGTTGGGTTGTCTCGACCTGCTGCTGGGAAATGTCGCCTCTGCTGGCAATCACTTTCTTTCAGTTCGTGATCGCGAGTTGAGGCTGTGGCTGGATCAGCATCCTGGCGACCAGCTTTCAGCGCAGTGTGAGTACTGCCGTGTCTGGCTGGAGCGGGATGTGCTTCCCGGCTACAGGGATGTGGAGGCCTCGGATGTTGATCTGGATGCCTGGTTTGCGGATCGGGATGTTCAGGCCTACGTGGAACGACTCGATCGTCAGGAAGCCCGCCGATCCGATCCAGCCCCTGTGTCGTCGGGAGATTGGCCCAATTTGTTCGCTGAAGACTCCGCCTCTGCTTCGGAAGAGTCGGCCGCCTCTGCGCTCGGTGAACCCGACGGTCTGAGTGAGGACAGCGAAGGATTCCACATCGCGGTTCCACGGTCGGTGCTGATTGCGATCGGTTCCGGCCTTGCCGTCCTGGGTGTGCTGGCGGCCGTGATCAGTTCGAGACAGAACACTCTCGACCCACTCCCCGAGCCGTCTGCCCAGCTTGATTCTGGCGATCCAAGCGACACGGAAGAGCCTGTTGATCCGGTTGATCCAGCCCCTGAAACTGACGTTGAGGACACCCCTGCCCAACCTGATGCAGCCCTGAAACCGGAACCGAAGCCTCGGGAGCAGCTCAAACCCAAACCCCTCACAGCCGATCAGCCTTCAGAAGCGAACCTGCAGGCTCTGATTCAGGGCTGGTTGGATCTCAAGGCTGCCTCTCTGGCGGCGGAGCCAGACCAGGGAGCAGACCTCTCCGTGGTCGCCCGTGACCACATGGTCCAAAAGGTGTTGCAGGAGCAGGCCGCCGATGCATCTGCAGGACTCAGCAAAGCCATTGACGCCTCTGTGACGTCGGTTGAGCTGGTCAGTCGGACACCGCAGCGCATCGAGGTGTTGGCGCAGATCGCCTATTCCGACAAAACCATCAACGGAGTGGGCGCCGTAACCGAGCAAACGCCACCAGGCACGTTGAGCGTTCGCTACATCTTTGGACGGGATGGAGACCAGTGGAGGCTCCAGGCGTACATCCCCGCCAGCGAAGGCTGATCGGGTCTCTTTTTACGATCGCAGCAGCGTTATTGGTTTCCGCTGATGTTCGATGAGCTTTCAGCCCGATTCGAAGATGCGGTCAAAGGCCTCAGAGGCCAGGACGCGATCAGCGAAACCAATGTTGAAGGAGCCCTGAAGGACGTTCGTCGGGCGCTTCTTGAGGCGGATGTGAGCCTTCCGGTGGTGAAGGACTTCGTCGCCGAGGTCCGCGACAAAGCCGTCGGTGCCGAGGTGGTGCGCGGGGTCAGCCCGGATCAGAAGTTCATCCAGGTGGTCCATGAACAGCTGGTGGAGGTCATGGGGGGCGATAACGCTCCTCTGGCCAAGGCGGCTGAAGCGCCCACCGTTGTTCTGATGGCCGGTCTTCAGGGTGCTGGTAAGACCACGGCCACGGCCAAGCTGGGCCTTCACCTCAAGGATCAGGGGCGCCGTGCCCTGATGGTGGGTGCAGATGTCTACCGACCAGCGGCCATCGAGCAGCTGAAAACACTCGGTGCTCAGATCGATGTAGAGGTGTTCAGCCTTGGTGCTGAGGCCAAGCCCGAAGATATCGCGGCCGCTGGTCTGGCCAAGGCGAAAGAGGAAGGGTTCGACGCGCTCCTGGTGGACACCGCCGGTCGCCTCCAGATCGACACCGAGATGATGGAGGAGATGGTGCGGATCCGCACTGCCGTGCAGCCCGATGAGGTGCTGCTGGTGGTGGATTCGATGATCGGCCAGGAGGCGGCCGAACTCACCCGTGCCTTCCACGATCAGGTGGGGATCACCGGAGCGGTGCTCACCAAACTCGATGGTGATTCCCGCGGCGGTGCCGCCCTGTCGATCCGCAAGGTGAGCGGTCAGCCGATCAAGTTCATCGGCACCGGCGAGAAGGTGGAGGCCCTGCAGCCGTTCCATCCCGAACGGATGGCCAGCCGAATCCTCGGCATGGGCGACGTGCTGACGCTGGTGGAGAAGGCCCAGAAGGAGGTCGAACTCGCCGACGTTGAAAAGATGCAGAAGAAGCTGCAGGAGGCGACGTTTGACTTCTCAGACTTCGTGAAGCAGATGCGCCTGATCAAGCGGATGGGCTCTCTTGGAGGCCTGATGAAGATGATCCCGGGCATGAACAAGATCGACGACGGCATGCTCAAGCAGGGTGAGCAGCAGCTCAAGCGCATTGAGGCGATGATCGGCTCGATGACGCAGCAGGAGCGGGAAAACCCGGATCTGCTCGCAAGCCAACCCTCAAGACGTCGGCGGATCGCCGGCGGCAGTGGTCATCAGCCCGCTGATGTGGACAAGGTGCTGGCCGACTTCCAGAAAATGCGCGGCTTCATGCAGCAGATGAGCCAGGGCAACATGCCGGGGATGGGAGGAATGCCGGGAATGCCCGGAATGGGAGGCATACCTGGAATGGGAGGGTTCCCGGGCATGGGTGGTATGCCCGGCATGGGTGGTATGCCCGCTGGTGGGGGCGGACGGCCTGGCCGCGGCGGCGCGCCGAAGCGGCAGCGTCCGGCCAAGAAAAAGAAGGGTTTTGGAGAGCTGTGATGGCGAAACGGTAAAGTTGCTGTTTGGCGGGCGCTACGGCGCAGCCTGAACGACGACCACTCCTCACTCCAGCGCCACAATGATCAAGCTCCGCCTGAAGCGGTTCGGCAAGAAGCGGGAAGCGAGCTTCCGCCTCGTGGCCTGCAACAGCACGTCCCGCCGGGATGGCCGTCCGTTGCAGGAGCTCGGCTTTTACAACCCCCGCACCAAGGAAACCCGTCTCGATACCGAGGCCATCCGCCAGCGGTTGAGTCAGGGTGCCCAGCCCACCGATGTGGTGCGCACCCTTCTGGAGCGTGGAGGCCTGATCGAGAAGACCGTTCGATCCGCAGAGATTGTTGGAAAGGCCAAGCAGGCTGCCAAACGTGAGGCGGATGCGAAGCAGGCCGCCAAGGAGGCTGCTGCGGCGAAAGCTGCTGAATCTGAAGCGCCTGCTGCAGACGGCGACGCGGCTGAGACCACTGAAGCCTGATCCAGGCAGTGTCTGACGACGGCGACAACGGCCGCTTCGTTCTCGACCTTCCTGATCCCGACGCGGCTCTGGCTCTGGCCGGGGAAGCGGAAGCGACTTTGCATCGTCTGGGGGCACTCACTGGTGCCGCCCTGGTGTTGCGCGGCCTTCAACTGGTGATCACCGGCCGTCCCACCCAGATCGAACGGGCCGCAGCCGTGGTGGAGCTGGTGAGACCGATCTGGCAGGACGGCCAGGCGATTACGGCTGTGGATCTGCAGACGGCCCTCGGGGCGCTGAACACCGGCCGTGCCGATGACCATGCCGCCATGGGCGAGCAGGTTCTGGCACGAAGCCAGAGAGGCAATCTCCTCAGGCCTCGAACCCTGAGGCAGAAGAAGTATGTCGATGCCATGGAGCGTCACGACCTCACCTTTGCCCTGGGTCCTGCCGGCACAGGAAAAACGTTTCTGGCCACCGTTCTGGCCGTCCGGATGCTTACCGAACGCAAGGTGGAGCGCTTGATTCTTACCAGGCCAGCTGTCGAGGCTGGGGAGCGTCTGGGATTCCTGCCAGGCGATCTTCAACAGAAGGTGGATCCATATCTGAGGCCCCTTTACGACGCGCTGCATTCCCTGCTGGGGCCTGAAAAAACCACGGTGTTGCTCGAGAAGGGTGTGATTGAAGTGGCCCCTCTGGCCTACATGCGTGGCCGGACCCTGAGTGAGGCGTTCGTGATCCTCGATGAGGCACAGAACACCACGCCGGCGCAGATGCGCATGGTGCTCACCAGGCTTGGCGAACGATCTCGCATGGTCGTCACCGGTGACACCACACAGGTGGATCTGCCCTCTGGACAGCTCAGCGGTCTTGTCGAAGCCTCGGAGGTTCTCGATGGTGTGGAGGGTGTCGCCGTCTGTCGTCTGACGTCTGCGGATGTCGTGCGTCACCCGCTGGTGCAACGGGTTGTCGAGGCTTATGCGAAGCGGGACAGCGGCAAAGTGTCACGGTCAATGCACCGTTAGGGGGATCCACACTTCAAACCCTTGTCAGCACTGGCAAAGTGTCTGAAGTGACGAATGGTTCGGTCAACATGCCAGCCAGCAGCAATTTTCAACAGGCCATTCGCGAGGCTCAATCGAGTGCCCTGGTCGGCCCCAATGTGGTCAACAAAGCCCTTCCCTATGTGGGGGGCGGCATGGTGCTCACCTCGGTCGGCGTGATCGGCGGGCTTTCGCTGATGGCAACGCCCCTGTTCCTGCCCCTCTTCTTGGTCGCTCTCATCGGCAACCTGATTCTTTTCTTCGTCGCTCAGAACGTGGCGATGAAAGGAAACAACTCCACGGCACTTCCTCTGCTTGCCGTTTACAGCTTGATCACAGGCTTCACGTTGAGCGGCCTGGTGGCCTACGCAGGAGCTGTCGCCGGCATTGGCGCTGTCGGAACAGCTGCTCTTGCCACTGGAATCACGTTTGTGATCGCCTCAGTGGTGGGTCGCCGGATGAGCGACAGCGTCGGACAGGCCCTCTCGGGAGTGGTCGGGCTCGGACTGATCGGTTTGATCCTGGCGATGGTGGTCCAATTCATCGGCGGATTCTTTGCTCCCGAGATGTTCCACGGCACCAGCTTTGAGCTGATGATCGCGGGCTTCGGCACAGTGCTGTTCATCGGCGCCGCTTTCGTCGATTTCTACACGATGCCTCGCACCTACCAGGACGAGCAGTACCTGGCCGGCGCCCTAAGCATGTATCTCACTTACATCAATCTTTTTATCTTCATCCTTCGATTGATCATTGTCATCAACGGTGGTGGACGAAGAGACTGATCGATTCAGTTGATCTGAGTTTCAACATCACTTGCGTCCCAGTTTGTCTGGGGCTTTTTTGTGACTGAAATTACCGTTTCGTTTGCTTGCGGCATGGATGGCAGGCCGACTCATCCGCGCTGCATTGAGACGACGCAGATGTACCGGTGGAGCCTTCGTTTTCACTCCCTGAACAGAAACGCCAACGCAAACGATGGCGTTTCATTCTTCAGATCGCCCTGTCGGCGGCCTTGGGCGGTTTTCTCTTCGGTTACGACACCACCGTGATCAATGGTGCCGTCGGTGCGATTTGCGAGGTGTTCAATATTTCGTCTGATGATCTCGGTCGGTCGGTGGCGGCAGCCCTGCTGGGATCAGCTGTTGGTGACCTTTCTGCAGGATGGCTGTCGGATCGGATCGGACGTCGCCACAGCATGGTGGTGGCGGCGGTCCTGTTCCTGGCCAGCGCGATCGGCTCGGCTTTGGCGCAGTCTCTGTTCGCCTTGATCAGCTGGAGGGTGATCGGCGGCCTGGGTGTCGGCTTTGCCAGCATTCTGACGCCCGCCTACATCGCGGAGGTGTCACCAGCCGATCAGCGGGGGCGGCTGGGTGGGCAAGGGCGTGATCCGCAGCAGACCGTTTGATGCCATCGTCGTCGGTCTGAGCAATGCCAACTGGAGTCGTGCCATCCCTGACGGACCGATCTGGGAATCTGTGTTGGAGCTGGGATATCAGGTGATGTTGGGCGGTAACGCTTCGGTTCAGTTAAGTGTTCAATACGTTTTCAATCCGATGGGACAGGGCGAGATTGATGATGCGCTTGTGCTCGGGCTTCAGATGAGCATCACCTTCTGAGTCGCTCAGTCATGCGCCACAGCAAGGGCACTGGCGCTGATGGCTCGTATCTGTCCGTCGTCGTAACCCCATCGCTTCAGAAAACTGACGTCGTCCCCCCGGTTATCGCAACCTTCAAGTAGCTGTTCGAGCCGCTGCTTGACGAGATCCGGTTCCAGCAATCGCAGCAATTCGGTGCAGCGCGCTCTCACCTGCTCCGACCCTGCCTGCTGGGCTTCATCACCGGTGCGTTGATGCTGCAGCGCCATCGCGGAACTCATCGCCAGGTTGCGCACGCTGAGATCCACCACCCCTTCCCCTGCAGCGCGCAGCTGGCCGACCACCGGATCGGGCAGCCGATCCATCAGGGCGCTGTCTCCCGCCAGGCTCACCACAAAGAATCCGCGAGCTCCATCCCTGCTGGCCACCATCTCGCCGATGCGATCCGCCAGCACCTCATCGCTGATCTCCTCATTCTCCCACTGGCGCAGCCAGGAGGCCGTGATCTCCATCGCCTGCTGAAAGGTGGGTTGCAGATCGGCCATGGCACGCCACTCCAGTGGGCGCAGGTTATGGCCCGGAAGATGACGGCGCAGACTTGAACCATGCTCAGCACACCGTTGCCGGAGGACCATCGCTCCGGTTTCATCGCTCTGATCGGCCGGCCCAACGTGGGCAAATCCACCCTGGTGAACCAGTTGGTGGGGGAGAAGGTGGCGATCACCTCTCCTGTGGCCCAGACCACCCGCAATCGTTTGCGGGCCATCCTCACGACGGATGTGGCGCAGATGGTTCTGGTGGACACGCCCGGAATTCACAAGCCCCACCACCTGCTGGGAGAGCGTCTGGTGCAAAGCGCCCGCAGCGCCATCGGTGAAGTGGATCTGGTGGTGCTGTTGCTGGAGGGATGTGAGCGACCGGGCCGCGGCGATGCCTTCATCGTCAACCTGCTGCGCCAGCAGCCGCTTCCCGTGATCGTTGTCCTGAACAAATGGGACAAGGTTGCGCCCGACCAGCAGGAGCCCTCTGAAGCGGCGTACGACGAGTTGCTCTCTGGATTGGATTGGCCCAGGTATCGATGCAGTGCGCTCTCTGGGGAGGGATGCTCTGCCCTGACCGTGGACATGGCGGCGATGCTGCCGTCTGGTCCCCAGCTCTATCCAGCGGAGATGGTGTGTGATCAGCCTGAGCGGGTGCTGATGGGGGAGCTGATCCGGGAGCAGGTGCTGCTGCACACCCGCGAGGAGGTTCCCCACAGCGTGGCGGTGACCATCGACCGCGTTGAGGAGATACCAGCCAAGGGCAAAGGCAACGGGCGTACGGCTGTGCTGGCGACTGTGCTGGTGGAACGCAAAAGCCAGAAGGGGATCCTGATCGGCAAGGGGGGGGGCATGCTCAAAACGATCGGTCAGGGTGCCCGCCTGCAAATGCAGACCCTGATCGATGGGCCGGTGTACCTCGAGCTGTTCGTGAAGGTTGTGCCAGATTGGCGCAGCAAGCCACAACGGCTGAGCGAACTCGGGTACGGCGTCAATGCGCCCTGAGCGTCACCTTCGCGTCGAGGTCTCAGTCAAGCACCTCGATGCTCACGCTGGCAGTGCCGTCGTCATCGATGTCGAGGGCTTCCGCTGCGCCGTGGGCCAGGTCGATCACGGTTCCTTCCTTGAACGGCTTTCGGTCATTGATCTCCACAGTCACACTCTCGCCGGTATCAAGTCTGGTGACTTTCACCTCCGTCCCCATCGGCAGGCTGCTGTGGGCGGCCGTCATCGTGCCCTTTTCGAGAACTTCGCCGCTGGTGGTTTTGTTGCCGTAGAAGCCTGGGCCATACCAGGAGGCTTTCCCTTCAACGACCTTGGCGGTTGGTTCACTGTCAGCGTTCCCCTTGTCCTGGGAAGCCTCCGCCGATTCCACGGTCTCCACGGATTGATCGGCCTCGTTTGTTGGCGCAGCCTCGCTTGTTTCGGCTGTCGTGCTGTTCTGAACAACCTCTGTCGTTTCCTCAGCGTCTGGAGAGGTCTATTTCGAGGTCTGGTCAGTGGCGCAGCCGCTGACGCTGAGCATGATCAGGGCCGCTGCGAGGGGTTGGACTCGCCAGTGGGTGCGCATGATCCGATCGCTGGTCTTCTGAAGAACTAGCCAACGCGATTGGATCCGTCGATCACCCGCCTAATCTCCGGCCCATGCTCTCTTTGCTCACGCGCACCAAGAGCTTCCGGGACCCCTGGGTGGGACACCCGATGCTGAACCGGCGTTGGCAGTTGCATCGCCGTCGCGTGCAGCTGGCCGACACCTTCTGTCGTTGGAGGCGTTGGCTGAAGCCCAGTCACTGGGAGAGCCTGGAGCGCGATGGCTTTCTCGTGATTCCCAACCTTCTGCCGGACTCCGCCTTCGTTGCGCTCCGAAACGAGGTGGAGGAGCACCTGGCCAGGGCCAATGCTGCCCATCCGCTCGCATCGAACGATCAAGCTGGCTTTCAGCCGAAGCAGCCCTTCCCCGGCGGTTTCGATCGTTATGACGGCGGCACGCTCAACCGATTTCTGCACATTGATCCTGAGCAGCTTCCCTGCAGTGCAGCTCTCAGCCATGACCCTCGCCTCAGTGATTGCTCCCGTCAGGTGATCGGCCTGCCGGCAGACCACCGCAAGCTGGACATTTACCTGACCGTGCACGGCGAGGAAAGCCGCATCCCCGATCTTCAGAAGGATCTCCACCGCGATACGTTTTTCAGGGCCTTGAAGTTCTGGATCTTTCTGCGCCCAGTGACGGAGCAGGATGGCCCCTTCGAGATGGTGCCGGGCAGCCACCGCCTCACAACGGCCCGGTTGCGCTGGGAACAGGCCACCGCCAGTGCGGCAATTCAGCATCAGCAACAGCCTGACGTTTCCGGTTCGTTTCGCATCCGTGAAGAAGACCTCGACTCCCTCGGCCTGCCCCCACCTATGGCGCTCACCTGCCCGGCGAACACCCTTGTGTTGGCAGACGTGTTCGGCTTCCATCGCAGGGGGCGGGCCTTGCCGGGGCGTGAGCGCCTGGCCCTCTATGGCTGGAATCGTCCCTATCCCTTCCTGCCAATGAGCTGGTGAAGCCGGCTGAGAGGATGGATCGATGAGTGATCACCCCTTTCCACCTGAGGATCCGAAGACCTTCCTGACGCTCTGCGCTGGTGAATGGATGAGCCTGCGCAGCAGTTTTGAGCTCAGTGAAGGGGACGACGACTGGCACGCCAGTGAACGGGGGGAGCTCAAAGTCAGCTACGACCAGGGTGCGGACCAGAGCGTCGGGCGACTGGAGGTGGTGCCTCCCTCGGGACACGCCAGCAGGCTCGAATTCTCGGCGGATGGTCGTCTTGCGATCCAAGGCGGTGCTCAGGAGACGACTGGCCTTTGGCGCTTCTGGCCCGATGGAAGCATGGAGTTGACCCTGCCCCAGGCTGATGGGGTGGTGGTGCAGGAACGCATCTGGTTCACCCGCGCGAACCTGCGCCTGCGCAGCACCACGGCCGTGGATGGGGAGGGCCATCCTCTGCAGGGAAGTTTCTGCACGGACATCCGGCGCGTCTCGAAACCGGCCAGCTGATGGCGAGGGCGCCATACCGATTCGATGTGGTGAGCCTGGCGCCGCATTGTTTCGACAGCTTGTTGCAGCTCGGAGTGCTCGGGCGAGCCTTCAGCGCAGGAATCGCGGAACTGCATCGACATAATCCTCGGGACTTCACCGTCGACCGCTACCGCAAGGTTGACGATGAGCCCTATGGCGGTGGTGCCGGGATGGTGCTGAAACCCGAGCCGGTGTTTGCCGCGGTGGAATCCATTCCCCGTCGTGAACAGTCTCGGGTGCTGCTCATGTCACCCCAGGGACAACCTCTCCAACAGAGCGACTTTCAGCGCTGGGCCAGGGACCACGACCAGCTGCTGCTGCTCTGTGGCCATTACGAAGGCTTTGACGAGCGGATTCGCTCCCTGGCCGATGAAGAGGTGTCGATCGGTGATTTCGTGCTCACCGGTGGTGAGCTGCCGGCAATGACGATCATCAACGGCGTGCTGCGGTTGTTGCCAGGCACCGTTGGTACGGCGGATTCACTGGTGGAGGAAAGCCACAGTGCCCTGCTTCTGGAGCATCCCCACTACACCAGGCCTGCGGTGTTTCAGGGCATGGCCGTGCCGGAGGTGTTGCGCAGTGGCGACCATGGTCAGATTGCGGCCTGGAGGCAGCAGCAGCGTGAGCACCGTACCCAGGAACGCAGACCTGATCTCTATGCACGCTGGCAAGACGAGACAATGGAGCCCGACGCAAGCGAGGCCATGCAGCTGCGCATCGGCAATGGCTACGACATTCATCGTCTTGTTCCGGGTCGACCTCTGATCCTTGGAGGCGTCAGCCTTGAGCATCCCAAGGGGCTTGGGCTCGATGGTCACAGCGACGCTGACGTGCTTGTTCATGCCGTGATGGATGCTCTGCTCGGCGCCCTGTCCCTGGGAGATATCGGCAGGTATTTCCCCCCCACTGATCCGAAATGGAAGGGGGCCGACAGCCTGGAGCTGCTGGAGCAGGTGGTGGCGCTGGTGGGTGAGCGGGGTTGGCGTGTGGCCAATGTGGATGCTGTCGTGGTTGCCGAGCGGCCCAAGCTCAAACCGCATGTTGAGACGATGAGAGGGAACATCGCCCAGCGCATCGGCATTGCAGCCGATGCTGTTGGAGTGAAGGCCACCACCAATGAGCAACTCGGCGCTGAGGGACGAGAGGAGGGAATCAGCTGCCATGCCGTCGCGCTGCTTGAGAAGGCATGAACCGCATCAGCGCTGGTTGCCTGGCGATGCTGGTGGCCCTGACCATGTGGGTGTCCCCGGTGTTGGCTTCCGAGTTCGTTGTTGAAATGCTGCGGCTGGATGTTCCTGCGGCGCAACGTCAGATCTGGCTGGAGGCGGAGGCGAGCACCTGGCAACCCTGGCTGGAGCGCCAGGACGGGTTCCTTGGCCGCGATCTTTACTGGGATCCCAAGCTGGAACAGGGCATATTGCTGATTCGATGGGCCAGCCGCGATCAGTGGAAGGCGATTGGGGCCGAGGCGGTCGATCAGGTGCAGCAGCGGTTTGATGCGGAGGTGAACAGCTCCATCGGGCGTGAGCTGGACGCGGGATCAGCTTTTCCTCTCCTTGAAGCGACTGAACTGATGCCTCAGCTGTTGACCGGCCGGAGCGGATGAGCGAAGCGCGTCTCGACTTTCAGCGACGGCAGCGGCTTGGCATGGTCGAAGCGATCTGGGGGCAGCACAAGACTGCTGATCAGATCATTGCGATCCTGAGGCGGTTTCAGGATGCTGATGAGCTGGCCCTGGTCACGCGCGTGCAGCCCTCCAAGGCGGCCGAGGTGATCGCCGAGGTTGATGGGGCCTTGCATCATCCAGAGTCGGCTTGTCTGTCCTTCGGCGCTCTGCCAGCCCCATTGCCGATCGGGGCTGGTGTGGCGATCGTGAGCGGCGGCAGCAGTGATCGTGTCGTGGTGGCTGAGGCCTCGCTGGCGTTGCGCTGCCACGGCATCCCCGTTGATGAGGTGATGGATGTGGGCGTGGCGGGTCTGCATCGACTGATGGATGCCTTGCCGCGGCTGCGATCAGCTCGGGTACTGATTGCCTGCGCCGGAATGGAGGGAGCTCTGCCCACCGTGCTCGCCGGCCTTGTGCCTCAACCGGTGATCGCCGTGCCGGTGTCGGTGGGCTATGGGGTGAGTGAAGGCGGACGTGCGGCTCTCGACGGCATGTTGGCCAGCTGCGCGCCGGGGCTGATGGTGGTCAACATCGACAACGGCTACGGCGCCGCCATGGCTGCATTGCGCATCCTCCGGGGAGATCTCGAGAAGTTGCTCGATCCATAACGTCAATGAGCGCGATAAGCGTCTCTCGCCGTAGCGGTGCAACGCTTCAGCAATCACAAGGTTGTTCACCCAGGTGATGCTTTGAGAAGCCATCAAAGCTGTGCAGCCTTCGCAGAGTGCTGTGTCTTGAACGTCCCGGCAAGGTGGCCGGTTGTCGATCAGGCTGCGTCGTCGACGACTCGGCTCATGCGGGCGAGTTCAGAACTGTTGGCATCGGCGTCAACCCGCTGGAGACGGTTGACAAGATCATGAAGATCTGTCGCTGACAGTTCTCCATCGGTCTGCCATTCCATCGAGCGAGGGTCTGGGGCCAAGACGCAAGCAAACAAGTTCCTTGCAGAGAAGCTAAGAAAATGTCCTGAGAAAAAACACTTACGTATCGAGTCTTGACCCGAAGACTTTCTGAAGATCGTCAGAGGTGCTGAAGGTTTGGATAAGCGGTGATTAGTTCCTCAGCGCTCAATACATCACCGCGACCCTCAGGCTGCCAGATCACCTCCAGGGCCATCAGTTCAGAGGAGGAGGTTGAACCCAGGATTCTCAGGGTCTGGCGGAGGTCCTCTCCGGTGTCCGCGCCTTGGAGCTTGGCTGTGGCCGTTGAAGCCACCAGCAACGTCACGATGATGAACTCATTGGTGGCATCGGCATCACCCACCGAAGCTTTCAGCGTCGGTTCAGAGAGTTTCTGGCCGCCGACGTTGGAGGTCACTTCCGCCTGGAGTTTGCTGCGCTCACTCATCGAGAGGCGGTTGAAGGTGGACTCAGCAGCTCTGAATGGAACGGTTCCGTTCTCAGCATTTGCATAAACCCAGAGCTCGGGCTGCCTCAGCAGCGCGAGGGTTGTTTCCTGCAGGAGGCGCTGCAAGCCGGTCGATGAGGAGGTGTCGGAGGACGCTGCCAGGGCACGCAGGTCTTCCTGCACCTGCTTCGCGCTCGCCAGCAAACCGACCTGCACCTGAATCATGTTCACCTTGCTTGGAATCGCTGGCACCGGTTCGCTGTAGCCGTTGAGCGCAGCACCGCTTCCTGCTCCTCGAATGGCGTTCACGAGAACACCTGCGATCGCCATCAGGATCAGGAGTCCGAAGAGACCACCACCTCCGAATCCGAAAATAGGGATCAGAAACGGGAAGCCGAATCCCCCTCCACCGCGGTATCCGCCGCCGTAGCTGCTGCGGTATCCACCTCCTGATCGCGGCATTGATGGTGCCCGGAAACTGCCACCACCGATGCGTCCACCGCGCGCCGCGGAAGCCGGCTCGGCTTGGATCAGACACAACCCTGCAATCACCAGGGGCAACAGCACGGTTGCCAGCAATCGGCGATGCCAGGACTGACGTTTCGCGACCATGCGTCTTGATATCACTGATTAACTGTAGGAACCTCCTCCAACGATGGTGACGATTTCCAGAGTGTCGCCCTCTGCGACAGGCTCCGTCGGCCAGCGACTCTTCGGGATGATCACCCCATTGAGCTCGACCACCACAAGCGCCGGATTGTGTCCCAGAGCAGGAATCACCGTGCTGAGACAGGCAGGATCGGGTGACGGCTCCAGAAGCTGCGGCTCACCGTTCACGCTGAGGGTCAAGGGCATTGATTCAATCGCGAGGACTGGACAGGCTCTCCAGCAGCTGCAAACTCGCCGCTGAAGGATCGGATGCCGACATGATTGCGCCGATCACAGCGATGCGACGACAGCCGATAGCCGTGAGTTCGCTCAAATTCGAGCTGTTGATGCCGCCGATGGCAAACAACGGCATCGGTGTGCAGGTCATGGCCTGCTCAATCAGTGCTGTTCCCGTCGCCGCACGATCTGGTTTGACAGCTGTTGAGAACACGGGGCCGAGTCCGATGTAGTCGACGGGCTCCTCCATGGCGCCCTGCACCTCACGCAGGCTGTGGGTGCTCAGTCCCAGCAGTCGATCCGCACCGATTAAGGACCTGGCGACATCGACTGGAATGTCGTCCTGGCCGAGATGGACGCCATCCGCATCTGCAGCCATCGCCAGATCCACACGGTCGTTCACGATGAACAACGCTCCGTGGGTCCGGCAGAGATCCCGAACAGCGATGGCCTCCTTCAGCCGTTCCCGGTCGTCACCATGCTTGCATCGGTACTGGACCATCGAGACGCCGCTGCGAAGTGCTGCACTCACCTGCAGCAGCAGCTTGTCTGTGGGGGATGTGATCAGGCAGAGCGTGCAGCCCTTCAGCCGATTGCGGCGTTGCAGGCCGTCGCTGGCGTTGAGGCAGGTCACCTCAAGGTCGTAGAGCCCGTAGCGGATCACTGCGGCTTCGGAGGCGAGTGTGGGATCCGAAGAACGGGCGTATTCCTCGAGAACGCGAAGGGCCTCCTGAACCCTGCCGCAATTGGCAGCCACCACGGCGCGCGGGCTGCGGCGATCCAGCTGGGCAGGGTGGCCGAGGCCTGCACCACGATCGGTCGCCGTGGAGCGGGCCTGCTTATAGCTGTCGGCGTGCAGTGCCCCGAGTCGCTGGCGCCAATCCTTGAGGGTCTTCACAAGGTCGTCCCGTTCCAGCCCGAACCGGCACCAGTCCTCAACGACGCGCAGCCCCTCCCTGGCTCGATCGAGATTGGCGTCGATCAACCTGGCCACACGAGGATCCGCTGGGGTGTCGCAGCCCATCAATTCCGTGTCATCTTGTGGAGGATCGCACTTCCACCTGAGGCATGGAGAACAGCGGATCCGACAGCACGATGCATGTTCTGGTCTGGGGCATTGTCCTTCTGGGCGGTATCGGCGTCTTCATCGTGTGGGGTCTCGCCAATGCCTATCCCACGCCGGTCTGAGCCGACGCCTGCAGATATTGGCGTGCCTGATCAGCGTCCCGTCCGATCTGTTCGCTGAGGGCATCCAGTCCGTCGAATTTTTTCTGACCCCGCAGCCGCAGGACGGGTTCCACCGTGAGCAGACGATTTTCCAGCTCCAGACTGCGATCGAGCAGATGCACCTCCACGGCCGAGGGCGAGGTGGGATCCACGGTCGGTTGCGGGCCCAGATTCATCACTGCCGGCAGTCGACCCTCAGCCCGATCCAGTTCAACCCAGGCGGCGTAGACCCCCAGTGCGGGGAGAAACTTGCGGCCGTCCACCTGAAGGTTGGCCGTCGGCCAGCCCAGTTCCCGGCCCAAGCCGCGACCGCGCACCACGCGCCCCTGAAAGCGAAACGGGCGTCCAAGCAGTGCCCTGGCGGTCTCCAGGTCGCCAGCCTCGAGGGCTGATCGGATGCGGCTGCTGCTCATGCGACCGGCGTCATCTTCGATGATCTCCACCACATCAACCGCGATTCCTCTCGCTTCGCCGAGGCTCTGGAGTATGCAGGCATCCCCCTCCCGGTTGTGCCCGAAACGGAAGTTGGCGCCGACGGCGATTCGCTGAGCAGCCAGCGCCTCGCAGAGGACCTGATCGATGAAGGCCTCGGCGCTGAGTTGTGCCAGCTCAAGGTTGAAGGGCACCAGCACAAGCTGCTCAATGCCCAGAGGCTCCAGCAACTCGAGTTTTTCACTGGGAAGATCGAGACGCAGGCGCGCTTCTCCGAACAACACTTCCCGCGGATGGGGCCAGAAGCTGACCACGGTCGGCACTCCGCAGTGTCCATCGATGGCCCGCGCGATCACTTGCCTGTGCCCGGCATGGAGGCCGTCGAAGCTGCCGAGCGCCAGGGCCGTGGGCCGTCGTGCGTCCTGGGGGGAACAGAGGGGGATCAACGCGAGATGCGTATGGATGCCTTTGATGCCAAGTTTGAACGATGAATGGGGCCAGGCATGCCGGATCGACTTGATTTCCAGCAGTTGTCCTCCGGACTGAGGCGGATGGGCTGGATCCGCTTCTGGAGTCAGCTGGTCCTCGGAACCGTGGTTCTTGGAGTCCTTGTCTTCGCTGCCATCGGTGGCAGCACGGTTCGGGATGCCGCCCGTTCCGTAGGGTTGGGCACGGGGATCTCGCTGACCACCCTGGCGTTTGTTGTTCTGCTGTTCAGCCTCTGGCAGAGCTGGCTTGTGGTCCGCACCGGGCGCGCCATCGACAGCGCAGCCCGCCCCTCGCGCGGGGAAACGGCGCGTCGAATCAAACGCAGTCTTCTCGCTGACCTGATCGGTCTGGTTCTGGCGCTGCTCGGTTACCAGGCTCTGGCGGGACCCCTGTTTATTCAGGCCGCCTCTCAGACCCCAGGTGTTCAGGTGGACAACCTGCCGATCACCGCGACGGAAATCGTGGTCGTCCTCGGAAACGCTCAGGCGCTCTTCGCCCACCTGATCGGACTGTGTTGTTCACTCTGGTTGCTGCAGCGGGTTTACCGCACCAACTGACCGGAGAGTTTCAGCTCGGGAAGGCCTGCCAGGGGGCCGCGCCAGAACAGATCCGGCTGGATCGGTGTGATTGAAGGGGCGTTGGCATGGATCTGGGCCACGTCACTGGGCCAGTCGCGAGGACCTTCGCCGGCGGATTCGAGGTCGTTCACCACTTCGCCGGCGAGCCAGTAGTAATGGCGGCCGCGGGGATCAACGCGGCGACTGAACTGTTCGTCGTAACGACGAATCGACAGGCGCGTCCAGCGCAGAGCTCCCATGGCCTCTCGGGCGCAGGGAGGGACGTTGAGATTCAGCAGCAGATTGTTCGGCCATGCGTCCTCCAAAGCCTGCTCGGCGATCTCCACGGCCAGGTCCGCTGCCGCCTGAAACTGACGCCACTGGAAACAGGCGCTGCTGACGGCCATGGAGGGGATGGCTTCCAGCGTGCCTTCCATGGCTGCCGCCACCGTGCCGGAGCAGAACACGTCCGTGCCGAGGTTGGGACCGTGATTGATGCCGGACAGCACTAGATCGGGTTTCTCTTCGACCAACTCGAACAGCGCCAGCTTCATGCAATCCGCGGGCGTTCCGCTGCAGGCCCAGGCGGTTACGCCAGGGACAAAAAGCTCATCCGCCCGTTCCGCCCGGATGGGTGTCTGCAGGGTCAGACCATGGCCCGTCGCCGAACGCTCCTGATCCGGGCATACCACGGTGACCTTGTGCCCATGGGCCGCCGCTGCCGCGGCCAGGGTCCGGATGCCCTCGGCAAACACCCCATCGTCATTGCTGATCAGGATCCGCATCGGACGCCTAGTGGTGGTGGGAACTTAAGCGGGCCGGCTGCTTACAGTCAGCTGCCACCAGCCCAAACCCTGTGAGCGCCCCGGTCACGTTGCAGCAGATCACCGATCAGCTGGAGGCATTGGAGCAGGAAGCAGCAGCTGATATCGCTGGGGCCAGCGACGCCCAGCAGCTGGAGCAGTTGCGGGTTGGGCTGCTGGGTAAGAAGGGACGAATCTCTGCGGTGCTTGGCGCCATGGGCAAGTTGCCCGGCGACGAACGGCCCGTGGTGGGCCAGCGGGCCAATGTGCTGAAAACCCAGGTGCAAAGCCTGCTGGCCGATCGACTGCAGGTCGTGAAGCAGGTGGCGATGGAGGAACGGATCGCCAGGGAACGTCTGGACGTCACCGCTCCGGCGTCCGGCACGCCGATGGGCCATCGCCATCCTCTGATCACCACCACCGAAGAGATCGTTGATCTCTTTCTTGGGCTCGGATACAGCGTGACCGAAGGCCCTGAGGTCGAGCAGGACCACTACAACTTCACGGCCCTGAACATCCCTGAGGACCATCCCGCAAGGGATATGCAGGACACCTACTACCTGCGGAACGATCTTCTGCTGCGCACCCACACATCACCTGTTCAGATCCGCTACCTCGAGCAGAACCCGCCTCCAACGCGGATCGTCGCGCCAGGACGGGTGTATCGGCGTGATGCGGCCGATGCGACCCACTCTGCGGTGTTCCATCAGGTTGAGGTTCTCGCCATCGACGAAGGTCTCGATTTCAGCCATCTGCGCGGCACGGTGATGGCCTTTCTGAAGGCATTCTTCGGAGACGTTCCCATTCGCTTCCGTGCCAGCTACTTCCCCTTCACCGAGCCGTCGGCCGAGGTGGATGTGCAGTGGCGGGGGCGCTGGCTGGAGGTGATGGGGTGCGGCATGGTGGACCCCGCCGTTCTGCAGGGTCTGGGACTGGATCCGGAGCGCTGGAGCGGCTTCGCCGCAGGCCTCGGCGTCGAACGGTTCTGCATGGTGCGTCACGGCATCGACGACATCCGCCGGCTCTACACGAGCGATTTGCGTTTTCTTGAACAGTTCTGATCTGCGTCGGCCGTCTCTGAAGGGCGGGGACCGATCACTGCTCAACCCACTAGGCCACCATGAAGCTGGAATTGGAACAGAAGCCGACTCGACGGATGTTGGAGGCGTTTTGTTGACGTCTCGGGGACATACTCCGTGGACAAGGTCTCGGTTTGTGGAGGGCGTCACCTCATTGGTGATCTGCCGTCGCCGCTACAGCAGCTGCTCACAGCCTTGGCCTTGGACCTCCTCGACCTTCTCAGTGAGCTCTTCACCTCAGTTGGCAACTCTGAGCAGTGTGTTTAAAAAGGAGATTTGAGTTTGTGTCGATGGCACGTCTTGGCTGGCGGCTGACGGCCTCAGCAACGTTCTTGATCTTGGCGGGTCTTGCTTTGCATTTTGGCCTTTCCGGTTGGACGGCTAAGTCTGTCACCGCAGGGATCGATGCCACTGGACGTAGCTCCCTCGTCCTCTTTTCGATGGCCTTTGTTGCTTCGAGTGTGCAACGCCTCTGGCCTTCATCTATCAGCCAATGGATGCTTCAAAACCGTCGTTGGATCGGCTTGAGTTTTGCGTCGTCACACGCGATACATCTGGCGCTGATCGTGGCGATGTCGTTCAACTTCCCTGAACCGTTTTTAAGTGAGCAGTCTGCTGGGAAGTGGGTGCTAGGTGGTGTGGGTTATTTGTTTGTTGCCTTGATGGCCCTGACGTCAACGAATGGGGCTCAGCGATGGATGGGCATGACGTCTTGGAAGCGACTGCACCTGATTGGCTCCTATTGGCTATGGGCACAATTCGCCCTCACATATGTCGGACATGTGAAGAAGGGACCAAAAGATTTTTATGCGCCGTTTCTTGTGTTCACCTTGGCTCTCCTGGTGATCCGCTGGGTTGGCCACGTCAGGCCAAAAAGACCGTTAAGCCCTGTTGGTGGGTAAGTGCTCAGGGTGTCGTCTCATGATCACGACGCTCTTCAGGCTTGATGGGGTTCTCCGGAGGAGCGACCCGCGCTTCCTCGCGCGGTTCCAAGAAGGGATTCATGTTCAGCATCGTGGCTCAGTCAAACATCCAGCGGAATCCCATCGAGACACCGTTTTGTGTGGAGGAATAGCCATTGCGGCTGTTGTGGGCGGAATAGTCGATCCCGAAATAGCGATAAGCCAGTGAAATCTGGGCTGAGTTACCAAGGGCGTAGGCAACGCCGGCTTCGACAGTTCCAGAGAGATCCTGTTTGCCGTTAAGGCCAAAGCCGCCTGCATCCATGGCCAGGAAAGCTTGCCAGTCTTCGCTGAGAGCAATCGTCGTGTTCATGCCGATAAGTGGCTGCACCCAGGTGTTGTGCCATGTCTCACTCGCCTCATCTTCAAGATCTCGTTGAAGGCTGCGCGAAGGCAGGATGCCCTCGACTGTGATGTCATCTTTGAACGTCACATTCATATCCAGGGACGCATCAATCAATCTCATCCCTGCGAAGCCAACGAAGCTGATCGCTCCTGATGGCATTTTCGGTTTTTGAATGTCGCCGGCGCGGTAACGCAAAGCAAGGTCAAAGAGGGTTTGATCGGTATCAGTAACCGACTGGATTGTTCCTTTGGAGGTCACCCGACGTTGCGGCAGGCGAGGGTGCTGATCGTTGGTAATGGGGTTTGAGCTGTTCCAGCTCGACACCGTTTCAGAGGTGCTGAAGGAGAGAAAATCCAGACCTGCTTGAAGGCCAAAGCGACCTTTCTCGACAGCGATTTTGCCATTGAACACACCAGTGAGCATGTCCAGTACATCACTGAGATCCAGCGTTTCCCTGGTGCTGTTGTTGTCAAGTGTGGTTTTGGAGTTCGTTTCAAGAGGGAAGAACCCGAAGGTCTCCACATACACTCTTGTGCCACTTTCATTCTCTTCTGCATTGGCAGGAATTGACGCAGGGGTGAGCAGGCAAAGTGCCGTGAGGCCCGCAACAAGATGGAGACGCATAGGAAATAAAGAGGGGTTTCTCAGGAAGAAGCCATCAACGTGGTCGGCGCACAGGACCCATCAGGGGATTTTGCACCGGCCCAGCGACGCCGTAGGTGACCACAAAACCCTGACCGCCTGGAAATGTGGAGGTGCGACCGCTGTAAGTCTGGTTGATGACGACATCACCGTCGAACCAGTTATTGGCGCTCCAAAGGTTTCCTGCATCATCGACAATCACATCTGTCGTGATCTGTATGAGGCCACTTTGATAGTTATGAATCACGTCACCGGTGGTCTTTCCCGCAGGGCAATTGGCAGGGTTCACCCCGCAAATGTGGATCAGACTCTGACCATAAAGGTTGCCAACCCACACATTGTCATTACCGTCGACAGTCACTCCCCAGGGCACGTAGGCCGTTCCTTTGGCGATGTCGGTTCTTATGACCTTCATGTCTGGTGAAATCAAACCCACCATGCCCGCCTGAGTGAGATTTGGGTTGTAGAGATAAATTTCAGCCCCTGCCTCAAATTCCTGCATGATTGTTTTCGGCTGCGGTGCGTTGGCGGGAATGTTTGGAGGCATTTTCCCTCCAGGAGGTAGAGCTCCCTGAGGGGAATTGGATTGCTGCGCAACCCAAACATGGCCAGTGGAGTCAACTGCAACACCACGTGTTCCTAGGTTGACTTCGATTGTCTTGGCCTGGTCGGGTGATTCGCCTGGAAACACAGTGAGTTTGTTGTTGTAACTGCTGCTAACCCAAACTCTGTTTCGGGCGTCTACAGCAACTCCGAAGGGTGCCTGGAGTCCGGTGATATTGATACGTTGGCCTTTGGTGTAATCCCCTCCAGGGAAATAAATCATGTGGTTTGCAGTGTTATCTGCGATCCAAACATCTCCGTTTCGAGCTGTGCCGACGCCTTGAAGTTGTCCGACTTCACCGTCGATGGTTGCGGGGCCAAGAGCCTTGCCGGTGTTGAGATCAAATACTCCGACCATGTTATTGAAAGCGCCGACCCAGGCATATTTTTCGGAAACCCCAGTTCCCCAGCCCACACCATTAATACCTTGACCGTTGTAACCAGTGATGGCTGGTGAAAGGGCTTCACCACCAGGGCCGAAATGAGTCATACCGCCGCCTATGTTGTTGACCACGCCGGATTGAGAGCCGGGCATCCAGTTAGCCCCACTCCACAAATTTCCATTCCCGTCAAACATCAATTTTCCAAGTGCCAAAGCGCCGCCGCCGTCGAACGCAAGGGAGAGGGAAAAACTTTTGGGTTCAAATAATAAATAAGGAGCCGTTGCTGTTGTTCGCAGCTGGGATGATTGATTGATTGGGTAGGACGCTTCAAATAGTTTGTAAAGTGTTCCGGTGTTTTTCCAGGGCTGACGAGCGATCGAAATCATTGCTGACAGTGTGTCTGTTGTATTTGTCAGCTCTAGTAGTTGAGAACATCCTTGGGATTGGTTTGGTTGCCCGCACAGAGCAATCAGATCAGAAAGCACATTCATCCGAGCCGCAGTCTCAGAGTTCAGAAGATTTGTGCTTTTGAGCAATGTTGCTCCTTGGCGCCCAGTGCTTTGGTTCACCAGGTTCTTCACCTGGCTCGTTCCGATCGTCAAGGCACTGCTGCTCCCTGACAAAGCGGTGCCTTCAAGCAGCTGAGCATTCGGCCAAACCGAACCGACAGTGGTGAGCTCGTTAACGGCGACATTGTGCCGCTCATCACCGCCGAGCACCGTGAGCATTTTGAGTTGATCGGCACTGCCACCACCGATGTCTCCTCCCTCAGCCACGAGATAGTGCATGACCCCTTGTTGCGTCCGAAGCTTGACGCTGAACGCCCCGCTTTTGTTTGAACGCACTGTTTTGAGCTGAACGGGATCCTGTCCGCCTCTTGTCTGCCAGAGCGTGATAGTTGAGCCGCTGACAGGCTGATTCATCAGGGTGACTTGCCCTTGCAGGGTTGTGAGCGCTCGAGCCTCAACAGACACCGCTGTCCCTGCGGCCAGAGCGCTGAGTGAGAGGGCCTGTCCAATGGTGTGCAGAACTTTCATCGACTTCGTTGAACCTTTCTCCCTTTTAGGCAGGTTGCTGAGATCTTCACGAATCTCGTAACCAATCTCGGACGGATGGTTGCAGGCATCCGTCTGCAAACTCTCCGATCGAGCTTGGTCGTTGCCATCAGTCCCACAAGCTGCTGCTTCAGAACGTCAGCAAAGGGCTGTTCATCGCCGCTTCCCTGTTTGGCCTCTGATTAATTCAATCGTTACTGCTCTCGTCCCGGAAACCCTGATTCCCATAGGCTGAACAGGCCTTTCGCCGGATGCGATCAGTGCCTCGCATCGGACTGATCGTCAACGACAGCAAGCCGCTTGCTCTGCAGACGGCGGACACAATCCAGCAGCGGCTTGAGCAGGCTGGTCACAGCGTCGCCCGCGCCAGCAGTTCCGGTGGGCTGGTCGGCTTCGCCAATCCCGATCAGCATCTCAGGCTGCTGGGTTACAACGCCTGCGTGCCGGAGGGGTTTGATCAGGCCATGGCGCTGGCGATCGTGCTGGGCGGTGATGGCACCGTTCTGTCTGCGGCTCGGCAGACGGCTCCTGTCGGCGTGCCCATCCTCACAATCAACACCGGTCACCTCGGTTTTCTGGCGGAGGCCTACCTGGCCGATCTGGATCGGGCGCTTGAGGTGATTCTCACGCAGCAGTGGACGATCGAGGAACGCAGCAATCTCGTGGTGAGTGTGATGCGCGGCGATCAGCGGCGCTGGGAGGCCCTTTCCCTGAATGAAATGGCGCTGCATCGCGAGCCACTCACCAGCATGTGTCATTTCGAGATCGCCATCGGGCGCCATGCGCCTGTGGATATCGCTGCGGATGGTGTGATCCTCTCCACCCCCACAGGTTCAACGGCTTACGCCCTGAGTGCCGGCGGACCGGTGATCACCCCTGATTGCCCAGTGCTGCAGCTGGCGCCGATTGCTCCCCACTCGCTGGCGTCGAGGGCGTTGGTGTTCAGCGATCGCGAGCCTGTCACCATTTTTCCCGCCACGCCCGAGCGTCTGATGATGGTGGTGGATGGCAGTGCGGGTTGCTACGTCTGGCCGGAAGATCGGGTGTTAATCCGTCGCAGTGATCACCCTGTCCGGTTCGTGCGTCTTGTGGATCACGAGTTCTTCCAGGTGCTCCGCAACAAGCTGGGATGGGGGCTCCCCCACATCGCCAAGCCGGATCGGCCATGAATGCTGAGCCCCTGTTGCTGCTGGTCGGAGAGGATGCCGTGGCTCTGGCGTCTCGCCTGACGGCTTCGGGGTATGCCACCGTCGACTGGCTCAGTGCCGGTGTTGCGTCCAGTCATGTCAAAGCCGGAGATGAGCCTGCAGCGGCGATCCTCTCGGCGGATCACGCGCCCCTGATTGCTGATCTGCGTCAGAGGTTCGGCCCGATGCCGATTCTTCTGGATCTTCAGCACGACAGTGTGGAAGCACGCTCGGCTTGTCTGCGTTCGGGTGCGGACGACTTCTGGTTGTCAACGAACGGTCCGAGCGACCTGTTGATGCGTCTGAGGCTGCATCGCACGATTCAGGACCGCATCGGCAATCGCCCTGCCCTGTTGGTTGTTGAAGATCTCAGTTTGGATCCGATCAACCGGCAGGTGCGGCGGGGTTCCAGGCCGATTGCTCTGACCGCCCGTGAGTACGCCTTGCTTGTAGTGCTGATGCGTCAGACCGGACGGGTGTTCAGCCGAGATGAGCTGCTACGGCTGGTCTGGCAGGACGAGCGCGTTGGCAGCAGCAACCTGGTGGAGGTGTATGTGCGCTACCTGCGCCAAAAGCTCGAAGAGGGCGGCGAGACCAGATTGCTCAACACCATCCGTGGCCTGGGTTACTGCCTTGGCACCCCTTCACGGGCCTGAGCATGGAGGCATCAACGCCACCACCTCAGCACCTGCCGGTGACGGCGGAATGGTGTCTGTCAGCGGAGCGCTGCATTGCCCTAGAAGTCGCCAGAACCCCTGAGCAGCAACGTCTTGGACTCATGCAACGTCCTGAGTTGCCACCGTTGCGCGGGATGTGGTTTCCCTTCAACAGAGCCAGGCGTGCCCGCTTCTGGATGCACAACACTCTGGCTCCGCTGGACATGGTGTTTCTGCGCGAAGGACGGGTGATTCACATCGAGTCGGATGTGCCCGTCTGCCCTGACCTTCCCTGTCCAAGCTACGGGCCAACGGAGTGGGCGGATGGTGTTGTCGAGCTGGGTGCCGGTGAAGCCAGGAGGCTTGGGATCGGCACCGGGCAACCATCGCACATCCAGCGGATCAGATCAGATTGATATCGTCTGCCGAAAGTTCCGGCGAACCTTCCACGATCCCGAAGAATCCGCCCTGATCACCAAAACCCTTCTTGTCGCCGTTGGAGTTGAAATAAAGCTTTCCTGATTTTTTCTCGTAGATGAAATCAACGTCCTGCTTGGCAAGTTTCTTGGCTTGCTTTTTGTTCTTTGCTTCTGCAAATGTCGCCTCTTTCTTGTTTCCCTTCAAGAAAGACTTGCCTTTGATCACAATTTTGTCACCGTCGTCAATCTCGAAATCCGACACCTTGTCTGCTTTTTTCTTGCCGAAGTTGTTCTTTTGCTTGTAAACGAAGTAGTCGGCCCCATCCTTGCCGGTCATGGTGTCAACGCCTTTGCCCGAAACGATGGTGTCTGATGAATCGGTGCCGATCAGTTCCTTACCCTTTTTGCCACTTGATTTGATAGCTTTTTTGAGTGAGAGCTTGATTTTGCTGATCGAATCGAAGTCACTCGTTCCATCGTTGTCATCACCATCTGGGTCATCTCCGTCTGGTGTGCCATAACCGTCGCCGGACGGAGCGCCACCCTGGTCCGGCGTTCCGTAACCATCTCCAGAGGTGCTGCCGCCCTGGCCTGGCGTGCCGTAACCATCTCCAGAGGTGCTGCCGCCCTGGCCTGGGGTTGCGTAGCCATTCCCAGTGGCTCCTGTGGTTAAACCTGGAGTTGAATAACCGCTTCCAGTTGTCATGCTTTAAAGTATTTCGCGGAGATTAACCTTTCAGTCGAATAAAGTCAACATTTCTCCGTGCATAATGTTCTGCAAGTTTCTTGAACGTTGTCTTCTCAGGGGTCGGTGATGTCTTCGATTCAATTGGGAATTTCTGTCTACGGGCAGTCGCTGTTTCAACTCCGTCATTGCCTTGAAAGTTGCCTGAGCCAGCAAGATGAACATTTTCAATTGCAGATATCAATCCGTATCGATGGTCCCGCTGTAGATTCGGCAGCAGAGGATGTTCGAGCTTATCTGAGGTCAATCGCTGAGCAGGAACGGGATGTGAGTCTTGAAGAAGGAAATGAGCGACTGGGAACGTTCGGCTCGTATCGGAAGATCTTTTCAGATTCCCATTCTGATTATCTCTGCCAGGTTGATGCTGATGATGCCCTGGCTCCTGCAGCCCTGAGGCGATCGCTGGATCTGATGGATTCCTATGGAGATGCGTCGATTCTGTACACAGATTGTATTGAGATGGATGTTGATGGTTGTCCCATCCGGCTGTCAAAAAGACAGTCTTTGCCTTATTCAGAAACAAACATTCTTGTCCAATTCATGACATTTCATTTGCGTATCGTTCGTCGTCAGGCTTACGAGTCAGTGGGTGGTTATGACGCAGGTTTGAAATATGTCGGTGATTACGATCTCTCCTTGAAATTATCTGAAGTTGGAGATGTGATCTACTTACAGAGGCCTCTGTATCTTTATCGCGTTCACGACAATAGTGAATCTCAGAAGCATCGAGGTGATGCTGATCGGGAAGCATTCAGGGTCTGCCGTGCCGCTTTGAAAAGGCGTGAGCTCGATTCCGCTTACACCCTGATTCAGCATCAGGATGGATCCATGGAATTGAAGCTCATCGCCTGAGTTGATGGCCTGTTGGGGCAAGGCCTTTCAGGATGAACGCCGGATTCATCGGATTCAGCCTGGTTCCATCGCCGAGAGGCACTCCGCGCCATGCCTGAACCTGGCTGAGCCCAACAGTTAGTCCGGCCGCTTCCATCAGAGGCCGGCATTCAGCAACGGCTTCGAGGGTGGCAAGAGGGACCACGACAACTCCCTCTGGTTTTAAACGCGATAGAACGACTTGCAGCAGTTCGGCACGCTCGCGTCCGCCGCCGCCGAGAAGCACCCGGTCCGGTCGAGCGAGCTCGTGGGGAAGGTCGGCATCGGCGAGTTTCCGTGCATCGAGTTCCAGAACCGATGCGAGATGCACCCCCAGCCGCTTGGCATTGGCCTGGATCAAGGCGGCACCACCACCACGAAGCTCGACCGACAGCAACTGCAACTGGGGCCGAAGGCGCAGGGCTTCAAGCCCAACGCTTCCGGTTCCGGCCCCGATGTCCCAGAGAACCCCCCGTTCCGGCAGTTGCAGATCAGCCAGCAACTGAACGCGCACCTCGCGTTTGGTCATCAAGCCGGGATGGTCGTTGTGCTGCAGAAACTGGCCGTCTTCAATGCCGAACAACGGCAGATCATGGGGCGATGGCGGGAGGTCCGTCTCGGCGATCAAGACCGTCAGCGACAGACGGGAGAGGTCATCCGGCAAGGGTTCAGCGACATCGAAACGCCTCACCTGTTCGTGTGGATGGCCGAGATTTTCACAGATCCAGAGCTGATAGGCGGCATTGAGGTCGCTCGCCAGCAACGTGCGGCGCACTGTTTCGGCTCCGCCCTGATCGGGGTCGGTGAGAACGGCGAGGGCTTCTGGCCGTTTCTGCAGTGCCTTGGCCAACGGCTCAGGGGAACGGCCATGCAGGCTCACCCAGGAGGCGTCCTGCCATGGGCGCCCGAGGCGTGCAAAGGCGAGTTGAAGAGAGGTGGGAGAGGGGTGGAACCGCAGCCGTTCCACGCCAAGTTGACGTTGCAGGATCCGTCCGATGCCGAACCAAAGCGGATCACCGCTGGCCAGAACGACAGCTGAGGCTTCCCGTTTCAGAACATCACAGAGCGCTCTGGGGTCGTCCGTTGCGACCAGGGCTTCCTGGGGCCTGTCCAGCCATTGGGCCAGTGCCGGGTGCTGTCTGATCGGTGCAGCGACCGTCTCCGCCCGCCGGATCAGCTGTTGCAGGGCCGCAGGCAGCGATTCGGGAGCGCCGGCGTCTGTTCCGATCACATCGATCATGCAGGCATTCTGAAAGCAAGCCGGATGGTTCCCAGATGTCTGCGCAACACCATTCATCCCGACACCATTCATCGCAGACCCGTCGACAACGCCTGCATGACCTTCTGCTGGCCCTGATTGCCCAGCAGGGAGAGCTCACGCTGATGGATGAGGACGTTCCGGAGCCAGGCGTCTCCGCGGAACCAGCCCGATGGCTGGATCGCAACCGTCGCACGTTGCAGCGCTACCAGGCGCTGGTGCGCACCGCCGTCACGCTGGATGCTCTGTTGGATGCCGAGCATCCGTGGGATGACAACGCCGACTGTTCCTGAGCACCGAGCTGTTCCCAGGCGATGGGCTGGTGTCTGCAGGCCGGCATTCTCCTGCGATTGAGCCAGCCAAAAGCTGGCTGATCGGTTCAGGTCTGGCAGTCTGGGGCGACTGTTTGCTGATCCATGGCGCCTCTGGGTCTGTCCGCTCTGCGCAATCTGCTGCGCCGTCGTCCCCGTTCCCAGCCCTGGACAGCACCGGAAGCCAGCTGGAGCCGTTCCTTTGGCCTGGGCTGGCAGGAGCCCTATTCGGTCCGATACGCCAGCAACCTGGATGATGGGCCCTGGCACGGCATGCCCTTCGGTGGATTCGGTGCAGGCTGCATCGGTCGCAGTTCCCGTGGTGATTTCAACCTCTGGCATCTCGACGGTGGGGAGCACTGGTATGGAACGATTCCCGACTGTCAGTTCGCGGTTTGGGAGCGCAACGGCGACATACGTCGTGCCCATGCCTTGGCCACGGCTCCCGATGGGGATGCATCCCGTCCTGATCAAGCCAATCCGCTGAGTGCCTGGTCCTGGTATCCGGCCAGCACAGACGAGGTAGAGACCGGCCGTTATGCCGCCCGTTATCCGCTCAGCTGGAACCACTACAGCGCTGTTTTCGCCGCGGAGATCACCTGCGAGGCCTTCAGCCCGATCCTTCCCGGGGACTACCAGCGCACCAGTTATCCGTTGGCGGTGTTTCGCTGGCAACTGCGCAATCCCACCAGTGAACCCCTGGAGCTCTCGCTGTTGTTGAGCTGGCGAAACATGGTGGGCTGGTTCACAAACACCGATGCCTCGGCTGAGGTGCATTTCCGCGACGACGGCAGCCCGGAGCACAACTACGCCCCGGCGATCGGCAATGGAGAAGGCCAACGCAACCGTGCTGTTGATCAGCCTGGATTGACGGGACTTCTCCTCGAGGGCCGTGAATCCAGCCCGATCGCCGAAGGGGAAGGCCAATGGTGCCTGGCAGTGCCGGACAACCTTGAGGCTGTTCAGGTGATGCGTTGCAGCCGCTGGGACCCCAGCGGGGATGGTGCTGAGTTGTGGGAGTCCTTCGCCGCGGAAGGGCGAATTCCTGAAAGCGACAACGACCGTGCCAGTCGGCCGGGAGAGCAGGCCAGCGCAGCCATCGCCGTGAAGGTGACTCTTGCGCCTGGAGAGAGTCGTGAGATCCCGATGGTGATCAGCTGGGATCTGCCTGTCACCGGCTTTGCCTCAGGCACTCAGGACCTGCGGCGCTACACGGACTTTTTCGGTGCTGACGGTCGACAGGCCGTCAACATCGCTGCTGAAGCGCTGCGGGACTGGAGACACTGGCGCCAGCAGATCGAGCAATGGCAGGCCCCTGTCGTGGAACGTCGGCAGCTGCCCGAAAATTTGCGGATGGCTCTCTTCAATGAGCTGTATGACCTTGCCAGTGGTGGCAGTCTCTGGACGGCTGCTCGACCTGGTGACCCTGTCGGTCGCTTCGGCGTTCTCGAGTGTGTTGACTACGCCTGGTACGAGAGCCTTGATGTAAGGCTCTATGGATCATTCGCGTTGTTGCAGCTGTGGCCCGAGCTCGACAAGGCCGTGCTGCGCAGTTTCGCGCGCGCGATTCCGGCAAGCGATGCCACGCAGCGGCCGATCGGTTGGTATTTCACCCAGGGACGCGGTCGGGTTGAAGCCGACCGCAAGGTGGAAGGAGCCACACCCCACGACCTCGGCGCCCCCAATGAGGAGCCGTTCGATGCCACCAATTACACCGCTTATCAGGATTGCAACCTCTGGAAAGACCTGGCGAGTGATTACGTGCTTCAGGTATGGCGGACGTTCCTGCTTGCTCCCACCGGAGAGGATCTGAACTTTCTGGCGGAGTGTTGGCCGGCCGCGGTTCAGGCCCTTCGCTATCTCAAACGCTTTGACGTCAACAACGATGGCTTGCCAGACAATGGCGGAGCTCCGGACCAGACCTTTGATGACTGGCCGCTCAAGGGCGTCAGCGCCTACTGCGGTGCACTCTGGATCGCAGCGCTTGAAGCAGCCCTTGCCATGGCTCAGCGGTTGCAGTTGGAACTGGGACTGGAGACCAGTCAGGACCAACACGACTTCAGCCATTGGCTGGAGCAGTCGCGATCCAATTTCGACACGTTGCTATGGAATGGCGAGTACTACCGGATCGATGCTGAAAGCGGCACTCCAGTGGTGATGGCTGACCAGCTGTGTGGAGACTTCTACGCCCGTCTGTTGAACCTTCCCCCTGTCGTGAGTGAGGCCAACAGCCTCAGCACGCTCGGGGCTGTGAAAGAGGCCTGTTTTGAGCGATTTGATGGTGGACGTCTCGGAGTGGCAAATGGTCTGCGTCGCGACGGCACACCACTGGACCCGGATGGAACCCATCCTTTGGAGGTGTGGACCGGTATCAACTTCGGCCTTGCTTCCTACTACAGGTTGATGGGCGATAAGAACACCGCCGAAGCGATCTGCTCGTCGGTGGTGGATCAGGTCTACAGCGGTGGTTTGCAGTTCCGCACCCCGGAGGCGATCACCGCGGTGAAGACCTTTCGGGCTTGTCATTACCTCCGAGCGATGGCGATCTGGGGGCTCTGGGCCACGGAGACCGATTGGGCCACGATTCCCGGTGCCGCTCAGCCTGCGTTGTCATCGTGATCTGGGGGGCCGTGCGCTGCAGGGTGTCTTTTGGCAACTCACCGAAGATCAGTCGGTCGTCGCGGGCAACGTCATTGCGGCTTTGGAATCCGCAGTGAGCTGCGATTCAGCTTGACGACAGCATTCGTCCGGACTTCATCGTGTCCAAGGGGGATTCTCCAAATGCTTTGCGGTAGTCGCTGGCAAAGTGATTGCGACTGCGGAAACCGTAGTGGGATGCAACTTTTTGAATGCAGTTGCAGCCCATGTCCTCCATCCGCCGCGGACTTTGCAGGACGTACTGAACCTGCTGCAAACGAATCCATTTCAAGAGGTTCATCGGACCGACACCGAACACGTCCCGACAACTCACCGTGATCGTGGTGCTGGAGGTGAAGATGCTGCGGCAAACCTGGTTGAGAGTCAGTGCGGAGGTGCTGTTCTCGAAGGCGAAATGAATCAGGTCCCGAATCAGGGCGTGGCGGTGGGGTGACGGCGCCAGCCCAAGATCAACTCCATGCTCGTCACTGAAACTGTCCAGCAACTGGGCTTCGAGCAGATCGATTCTCAGGTCATTCGGCGCTTGGTTTGGCTGGAGTGGCCTGATCTGCAGCAGCGCACGGATACGTTGGAATTCCTTTCCTGGAAGCACTGCCGTATTGCTGGTTTCAAACGCCTCCATGAATGAGCCGGAGGCATCCAGCTTCTCGAGGGATTTGAAGAGTTCAAGGGGAATCAGCCCGATCGATAGGTGTGATCCAGGGGTCGTCTGAAAAAATGCCTCCGTCAGTCCTCTGCAAAACCCATGCAGCGAGTAGGGGGGGATTGGGTCTCCCCAGACGCGGTGCATGTCCGTTTGTGATGTGTTCTCGAGGCAGAACGCCAGGTAATTCGGATTGCGTTGTCCCTGCACCAGTAACGATTGATTGGACTTCATCGACACGAGGGTGAGGTCAGCCGCCCGCTCCACCAGGATTGATCCCTCAAGCTCACCAGGGGTCATCTGGACACAATGCAGATCAAACCCCAGTGATCTCCAAAAGCTGGTCAGCTCGAGAACGCTTTTGAAGTACCCGCCTGTCATCAGCTTGGGTTGTGTTGTCGAGAGATGATGCAGCCGCACAAGTCGGTCGTACCCACTCAGGAGATATTCGGTTTCCCTCTCCGGACAGGGACTTGTTGCATACGCTGGACCCTTGATGGACAGATTCATGCGTCGTCTGGTCTGCAGTTGCTTCGTTGCTGTTCTGATGTTGCTGCTCACCCCCGCCGTGGCCTGGGGGCAGATTCATCAACACGAAAACGAAGCTGGTACGGCGATGGTGCGCAGTCTTGAGAGTCTGCGGGATCTCGACTACGACAGCTGGCAGGCGGTCGCTTACCGCGAAGGCCCTCCAGGTCAACCTGTGGTGCTGCGCATCGTTGGCTATCCGGGCAAGGTGCGGCTCGATCACCCAACAGGTCTTGCCGTGTTGGCGGGACGCCGCGAATGGGAATTGACCGATATCACTCTCGATAACCCCGCTTTGGCCCGTGATGGTCGTGAGGCTGCAGCTGAATTCGCCCTGGATCCCTTGCTCAACGATCTCAGCAACAACAGGCCATTGCGCCTCGTTCTGCCAGGAGTGTTCACTGAACTACCGGTTCCGCCTTTTGTTGTCGGTGAATGGCGGGCCTTGCAGGAGATGCCGTTGAGTTGATGTGGGAGCACTGGATGCGTCGGGCCCTGCAGCTGGCGGCCCTTGCGGATGGCCAGACCAGTCCCAATCCTCAGGTGGGTGCTGTCGTGCTGGATGCCCGTGGAGAGCTTGTCGGCGAGGGATTTCACGCTCGTGCTGGCGATCCCCATGCGGAAGTCGGCGCTCTCGTACAGGCAGGTGCACGTGCCAAGGGCGGCACTTTGGTGGTCACGCTCGAGCCCTGTTGCCATCACGGCCGTACTCCGCCTTGCACCGAAGCGGTGATCCAGGCAGGGGTGCAACGGGTGGTGGTGGCCCTGCAGGATCCGGATCCAAGGGTCTCTGGAGCCGGAATTGACTGTTTGAGATCGGCTGGTGTCGAGGTCATCACCGGTGTTCTGCGGGATCTGGCTGCTGAGCAGAACCGAACCTTTCTGCACCGCGTGACGACCGGTCGCCCCTGGGGTGTCCTCAAGTGGGCCATGAGTCTTGATGGACGCACGGCTTTGCCGAGCGGAGCCAGTCAGTGGATTTCGAGTTCCAAGTCCCGCCGCTGGGTGCATCAGCTGCGGAGCGGATGCGATGCCGTGATTGTGGGTGGCGGGACCGTTCGCCAAGACGATCCTCTTCTGACCAGCCGCGGGAAACGAACACCGGAGCCTCTGCGCGTGGTGCTCAGCCGCAGCCTCGACCTGCCGTCCAACGCGCAGATCTGGGATGCAACGGTGGCGCCAACGCTGGTGGCCCACGGACCGGAAGCATCTGATCGACAGCTGCCCCCCGGAGCGGACCCCCTTCCGCTTGATGTGTGTGATCCGCTGCACCTGATGCGCGCACTGGCTCGTCGAGGCTGCAACCGGGTGCTGTGGGAATGCGGGCCGACGTTGGCCGCGGCAGCACTACGCCAGGGCTGCGTTCAGGAATTGGCAGCTGTGGTGGCACCCAAGCTGCTCGGTGGAGCGGCTGCTCGAACGCCTCTGGCCGACCTTGGCTTTGAGCGGATGGATGAGGTCAGTGAACTGGAGTCAATCAGTTGCCGTGCTCTCGACAGCGACTGGTTGATTCAAGGCCGGCTGCTCAACTAATCGCGGCTGCTGCTGCTGACGAAACGTCCAATCAAAATCCCCAGAACGATTGCGAGATAAAGCGGTCCAACGATGCTTGTGGCGACGCTGATTGTGCGTGCCATCGGCAGCATCGGCGTGATGTCGCCGAATCCCAGCGTTGTCAGACAAACAAAGGCGAAGTACGTGATCTGGGTGAACACATCACCAACGGCGAGCACATTGACCGAGCCCCCGATCATGTACTCCGCTGACAGTTCGAGAGGAGCGAAACTGCCCGGCTCGATTGTTTCCACCGCGCTCATGATCAGTGCGGCTGTCAGGCCGAGATGTAGATAACCAGCGACGGCTCCCATCAGCATCGCCTCATTGATGACGGGTTCTCGCGAGATCTGCATGATCAGTCGGCGAATGCTCCAGGCCACAAGCACCCCCCAACTGAGAGCCAGCGGCACGCCGCTGTACATCAGATCGAGGGGCGTCAGAAGCCACAGCCACATGGCAACGACGGCAACGGCGCCCAGCAATCGATAGACGAAGTTGGCCCAGGCATGGGTGTCAACATCACGCACCATCACCTGCGTCAACAGCAGGGCGATGAGTGAATACATCAAAAATTTGTAGCGAATGAGGGACGGAAAGGCGAGTCCACCCACAAGCAACATTGTCAGCAACAGGAGCAGCTTCAACTGGCCGCTGCTTTGAGGGCGAGGAGGTCTTGACTCGATCACCCGCAGCGACCTGAACACAACTCCTTAAGGGTCTGGAATCCACCAGGCCTGTCAAGGATTGAACGGTGCAATCCCTTCCAGAGCCAGCTGTTGGCTGGATGCTGACCCTGCCTGACGGGCGATCAGCGTGCGCGTCCATCCCTGGCTGTCCCCCGGTTCCAGCAAGGGCTCAAGCGCCTGTCGGTGCATGGCATCTCCGGGCTCAAGCCACGCCTCTTCGAGCCCATTGGGAATGATCACAGGCATGCGGTTGTGAACTGGCTGCACCAGAGGATTGGCCTCGGTGGTGATCACACAGCACGTTTCCACTTCGCTGCCATCGGACCCGATCCAGCGATCCCAGATCCCGCCCAGCCAGAAAAGTTGCTGATCGAGCCGCTGAATCCGGTGGTCTTTTTCGAGATAGCTGCTGCAGGGGATCAGACAGCGGTGATGGCGCCATGGACCGCGAAAACTGGCCTTCTCCGAGAGCGTTTCCGCACGGGCATTGAATGGCCTTGGTCCCTGCGTTGGGTCCTTGACCCAGCCTGGCATCAGGCCCCAGAGCACATGGGCGATCCGGGCTCGTCCGTGCTCCTGACGCAGAATCAGCACCGGTTCCTGGGGGCGGATCAGCGATCGGGCTGCGTAATGGTTGAGCCAATCCGCATCGTCATGGTCCAGCCATGGCCTGAGCTGGCTGATCAGTTCAGCCGCAGGCGTGTCCAGGCAGAAGCGACCGCACATGAGTCGAGCAGGATCTCAGATTGAGATCCTCATGAGTGACGTCAGGCAATCTTGAATCCTCTCAGTGAATCCCACAACAGCACGCTGGCCTCCCTGCCAAGGCGCTGGAGGATCGTGCCCGAGTTCACCGGTCTTGCTCCGGTCTGGTTGCAGAAGGTTCCTGGTGTTCTTCACACGAATGATGGTCTGATCGCCCTCAGCGATCCCTGCGATTTGACGGTGCTCCGTTGGAATTGGTTCGGTGGTCAGGAGGATAAAAATTTTTCGCTGAATTCATATCGGAACTGGATCTGGCTGTGCCAGCGCGATCGGAGAGAATTGCATCACTTTTATGGCAAAGATTCGCAGGCGCCATTTTTCAGATTAGATCCAGATAATTCGGGATTCCTTGATCTATGTTGGCCTGATATTTCACCTCCTATCCCTCAAGTCAACAGGACGCAGACATTGCTGGTTCCGGTGCGTCCATTTAATGAGTACTCCACGACGCATTTTGGTCATTTTGTAATTGAGCTTCTCCCCTTAATGCTTGTTGCCCAAAGGCTGAGGATTCCTGTTCTGACGAGCCTCTCTCTTCCGGTCTGGGCTCTTCAGCTTCTCCAGACAGCGGGGTTGAGCAGTCTGGTCGGTTGGATCAGGAGCATGGATTCCTTTGCGCTGTCAAGCCATCGATTGCCGAGGGCAACGATTCAATCCGCTGGCATTCGTTCTCGACTGATTCGGCTTCAGCCTTCCTTGGCTGCTGGATTGTTGACCAATCTCTCCAAGCGGCCAGAACGTTTCTTGCAGAGCCGACAGTCTGGAGACATCAAAGTGGCGGTTCTGAGTCGTCAGAAACATCCTGATCATCGTCGCTGGATCAATGAGTCTGAACTCCATAACAGCCCTACTCGACATGACTATGTGCAACTTTTTCCAGAAGAATTGGGTGTGATCGGGCTTCACCAGAGACTGCTCGACATCAGGACAGATGTTGTTCTCGCAGCGATCGGATCAGCGGCCTATCAGTTGTTTTTGAACCCGGAATCATCTCATCGGGTTCTGCTGCTGTGTGGTCGATTCGATTTGTCGTCTCCATCCCGTTGGTTCTCGACTTATGAGCCTTTCAGAGCGCGGTTCTGGTTCCTTTGCGAGGAGATGAACGGCCAGCACGACTGGAATGAAGCCTTTCGGCACGCTCCAGCGGATATCGATCGTGCTGTTTCCCTGCTGACCGACAGACCGTTTCTCGAGACTCCTGTCCGCGTCGGTCCTGCTGCATGTCTCGTGCCTCCCGGATGTCCGTTGCCTTCGATGCCTTCATTCGGCGTTGATTTCGGCTGATGACCGACCGTTCGGTTCTCCCACCCGTTGTCGGCTGAAGATCCCTCGTAGCGTGATCGGATACCTGTCTGCAGCCATGCCGATCCGTCAGGACGACAATCGCCCGAACCGTCGATTCAGCATCATCAATCTCGTGCTGATCGGGTTCGGAGTGCTGCTCCTGGCCAGCAGCTTCATTCCTAATCCTGCGGCGCAGGTTCCGCGGGTTCCGTACTCGCTCTTCATCGATCAGGTGAACGACGGAGCGGTCAAGCGCGCCTACATCACCCAGGAGCAGATCCGCTACGAGTTGGCTGAGCCTGAGGAAGGAGCGCCTCCGGTGCTGGCGACAACGCCGATTTTCGACATGGATCTGCCCCAGCGTCTGGAGACCAAGGGTGTTGAGTTCGCAGCAGCACCTCCGAAGAAGCCCAATATCTTCACCACGATCCTCAGCTGGGTCGTGCCCCCGCTGATCTTCATCCTTGTGCTGCAGTTCTTCGCTCGCCGATCGATGGGGGGAGGTGCTCAGGGAGCTCTGAGTTTCACCAAGAGCAAAGCCAAGGTTTACGTCCCCGATGAAGAGTCGAGGGTCACCTTTGCAGATGTGGCCGGTGTTGATGAGGCCAAGCAGGAGCTCACGGAGATCGTGGATTTTCTCAAAACGCCAGAGCGCTACGCGGAAATTGGTGCACGCATCCCGAAAGGTGTCCTGCTGGTTGGCCCTCCCGGCACCGGCAAGACCCTGCTGTCCAAGGCCGTCGCCGGTGAAGCCGAGGTGCCGTTCTTCATCATCTCCGGATCGGAATTCGTTGAACTCTTCGTGGGTGCCGGTGCTGCTCGCGTTCGCGACCTTTTCGAAGAAGCGAAGAAAAAGGCGCCCTGCATCATCTTCATCGATGAACTCGATGCCATCGGCAAGAGCCGTTCGGGCTCCATGGGCGTCGTTGGAGGCAATGACGAGCGGGAGCAGACCCTCAACCAGCTGCTCACCGAGATGGACGGTTTCACCGCACAGGACAAACCCGTGATCGTTCTGGCGGCCACCAACCAGCCTGAGGTGCTGGATGCGGCCCTGCTGCGCCCGGGTCGTTTTGACCGTCAGGTCCTTGTGGACCGTCCAGATCTCTCAGGCCGCAAGACCATCCTTGAGATCTACGCCGGCAAGGTGAAACTCGCTGACGCCGTCGATCTCGACAGCGTTGCCCAGGCCACCAGCGGCTTCGCAGGAGCTGATCTTGCCAATCTGGTCAATGAAGCCGCATTGCTGGCCGCCCGGGCGCACCGCACAAGCGTCGAGCAGCAGGATCTGAGCGAGGCGATCGAGCGCGTTGTGGCGGGTCTCGAGAAAAAGAGTCGCGTCCTGCAGGACGACGAGAAAAAAGTCGTTGCATATCACGAAGTGGGCCACGCGATCGTGGGCCATCTCATGCCCGGCGGCAGCAAGGTGGCCAAGATCTCTATCGTCCCTCGGGGGATGAGCGCACTTGGCTACACCCTGCAACTCCCCACGGAAGAGCGTTTCCTGAATTCCAAGGAGGAGCTTCAGGGTCAGATCGCCACCTTGCTGGGTGGTCGATCCGCTGAGGAGATCGTGTTCGGCAAGATCACAACCGGGGCGGCGAACGATCTCCAGAGGGCCACCGACCTGGCTGAGCAGATGGTGGGGACCTATGGAATGAGTGACACCCTGGGCCCGTTGGCCTACGACAAGCAGGGCGGCAACCGCTTCCTCGGCCAGGGCAACAACCCCCGCCGCTCCGTCAGTGATGCCACCGCTCAGGCGATCGACAAGGAAGTGCGTGGTCTGGTGGACAAGGCCCACGACGATGCTCTTGAGATCCTGCGCCAGAACCATGGTTTGCTTGAAACCATCGCCCAAAAGATCCTTGAGAAGGAGGTGATCGAAGGGGATGATCTCAAGCAGATGCTGGAGGCCAGTGTCCTGCCGAACACTGTCGAGGCTTGATGGCACTTGACGTCAAGCCCTTCCATCTCCGATAAAGCTCCTTTAGAGCGCTGGCATGGCCACAGGCGTTGCAGCTGCACTGACCGCCCTGAGCGGCCGTGACTACCTCTCATCCGCTGACTGCTCCGCGGATCAGACCCACGGACTGATTGATTTGGCCCACCAGCTGAAGTGTGGTGATCGCCGCATCGAACTAGGCAACCGCGCGCTGGGGCTGATCTTCAGCAAGGCGTCAACGCGAACCAGAGTGAGTTTCCAGGTGGCGATGGCCCGTTTGGGAGGGCAGACGGTTGATCTCCAGCCCGGCGTGACGCAGCTTGGGCGTGGTGAGCCGTTGCAGGACACCGCGCGCGTGCTTAGTCGTTACTGCGATGTGCTGGCGGTGCGTACCTTCGCCCAGCAGGAAATCGTTGACTACGCCCACTGGGCCACGGTACCGGTGATCAATGCCCTCACAGACCTGGAACATCCCTGTCAGGCCCTCGCAGACTTCCTCACCATGCAGGAAAGCCACGGCGACCTGGCCGGTCAGACGCTCGCCTACATCGGAGATGGCAACAACGTTGCCCATTCCCTGATGCTTTGCGGTGCTGTGCTCGGCGTGAATGTGCGGATCGGCTGCCCAGAGGGATTTGAGCCTCTGCCAGGCGTGCTCGAGCAGGCTCGTTCTCTGGCGCAGCAGGGTGCCCAGATCGATGTGATGGCGGATCCCTCCGAGGCTGTTCGTGGCGCTCAGGCCGTGTACACCGATGTCTGGGCCTCGATGGGGCAGGAGCAGGAGCAGAAAGAGCGTGAGCAGGCCTTCGAGGGGTTCTCCGTCGATCAGGCGCTGATGGATCAGGCGGCCAAAGGAGCCATCGTTCTGCACTGTCTGCCTGCCCATCGCGGCGAGGAGATCACTGCCGAAGTCATGGAGAGCGCGGCAAGCCGGATCTTTGATCAGGCAGAGAACCGGTTGCATGTCCAGCAGGCGCTGTTGGCAGCGGTCATGGGTGGTTTATGAGCCCTCGCAACGCTGAGTCAGTCTGAGAGGCTGTTCTCCAGCTGTGGCCGCTTCGAGTCCACCAGGTGCATGGATGAGATGAAAGCCTGTGAGCAGTTTCCGTTTCGGCAGAGCCGAACCATGTACCCCATTCCGTCATCGGTTGGAATCACGTCGAATGTGGCGTTGTGATCCGCTGTTGTGTTCATGGATCAGGATCTGATTTCACCTGTTAAAGGTCACAGAGCAGCACCAATCAAGGGAGTGTTTGTTCTCAAGGTTGCGGCGGGGAATGATGATCGGTACAAATGTATTGACGATCGTTTGTTCTTCCGGTGACAGGCTCTGGGCCCGATTCTCTGACCCCTGCGCAGCAGGAGCTTTATGACTGGCTGGCGGATTACATCGGTACCTATCACCACAGCCCCTCAATCCGCCAGATGATGCAGGCCATGGGCCTGCGATCACCGGCCCCGATTCAGAGCCGACTGCGCCATCTGCAGCAGAAAGGCTGGATCACCTGGCAGGAAGGACAGGCAAGGACGCTGCAACTGCTCGGGGGAATTGTTGGAGGTGGGATTCCTGTTCTGGGCGCTGTTGCTGCGGGCGGTCTGGTGGAAACCTTCGACGATGTGGAGGAGCGTCTTGATCTCGGGTCGGTGCTGGAAACGCGTGGACTCTTCGCTCTCACCGTGAATGGCGACTCGATGGTGGATGCCCACATCGCCGATGGCGATGTGGTGCTGATGGAGCCCGTGCTTGATCCATCCAGGCTGCGGCCTGGAACGGTGGTGAGTGCCCTGGTTCCTGGCAGTGGGACAACGTTGAAACACTTCCATCGCGACGGGGCTGTCGTGCGTCTTGAAGCTGCGAACCCTGCCTACGAACCATTGGAGATCCCTGCTGATCAGGTTCAGGTTCAAGGGCGTCTCGTGGCGGTATGGCGTCAGGTGTGACGGGAGCTGCGGTGTAAAGTCCTACACGACGGCGGCACGAGCCTGATGGCATCACCGGCGTTCATGGGGCCATAGCTCAGCTGGTAGAGCACCTGCATGGCATGCAGGGGGTCAGGAGTTCGAGTCTCCTTGGCTCCACTAGGTTTTCACCAAGTGGGACTCCCCGAGTAGAGCAAAAGCTAGAGCAAGAACGGAGAGGCAAAGCGGTTTTGCTCTAAATCCACCCTTGCGGACTCCAAGATCAGATCCCGCTGGAGCAGGTGCAGCGCCCCGCCCATCGTTGCGATGGCAGCGGTCAGATCGTGTTCAGCCATTCAGGCGCAGCACCACGCGATCGTCAGATGATCAGCCCGCATATCATCCTTGTTTGGGGGAGTGAAAAATTTGCAACAACCTCTGTAAGGCGATATGCCCTGAAAGCCCTGAAAGCCCTGAAAGCCCTGAAAGCAGAAGAGTGATGGTGCATGCCTCCGAGGGGATGAGCCCCACAAAACACAATTTTCAAATGAAACTCTTCACTTCGATTGCTGCCGCTGTTGTACTCGGTGCATCATTCGTTGCTTCCGGCTCTGCAGAAGCCAAAGGAAACTGCACGTTTACAGAGACTTCCGGAAAAACCATCGTTCAGTCTGCGGTAGTTCATGGGAGCCATGGGCAACATTTGGATTGAGTGGGGAGATGGGGGTAGAACAAATTTCATACGAATGTCCAATGGATCTTTTCGCGACGATGGCGGAAATGCTTGGGATTTGAATGAACATCGTGGAGCGCGATTACAAATGCGACGCCAGGATGGTGCAACAATGAGTTGTTTCAGCCCTTGGTAACAGTTTGTCGGGACGACTGAAGCCATCGAAAAGCGGCTGAAAGTTATACAAAACCCGCAAGGGGAAGACAGGGCAGTTTGATTGTGCTGATCGATCTCCCAAAAAACCTACATGCAATACCAAAGCATCATAAGGATGTGTAGATGCGATAAAAGCAATAGGAGTATAGAAGTAATTTAATTTGACGACTCAGAAAAACTCTCGCATTTGAATAGTTAGTCCCAGTTTATATAAGTCATTGCATTTTCTACTTCATCTACGAGCGCCCTTGTGATGAGTGTCGAGCCATGCTGATGATCCACCCTTACGTCTAATCCTTCTTTCAAGATTGTGTAAGGTTCGAGGTCGAAGCCAATCTGAATTCCGTCCTGTCTTGAATCAAAGTCTGTAATGACATCTTTGCCTCTAGACAATCTGAATATGTCCCGCCCTGCGTTGCCCGTCAAAATGTCATTGCCATTACCACCATCAAGTAAATCACCAAGCTTTCCACCAGATAAAATGTCGTTTCCCTCAAGACTGATTAGCACTGACTGTTTTCTTTTAAATCCAATTAACCTGTCATCTTTTGCATCTCCTATGATGAACTGTGGTGCTCTCAATAACTCTTTATCAGGCTGTTTAGATTTGCCCCAAATTCTGATTAAGGATTTTATGTCTATATCCTGGAACCAGACTTTTAGGTTGCCAAAGGAATCATAGCTGCTGTAGCCCATGAGCGTATCAACTGTCACCTCGTTCTCATTTTTTACCGCATGGTCTCCATCGTCCTTGTCCCATGGATGCTCCAGTCCAAGAAGATGACCTATCTCATGGGTAAATATATGCTTCCAATCTTGCATTTGAGACTTTGAATGTCGCCCCCTCTTGCCTTCTGGCTGTTCGTACACCATGTAAATTTCAATATAGTCACCTCCATCGCTCCAGTCGCCATTTAATGACCAGTTATCATCCAGTGTTGTTAAAGCAATTCTGAGATCCGCAGACCTTTCTCTATTTGTTTGTTTGATCGTTACACCAAAAGCATCATTAACCTGCTGGAATGTTTCTCGCATTGTGCGATATTGCCACTTTGCCGGCTTCTTCGACCGTGATTCCTCCCATTCATCGGTCTCAGGATTGTAAGGATTCATTCGATCCCCACCTGGCGAGATATAGATCTCGATGGTCCGATCTTCCCCAACAACTGCTTTCATATCATCGATCCATTTCCTCGAACTAATCATCTCGTCGAATTTAATTTTTTTCATTTCTATTAATCAATAATTCCAAAGAATCCTAATGTTGTAGTATGCTTTTCCCGCGATATATCCTGATTCCCTGTCATTCTCGCTTTGAACTGCTTTATTGATGTCGGTTACCACTTTTCAGTCTTCTTGTCGGGAAGCCTGATGTTGAATGAGTAGTCAGCTGAAAGTCATACAAAACCTGCAAAGGAAAGACAGGGCAGTTTGATTGTGCTGATCGATCTCCCGACAAAACCTCACACACGCCACCCCGTCAGCAATGACGGGGCTTTTGATGCGAGGTGATTTGTTCATCACGGAACACCACCTGACCACTGATATTGCTATCAACAGCTCATACACCCTCCATCACCAATGTCAGAAGAGCAACTCAAAGCCTTTCTAGAGAAGGTCAAAGCTGACACCAGCCTTCAGGAAAAGCTCAAAGCAGCAGCCTCCCCTGAAGCTGTTACTGAAATTGATAAAAGAAGCAGGGTTTTCAATAACCGCAGAAGACATTCAATCAATGCAATCGTCAACGGTTGAATTGTCAGACAAGGAGCTGGAAGCTGCAGCTGGCGGCTTTTGGGTGAGACGGGTGGCTGCTTCGTGTGTACTTCTGCCGGTTAATAACCCTTCTGGTCTTGTTACAATGACCTTACAGCGCATTAATTGTAGCCTACGCCCTCAAAGCCTCTGCATTGACAGGGGTTCTTTATTACTTCAATAGTCTGACTAACCCCATAAATCAGCCTTCAATGCTAGTTTTGATAGATCATTAGCAAAACTATTGTCCCCATGAAGATTGCATTGTTGTTAATATCCTTGGTCGTTGGTTCAATCCAAGCCTATGCGGCTGTTTACACGACAAAGAATGGCACAAAATATTATACCAAACCAAATGGAGATCAAATTTACGTTAAGCAATCTCTAATTCAAACACCACCAATTGAAGAGAAAAATGGGTGGTGTTTTTTCAAGCTCTTTGATGGCAGAGGAAATCCCATGAATCCACCAGCAGCATGGACTAAGTGCAGCAATCTTGAAAAGTTTGTTGGGAACTGATCGAAACCAAACAACTCAGTCTCAAAGATTGAACTTAATGCATTCAAACTGCAAAATGTGTTTTTTATTCGAGCAAGCTGTGCTGCCCAAGATACCTGCAAGATCACACCCCTCTAGGTGCAGTGTCTCACCTTTCAAGGCCCTGTGTGTCTGAGGGGGGCTTTCAACCCTTTCGATGCTTTCTACCCAGTGCTGAACAGCTTTGAAAAGAAGAGGTTCAACAGTTGGCTATGCAATACGAAAGAGTCGAAAGCCTTGAAAGACGTCAGGCACACCCCCCTGCTTTTCAGCGGTTGAAAGGAAACGACCTTTCTGCGTTTGTGGTCTGAGCGGGTCTGCTTCTCCACTATCCCTTTGTTGGCCAACGCATCAAGCACCTGCAGCGCCTTTTGACGGGCGTTGTCCCCCAGCTCTGGAGCCATTGCCTTGGCAACCTCTCCTGGCTCAATGGCCTTGCTGGTGCGCAACCAGTGCTCTTCAACCAACGACAGCATGTTGCTTTGCCGTTCGGTGAGTTTTGCCCGTGGTTCAACAGTTCAACAGCGGGGAACACTCATGGAAGTCACGTCTAACCCATGACCTTCGAAACCCGCATCGCACTGTTCCTGCTGAATGAACTCATCTCAGCACTGTGCGCCAACGATCCTGACGCCTTCAAGAGTTGGCTTTGTGGCGGGGGGTGCAGGACCTTGGTAAGCCTGAAGTGGAAGAACTGCTGCTGAACTGGCTTGCCCCGTTTCTGTCTGAAGAAGAGAAGGACAGGCTGGTGGGTTGGATTACCTGATTAATGCAATGAAGCAGCCGGATATTTACACACACACATTTTATCAGCGAGGCATTTTTTTGTAAATCGCTTTGTAGGCTTCCGGGAAAATCTCAGGCATCCGTCTGATTTCTTTCTTGATTGATTTCCAGCATTGCTCTGATCCATCACTGTACTCTTCCTCAACAATAGAACGTATGGCTGATTGCAAATCCATTCCCTCACCGACATAGACATCAACGTTATACGCCGCCTCGTAGCTCTGGCAGATCCCTGCTTTGGAAATCGTGCCCATCAACAATAAAGTCGCCGAAGCGGTAATCATTAACCCATATTTCATAGCCGCTTGATCAACTGTTTTCGTTGATAATAGCATCGATCGCTAGTTCAAGACAAAACAACTAATTGCTGGGGAACGTCTCGATCAGAGCTTCCGTCATGTCGTTAACGTCTTGGTAATATTTTAAGGTGTCGCTCTTGTGATCAGCAAGGCAAGATATTAAAGGCGCTAATCTTTTCTTCATTTGTTGATAAAATCTCAATCGATTGCGTTCTGCTTCTGGCCCTGGATAGGTTAATGCCATTCCATTAAATCTTTTCAATTGATCCACCACGCTATGAAATGATCTTGCGTATGAAGCGCATGGTGCCGGAACAAGCGGTATCGATATCGCATGATTAGCAATTGATAGGAAAGTAATTACGAACAGGATGTTGTTCATTCTTGATCTTGATGCTGGGGGGTGACTAACGCACCGGTGGTGAACACCGTTCCCAGCCCGTCTTGAGCATCGTCTCCCAGGCTTCGATGGCGTTATGGCGCAGCATCCGCCGCCTCGTCTGCGGGATTGGGTAGTCGGGTGGTCGCCAGTGAAACGTCCGCAAGATCACCCACTCCGTATAAGCCGTTGGGACGTCGGGTTTGAACTGAACAACTTTGTTCTGATCGGAATTCACAAGCCAACCCTCACCCCCTGCACTCACAGGTTGATCGTTGGGATTGGGGCGGTACAGGGGCATCGGAGAAGTCTGGCCAGCCATTTCGGATGGCATGGGCAACATGCAGCCAGCCAATCAGTAACAGAAGAGAGAGATCTGCCACAGTTTTAGCAGTGGGATCAATCAAACCCCTTTTCAGTCTCCCCCACATCCATGGGAAACCGCGTGGTGAACTCCTCGGCAATTCAGCAAATCTTGGAGGATGTTTATGCACGCTTTAGAGATCTTCGCGAAGGTCGGCCAGCTGACTACATCCCTGAGTTAGCCAAGGCCAATCCCGACGATTTCGGCATCGTCATCGCCACCACCGATGGTCGCCTTTAGCAAGTGGGGGATACAGCGAAGGACTTCACGATTCAGTCGATCTCCAAACCATTCGCGTTTGGGCTGGCCCTGAAGCTCCTCTCCTCAGATCACATGCTCGCGAAGGTAGGAGTTGAGCCCTCTGGCGATGCCTTCAACGCCATCAGCCTTCATCCGGTCACAGGAATTCCCCGGAACCCGATGATCAACGCCGGCGCCATTGCCACCACTGCCCTGATCTGGGCCCACGATCCCGAACGAGCGGAATCGCTCTTGCTGGATTTCCTCTCCGATATGGCTGGCACACCCAAACGCCTCTCTGTTGACGAAGACGTGTTCCGCTCCGAGCGGGACACCGGACACCGAAACCGGGCGATCGGATACCTGCTGCGCAACTCTGATGTGATCACATCCTCACCTGAGCAAGCGCTGGATCTGTATTTCCGAGAGTGCTCCGTGTCTGTGAGCTGCCGCGATCTTGCTGTCATGGCGGCCACTCTTGCCTGCCAAGGGCGAAATCCCATCACGAACGTGGTGGGGCTCGATGCCATGTGCAACACCGATGTCCTCGCGGTGATGGGCAGCTGCGGCATGTACGACTACACAGGCCAGTGGCTCTACAACGTGGGCATGCCTGCGAAGAGCGGTGTCGGTGGTGGCGTGATGGCCGTCGTGCCAGGGCGCCTTGGCATCGCTGTGTACTCACCGCCCCTGGATACCTACGGCAACTCCTGCCGGGGCATCGCTGTTTGTGAGGAGCTGTCGAAACGACTCGAGCTGCACCTCTTTGACCAGCCCAATCGTGGAGGAATGGTCATTCGTTCCTCCACCAGTGGCCAAAAGCGCTATTCGCGCCGCTGGCGAAGCAAAGTCGATTTCGATCTCCTGAAAGAACACGGCGAGCGGATCAAGGTGCTGCAGGTGCAAGGGGTTCTTGACTTTGCAGCCGTGGAAGAACTGCTGGCCCACCTCGAAGGCAGCACGACGAATGAGTCGTTCGTCGTGCTCGACCTGGCTCAGGTGTTGGCGTTACCGGAAGTCAGTGTCCAATTGCTTCGCGATGCCCTCAGCAATCTGCAGAAGCAAGGAATTTGTTGCCTGGCATGTCGAGGAGAACACCTCAAAAATTTCTGGCCAACGGAGGAAAGCGAAGCCGCGGGCTGGTTCGAAAGCCTTGATAGGGCACTTGAAACGGTCGAGAACCGCCTCCTGGAGCAGTTGCACCGCACGCAGGTTGGCGAACGACTCCCCCACAACTCCATCACCCTGTTGGCAGACCTCGGCGAGCAAACCAGGACTCGTTTGATGCCGCTGCTGGAGCGACGCCACTACAACACCAACGATCTGCTGTGCCGCAAAGGTGATGCAGGGTCCGAACTCTTTTTGGTGGAGACCGGCCTTATCAGTGCAGGAATCGAGAGTTCGACAAGAAGCAAACGGATCCGCTTCGCCACGTTCAGCTCAGGTGTATGCATCGGTGAAATTGCCTTCCTCAACAACCTGCCCCGCACCGCCGACCTCGTGGCGGATGAGGACAGCACCTGCCTTGTGCTGCACCGCGACACCTTCGAACAGCTTCAGCACGAGGAGCCGGACGTTGCGATCGACATCATCTTGGCCCTCCACCGCGACCTGGCACGCAAGGTGGATCGCGCCAATCAACAGCTCAGCCTTCTAAAGCAGCGATGAGCTTGGGCGGGCCAATGTCCGAGACTGATCCCATGACAGTTTCACCGTTAACGAAACCACTGCCTGGAGCCCCAGCAGCTTCCTCTAACCGTGGCAGTTACTGGATCACCACTTTCGGCTGCCAGATGAACAAGGCGGATTCCGAGCGGATGGCGGGGTTTGTTATTACTTGAGAAAAGAGTGGAACACTTCAGACAGTTACGTCTGACCCACAACGCCACACGCAAAGCCTCAACAGGCGAGACATGCCGCGTGACCATCAGGATTACCGGCCGATAGGCATGAGCTCGGACCCACCAAGGGCTTTCCCTTTGGTCGCTAAATCGTACATTTCCTGGTGAATATTCTCCGATTCCTTACTAAACCAGTTGGCTAACTCTGGCTGCACAATTATTTTTGGGCCAAGGTCAACGAATGAATACTCAAGCGTAATAAAGTCACCTCCAACAGTTCGATAACCAAGCTCAAGAAGAACCCGGCCGCTTGTAAATGGTATATCAATCTGTGCTTTTGTTGCGTTGGGGCCGAGTTCCACCACCTTTGTAGCAACAGTGCCATCACCGGACGCATCTCTGATTCTGATCATCAACGCTGCTTCTTTACTTTGGCTCAGCAAGACCTGAGTTTGCTTCCTAAGGCCCCATTGGCACGCGATGGCATTGGAGCAAACCGAGGTCTTCAAAAACGAGAGATCTTGCTTCAGGACCTGGGTTTTCTTGCCCTGTCTGAGCAAACCAAGTTTCGAGAGCAGCCATTTCATCGCATTGATTTCAAACGTGATCGTTGATAGCCCATTTTTGGGCTGGCATGAGAGATTCTTTTTAACGCTTAATCCGAGTATCTGTTGTTACCATGGAGCTTGAGCGATTCTTCCTGCTCAACCATGCGGCTGGGCTAATGAGCGAGAGACATTTTTGGCAATACGACTTGCCGCTAATTATTGCTGGATTGTGAGTTGGGAAGCCTGATGCCAAAGCAGAGCGGCTGAAAGCTATACAAAACCCGCGAGGTGAAGACTGGGCAGTTTGATTATGCTGATCGATCTTCCGACAAAACCTCACACACACTCCCTCCGTCTGCAATGGCGGGGTTTTGGTGGTCAGAGGAGTGCCGCCAGATAGGAGAATATCTATACCTCAAAATCCCTGGTACAGGTGATGACACAGTCGAGGCGAGAAGCCATTCTGTGTTGCCGGGGCGAGAGCTTCACACATCACAAGAATCAGATGAAACCCTTCAGCGCAATCACAGCTGCCACTGCGGTCGGTGCTTCTTTTTTTGCGGCTTCCCCTGTTCAGGCTGTTGATTTTCCCTTTAGGACACTTGGATTCGACTATGAGCAGAATTATCCTTGTACATTGATTGTCATAAGTGATCAGCCTTCTGAGAACCAAGATGACTTGGGTTTTTGGCTGTCTCCACCGAATCCTCAGGGCCTGGTGAGGTACCCAGCTGAGTGCGTTAACGAATACGAGGGAAGCAGTGAGAGTATGCCCACAAATTTAGAAGTTGATTGTACAAATAAGCGAATGAGTTCAAGTTCTTGGGGTCCACTCGGTGTCTTCTATGATGAAGACGAGAAAGTATTTACATCAAATGATTTTGGATCGGAGTTGTCAATCTATGGTAAGAATCATGAGTCCTATTTGCATAATGTTGTCTATAAGCCGATATACCAAGCGATTTGTCAAAGCTAAATTGCTGGATCAATAGAGGAGCCAATTCTGAAGATTCATTTCTGCAGCACGAAATAAGCTCTGGATGTTGATTTAACAAAACCTCCATCCCGTCACAATGGCGGGCTTTCTGTGTTTGTAGATCAGATACAGGCAGGTTTGGCTAAACAGAGCTATAGATCAATCATCCATGCACTCCTCAGGATGCCTCGTGTCACAACTGCCTTTGCTGCTGCGTTGGCCCTGATCCTGCCAATAGGACGCCCGTTGCTGGTTGGGCTGACGCCTGCCATTGGAATTGGTGCAGGGTTGCTGTCAACGCAGACGGCACAAGCACAAATCATAATGAGCCTTTATGAGTCAGGATTAGAGAAGTTTCAGAAAGGCGATTATGAAGGAGCAATTTCTGATTTCAGTAAGATGATCAAATTAGATCCTCAGAATCGGTCTGGATACTACGCTCGAGCTATGTCAAAATTAAATACAGGACAATATAAAAGCAGTGTCAAAGATTCCACCAAAGCGATAAAGATTGATCCCAATTTTGCCAGAGCCTATCTGGTGCGAAGCCAAGCAAAGATGAAATTAGGTAATATTCAAGGAGCCGTAAAAGATCTTGATAAGGTAATTATATTGGATTCCAAAAATGCTTTTGCATACAGAGTTCGTGGTCTCCACAAAGAAAAATTAGCTGACCTTGAAGGCGCTTGTGCTGATTGGAGAAAGGCAGCGGAATTAAGTGATAAGTCACCTGTTGCTGAATGGGTAAGAGATCAGTGCTGAAATCTGGCGCTGTCTGATTCAAACGCTTTCAAGGCATCCCTCCGTCATCGAATGGCGGGGTTTTTGTGTTTTTAGAGCAGATATAGACAGGGCTGGCTGATCAGAGCTAGAGATGAATCCATCCATGCAGCTCTTAGGATGACCCAGGCTACAACTGCCTTTGCTGCTGCCTTTGTCCTGCTCTTGCGAGTAGGACGTACGCTGCCGGTTGGGCTGACTCCTGCCGTTGGAATTGGTGCAGTGTCGAAATCATGAGTCACGTCGGATCAGAGACACCTGTCAAACTCAATGACGATTGCTGCCTGTTGGAAGGTTATAATATGAAATCAATCAAAACGCTGAATGACATGAAGGTATAACATGAGTTATTGCTTCGTGGAGAAGTATGTTCGCGTGAACTAGTCAACAATGAAGGCAGACAATTAATGCGTTAATCAGCATTGACTACCATGGCAAATAAAGGTGGTTAGGTCAGCTATTTAACTCTTGGGTGTGGTGTCTCAAGAGCAATTGTCAAAGCTACGTAGTCAGCCAAGACAATACCGACTGCAACGACGTTTCATTCCATTGCATGTCTGATCAATCGATCCCATAAACAAAGGCCCAGGCATGACGTCCGGGTTGTTTGGTTTGAATGTTAGAAATGCTTTTGCCTGCTTCAAATCTTTATGATATAACAGTAAAATTTATTTTTTTCCATAGCGACAAACATAAGCACCAGCGTATCTACAGCAACGTACGATGACGTTTTTGTTAAGCCCAAGCGCAATGGGAAAGCCGATCTGGTGATCAATCATGAACATGCAGGTGAAATGGCGAAGATGCATAAGAAGAATTTCAAAAAATATGGAGATAGCATCATCAGTTATAAGCCTTACGATGAAGATGAATTTTGCTCGTCTAAAATTAAAAAAATCAAAAGTAGCTCCAATCAAATGATCATCAAAGGTAAAAAGAGTAACTGTAAAAATTTGCCGTTGCCATTTGATTCGACCACTGTTTCCTTCGCCTGGGGTTACGATTCCTTTGGCGAGGCTGAAAAGGCTGCAGAAGGATATGGGGATTTATTCGCCTTGGTTGACTACTAAATTGTCAAGTACCAACACTTCAAAGTCCCGAATCTAACGGATCTCTCACGGCCAAGAATGCTTAACTACCCCTCAACGGGAATGTCGGTAGTTGACTACTGAATCTTGGTTAGTCACTGGAACTTGCCCATTCCTTGAGGAGAGCTTGGCATTTTGGAGAGTCCTCCAATTCTTGGATTACTTTAAAGACAAGCTGCTTATGTGTGTCGTCGATTTCTTTATCAGTTCCAATATTCGTAAATGTTTCAAGGACCATAGACCTGGGAATCATTCCTTTCTGGTAAGCGTTGCACTCTGCGGCAGCATATCCAATGTAAACACCATACAAGTAAATCTGCAATTCTTTTCCGCTGAGCTGGGCTGAAACTGGGGGATGCAAACTGCCCAGCAGCAGGGCTGTTACGGAAGTACAGATTGAAAGTTTTTTCATTGATTCATCATACGTCCTATCGATACAAACGCCAGCCGCGACTGATAAGCGCTTACGCTTTTAACCAGCCGCCGCAATGGCCTGTTGCTGTTGTTTGAATGCCGCTAGGCCTACAGGCTCTTGAGACCTGTTTTCACGGTCCTGCCGAGCCCGTTTCAGCAGCCTCTGCCGACTTTGTTCAGCACTGATTCCTTAGGATGTATTGGCGGCTTCCTCCCGACCTTTCATTTCAAAAGTGACGTTAACAACACTATAACCCATGCTAATAACTCTACTTAACACAATTAAAGTGTCAGGGTCAGTTTTTAAACCAAGGTCAATCCGAGTTTCGAAAAACAACACTATTTGGACAATTGATCCCAATCCGTAGTTTGTTCTAGCCGTTTCTATTCTTGACGTCTGTCAGATATGGACGAAGATCCTTTAAGGCATCCGCGTAACTGCCCCTTGCAGACATCAGGCTGCTTCATTAACGCTGATTAGAACCACGACTGACACCAGAAAAAGGTGACACCCCCATCACCAAATCCTGAAAAGTAGTTGTCAATTGCAGACTGATCGTGCGCCCTGCTAAGTGCGGCTTACTTAACGTACTGATCGTTGCCTGATTTTCAGCTTCCAGCTGCTCTGCAAAGGTAGATGGCTCACTTGCAAGGTGACGTCGACGACGGTCGAGATGATCACCCTGAGGGATCGGCCTGCCGGAGCAGCTGCAGCGATCAATCTGATCCAGGCAGAATCACGAGAGAGGATGGGATTCCAGCCGTCTGGGACTGCCCTTGTCTCCCGCCTCTTCCCTGCCGCCTCTGCGCTTGGCCGTCGTTGGCCATGTCGAGTGGGTGGAATTTCTGGCAGTGGACCAATTGCCCCGTCCCGGGACCATCGGTCACGCCCTGCGGACCCTTCAGGAACCCGCTGGTGGTGGTGCCGTCGTTGCTGTTCAGATGGCGCGGTTGCAGCAGCAGCCCGTCCAGTTCTTCACGGCCCTAGGCCGCGATTCGGTCGGTGAAGCCTGCGTCAAGCGGCTCGAGCATCTGGGTCTTGAGGTGCATGTCGCCTGGAGGGAGGTGCCAACCCGGCGGGGCCTGAGCTTGGTCGATGGCGAGGGGGACAGGGCGATCACAGTGATAGGCGAGCGGCTGACCCCAGCACTCGACGATCACCTGCCCTGGGAGATTCTCGGCGAATGCGACGGACTCTTCGTCACGGCAGCTGATGCGCCTCTGTTGAAAGCCTGCCGTTCTGCTGCGGTTCTAGCCGCGACGCCGAGGGTTCGTTTGCCTGTGCTGCAGGAGGCCAGGGTGTCCCTCGACGCCCTGATTGGCAGTGGCCTTGATCCGGGTGAGCGCGTGGAGCCGGAGCAGTTGCACCCAACTCCCCACACGCTGATTCGCACGGAAGGTGCCGCGGGAGGACTCAGTCTTCCGGGCGGTCGCTACGACCCTGCACCCCTCCCCGGGCCATTGGTCGAGAGCTATGGCTGCGGTGACAGCTTTGCGGCGGGGGTGGTCACCGGTCTTGCTGCGCGCTGGTCTTTGGCGAAGGCCATCGCCTTGGGTGCCCAGTGTGGAGCCGCCTGTGCGACGCGCTTCGGACCCTATGGCTGAGGAACTGAGACGGTTTTTGAACATCAGGTTCCGGAAGGGCGCGGCGCACGGTTGGTGTTGACGCCCACGACAATGCTTCGAGACACCTGGTCGTATGGCACCCACGAAAAGAGAGATTCTCGCCGCATCAGCAGGCTGGGTAGCCGTCACCTTGAACGTGATTCCGGGCATAGGCGCCGGGTACCTGTACCAGCGCCGCTGGAAGGCGTACTGGATTACATCTGCTCTGGCGACAACCTGGTTTGCACTTGGTGCAGTGCTGGGACAAGGTGCGGAGGGTGCCGAACAAATCCAAAATCAACTCATTGGCTTGCTCGGGCTGGTCGCTCTGGCGATTGGAACAGCCATTGAAGCCGGACTGGCCGCGAAGCAATCTCGTGAACAGAACTGAGATGGATTGAGGCAACAAAACTTTCAGCTGTGCCTCGGAACAAAGTTGAGGAACTCCTTGTCACTGGCGCAGCAACACAAAAGTCACCAGAGCTAGACGCGTTCTGTCACCCTGGGTTTTTTGTTGCCTGAGAACAACGGGGAATAGTTCAGGTCGTCACGACTGACCAACGACCCTCGAACCCCTCATTGTTCTGTTGCTCAATGAACTCCTCTCAGCGCTAAGGGCCAATGACCCTGACAGCTTCAAGAGGTGGCTACGTGGCGGGGTGCAGGACCTTGGAAAGCCTGCAGTGGAAGAGCTGCTTCTGGACTGGCTTGCCCCTTTTCTGACTGAAGACGAAAAGGACAGGTTGATTGCTTGGCATTTGGGGGTGAGCCTGTGAAACCCAGCCTTAGCAGTGCTTTAGAGGACCTGTGACCAAGATCACAGCTGCGGATGACCTGGGTCATCGCTTGAGTCGTTGATTGCAGAGATGGTGAGTTAGCTGAGGAGAGATATCTCCAAAGCAACAATCACCATTAACAGGTATTTTCCTCATGCCCAAAACCAATGCCATTGATGGAGAGTCTTTCTTTCACGACGGTTCAATAGGCCTAGGCCTATCAGAACCTCATCGCATGGAAGGATCAGATGAGTTGAATGAAAACTCCTCCGGGGTTCTGGCAATACAGGCAAATGGCGGTACTGGCCCAGAACTTTATGATCCCAATGCGGGTCCAGAGTTTCTCGAAGGTGTTCCTCAGCATCAGCATGATCTGCTCGATGTCAATCGAAATCAGGCATATATTGACCCGCTGATAGGTGTCAGTTTCCATGTACAGAAAGCCTACATGGCCCAGTCAAGCAATATTCAGCAATTGCTCAAGGACCAAGTGGTGCAAAACAGTACTGAAACCACTACCCAAGGAACATGGCCTTATTCGGTTGATATCACCACAACGTATAATGAACATGGGTACACAACAGGCAAACTATGGAAGCACGATAATGGTTATGAGGCGTATATCAATTCAGATGGGGAGACGACTTATAAAGATTCAAGTGGAAACGAGATAACTCATGATCAATACCAAGAAGGGAGCGGCAGCTGGTGGGAGCGGGTAAAGAAGTGGTTTTCCGACCACAAAGGTGACTCAAACATTACAGCCGAAACAGACATCTATTTGGGGAATTTAATTGACACTCCAGGAAGCCTCGGCTACGAAATGCAAGCCGGTCTTGATCTCAGGAGCGATAACCGCTTTGTCATCGAGCCCATCAACCTGTTTCAGGGGCTTGATGCTGGCGTCATGAATGATGCCGAAGCCAAAGGGCTTGACTCTCGTCTTACTAACCACGATGACTTCCTCCTGGTCAACAACCTCAGCGGCAGCGCAGATCCTGGTGGTAACGACATCTAGTACAACACCAGCGCTTCATCAACCCGTCAGCAATGGCGGGGTTTTTCTATTCGCAGACCAGACGTAGACAGTGTTTGTCAGCAAAGGCTAGAGATGACGTAGCCACCCACTGCAAAAGATGCTTCTTCGGGCTGCAGACTTTGGCTCAATATTATTTTTGTGCTTCCGCTGAGTCCCGTAGGTTTGGTTCCTGCTGAACACATGCATTGTAGGAACGGGCCTGCTGCGCAATGGGAGCGATCTGAATGGCTCCATAGATCACCGCGAAGGTCGCAAGCACTGGATAGAGGTGGGCGTTGATCAGGTCTCTGGATTTGGACATGTGGCAGGTCTTATTTGAATGGATTGTTTTCAGTGCAGATCTTGCGCGCCACCCCATTTCTGGCTGGGATCTCCGGGTAGCAACTCAAGTATCGCCATACATAGGACAAGCCTGATGTTCCTTTGGTTACTAGTGATCCCAGCAGTTAAGGCAAAGATCGAATGGTGTTGAGCTGTTTTTAGATGGCTTGCTTCATAATCCATTGGTGTGCTCCCGACCCCAACAACGAGAAATACGCCCAGGTGATGGTGGATTACGTCAAGGGCGGGAAGCCCATGGATGAATTCGTCGGCTTCAAAAAGCTCTCGCCTCAGATCCACCCTCACCAAGGTGGAGGCTTGCTTCTTTTGAAAGCAGATAATCTGGCAGTAGTGCAGGTACACACCTATCCCTGGACCAAAGGACTGGGTGTCACGGCGACTATCACCCCTGGTCTCAGCGATGGGGCGTAGTGCGATTGGTGCGAGCAAACAACTGAAGAGTTCAGAACGAACAGAGGGAGCGCGTTGCCATCTGGGCTGTGTTCACGGAAATCAAGCGGTATCCCGCTCTCACAGGTTGCCGTCTCTTAACCGTAATTGCTAAAGTAGTTTTATTTTAAAAATAGCAAGTGTTCAAATATCTACTGGGTAAAGGCTTCAAAATTAGCTTTGACGAAAAATTTAAGCCGGAGAACAAGGTTGCAAAAACTAATTTTGTTGTTCGTACGAGTCTAAAAGGATTCTAGAAATATGTAACCCAAAAGAACCTTATCCAAAACCAAGATGCCTATATTTCAATGGACGCAGTGGACGGAGAACATACGAATATTTTGACTGGAGATCTTGTTGGATCTTGGCTAGCTGCCCCACAAGAAAGCCCAGAGAGTTGGCGCATCAGTGGGAGAGCGGGTGATGATTTTATTCAAGGAAGCGATGCTGGATTGAACTACCTTTTGGGAGGTATTGGTAATGACATCATTCATGGTGGAATTGATACTGAAAATACGATTGTCGGAGGTCATGGTGACGACAAGATGTGGGGGATACAATGGTGAAGATACAATCCTTGGTGAACGCGGAGATGATGTAATTTACGCTGGTAAAAATGATGATCACCTTGACGGCGGCTTGGGTAACGACAGGCTTTACGGATACCATGGCAATGACACTCTCATTGGAGGCCAAGGAGATGATTTGCTTTTGGCAGGGATAGGCTCCAATGTCTACAATGGTTGAGCAGGTGCTGACAGATTCGGACTAATGAAGAAACATGAAAATACCATTTATGATTTCGATCCGTCCCAGGGTGATCAGCTTTTGATTCGCAGTAAGCATAGAGATTATATTGAAATAACGGTTATGCCAGATCATTCCGAAGGTTCTTCTTTTGAACTAAAATCCAAAATCGGAACGTGCATCATTTATGCAACTTTAGAAGCCTCGTCAGCTGATATTTTTAATTCTATTAAAGTTATGTAAGTTGTACTTTCAGCGCTGGCCGATCTTCCATTAAAACCCTACACTTCCCCCCTTCAGCAATGGCGGGGTTTTTGTTGTCCGTTGCTCAACGGCACACCCGGGGGAACACTTCAGACAGTCATGTCTGGTGTGCTCCAAGACGCATCATCTTTCATGTTCGACTTTTACGCCCGTAATGATGCCAAGCATGAGCTTTGGTTTCTGATGGTTAGATATCACCCTATGCCTTCAACCCCTCAGCAGAGCATTTGATCATCAGTATCATCGATTGATAAAGCGGTCAAATACCCAATTGTTTTCCAGTGGTCGCGTGATTAAATTGCATGGTAACAAACGAAATCATTGTGACTCACGTCGTTAGATTGGCCTTGGGTGCTGCTGTGGCTTTTTCAGCGTCTGCCGCCCAGGCATCCGACTGCATCACGATCATGAGTGGCAATGATCCAAGCCAAAAAAACGTGGGGGTGACGTGCAAGCGTGTTGCGCGTAACAGTAACAATGGCAATCTTGGCTTTTGGCGTTGCTGCCCAGACGACGAATGAAATGAATAACGCCAGCGAAGATTTCATTCAACTTTGTTGAGCAAACCGATTTCAAGTATTTATAGTTTGGCTTTCAGACTGAGTACATGTCATGCATAAATGGCAGTTCGTAGGGCTGAGTTATTTGGTTTGCTTTTACTGCCTAGTGATCTTGATTGATGAGCTCTATCTGGTCAGTGCGATTCATTTAATTTGGGAAGTGCATTGTGATCAGGTCAACAGAGGCAAGCTGACTCTGTGAAGTTTCTCTGATTCAGGCTTCCATTGAACAACATGATCAGGGTTGATTTTATTCCTTTTAAGGCAATCCCAGATGTCGTCTCCTGCCAAGGTGCCTTTGGACCAATGATCGCCTTGACTGATCATCTGTTTCCTGTTCTCGTCTTTCCAGTCGCTCCACTCCACTTGCGGATATGCAGTAACGTGCTCGTCGAGAATGACGATCGTGAAATTCATTGATTTACCTGACATAAAAGAAATCTTACCGTATTGCTATTGTCTGGTTCGTACGGTGTCGCACGGTATTCACCAGAAGGAATTGTCTTCAGAATAATCTGCTTTTAATGAAGAAAGAATTTTTCAACACCACGTTCACTGCTTTTGGCCTCCTGTCTGCTTTGACGCTGGCATTGCCTTGTTCAAACCTGGCTGAAGTGCGTGATCTTGTCAGGATTGAAGACTGTTATGACGGTGATACCTGTCGGGCGACATCAGGTGAGCGGATTCGTTTGGCCTGCATTGATGCTCCTGATCGTCGTGGCAACCCTGCCGATCAGGATCGTGCTGTTGCAGCGCGAGATCGACTCCGATTGATCGTTGTGGGCAAGACTGTTGATCTTCGACGGATCACCATGGATCGCTATGGCCGAACGGTGGGCGAATTGTTCCTCAATGGAATGAATATCCAGCAGTTGATGGTGGTTGGCGGTCATGCAGTTATTCTTCCAAGGTATGCCCACCAATGTCCCTGGTCACACGTACAAGTGCACCATGACGGGTATGAGTGGTATGCATGCTTGGCATCATACGGCGTTACTGCCACTGATTGGTTCCCACACTTTTGAATACGAGCTGGTATTGATCACCTTTGATTTCACGGCTTCTGTTGATCGTTTTACTTCAGAGTTTTTTCAAGCTGTTTCCAATATCGAACCTTCCAAGATGCGTTCTGTTCTTTCCACCTTTGAGAGATGCATTGGTGAATTAAATCAGTGTCCCAAGGTGTTCGTGGTTAGATTCCATTGGACTTGCGAGCATTTGTTGCGGCACGTCGCCTTTAAACGTTAAAACCCCTTTGCTCTGCGTTGATTGCAGAGTGAATGTTCACATCTTTGGCGAGTCTGATTCCCTTAGGAGTGACCTAAGGAACCTGGACCTACCCCACAAGCTCAGTTCCCATTCAGTCTCTGGATCGCTCCCAATGGATGCTGTCAAGGGAGTTGCCCGGGTGTTCTTAATACATTGAGATGAACAGGGAGGCGCCACGGCCCGGCTTGCTCTGATGATGCAACGAGGAGAGCACTTTTTCTGAAGAGATTGTGAAAATTTGGTTGTAGAGGCACACAAATTGCCTCTGGCGTTGATTTGACTGTAATTTCGTTTGCGACCGCAGGAGATCCAATGCCCGTCTGCACGTATCGTGGCGTCAGCTACCAGAAAGCTTCTCTTCCGAAGCAGGATCTTCTGAAATATGACCGTAAAATCTACAACGACCGTGTCAAGAATGCTTCGAAAGATTTTCGCATGGTCTACCGGTGGGTGAGGCACTAGGGCTCTCGACATCCTGAGCCCCACGTCTTGTACAATGATCTTGATATGTGTAGGCGAATCGTTGACTTTGGGCATGTCTCGAATTTCATTCGCTAAGAATCTTAATTGATATAGACTTTTACCCTCTGATATAAAAACAATGCAATTTGCATTCAGCGAATTGTTAAGCGATATGTTTTTATTTTGTTATGGTCTGTCCCTTCGTTTTGGAAGGCATCAACCTCTAATTCTTATCGTCAAGGCTATAAGAAAGCTTTTTGATGCGGTTTTGTTGTTTCATCGGCTCAATTTTGCAATGGCAATCATAGATGTCTTGAGAGGATTTGATTCGTTCATTTTTCTCGAGGATCTTGTTGTTCTTTGGGGGATGGATGCGTGAAGAGTTTCTGTCAGGTATGTCCTGGCATTGTCTGCGTTGCTTGTCTTTCTTTTTGCTGGCGCGGAACGATCTCCAGGTCGAGCTGAATCGTCTGGATGCTGGTTGTTTTGTAGTTGTTCCCCTTGAAATGTGTCTGAATGATGTGTCTTCACTTGATTCAACTTGAGCTTTGTCGTGCTGCTTTGCTCCCTTGGTGATGCTTTCTGCTTGCGCGTCGTTTTCAGGCGTCGGCCTTATTCATCTCTTCATGGCAGCGTTCATAGAACAGGAGTCGATCGATTGGCAGGCATGCCTTCGGTCCTGATCGACCTTTCCAATTGGTTGTGACGATTTTGAGAGTCTGTTCTGTGTCTTTTTTGATGGATTTGAGTCAGTATGAATAAAAGGTTTGATTTCTATGGAAAAGTTAACTTGAAGTCTTGTTTCGCAGGCTTTTTGCAGAGAAATTTTTTGTAGGTTGAAGTGACTGTTCTCAGATGTTGTGAAAACAGCTGCACGTCCTGAGAATGAGTCGGAACGCCTGGCAGCGCTCCACGAATACAGGATTCTCGGGACCAGGCCAGAGCAGTCCTACGACGACATCACCACAATCGCGTCTGAAACCTGCCGGACTCCCATTGCGCTGTTGAGTCTTGTCGATGCAGATCGCCAATGGTTTAAGTCCCGCGTCGGGCTCGATGTCGAGGAGACGCCTCGCGACTGGTCGTTCTGTGCCCACGCCATTCTCAGCGCAGAGCCGCTGATTGTTCCTGATGCCCACAGGGACGAACGCTTCAAAGACAACCCCCTGGTGTCCGGTGACCCGGGCATTCGCCTGTACGCCGGCTTTCCTCTTCAGAACGATGCGGACCATCGCATTGGGACCCTTTGTGTGATTGATCGCAGGCCTGGCGATCTCGATCCTGCTCAGTGCAAGGTGATGGAGGCTCTGGCTCGCCAGGCTGTGACCTTTCTGGAACTGCGTAAACGATCCATCAGATTGTTGGAGTCCGTCTGCCAGATGGAAAGCAAAGGCGGAATGATCTCAACGTGCTCCTACTGCCGCAAGGCCAAGGATGAGAAAGGACACTGGCTACATCTCGATCAATATCTTTCCCAGCACACCACCCTCAGCTTCAGTCACGGAATCTGCGATGCGTGCATGGAAACGCATTTCCCTGAAGTGATTGAGCTATGGCAGCAGGAGGGGCATCGATCAAACTGACCTCATGACTCTTTTTTTTCAAGGTCGCGCCTGATGAGGGCCAGTAGGTACGAGGGGGATTTGTAACGCGTCGGCAGGCAGCGGTTGAGGGTCTCGAGATGTCCCCAGCAGACGGTTCGTTCGATGTCTTTGGGCGACTTTCCCTGCTGAAGCAAGCGTCTCAAGGCCTTGCAGTACAGAGGGTATCCCGCCTCCAGTTCACCGATGGTCAGCTTCGCCTGGGGCATGAAATCCGTTCCACCACCACCTAAACCTATGAAACCGTCGGACTAGCTTCCCCGGCCCCTCGTCGGGCAAGGGGTGGCAGGTCAGTCGATGTCCTCCGGCGATCTGCTCAGTACAGATGGTCTGCATCCTGAAATGACTGTCGCTCGCAGGGATTTGGCTTGATCTCCGGCGCTGGGCGAAGGCAGTGAAAACGTTGAAGACACCCCCCTCAAACTGCAACACAACGAAGTCTTCTGCGTGGCGAGCGTGTCAAGCGGCGGTTGCGTCGGATCCAAGCCAGGCAATGCAGTCAATCTCAACGCGGGAGCCTTTCGGAAGAGCCGACACCTCCACGCATGCTCTGGCGGGACTGACGCCCTCTCCGAAAACCTCGGCGTACAGCGCATTCACCGTCTGGAAGTCTCCAAGATCCGTCAGGTAGACAGTGCAGCGCACCACCTGGCTGGGGTTGGCGCCAGCTTCCTTGAGAACGGCGATCAGATTGTTCAGCACCTGGCGTGTCTCTGCCGTCACATCCCCGTTGCCCACCATCGATCCCGTGGCCGGATCAATCGGGATCTGTCCTGAGCAGTACAGCCAACCACCCGCCAGCACAGCCTGGTTGTAGGGACCAACCGGCGCAGGGGCTGAGGACGTCGTGATCGCTCGAGCGGACATGACAGGAACGCAAAATGAGAGGCGATCATCGCGTTTCGCCGTTGTCCACCACACCTCCGCCGGTCATACCGCCACCGGTGGAGCTTCGCGACCTCTGGCATCGGTTTGACGGGGCTGGCCAGAGCTGGACGCTGAAGGGAATCGATCTGAAGCTGGCCGCCGGTGAGTTGCTGGGTCTGCTCGGTCCGTCGGGTTGCGGCAAGACCACGCTTCTGCGTCTGATCGCCGGATTTGAGAGGCCCTCCCGTGGCAGTGTTCACCTTCAGCAGGGCCTTGTGGCGGGTGACGGTCGCTGGGTCCCACCGGAACGCCGCGGTGTGGGAATGGTCTTTCAGGACTACGCCCTCTTCCCCCACCTGAATGCCTGGCAGAACGCCTGTTTCGGTCTGAGGCCTGGTCAGGATGTCAGCCGTGCTCGCTGGTTGCTTGAGCTGCTCGGATTGGCGGATCTGGAGGAACGGTTCTCCCATCAGCTGTCAGGGGGGCAACGGCAGCGTCTGGCGCTGGCCAGGGCTTTGGCACCGGCGCCCGCCGTTGTCCTGATGGACGAACCGCTGTCCAACCTCGATGTCGAGGTGCGTCTAAGGCTGCGTGGAGAGCTCACATCGGTCCTGAAGCTCTGTGGAGCCAGTGGCCTGATCGTCACGCACGATCCTGGAGAGGCGCTGGCGATCTGTGATCGCGTGGCGGTGATGAATGACGGCCGTTTTGATCAGTGCGCTGAGCCGCGACAGCTTGTTCAGGACCCATCAACGCCTTTTGTCGGACGCTTTGTGCTGCAGGCCAACCTGCTCCCGGTGATCTCCCGCTCATCAGAGACGCTGCATTGCGCCCTGGGTTCCATGCGGGCACACCATTCCGGCCAGGCGACGCTTCCTCCGGGGGCTGGGTCGGTGCTTGTCGATCCAGCCGCCATCAGCCTCGATGTCGACAGCTCAGCCAAAGCCTGTGTGATGGGTCGTGAATTTCTCGGTGAGGGATGGCAGTACCGGGTTCAGCTCGACTCGCAGAGCGTGAGGGTGAATCTTCCCCTCGACCAGGACCATCCCCGCGGGACCCGTTGCCGATTGGGTCTGCGGCCCGAAGCATCCGTTGTGTTGTTTCCTGAGCGGATCAGGCTGCGCGCCAGTGATCCTTGTGATGGCGCAAGCTCCCCAGCTCTTCGGCCGTCGCAGCCTGCATGAACAGATTGGTCTGCTGCTCCAGGGCGATCGTGCTGGGCAGGCTGAGCTCGCCCCGCACACGCAGGCTCTTCACCGCCTGGTAGCGCTGTTGGATGTCGGCGTTTTGCGGACATCGCTCGGCAGCCCAGCGCAGATTGTTCTCGGTGTATTCATGGGCGCAGCACACCTTTGTGGCAGCTGGTAGCAGGGCCAGTCGAGCCAGGGCCTGAAACATGTCGGACGGTGTCCCTTCAAACAATCGACCGCAGCCCCCGGCAAAGAGCGTGTCGCCACAGAACAGGACCGGACCGATTTCGTGATCAGCGCTGTTGGGGACATAGAAGGCGATGTGATGGCTGGTGTGAGCAGCCACATCGATGACGTGAACGTCCTGTCCCATCACCGACAGCCGATCACCGTCAGCGACGGAGATGGTCTGAAACGGGATCCGGCGTCGATCGCTCGCTGCTGCCACCACCTCTGCGTCAGGCCAGCGAAGCAGCAGTTCGGGGGTTCCTCCGATGTGATCGGCGTGGTGATGGGTCTGGAGAACGGCTGTCAATGTCAACCCTTGCTCCTCCAGCCACGTCTGGACAGGAGGAGCAACGGCTGGGTCCACGACAACGGCCTCTCCTCCGCAGATCCAGATCCAGATCACGTTGTCCTGCAGAACCGGAAGGGCGTGGAGGGCGGAGTGCATCGTTAAAGTCCAGCCTGGTTTCCAGGACGGTGCTGACACCATGATCACCGTCGCCTTGGCCAAAGGAGGGTTGCTCAAGCAATCCGTGGCTCGGTTCGCAGCGGCTGGACTGGACTTCTCGGCGTTTCTGGATCCTGATAATCGCCAGTTGATGTTGCCGACACCCTGCGGGCGTGCCAGAGCCCTGCTGGTTCGCAATGGTGATGTTCCGACCTACGTGTCCTACGGGCAGGCCCAGCTCGGGGTGGTGGGATACGACGTGCTGCGTGAGCACCAGCTCCCGGTGGCTCAGCTGGTGGATCTCGGCTTTGGTGGCTGCCGGATGTCCGTTGCCGTCAAGGAGAGCAGTGGCTACCGCCGTGCAGCAGATCTGCCTCCGCACTGCCGGGTGGCCAGCAAATTCACCAACTGCGCCCGGGAGTTTTTTGATGCCCTTGATCTCCCAGTCGAGCTGGTTCAGTTGAACGGATCGGTGGAGCTCGGGCCGATCACAGGCATGTCCGAGGCGATTGTCGATCTCGTGGCGACGGGGCGCACCCTGCGGGACAACGGACTCGTCGCGATCGAGGATCTGTTCCAGTCCACGGCGCGTCTCGTCGGCCACCCTCTCTCCCTTCGCCTCGATGGCGGCGATCTCAAGGCTGTTGTCGAGGCCATGCGAGGGACCTGCGCGACGGCAGGAGTGTCCGGCTGATGCCTGTCGTCAGCGACTGGCGAAGGACGGTTCGCCTCGGTCGATATCTCGGCCATGACCGGCGCCGTCTGCTGCTCACGCTTCTGCTTCTGGTCCCTGTGGCGCTTGCGGGAGCGCTGCAGCCTCTGCTGGTTGGTCAGGCGATCAGCGTGCTTCTTGGAGAGGCCAGCCTTCCCTGGTTGCAGGATCTCCCAGCCGCAGCAGCGATTCGTCTGCTTGTCAGCTGCCTCTTGGTCACCATCGTTGTGCGCATGGGCCTGCAGGGAGTCCAAACCTTCAACATTCAGGCCGTCGGCCAGCGTTTGACAGCCCGGATCCGTGATGAGCTGTTCAGGCATTCCCTATCGCTGTCGCTGCGTTTTCACGATGGAATGCCCGTCGGCAAGTTGCTGACCCGGCTCACCAGTGACGTCGATGCCCTGGCCGAGGTTTTCGCCAGTGGGGCCGTGGGAGTTCTTGGGGATCTGGTCAGCCTGCTGGTGATCGCGGCTTCGATGCTCTTCTTCGAATGGCGTCTTGGTTTACTCCTGCTCCTCACCCAGGTTCCTGTCACCCTGGTCGTCCTCTGGCTGCAAGGTCGCTACCGCAAGGCCAACTACCGCGTGCGCGAGGAACTGTCGCAGCTCAATGCCGATTTTCAGGAAAACCTTCAGGGCCTTGAGGTTGTCCAGATGTTCCGCCGTGAAGCCGTCAATGGTTCCCGTTTCGCCAGAACGGGATCGGCTTATCGCAGTGCGGTGAACGGCACAATTTTTTTTGACAGCAGCATCTCGGCCTTCCTCGAGTGGGTGGCGTTCTGCGCTGTCGCCCTTGTGATTGCTCTCGGCGGATGGATGGTGACCGGTGCGGCGATGGGTCTGGGTACGTTGACGACCTTCATCCTGTATGCACAGCGACTGTTTGATCCGCTGAGACAACTCGCTGAGCGATTCACCCAGATTCAGGGCGGACTCACCGCCGTTGAACGCATCGGTGAATTGCTTGAACAGCCCCTTGAGATCGTCGAGTCGCGCGACGCGGTTCCCCTCGGCTCCAACGGCTCAGGAGAGGTGGTGTTCGAGAACGTCAGCTTCAGCTACCGACCGGACGAACCCATCCTGAGCGATCTTTCGTTCCGGATTGCTCCAGGGGAGCATGTGGCATTGGTGGGTCCGACGGGCTCTGGTAAAACCACCGTGATTCGGCTGTTGTGTCGCCTTTACGAGCCCCAGCGTGGCCGCATTCTTCTCGATGGACTGGATATCCGGCAGCTGCCCATCGCAGACCTTCGCCGACAGCTCGGTGTCGTTCTGCAGGACACCTTTTTGTTCAGTGGCAATGTCGCCGACAATCTCCGCCTGAATGCCGACATCAGTGATCGCACTCTTGCAACGATCTGTCGGGACCTGGGGCTTGAGAGCCTGCTGGCGCGTCTGCCGAATGGTCTTCTCACCGAACTGCGAGAACGCGGAGGCAATCTCTCCTCTGGAGAGAGGCAGTTGCTGGCGGTTGCACGGGTGGCCATTCGTGATCCAGCGGTTCTGGTGATGGATGAGGCGACGGCCTTCATGGATCCTGCAACCGAGGCCTCTCTTCAGCGAGACCTTGATCGTCTGCTTCAGAAGCGCACCGCCGTTGTGATCGCCCATCGCCTTGCAACTGTGGAGGCATCGGACCGGATTCTGGTGTTGCGCCAGGGCCGCTTGATCGAGCAGGGCACCCATCTTGAGCTGCGTGCGCGTGGGGGGCTTTACGCTCAACTGGCAGAGCTACAGGAAAAGGGGTTGGCCAGACTTTGATGACCCAGTCGCTGCCGACGGTCACCGAGCCTCTCCAGCAGCTCTATGGATCTGAGGCGCGCCTGTGTCCCTGTGCCAATGACCAGCTCACCCTGATTTTCAGCCAGACACGCCCGTTTGATCTGGTGGAGCTGGAGCAGTTACTCGAGGCCGTGGGCTGGAGCCGCCGACCGGTGCGAAGGGTCAGGAAGGCCTTGGCCAACAGTCTGCTCAAAGTTGGCCTTTGGCGTCATGACCCACGGGTGCCTCGCTTGGTTGGATTTGCCCGCTGTACAGGCGATGGTGTCCTGGAGGCCACGGTCTGGGACGTGGCGGTCCATCCCCTGTATCAAGGCTCCGGCCTGGGAAGTCAGATGATGGTTTATGTCCTCGATGCGCTGCGGGAGATGGGGACTGAGCGCGTCAGTCTCTTCGCTGATCCCGGTGTGGTGAGCTTCTACCAGCGTCAGGGTTGGGAGCTGGAACCGCAGCAGCATCGTTGTGCTTTCTGGTACGCGAGCTGATCGACGACGCTCGGTAGGCATCGGCGAGCAGAACTGGGTCTTCTCCAGCGCGCCAGCGCGATCGCAAGCGGGCATTGCGCCAGGCGACCCTCAGCACACCCCTGTCGCTCCAGCGGCGTCCACTGGTTGTGAGGGGTAACCCGAGCTGCCGGATTCTCGCCTGGCCGTTCAGACGCATCACCAGGTCGAGATCCTCCATCAAGGCTAGAGGTTGATAGCCGCCAGCTTTAATCAGCAGGTCTCGGTGAATCAAGAGCCCCTGATCTCCGTAAGGGCGCTGCAACCAGCGGCTGCGCAGGGCCACCGCCCTCTCCAACATTCGCAGCATCAGACGATCTCCTTCAACCTGAAAGTCGAATGTCCAGGCCTGGCTGGCGTTGTCGGGATCGTTGATCACCTTCGAGACGGCTTCAGGCCACTGCGGATTCAGCCGGCTGTCGGCATGAAGCACCAGAAGCCAGTTCTCACGTGCGTTGGCGCTGCCGAGGCGCAGCTGTTGGCCCCGGCCACGTTCCGGACTGCTGAGCACCTCAGCCCCGGCCAGGTGAGCCACGTTGACCGTGGCATCCCGGCTTCCTCCATCCACGACCAGCAGCTGCATGGACCAGGGCCAGCGCGCGAGGTCCGCCAGCAGCAGGGGGAGTGAGCGCGACTCGTTCAACGTGGGAATCACCACTGAGAGCGGCTTCATGTCAGCCAGGGCTGAAGATCGCTGATGCGGTCGATGTCCTGCCGGGATGCGAGCAGAGCCGGATCGAGTCCGGCGGCCTGCGCTCTGTGCATCGTGCTCTCGAGAACGGTGGGGCTACCCCAGGGAATGTCCTGAATCGGCCAGCGCGCTGGCTGCTGGAGCAATGCCTCAGACAGGCCGATCAGCCAGTAGCCACCGTCATCGGCCGGTCCGAGAATGAGGTCTTCCTGCTGCAGGAACTCGACTGCTCTGAGCAGATCATGGTGATTCAGGCCAGGAAGATCGGTCCCGATCAGCAGCAGGCCACGTCCTGGATCGCTTCGTCTGAATGCCATCAGCAGATGCCGAAGCCGGCATCCCAGGGAGCCGCCACGCTGCAGCACCGTCCTGTCGACCTGGAGAGTGCGTCCCCAACGCCTTGCTCCACGAGGTGCGAGACCACTCACAGCGATCGCAAGTTCCAGATGTCCCTCCAGCCGCAGCCGGTTGGCTACCGCCATGGTGTGCGCCAGCAGCTGCCGCTGCAGGTGTGCAGCGCGCTCATCGGCGTGTTGCAAAGGCAGGGAACCCAGATCACTGGTGAGTCGTCTCTTGCAGCGCCCTGCTGATGGCCAGCGCGCCATCACCATCAGCACCGGTTTCGCCGGCATCTCATCCGTTGCGAGGAATTTCGATCGGCAACACCTCCACAATCACGTCCTGCCCTTCGCGCTCCAGGGTGACCTGCATCGGCTCACCGACCTGCCCCTGGTCAACTGCGATCTGAACCTCAGACGGGTTTCTCACCTTGTCTCCGTTCACCTGGCGAATCAGATCGCACTGGCGGATGTCAGCCGCGGCTGCCGGAGAGTCGGCCTCGACGTCGACCACCAGAACCCCATTCGCCTCAGGCACCTTGCATTGCGGGTTGGTGGCATTGATCTCCCTTGCAAGCTGGGGAGTCAGATCCCGTAAGCGCACCCCGAGATACGGATGGGAGGCCTGGCCTGTACTCACGATCTGCTGGGCGATTCGCTTCGCGGAGTTGATTGGGATCGCAAAGCTCAAACCGCCCCCCGGGGCAGCGCGGATGAAGGTGTTCATACCGATCACCTGGCCAGCTGCGTTGATCAGCGGGCCGCCGCTGTTGCCAGGGTTCACAGCGGCGTCCGTTTGGATGTACGGCACTCTTTGGCCGCCACCGTTGTTGGCTTGCGTGCGTCCCACGGCGCTGATGATTCCAGCGGTCACGGTGTTGTTCAGACCGAAGGGATTGCCGATGGCGATGGCCCACTCACCCGGCCGCAAATTGTTGGAGTCCCCGAGTGTCGCCACCGGTAATTCCTCGGCGACCACCTTCACAACGGCGACATCCGTCAGGTTGTCCCCGCCGAGCACCTTGCCGGTGAAACTGCGACCGTCCGGAAGGGTTACGGCCACCTTGTCGGCACCGCGCACAACGTGCTCGTTGGTGAAAATCAGCCCGTTGGAGCGAGTGATGAAGCCGGATCCCTGTCCCTGCTGTCGCTGCGTAGCCGGGCCAAGGCCGAACATCCGACCGAGTGGGTTGTTGATTTCCTTGACCACGTCGATGCGGACAACGGCCGGTCCGACGCGATCCACCGCTTTCACGATCACGTTGTCCCCAGGCTGCAGGGGAGCCGCACGGGGTGAATCGCTCACCACCGGTGGCGCTTTGTCAGGCTGTGCGGAATTCAATCCGAGCTGACTGCGCAACACGCCGCAGGACGAAAGCGTTGTGCTGAGCAGGCCGATCCCAATCCATCTCAGCGAACGCTGCATCATGGCTTCATATTTCCTGACTCATTTAAGACGGACTGCCCCTGAATGCATGCGTAGATTCAGCACTCAGGCAGCTGGGGGTCAGTGGGATACACGGGCGATGAGCTCTGGCGGAAGGTTCAGCAAGAGCTGCAGTCAACGCTCAGCAAGCCCACCTTCGAGACCTTCATCAGGCCAACGGGCTGCAGGGAGTTCGCCAACGGGGAACTGAAGCTGATGGCCCCCAATCCCTTTGCAGGGGTTCGTTTGAAGGAGCAGCTTCTGCCCACCATCGCCGAGTTGGCAGCGGCCGTCTACGGACGTCCGGTGCAGGTGACGGTGCTGACGGAGAGCGCCGTCCCTGCAGGGGTGGAACGGGACCGACAGGGTCCTCGCCGCGACACGGATTCAGCGCCATCTCCGCCGACCGCGTCAGCTCCGGCTGGATCATCGCCGGATCGAACCACCCCGAAGCGGTATCTGCCGGGACTGAATCCTCGCTACGTGTTCAACCGTTTCGTGGTGGGACCCAACAGCCGGATGGCCCACGCAGCGGCGCTCGCGGTGGCGGAGGCGCCAGGGCGCGAATTCAATCCCCTGTTCATCTGCGGTGGGGTGGGCCTTGGCAAAACCCACCTGATGCAGGCCATTGGCCACTACCGACTGGAAATCGATCCCGATTCCCGGGTCTCCTACGTGTCCACAGAAACCTTCACCAATGATCTGATCGACAGCATCCGGAAGGATGGGATGAAGGCGTTTCGTGATCGCTACAGGGCAGCAGACCTGCTGCTTGTTGATGACATCCAGTTCATCGAGGGCAAGGAGTACACCCAGGAGGAGTTCTTCCACACCTTCAATGCGCTGCATGAAGCGGGAAAGCAGGTGGTGATTGCCAGTGATCGCCCGCCAAGTCAGATCCCCCGCCTGCAGCAGCGATTGATCTCCCGTTTTCAGATGGGTCTGATCGCTGACATCCAGGCGCCTGACCTCGAGACCCGCATGGCCATTCTCCAGAAGAAGGCCGAGCAGGAACGCATGGCTCTGCCCAGAGATCTGATCCAGTACATCGCTGGGCGGTTCACATCCAATATTCGGGAGCTTGAGGGCGCGCTCACCCGCGCCGTGGCGTTTGCCTCGATCACCGGTCTGCCGATGACGGTGGAATCGGTGGCACCGATGCTGGATCCCACCGGCCAGGGGGTGGACGTGACCCCTCAGCAGGTGATCGACAAGGTGTCCGAAGTGTTCGACGTGACGCCCGAGGAGATGCGCAGCAGCACGCGCCGACGGGCGGTCTCTCAGGCACGTCAGGTGGGGATGTACCTGATGCGCCAGGGTACCGATCTGAGCCTTCCGCGTATCGGCGACACCTTCGGCGGCAAAGATCACACCACCGTGATGTATGCCGTCGAGCAGGTCGAGAAAAAACTCGCGACGGATCCCCAGCTGGCTGGGCAGGTGCAGAAAGTGCGGGATCTGCTTCAGATCGATTCCCGCCGCAAGCGCTGATCTACCGGCAGGAGCGTTTGTCGCCACGCCAACCCGCCAGGCTGGACGCTGAAGGAGAGCACACCAGGCGTCTGGCTGCTGGTAATGCTGGCTCCAGTTGTCTTGAACTGAATGGCGGAAGGGGACGTCGCCGCAGCCAGGCTCCCCAGCGAAACTCGTGATACGGGATCTGGGCCTGGGGTTTGATGGCGCCCTCCTTCTTCAGCTTCCACACCAGACTTCGGTAGGGATCGTCGTCCAGGTCCATGAGTGATGTGGGGAGCTCTTCGGAGGCCCTTGGTCCCTGGCCACGCCCGTCATAGAGGTACAACCAACCCTGTTGCTGCAGGAACCGGAGAACGTCGTCGCGCTCTGAGAACGGCAGGTCGGCGATGACGTATCCCCAGGCGCTGGCATGGGCATCAAGACCATGCAGCCCCCGCAGACGGTGGTGACGGTCCACCATCCAAAGTTTCCCGGCTGCGCTTCGCACCAGGGGGACGGGTTTGCCTTTCAGGTAGTCGAGCCGCTCCTCCCGGCTGTCCTTGGAGAAGTCCTCCTGGCGAGCCCACACTTCAGCGAGGCCGATGCACCACTGGGTGGGTTGCAGCTCGGCAATGGACACCTCGATCAGCTCAGTGTCTTTCCCCGCTTCCGGAATTCGTTGGTAAGGGGGGAGGGAGAGGGACACACCGGGTGCCATCGATCCCATCACTATGGCCGACTTGCGGCGTCAGCTTGCCGTTCGAAACGCTTCCGGGTTCTGGTCCAGCCGATCGTGAAGCGGCAGTGGTCGAGGATGTTCGGAACCATCCAGAGCCGCTGTTGCCTCGAGAGCCTGACGCAGAAGCCTGGCCGCGGGCAGTGGCATGTCGCGAGGAACCGAAACGCGATCGCGCAGATAGCGAAGAGCAGCAGCACTGCCGGCTCTGGGATGGCAATCCTGCTTGCTCATCAGATGGGTCAGGGCGCAGCGCAGGGGCTGGTCGAACCGCGCGGCACCAAGCAGGTTGCTTGCCAGCAAGGCCTTGCGGTGACGCAGAACCCTGCTGAGCGCTCGGGCCGCCATCCCCTGGTTCGAGGCATCAGGCCATTCCCCTTCGTCCTGGCCGAGGCCTTCTCCGCGATCGATGCGGCTGGCGAGCGCCGCCGCTTCGGGGTTGTCATCGGACCAGCACCCTCCCATCTGGGGAGGCAGGTCGTGGGCATGGGTGTGCATGTCGCTCTGGGTGCCGCGATAGGTCTCCAGCTGCTCAAGGGCGACGAACCAGCTGCCGATGGCCGGATGCTCCTGCCTCAGGCGAAAGCCCTTGTAATAAGCCAAGGAGGCATTCATCCGTTCCACATAGGGAACGAAGACGAGGTCCACGGAACCCGGGCCATCAGGATCCAGCCATGGACCCGGTAGGTGGTTCATCTCCTGTTCCAGCCGTCTTGCGACTGCCTGGAACTGATCACGGGCCTGATCCTGCTGACGTTTGGTCAGTCCAGGAGAACAGAGCCAGAGGCACCAGGCACGAAACAGCAGACGTTCAAGTTGCCTTAGATGCATCGCCCGATCTGATTCAAGGGGCAGGCCCAGAGCACCGAAGGCCCGTTCCAGCCTGAGAAGGATCACATCGCTTTCGGTGATCAGGTCCCCATCAAGTTCAAGGGCCGGCAGCATTCCTGAGGGCACTTTCTCGAGAAACCAGGGTTCCTTTCGCCCGTAGCAGCGCATTGTCACCTTGCGAATGCGGTACGGAATTCGCTTGCACTCCAGCCATAACCAGACCTTCTGGCAGTAGGGACACCAGGCGTGATGGTCCCTGTAGAGGGTCACTCGTACAGCGGCTTCGGGATGTCCAAAAAGTCGCAGATGCGACTGGGCGTTCGTCGCTCCGTTGATCCGATCCGTCTCGGGAACGGTCAAACGCTCCAGTTCAGGCCATGTCAGCGGTTCAACGGTTTCCGATGAAGGGGGCATGCAACACGGGTGCCCGGGCACCCCGTCCAAAGGCCTGCCATTCTCCCAGTTTCTTCATGGGAGCCGAACAGTCCTGCCGCCGCTGACCCATGTCCAGGCGTTCACCATGCACGGTCAGGATCGTGACAATGAATGCAGTGGTTGCTCCTGAATGGACGCCGATTTTGATCTTATCGTTCTTGGAGCCGGCTCTGGTGGCCTTGCAGCGGCGAAACGGGCAGCTCGTCATGGCGCCAGGGTCGCGATCGTGGAAGGTGACAGGGTTGGTGGCACCTGCGTGATTCGCGGCTGTGTCCCCAAGAAACTTCTGGTGTACGGGGCTCGGGCTCGCCACCAACTGAGGGATGCACCCGCCTACGGGCTCAGCATTCCCGAAGTTGATTCCGACGTCAGCGACCTGCTGCAACGGGTGCGTGCCGAGGTGGATCGCCTCAATACCCTGCACATCAACTTTCTCGAGAAAGCGGGAGTTGAGTTGATTCGCGGCTGGGGTCGCCTCACCGGGTCCCACAGCATCGGGATCGCTTCAGATCGTGATGGACCGATTCAGCATCAACTGACAGCCACCAGGATCCTGATTGCTGTCGGTGGACGTCCTGCTTCTCCGGCAGTGCCCGGTGTTGACCTTGCCTGGATCAGCGACGACATGTTCGAGCAGAAGACCTATCCGGACGCCGTGGTGGTGGTGGGTGCCGGATTCATTGCCTGTGAATTCGCATCCATTCTCAGGGGCCTCGGGCTCTCGGTCACGATGGTGGTGCGGGGAGATCGTCTGCTGCGCGGGTTTGATCACGAACTGGCTGACGCCGTGCTTGATGCGATGCGGGACAGCGGGATCCACGTGCAGTTCGGTGTGAGTGTCAAGGCCATCGATGGTGAACCTGGTCATCTCCGCGTTGAGCTCACTGACGGCCTGACCATTCCCTGCGGCGGTGTGTTGATGGCCACCGGACGTCGCCCCTGGCTGGCTGGACTCGGTCTGGAGTGTGCGGGCGTGCATCTGGAGGATGGCCGCATCCCCGTCGATGCTGATCAGTGCACGAATGTTCCCCACATCTATGCCGTTGGGGATGTCACCGATCGCGTCAATCTCACGCCTGTCGCGATCGATGAAGGTCGGGCATTTGCGGACAGTGTTTTTGGAGACCGTCCCCGCCAGGTCGATCATGATCTGGTCGCCAAGGCGGTGTTCTGCGACCCGGAACTTGCTTCGGTGGGTCTGTCGGAACAGCAGGCGACTGAACGTTTCGGACGAGACGGGATTGCGGTGCACCGGGCCCGTTTCCGTTCGATGGAGAGGGCTCTGCCAGCCGATGGTCACCGCTGCCTTCTCAAACTGATCGTCGATCAATCCACGGATCGGGTCGTGGGATGCCACATGGTGGGCGAGCACGCCGCGGAAATCATTCAGATGGCGGCGATTCCCCTCGGGATGGGCGCCACCAAGGCGGATTTTGATCGCACCATGGCCCTGCATCCATCGGTATCCGAGGAGTTCGTCACGATGAGCTGAACAGGCTTTGGCGTCTGTCAAGCAGGCCGGCAACAAGGCAAAACAGGCATTTGCACTTAACTTCTTGCGAGTCGCATCGACTGGGTGTTCGGGCCTGACGTGCTCAGGCAAGGAGGTGTTTTGATGGCACCTATTTTGCTGTTGTCCATCGCGGTCATGGCCGCCGGAGTGAATCGCCTCCAGCACTGGTTTCATTGGAGCCGCTCAGCCAGCAGTCGGATTGATGAGTTGAGGCAGAGTCTCCAGGTCCTTCAACCTCTGGACGCAGAACGGGAGCTGAACCAGCGCTTGCGTCGCCTGGATCGACAATTCAGTCGATGGGAACCCAGTCTCGATCGCCATGGTGCTGGGCCCTCTCCTGGGGCTTCTCAGCACGGTCCTTGGCCTGATGAAGCTGTTGCAGAAGCTCGGCCCCGAAATGCTTTTGCCTAGGGGAGATTCCCTGATCGTTGACTACGGTCAGATCCTGGTTGGAACGGCTTTGGGCCTGCTGGTGTCTGTCGTCGCGTTAATTGTTCAACGTTTGAACCGCATGCAGCGACGCTCGGTCATCGCTGGCCTGCGTGAGGCCTGTTCGTCGCTCTGATGCCTCTTGTGCTGGCTCTCACTGCGGTCACATTGATCCTGACCACCGCGATTGCGTTGTTCTCGTCATTGCTATCAGAGGTTGTTGTCATTGAATCAATGGCGATCAGCAGCCAAGGGGCTGAGGGATGGTTCCTGGTGCGATCCCCGAGCGGCAGTTGGTTTCTCAACGGTGAGCCAATCGCTGCCAATCGTCTCAATCAGACGCTGACCGGTGACGATCGACCGTCTGGAGGTGTCCGCTTCCTGCCGTCCAGCGGTCGCTCTGCAGAGCAGGTGGCGGTCGATCTGGCCTGGCTGCAGACAATCAGTGCTGTGCCGGTGCATCTGCAGCTCGAGGAGGTTCGTCCATGAACCGGACGGGATCGATGGCATGGTGTGCCGGACTTGCCGCTGTGGCTGTCTCGCAGCTGCTGCTGGTCACGGCTTTGATCGTGCTGCCTCAGTGGCGGGCCCAGCAGTCCGCCCGCCGTGGAATTGTCACGTTCTTCGTGGCAGGGGACAGTTCCATCCGCCTCTGGAACCGCCCGATCGACTCAGCCGTGATGCCCGGTCTGATCAGGCGGGCCGAGCAGCTTGATTCCTGCACCCGCATTCGCCTCGTGCTTTCCCCCGGGGTCCCCTGGGGTGTTGTTCACGACCTTGTGTCGCTTCTCGACGAAACAGCTCTCGATGTTGAGCTTCAACTCCCTGCGGCAGCGCGCTCCTGAGCTGCTCGCCGTTGCCATTCCCCTGGGAATGGCAACGGCGATTCACGGAGTCTGGATCTTGGTGGGAAGCCGTGCTGCTGCAGACCTGAAAGGCTCTGCCCTCGCCGAGGGCGGCGATTTCACCGTGGTCGACAACACGGCCAAGCTGGTGAGAATCACTCGACGTGTCGCCCAGCAGCAGACTCTTGCCTCCGTGGAGTTGGATCTGATCGACACGCTTCCGTCGCCGCCTGGTGATGAGGAGACGGTGGATCTTCCAGATGAGCCTGTGCCGGACTGTCCAGCCGATGCAGCGGCTGAGGGGCCTGTTCAACCCACGCAGAACTCTTCGGCCACGTCGTCGTCGAGCGCCAACCCAACGCAACGGCTGCCGCTTACGGCGCTGACACCAGCTCGCAAGGATCCGGCGCTGCTCGCCTCTGAGGAGCTGGCCCCATCCGCTGCCATCGAGATCAACGCCACGACGATCAAGCGGTTCTGGCAGCAGGCCATGGGAGTGCCGGTGTGGTCCAAGGAGCTAGGACCCAGACGCGAGGAGGTGGAGTTGCGCGAGTTGTCCCTGGAGGACTTCCAGGGACGCGAGGCACAACAACTTCACAAACTCGACGTGACGACAGACACCGCGACCTACCAGCTCAAGGTTCTCGGGGACAGGGTGCTGTTGCTCAAAACGTCCTTGAATCCTTAGGTGTCTCCCCGTTCAAACGGAAACACGTCCAGTTCAGTTGGGCAACGACGCCTGACAGATGCGATCTAGGTCAGTTTTGCGGCAAGGCGCAGGGCGAGGGCGATCACGGTGAGTCCAGGCCCCACACTCGGACAGCTGGGGAAAGCGCTGGCATCGGCCACATAGAGGTTCTCCAGTTCGTGGCAGCGCCCGTCTGAATTCAAAACCGAAGTGGTCGGGTCGTTGCCCATGCGACAGGACCCACATCCAAAGCCCACCACGCTCAATGGCGCCTCCCCTCTTGCATGGGTGGGGGCCTTCAGCACCACCTTGGTCACCGGATCGTTTTCGACCGCCTTGAGGGTGTCGATCCAGCGGTAAACCAAACGGTCGTGGGCTTCCCGGTTGTTGTGGATGTAGTTGATCCGGATCTGGTCGTTGTGCAACCAAATCTTGTTGTGGGGATCCGGCATGACTTCCGTCATTGCCCACCAGGCCACGGAACGTGAGGCCAGACGTTCCAGGCCGAAATCTGGAATCAATTTGCTCACCAGGGAGAGCACGGGGGGGGATTCGGCGAAAAGAGCATCCTGAAGGACCCCACCAGCGGTCTGAATATGGCCAAGCGGGAAGCTGACGTTCTTGTCTCCCCAGTAGTAGTCGTTGATCCCCAGTGAGCGTCCGTAGCGACCGCTGTTGCGCTCGCTGGCCAGCTGCAGAATCGAGGTGAGCTGCAGGTTCATCAGATTGCGCCCCACCTGGTCCGAGCCGTTGCTGATGCCCTTGGGGTGATGTGAGTTCGCCGAGCGCAGCAGGATCACCGGGGTATTGACGGCACCTGCGGCGAGCACCACCACATCACTGCGAAACATCCATGTGTCTCCATCAACCTCCGCCTCCACTCCTTTCACTTCACGACCGGAGGGGTTCACATGAAGGCGCAGCACCCTGGCGTTCTCGCGCAGGTTAAGACGATTGTTGTCGCCGGCTTCGAGGCCGAAGAGTTGAGCATCGCCGCTGGGGTCGTCCTTGTCTTCTGACCAGCTGATCGGGATGTCATAGGGCTGGCATCCCTGTCGCTTCAGGGCGGCGCGAAGCGGCTCCAGAAATGGTTCAAAGGGTTTCGGTTCGGAGGCGTAGGGACCCGCACGGCTCGGTTCTGATGGATCAACACCCGCTTTGCCATGCACGCGATAGAGCTGTTCGGCCTGCTCGTAGTAGGGAGCCAGTTCGTTGTAGTCAAAGGGCCAGGCAGGGGACACGCCCTCCTGCAATGGCACTTCCGTGAAGTCCTTCTCGCGCATGCGCTCAAGCACGGCGCCCCAGATTTTGGTGTTGCCGCCGCGGGCGTACGTGGTCTGCGGGGCGAAGGGATCGCCATCAGGGCCAAACCAGCGTTCGTTTTTGGGGTGGTAGCGGTCCTTGCGAAACAGGTCCACGTCGGCCACGTTTTGATCTTCGAGAGCCATGGCCCCGCCACGCTCAAGCACGAGGACGTTCTTGCCTGCCCTGCTCAGGGCACCGGCGAGGGTCCCGCCGCCTGCACCGCTGCCGATGACAATGACGTCGTAATGATGGTCGTCGATGATCATGGGATTACTGCCAGACGTAGATGAGGAGGAAGAGGATGATCCAGATCACATCGACGAAATGCCAGAACAGGCTCACTGAAGCGACGCCCATCTCTCCCTTGTCGTAATTGCCTGGACGGAAGGAGCGCGCCAGCATCAGACCCATCAGCAGGATGCCGGTGATCACATGCAAGCCGTGAAAGCCCGTGAGCAGATAGAACAATCCCCCGAAGACGCCGCTGCTGAGGCTGAAGCTGAGTTCTGACCATTCGACGTATTGCCCGTAGACGAAGTACGACCCCATCGCCATGGTGAGCAGCCAGACCGCCCGGAATCCCCAGAGGTTGCGATGGTGTAGGTAGCGCTCGGCAACGTACGCCACGAAGCTGGAACTCACCAGAATCACGGTGTTGATCAGTGGCGTGCGTACCTCCAAGCCGTCGACGCCGTCGGGAAGCCACTGGGGTGCAGTGAGTTTGAGCACGGCATAGCCAGCGAAGAACGCCAGGAAAATGACGCTTTCCGAGCAGAGGAAGATCACGAAACCGGTCATGTTGTGACCGTCGTGCTTCACATGGCCAGGGGTGTGATTGAGCGGAAGCTCCGGGTTGATGCTGGTCATCGGGTCAGGCCTCCTGGGAGCGGCGGATGTAGAACTTCTCGTCGTCGACGAGAGGGTGGCCCAGGCCGTAGCCGTAGGGCTCGCTGATCACGGTGGGGATGTCGTCCTCGAAGTTCTCAGCCGGAGGCGGTGAGGGCAGCAGCCACTCCAGGCCGATGGCCCGCCAGGGATTGGGGGGAGCCTTCGGACCCCGTGCCCATGAGCTCACCATGTTGAGGATGAAGGGGATCGAAGCGACGCCGAGCATGAAGGCGCCGATGCTGCCCAGAACGTTCCAGATGGCGAATTCAGGGTCGTAAGACGCCACCCGTCGCGGCATCCCGAGCAATCCGGCCCAGTGAATCGGGAGCCAGTTGAGTGTGGCGCCGATGAAGGTGAGCGCGAAATGCACCTTGCCGAGGCCTTCGTAGTACATCCGGCCAGTGAATTTGGGGAACCAGTGGTAGATGCCGGCGAAGACCCCAAATCCGATCGTGTTGAAGATCACGTAGTGGAAGTGAGCCACAACGAAGGCGGTGTTGCCGACGTGAATGTCGATGGGCACCGTGGCCAGCATCACACCTGTGATGCCGGCGAAAATGAAGTTGAACAGGCCTCCGAGGCAGAACAGCATCGGCGTGTTCAGGCGAAGGTTGCCCCTCCAGAGTGTGCCCAGCCAGGCGAAAACCTTCACCCCGGTGGGAACGGCGATCAACATCGTGGTGAACATGAAGATATGGCGCATCCAGTTCGGCGTGCCTGTGTAGAACATGTGGTGCGCCCACACGATCAGGCTGAGGAAGGTGATGCCGAAGGAGGCAATCGCCACAAAGCGGTAGCCAAATAGAGGCTTGCGGGCATACACCGGGAACAGTTCGGAAAAGATGCCGAACACCGGCAGCACCAGCACGTACACGGCCGGATGGGAATAGAACCAGAAGAAGTGCTGGAAGAGCACTGGATCTCCTCCTCCTTCAGGCCGGAAAAAGCTGGTGCCGAAGCTGAGGTCAAACAGCAGCATCACGGCACCACCGGTGAGAGCTGGCAGGCCGACCAGCTGGATGGTCTGGGCAGCCCAGGCGGTCCAGACGAACACCGGCATCTTGAAAAAACCCATCCCTGGGGCTCGCATTCGGATGATCGTCGTCACAAAGTTGACGGCACCCATGATCGAGGAGATGCCAGACAACGCCACCGCCAGGATCCAGAGGAACTCTCCATTGATGAAGTGCCCCAGAGGGTTCTGCAGGCTCATCGGCGGATAGGACCACCATCCCGAGGAGGCCGGACCGCCGGGAGCGAAGAAGCTGCCCATCAGCACAGTCGCAAACACCGGAACCAACCAGAAGGCTGCAGCGTTGAGCTTTGGAAACGCCATGTCCGGTGCGCCGATCATCGTCGGGATCAACAGATTGTTGAAGCCGTTGAGGATCGGGAACAGAAACAGGAACAGCATCACCGTTCCATGCATCGTGTAGAGGCCGTTGTAGACACTTGGGTCCACCAGATCGGCAGGCGGTGTAATCAGCTCACCGCGCACAATCATGGCCAGCAGACCTCCCACCAGCAGGAAGAACAGCGAGGTGGCGATGTACTGGATGCCAATCACCTTGGCATCGGTGTTGAAGCTGAAGAAGCGCTTCCAGTTGTCAGGCGCACCGGGCACCGGATGGGGCGCCTTGAGGACGCGGGGGTCGTAGTTGGTGGTGGTCATGGCTCAGGCGTCGTGGGGGATGGAGGGATCGCCGGGGTCGTTCACCATCGGGGCTGGTGCCGGTGGAACCGTGGCCCATCCCTTGTCACCGCTCGCGATGCGGCGGTCATAGAGCGCTCTGCCTGGATCGAGACCGGGCTGCAGCGGTCGCTTTGCGGTTGTCTTCAGCCAATCGCTGTAGGCCTGATCGGATTCAACGATCACATCGGTCTGGTTCTGGGAGAAATAGGCGCCGCTGAACATGGCGTCCCGCAACCGAAATCGCCCTTCTTTCGTTGGCGTGAGGCTGTAGGAAATGACGCTGCCGGGGATGATGTCCTGCTTGAGCCGGAATGCCGGTACGAAGAAACTGTGCAGAACGTCTTCTGATGTGAGCCGGAAGTTGACCCGCTGATCGACGGGGAGATGCAGTTCCGAGCTGCGGACTCCATTGGGGTAGATGAATTCCCAGCTCCATTGCCGTGCAATCACATCAATCGGTCCCACGTCGGCAATGGGATCGCTCTCCACTAGCGCGGTGGGATCGGTGCCGATGACGTATTTGTGCTTCGGACCGAGGTTCTGAAGCTTCATATTGACGTTCATCGTGTAAGTGGCGATCACAAAGACCGTCACCAGGGGGATGATTGTCCAGATGATTTCGAGCTTGGTGTTGCCTTCGATCGGAGCACCGTCGCTTTCGTCATATTTGTCCGCGCGGTTGAACAACAGCACCCAGCCCATCACGCCGGTGCAGCCGAAGAAAATGAAGGAGCCGATTCCCGTCTCCAGAGCGAACAGATCGTCAACGAAGGGCGCAGCAGTGGAGGCTTGAGGTGGGAACCAGCTGTAGGACCAGGTCGCCATCAACTTGGCGATCACCAGGTTGATCGCCACGGCCATCGCGATGATCACAATGGCACCGATGTTCGGTCCTGATTTGGGAGCAGTCGTCGTCATGGCAGCACCTCATTCAGATCAGCACCGGCAGCCAGAAGCTGGTCAGCGGTGATGTGGACGCCGAAATCGCTGGCCAGCCAGGCTCCGAGGCTGCCGTGCAGCCCCATCAACACAAGCATCGAGGCTCCTGCCAGGAGATAGAGCCAGGTGACCTGGCGACCCAGGTCCTTCCGCCAGACAAACCGTTGATAGCCGCGCCAGACGGTCATGGCGACGATCACCAGCAGAATGGCAACACCGCCTATGGCGTGCCAGAGCATGGTGTCGATGGCGGTTTGGCCGATGATGCTGCGGATGCCGGGCAGCGGCACCGCCAGCAACATTTCATAGAAACCGGCGGCCACGGTGAAGAAGGTGATGCCGCTGCAGGCCACCAGGTTGTACCAGCCCACATCGTGGAAGCCGCTTCGGGTGACCGGCAGAGCGAGGAAGCGGAAGACCCGCTTCTCGAGGGGGTAGAACGCGCCGGCGAAGTCAAAGGCGATGCCGATCGCGAATAGGCCAATCGTCAGATGCACCAGATTCGGGTGCAGAGGGATGGCGTAGGGAAGATCGTTGGCACCCAGTGAGTCGCTGATCTCGTTGATCGGCGAGCTGATTGAGGCGATCAGGCTCACGACAGCACCCCTTCTCGAATCGCATCAACCACGGGCACGGTGTGCAAGCCGTACACCCACACCAGCTTGTCTCCCAGGTAGACCTGGGCGAAGACAAGACCTGCCAGCACGAAGTCGACCGCCAGAAATCCTTTCGGCAGCATTGTTGGATCTTTCTGACGAGCGACATAACGCCATCCGGTCAGCAACGCCAGGACGCCGGCCAGGGACCAGCCGATGGTGCTGTGGTAGTTGAGGATGTCCCTCGAAGCCCCATAGGGATTGGCGAGGCCGGCTTCGACCTGGCCAAAGATGATGGCCACGAAGATGGCCACGGTGGCAACGATCAGATTCCAGAAGCTGACCTCGAACAGATTCTTCTTTCCCGTGACGACTCCGATCACGTCGAACACAACGGTGATCAGCGCCATGGAGATCACAAAGTGAACGACGATCGGATGAATGACGTCGAGCCAGGGAAGATTCTTGTCGTTAAGGGGAGGAAGCAGCTCGAGCATCGGCAAGCCGAGCGACGCCCTCAAAGCATGGACATTAAAGATCGAGTGGTCAGCCCCTCATGTGTAAATACAACTTGATTTTTTTGGGCCGATACACAAGCCGGTGATCGGCATTACGTGTGGCTTCAGCCCGCTTTTTTGAGCCGCAGGTGAATCACCACCTGGGTGATGATCACGGCCAGAAAGATGGGAAGCACAAGACAAAGTGCTGCCAACCGAAATTCCTCCTGCCAGGACGCCAGGGAAGTTCGGGGCAGAACGTTATCGGTGAGATAAACGGCGTAGCCCGTGAGCAGAATCGCGCCCTCAATCCGCGAAATGCTGCGCCGAGACCAGAAGATCGGCAGGCAGACCAGAGTGGCGATCATCATCACCGGCAGGTCCTCCGTGATCAGCTCACCGGTGACCTGCAGCCCTGCCTGACCGCTGATGGCTGCACAGCCCCCGAGCACCATCAACAGATTCAGCAGGCAGCTGCCGACCACGTTGCCGACGGCAAGGTCGGTCCGCCCCTTCATGGTGGCAACCACTGATGTGATCAGTTCGGGCGTTGACGTTCCCGTCGCCACGATGGTCAAACCGATCACGGCGGTGGGAACGTTCAGATAAGCCGCCGCTGCACTGGCTCCGCTCACCAGTGTTCGGGAGCCGAGAACGAGCAGCGTGATGCCAGCTGCCAACTGGATCATGGCGATCACAAGGGCCCGTCCTCGTCCGGTTGTCGCTGGCAGCGGCGTGTCCGCCTCCTGATCCTCATCGTGGTGGACTTCCTGGGCTGTACGGATCTCCCAGACGGTGTTGATCAGCAGTCCGATCAAAAGGGCCACACCGGCCTGCCAGGTCATCCGTCCCGCCGAGGCCATGCCCCAGGCTGCCGATGAGATGGCCAGAAGGACCGGTACGTCTCTGCGTACAAGGCGGTTCTCGACGCGAAGTGGCAACACCAGTGCCGAACAGCCCAGCACGACAAGGATGTTGAAAATGTTGCTCCCCACTACGTTGCTGACGGCCAGATCATCGGAGTTCTGGAGGATCGAGCTGACGCTCACGAACAGCTCCGGAGCGCTGGTGCCGAAGGCCACAACCGTGAGGCCGATCACCAGCTGGGGAATTCGGCAGAGCGTGGCCAGCGTGACGGCCCCTTTGACGAACTGGTCTCCTCCGAGGAACAGCAGCAGGATGCCTCCAATCACCTCAATGGTGTACTGGAGAAATTGCGGCACCTCGGGCATCCGGTTTCTCGAGGGATAGCTGGCCTGATTCTGCTCTGCCGGGAAAGCGACCTAAGGTTCACGCTCCCGAGTCACTGGTCCACTCTTGCTGAACCGCATCAACGCCACCAACATCCGCGGTGACGTCTTTGGCGGCCTGACAGCGGCAGTGATCGCTCTGCCGATGGCTCTTGCCTTCGGCATCGCCGTGGGCAACGCATTAGGGGCTCCGGAAGTTGGTGCCGCGGCAGGACTGTGGGGGGCCGTGATCATCGGCCTCGTCGCGTCCCTTTTCGGAGGTACCCCCACCTTGATTTCCGAACCCACCGGCCCGATGACGGTGGTGTTCACCTCGGTGGTGATCAGTTTCGCCAGCACGGCTGAGAGTCCGGAAAAAGCCCTTGCCATGGCCTTCACCGTGGGGGTGCTGGCCGGCATTTTCCAGATTCTGTTCGGCCTGTTTCGACTGGGCCGCTACATCACGATGATGCCGTACACGGTGATCTCGGGCTTCATGTCCGGCATCGGCATCATTCTCGTCCTGCTGCAGCTGGCCCCGTTCCTCGGTCAGGACCCGAAAGGTGGCGTGATCGGCACGCTGAGCCAGTTGCCTGCTCTGATCCAGGGCACGCGGCCGATGGAGCTGCTGCTGGCCGTGATCACCCTGGCCATCCTCTGGTTTACCCCTTCCAGCCTGAAGAAGTTCTGCCCGCCGCAGTTGCTGGCCCTTCTGGTGGGAACACTTCTTGCAGTCACAGCGTTTCAGGGCGCCGGCCTCCGCACGATTCCTGAATTTTCTGCGGAGTTTCCAACCCCCAGCCTTCCGGATTTCTCGGGAGGTCAGATTCGGATGATGGTGGTGAACGCCGCCGTGCTGGGCATGCTCGGTTGCATTGATGCCCTGCTCACATCCGTTGTCGCCGACAGCCTGACGCGAACGGAGCACGACTCCAACAAGGAGCTCATCGGTCAGGGCCTGGCCAATGTCGCTTCCGGTCTGTTTGGAGCTCTGCCTGGGGCCGGAGCCACGATGGGAACGGTGGTCAATATTCAGGCGGGAGGTCGCACGGCTCTTTCGGGCGTGGTGAGGGCCATGGTGCTGATGCTGGTGGTGCTTCTGGCGTCGCCGTTTGCCTCACGGATCCCCCTTGCCGTTTTGGCAGGGATCGCCCTCAAGGTTGGTATTGACATCATCGACTGGGAATTCCTGAAGCGGGCTCATCACCTCTCTCTCAAAGCAGCGGTGATCACCTATGGCGTGATTCTGCTGACGGTGCTTGTGGATCTGATCACCGCGGTGGGAATCGGGGTTTTCGTGGCCAACGTGCTCACCATTGATCGGATGAGTGCACTGCAGTCGAGGCGCGTCAAGACGATCAGCACCACGGATGATGATGTGGAGCTCAGTTCAGAAGAGCAGTCGCTTCTGGATCAGGCGGCGGGCAGGGTGTTGCTGTTCCAGCTGGCTGGCCCGATGATTTTCGGGGTGGCCAAGGCCATCTCCCGTGAACACAACGCCATCGGCAACTGTCAGGCGGTGGTGTTCGACCTCTCGGAGGTGTCTCACCTTGGTGTCACCGCGGCCATCGCCCTGGAGAATGCAGTGAAGGAAGCGATTGAGGTGGGACGTCAGGTGTTCATGGTGGGAGCGACGGGAAGCACCGAAAACAGACTTCGCAAGCTCAAGCTCCTGGATCGTCTGCCGGCGGAGAACATCACCGCCGATCGCCTGCAGGCCATCAGCCTGGCGGTGGGTTCCCTGCCGTCAGCAGCCCGGAATGCCTGACCGACTCACGCTGATCGCTCCCGACGACTGGCACGTTCACCTGAGGGATGGGGCGATGCTGGAAAAGATCGTGGCTCACACCGCCCGCAGCTTTCGTCGGGCGATTGTGATGCCAAACCTGAAGCCGCCCGTGACCACCACAGCTGCGGCAGAGGCTTACCGGGAGCGGATTCGATCAGCCTGCCCAGCCGATCTGGACTTTGAGCCCCTGATGACGGCGTACCTCACTGATTCCACTGATCCTGCTGATCTGGAACAGGGATTTCGCAGGGGCGTCTTCACGGCGGCAAAGCTCTATCCCGCCAATGCCACAACGAATTCCGCGGCTGGCGTCACCGACCTGCAGAGGATCAACGGCGTTCTGTCCTGCATGCAGCGCATCGGCATGCCACTGCTGATTCATGGTGAGCTCACCGATCCAACGGTAGATGTGTTTGACCGAGAGGCGGGTTTCATCGACCAGCATCTCAAGCCACTGTTGAAGCGATTTCCTGATCTGCGGGTGGTTTTTGAACACATCACCACAGAAGAGGCGGTTGAGATTGTGATGTCAACGGACTCCAATCTGGCGGCCACCATCACGCCCCACCATCTCCACATCAATCGGAATGCCATGTTCGCTGGCGGCCTGAGAAGTGACTTCTACTGTCTTCCAGTGGCCAAGAGGGAACGTCATCGGCTTGCCCTGCGCCACGCCGCCACCAGCGGAGATCCCAGATTTTTTCTGGGGACTGATTCGGCGCCGCATTCGCGGCAATCGAAGGAGACCTCCTGCGGTTGCGCCGGGATCTTCAATGCTCCCTACGCACTGGAAAGCTATGCGCAAGTGTTTGAGCAGGAGGGAGCACTGGCGCACCTTGAGGGATTCGCCAGTCGCTACGGGCCCGCGTTCTATCGCCTGCCGTTGAACACCCGGACGATCACGCTGGAACGCGTTGATCAATTGATTCCCGAACTTGTGGATGGCCTGGTGCCCTTCCATGCTGGAGAAATCCTTCCCTGGAAACTGTCCCCATGCACCTGATCAAGTTCAGCTCCGAGGACTGCGGTACGTGTCACCGCATGAGTCACTACGACGGCAAGGTGGCTGAAGAACTGGGTTGCGACTTCGTTTCCGTCATGCTCCAGGACACGGAGGCCTACCGCAAATACAGGAAAATTCTTCTGGCCCAGTATCCGAACAAGGAAGGAATGGGCTGGCCCACCTATCTGCTGGTGACAGACCCCGAGGGAGACTTTGCCATTCACGGGGAAATGAAGGGGGGGATGCAGAAGGGAGAGTTCCGAGAACGGCTCAGCGAGCTACTGCCAGCCAGCTAGGAATATCGATTGAGCTGGGTAATCATCTTGGAGACAATGGCCGTCCATCCGGTTTGATGGCTGGCGCCCAGACCTCTGCCATTGTCTCCATGAAAATATTCATTGAAGCGAATCAGATCTCTCCAGTGAGGATCGTCGTCGAAATACGAAATCGAACCATTAAATGGTCTCGCATCGGCCTGATTTCGCCTGAAAAGATTGATCAGCCGCTCTTCAAGCCTTAGGGAGATTTCCCATAAATTCAGCCAATGCCCAGAACCGGTTGGGAACTCCATTTTCAAGTCGTCGCCGAAGTAGTGCGCGTATTTCTGCAGGGCTTCAATGATCAGGTAATTGATCGGGAGCCAAACGGGGCCTCGCCAATTGGAATTGCCTCCAAACATGGGCACAGGACTATCTGCCGGGCTGTAATTGATTGTTCCTTCTTCGTCACCTTCGCGGTAGGTGTATGGATTCTCTTCGTAGTGTTTTGATAATCCTCTGATCCCATAGGGGGACAGGAATTCTTGTTCATCAAAGACACGCCTGAGAATTCTTACGAGACGACTTTTCGGGACCAAAGAGTAAAGGATTCGGTCTTGATGCCATTCACCGAGATAGTCGAGCTCTGGGAAGGGCTCACCACGATCAATCGCCCGTTGTTTCAGCAGTGGTTGAATGTCGAGCATTGGAAACTGTTGCACCGTTTCTCGATCAAACGATGCCACGGCTAGTAAGGGGATCAGTCCCGCAAGAGATCGCGTTCTGAGATAGTCAGCACTGCCATCCAATCGGTAAAGCACGTCATAATAGAAGCCATCTTGTTCATCCCAGCACACATAATTTCGCCCGTCATCGGAATTCAGAGCATAGGCAAGTTTCCAGAAATCCTTGATGAAGCGCCCAATTGAATCGCTGTAACCCCTCTCTTCGCGGCCAATCTCAACGACGATTTCCAACATGTTGAGGCTGTACATTCCCATCCAGGATGTGCCATCAGGCTGCTCAATCGTGCTGCCGTCTTGCAGAGGTCTTGATCGGTCAAAGATCGCAATGTTGTCGAGACCGAGAAAGCCACCATCGAACATGCTGTCTTTATTCAGGTCGGTTCGATTGGCCCACCAGCCGTAATCAAGCAGCAATTTGCGGTAATCAGACGCCAGATTGTCCAGACAGGCTGTTGTTTCCCTCTTTTTCTCAATCTGATGGATTCTCAGTGTTGCCCATGCTCCGATTGGAGGGTTTGGATCTGAGAGGGACCATTCATAGGCCGGGGATTGTCCGTTCGTTGCCGTGTAGTTGTAAGTCCTGAGAATGCCTGCCTGGCGCCTTGCTTCGTGAGGGTCGTATTCCGCAAAGGCGACTGCATGAAACATCAGATCCCACTGGCAGAAATAGGGATATTCCCAGGCATCCGGCATGGAGATGATGTCGCTGGCTTTCATGCTCCGCCAGTAGGACTGTTCGGTCTGCCAGCGTTCGGCGGGTGGCTTTGGTCCCGTGGTGTCTCCAACAAGCCAACGATGAACGAACCAGTTGTAAAACTGACGGCCCCAGTAGAGGCCAGCGCCGGCGGCGGCGTGGATCCGACGTTCATCCTCGCCAAGCCCAGGTGCCACCCAGTGAAGGAACTCCTGCCACTCGGTCTGACGCTGCTCGAGGATCTGATCGAAGTGCCGCTGGCCAAAGCGTTCCGTGGGCTTCTCGCGATCTGATCGTTGGAGTCGCAGGTCCACTGTCCAGATCTTGCCGCTTTCAATCAGCTGCTCGAGATGGAACGCGCTTTTGCTCCCGATCTGTTGAGGATTGATGGCGTCCTTGTCACCGTCGATGAGATACCGGTGGAAGGCGTCTTTGACGTAAGGCGATTGCAGAGCCTGGTTGTACAGCGACTGCGTATTGGTTTCATTGTCTGTGAACCAGAGATCAGCGCTGTCCCGGCAGCGGAGTTCGTAGGCAGGTAGCGAAGAGATCGGTGGTGTGACGACGGCTCCATCCTGGTGATGCATGGTGCGTTTCGACTCCCCTTCGGTGCCCCAGCTCCAGGTGTTTCGCAGCCACAGCTGAGGCAGCAGATGGAGCGTTGCCGGTTCGGGTCCTCGATTGGTCGCTGTCACCCTGATCAGGATGTCTTCGGGATCGGCTTTGGCGTATTCAATGGCGACGTCGAAGTAGCGATTCTCTTTGAAGATGCCTGTGTCGACGAGCTCGAATTCCGGTTGAGAACGATCTCTCTGCCTGTTTTCCTCGCGAAGCGTTTCGTAGGGAAAGCGGCGCTGGGGATATTTGTAAAGCGCTTTGGCATAACTGCCGGTGGGCGTCCCGGCCAGGTGAAACATGTAGTCCTTGAGATCTTCGCCGTGATTGCCTTCCGGATTGCTTAGGCCGAAGAGTCGCTCCTTGAGGATGGCATCCTCGCCATTCCAGAGGGCCATCGCAAAGCAGATCAGCCCCTGTGTATCGCAAAGCCCGAGCAGACCGTCCTCGCCCCAGCGATAGGTCCTTTGGTGGCTGTGATCAAAGGGGAAATGATTCCAGGCGTCGCCGTCATGGGAATAGTCCTCCCGCACCGTTCCCCACTGACGTTCAGCGAGATAGGTTCCCCAAAGATCCCAGTTGCATTCACCAGCGTCACGTTGTCTGCGACGTTGAATTTCAGCCGGTTCTGCCATCCCCAAACTGGCCACATTCACAAGTTAGTCAGCTGCCCAGAAGCTGCTACCGGCAAGACTTGGGATAAAGAAAACGTATGGGGGCAGGGGGACTTGAACCCCCACAGGCCTTACGGCCCAAACGATTTTAAGTCGCGTGCGTCTACCGATTCCGCCACGCCCCCTTGGTGGCCATTCTAAATTTCAGTGAGTCGCAGGACCGCCTTGGATCTCCTGACCCTGCTGAACGGGATACCGCAGCAGAGCCTGCTCGCCATTGCGGCCTATGGGGTCCTCGCAGGTCTCTACCTGCTGGTGGTGCCTCTTGCGCTGTTTTTCTGGATGAACAAACGCTGGCATCAGATGGGGAATATCGAGCGGCTCGTGGTCTATGGATGCGTTTTTCTGTTTTTCCCGGGCATGGTGGTGTTTGCTCCATTTTTGAATCTGCGCATGAACGGCCAGGGAGAGATCTGAATTGACCCGCGCCAAGGTTCTCTTCATCGGGCTGATCGTCCTGGCACTTGGAGGAGTTGGTTATCTCGGTTTTGAGGCCCTTGGTATCCGTGGTTTCTCAGCCGGGATTGCAGCTCAGTCACTGCTGGTGCTGATTGTGGTGGTCTGGACGGGGTCCTATTTGTTCCGTGTTGTCACCGGGCAGATGACCTATATGAATCAGCGTCGTCGTTACCGAGAGGTGTATGACGCCAAGGAGCGTGCGGATCTTGAAGCTCGCTTTGACGCACTCCCTGAGGATGAGCAGCGGGCTCTGTTGCAACGGCTTGGTCTGGATGGGGATGACGTCAGGGCGGACTCATAGGCTCATCGGGTTGATTCGACGACGGCCGGGACATGCATGCCATCCATCAGCGTTTTGAGCAACTGAAGCGGGACGGCCGCATGGCTTTGATGCCGTTTCTGATGGCAGGTGATCCTGATCTGGCGACCACCCGTGAGGTGTTGCTCGGCCTTCAGCGTGGTGGCGCTGACATGGTGGAGCTGGGCATTCCCTACAGCGACCCCCTTGCAGATGGTCCTGTGATTCAGGCCGCTGCCAGTCGAGCACTTCAGGCTGGAACAACGCCAGCCAACGTGATGGAGATGTTGTCGTCGCTTCCGGATGACTTTGACCTTCCCCTGATCCTCTTTACGTACAGCAATCCTCTGCTGAACCTTGGAATGCAGCGCTTCTGTGAGAAGGCTGCCATGGCCGGTGCGTCGGGCCTGGTGATACCCGATTTGCCTCTTGAGGAAGCAGATCGTCTTTCACCAATCGCTTCACAGCAGGGTCTTGATCTTGTGCTGCTTGTTGCGCCCACAACTCCGGAAGCTCGGATGGCCAGAATCGCTCAGAGAAGTCGAGGTTTCACCTATCTCGTCAGTGTGACCGGTGTCACCGGTGAGCGGGCCCAGATGGAAACCAGAGTTCAGGGGCTGGTCCAGCAGTTGAAACAAAGTTCCCCAGTTCCTGTTGCCGTGGGATTCGGTATCTCAGGACCTGATCAGGTCAGACAGGTGCGTCGTTGGGGGGCAGATGGTGCCATTGTCGGCAGCGCTCTGGTAAAGAGAATGGCGGCTGCAGGTGCAGGCAACATCGCTTCAGAGGCAGAAACGTTTTGCCGTGAGCTTTGGGAAGCATGTCGTTGAGCCTGTGCAGGCCAGCTGTTAATTGGCTTTGATCAAGCTAAAAAAAAGCCCCTACATCAGCCGGGGCATCTGCGTTTGAGGAGTTGATTCGATCGGACGTGAGAGAATGCTCGGATCATTCTTCGTCTTCATCAGAGCCACCAACGGGAACAAGGCGGATTTGCTTACGACCAAGCTTGATTTCAAACTCGTCGCCTGGCTTGAGATCCAACAAAGCGGTGTAAGCCTTACCAATCAGGAGATTTCCGTTGCCCTGAACTGTGGCGATATAGCTCAGCTTGCGTCCACCTTTGCCGACTCCTGCAACCCCACCGACTCCAAGGTTGACACCTTTGGCATCGAGAAGTGCCTCGTAGAAGGCAGTGAAGTTTAAACGCTCGCCACCATCTTTCTTGTTTGAGACGTAGCCACAGGCGCGTACGAGATCAGATTTACTGACATCGCCCAGTTCTTTGACTTTGTTGAGAAGGTCGCTCCCTGTGAGCATTGTTTTGAAGTTGATTCAACATCCTCAACATAGCGTTAGGCCTCGCCTGTATGCCATCCTTTTTCAGACATTGTTTCCGCGGATCGGATCTTTACCGATGGCACGTTTTGTTCTCTGGGGGACATATTGCTCTGATGCGCTTGAGAAGCGAACTCCCTTTCGTGAAGAGCATCTAGCGCGCTTGCAGTCTCTCAAGCAGCAGGGAACCTTGATCACACTCGGGCCAACGGAGGGAAGTACCCACGTGTTTGGGATCTTTGAAGCGCAGAATCTGTCAATTGTGCGCGACCTTATCGAGTCAGATGTCTACTGGAAGCAGGGAATCTGGACGAATTTTGAGGTTTATCCCTGGATCCAGGCGTTCTGAGCCTGCTGCCAGATCCACTCGGCGACCACTCGATCGCCCGAGTCTCCAAGCTCTTTCTCGTATCCGCCCATCTGGCCAATCCCGTGACGTGCGATCTCTGCAATTGCCTCGGGAGATGCAAGATCACGTCGCCTCAGTGCTGCCAATTTCAGGGTGCGGCCTCGGCGGATGATGTTTCCCCCATGGGGATGACAAGCGGCACAGTGAAGCTCAAATAGTGCGGAGCCTTCCGTTGGAATTGGTTCGGCCCTGGCTGCCGGGCTTGTGAAAGCAATCAGGTTGATCGTGAGAACGACAACGACAAGGAGCGCTTTCATCCAGGCAGGACTGCTTTGATCAGTTTGTTACACCTGTTGGCAGGGAGCGTTGGCTGTTGCCAGGGAGCGTTGGTAACGCTGCACCAACTCTTCAGGCGAGCGGTAGCTCTGCGGGAGAGATCGGTGGAGCCGTTGCAGGTAGTCCCAGCACAGGGTTCGTCGGATCGATTCCAGATCACGACCCATGATCACGAGTTGGCGAAGGGCCTGGCAGTAACTGGGGAATCCGGCCTCGAGATCGCCAATGGTGAGTACCTTGGTCGTGGGCGGCATGGTCTGTTCGATCAGCATCTCCTGACTTTCTTCGCAATCCCGTTCACTCGTCTGTTGCCAGGAGCACGCCTTTGCAAGACCGGTTGTGAACCATGCCAGAAGAGGATCTCATTCGTTTTCTCGACAAGGTTGCGCAGCTCCAGAGCCTTGTTGAAAGTCTCAGCGGCAATCCGGCGCGTCGGGATCAATTGGCCCGGTGCGTCAGCCACAACGACGTGGTGATGCTGGCCAGGACCTGGGGCTATGAGATTGGACGCCGCTGGGGTGAGGTGCCAGCAGCTTCAGGAGTGAATCCAGAGAATCTGTTCGGTCAGGAGTTGCCGCCGGATGGGGAGGAGTCTGAACAGCAGCTTCAGAAGGGGAACAGCTGGTCGCTCAAAATCATCCGTTCGAATCGGTTCAGGTCACCTGAGGGATCCTGGCTTGATCAGGAGGACCATGAGTGGGTGATGGTGCTCCGGGGGAGCGCCAGGATTCGCTGCTCTGAACCCGATCGAATCCTCGATCTCAGTGTAGGCGACCATCTCCATCTTCCGCCGCATCGACGTCATCGTGTGGAAAGAACGGATCCGGATCCTGGAACTCTCTGGCTCGCTTTGCATTGGAGCGATTCCTCACGGGAGGGATCGCCCGCCTGACCAGCCAATAGGCCGCTGCCAGGGACAGGGTCGCAATCCCCAGGCCGAACAGAAGCTGGGGTTTGTCTTCAGCCCCCGAGGGCAGAACGATCACCTTGCGCGCGACGGCCGTGAGCGCCGTGACCAGCACGAGCTCGATCTGCACAACATGGCGGCGCAGATAGCTGGTGATGTTCTGCAGGACCTCAAGAGCGATCAGCACGGTCAACAGATCTCCCAGAACGTTGATCAGGTCATCTCCCAACCAATTCGCGTCCGTGCCTAAAAGAAGCTTGTTGCCAAGCAGGAGGATCAGCTGAATCAGGGCGGCGGCGATGACCACGCCGGTGATCATCGTGAGAATGCGAGCGACGATTCGCTCCCCTGCGTCCACGAGGGACAGGAAGCCAGTACCGGGGCGCCGACGTTGATTCACTGAGCGATTCAGTCCTTGAAGGGGTTGTAATAGGGCCTTGCGGGCGTATCTCCTGCTGGATTGACCACTTTGGTGTCGCAGGTGATCGATCCGTCCAGCGAGGTGATGCAATTGGTCGGCACGATTTCGCTTTGTTCTCCAACAGCGCTGCTGGGTCCAAGCAACCAACCCTCCGTTTGTGCCGAACCGTCTCCCGCTGCCAGGACCGGCAGGCCCAGGATCAGAACCAGTGAGGAAAGCAATCTGGGCACGAGTGTGTTCTCACCTTGGAAACCACCACTTTGCCGTTGATCAGTCTTCGCTGGGTATGTCGTCGCGAATTGCCTGCAGAAGAAGGTCCAGCTGACCGAACGGATCATCTGATTCGGTTGACGTGCCCTCCGAACCCACGTCTTCGCCTTGCCATTCCTGTTCCACCTTGCACAGCCGTCCAACCAGGCCAGCAAGACCGTTCAGTCGATAGTCCCGTTCCAGAACCTCCAGCAGAGCAGGCATCCTGGTGGAGACGGCTCGCAGGCTTCGCCTCAGGTCGGCCTGAGTCCTGCCTTGCTGCTTCAGCCAATCCTTGAGCAAGGACGTCAGCTCCTGCTCGAAATCTGGCGTCCAGGTGGCGTTCGGCATGGCTGTCAGCGGCCGTAGGGGAACCAACGGTCCAGTCTGCGCCTGGCTCTGTCGCGAATCTCTGGAGTGATGTGCTGATTCCAGATGCCCATCATCGCCGTGAGAGCGACCAGGTCGTCACTGAAGCCGGCCACTGGAAGAAGGTCAGGAATCAGATCCGCAGGCATCAGCAGATAACTGAGTGCGGCCATCATCGTGAGACGAGCCGGGGCCGGGGTCGACGCATCCAGCATCATCTCCAGAGCTTCGAGGGCGGGTGCGGCAAGTGTTCGTCCAGCGCGCCGCAGCAGACGTTTGAGCAAATGTTCGTCCACCACGGTGCTGTCGATGAGCTCAGCGTCGACGGTGCTGCCACCAGCTTCAAAGGGCGTTGCAGAATCTTGTGTTGCCGAACGTTCGTTCATGGCATTGATCCGCACTCGAGACACTCTCGCCTGAGCTGGCTGACCTGACCAGAGGGTTGCCCGAACAGTCAGTGGGTGGTTTCCACCAGTCCACTTTGGATGCCTGTTTTACGCAGTTTGCGCAGTGCTCTCTGAACCACCTGGCGGCAATATTCTCTCGAGCAATTCATGTGGCGAGCGACCTCGGCGAGGGTGCGCCATTCGTGGGTCCCATCGAGACCGAAACGCAGGGTCACCACCGTTCTCTCTTTCGGGGTGAGGTTGGCCTTGTTCAGCAGCGTCCAGACAGATGCTGTGCGTTCGGCAATTTCCGCCCGTTCCATGGGAGGAAGTTCATCGCTGGGTAGAACATCAACGAGTTCGGAAGGATCAGATTTCGACTTGACAACGCCCTGCAGGCTCACGGTGACGCTGCGAAGCTCACAAGCCAGCAGATCCTCCACGTCTGACATCGGAATCTCCATGTATTCGGACAGCTGCTCGGTGGATGGGCTCAGCCCATTGCGCTGCATCAGACGAGCTTTGGCTGCGCGCAGTTTGGTGAGTTTCTCGTTGACATTGACAGGGATACGGATGGTTCGGCTCTGGGTCGAGAGAGCACGGTTGAGCCCCTGACGGATCCACCAGTAGGCGTATGTGGAAAAACGATGGCCTCGGGTGGGGTCATATTTTTCGACTGCACGCGTCAGTCCCAACGTTCCCTCCTGAATGAGATCGAGAAGATCCAACCCTTTGCCTTGGTATCGCTTGGCCAGATTGACGACGAGACGAAGATTCGACGTGATCATCTGATTTTTGGCACGCTCGCCACGCCGAATCACAATTTTTTCTTCATCGTTGAAAACACAGGATGGTCCACTCCCTCCTGCAAGGTGGCAGCGTTCAGTGATGGCTACCATCGCCTGAACCTTCCTGCCCATCATGAGTTCTTGCTCTGGGGTGAGTAGCTGGTGGCGGCCAATTTCACCTAAAAATGCACTCAGAGAGCTCACCATCAGAAATTCGGCAATGAATTGAACCTAGAACCAAAGTGTTTTCATTCTGTGGGTGTAATAAAGACTGCGGAATTCATTTTTAATGCATGTTTAAACAGTTTCTTCTCTCTGTTGAAGACAATCTTCAGAGATGTTGGTCGCTTTGCCGCTAAGGTCCACGTCGTTTCGTAATCCGCTGCTATGCATCTGGCGGTTGCACTCACGACGGACATCGCCAAAAGCGCTGGCGTCGCCTATCTGCACTATCTGAGCTTCATGGTGTGCTTCGGCGCACTGGTCCTTGAGCGTCGTCTGATCAAAGCCGATCCGAATCGCGGTGAAGCAACCGCCATGGTGATCACCGACATCGTTTATGGCATCGCTGCTCTGGCATTACTGGTCAGCGGCATCCTGAGGGTGATCCACTTCGGCCAGGGGTCGGACTTCTACACCCAGAATCCCCTGTTCTGGTGGAAGGTCGGCATCTATCTTTCCGTGGGTGGACTGTCCCTGTACCCCACGATCACCTACATCCTCTGGGCCATCCCACTGCGCAAGGGTGAGCTGCCCAAGGTGAGCGAGGTTCTCGCGACGCGTTTGGGTTGGATCATCAACGTTGAACTGCTGGGATTCGCTTCGATTCCCATGCTTGCGACGTTGATGGCCCGTGGTGTTGGCCTTCCTGCAGCCTGATGCAGGCAGATCCCTGCCCCCCGGCTGCTGAGATCCGTCCGCTAGACGACAAGCTCCAACGACAATCCCTTTCAGCGCCAGGCTCAAAGGGTGAACCGGCACCGGGGTATGGGCAACGCCTTGCGACAACAACCTTTGGCTTCCCGACGTTGCCCCGGTGGTGTATCTGGATCGATCCGGACCCAACGCCCGTTGACCGTTGGAGCCGCCGTTGGCGACTGGGTGTTGAGTCCGCACTGCAGCACTGGAGCGAACTGGTTCCGATCACGCGGGTTGTCGACATCAACCGCGCCCAGATTCGAATTTATCGTCAGCGCCCTCCACGACGCCGGCTGAATGGTGGTTGGAGAGCCAGCAACGGCCGCAGCATCCTGCAGCTTGCGCTGCTCACACGTTCTGGGATCAGGCGCCGCGAGCCACTTGTGGATGTTTTGGTGTCGCCCGAGCTGAGGGCAGAGGTTCTCGAAGCGACGGCTTTGCATGAGCTTGGTCATGCCCTGGGATTGTGGGGGCACAGCAATGACCCGCTCGACTCCCTGGCGGTGCATCAGGGAGCCAACCCGGTGCTGCGTCCCAGCACACGCGATCAAACAACTCTTGAATGGGTGCGCAGCCTGAGCAATCGCTTTGGCCCCATCAGTGAGCCTGATCAGTAGCTGCTCAGTGACGTCGGGGGGCGCCTCGCCTTGCAGCCAGGACCGCTTGGACATCTCTCCAGGCGACGCCGTGGTGGGCTAACGCGACTTGCATGTGGAAGATCAGATCAGCGGCTTCGCCGGCAATCTCGTTGGCGTTGTCGTCTTTGCAGGCCATCACGAATTCGGCTCCCTCTTCACCGATTTTCTTGAGGATGGCGTTGTCGCCGCCCTGAAGAAGCTTGTTGGTGTAGCTCCCCTCCTCCGGTTGGGTTTTTCGATCCAAGATCACGCGGAACAATTCAGTGCAGGCATCTGCAGGAGGTGGCAGTGCATTAACTCCGCCCTCCGTCGGCCTGTCGTCGTCTTCATAAAAACAGCTGCGAGCTCCGGTGTGGCAAGCGACATCGCCTGTCTGCTCGATGGTGAGCAGCAGAACATCCGCATCACAGTCGTAGCGGATTCCACGCAGGATCTGGGTGTGGCCGCTTGTCGCTCCCTTGTGCCAAAGCTCGGCTCTGGAGCGACTCCAGTAATGCACTTCTCCGCTCTGCAGGGTCTTCTCAATCGATTCGCGGTTCATCCAGGCCACCATCAGAACGGCACCATCGAGCCAATCCTGTGCCACAGCTGGAATGAGCCCCGCTTCGGTAAAACGGAGTTGATCCATAAAAGCGGGGCTGAGGGGGTGCATTCGTCCTCCTGCGCAGAGCCATTGTCCCGATCCTCCCGCAGCGTTCTTCCGCTCCTGCCTCGTGCTTTCACCGCCGTCTCCGCACACCTGCAGCAAATCGTTCGAGGGCTATCCCTGTTGTCATCGGCAATGGAGGCACAGCGGACACTGCCGTTTCGTGCATGGTTACAGCCGCAGTTTTGTGCTTCATTTCGCAGCAACTCAGCTCGATGCCTGTGGGTTTGTCGTTGATTTCTCCAGCCTGAGACCACTCGATCAACAACTACGTGAGCAGTTTGATCACACCTTTCTGGTGAATGCCGATGATCCGTTGTTGAAGGAATGGGAGCGCCTTCATGAGCTTGGTGCCCTCGATCTGCGCGTGATGACGAATGTGGGGATGGAAACCACGGCTGAACTGGTTTGGAGCTGGGCCAATCAGCTGCTCCGGGAGCGTGATCAGGGCCGCACCTGCTGCTGGGCGGTGGAGGCGCGTGAGAACGTGCGCAATGCCGCCACCTACAGCTCTGTACCGAAATGGTTTGGGAATGAATCCGCTCGGCTATAAGGAACTGTTCGGTTCCAGCGGAGATCAGCTGCTGGAGGTAACGGGGAAAGATCGGTGAAAATCCGGCGCTGTCCCGCAGCTGTGAAGCGATTCCATCGGTCACTCCGCCCGATCGTCGTCAGTCAGAACGCCCGCCGACTTGTTCATCGACGAGGATCGACCACGATGCATTCCAATCAGATTGTCCGGACGGCAGGGCCTTTCTTGAGCCTGTCACTGCTTTCATTGATTGCTGCAACTCCCGCCCTGGCCCATCACCCCTTCGGAATGCCGGAAGGATCCGGAATCACCGCTTGGCAGGGCGTGATCAGCGGGATCGGCCACCCCCTGCTGGGCCCTGACCATCTTTTGTTTTTGCTGGCCGTCGCCCTCGTGGGTTTGAAACAGCCACGTCGCTGGGTGCTTCCGCTGCTTGCGCTGGGCCTGGGCGGCAGTCTCGTTTCTCAGCTCGTCCCCCTGCCGTCAGCACTTGAGACCGCCGCTGAGGCACTGGTCTCACTCACCCTCGTGCTGGAGGGTCTGGTGATTCTCGGGCGTCTGCCGGTGTGGCTTCTGCTGCCGGCCATCAGCCTGCACGGATATCTGCTGGGAGGAGCGGTGATCGGCGCTGAGCCGGCGCCGTTGCTTGCCTATGGCCTGGGACTGCTGATCGGTCAGGGGCTGCTGCTGGTGGTCGTCACCAGTGCCTCAACCCGCCTGATGAAGAGGTTCGGCAGCAACGGCCGCCAGATTCTTGCCGGCATCTGGATCGGTCTCGGCGCCGCCTTCACCTGGTCGCTGCTGGTCCCCTGAACGCAGATCAGCTAAGAACCAATCGCTCGGTTTCGCCCCCCGCGGCCTCGACCTCAACGCAGATCTGTTGGCCTTCGCTGAAGAGTCCCCTAAGTATAGCTTTGGCGATCGGGGTCTCCAGTTCCCGCTGGATCGCCCGCTTCAGGGGTCTTGCCCCGTACACAGGGTCATAACCGACATTGGCAAGCCAGTCTGAGGCTCCATCGCTGAGCTGCAACTCCAGTTTTCGCTCCTCCAGACGCTGTCGCAGGCGTTCCACCTGCAGGTTCACGATCTCTCGGAGTTCCTGCCGTTCGAGGCTGCGGAAGATGATCTGATCGTCCAGACGATTGAGGAACTCAGGCCGGAAGTGGCCGCGGAGTGCCTCATTCACCCGCCGTTCCATCTCTTCATGCTGGTCCGGGTTCCCGGCCAGCTCCAGGATCGACTGGCTGCCGATGTTGCTGGTGAGGATCAGCACCGTGTTGGTGAAGTCCACCGTGCGTCCCTGTCCGTCGGTGACGCGCCCGTCGTCAAGGATCTGCAGCATCACATTGAACACATCGGGGTGGGCCTTCTCCACTTCGTCAAAGAGGATCACTGAGTAAGGCCGCCGTCGCACGGCTTCAGTCAGCTGTCCGCCGGCTTCGTAACCCACGTAACCGGGAGGCGCACCGATCAACCGGCTGACGCTGTGTTTTTCCATGTATTCCGACATGTCGATCCGCACCATGGCGTCATCGCTGTCGAACAGCCGGTTGGCCAGGGCTTTGGAGAGTTCGGTCTTGCCAACACCGGTGGGCCCGAGAAAGAGGAAGCTGGCGATGGGGCGGTTCGGGTCGCTCAGGCCTGCCCTGGAGCGCTGAATCGCATCGGCCACGGCAGTGACGGCCTGGTGCTGTCCGATCACCCGTTGATGCAGATCGTCCTCGAGAGCAAGCAGTTTCTCCATCTCGCCCTGCACCAGCCTGGCGACGGGGATGCCCGTCCATTTGGCGATCACCTCGGCAATGTCGTCCTCGCTGACCTCCTCGCGCAGCAACGTCTTGTCACCACCATCGCTTTCCGACAGCAGCACTTCCTGTTCACGCAGCTGCTTCTGCAAACCGGCGAGGGTTCCGTATTCGAGTTCGGCGGCTTTGTTGAGGTCGTAACTGCGTTTGGCTTGATCCACCTGCAGTTGGACGCGTTCGATCTCCTCCTTCAGAGAAGAAAGATCATCAATCGCCCCTTTTTCCTGCTGCCACTGGGCATTGAGCGTGGTCTGCTGCTCGCTGAGTTCGGCAAGCTCACGCTCCAGGCGTTGCAGCCGTTCCTGACTGGCGCTGTCGGACTCCCGTCCGAGTGACAGTTTCTCCATTTCCAGCTGCAGGATCTTGCGATCGATTTCATCGATCTCCTCCGGTTTGGAGGTGATCTCCATTTTCAGGCGCGCAGCGGATTCATCCACCAGGTCGATGGCCTTGTCCGGCAGAAAACGATCAGCGATGTAGCGGCTGCTGAGTACAGCTGCTGCCACCAGAGCGCTGTCGGCGATTCTCACGCCGTGATGCACTTCGTAGCGTTCTTTCAGACCGCGCAGGATCGAAATCGTGTCCTCCACCGTGGGCTGATCAACGAGCACCTGTTGGAAGCGGCGTTCGAGGGCCGGATCCTTTTCGATGTGCTGACGGTGTTCATCCAGGGTTGTGGCGCCGATGCAGCGCAGTTCTCCCCGCGCCAGCATCGGTTTGAGCAGATTGCTGGCGTCCATGGCACCACCGGTTGCTCCAGCGCCGACCACGGTATGGATTTCATCAATGAAGAGAACGATCTGGCCTTCGGAAGCCGTCACTTCCTTGAGCACGGCTTTGAGCCGTTCCTCGAATTCGCCACGGTATTTCGCTCCTGCGATCAGGGCTCCCATGTCGAGAGCGATGAGCTGACGGTTCTGCAAAGCCGACGGCACATCGCCGTTCACAATGCGCTGGGCGAGGCCCTCAACGATGGCCGTTTTGCCAACACCGGGTTCACCAATCAGAACCGGATTGTTTTTTGTGCGTCTGCTGAGAATCTGAATGGTGCGACGGATTTCGTCGTCCCGCCCAATCACCGGGTCCAGCTTTCCCTCACGCGCTGAGGCTGTGAGGTCCCTGCCGTATTTTTCGAGCGACTCGTAGGTTCCCTCAGGGTTCTGATCGGTCACCGTTTGATTGCCGCGCACCGTCGTGATGGTCTCCTTGAGCGTCTTGCTGTTCAGACCAACCTGGCTGAGCAGCTGCCTGCCACAGCGATCATCCTCGCTGAGCGCGAGCAACAGATGTTCGATCGAGATGTAGCTGTCGCCGAAGCTGCTGCGTTCTTGATCCGCTCGATCCAGCGTGGCGTTCAAGGCTCGGCCGAGAAACACCGACTCAGGTGGTGATGTCATGCTCGGCTGCCGTTGCAGGTAGCTCCGTACCGCAGTCGCGAAATTGTTCGGCTCGACTCCAGCCTTGGCAAGGATGCGCTCTGCCAGTCCCTTCTCTTCAATGAGCGTCAGCAGCAGATGTTCTGTTTCCAGCTGCTGGTGACGGGAGGACGTCGCGAGTTGCTGGGCGGCGACGATCGCGGCCCAGGCTTTTTCAGTGAACTGTTCCGCCGTTGGTTGCATTCAGGCGTTCATGGGAATGAGCCAACCGTATGGGGCATCCCGGATCAACAGGGGCGGTTTGCCGATGGCATCGGTAGGGCCCCCACGCCACGGGGCGGAGAACCGGATCCACTTTTTAGAGTTCGCCGAACAATTCTTCGATGTTGATGAGATGAATGCCAACGCAATGGATGCGGAAACGACGAATGCCGATGTCGTTGACGCATTGACCTCGAAGGCCCGACAGCTGTCCAGTGAGGCCGGTGGAGAATTGGAACGCTGCTGCTGGATGGTGGTTCATGAGCATCATCACGGAGTGAAACCCACGGAGTACGACATCCGTGAAATCGACGAACAGCTGTATCTCGCTGTCCTGAAAGGGGCCAGAACCGCGTCAGACCTCTGATCAGCAATGGATCGTCAGCTGTTGATCTCTATTCGGAATCCGAACGGCACATTTGCTGCTCCAGAAGCAACGAAGGGGTCTGAGCTTCCATGGCCAGGAACTGAGCCCAACCACTGATCAGGCGCTGAAAGGTGCTGATGGCCTTGATCTGTTCATCAGAACCTGGACGGGTGTACTTGAAGTCCATGAACAGGCGATCAGCGCTGTTGCGTTGCTCTCGGCAGAACTTGTCGATGCTCATGAGACGAGCCAGCGCACTCATCAAACTGTAAAGCTTTGTTTCGTTGGCTTGACGATTTCGCACGGATTCAATCCCTGGATTCAGTGCCCTTGACGAGGTGCACGGAAGGGCCGGCGGATTCGACTCTGTTCAAACCATCGGCTGAGTTGCGATTCCTGGGCATCAGAGTTCAGGTCCTTTGGCGTGATCGGGAATCCGTGATGTCCAGCGACGGCAATCCATTGCTCAACGCTGCTGCAGGCCTTCAAAGACTGACGAAGAGCAGGGCTTCGTTCACAGGCATTGACCAGTCGTTTGAGGGCGGATCGACTCACCAGCCCAGTTCCGCCTGCTGTTCCACGTAGGTGGCAACCGCAATGATTTCGGCTTCGCTCAACTTGCCGGCGTAGGAGGGCATCGCATTCTTGCCGTCTTCGATCTGGTGTTCGATGGCTTCCAGCGGATCCTGTTGATATTCCTCGAGATGCGCGTTCAGATCGCGGATCTTGAGGCTGCGACTGGCACGAATCACATTGCCACCTCCCATATGACACGCCGCGCAGTTGCTGCTGAAAATCTGCTCCCCTCGATCGTTACTCGCATCAAACGCGAACCCTGGCTGGGCTGCCGTGAACGGGAGCATCAAGGCAAGAACCAACACAAGCAGACCGGTGATCCGGCTCATGCAACCTCTGTTTCTCAGTTAAAGGTATCCAGAGCTTCCCTCAAACGTAAGAACCCCTACCTGTGAATGACACAAACAGGCAGGGTCCTGATATAGACGACTCGATTCAGAGCCGCAGTTCGCTAGCGATCACTCAACAATCACTTTCCCGACCATGCCAGCTCCGCGGTGGGGCTCGCAGTAGTAGTCGAACGTGCCGGCGCTGGCGAAGGTCGCTTCCCAGGATTCTCCTGGGGCGAAGGCCAGGTCGGAATGGCTGTATTCGTCGTGGCCATCAAATACCGCATTGTGGGGAGCCAGCTTGTTGTTGATGAACTTGACGGTGTCACCGGCCTTGATGGTCACGGTGGCGGGCTCAAAAGCGAGCATGCCGCTGTCGGTACCGAGCTTCACTTCAACGGTGGAAGCCTGTGCTGAACCGACATTGAGGCCGATCAGCATCAAAAGTGCGCAGCAGGCAGCTGCCAGGGTGCGAAGGAGAGAGCCCATGGGAATCAGGTCATTGCAGTGACTTTACGCCGGCTTCTTAGACCTTCGCGCCTCGGAAGTCCGGAATCGCCAAGAACTGTCTCAAGATCGGGGGCATGGCTGCTCTCCCCAAAGCGCTCCGGCGTGCTGGCAGGCTCATGCACGAAATGCCGCTGACGGATGCTGAAACGGTCCCAGGCCGTCACATCGATCGGCAGAACACGGATCAGGGTTTCAATCAGCCAGGGAATCAAAGGGATTCCCGGCGTGCGCCAGACACCTCGCCAACGGCAGAGCGTGGCGACGGCATCGTCCACGTAGAGCGCCGGCTGCCCCATCACGATCCGGCGCAGCGCTCCCTGCCCTGGTTCCTGGTTCGCTGCATGGGGGGTGATGGCGAACTGGCCACAGATGCGGGCAATGTCTTCGGCGTGGATGAAGTGGAAGCTGGCATCCGCCCTCAGCCAGCGGGCGAGCCACAGCCAACGGCTTGCTTCCCCAAGTCCCTCGGTGAGGTAGCTCGTAGGAAAGGGACTGGAGCCATCCAGTCGTCCCCCGAAGACGAGGGTTGGGAACACTGCGATGATCCGTGCAGCGAGAGGATGCACCTCGAGATCCTGGAGACACCGTGCTTTTGTCTGGATGTACTCCGTTCCATAGGCAAGGGCTTCAGGCAGCGGCTGGAGATGTCGATCCAGGATGCTGGCGGTTGAGAAGTAGATGATCTGTTCCACAACGCTGGGGTCGAGGAGTTCCAGCATTCGTTTCACCGCCACCACATTCACCTGTTCCGCCCGATCAGGATCTCCCCAGGCTGTGGCGGTGTGAATCACCCGGTGGACCGATGCCAGCTCTTGGGCGAACCGGTCGGTATCCCGCAGATCGCCCACCAGCAAACGGATTCGTGGATGCTCAGCTGAGACGGCCTTGAGTTTCTCAGGATCACGCAGCCAGAGCAGAAGCTCTGCATCCGAGTGCTGCAGAAGCCAGCTGCTGATGTACTGGCCGACGCAGCCGCTTGCGCCAGTGATCAGAATTCGGCTCAAGCGGCGGCCCCGACGCGATCCATCACGGTTTTGCCTGCCTCGAAGAAGGCACGACCGTTCTCCTCTGGAGTTCCCGGCAGGATGCCATGACCAAGGTTGAGGATGTGCCGACGTCCGCGTGCCTTGCGCACGGTGTCGTCTATTCGGTCACGGATCGCCTCAGGTGTTCCGAACAGCAGACCAGGGTCCACGTTCCCCTGAACGCCGATGTGTTGAGGCAGCCGTTTGCAGGCTTCGGCCATGTCGACGGTCCAGTCCAGGGACACAATGTCAACACCCGTCTGTGCCATTCGCTCGATCACACCGGCGCTGCCGGAGATGTAAAGGATGAAGGGTGTGTCCGGATGGGTCTGTTTCACCAGTTCAACCACCCGACGTTGATACGGAGCGGCGAAGGTGTCGTAGTCGGTGGGGCTGAGCTGGCCAGCCCAGGAGTCGAACATCTGTACAACCTGGGCCCCGGAATCGATCTGGTATCGGAGATAACTGGCAATGGATTCGGCGAAGTGGCCAAGCAGTCGATGCAGGAGTTCAGGCTCCTGGAACGCCATCGCTTTGATCACGGCGTAATTCTTGCTGCTTTTCCCTTCCACGACGTAGGCCGCAAGGGTCCAGGGCGCACCAACAAAACCCAGCACCGCAGCCTGGTTGCCAACGCTTTCGCGCAGCCGACCGAGAACTTCTCCGACGAAGGGCATGGAGTCGGCGGGATTCAGAGGGCGAAGCGCTTCCACCTGACTGATGGAACGAATCGGGTCGTTGATCAGCGGCCCCTTGCTTTCGACGATGTCGAAATCGATGCCCATTCCCGGCAGTGGAGTGAGGATGTCCGAGAACAGGATCACGCCGTCGGGTTGAAACGCCTCGAACGGCTGCATCGAGATCTCGTAGGAAAGATCCGGATTTTCAGATCGCTCGCGAAAACTCGGATGGCGCTCGCGAAGATCTCGGTACACCTTCATGTAACGGCCCGCCTGGCGCATCATCCAGACGGGTGGCCGCTCCACAGATTCACCGCGCGCGGCTCGTAGCAGCAGGGGCAGTGAATCGCTCATCCGGAATTCGAGATCAAGCGGGCAACCTACCTGAGCTCATGGGTGAGCTTCACATCGTGTTGCTTGCGGTCGCTGTGTCTTCCGGCAGGAGGCTTCGCTTGGGGTCGTGTTTGAACACCATCACGCTCAGGGGAGGCAGGCACAGCTCCAGTGAGTTCTCATAGTCGTGGATGCTCCATTCCTCGCTGCGTTTTCCTCCCATATTGCCGAGATTGCTGCCTCCATAGCGGGCTGCATCCGTGTTGAAGATCTCTTCATAGAAGCCGGAGAGTGGTACCCCTACTCGATAATGAGAATGGCTTGATGGCGTGAAGTTCGCTACCACAACAAGCCAAGTGCCGCCGGTTGTTTCACGGCGCATGAAGCTGATCACGGAGTGGCGATTGTCGTTGCAGTCGATCCATTGGAAACCGTATTGATCAAAATCATCTCGCCAGAGAGCTGGCTCTGCTTTGTAGAGGACATTGAGATCGTCAACCAGTCTCTGAATGCCCTGGTGAGGTTCGTAATTGAGAAGATCCCATTGCAGATCGCCCCAAACATTCCACTCAGAACGTTGGCCGAATTCCATCCCCATGAAAATAGTCTTCTTGCCGGGGTGGGTCCACATATAGGCAAGAAGTGCACGGGTGTTTGCGTATTTTTGCCAGTCGTCCCCGGGCATCTTGTGAAGAAGATGACTCTTCCCATGCACAACTTCATCGTGGCTGAGCGCCAACATGAAGTTTTCGGTGTAGTTGTACCAGATTGAAAATGTGATGTTGTTCTGGTGGAATTGCCGGAACCATGGATCAAGCTCGAAGTAATCGAGCATGTCGTGCATCCAGCCCATGTTCCATTTGAGGTTGAACCCAAGTCCGCCCATGTCCGTGGGTTGGGTCACCATCGGCCAGGTGGTGGACTCCTCGGCGATGGAGAGAGCGCCGGGGAAGTGCTGGAACATCACATGGTTGGCCTGCTGAAGGAAGCGCACTGCCTCGGTGTTTTCGCGGCCGCCGTGTTCATTGGCCAGCCATTCACCATCGGGTCGCAGGTAATCGCGGTAAAGCATCGATGCCACAGCGTCGACACGAATTCCATCGATATGGAACTGCTCCAACCAGAACACGAGGTTGGCGACCAGAAAGTTACGCACCTCATTGCGGCTGTAATTGAAGATCAGAGTTCCCCACTCCTTGTGTTCTCCAATGCGGGGGTCACCGTGTTCGTACAGGTGGGTCCCATCAAAAAAGGCCAGGCCGTGTCTGTCCTTGGGGAAATGGCCAGGAACCCAGTCGATGATCACGCCAATCCCCTCGGCATGACAGCGATCCACAAATGCGCGGAATTCATCCGGTGTTCCGTAGCGGCTGGTCGGTGCATACCAACCGGTGACCTGGTAGCCCCAGGACCCATCGAAGGGATGCTCCGTGATCGGCATCAGTTCGACGTGGGTGAAGCCCCTCTGCTTCACGTAAGGGATCAGGCGGTCGGCCAGTTCCGCATAGGTGAGCATGCGGGCACCAGGTTTCATGTCAGCGGCAGGTACCGGAGCCCGCGGCGTTCCATCGGGCTGGATCCAGGGGGCATCAGCTGATTCATGGATCCAGCTGCCCAGGTGCATCTCATAGACGGAAATCGGCTGATCCAGGGGATTGCGGCTGTCTCTCTCCTGCATCCAGTCGCCGTCTGACCACTGGAAGCCGTCCAGATGGGAGACCACGGAACTGTTGGCGGGGCGAACCTCGTGCTGGAAGCCGTAAGGATCGGCTTTCTGGTAGCAATGTCCCTCCGGAGAGCGGATTTCGTACTTGTAGAAACAGCCCTCCGACATCCCCGGAATGAACAACTCCCAGATGCCACCGAGGCGTTGTTGCATGGGGTGATGGCGTCCATTCCAGGAGTTGAGGTCGCCGAGGACCGACACACTCAGGGCATGGGGAGCCCAGACGCAGAACATCACACCGGCAACACCCAGACGCTGCGTCACATGGGCACCCATGCGCTGCCAGATGTGGTGATGGTTGCCTTCGGCGAAGAGATGGCGATCCATCTCACCCATCCAGTCCTCACGGAAGGCCCAGGGGTCGTGTTGCTCGTGGGTGATGCCGCCACGTAGAACGCGGACCCGGTAGCTGCTTCCTGGATCGTTTGGCAACTCCGTTTCGAAGATCCAGGGGTGGTGCGGGCAGTCCATGGCCTGTTCGCGGCCATCGACAAGCAGCGTCACCGAATCGGCTTCAGGCATCCAGACCCGGACGACCCAGCCGCTCTCGATTGGTTGGGGACCAAGAACCGAAAAGGGGTGGTCATGACGACATTCCGCCAGACGTTCGCCGTCCTGAACCATCCAGTTGAGGACTGCCGCGCCACCCATGACCCATCGTTGAAGTGGTCGGGAGCTTAAGCCGAATTCCCGAGGCCTTGAGGCGGAGAGGTCAGACGAAATCGCGGGAGATGTCGACGTTGATGATGCGGCCCTGGTCGTCAAAAATCACGAACAGATTGGTGGTGGCTTTGCCGAATTCAACGCAGACCAGGACCAGTTGCTGTTCTCCACCCTGGCTGGCGACCACAGCATCTTTCACGGCCCGAAAACCGCCTGAAAGTTTGGTCAGCTTGGTCCATTTGCGTTCCAGATCCCCAGGCTCCAGCTCTCTCTGAAAGTCGATCTGGAGACGGCTGCGTGCCTGGACCCAGCGACCCGCTGCCAACTCTTCGGTGAAGCTCTGGGCCGAGGCTTCAATCGGAATGTCATCGCCACCAACCTTCCATGCCAGCAGCTTGCCGTCGTCATCGAGGATGAGCAGCACGGGGATTTCCCCCTCGTCTGAGGTGACCAGGGCATCAACGGTGGTGTCGCTGTACCCGGACCCCACCTTCACCACACGGCTGGCACTGATGGCCAGATCGGTATCGAGTCGCTTCTGGACCGACTCGATGCTGACGCTGCTCTGGATGCTGTCGGCCAGTTTGCTGTGGACCGCGGCTCCATCATTCTTCTCAAGAGCGCTGAGCAGCAGCTCCGTTGCGGCTTGCGCCTGGGCAGGGGTGAGGCTGGTGGCTGCCGCTTCCTGAGCAGCCACGGGAGCGATCGAAAGAAGTCCCGGGCTGAGGGGAGCCGTCAGAGACAGGGCCAGCAGAGCGGCAGACAGCTTCACGTCATGGTTGATGAGTTGGACTGCAGTCTGCCGGAGTCCAAGGGGTTCAGGGTCAGTTGTGAGCCGGCAAGTCGCAGTGTCATGGCGATGACGCGATGGCCGGCTGAAGGTGCATCGCAGGGGATATCGGGGTGGCCGGAATTGACCCCGATCGCGGGCCAGGCTGCTCCTGCGATCGACAGCCTCAGCCGGTCTCCCGCGCTCAGCTTGGCCAGCAGAGGCTGCATCGCGACGCGTCTGATCCGGGGTTTCAGGGCGTCGGGTCCGCGTTGGCGCAGCACCCCTGTACTGAGTTGCTCCACGGCATCGGATCCGGCCGGAAGTCTTGAGAGAGCCACGCACAGATCGAATCCGGGTTGATCGGCATGGACTTCAAGCGAGAGCTGGGGGTATCCCTGAAGCGTCAGTGGTTGCAGACAAGGGGGTGAGCTGAAGGTGGCCACATCGGAGCGCCCATCAACATGTCTCCGGTCAGCAGCCCCCGCATCCGGGCTGAGATGGCCGCCGATGGCCGGGGCCGGCCGCCAGGGATCGTGAACGATGGTGACCTCTCCGTCTCCGCCTCTGACCGGGTCCAGGTGTCCGTGCTGCTGATCAAGACAGGTCAGACCATCACCACAGAGCTGCCAGCTGATTCGGCTGCTGGGCTCCGGTTGCTGCCAGCTCTGCGATGTGAGATTCCAGAGCTGTATCGCTGGCGGTGCGTTCTTGTCCTGATGTTCTTTGAGGTGCGTGTCGAAAAAATCCAACAGCAGGGTTTGCGCTCCGCTCCACCACTCCAGATGGCTGGCAGGACCGATGTGCAACTGGGGTGTCCCGCCGACATCGACACTTCGTTTCCATAGATCCAGGATCCCCAGCAAATGGGGGTCCCACCATCCGCCAAGGAGCAGCATCGGCTGCCGCAACCAATGCACTGGGGGACGGTGCACCACCCAGTCCTGCTCGCTGGAGGGGTCCTGTTCAAGCCATCGCAGGGCCATCCCCTGTGGATCATGGTTCTGGAGCAGGGTTCGGCCATCGCGCAGATAGCTTCCATCGTCGAGACTGCGTCTTATCGCCTCCCAGGCCTGGTGATCGCCACGGCGGCAGGCCTGCAGTGCCGCAAGCTGCAATCCCCAGCCCACGCCCAGATGCCACCAGTGAGCGCCGCCTTCACAGCTCCAGTGAAGGCGCTCGTCCAGCCCTGTCATGGCTGGCGCAAGGCAGTCCGGCGCGGGCGCGGTCTCCGGCGCGAGCAACTGAGTCAGTCCCTGATAGGAGAAGCCGTAACAACCAAGTCGTCCATTGCATTGCGGCAACCCCCTCACCCAGCTGTGGATTTGTTCGGTATCGGCGGCTTCCTGTGCGAATCCCTCGAAGCGTCCGCCGGAGTCTCCCTGCCCTCGAACGTCCTGCACCACTACCAGATATCCCTTGGATGTCCACCAGCCGGGATGCGCCAGGGTGATCGTTGAAGCAATGCGCCGTCCGTAGGGTTGACGCATCAACAGCGCCGGCCAGGGGCCCGACCCCTCAGGGATCCAGATGTCGGCAATCAGGTCGGTCCCATCCTTCAGGGTGAGACAGGACTGCTGCGGTTCAGCGGACATCCGGGCAGTACATGCCCACCACGTAGGTCACAAACACTTCGGCATCGACCATGGTGAGGTCGCGACTCGATGCCACCCGTTTTGTGGCCTTTTTGGAGTAGGCCGATTTCCCCGTGGAGTTCATCTTCTTGAACTTCTTGCAGAGCGCCTTGGCTTCGGCTGGATTGCGCTTAACGGTTTCCAGCAGCTTGGATTCCGCACCACTGACGGGAACAGCAGCTAGCAGGCCCACTGAAACAATTGTCAGCAGCTTCAGCACAAAATTCGTTCGTATTTCTCACAACTACCCAGCCCGCTCCTGGAGTGGAAGGTCGAATGGGTCAGTTCGTCAGTTGCCTGGCCCGACGAATCCAGTTCTGGGCGACCCGGAGATCGACGACAGCGCGTCGTCCGCTGCCAAGGCTGCGTTCCAGGCGTCCGGTCTGACGCACCAGTCGTTCCGGGGTGCATTTGGCCAGAGCCGAGGCACTGGCGATGCCGGCATGCATCAGCAGAGCAGCGTCCTGTGGGGCCAGCTCCAGGTCGCAGACCAGAACAGCCATGCCGCGAAGGCGATGCAGGTTGCGGGCTGAGGAGCGACCGGTGCGGACCAGGCGGCTCAGTTCAAGGTCACTGAGATCACGGAGATCCGGCCAGGTGTCGATACCAGCCGCTGCCAGATCGGCCTGTTCATGACGAAAGGATTGCGGAAGATCGTTCATCGAATCGGTGCTGAGCGGAAATCGCGCAGCGTGTCGCCGAGAACCACAGGACGGCTGCTTCCGTCGCCTGTAGATTCAATTGCTCGCAATCGAATCTGAACCACGCTGCTGCTTCGTCCTGCTCCGCGGAGGTTGGCGGCGAGTTGCTCAAGGGTCGGCGCCACGTCTGCCTGGTTCAGCCCGTCCGGTGCCTGGGCCACCACCAGATCGTCGCCGTTGTCAAACACGATCGGGGCCCGGACAGCACCCTCCACCACCACAGGTGGGCTGTAGCTGAGTGCGAAAGCCCAACAGCTGATGGCCAGCAAAAAGGTGAAGCTGCTGACTCCCACCAGCCGGAAGCGCAATCCCCATCCAGCCAGAAAGCCGATCACGGTTAAAACACTGAATCCGACACCAGCCCACGCCAGCCAGGGAGCCGTGGTGAGCAGCAGCTGATCGAAGGCCATGGACGCTGGTCGTGATGAAGGGATCTCCTTATATTGCGCGCACTTCGGGGGACAACGTCGCGGTTCATGGGAGAAACGCGGCGGATTCCACGAGCCGGAATCGCCCTCGCCAGCAGCGCTCTTCTGGTGGGTGGTCTAGCGATCGGCTTCCTGGCCGTTGATCGGGGTGCTTCGGATCTGGTGAACCGGCTGCGACCGGAGCTGGAACGTTCCCTGTCCGGTCCCCTCGGCCATCCAGTTCAGATCGGCGCTTACGAGGGCCTGCGTTCCTGGGGGCTGGCCATCGGTCCCTCCAAAATCCTGCCGACGGCGAAGGATCGATCGACGGGATCTCTCGACCAACTGGAGATTCGCCTGGATCCCCTGGCCAGCCTGCGCAACTGGCAGCCGGTTCTGGCGCTTGATGTGCGCGGCGTTCGCCTTGATCTGCGCAGGGATGCCCAGGGGCGTTACTGGACTCCTGGGGCCGCGAAGGGATCTCAGAAACTGCCGCGGATCCGACTGAATGTTCGCCTCCTGCAGCCCGCCCAGATCAATCTCTCCCCCGTGGGGGAGGCCTTTCGTCTTTCAGGTCGTGGTGCAGTCGAGCTGGCCGACAGCTGGTTCAGTTCTTCAACCCGTCTGCAGTGGCTTGACCAGGGAGGATCCGTCGCCCTGCAGGCCAGCGGGCGCTGGGATCAACCGCAGCTGCTGCTGCGGACCAGCTTGAAGGACCTGAAACTGAACCGTCTGGTCAGGGTCCTCTCCCAGCAGGCCAACGCTGATGTTCAGGGGCGTCTGGATGGTGCTCTGCGGTTGCAACTCCAGAAGGGACGGATCGGCTGCCGCGGCAATGTTCAGTTTCAGAACGTTCAGGTCCGTCGCGACAAGCGCTCCGAACCGTTGCGCTCAAAACGTCTGGGAGTGTCCTGCAAGGACGAAATCCTGACGTTGCAGGGCGGTCAGCTGCGTTACGGCGACTGGTCCGCTGAGGCTTCTGGGTCCGTTGCTCTGAATCGCTCCTTCGACCTCAGGTTTGATGTCCGGAACGCCAGGCGAAACGATCGGCTGGACCTGCAGATGGATGGTCCCTGGGGGCAACCGCGCTGGCGTGTTGAAGGCTTGGTTCAGCTGCCTGAGAACAGTCCTGTGAATGGGCCGATCACCCTGAATGGCCAGTTGACGACACCCTGGACCGATCGTCAGCAACCGCTTGCCCGTGTTGATTCCCTGCAGCTGAAGGCTCCGGGTCTGCAACTTGCGCTTCAAGGAGAGGTGTTTCCGGCGTTGCGTCTTCGCAGTACGGAGCTGAGAGCTGAGCCCTTGAGTTGGCGCTCGCTTCCCGGAATGCCCCAGGCCCTCGGAATGAACGGTCCGATTGAGGGCATGCTGCTCTCCCAGGGCACGTTGACTGAACCTGCTCTCGAACTGCAGCTTTCACAGGCAGCTAACCCCTTCCTGGATCACTGGGATCTCAAAGCCAGCTGGTCCAGGGCCAGTGGTCTTGCCGTTCTCGAACGGTTCAACAGCCTCGCCCTCCAGGCCGAGGGTCGGCTGCCGCTCAGCCTTGATCCCGATGGTGTCCAGGTCGGAGACCTGCAGGCCGGTCTCAACCTTCGCGATATCGATCTCAGTCGCCTCACACCACTGTTGAAGGTCCCGATGGCGGGAGCACTCTCGGCCCGCGGCAGTGTCAGCGGACCCCTGCAGGCTCTGCGGCCAGACCTGGCACTGATGCTGCGTGAACCCAGGGTGGGATCGCTTCAGGTGCCTGAGACCTGGCGAGGTCATCTGCGTGGTGTGATCGGACGGGGAGCGACGCTTGATCTGGCTTCAAAGGCTCCCGGCCAGGTCAGCGGCGAGCTGCGAGCTCAGCTCGCCGCTGACTTCTGGCCGACCCAGCTCAAGCTTCAGCGTGGTGAGGGTCGACTCTCGATGGTTGGCAGCGACCGCGACTACAGCTGGCAGGCGGATCGCTTCGTTATGGATGGGCTCCAGCTGGCCCTTCCCCCGCAGCAGCGTTTTCAGGGTGTATCCGGTGACCTGAGCGGTGAGGGTCGCGTGGCCTTCGCTCCACTGGCGTTCAGCGGTGCCGCCCGCATCGAGGAGCTGGCGACCATGGGAGTCCCCCTCGACACGCTAACGCTGGAGGGGCGTCTCGCCGATGAGCGTTTCCGGCTTGAGGGGACGCTCAACCCAGCGGATGGTGAGGTCCACGTTTCAGCCGATGGTGTCCTCCAGGGCGCACTCCGCAGTCGTGCTGAGGTCTCAGGATTGAGCGTTCCCTGGCTGATCAACCTGGCGCGTCAGTTGCGGGGCCAGGATCCCCTGGATGGGAAGGATCCAGGCAGCGCTCAGGATCTGGGGAGCTTTGTCATCGATACCTTCGGCGGCAGCATTGACGGCCAGCTGAAGGCGTTGTCCCTCTCGAAACAGGCCCTGCAGGCGTATGCGGAAGAGAATCCTCAGAAGGGTTTCGATCCGCAGGATCTGCATGGCCGGATCGATGCGGTCATGACCCTCAACGGTCCACGCCCTTCAGCGCTCGAGCTGGATCTGCAGGCCCAGGGTCATCTCTGGCTCAACGACGAGGATCAGGATCGGGCTCTTCAGATGGAGCCCGTTGTCGCGGTACTTCGGGGCCCGATCAGTGGTGGAGAAGGTGAATTCACCCTGCTGCACCTGCCGTTCTCCTTGATGGCGTTGTTCGCTCCCGTTCCGGCAGCCCTGAAGGGCGCCGTCGGTCTCACGGGGCGTTACCGCTTTGATGCTGAGGGGCCATCGATCGAATCGGCTCTCGCCTTTGAAGACGCCTCACTTGGCGGAACGCCACTGATCCTTGACCGTCGCGCTTTGACTTATGGACCCGACGGCATCAGCATGGATCTGGCGCTCCGGGGCAAGAACACCAAGGAACCGATCACGGTCCTTGGCACCGTGCCACTCGGCGGCAGCGACTCCCTGGATCTGGAGATTGAAAGCCATGGGGACGCCCTCGATGTTCTGACCCCTCTGGCTGGGAACTCGGTTGACGTCAAACGCGGCGACATCGATCTGCGCCTGATCCTGCGAGGAACGCTGGAGGACCCCGAAGCCAACGGCTTCCTCGTGATGCGCAACGGAGATGTCGTGATCGCCGATCAGGAGATCCGCAAGCTCAATGCGTCGATCTTCTTCGACTTCAATCGAGTGGAGGTCCAGACACTTGCTGCTGAGCTGGCTGAGGGAGGAACCCTCAAAGCCTCCGGCGCCATTGGCTTGCTGGAGTCCCGTCAGGAAGACAAGCCACTCTCGATCGAGCTGACCAACGGACGCATTCGTCAGTCGATTGTCGAAGTGACGGCGGCGGGCCGGGTCACGGTGGATGGCTCGCTGCGGGCGCCTATTCTCAGTGGAGACCTGTCTCTCAACCATGGTGTGATCCGCCCGCGTCAGAGCCTGCTGACGCGGGTCCGCGGCACGATCACCGGATCGCAGTCCGATACGGGCTCTGGCCGCTCGATGAGCTCCGGTTTGGTGCGCTCCCCTGTCAAACCCGTATCTCTGGATTCATTGATCGAGGAGAACTGGGATTTCAAGGAGCCTCTTGTGCTGTTCGGTCCAGGGACCACGCCGAAGCCCTCCCGGCAGCTCAAGGCGTTCATGCCGGATCTCCCGGCTGTGCAGTTCCGGAACCTGCGCCTCAAGCTGGGACCGGATCTGGCGGTTCGGATGCCGCCATTTGTGAACTTCCGCGGCGGTGGTCAGCTGCTGCTGAATGGTCCTTTGGACGACTCTCTCCAGGCCCGCGGTTTGATCCGTCTCAACCGAGGGCGTATCAGCTTGTTCTCCACCACGTTCCGTCTGGATCCAAGCGCTCCGAACGTGGCCGTCTTCACCCCCTCGCTCGGCCTCGTGCCCTACGTCGACATCGCCATGAAGTCGCGGGTGTCTGATTCGGTCCAGGCGAATGCGGCCAGTGGCACCACCTCCAACATCTTCGAAACCAACGGTCAGGGAAGCCTTGGGTTGGCGGGTGGACAGCTGCGTCTGGTGAAGGTGACGGTGCAGGCTTCCGGCCCTGCCAACCGGCTGCTGGGCAATCTCGAGCTGCGCAGCTCACCTCCGATGTCCCAGTCGCAGTTGCTGTCCTTAATTGGTGGAAACTCCCTGGCTGGTCTCGCTGGAGGCAGTGCAGGTGCGGCCCTTGCCACCGTGCTCGGTCAGACCCTCCTGTCACCGGTTCTGGGCACCCTCTCCGATGTGATGGGGGAACGGCTGCATGTCGCTCTGTATCCCACGTACGTCACCCCGTCGGTGAAATCCGAGGAGGAGCGCAAATCCGGCCGTGTGCCGCCAACCTTCACGATCGTCACTGAAGCCGGACTTGATGTTAGCGACCGATTCGATTTCTCCGTCCTGGCCGCACCAGACAATTCCGATGTTCCACCTCAGGCTTCGGTGACATATCAGGTGAATCCCAATACGACGCTCTCTGGTTCGATCGATACCGATGGGACCTGGCAGACCCAGCTGCGGCTCTTCTTCCGCTTCTGAGCATGGATCAGGTCATCGGGATCGATCTCGGCGGCACGGCGATCAAGTTGGCCCGTTTCACGGCGGAGGGTGAGCTGCTGGCGCAACTGGAGCGGCCCACTCCCCAACCGGCCGTGCCGGGGGCCGTCACGATGGCCCTCTGCGAAGCAGTCGCGGAGCTCGATCCTGGCCGACAGGCCGCGTCGGTTGGTGTCGGTTTGCCGGGGCCCATGGATGCCCAGGCCAGGGTGGCCAGGGTCTGCATCAATCTCCCTGGCTGGGAGGAGGTTCCTCTTGCGGAATGGCTCGAACCCCGTCTGCAGCGGCGCGTCACCCTGGCCAACGACGGCAACTGCGCCGTGGTTGGAGAGGCCTGGCGTGGAGCGGCCAAGGGATTTGAAGATGTGGTGCTGCTGACCCTTGGCACTGGGGTCGGAGGCGGCGTTCTGATCAATGGAGCCTTGTTCACCGGTCACAACGGTGCCGCTGCTGAGCCTGGACTGATTGGGGTGGATCCAGCGGGGCCGCCGTGCAACAGCGGCAATCGAGGCTCTCTCGAGCAATACGCCAGCATCACCGCCCTGCGCCGACTCTGCGACCGGGAACCGCGCGAGCTGAGTGAGGCAGCGGACGCCGGCCAGTCCGAAGCGATCCAAACCTGGGATCAGTACGGCCGTCAGCTGGGCGTGGGCGTGAGCTCGCTTGTTTATCTGTTCACCCCTCAGTTGGTCTTGCTGGGGGGAGGACTGGCCGGAGCCGCTCATCATTTCCTGCCTGCGGTCCGCCGTGAGGTGGAGCGTCGGGTGCAGGCGGTCTCCCGGGAAGGTTTGAGGATCGAGGCCTGTGCTCTCGGCAATGGAGCCGGTCGGCTGGGAGCGGCCAAACTCGCTCTGCAAAGGCTGGGCGGGATGATGACGCATGACTGATTCGCATCACAGCCATGTCGTCCGTCCCAGAGCCTTCGGCGGAACTGTTGCAGAGGGCTGGAGCCGTCCGCATGGCGGCGGTGTCCCTCGGGCAGACCTCGGATCTCCAACGTGCTCAGGCCCTCAACGCCATGGCCGATGCATTGGCCGAAGCTGCGGAGGCGATTGTTGCAGCCAATCGGGAGGATCTGGATCGCTCAGCTGCTGAGGGTCTTGCCCCAGCGTTGATGGCTCGGCTGAAGCTCAACGAAACCAAGCTGGCCGGAGCGATCGAAGGTGTGCGGAAGGTGGCTGCTCTGCCAGACCCCTTGGGCAGTCGGCAGTTGCACCGAGAACTGGATGAGGGCCTGGTGCTGGAGCGGCTCACGGTGCCGCTCGGGGTTGTGGGGGTGATCTTTGAGGCACGCCCGGATGCGGTGATGCAGATCGCTTCCCTGGCGATCCGATCCGGCAATGGCGCCATTCTGAAAGGAGGCAGTGAGGCCCGTTGCACCAATGAAGCGGTGATGCAGGCCCTTCAACAAGGGCTCAGCCGCAGCGAGGTGTCCCCTAACGCGTTGGCATTGCTCACCACACGTCAGGAGAGCCTCGCCCTGTTGCGGCTGGATGGCCTGGTGGATCTGATCATTCCCCGCGGCAGCAACGAGCTGGTGCGCTTCATTCAGGACAACACCCGCATTCCGGTGCTTGGCCATGCCGATGGCATCTGCCATCTCTACGTGGATGCTGCCGCTGATGTGGGGCAGGCCGTACGGGTGGCCATCGACAGCAAGACCCAGTACCCGGCTGCCTGCAACGCCATTGAGACCTTGCTGGTGCACGAGTCGGTCGCCAAGGCCTTCCTCTCGGCAGCGATCCCGGCGTTTGCGCAGGCCGGAGTCAGCCTGCGTGGGGATGCGGCCAGTCAGAGCATTGGTGTTGCGGAAGCTGCCACGGAGGAGGACTGGCAGACGGAATATCTCGATCTGATCCTTGCGGTGCGGGTGGTCTCCGATCTGGACGTCGCCCTTGATCACATCCGCCGCTACGGCTCGCGCCACACCGACGCCATCGTCACCGGCGATTCGGCGGTGGCTGATCGCTTCACGTCCGCCGTCGACAGTTCAGGGGTGTACCTGAACTGTTCGACCCGTTTTGCCGATGGCTTCCGCTACGGCTTCGGAGCGGAGGTGGGCATCAGCACCCAGACCCTGCCGCCCCGCGGTCCCGTCGGTCTGGAGGGACTGGTCACCTACCGCTATCGCCTGCGCGGTGATGGCCACATCGCCGCTGATTACGCCGCTGGAACGCGCCAGTTCAGCCATCGCGATCTGCCGCTCTGACCGTCATGGATGCGATCCATGTGCGAGATCTACGGCTTTGGGCTCACGTTGGGGTCCTGGACCATGAACGGCGCGATGGCCAGTGGTTCCGACTGGATCTGAGCCTCTGGCTGGATCTCAGTCAATCCGCTGCCGATGATGATCTCGCCTTCAGCGCCGACTACAGCCTGGCGATCCGAGATCTGCAGCAGCTTTCGCGGTCGATCCGCTGCCTCACGATCGAGCACTTCAGTGAGCAGGTTCTGAATCGCCTGGAGTCGCTTTACGGACCCGTTCCGATGCGCGTGGAACTGAGCAAATGTGCGGCACCGGTGCCTGGATTCAGCGGCGTGGTGTCTGTCGAACGCTTCCGACATCAGCCTCCAACCCATGCTGATTCATGAGTCGCGCACTTGTGTTAGTACATGGGCTCTGGGACACCCCGCGCCTGTTCCGGCGGTTGATCCAGACCCTGGATGATCCTGAACGGCCACTGCTTGCTCCCCACCTGCCCCATCGCCTGGGAGCCGTGCCGTTGCGCCAGCTGGCTCGTGATCTCGATCGCGAGATCCGAGCACGGTTCGCTGCGGATGAGGTGATTGATCTGCTTGGATTCTCGATGGGTGGCGTGGTGGGCCGCATCTGGTTGCAGGAACTGAACGGGGCCCAGCGCACGCGCCGATTTTTCAGTGTTGGAAGTCCTCAGCATGGAACCCTTGCCGCTCAACCGATTCCACGGGCGTTGCTGGCCGGTGCAGCGGACATGAAAGTGGGGAGTGCCCTGCTGCGGGATCTCAGCCGCAGCTCCCAGACCCTGGAACGGCTGGACTGTCGCAGTTATTTCTGCCATTGGGATCTGATGGTGTGCCCGTATTGGACAGCCATGCTTCCCTGTGGGGATCAGCAGGTGATTGACGTCTTGACGCACCAGCAGCTGATGTCCCACCCCAGGGCCTTAGGCGTCTTTCGGGAGCACCTCGCCGAGGACTAGGCCGCGGCAACCAATCCGGAGTGGCGGATCAGCGCCTCGCTACTGGCCTGGCGACCACGGAAGGCAGCGAACACCTCAGCCGGTGCGCGACTGCCGCCAAGGCTCAGCACCGTGTCCCGGAACCGTGCACCCGTGGCCCGAACCTGGTCCTCGTTGTCCAGGCCAGCTTCCTCAAACGCTGCGAAGGCATCGGCGCTGAGCACTTCCGCCCATTTGTAGGAGTAGTACCCGGCTGAGTAACCGCCGGAGAAGATGTGGCCGAAGGCGCAGAGGAACTGATCCTCCGGGATCGGATCGATCACCGCGGTGTTGCAGGCCACCTCACGGCGCAACTGATCCGGTGTCAGGCCCAGCTCCGGTGTCCAGCGGCTGTGGAGGCGCAGATCGGTGAGGGCAAAGTGCACCTGCCGCAGGGTGGCTAATCCGGCATTGAAGGTGCGGTTGCGTTGCAGTTTGTTGAATTCCTCCTCCGGAAGAGGTTCTCCGGTCTGCCAGTGGCGGGCCATGCCCATCAAGGTTGCGCGATCGAGACACCAGTTCTCCATGAACTGACTTGGCAGCTCGACGGCGTCCCACTCGACATTGTTGATCCCAGCCGCTTCCGGTTCGTCAACGGTGGTCAGCATGTGCTGAAGACCGTGACCGAACTCGTGGAACAGGGTCTCGACTTCTTCAAAGCTCATCAGGCTGGGGGTGTCCCCAACCGGTGGTGTCTGATTGCAGATCAGATAGGCCACAGGCAGCACCTGGTGTCCATCGCTGCCGATGCTGCGGCCGAGACAGCAATCCATCCAGGCACCGCCCCGTTTGCTGGCCGGTCGACTGAAGGGATCGAGATAAAACGCCGCGATGGCCTGCCCGTTGCGCCTCAGAACCCGGAAGAAGCGGACATCCTTGTGCCAGATCGGTGCCTCCCCGTCCGCAGCCTGGATCTCGACATCGAAGAGGCGTTCACAGAGGCCGAACAGGCCCTGGAGCACCTGGGGAAGCGGGAACCAGGGCCGCAGAGCCTCCTGATCCAGATCAAAACGTTCCCTGCGGAGGCGTTCGGACCAGAACGGCAGGTCCCATGGAGCGAGGTCATTGGCCTCAGCTGCTCCATGGCGTGCTGCACAGTCCCTGAGATCCGCCAGTTCGCGTTCCGCTGCGGGGTAGGCCGCAATGCGCAGTTCCTCGAGCAGTGCCTCAACAGCGTCCACGTCCTCAGCCATCTTGCTGGCGAGGCTGCGTTCGGCCCAGTGGGCATAGCCGAGACGCCTGGCCTGCTCGATGCGCAGCCTCAGAATTTCATCGATCAGGTCCCTGTTGTCCAGCTCGCCGCTGCTGGCACGGCTGACATGGGCTCGGTAGATGGTTTCACGCAGACCGCGATCCTCCGCATGGGTGAGAAAGGGCAGGTATCGCGGCATGTCAAGGCCCAGAAGCCAGGGCCCATCAGCAGCTGTGGCTTCGCCGTCTCCCGCCTCTCGGGCTGCGGCGGCAAGGGCCTCGAGAGCGCGTTGAGGCAGGCCGGACACCTGGGCCTTGTCGGTCAGCTTCAGCGTCCAACGCTGGGTGGCATCCAGAACATGGTTGCTGAAGGCCGTTGAGAGTTCCGCCAGCCGTTCACTGGTTCGGTTGAAGGCCTGCTGTTCTTCGCCACTCAGACCGACGCCCCGTTGATCCATCGAGAGCAGCTCGCTGGCCAGGATGCGTTGGCGGGTTTCATCCAGGGGTTGGTTGGGGGCATCGCGGAGGTGGCTGAGAGCCTGGTGGAGCACAGCGCTCTGGCCAAGGCGATTGCCGAGACGCACGACATCACCGAGCTGACTGGCGTGGGCATCGCGTAACTCCGGTGAGTTGCAGACACCGTTGAGGTGGGAGACCACGCCCCAGCTCCAGCGCAGCCGTTCTCCAATGCGCTGCAAGGCTGGCATCACCGCTTGCCAGTCGAGGAGTTCATCCTTCGCCAGAGCCTCACTCAGCCTGCTCTCCAGTGCGCTGAACTCCTCCTCAAGGGTGGAGATCAGAACTGGGATATCGCTGCGGACCAGGTCAGGCGTGATGGACTCGAATCGGGGCAGCCCAGATCCTTTGAGGAGTGCAGAGGTGGTGGTCATCGTCATCAACCGAGGGGAAGGCGTTGGATCAGAGCCATCAGGCTGTGTTCTCCAAGGCGTGTGGCCAGGGCATCGGTGGATGCCTCGTAGAGATCCATCGCGACCCGAGGCCAGACGCCAATCACCAGCGTGGGGACCAGCAAGGTGAGTCCGATCACCAGTTCACGCGGGCGCATGTCGTCGATGACGGCAAGAGCTGGGATCCTCGGCCCGAAAAACACACGCCGGCACATGGACAATAGGTAGATGGGCGTCAGCACCAGGCCGATCGCTGCGAGAAGAACGCTGATCGACCGGAACAGGGATGTGAACCCTTCCTGGCTTGTGATGCCAAGGAAAACGGTGATCTCGCTGATGAAGCCGCTCATGCCAGGCAGTGCCAGGGAGGCGAGGGAGCTGGCCAGAAAGAAAGCGAAGGTGATCGGCAGAGCTTTGGCCAGGCCTCCCATGTTGGGAATCGACAGGGTCTTGGTGCGTTCGTAGAACACCCCGGTGACGAAGAACATGGCCGCGGCGATCAGGCCGTGACTCACCATCTGCAGCATGGCGCCGCTGACTCCAAGCGCATCGACAGCGCCGATCCCAAGCAGGACAAAGCCCATGTGGCTCACGGAACTGCAGGCGATGCGACGTTTGACGTTGTCCTGGGCAAAGGCATTCAGTGCTCCATAGACGATGTTGACGATGCCGAGGATCACCAGAGCCGGTGCCAGCTGAAGGTGGGCATCGGGCAGCATCTGGACGTTGAACCGCAGCAGGGCATAACCGCCCATCTTCAGCAGCACGCCCGCCAGCAGCATGGAGACCGGCGCATTGGCTTCACCATGGGCGTCCGGCAGCCAGGTGTGGAGGGGGAACATCGGCAGCTTCACGCCGAAACCAACCAGGAAACCCAGGTAGCAGAGCAGTCCAAAACTGCCCCCTGGCGAGCGAGCCGCGAGTTCCCCCAGATTGAGCGTGAACTGATCGCCGGAGAGAGCAAGGGCCAGGCCACTGATCAGGATCAGCAGCGAGGCCAGGGCTGTGTAAAGGATGAACTTGGTGGCGGCGTACTGCCTGTTCTGACCGCCCCAGATCGCGATCAGCAGGTACACCGGCACCAGTTCGAGTTCCCAGGCCAGGAAGAACAGCAGAAAGTCCTGGGACAGAAACACAAGTCCCTGGGCGGATGCCTGCACGAGCAGCAGGGCGAAATACAGGCGGGATTTACTGGTGACCGACCAGCTTGCAGCGACGGACAGCAGGGTGACGAGGCCGCTGAGGACAACCAGCGGGGCTGACAGGCCATCAGCGGCCAGGGACCACTCAAGACCAATCACGGGGAGCCAGCTGACGCGCTCCACCAGCTGCAGTCCCGACTGGGAGGGATCAAAGCGTGTGGCGAAGACCGCGACCATCAGCAGCAGGTCGACCAACAGCACGCCGAGGGCGAGGTTGCGAGGCAGTGGCGACGGTTTGCTTTCGTCTCCCGGCAGAAGCGGCATCAGCATCGCGCCGACCGCTGGAAGGAGAACAATCAGGGATAACCACGGAAAGCTGGCCTGGGACGCGGCCAACAACGGCAGTTCTGCGTCCATTCCCTGACCTCAATCGTGAACAAACCTAACAGCTCCATTGGCCCTTTTTGGGTAGATCTACCCATCATCGGCAGGTTGCCAGTGGCTGCCTGAAGTCTGCAGATCCAGAACCGGCGCCCGACTGGCCACACCAGCAGCTTCCCATGCGCGCACCATCGCCGCGCTGACGGCTTTCCCCTTGTCCTCTGAACACAGGGCAATGATGCTCGGACCAGCTCCACTGATCGCGCAGCCCCAGGCACCGGCCTCGAGGGCGGAGGACTTCACCTGATCACCTCCCTTGATCAGTCGCCAGCGATAGGGCTCGTGCAGGCGATCGTGCATTCCATCAGCGATCAGATCGCCATTGCCTGTCCGCAGTCCCTGCAGCAAGAGGGTCAGGGCTCCGAGATTCACCACGGCATCACTGAGCGGGATCGCTTTGGGCATGGCACGGCGCGCTTCACTCGTGCTGAGGCGGATCGACGGAATCGCAACGACAGCCTTGATCGCTGACGTCCACTCACAGCGCACAACGCGCCAGCGCTGGGACGCGGCCTTGGCGGTCATGCACAAGCCTCCCAGCAGCGAGGGGACCACGTTGTCCGGGTGTCCCTCGATGTCAATCGCCAGCTCAAGAAGCTTTTCTTTGCTGAGAGGGTCTCCCACCAGGGCGTTCGCGCCTATCAGTCCCGCCACGATGGCGGTCGCGCTGCTGCCAAGACCGCGGGCCGGAGGAACGGCCAGGCGAACCCTGGCCTCCAGGGCAACCGGTTCGAGTCCTGCTGCTTTCCAGACCCGCTGGGCAGCTCTGTACACGAGGTTGTCAGGCCCTCCGCGCAGATGACTTCCCTCCGTTCCCTCAATGATGAGTTCAAACCGCTCACCATTGCCTTCGATCCGTCGCATCGCGAAGCGGTTGTTCAGATCGAGTGCCGCACCGAGACAGTCGAAACCGGGCCCCAGATTGGCGGTGGTCGCGGGAACATCCACCACCACTTTCTGCCCGATGCGCGGCTGCGACATCCCATGCGATCCGTTCAGGTCAGTGTCTCACCTGGCTCCGCAAGCATCCGTGCCCGGCAGCCGGCGCTGAACAGTCCTGCCAGTGGATCGATGACGGCGGTGACGTTCAGGCTGCCCATGAACTCCTTGAAGCGCCCCTTCTCTCGCAGCGGGGTCAGGAAGGTGTCTGAGCGCAGTCCCGCCAACTGTTTGGCTGCTGTGCCCCCTCCGATCCAGAGCCCGCCGCTGCAGAGTTCATGCAAGGCCACATCGCCGGCTGCAGCGCCGTAGGCCGAAAGCCAGAGCTCCTGGGCATGGTGCATGAGATCGTCACCGTCGGACGCGGCACGGCTCACCTGGGCCGGGAAGTCATCGGCTGTGTTGCTCCGCCATGAGGTCGCCATCTCTCGCAGTGGGTGGTTCTGGGCATGGGGTTGATTGAGAAGCCAATGGGCCACGTGCCCCAGGCCTGTCCCACTCACGATCCGCTCCACCGACAGTCGATCAAGGCCGAGATCACGCTTCAGCCAACAGGCCAGCTGCCATTCCTTCTCGGTTCGGGCAGCGAATTCACGGTGTCCACCCTCACAGGACAGGGAGATCAGACCTCGATCCGTGTGCATTCCCCGGGCCATGCCCAGTCCGGTTCCGGCTCCGAGAATCGCCACCGGCCCCTGATCCCGGTGTCCGTCCTGGAGCACCACCTGTTGTTCCGCGTCGAAATGAGGAAGCCCATAGATCAGCACGCCGAAATCGTTGACCAGTTCAAGCCGCTGCGTGCCGGCCGCCGCCGCCAGGTCCTCCTCCTTCAGCTGCCAGGGGAGATTCGTGATCTTCGCTGTCCTGTTCCGGACGGGGCCTGCCACTGCGATGCAACCGTGATCAGGGGCCGGGATCTCGGCAGGTCGTTGGCTGATGAAGGCCTGAAGCATCGGCTCCAGAGAGCTCCATTCACTGGACTTGAACTTCTCCTGATGGAGGGTCGTCAGGCGACCGTTGTTCAACCCGTAAAGCGCCAGGAGGGTCTTGGTTCCTCCCATGTCGCCTGCGAGAAGGGTGGTGCCGGCCATGCGGGTTCCGAGAATCCGTCTTTCCTCAGGCTGCGGCTCGCAACACAACTCGGCAACGGCTGATGTTGTTCAGGGCATCGGAATCAGAAAAAATCAAGCGGTAGCGGCCCCCAGGTGTTGACCATGCCGGCCTGATCGTCGGGTGTTTCATGACGATGACCGCTGATCAGGATCCCCTGCCCGAGCCCATGCTCGATTCGGATGCGAATCGAACCATTGATCTGGTTGGCTTTGAGAAACACCGGCCCTGCTTCTTCGGTGGTCTGCACCACCTGCATGGGGTTCCACCCCTGTTGGGTTTCAAGACGCCTCAGAGCCTCCAGAGCAGCGCCGGACGACGGGGCCATCACCCCGATGGTGAACCATTCGGCCTCCGCCATGGCGGTGGCAAGCTCCCGGCGCAGGCGATCAGCAAGGTCGTCCTCAAGCGTTGGTGCCTCGCGCCAATGCACAAGATCAGCGAGGTTGTTCGGCCTGGGCATCACGCTGGATCCAGCTCCAGTCCGGAAAGCCGCTCCCGCCCGGCTCGTCCTGACGCTTCCACGAGTCGGCTTGCTGTGACCATGCCGAGGTCCCCATCCCGGCGGCTGCGAAGACTGACCGACTGCTGTTCCGACTCCTTGGCTCCGATCACGCCAAGCACCGGAATTTTCATCTGTTCACCGATGCGGATCAATTTGCCGAGGCGTTCACCGCTGCGATCGATCGTGGCGCGGACGCCAACATCTGTGAGTTGCTGCAGGAGACGCTCTGCGTAGGGCTGAACCTCGTCGGTGACCGGCAGAAGCCGAATCTGCTCAGGGGCCAGCCAGAAGGGGAAATCACCGGCGTAGTTCTCGGTCATGATCCCGAAAAATCGTTCCAGCGAGCCGAAGATCGCCCTGTGGATCATGATCGGACGCTGCCGCGACCCGTCCACGGCCACGTACTCGAGATCGAAGCGTTCGGGGAGGGTGAAGTCCAGCTGGATTGTGGAGCACTGCCACATCCGTCCGATCGCATCCTCGATCTTCAGGTCGATCTTGGGGCCGTAGAACGCGCCGCCGCCTTCGTCGATCTTGTAGGACCAACCCTTGCGTTCGAGCGCTTCGACCAACCCCTTTGTGGCCAGATCCCAGACGGCGTCTTCCCCGATCGATTTCTCAGGCCTGGTTGAGAGATTGATTTCGTAGGTACTGAAGTCGAAGGTGGAGAGGATGCGTTCTGTGAGATCGAGGATGCGGAGAATCTCATCACTGATCTGATGAGGGAGGCAGAACACATGGGCATCGTCCTGGGTGAATCCACGCACCCGCATCAGCCCATGCATCACTCCAGGGCGCTCGTAGCGATACACCGTGCCGAGCTCAGCCCAGCGGATCGGCAGCTCTCTGTAGCTGCGCAATTTGCTCGCGTAAGTGAGCACGTGAAACGGACAGTTCATCGGTTTGAGCTGATATTCACGTTCGTCCACCTGCATCGGTCCGAACATCGACTCCTGGTAGAAGTCCAGATGACCTGAAGTTTTCCACAGGCTGATGTCGGCCACATGTGGGGTGTAGAGCAGGTCGTAACCGCCCTCGAAGTGAGCCTGGCGCCAGAAGTCTTCGATGAGGAGACGCAGACGCGCCCCGCGCGGATGCCAGAACACAAGGCCAGCGCCGGCTTCATCCTCGATCGAGAAGAGGTCGAGATCCTTGCCGATGCGTCGGTGATCCCGGCGTAAGGCTTCCTGCTTGCGGCGTTTGTGTTCGGCCAGCTGCTCGGGGGTCTCCCAGGCGGTTCCATAAATCCGTTGCAGCTGCGCACGGTTCTCATCACCGCGCCAGTAGGCCCCAGCGACGCTCTCCAGTTCGAAGGCCTTCGGATTGAGCTCTTTCGTGTTTTCCACATGCGGCCCGGCGCACAGATCCCACCACTGATCCCCGAGGGTGTAGAGGGTGATGGGTTCCGACAGCCCATCCAGGATTTCAAGCTTGTAGGGCTCGTTCTGCGCCTTGATCTTCGTTGCGGCTTCCTCACGGCTCACCTCGATGCGCTCGAGGGGAAGGCGGCGACCGATGATCTTGCCCATCTCCTTTTTGATGGCCTTCAGGTCGGCTTCGGTGAAGGGGTCTGGATTGTCGAAGTCGTAGTAGAAACCGGATTCGGTCCAGGGACCGATGGTCACCTGGGCCTTGGGGAAGAGCGTCTGAACCGCCATGGCCATCACGTGGCTCATCGAGTGACGGATCTTCAGAAGCTGATCGCTTTCGCTGGTCTTGGGAAGAGCGACGGGTGCTGTGGGGGTTGCGGCCGCGCTGCTCACCGGTTCCTGCTCGGGGCCCGCCATCCTATGGGCGTGAGTTCAGCGGCCTCTTCATGTCCTCCGGACAGCCCATCCCCAATGCCTCGTCGGATGCAGAGGAGCTGATGTCGTCGCTCCTGGACTCCCTGCTGGATGACTTCGAACACTGGTTCAACCGCGGGGAGGAACTGCTCGCGCGCTGCCCAACCCGCGTGATGGCCAGCGACGACCAGCAGAGGCTCGCTGACCGCCTGCTGGAGGGCAGGCAGGCCATTGCAGCCACCCGCGCTCTCGTGTCAGCCGCATCGCAGCCGATGGCGGTGTCGATGGACGCGATGACGCCCTGGCACGGCCTCGTCACTGAGGTGTGGAGTCTTGCTGCCCGACTTGGGTCGGTCGAGCATTGAGACGTCAGGTTCCGAGCTGAGTGCGAAGTCTTTCCAGATTGTCGTTGTAGAAACTCGCCAGATCGCTGTGAGACTTCACGGGCTGTCCGTAGGCGCTTTCTCCTGAAGGCATTGGAAAGGACGCCCACTCCGGAGCCAGGCGAGCCATGGCTTCGGTCGTCAGGCCCTTGCGATCAATCTCCTCAAGTGCTCCTCTGCGCTCGGCAAGGTGAAGCGCTGCCTGATCCTGATGCTTTGGTTCGAACGTCTTCAGCTTCAGTTCCTTGGCCACTCCGGCCCAGGTGGAGGGCAGAAACTGGTAGGCACCCGCAGCAGCACTGGCGTAGCGCTTCACGACAATGCGCTCGGGATGACGCGACAGGTCATCGAACTCACCACCGCCGTAGAGAACCTTGTATCCCTTGTCCTCCCCATCCTTCCAGGTGCCTTCCGCGTAGCGGATTGTGTTCAGCAGGGCGCGACGTTCCGGAGTGAGTTCATAGCGACCCTCCTCACTGACATTGGCGAGCATGACGCGGTCCACCAGGTTGCGTGCCTTGGGACGATCGTTATCGGCAGTTGCTTCAGCAAGGGGGGCAACACCTGCGCAGAGAACAAGGCAGGCCACAACGGCAAGCCGCTGGGATGTCCACGAAAGAGCTTTTGTCCTCAGGCCTCTGGAGAGCAGATGCACGCAGTGGTTTTAAAAGTGAGCGACAACCTGATCGACCGGAACCACCAATGGCGAGAGCGGTCACTATGGGGTTGACGTTCCAGGCTGAGTATGTGTACGCAGGGCGGTCTTCGCCATGAGACTCGCGGGACTCGCCCTGCCGCAACAAGTCTCAACGGCCTTTCCGATCGCCTGATCCCGGGCGATTGAGTCGGGTTGACTGATTAGGCAGCCTTATGTGCCTTTGGTGTCCTGATCAGGTTCGCGGGGCGAACCCCATCGCGGAACGCACGCGTTCGAGGGTGGCTTGCGCCACGGTTTCGGCGCGCTCCCGGCCGCTGGCGAGCACACGGTCGAGCTCCGCTGGATCGGCCATCAGTTCACGGTGACGCTGCTGGATCGGATCCAGCGCCGCCACGGTCGCTTCAGCCAGCAGCGGCTTGAACTGACCCCATCCCATCCCGGAGCATTCCTCAGCGGCGGCGTCGCGGCCGCACCCGCTGAGGATGGCGTAAAGCCCCAGCAGGTTGTCTGTTTCAGGGCGATCGGGGTTCCCGAACTCCAGACCCCGCTGTGGGTCCGTCTTCGCCCGCTTGATCTTTTTGTTGATGACATCAGGCGGATCCAGAAGGGTGATGCGGCTTCCTTCATTGGGATCGCTCTTGCTCATCTTGCTTCGGCCATCGGTCAGGCTCATCACCCGAGCTCCCTCCTTGAGAATCAGAGGCTCAGGGACTTTGAGAACAGGCTGGTCCTCACGGCCGAAACGAGCATTGATGCGCTGCTGTGCGATGTCGCGAGCCAGTTCGAGGTGCTGTTTCTGGTCTTCACCAACCGGCACCAGATCTGCGTCGTACAGAAGAATGTCTGCCGCCATGAGCACGGGATAGTCGAGCAGGCCGACCGAGACGTTGTCGCCCTGCTTCATCGCCTTTTCCTTGAACTGGATCATGCGCTCAAGCCAGTTCAGGGGCGTGACGCAATTCAGCAGCCAGCACAGTTCGCTGTGGGCCGATACCTCGCTCTGGACGAACACTGAACAACGGTCGGGATCCATGCCACAGGCCAGATAAAGCGCTGCGGTGGTTCGTGTGTCCCCAGCAAGCCTGGCTGGGTCGTGGGGAACGGTGATCGCATGCAGATCCACCACGCAGACAAACGTGTCGTGGCTGTTTTGCAACTCAACCCAGTTGCGGATCGCCCCCAGCCAGTTACCCAGATGCAGGGCGCCAGTGGGTTGGACGCCGGAGAGAACCCGGGGGCGCGTCATGGTTCAGGCCTCAGCTGACTTGGTGTCCTCGTCTGACTGTGCCTCTTCACCAGTGATCTGATCGGCTGCCGCTGTGTCTTCTGAAGCAGGCGTCTCCTCCGCAGAAGCATCGGCGATCTCGGATTCCGCCGGTTCGGGTTCGGGTTCCGCCGGCTGTGGTTTTGAGGGCCTTGCAAACGGATCAGGCCTGGATCCACGCCCGCCGCCGCCGGAACGTTCATTATCTTGACGTCGGCCCCGCCCGCCGCCGCCGTCTCGCCGTCCACCTCTGGGGGCCTGGGATCGCTGCTGCTGCACCAGCTCATCCAGCTGACCGTCCTCCAGCATCTGGCCGAGGGTTCTCAGAGCAAACCCGAGAACGGCGACTGTGGAGCGGAGTTGGAAGGCCTCTTGAAGCGCTCGTGCGGAGCGCATCTCGTTGTCGCTCAGGCGAATGCGGAATCCGCCACCCTCACGGCCTCCGGGGCGTCCGCCGCGCTGACCGCCGCGCCCCCCTTCTCCGCGATAGCCCTCTCGGCCACCTTCACCCTGATTCCCCTGTTGGGAATCGCTGCTGTAGGAATCACTCATGGCCTGCGGCCCGAATCAGGCGCAAGTGTGGCGCATCGTCGGTGAGCTGTCCGTGACCCAGTGTAAGCGGTGGCCTTCGCGACTCCCCTGTTGAGCCAGCACGAGCAGCGGCAGCACAGTCTCGCCATGGTCGATCCGGTGTCGGTAGTGGCTCACCAGATCGAGATAGCGGCTCAGGGTCCATCCGTCCCTGATGCTCTCGTTCCCTTCCCAGAAGCGACGAAGTGCCCGATGACAGTCCTCCATGCCGAACTCAGCCCAGCAACGCTGCTGGGCCTGTAGTGGGTCAAACCCCTGCTCCAGCAGCGCCCGAAAGCGGCTGAGCTCAGGAGCGTCCTCGCGTCCGTCAGGCGGCAGATGGCGGCTGAGATCCCTGAGATTGATCCGCATCAGCCTCAGCCAGCTGCGCTCCTGAAGCAGGACAGGCAACTGCCAGGACCAGCCGGATGCCAGTCGCACTTCATTGAAGATCTCAGCCAGTCCGAGACGTTGTCTGGCTGTGAGAACGTCCAGAGGATCAGGGCTTCCCTTGTGCTCAGCCATGGGTTCCTGAATAGGTGATTCCCTCCTCCACGTAATCCTTCGGCTCGAGGTGAATCGTGCATCGCACGGGGCCAAAGCTGTGATCCAGCTTCTGTTCCACATGCTCGGTGATGCGGTGCGCTGTGGTCAGATCGTCGGCCTCCACCACCATGTGCATATCGATGAACACCTGCTGACCGAGAACTCCCCGACTGGCGATGTCATGGCAGTTGAGCACCCCCGGCACATCCATCACCTGGGCGTGGATCGCTTCTGGAGCGATGGCGATGTGATCCACCAGCCAGGGCAGCGTCTTGCGCAGCACCTGCCAGCAGACGCGGATCAACAGCAGGGCCATCGGAATCGCCAAGGCGACATCAAGCCAGCTGATCTGAAACCAAAAGGTCCCGGCCATGCCGACCAGGACGAGGACGGTGGTCCAGACATCGCTGGCGGCATGTTGTGCATCCGCCTTCAGCAGTGTGCTGTTCAGGCGACGCCCCTGCTGGTGTTCGTAGCCGGCCAGCAGCAGATTGAAGCCGAGCGCCAGGAACAGCAGCAACAGTTCCGAGGCCGAAACACGGATCGCGGGCAGACCCTCGACCATGCGCTCCCCGGATCGCAACAGGATCTCCAGTGCGGTGAACAGGATGAAACCGGCGATGCCAAGGGCACCGATCGCTTCATATTTGTGATGGCCGTAGGGGTGGTCCCGATCCGGTCTGGGATCGGACAGTGTGTTGGTGATCAGGCCGGTCAGGCTGGACAGGGCATCGGTGGCACTGTGCATGGCATCGGCAATGACTGCCAATGAACCACTGATCACACCCACGATCAGCTTCAGCAGAGACATGCTGACGTTGACGGCCAGCGCCGCCGTCAGGACGGAACGCACCTCCTGGCGGTGATCCAGGCTTGTTGGTGCGCCGGCGTGGTTGTGGGCCACTTTCCCCTGCATGCACCGAATCGGATCTGCTTCCCAAAGTATGGAAAATTGCGCTGTTTGATCTGTGTCGCTGGTCGCATCCGCGACAGTGAGCTAAGACGATTCGTCTGCGGACCTTTTCTTTTCCGTTGAAACTCCCGGTCCTTCTGACACAGGTTGCTCCGGTGTCTCCGGCCTTGATCGGAAAGGTGGCGCTTGCCGGGAGTGGTGTGCTGGTCGGTCAATGGCTGCTGGGTGATGTTCTGCACCTTCCCGGCGGCGGCTTCTCTCTTCTGACCATTGGTGCGGCGGTGTGGTGGCTTGGGCGTGGTTCGGGCCCACCAAGGTTTCAGCAACCTGAAACGCTCTACGGCTGGACCAAGCGATGCAGGGAGGTTCTGGAGCAGTTTGAGGCTCTCGAGGGTGGATCGAGCGCCGATGCGCGTGCTCGAGAGGCCGCTCTTCAGAAGGTTCTGGACCGATCCGCTCCTCAGACGGTCGCCGTTGTGTCGGTGCCGGGTACCGAGATGTTCCCGGTTGAGTCGTGGCAACAGGCCCTGGCTGGATCAGCGCCTCTCACGCTGTCCATGGCCTATCCGTTGGCTGCGACAGATGGTGCCAGATGCTGGCCGGACGCTCTGCGCCAACAGGATGTAGTGGTGCACGTGTTGCGTGCCCCATTGATGGCTGCCGACCTGCTCTGGCTGAATCAGGTGCCAGAGGATCAACCAGCCTGGCTCGTGGTGGGCGGACTCAGCAGCCCGCTGCAGCAGGATCTGCTAAGCCAGCTGCCGCAGCGCTGGCATGAGCGCCTGTTGTTCAGTGCCGTTGATGTCGAACTGCGCGACACGCTGCAACCGCTGAGATTGAGTCTTGGCTCGGCCGAGTCCACCCTGACGATGACGCGCCGCCGTTTGCTGGCGGATCTGCACCGTCGCTGGCAGGCCGATCTCGAGCAGTTGCGGCGACGCCGCTTCCAGGCCCTGCAGCAGCGCACGCAGTGGATCGTCGCAACATCCGTGCTGGCTTCACCGGTTCCCAGCCTCGATCTGCTCGCCATCGCTGTGGCCAACGGGTTGATGATGCGTGAGATGGCCGATCTCTGGGGGTGCCGTCTCCAGCTTGATGTTTTGCGGGAAGCAGCGGGCCAGCTGGCTCGGGCGGCTCTGGCCCAGGGTGTCGTCGAGTGGAGTTCTCAGATGCTTCTGGGACTCGCCAAGATCGACAGCGGCAGCTGGCTGGTGGCTGGAGCGATGCAGGCCCTGAGCGCTGCCTACCTCACCCGTGTGGTGGGTCGTTCGATGGCGGATTGGCTGGCGATCAATGCGGGGGTTGCCGAGCCGGATCTGCAGCTGCTGAAACAACAGGCACCTCTTCTCGTTGCCAGGGCCGCAGAGGAGGAACGACTCGACTGGCCAGGCTTTCTGCAGCAATCAAGGCACTGGTTGCTTCACGAAACTTCATGACGGCTTCATGAAGTCGTCATGAAGAATGATTGAGACCTGCATCGGAATATTTAATCGCCGTGATTTAAGCGCATCACTCCATAGTCTTTGCTCAGCCTTCCTTGCAATAAGGGTGGCTATTTCCTGTCTTCTTTTCTCCTATGTCCACCGCCATTCGCAGCGGACGCCAGAGCAACTGGGAAGCCTTTTGTCAGTGGGTCACTGATACCAACAACCGCATTTATGTGGGCTGGTTCGGTGTGCTGATGATTCCCTGCCTCCTGGCAGCCACCATCTGCTTCATCGTTGCCTTCGTCGCCGCACCTCCGGTCGACATCGACGGCATCCGTGAGCCTGTCGCTGGTTCTCTGATCTACGGCAACAACATCATCTCCGGTGCTGTTGTTCCGTCCTCCAACGCCATCGGCCTGCACTTCTACCCCATCTGGGAAGCTGCTTCCCTCGATGAGTGGCTGTACAACGGCGGCCCCTACCAGCTGGTTGTCTTCCACTTCCTGATCGGTATCTCCGCCTACATGGGGCGTCAATGGGAACTCTCCTACCGCCTCGGCATGCGCCCCTGGATCTGCGTTGCCTACAGCGCTCCCCTGTCAGCGGCCTTCGCCGTGTTCCTGGTGTATCCCTTCGGTCAGGGTTCCTTCTCTGACGGCATGCCCCTGGGCATCTCTGGCACCTTCAACTTCATGCTGGTGTTCCAGGCCGAGCACAACATCCTGATGCACCCCTTCCACATGATGGGCGTCGCAGGTGTCTTCGGTGGATCCCTGTTCTCCGCCATGCACGGCTCCCTGGTGACCTCCTCCCTGGTGCGTGAAACCACCGAGACCGAGTCCCAGAACTACGGCTACAAGTTCGGCCAAGAGGAAGAGACCTACAACATCGTGGCTGCCCACGGTTACTTCGGTCGCCTGATCTTCCAATACGCATCCTTCAACAACAGCCGCAGCCTCCACTTCTTCCTGGCTGCCTGGCCGGTCGTGGGCATCTGGTTCACGTCCATGGGCGTGTCCACCATGGCCTTCAACCTGAACGGTTTCAACTTCAACCAGTCCATCCTTGATGGTCAGGGCCGTGTCATCAACACCTGGGCAGACATGGTGAACCGTGCTGGCCTCGGCATGGAAGTGATGCACGAGCGCAACGCTCACAACTTCCCCCTCGACCTGGCTGCTGCTGAGTCCACCCCTGTGGCTCTGCAGGCTCCCTCCATCGGTTGAGGATTCTGCTTCGTTCAACACGTCCCCACCGAAAGGTGGGGATTTTTTTGGTCTTTTGTCCAGGAATTCACCCCCTGTCTCCGCTGAAGCACCACGGGTTTTCAGGCGTTCTGGAGGGGGATCCGACTCCCTAGCGTGCTTCAGGGCGTGCTGCTGTGCTGTTGCTTTTCTGCCCGCCGGTTCTGAGCCTCAGGCCGCTTCCGGGCAGGAGCTCATCTCGCGTTCCAGCCGTTGTGTCCACTGGTGGCAGCGATGGCTGAGGTGGGCCCCCTGGGGCAGAAGTCGTTCATGGCGATGGCACGCCGGAACCGTGATTCCGATCGGGGTGAGTGCGTGGCGGAACTGCTGACAGGTGATGCAGACCATCAGAGAACGGCTGGGACGCAAATGTCCGTGGTCGATTGGAGGCCACGGCTCTGGATCATGGGAATTGGAGGCCAAGAAACAAAGATGCGTGCGTACATATGTACTAAGACGTCTCGTTGTTGGCGTCAAGCGCAGCTGCCATGAAGATGGGTTGATGACAGATTCACGCCCTACCCTTCATTTCGAGTTGGATGTGGATGCCATCCGGCTGCTCCATCGTTCGGTTCGCTTTCATCTCGAAAAGTGGCCTGGAGGGCCTGATCCTCAGGAGCAGGAGGATCTCCACCGGCTGCAGACCCTGCTTTATGCAGCACTGCTCGAGTGTTCGTTTGAGCAGGACGGAGAGCGCTGACCCCTTCACAGCCCTTCATCCAAGCCGACAGTGATCCCTGGTGGAACTACAACGGATGAAGGAGCCGGAGCCGTTGTGTCGCAGGACAACAAGAGCATCACGTCATCCGAATCCCGGCAATGGGATGCCGTTGATGCCTGGTTCGAGTGCATCACCCGATGTCCTGTTGATGGTGGTGACGATTGCATCTCCAGTTGCATGCGAACTCATCTGGGTGAGGAGCAGGAGCTTTGGCAGAGCAGCCTCTGCATGTGAGCCGTGACGATTTGGTTCGTGCTTGTCGTCGTGGTTCTGATGCTGTCCCTGATTGGCTGGCGTTGGAATCAGCTGGAGATGGACAACCTGCGTCGCCGTTCAACACGGATGGTGAAGGGGGGGCGTCATCGACGACGTTCGTTTCGATGAAGCCCAATCATTTATGGCCTGCCATCGTCATGGCCTTTCGGTCAGGTCCGTGAACGACACCTGCAAGCCTGGATTCCGAGCAGGATTTTGAACTGACGGGGTTGAGAGGCAAGCGATCTGCTCAGCAAGCAACCATGGCTGCAATGCGGAGAAAAATCAGCTTGGAAGGAAGGAATCCCTCGCGAGTTCTGCTGCATGAGAGTTCTCTCAGATTGATCTCATGTCTCACTCAGTCCATTGGTGGAGCATTGAGCTGCCATGGGACTGTTATGGACAGTCTTCGCTTCCATCGCAAGCATCCAGGACGTGTTGCCTTGTTGCGCCTGCGCGATGCAGGTCTATGGATCCTCTATCCATGGCTGTTGACAGAGCTGGCATTGCCAATGCAGCCGGATGAGATGGCATTGCAGCCTTTGATTTTGAGGGTCCTCGTGTATCTCCCCTGCTGGGTCATGGGGCTCTGGTTTTGCAGCAGCAGCGGACTCATCGGCATGAAGTCTCTTCGGCAGGGAAGAGAACCCCTTCTGTCTGGATTTGCAGTGGGCGTGGCGCTGTTGACCTGGACATTGTTTCTGGGAAAACTCTCAAATTCGAACCACCTTTTTCAATTTGTCACGACCGAATGGCTGTTGCGATGACTGGCTGTTGCGATGACAGCCTGTTGCGGCGCATCTTTGTTTCCGTGATCTTTTTCGTTGAAGAACCTTTGAACCCGCTGCAGCTGTCATCAGATCGGGATTGATCAACGAATCAGATCGTTGCGAGGGTGAATCTCAACAGCACTTGGAGACGGAACATCAACAGAATATTTGAAAGGATTTCGATCTCATCCAACAATTTTAATCAATCGCTCATTCCTTGTACGTCAGGGCTCTGAGCATTAGAGATGTTCAGAGCATGGTTGTAAAAATGATGGCAACGGTTCTGATCCTCAGGAAACGAAACGCTTGTACATCCAGCGAACAAAGCCACCGATCACAGGCACTGGTTCAAACGTCGGACCGACAAAATCGAAATAATCCCTGTGCTTGATAATGCGACCATCGCTGCCGAAAACCAGGCGTGTTGTGCCTGGGTAGATAAATTCGACACCCTTGATCTTGAGACCCATTCTCCATTCGATAAAAGCAACATCATTGTTCAAAGCGATACATTCCGTTTCGAGGAAAACGTCATCACAACGTTGCATCAGACTCTGCTGCGCTCGGATGTATGACTCAACTCCGGATGAGCTTTGTGTTGGGTCTACGAACTCAACATCATCCGCATAAACGGCTTTCCATTGTTCGGCCGTTGGAGCATCCTCTCCATAGGGCTTCGTGAACAGCGCACGGATGGTTTGTGCATCAAGCGGCGGTTTCAGCATGGTTCGAAGTTCTCGTTCACGGGCGGACCTCCCTGGGGAGGGGAAGCACAACCTTCGCTCAGATTGGTTGTTTTCGTGGGTAGACGCGTCTCAACCGTTTGCTCACTCGGTATTGGCCTTGATCCGACGTCCTGGGACTCTGGCGTCTCCACTGACTGCGGAGAATCTTGGTGTGTTCGCAGCAGCGACAGACCGAGCCCACACCCGAGGCCTGCAAGGGTTCCAGCCAGGGCGAAAAGACAGCGACGTGGCCACTTGGTCATGGCTTGCTGCTTGGTTGTTGCTCCCGAAGGACTCAGAGGGCTAGAAGTCAACGCCCACTTGTCCGGACACCGTGTTGTTTGATGTTGGCGAGCTCATGCTCTGATAGATGGATTGAAATTTCAGAGATGTGAACAGGTTGGTCTGGGTTGATGGGATGAATTTGAAGGTTGCGGTGAAGGAGTTGTAGGGCTTCACCTCAGACGCGAAGGCTGCTGAAAACTGGTTCACTGCGCCGAAACGGAACCACGTTGTGGGTTTCCAGCCGAAGTCAACGGTCAGTGCTGCTCCCCCGTAGCTGTTTCCGCAGTACTCATCGTTCGAACAATCATCTCCTCCTCCTATCCAGCTCAAGGAAGGTCCAGCTTTGACGCTCAAAGTGGTCGTGTCAGAGTCGATCAGAGGAAAACCGACACCGATTGAAGCAAGAATATTATTGACTCCTGAGTCTTTTAAATAATCGTAATTGTAATCCGTTAATGCATAAAGGCTTATATCGGGGTTAAGGAATTTGTCGTAGGAGATTTGGAGATTTCCTTTTTTGGTTTTTATTTCGGGGTCCTTGTCTTTGTCGTTGTTGCGGTTGTAGTTGATGCTGCCCGACAACTTCAAAGTCTGGTCAGCATCTTTGTATCGGGTCGCAGCACTGATATCTCCACTGAAGGTTCCATCACCATCGCTGTCGTTGCCACTGAATCCACCACTGATGCTGGTTTTCCAGAGCGGCTCGGGGTCAGGAACCTTGATGGAGGCCACATCGATTTCGAGTCGTCCAAGCACAGGACTGATCAGAACCTTCAGGGAATCCGTGCTTTCGCTCTCAACAAGCTCACCACTGACGGTGTCGCCATTCACGAGGGTGTATTTCACCGTTTCGGCCATCACGGCGGTTGATCCGACCAGGGAGAAGGTGCCTAGAACGAAGGCATGAACGAGTTGTTTGGAGGGCAGCATCAAAACATCAACTGAAAAAACCTATGGATTGCAGCCAGATTCCGATCGCAACGAGAGGGCCGATGCCTGCCACCAGAACGGTGATTTTCATTCTCAAAGAAGACACCTGGCGTTCGCTTTGTTTCAGGGCCACAGCGGAATGACGGGCGTCAGAGCTTAGACGCCCCAATCGTTAATCGCCGGACAAAGTTAGATGCCCTGAGCGTGTTGACGAATGATCCAGTCGGTGGCGGCTCTCTGGCTTTGCCAGGCCTGCAGGAGTTGTTTGGCCAGGGTTTGAAGCTGGACAGGGTCCGTGGTGGATTCAATCGCCCTGGTCAGACGCTCCTGTTCGAATTGCTGGGAGACCGTCAGCTGAATTCCATCGGGCATGAGAGGGCAAAAGCCGCTGAGCCTTTATCGCCGGGCCTGTTCAGCCTGATCGTCACAGATGTGACAGCTCTGTGCCTCTGTCAGGCGATCCAGATCAGAGGCTGGATAAAGAAGTGTTGAGGTCTGTTCGCACATCGCCCCAACGACCGTCTATAACCGTTCTGTAGCAACGGCTACAAAACGTTCACTCTGCTACCAGCAGAGCGCAGTTCGATCGACGCCATGGAACGGGGACGTCGGTCTTTCTTCGGACTCGAACCATGACAACACTGCTTTATCGGGGCCAGAGCTACGAGCAAGGCTCCCTCTCCGCCACCCAGTTGCGCTACGACCGCAATGTCTACGGTAATCGGCAGAAGGATGCCCGCCGTCATCCCGTCCTCACTTATCGGGGCTGCACCTACACCGCTGGACAGGCAGAATCGTCTGCTGTTGTCGGCAACTTCTGCTATCGCGGCGTCTCCTACAGCCGCTGAAGCCAGCTGCTCAGCTCAGAGCTCGTATTCCTCCTCGAAACGGTCGATCAATCCGCGGTACAGCGCCAGCGTTCCTTCGGTTTCCTCGCAGAAGCCGTCTGTGATGTAGGTCGCCTGAAGGTGGACAACGGCTGCTCTGACCTGAGCGAACGCATCCAGGTATTCCCCTTGGATGTCCTCGTCACGAATGTCGTTGATCAATGCCGTGAAAAGCTCAACCTTGCGTTTTGCGGCTGCGATCTCCGCTTCCATGTCCTTGTTGAGTTTGCGCCGCTTTCTTGGCATCCCTTCGTCCTGGTCAGGGGCTGACATTACGGGACGAGGGCTCATCAGCCCTGGGTTTGCTGCTAAACCTTTGGCCCCTTGCTAGCTGACAGATGGGCGGGACCCTCCGTGGCGTTGTTTATGTCTCCGTCTGGGTGGTGATCTGGGGGACTGTGGCTTCCCTTATGGATTGGTTGCTGCTCGAAGGAGAGGTCTACGTCACTGGATCGTCCGGACAAGCGGTCACCTTCATTGCATATGGGGCTGCAACGATCGTTCTGGCAACTCGGTTCTCCAGCCGTTTTCTGGTCTCTGCCGGTCACGATGGAAACGATGACGGACAGGATGGCCCTCCTTCGAACTGATTCAGTTGTCCGGTCTGGTGAGAAAGGCGATGGGAATCGAAAACGTCAGGATTTTGTGGGGATCACCTGGAAAGATGGCCAGACAGGCCACTTCATGATCGGCGTGGGCTTCCCGGGACTTGAGAACAAAGTCCGTGGCGTCCTCGATGCTCCACATCGGTTGTTCCGCTTGCCTGCGTTCATCGCGGTAGGCCTGCCAGATCTCCTCAAAGGCCTCCGCGTCCTCGCCTGAGCGTGTCTCCTCCAGGGCTGCATCGAGCCCGATGTCGTCGAAGCGTTGGAAAAAGCTTTGCATCAATGGGTGTCCGATGGTGGCTGATGCCTTGACCATCGAGTTGATCGTTCCCACCGCGGACACCATCAGCCGTGGTTTTGTTCTGCGGGCATCGATGACTCCCACAGGAAGGGAGAGATCCCAGTTTGGATGCCCGCTGACGGCACAGGCAAGGTCAAAGAGGCCCAGGGCGCACTGCTGAACGAGAGTTTGGACCCGTTGCTGATCCATCTTGTGTCGCTATCGAGGCTGTTGTTGTCGCGGAGATCCTCCGATCATGAGGTGCGGTTGCCAGGATTGCCTGGTCCGACACCCGCTCAATGTCTCTGGTTCAGATCTACCTGGATGCTGTGACCCATCAGGTCATCACCAGCGAGGAGTTGGCGTATCTGGCCGGACATCAGGATCTTTTCGATCGCACGGAACTGAAGTTGTCAGCGCGGCTCGAGCAATTGATCAGCAGCGGCACGATCAGCGTTGGGCTGCGCTGAAGATTTTGTCGATGCGATTGGGGTGGTCCTTGATGTAACGGTTGAACTCCATCGCTAAAAGTCGAGCCTGAAAGGCATCCGTCGCATAAAAGCAGTTCTCGAGGGTGTTGTTGTCCGGGGTTCTGAAGCGAACGGTGTAAGGCCTGCGCGCGCTCATGAAAGCTTTGCCATGGCGTTTTCACCATGGCTCAGGTGATCTCCCGAAATCAGCACTTCTTGTTCGTCTGCTGACCGAATGCTGGTTCTGAGGGCCCTCATCCGAAAAAAAGTTGTCTAAAGGCTTTCAGCCAGCCGCTCACACCTCGCTTATCCCGACGGAAAATGGTCCGTTCAGCGCTGCTGCCCACCGTTGAGTCTCGCGACTTGGCTGTCTGATAGATCCCCAGGGCCTGCGCGTCAAGCGGTCGATGACTCAGGGAAGGGCGACCACACCCGACCAGCTCTGAAGGACATCGGGTGCTCCCTGGGTCAGGGACGACACAGCGGAAGCGGACCCGATCGCAATTCCGATCACCAATCCCATCGCGAAAAGGATGGTTCCCGTCATCACCGCTCGTTCGGAGGGTTGCATGGTTTCCGTGGATCCAGAATCAGCCTCACTGTCACTGTGCCTGGAAACCAGTGCATGTCCGCTTTTAGACATAAAGGTAGAAATACCTGCTGATCAATGCGTTAAGCGGCCGCTACGACTGAATCAGATCAGAAGCTCTCTTGTCATCATGAAAACGATCGACGAGCACATCCAGAAAGATCAAGAGGAATTTCTGAAAGCTCTGGCTGAGCACAACGACGGCAAGGTGCGACACCTCACCGAAGAACTTCAATGGCTTCTGGATCACAAGAAGCAGTTCCCCGACGACACCCACGATCCCTCTCCACTCGAGTTGTTCTGCGAGCAGAATCCCGACGAGCCCGAGTGTCTCGTGTATGACGACTGAGCTGGTCGATCGTCTTGGTCGTCTCGCACTGGCGTCGATGTTCATCGCAGCCGTGCCTGGAAAGATCAGCGATTTTTCAGGCACGGCTGCCGGGATCGCTTCCAAGGGTGTTCCTGAGCCTCTGGCGGCTCTGCTTCTGGCTGGAGCTATCGCCTTTCTTGTCCTTGGGTCGATCCTTCTGGTCTTCGGTCGCACCACCCGTATCGGAGCTGCACTTCTTCTGGTTTTCCTGGTGCCGACAACCCTGTTGTTCCATGCCTTCCCGCCGGACTCAGGACTGATTCGGAACCTCACGTTCTGCGGAGCGCTTCTGCTGGCGATCACCCGGCCTCGACTGTCCACACGATGATCAGGCGCGTTGCCGTGAGTGGGGCATCAGGCAAGACGGGCTACCGCGTTGCCGAGGAGTTGCTGAACGAAGGCCTTGAGCCACGCCTGTTGCTTCGGCCTGGATCGGTGCTGCCCGATCAGCTCAGCAGCTGCGACCAGCAGCGTCTCAGCCTGTTCGATCAACAGGCCCTTGATCGAGCCCTCCAAGGTCTTGATGCGCTGGTGATTGCCACGGGTGCTCGACCGTCAGTCGATCTGTCAGGGCCAATGCGCGTTGATGCCTGGTCTGTGACATCCCAGGTGGAGAGCTGCAGACGTGTTGGGGTGAATCGGGTGATCCTGGTGAGTTCCCTCTGCGCTGGCCGCTGGAGACATCCACTCAACCTGTTTGGACTGATCCTGATCTGGAAACGGGTGGGAGAGAGCGCTCTTGAAACCAGTGGACTGGACTGGACGGTGATCCGGCCGGGTGGGCTCTCAGAACGTGAGGACAACGTGGCCGCTGAGGGGATTCGCTGGAGTGGTGCTGATCAACAGAACAGCAACTCGATCCCGCGACGTTTGGTGGCGCGGTGTTGTGTCGAGGCACTGCTCGTGCCGGCTTCGATCGGTCGCATCATCGAAGTCACCAGTGATCCGGATCTGCCGCAGAGATCCATGCAGGAGGCACTGACCTAGGGACGGGAGGCACAGGTCCTCTTTGGTTGAGCTGTCTTGAAGAGCACGTTGACCTGGCTCCGGTCAGTTCTAAAAAGACGTACGTCCTCTCACAGATCCGGCATGCAGTTCTACGTCGTCAACGGTCAGGTTCCATCGGAAACCCAGGACGAGGGCTACACCGCTTTCATCGACTACATGGAAGCCGGAGCAGCAGAGGACAAGGCCAATGGCTTTGAACTTGTTGCCCGCCTGCACATGCCGGAGTCAGGGCGCATCTGTGTGATCTGCAAAGCCGTGGATGCCAAGGCTTTGTTCCGCCATTTCATGGTCTGGCGTTCGATGTTCGGCGTTGAGTTTGAGTACAGCCCGGCACTCACCTGCGGAGAGATGGTGGAGATGCAGAAGCAGCACAACGCCCGGCTGGGAGCTGCTGACTGATCGGCCTGCACGCCGTCAGCCCGCTCTGCTGCGTATAAATACTCAACCTGGTTATTTGTGCCTAGACGAGGCGCGCCGAGTCAACAAAACTTCTTAAATTCATGTAAACGATCACAGGTCTATGGTCCGCGCCATTCTCACCAAGCCGTTCGTCGGCGATCTGGGTCTGCTGCTTTTGCGCGTGTTCACAGGAGCGCTGCTCATTCACCACGGCTACGAAAAGCTTGCCAATATCGAAAACTTCGCAGACGCCTTCGTCAGACCCCTCCATCTCCCCTTCCCGATTCTTCTCTCCTACGTCGCAGCGTTTTCAGAGGTGGTCGGCAGTTGGCTTCTCATCACAGGTTTGCTGACTCGTTTCGGTGCCCTGGCTGTTGCCGGCACGATTTCAGTAGCGATCTATCACGCCATCATCACGGCTGGCTTCAACATCTACCTGCTGGAGTTGCTTGGTCTCTATTTCGCGTCAGCGGTGGCCATTCTTGCCGTTGGACCGGGTTGTTTCTCCATCGATGAACTCGTCAGCCGCCGTCTTGAGCCGGATCTGGAGTTCACCTCAGATTCACTCGAGCAGCTCCTTAAGCGCACGCCAAGCCTTAGCGACGTTCCTGCAGCTCGCTGACAGTTCTCCCTCCAAGCTGGGACGCTGATCCGTCCAGGCGATGCAGGAAACACGGCTGTTTGATTGTTGCGGTTCTCCCAAGGCGAATCTGCTTTTCGCCCATGGAGCTGGATCCGGAATGGAGTCCTCCTTCATGGAAACATCTGCCAGATCGCTTGGGAGCCTTGGCTGTCGCGTCATTCGATTTGAATTTCCCTACATGCAGCGCCAGAGGCTTCTCGGCAAGGAGCGGCCTCCTGACAGGATTGAGGTGCTGACCGGCCACTTCCAGGCAGAGGTCAATCAACTCACAGAGCCTCTCCCTCTGTTCATTGCAGGCAAGTCAATGGGAGGCAGTGTGGCCAGCATGATTGCGGAACCGTTGTTCGTGGCAGATCGCATCAGGGGTTGCCTCTGTCTTGGCTATCCCTTCCATCCCATGGGGCGTCCGGACCGTCTCAGGATTGAGCACCTGCAGCGATCAACAGTCCCAATGTTGATCGCTGCAGGGTGAACGCGACGCCATGGGCCGTTTCGAGGAGGTGAGGGACTATGACCTCGCGCCGGCGGTTCAGCTGGCCTGGATCCCCGATGGAGACCACAGCTTCAAACCGCGCCAGCGTTCAGGGCACAGCGTCTCGACGAATCTGCAACTCGCTGTCGAGAAAGTCGACGATTTCCTCTGCAAGCTCCTGTAATATTATTTCACAATTGCAGCAGCAATATGTCCGATTCCGCCAGCCAAGCGCGCGAAGACTGGTATCAGGAGGCTGCGAAATCCCAGATCCAGGGAGAGCGCATGAATCGTGCCGAGCTGCTGAATGGACGCGTGGCCATGCTCGGTTTCCTCATCGGACTGCTCACTGAAGTGATCACCGGCCACGGCATTGCCAGTCAGATCAGCTTCGGATTGTTCGGTCAGGGCTGATCAACCGTCGCTGAGGTCCCAGAACATGAACGGCCTCTCCGTCCTGTCGTCCTTGCGATCACCGGCCGTTTGGGTTTTTTTGAACAGTCCTCTCCACCAATGAAGGAAACGTTCCTGCGGGCCTTGCTCAGCCACCATTGAGCGGTTCCTGATCAGTTTGGTCATGGAACGGTCAGGCCTGGACTCAACTCCTTGATACTCATCAATCGATGATTTGACCGTGCCAGGCCAGCTCTTGGCCAATCTGTCGCCTGGGCGGTCAAGATCTGTGCCAGTTGGACCGGGTGCATGGTCGACATTCCATCTTCCGTGAGGTTTTGGCACTGTTGAATGGTGAGGAGATCTCACGACGTGGAAACAAGGTCACACCCGTGAGAATTCAGCCCTGCCTTCGGCAGGACTTTTTTTTGGATCAGTGCCGTTTCAAGCCAATCCACAGCCACCAGACCATCAGGCCGACCACAAGCCAGGTCAAAGGCAGCTTGACAAGCAGACCAAGCAACAACACTCCAACGCTGATTCCTAATCGACGCGCAGAACGTTGTGAATTCGGCGTCATGTAACGCCAGCGGGGCAAAAGCGGCATGGCGTTGACGCCTTGTTGCCCTTTGAGGCTGCCACATCAGGCGGTTTCAGGGTTCTTGCAGGCAGAATCACTGAGATCGACCCCGCCGTTATGAAAGAGATCAGCCTGCTTGAAATGATCGGGCGCTCCCTGGCGAAGATCGCTGCCGGGGCCGGTGTTGCGGCCCTGCTGATCTGGCTGGTCTACGTGATGCTCGATATCGGACACATGCAGTCGGGCTTCACCCTGCCGCAATCCAGCTATTGAGGCTTCGGCATGGAATGGAACAGCGCCTCGGTCAGCCTGCTGACCACTGGAGTGCTGTTTTCTGCACTCCAGATCTGGTGGATCGCGTCGCTGTTGCAGCGCAATCGACGACGCCGTGGATCGGCTCCGCTCAGTAGCCGGGACTTTCGTCGTGAACTTGACCGTATTTTCCGTGACAGTCCCTAGACGGTGTGGAGATCCCCCTGTCAACCGAACTGGATGGCTTGGCCCGGCCTCCATAGGGTCGGGTCATGACACAGCAGAAATCGATGAAGGATGCTGAACACCTGATGGTTCCAGACGCTCTCAGTCACCGTGATCTGTCGGGATTGCTGAAGTCGGCACTCAGGGACGTTGACATTGACGTCTCCTCCTTGGAAGCGGACCCACTCGCCGACGACCTTCAGGCCTGGAGCGAGCAAACGCAGCAGTTGTTGCAGCGCATCTCCGACCATGGCGACGCCATAGGACGTCACCGTTCCCCTCAACAGGTGATGGCACTCGGCAGTTTCCGGACCCACATGATGCTTGGGTTGCAAGCGCTCAGAGCCGCCCAGTCCTGAAGGCATGAAGAAGCTGCCCGGCCGTCGATCTCCCCAGTGGATCCGGTTGCTGCTGACCGGCGTTGGGATGGCGGTGGCCACCGTCTGGATGATGGCGCTGTTGCCGTTCCTGTTGCTGATGGCACTGATCCTGGCGGTGTTGCTGGTACCGGTTCTCCACCGGCTGCGACGGGACATGCAGGAGGTGGCATCCGGGATTCAGCCACCACGTCCAACGCACGACGTCACGCCATGGCATCGGCAAGTGATCAATGTCTGGCGTTCACCAGTAAACCGTCCTTCGGGGAGGGACTGGGGATCAACTGAAGGTCGAGGTTCTGGTCGGTACAGAGACTGATCGACACCTGTTTCAGCAGGCCAACCGTCATCAGCCGGATCTCCAGTTCAGCCAGAGCTTTGCCCAGGCAGACACGTTCGCCTCCTCCAAATGGCAAAAGGGTCTTCCGGAAAGATCCGTCGAGATGACGCTGCGGACGGAACCTTTCGAGATCCCCTGAGCCATGACGGTTGGATGAGGCGAGGGCCACCTGGATCACCCGTCCCGCCGGGATCTCAACGCCAGCCAATGCGATCGGGCGGGTGGTGATTCGGAAGAAGCCCCCCACCGGTGGCGTCATCCGCATGACTTCGTTCACTACGGCCTGCAGGCGCGGTGCCCGCGCAGAGTCATAGCTGCTGGTGGGATCATCGGTGTGTGGCCAGACCAGATGGTCCAGCTCTTCCTGAAGCCAGATCAGAAGCTCTGGTTGCAGCAGCAGTTCCCTCATCAGACAGGACAGGGACGATGCCGTGGTCTCGTAACCAGCAAAAAGCAGCAGCAGAAGTTGCTCCACGAGGTCTTCATCACTGAGGGGCAGTCCCGCCTCATCCAATCCTCCGGCCAGCAGGTCGAGACCGCCACGACGGTCATCGGCTTCCGAGAGAACCTGCTGCAGCTTGCTGAGTAAACGGGATCGGGCCTTCAGAGCCTTCGCAAACGGGCTGCCGGGGATGGCCAGAGGCACCGAGAAGAGGGCCTTGGTCCAGATCTCAAAGTCTCTGAACAGGTCATCGCGATCACGGCCATCGAGACCCAGCACGGTGGTGGCGATCACCGAGAAAGCGAAGCGCCTCATCCGCTCGGCCAGAGCGATGGGTGTGTCGGCTGCCTTGACCTCCTCCGCCAGGCTGTTGACCATGGCCATGATCTTGGGGCTGTAACGACGCAGGGCAGCCGTCGTGAACAGCTGCCCGACGACCCTCCGACGCGCCTTGTGGTCAGGACCGTTGCGGTTGGCCAGGGATCGGCTACCAAGCAGCGTTCGCACACTGCCTGGCCACCAACCCTGAACGGCGTCAGATTGCTGGAACAGATCCTCAATCGCCTGATCTCCACGGACGAAGATCAAACGCTGACCGATCAGGGTTGTTTCGAAAACATCCCCGAAGGCTTCGAATCGTCGTGATGCGAACTCGGGATCCCGGAAAAAACCGACGGCTTCAAGCAAGCCGCTGATGGCGCCAGTGGATGGAAGAGATCGGAGACTCTCGCTCACGACGTCAGCTTCGGAACAGGTCTTCCACCATGCCTCGGTAGCCCTTCAGCGATGCGCCTGGTCTGCGGTTGCGACTCGGCAACGTGCCGCCGGGTGCAAGGTTCTGGGGCGCGAAGGTCACAAGTTCGACAGGGGGCGCCTGGTCCTGCGCCGCAGCCAGTTCAGCCGCGATGGCTTCCGCTGTGGTCAACACCCCGTTGGATGGCGATGCAGGTACATCGTCTAACTCAGCCGGAGCAACGGCTGTTTCCGACGCTGCTTGCGGGTCTGATTCCTGAACCGGTTCCGGAGTTCCGGTCTGTTCGGATGCTTCAGCAGGTTGAGGTTTGCTTTTTAGCTGAATGGTGATCGGCTGATTCGGTCGACGGGAGCCGATCGGCCAGAGAAAAGGGATGCTGAGCAGCAGGGCAACCACGGAGGTGAGGGTTCCACTCAGCCCGAATGCCACTCCCTGAAAGTTCCAGAGGATGCCCGAGGCGGCCAGGCCGAAGGTGCCGATCCCAGCCAGAGTGATGCCGATCAGTGAGGCCTGCGGTCGCTTCAGCGTGATCGTGGATGGAGCTGTGGTGGGAGCTGGCAGATCGCTGATGTCGATAAGCTCGAGATCAAAGGGTTCGTTCGGCAGAGGACGAAGCAGCACCAGGCTGATGGCAATCAGGACCAGGGAGGTGATGGTGCTGCTGAGACCGAGGGTGCGGCCCTGAAAATTCCAGAGAATTCCGCTGCCTGCAATGCCGAGGGTTCCAAGGGTGGCCAGTCCGATACCGGCGAGAAGTCCGAGTCGTTGCATGAGGAGTCAGCTGCGGTTGCCGGATTGCATGGCGGCGTAAGCCACGGCACCACCTGCGACGACGGTCAGCACACCGGTGGTGATCAGAAAACCGATCAACATGGCGAAGCCGAGGACACTGCCGAGCAGCGACATCTTGAGGCGCAGCATTTTTGACTTGAACAACAGCACTAGCAGCAGCATCACCGTGGCTTTGAGGCTGGCGATCTTTGCTGCGCTGACAGGACAGAACGGCATCGGTAGAAGCATGCGATGGCTTCAAGTGAGTTGGAGTCTGGCGAAACCCGACCGTCTGGTGTGACGCATCGGGTCTTGAGTCCCGCGCCGCCCTGAACAGGTGCCATCATCTGAAGCGACAGCAGGCGTCAGCCTGACAACGGTCTCCCGGATCGATAGAGCGCACAACGGCCTTGAGAGTCGGCGCAGTAGGGCTTTGGCTGTATGGGAGGACGATCCGAGCCACAGTCCATGTTCAAGTCGCTGCTGAGGCGATGGATGCGTTGGATGTGGTGGTTAAGCGGATGACCTATTCGTCTGCTGCCTGCATGGTTCGAGCCGGTGATCGATTCAGTTCAGATCGACCCGTGGACCTTGAAGGCTCGTTTAACGACGGCGATTGCGGGACCGTTGCTTCAGCTTGCGCTTGTACTTCTCAACAGGTGTTTCGTGGTGACGAATGCGTCGCAGATCAGAGAAGATGCCAGCTTTTGCCACTGAGCGCTTGAAACGACGCAGTGCTGATTCGATCCCCTCGTTTTCACCGACTGTGACCTGACTCATCCGTTCTCCGAAACAAAGCAAAAACTCAGCTTATCAGCGAGGAGTCCCCTGATGACACGACTTGGCCGTGTGGATTTGAAGCGCATCCAGCAATTGAATGTCGAGGGCGATTCTGGTCTGGTGCGCTGGCATAAGCAGCAGCTCAATGCCTTGATGCGTCGCTTCGGATTAGGCGTTTACGGCATGCTTTGGATCTCATTTTTCAGGAGTGTGCTGCTCGCATCGCTTCTGTTCTGGTTGTTGGGATGATCATCAAGAAATTCGTCAATCCCTGCTGCAGTGGGAGGCAGGCGTCGAAGCTTTTGGCATGGGATTGACACACTGTCCGATCTGTCTTGGCCTTGCCTTGCTGTCTGCAAGCCGCTTCATGGCCCATCTCCTGATGGCCAGCCAGCTCATGCCACGCGCTGGAGAGGTGGTGAGCAGGGGAGAGGTGATTCAGGTCTGACAACCGATCGTGCTGTTCAGATCTCTCCGCTTTGAAAAAGGTTTTCCATCAGAGCGGCATAGAGCTGCTGACGCATGGCGGCAAGAAGGTTCTGTTCCTCTGGATCACCTCCGCTCCAACGGTCGTGAGCATCAACAACCACACGATGGAGAACACGGAGAGCATTCAGATCCATCTCCATGTGGGCCGCGATGTCCTGTTCCGGCATGGAAAGACCAGCAACTGGACTCTTTTAAAATCTTGTAACACTAGTCGCGGTATCAGGTGCGACTGTGATAGTAGAATGATGTTGAACTGCTGATGACGGTTCCGATCAGTTGTGCCCGTGCAGGACCAGAAGTGGGTGCCCAAGCGTCAGTTCAGCAGCCGTTGCCGCCAGCACGGCAAGCATGGCAACGCGCCCGTTGAAGCGCTCGATCCGGCACAGGAAAGCGTCTCGGCGCTGTTGCCTTGCCATTTGCACGTAGCGAGCTGAGTTGACCGAGCGCATCGCATGGCGTCGCAGGATCGCAACTTAATGGTCTCAGGACGAGACTGTGGCGCTTGACAGGTGTCAGATTGAGCATTTTTGCTCAAGCTTGTGCGGGCGTAGCCATCGCAACGCTTTGTAAATGCTTGTAAATTATGTTTAAGCGCTAAAACAGACGAGCTGATGGAAATTCTTGTCATTGCGTCTGTATTTGTTCCATTCGCTGCGTTGGTGATGAATGCCTTCGATGGTGAATCTGATGACGATTTCGACTTCCTCTGATGGAAACTAAACTCTTGGCACTACTTGCATTTGGAGCTTCCGTGAGCACCCTATGGGCCTGGATGATGGCGAACGTTCGTCAACCAAAGCGCTGATTGCTGTCAGCTCATTTCGCTCCATGCTTCGGCACTAGGTGTCTGCCCTGAGCAGGCCAGACATCCGCCATTGATCCTGTAAGGGGCGATATGTCCTCTTAAACATCGCACTCCTCGAAAAAACAGGGTCTGTTTCAGTTCGCGCGCATGTGCATCCGTCAGCGGCAGCGATAGCCAGCGGTCGGGAACAACGCCGATCAGTTCCTTTCGTTTCTGCTGCGCGTCGATGCGTCGTTGTCGCTCCTCCCGATCGTTTTTTTTGCAGACCGCCTCAATCTGGCGCTCTCTGGCGCAGCGTTCGCAGGCAGTGACTGTCGGTTTTCGTCGCTTGGTGTTGTGAGAAAGCTTGTCTCCCGGAACCTCTCTCTCCCGGCCACAGCTGCAACGACACCACCAGTAGGCATTGCCCCCCTTGGTACGGCGCTCGGAACCACGTATCACTGTGAGCTGGCCATAGACCTCTCCGATTCGGTTTCGCGGCGAGGAGGGCATGGTCTGAACAGGCGCAGCGTCGGGCATCACAACCTCAAGTGTGTCCCTGAAAACCATCAACTGGGTCGGGTCGTTGGCTTCGTCGAATCAATTGGCTTGCTGGCCTTGGTCACCTGTTTGTCATCGATGACCATGGAGATCAGCTGACAGCACGTCATGGGTCGTCGGGAGGCATGAACCCCATGGATATTCCGCCGCAGCACGCATTGGTAGGTTGAAGCTGCGTTCAGTCGTGGATGTGGATCTGTCGCTGATGTCATGCCCTGTTTCATCGACGACCCTCCGGGACCTGGTTAGGGGAACACCCTCGCGATGAGCTGATGCGAAGTCTTGCCTGTGGACTCCTTTGCGTGATGGCCAGCGCGGCCATGGCGAGAGCTGAAACATCAATGGCAGAGGGACCAACCCAGGAGCTGGCGATCTATGCCGTTCAACGGTTGTTTCCCAGAAAGGCAACCGTGAAAGATCTCGTTTGCAGGGAGCAGCTGCAGATGATCAAGGTTCGCTGGCGCTGCACGGTTTACTGGGAGGAATGATGGGCTGGGAGAACGGATCAGACTGAATCAGGAACTCTGTTGTTGATCACGCACCTCTGCGAATTTGGCCGCCATGGTCGGATTGCGCCGCGTCAGTTTTTTGATTGAAACGTCCTGCGCTTTGTCGTTGGCGAGCCGCAGATTGTTGTCCGCACCGATCAGTGCATCTTTGGTTTTCTGAAGGTGAAGAATGGACTTGTCAATTTCATCAATCGCGGTCTGAAAGCGTCGTCGTGCCAGATCGGTATTGCGCGAGAAGTTGCCCTTGAATGTTTCCAATTCATTTTCGAAATTGGTGATATCGATATTCTGCGCTTTAACCAAGGCAAGTTCGGCTTTGGCTTCCAGTGATTTCAACGATGCATTGCGTAAAAGTGTGATGAATGGGATGAAGAATTGTGGACGGATGACATAGGTTTTGTCGTATCTGTGGGAGACATCGACGATTCCAGAATTGTAAAGTTCGCTATCGGGTTCAAGCAGAGAAACAAGAACCGCGTATTCGCAATTTTTTTCTCGGCGATCTTTGTCAAGCTCTTTTAAAAAGTCTTCGTTTTTCTTCTTGGTTGCGGTCGTATCAGACTCGTTTTTCATTTCAAACATTATGGAGATAATTTCGGTATTCAGCGCATCTAAATCACGAAATATGTAGTCGCCTTTACTGCCGGACGTGGCATCGTTGTCTTTTTCAAAATAAGCCCGCGGGAAGGCCGCTGCACGGATTCGGTTGAATTCCGTTTCGCAGTGCTGTTCAAGGGTTTCGCCCACCATTTTTGTTGAGAGACGGGCCTTCATGTCACGAAGTCGTTCAATCGCCTGATCCCGGTCATGGATCTGAAGTTCGTAACGCTCCTTCAGGCTTTGTTCGGCAAGCTGATGCTTCAGTTCGCTCTGACTTAATTCACTGCGAAGCTCATCACGCTGTTTCTCAATAGAGGTCAGGGCCTCCCGGATTGCAAGTTTCTGCTGCACTCCGCTGGACTCCAGCTGGGAACGAAGCTCGCGGAGCTCACCATCTTTCTTAAGAGTGATGGCTTGAATTTCCTTGGCGAATTTTGTCTCTGCAAGACGGGTTGCGGTGGTGTTGCTGTCGCGGACCTGCTGGAGTTCACCAGCCAGAAGATCGCGTTGCTTTTCTGCCGCACTGACCGCTTCCGTGATCGCCAGCTGCTGGCTGATCGTCCGGGTCTCCAGGGATGCCTTCAGTTCTTGAATTTCCAGTTCCTTGCCTGCTGCAACCGTTTGCATCTCGGCCTTGATTTTTTCAACAGCAAGATTGATGGCACTGCGCTTATCCTTTTCCGCCAGCGACAGCCTCTCCCGCAGTTGTTGTTCAAATTCTCGATCACGAACCTGTTTGAGAATATCGGCGTAGCCAGTTTCATCAACCTTGAATGCCTTGCCGCAATGGGGGCAGATGATGTCATTCATGTGGGGTGATCTGCGTCCTGTAGATGTCGGCTTGTAATGGTCACCTTATCGGGATGTTGCTACCAATCCAGCAGCACAGTGTTTCGCCATGACAACCCTCACCTCGGCCTGGCCCGCGCTGCTCTCAGACCCCCATGCGCTCCTCGAAACTGTGATCATTGTTGGCATCGTCGTCCTGGCGATGCTGGGATTCTTCACGGGCCTGAAGCAGTTGATGGGGGATCTTCGCAATCTCCGCAAAGTCAAGGCCTGAGCGACGCCAGGCGATTGGCATTGACGCCGAGGTCTGAGTCGCCGAGGCGGGAGATGGAACGGGCTTCGACGCTGGTTCCGGTGTCCAGCAGCTCAAGATCATCCACGAATCCGAACAGGGCACTGCTTACTTCCGCGTGCAGGTACTGGGCGGTCTGCTCGACGATCTGTGTGCGAGGCAGCAACGCCACTGCATGGGTCAGGGTCAGGAATTCAGCGTTGGAGTCCATCGCCGTCCATTGCTTTTCGGCGCAGTGAGCGGGCCCCGGGCAGGGGCTGAGATGGCCGTTGTGAATGCCGAGGTCCGCAGGGACGGGGCCCACGACGTGGAACAACATCAGCACCGGCAGCACCAGTGATGCAAGGAAGGCCATGGCGCAAGCTGCGATCAAAGCCCAGCAATTTCAACATGAAACCGTTCATTCTTCCTGACGTGATCCCAAAGAGAGCCTGTGGTTTTTGAGCACTGGATCGCGCCTTGATTTTCAATTTCGATAGGACAGACCACACTGATGTTCTGCATTGAACGGCTGGATTCCAACGGTCACTGGACCAAGGAGATCTGCTTCAAAACCGAATTCAAGGCCTTCGTGAGCGCGCGAACCAAATCGCGTGCCACGTTGCGCACCTATCGGATCGTGAACCCAACCTGGAACCACGTTGTGGCGGTGGTGAAGGGTCAGAAATAAACCGTCAACGTTGCCGGTTTCTGCCCCAACTGAGCATGGCGAGCCACAGCCAGAACAGCAGCCCGACGGGGACCACAATCACCAGCAGCTGGGCGATCACGAACAGACGCACCTCCGGGTCCATGCGTCTCAGCGGTTCAGCAGGTAGTGGATCACGCCGATCGTGACCATCAGCACGATGCCGGCATTCCAGATTGTGGAGGGAGCAGCAGGTGGACGCATGTCGCCATCATGGGTGGCCTGACTGTTTTGTGGCGGTGCACAGCAACTGGTTTCTGCTTGGTTGGGGTGTCGTGGCAGCCGCCTCGATCTGGAAGTTCTGGAGGCTGACGGCCTCTTACCGCAGCAGCTTGCGTTCGAGTGGCACACCGCCTGCCTCGGCTCGCCAGCGGCTGGAACGTGCCTGGCAGAAGAGCAATCAATGAGTGCAAACCAACAGCTGCCGATCGAGGATGTGGATCGGGTAATCGAAATGGCCTGGGAAGATCGCACGCCGTTTGAAGCCATTGAGATGCAGTTCGGCCTCAAGGAGAAGGATGTGATCGCCTTGATGCGCTTTGAGTTGAAAGCTTCATCATTCCGGATGTGGAGACGGCGCGTCAGTGGACGTCGTACCAAACATCAGGCGACCAGCAAGGCGGATCGCTTCCGAGCCCCGTGCCACCGCTGAGCTCACCTGCCATCGGGCCGCTGACTCAGGCCTCCTGACTCGGCTTGGCTGGCACGTCTGATGTGGCCGCGGGTTTTTCCTTGGGGCTTGATTTCACCTGCGCAGCTGATGGATCGGAATCTGCAGCTGCTTTTTTGCTGGAGGCGGCTGATTCATCAGTGGCTGTTGTCTTATCAGTAGCCGGTTTGTTGTCAGCGTCTGTCGTCTTTTCAGTGATTGTTGTCTTGACAGTGGCTGATGTCTGTTCAGGGGCTGTCTTTTTGGCAGGTGTTGCTTTTTTTGCGACGGCAGTTGCGGCAGGAGCTGGTTTCTTGGGTTTGAGCTTGGAGCTGTCGAGGTTTTTTTCACCCCAGCTCTTGAAGCCAATGAAAGTAAGCCCTGCAACGACGGGGATCGAGAGAACACCGCCGACGCTGATCTCAAAGCCCGTCAGTGCCATGGTGGCTGCAAAATTTAAATTTTATCGGCTTCGACACGCTGCCCTGCATCTTTTTATTGATGTCGGCTGACATTAATGATCACGGCATGGTTCATGGCAACAGGGCTTCACCGCGCTGGTGAATCGTGCGGGCATAGTCGGTCCAGGTTCCCTGGCCCCAGTAGCGAAAACAGCTGGTTTGCAGCAGCAACACGTGCAGCAAAGCTTCCTGATAATTCCTTCGCCTGGTCAGGCTCGGATCCTCAGCAAGGGCCGCGTCAAAGTGCTGATGAAAGCGTGCACTGAGCTGTTTTATCGGTTCCAGCACGTTGTCGTAACCCTCAACCCAGCTGAGGTTGTTGGTCCATGAAGCCCCTTCCATTGAAAAGCCCTCACCGGCTTTGGTGAGGTCGTCGATGGCCTGCGACACCTTGGCTGGGGTTGGCCTTGCGTCGATGCTCTGCCAGAGGCGCTGCTGCTGAACGGCCTGGATGGTCGGGAACTGATCGCTGCTCAGTCCGGCGGCATCCAGCAGCTCGAGATACTCCGTGCCGTTGATGGCGACGGTGCCGTTCTGCGCTTCCCGGATGCGCTGATTCGCCTGGATGAATGCCGATGGGAATTCATTCATCATCACGCCGCCGTTTTCGCCATCAGCGATCTGACTCACCAGTGGCGGCACCTCCCGGCCACCCAACGGCAGCCTTTGCAGCCCAAGCGCTTCGTAGCAGGGCTGCATCTGTCCCACCAATTTGGTGTCGGACCCCTGGGTCTTGATCAGCGCCGTGATGCTGATCGTCTCGCCGGAACTGTTGCGGGCGATCAGCCGGTTCGGCAGATACTTCTGCTCCTGACTGAGAGCGGCACCGTCGAGGGTTTCAACGCTGTGCTCCTGCACCATCAGCCAGCGATAACCGGATTGCCTGAGGGCGCTGATGAATTCGAACAAGGTGTCGGGATGGTTGGGCAGGTGCATCTCCGGTGGCGAGAACCCCCTGACCCGCTGAAGTGCCTCATCCCCGAACATGGCCGCAAACTGATGCTGCCAGGCTGTGATCTGAAGCTTCAGGTCGGGGATCGGTGTGGAGGGAGCCACCGCGTGGCTCCAGAAGCTGCCAAGCCACTCCACATGGCGCTGCATCTCTGCATCACAGGCCAGATAACGCAGTGCTCCGGTGATGTCCTGCCGTCCCATCTGCTCAACACCCCAGAGCAGATTTCCCGAGTAATCCACCATGATGCGCGGGTTGCAGCCCTCACGGATCAGTTGCGGCATCAGGTCGGCCAGCCGCCTGTAGCACTGGGCGAAGGGTTCGGCGTTGTGGTTGTCGCCTTCTCCCTGGTGCTCGATCATGTACTGGAGATGGGAGATCAACGCCCCATCGGCACCGGCGGGAATGGTCGGTTGGTGCATGTGCAACGCACAGGCGAAGCTGGAACGAATCCGATCAAGGTTCAGATTGCTGTGCTGGATCCAGACGGGGCTTTGTGATTGCAACAGGCTTTGCAGATCCGCTTCGCGACCGGCGATGGGAGGAAGGGAGATCAAGGGAAACAGGTCAGCCAGCCTCCTTTCCCTAGCGCCGTTTGCAACAATCAGGTTTGTTTCAGCGCAGAGACAAAAAAATTGGGAGGGTTCCCCAACCCTCCCAACACTCGACGCTGATTCCCCTCCCGGAGGGGAATCCACATGATTCCTGCGATTCCTCGAACAGGTTGTAGGTATGGATACTCAGTTGCATGTCCAGGATGAACGGAGCCCGTTGCTGCGGTTCCTGCAGCGTCTCAGGCGTGATCGATCCTGTGCTGATGGCAAGTGGATGACGCCTGTGGATCATCCCGGAGACCATTCATTCAGACATCGTTGGAGCGACCTGGAACCTTTCCTCGACGCTGATGGACTCAAAGTCTTTGTTAAATCGTGGTGGAAATGAACCTTTTTTGACGGATTTGGTGTTCATCGCTGCTTACTGAATGTGGAGCTGCTTGCGAGCAGCAATACCGCTTTTACGGTTGGAGCGCTGTCAGCAAGATGGTCGTGAACTCCTTTCAAAACAAGGACGGTTGGGCGAGAGCTCAGCAGCGCAAGGTGAATCAACCGATCGATCTGGATACGTTGATGTGGGTACGGAATCGCTTGATGCGCCTGGAGGTGGAGATGCGTTGGGCCGATCGGATCTGCCTTTTTGAAGAGTTTTTTCCGAACGATGCGTTGATCCCAAGAATCTGATCAGCCGGATCGTGTGTTTTTGGCGATATCGCCAGGACTTATTTCGGCGTTGTTTCTACTCTCATCAAAAACAATGTTCCTGACGGTTTTCGGACAGAAAGGAGGCGTTGCCAAAACCTGCACCAGTGTTCACCTCGCCTGCGTCTGGGCACAACAGGGTCATTCGGTGTGTGTCGTGGATGCCGATCGCAATCGCTCCGCCACGGCGTATGCCGCCCGTGGCATGTTGCCGTTTGAGGTTGTGCCCGTCGAAGCCGCTGCCAAGGCAACCCGGGCAGCCCAAGTGATCATTACCGATGGCCAGGCCAGCAGCCACGAAGAGGAACTCAAAAACCTCTCCGCTGGTGCCGATCTGGTGTTGTTGCCAACAACGCCCCAGGCCCGGTCGGTGGAACTCACCATTGAGCTGTCGTCCATCCTGCGCAGCATGGACACCCTGCATGCGGCCCTTCTGGTGAAGGTCGACAGTCGTAAGCAACGTCTGGCCAACGACGCTCGCCAGACGCTGGACGGTTTCGGAGTGGACGTGCTGACCGCTGAAATCCCCTTGCTTGCGGCCTTTGAGAAGGCGGAGGTTGAAGGCGTCTGTGTCTCGGAAGCCGTTGACGATCGCGGCCGGGCCGACCTGCGCCGGATGGGAGGTTGGTCGGCCTACTGCGCTGCAGCCGTCCAGATCAGAGAGCGGCTGATGGCGGCGGACGCGACGGATTCGATGATCGCCTGACGGTGATTTACAACCATAAATCAGCGATCAGCCGGCGATTGACTCACCGACAACGCTGGAAGGTCACGATGCTGCGGGTGAGTCCCTTCTCCGGCCAGTTCGGCATCACACGCCAGGGGGTTGTGACCGTGAGCCGGTCATCGTCAATACGGAAATAACGGGTCTGTTCGGTGCCAACCCATTCTGGATTCCAGGCCACGTCCACCCTGGTGATCCAGCGGTTGTCCTCCAGCGTGTAAGTGCCGGTGTAGGCGATCATGCTGCTGAGCAGACCGGCACTGTCCTCGATGCTTTCAGCTGCCTGGCGGCCTTCGGCGGAAAGGGTGAAGGCCAGTCGCCCTTCAGGGGTGAAGATCACATAGCCCGAGGGGTTGTTCCCCATTGGCGGAAATGTCTCGTCCGATTCCTTGACCTCCACGAGATAGGTCACCAGGCTCCAGACGCCATGGACCTGCTGGCTGGTTGTCGGTCGCTCCTGTGGTTGGACGGACGAGGCGTTCAAGACCCGATTCACGGAGATGCAGCTACCAAAGCATGCTGTTGAAGGATCTGCGGTTGCATCAGCCAGTCCTGCCGTTGCCATGTCCATGGCGATGGCAACGGAACTTGTTCATGGCGAACATTGATGCCTTGTTTTGATCCAGCTCTTGCATGGGTTTTCAGGTGCAAGCTGTTGATTGATGGCGGGGCTGATCAATGCCCGTCCATGGGTCGATGGGCGCCTTTCAGTTGACCGAATCAGGCATCGCGAGCGGTCTGCGGTTGGATGTATGGCTTGATGACTGAATGGCGTTGCTGAAAGATTGAGTTGGCTGAACATCAGAGAGCGTGTTCTTCGTCCTGGTTCTGATGTCTGATGCAGCGTTCCTCAAAGCTTTTGCTTGGATCATTGAATCCGTGATTGACCATTGGGACATGCCCGAACCCCCATATTGACCACCTGAAGGATTGCAAGTGGTTCCGCCTGAGATTGCCTGGTATCGGCGGCACCTTCAGCGCCGCTGATTGTTGATTACCAAGATGATTCTGAACATCAAGTGACAGACCTGCTCGGTCGCCTGATATGAGAGAGGACTCCGTACTCCAGCGGAGGGAATTTGCCCTTGCAGAGCTGGACAGCGCTTTTGAAGGATTTCTCTGGTTGGTCATAAAAGATCGTTTGATGCATGCAGCCGCAATACTTTTCTTTCTGACGTCGATAGTTGTCACGCATGTCATCCTCGCCAAGGCAGATGTCTGTCCAGAGATCACGCGGTGGAGGGATGACGGCCTGAAATCGCACGCAGTCTTCCAACGTGTCAAACAACGGGTTGCTGTCCTGGCATTGCTTCAGGAGGTCCGGATAGGCATCAACGCCTCTGAATTCGCTGTCTGCGTGAACAGGATGCGTGACGAGGACGAAGGCGCCGACAAGGAGGAGGAGTTTCATGACGAACAGCTGTAGTGAGAGATTCCCCCAGCGCTGAAGAACTCGCGTGGTTTGAGTTGGTCGTAACGCGATGCAAGCGCTTCCGATGGGTCGTCGTACGGGTGGCGGAACAACAGCTGCAGCTCCCGCACCAGCTCATGATCGCCCTGTTCGGCCTGCTGGTAGGCGGGGGCAATCAGCCATTCGCGCCAGGTGATGGCGGGGTTGACGCGCCGCATCGCTGCAGACGTCTCGCTCAGGTTGTCGTTGCTGCTGAGTGAGGCGTGCCAGCGCTTCAACCAGGCTTGCCAATGGGCATCGATCGCGTCGGAGCTGGGCAGGTAGAAACTCGGATGCAGCTCGGATGAATGGCCGGGTCGCTCGCAGAGCAGCCGGAAGGTTTTGGTGTAATCGGCCTTGGAGGCCACCATCAGCTGCAGCAGCTCGCCGACCAACGCCTCGTCGTAGGCGGGCAGACCGAGCTTGCTGGCCCACATCGTCTCGAGTTGCAGCTGCATCGCTGTGGCGAAGCCCTGCTGCAGCCGATCAAGCTGCTCCTGGGCGTTGTCGTCTCCCTCCAGCAGGGTGCGCAGCGATTTCCAGAACATGCGGTAGTTCGCCTCCGCAGCCACAGGTTGGTTGAAGAAGGAGAAGTGGGCACCACCGCCGGTCCAGGGTTGGAAGCGGGGATCGAACAGCTCACAGAATCCGAAGGGGCCGTAATCAAGGGTGTAGCCCCCTGCGGCGCAGTTGTCGCTGTTGAAATTGCCCTGGCAGTAGCCAACCCGCATCCAGTTGGCGACCAGGGAGATGAGTCGTTCGCGGAACAGGCGGGCCAGCTCGAGCACCTGCTGGTTGAACGGCAGGCTGGCGTCGATCTCTGGTCCGTAGTTGCGTTCGATCAGGTGTTGCACGATCAACTGCAACTCCAGGCGCGCCTCCGGGTGAGCATCGTCGCGGGCTCGGCGGGCGAACAGCTCGATCTGGCCGACGCGCAGAAACGATGGAGCGACGCGGGTGCTGATGGCTGCCGGGTTGTCCACCATCACATCCGGATCGAAGGAGCGGGAGTTCTCCGAGTACCAGGGGCGGCGCACGCTCTCAGCGCGCGACATGTACAGCGTCAGCGAGCGGGAGGTTGGAACGCCGAGGGCGTGCATGAACTCCTGGGCCAGGAATTCGCGCACGCTCGAGCGCAGCACCGCACGGCCATCGGCACCGCGGCAATAGGGGGTGGGACCACCACCCTTGAGTTGCATTTCCCAGCGTTTGCCGTTGAACACCCCTTCCACGATCGACATGGCCCGTCCATCGCCGTAACCGTTACCCGTCCCGAACGGGCACTGCTGGATGTACTCGGTGCCGTAGATCGAGAGGGCATACCCGGTGGCCCAACCCCAGGGGCGCATCGGCGGAGTGGCCACGGAGGCATCTCCGGAGAACAGGCTGGTGAAGGCAGGGTCCTGGGCAAGAGCGTCGTCCAGACCCAGTTCAGCGAACAGGGTCTGGCTGTGGGCCACGTATTCCGGGTTGGGAATCGGCGTCGGTTTCACCGGAACCCAGTGACCTGAGTAGACCGGCCGAGGACGGTGATCGATGCCATCCGCAGTAGCCTCAGGATCCGGATGCAGACTCTCCAGCAGGGAGTAGTCGACCCGCTCGGCGAACTCCGTGAAGCTCTTCGAAGTGGTGGACATGAGGTCGAACGGTCTCCCTCGCGATGCTATTCAGCGGATCGAATCGCCTTTGATCAGAAGGCAGCGAGGAGTTGGGTAATCGCTGCGGCTGCGCCGATGCCGCTGAAGAACAGAACCAGTGGCAGCACAACCGGCCAGCCAACAGAGGAATCGGGAGTCATCAGGCTTCGTTCCCTTCCGGTTGGTCGCTTGCAGGTAGGAGCTGCTCTGTCGTGGCCTTGGTCTGGCTGCGTGGGCAGGTGGGTTCGGCAGCGTTGGCCAGGTTGGCGAAGGCGGCCAGCACCATCACGGCAATGACGATGGTGCCGCCTGCAAATGCTATGAACGGACTCCTATGCATGGCAACCGTTTCGAAACTCGCTAGAAGCTAACGGCTGCCGAAGAAATCTGCTCAGGGCAGCGCCAGGGCTGTCCCTTCACGGCGTGGATCGGCGACGCCATACCACCGACCGTCGGTCCATTGTAGGAGAGCGGTGCCGCTGCCGAGACGTCGAATAAGACGTGGTTGATCGTCGGGATCCCAACGATCGATGTCGATCGGCCAGGGCAGGGGTGGATCCTTCTCCAGCACCAACTGGGTTGATCGTGCCGAGAGATGGGGCAGTCCCACAGCCCTGGGCGGTGACTCCTGCCAGACGAGGGAGGCCAGCAGCACGCGGCTGAGAATGTGGGGGATGCTGCGCCCTCCGGGACTGCCGATCGCGAGGACCGGCCGCCCTGCCTTGAACACGATCATCGGTGCCATTGAGGACACCGGCCGGCGTCCCGGCCAGCGCCGGTTCGCCACCGGCTGGCCGTCGATCGAAGGCTGGAAGGAGAAGTCGGTGAGCTGATTGTTCATCACCATCCCGGCGATCAGGTGGCGGCTGCCGAACACCGTCTCAACCGAGCTGGTGTAGCTGGCGATGTTGCCCTGGCGATCCACGATCGAGAGATGGCTTGTGCCCTCTTCCCGGCCCTGCTTCGGTAAGGCGAAGGGATAGCGCGTGGTCCCCGGGGGCAGGCCAGGTGTCGGGCGCCGAGCGGGGCTGACCTGAATCGTCCGGGCGCGGGCACGGATGTACGCCGGATCGAGCAGACCGCGGCTGGGGATGGCGCCATCGATCGGATCGCGCACCCAGTAGAGGCGATCGGCATCCGCCCAGCTCTGGGCCTGAGCCAGGCGCTGCCAGGACCGGGGATCCGACGCGGACGCGCCGGTGGGACCGTTCAGCTCCTGCAGCAGGGACAGGGTCTGCAGCACCGCCAGCCCGCCGCTGCTGGGTGGTGGAACCGTGCAGAGGCGGTGGTTCAGTTGTTGCTTGCAGAGGGGTTGGCGACGCACCACCGCATAGGTGGCCAGATCAGCCGAGGTCCAGCCGCGGAAGCCGGGTTCATCGGATTGGAGGGCGCTGATCTCGTTCAGGATCTGTTGCGCCAGGGCTCCCTTATAGAACGACGGGCCTCCTTCTCTCGCCAGGGTTGTGAGGGTTCGGGCCAGGGCAGGGTTGCGAAACAGCTGATTCGCTGGCGGTGCCTGGCCACCAGGGAGGTAGAGGGCCTGGAAGGCGGGGCTGTGATCGATGCCGATGCGCTTGGCCATGCCAAGCGAGCGACGCAGGCGCGGGCTGGGTTTGAAACCATCGCGGGCCAGGCGGATGGCCGGTTGCAGGGTGGTGGACCAGGGCAAACGGCCGTGCTGCTGATGGGCCTCCCAGAGCAGGGCGATGGTGCCGGGGATGCCGATGGCGTTGAGGAGGCTGGTGGCTTCACGCCAGGGCCGTGGCTTTCCGGAGGGATCAAGCAGGTCGTCCGCTCGGCTGCGCTCGGGGGCGACTTCGCGGCCATCCAGCACCTCCAGGGAGTGTTCCTGTTCATCCCAGTGGAGAAGGAAACCACCACCCGCCAGGCCTGAGCTTTGGGGTTCCACCACAGCCAGCACCGCCTGCGCCGTGACCAGGGCATCCACCGCGGAACCGCCGGTTTGCAGCATGGCCAGGGCCGCGGAGCTGGCCAGCGGATTGGCGGTGACAACGACGCCGGATCCCGCAGCCGTGGAGATGGTCTGGCCGCCGGGATCGGCAGATTCCGGGTCGTCGCGGCTGACCGGTGCAGCCGCCGAGACTGCGCCGCCGATGCAGAGACTGAGAATCAGCAGCAGTGCACGGAGCATCGGGCCGGGGCTGGTTCAACCGTGTCGGTCGTTGAGTCTGACGGGGTGATCCCAGCCCGTGCCTAACTTATGCGCCTTGATTCGCTGCAGGACCAACCCATGACGGCGAAGGATCGATCAGCCGCCGCTGCATCCCATGTGGTGGTGATCGGTGCCGGCTGGGGGGGCTGGGGTGCCGCCAAGGCACTGTGTGAAGCCGGCGTGCGCGTCACCCTGGTGGATGGGATGGCGGATCCCGGTGGCCGCACACCGCTCACCACAGCCAGCGGCAAACCCTTTGAGGCCGGCACCCGCGGCTTCTGGCGGGACTACCCGAACATCAATGCGCTCACCGAGGATCTCGGGCTGCGCAACGTTTTCACTGAGTTCACCAGCAGTGCCTTCTGGTCTCCCCAGGGGCTGGAGGCCACGGCACCGGTGTTCGGAGAAGGGCTGCAGCTGCCCAGTCCACTGGGGCAGGCCTTTGCCACGGTCAGCAACTTCAAGCGACTGCCGGTCGCCGATCTACTGAGCATCGTCGGACTGCTGGTCGCCATGCTCGATCTGAACCGCAGCGATGCGGTCTATCGCCGCTACGACGCGATGGACGCGTTGACCCTGTTCCAGCAGTTGCAGATCAGCGAACGCATGATCGACGACTTCCTGCGGCCGACGTTGCTGGTGGGTCTGTTCAAACCGCCGGAGGAGCTCTCGGCGGCGGTGACGATGGAGCTGCTCTACTACTACGCCCTGGCCCATCAGGATTCCTTTGATGTGCGCTGGATCAAGTCCAGGAGCATTGCCGAGCATCTGATCGCTCCCCTGTGTGAGCGGTTGTGCAGCCAGCATCAGATGCAGCTGATGGGGGGAACCCTGGCGGCTCGCCTGAATGTCTCGGCCGATGGGAGGGCGATTGATTCCGTGGAGACGCGGGAGGTTGTCACCGGTGAGACGGGTGTAATCGACGACGTCGATGCTGTGGTGCTGGCGGTGGGATCCAAGGGAATGGGGGCATTGATGCAGGCGTCGCCGCAGTGCGCGGCGTTGGCGCCGGAGCTTGCGGAGGCAGGTACGCTTGGTGCCATTGATGTGGTGTCGGTGCGGTTGTGGCTGGATCGCACCGTTCAGGTCGCCGATCCCGCCAATGTCTTCTCCCGGTTCGAGGGCCTGCGCGGCGCCGGGGGCACCTTCTTCATGCTGGATCAACTGCAGGCCGACACGCTGCAGGAGCTCTGGGGCGACCAGCCGGTGCAGGGATCGGTGATCGCCAGCGACTTCTACAACGCCACGGCGATCGCCGAGCTCAGTGATCAGGCGATCGTCGACTGCCTGATGCAGGACCTGCTGCCCCAGGCGCAGCCCGCCTTCCGCGATGCGCAGGTGGTGGATCAGGAGGTGCGCCGCTATCCGGGATCGGTGTCGTTGTTTTCGCCGGGAAGCTTCAGCCAACGGCCACCGTTGGAGTCGTCTCTGGAGAGGGTGGTCTGCGCCGGCGACTGGGTGCGCATGGGCAGGCGTGAATTCGGTGCCAAGGGCCTCTGCCAGGAACGTGCCTATGTGTGCGGGCTTGAGGCTGCCAATTCCTTGCTGCGGAAGGGGATTGTGCAGGGCAGTGACCCTGCTGCCAGCCGCCAGCACGCGGTGCTTCCGATCCGCGCCGATGAACCGCAGGTTGTGCTCGGCCGGGCGTTGAACAAGTTGGTGATGGACCCGCTGGAGGCTGCGGGCATCCGCTGGCCCTGGCTGGCGGGCTGACGGCAGTGAGGTTGGCCGTCGGCGGACTTAGCGTCGAATCAGATCCTCAACGACTGCATGCAGCTCAGCCTTCTTCAGCGTGTTGTTGCAGCTGCTCTGTTCCTGGCAGCGGCCATGCCATTCAGCCCAGCTCCGGCTGAGGCGAAAACAACCCGAACATTCAGTGGCTCCAATCCGGCTGAGGTGGAGAAGAACGCCCGCAGAGCCGGCTACACCTATCCGGAGGGGGAGATGCAGTGTTCAGGTCGCTGCAACCAGCGCTGGGCGAAAGAGTGAGGTCGCTTTGACAAATGAAAATCGCCGAATCGTTGAGCAGACCTTCGACGGTTTGCCCAATCGTTACTGAACCATGGCGATGACCTGTTGTCGTTCACAGCCGTGATGTCTGGCTCAGTTTTAACAGCTTCCGCCGTTGATGTTGAAGGACTCAATTGCAAAATACAAAGGGTCATTTTCCTGACCCGGAATGATGTATTTGATGCGTTGCTTCCTGAGATTGAGCTTGCTTTTCAAGCGACTGTTCTGAACCGATTGAAGGAAGATTGTGGTGGTGTTGCGATCGGTCTCGCGAAAGATGAATGGATTCCTGTCGTTCGCGCCCATTCGCATCTCCCAGAATCCCGGACTGATCAGTCGGAAGCGCCGTTCCCAATTGGCAACGCAGGTCACATTCCTCACATCGTTGATCCGTGGCCCTCGCATCTGCGTAAGCCCCGGGCTGCCACTCAGACCGATCCCCAGCAGGCAGGCCATGCCAAAAACGCTCCTGGTTCGTCGCTGCATCTCAGGGCTCCCGGAGGTTTGATGGATTCGGAACCATCCTCAGCGCAGCTGATGGTCTTGTCCAGACGCTGGCTCACGGCAGGCAATGCAGCAGTTCTCTCTATTGCTCCATGCCCTCAGTCAGCTCGGTACGAAGATCGCGGCAGTAGTCGGAGATCGGTACTTCTAACATGCAGGACTCCACCAACCTCTGGATCGGGATGGTGCCGCCTGTGGGCAGCTGGTCGTCGGGCGGCCAGATCCGTTGTTCGTTCCTGTGCCTTAACGCCCTGGCTGCCTACTCACAAAGGCTCACTGGAATCCAGATCGCGGCGCTCTCATCCCCCAGCCCAGCGGTGCGGCCCTCGAGGTGTTCGATCCCCATCCAGGCGCAGATCAGGGCATCGAGGATGTCTTCGATCGGCTTGAGCGACGCCAGGGTTGTCACCTCAGATGGCTCGGGGATGAACTTCGGGATGCCGCTGATCTGGGCCTCAAGCCCGGTGTTGATCGCTCTGAATTGATCAAGCAGCCGTTCGATGCGTTCGGCGGGTGCGGGCGACTCGGCCTTCCAGTACTGCAGCGAGCGGCTCACCTTGTAGGGAACCCGGTAGTTGCGCTCCAGCAGTGCCAACAGGGCGACGTGGGGATAGACCTCGATGAGGGCAGGGAAGGGTGTGGGGACAGTGGTGGTGTGCAGCTGGTAGCCAAGAGCGGCGAGGACGCCTCGCAGCTGATCGGCAATGGCGCCGGGGCGTTCGCTCGACGGACTGTGCACCGCACAGCCCCGGGTCCCGAAGCGGCTGGCGATGGCCGTGTCGGCGGCCCGTCGGCCGGTAATCGGAGTCGTGGCCAGGGGCATGTCGACAGCGACGCAGCTAACGGCTGCACCGGCCAGTTGCTGTGAGGCCTGAAGCAGGGCTGCAGGGTCGGGCCTGCTGCCGCCGGCTTTGGTCTTTGGATCCCAGTGCTGCCCAGATGCTAGGCGGATGAAGGCGTCGTAACTGGGGGCCAGGGCCAGGCATTGCCAACCCTCAGCTTTTCGTTGCACCAGAGCTACACCACTGGGGTTGTGGGCCGTCCAGGCGGCGTCGATGCCGAGGACGCATGAGCCGTTGGTTGGATCAGTTGTGTTGGCCATCCAGATCCCAGGGGTTGATCAACGTGAGGCCGATGTCCTCGACGTCGCGTCAGTTACCAGTTGTCCCTCGTGGGAGAAGTGCTCATGAATGCGGGAACCCAGCACTGCTCTCAATGCTGGCATCGCTGACGAAGGGCATGGGAAAGCCCCACCACTGGGGCGGGGCTTCCGGGATATGGCGATCGCTGGCGAGGCGGTGATGACGTCTTGTTCTTGTCCTTCACCGTGCTTTCACGATGGCCCGGTCGCCGGGTTGGGTCTGTGAGCCAGGTCAGGCAGGGCCGTGTTGTTGATCACAGAAGGGAATGCCCTTGCTTGCCCGCTTTTTTTGTCTCTTAGTTCAAAGGCCGCTCAAGCTAATGTCTAGCCCATCAATCACCGATGCAAAGAACGGCAGATCCAGGCTGTCGATCGTGTCGCTCATCCGGTGGTAATTCGGGTTCCGCAGGAATGAGGTGTCGGTCACCATCAGCGCGTTGTAGCCGCGATCCCAGAACGGGCTGTGGTCGCTACGGCGCACCGCGGAAACGTCATGGCCGGCACGCAGAACCGGAAGCAGTTTGGTGGTCACGTGTTGACCCATGGAATGGGTGAGACGAGGGAGCATCAATCCCGCGCCTGCATTGGCCACCAGTGCGATGAAATCCCCTCGATCGCCGTAGATGTGCCGCATCGCCGGATGGGGGTAAGCCTGCATGTCGCTGGTGAACGCCAACATCTCCAAGCTCACCATCAGCTTCAGGGGCTGTCGGTCTGTCCTGAGTTCCTCGGCCAGTGCAGCGCTGCCGAGCATCCCCCATTCCTCCTGATCAAAAGCGACCAGCCACACCGGGCGTTTGGGAGGTTTGGCAGACCAACGTCTCGCCAGTTCAAGCAACGCCACGATTCCACTGGCGTTGTCATCTGCACCGATGGAATGCAGTGGTCCGTCGTAGTGGGCGCCAACAAGGAGGGGTCTGCGTCTGGGGTTGCGGCTCGGGAGCCTGAGGATGAAGTTGACGCCATCATCAATCCCACTGGTGAAGTGGTGCTCCTCCAGCTCACCATGAGCAGAGAGCTGATCACGGACGTAACAGCGCACAGCCATCAACCCCAGGCGGTCCCAGCGCGCATGGCGCGGAACGGCGATGGCTTCTAGATCGGCCAGACAGATGTCGCTCAGACCTCGAGGCATTGCTGCAGCAGTTCAAGTTGGTGATTGGTGTCGGCTCGATATCGCGACACCTCCAGCACCTGAGTTGTGGGGCCAGCCAAGACGGTTTGTTGGCGGACTTTGCTGGACGGATTGGCCTGTCTCTGAATCAGGTTGGCTTGCCATCCCTCTCCTATGGATTGACAGCGCCAGGCCGAAGGCGTTGAAGACAGCGCTGACGTTTCGGCAAAGCTAACGACGGGCCGACACGTGATCGTTTATTGGATTGATGCTCGGACTGTCCCATGAGAAAGCCCCACCACAGGGGCGGGGCTTTCGGGCATATGGCGGGCGCTGCTGGGGGGAGGTCAAGCGCAGTCAGCCATCGCACGACGGTTCTTTTGGCTCTGTTTCATCCTTGGCTGAACCCCCTGTTGCGTCCTCCCCCAAAAGGGGAAGCAACTGCTGAGGATTGGCTGAGTGAGACCGCATGTACGGATGAACCGGCTGTAAAGAGTGCTGCGCGATGGATTGCGTGTCCTTCCGGCAGCTGCATCACCGGAAGCACTTCGCGCCTGGGTTCCCCGCTAAAACGTAGGGATCAACTCCCCGGCCATGGAGCTCCGGCTTGATACTCGCGCGCTTCAGGATGCTGTCGCCCGGGCCAAACAGCTGCTGAAGGATCGTCGGCTGGTTGTCGTCTTCGGGGATCGACTCACCTTGATGTCCTTTTGCGTCGCCGAGCCGATTCGTCCATCGCTGGTGGGTGCCGCCACCACGGAAGACGAGGGCTTCGAGCTGGTGCGACGCACCCAGCCCGACCTGTTGATCTGCAGCTCGGATCTGGAAACCGGCTACGGCCCCTATCTGTTGAGACGCGTGAAAGCGGAATATCCGTGCTGTCAGTTGCTGATTGTGCTGGCCCGCGAAACGGAGGAGGCGGTGTGCGAAGCGATGGGGGCGTATGCCGATGGTGTGGTGTTCAAATCCAGCCTCGGCACCGGTCGCGGTGATCTGATCAGTGCGCTTCAAACCATCGCAGATGGAGGCGTGTATTACCCGGAGGACATCTGTCGCATCGCTGCATCAGTTCCCCAGCCGAACCTGCCGGGCCTGGTTGAAGAACTCACACCTCGTGAGCTGGAGGTGGTGGCGGCCGTGTCCCATGGCCTCAAAAACAATTCAATCGCCGATCGGCTCGGTGTGTCCGTGGAGACGGTGAAGACCCACGTCGGCAATGCCATGGACAAACTCGGGGCCCGTGATCGGACCCAGATGGCTGTGACGGCGTTGCTCTACGGCCTGATTGATCCAAAGGGTTTCGGCTGAGCGAACAAAACTTTTTGCGTCCCATGTCATGCATGGGTTTTGACGTGACCAATCATGAATGGCGTGTCTGTTGTGGTTGATCAGGATCGCCAGGTTTCCTTGATTGGCTCATCAAAAGTTGATGATCAATCTGTCAGCAGCGTTGCAATTCTGTGCTGCATGCCTGAGACATTCGTGTGATTCATACGACCACGTTTGAATGATGTCTGGCCGTCGTGACGGTGGTTCGCGGCGCTCTTCGTGCTGCCATGTTGATTAAGCTCCGCTGCACATCAATCGAGCACCCATCCATGCAGGCAGTTTTGAATGGCACTGTGATTGCTGAGAGCGACGACATTGTGATGGTGGATGGCAACCCCTATTTCCCCCGCTCTGCAATGCGAACGGAGTATTTTCGCGAATCCACGCACAGCACGGTCTGCGGTTGGAAGGGAACCGCTCGCTATTGGGATGTCGTCTTCGGTGAGAAGGTGATCCGCAATGCCGTCTGGGCCTACGACGATCCCAAACCGAAGGCTGAAACCATCCGTGAACGGTTTGCTTTCTATCGAGGCAAGGGGGTCGATCTTGCTTGATCAGTCTGTCTTCACCCTGTCAGTGATCACGTGCCTAGCTCTCGATAGGGTTGTCGTCACCAAGGGCTTGGCGGCGGCGAAGTTCAAACTGCAGTTGTCGCAACTTCTCAGCGTTTTTCGTGTTTTCACCTTCCGTCCAGTGTTGCGGGTGAGCTAGCCGCGATTGAAGCTCCGCAATGTGGCCGATGAGTTGTCTCGCTGGGTCCTCGGAGTCTTGGGACACTCCCACTATGAACGGGTTGGCGACAGGGTCACTCAGAGGTTGTACTCATGCTGCTGGCTGCTCTGCGTTCCTCCTGGCTTATGCGTCTGATCGCGGCGTGACGAAAGGCGCGTTCTAGCTTGGTGAGTCGCGGTTGTTTGTCTTTCATGGCAGCTTCCCCGCGCTCTTTTGCCGCGTTGATGAAATCATCTGATTTGGTTCCTTTCAGCCCGGCCATTTTCTTTCCGTTGTTCTGCTTCCACCATGACCAATCCTGAGGTCATTGGTTGCCAAACAAAAGCCCTTCTTTCGGATTGGTGCCAAGAGAGGACGTCTTGTTTTGTTTGATCAGCGACCGGGAGTGCGACTAGAATTCCATTAAAAAAGCCCCGCGGGGGCGGGGCGTTCGTGCTTTCAGACTGAACTCACTTGGCGTAAGAGACGCCGCGGTAGGTCAGGGAAGGCTTTTTGCTGGCGACGGCAGTTTTGGTTTGCACGTAGCGCTGGCCGCGGTAGGTCAGGGTCATTGGAGGTTCCTCGAAGCAAGCTCAGGTCCCCGTTCCATGGCCTGAGTCGAACTGCGCTCCGCGAGGTGCGGAGTGAACGTTTGGTAGCTGTCGCTACAAGACCTTTATACGACTGCCGTCTACCGTCCTGTCGTTCACTCTGATACCAAACCTCCTTCAGGTCCGCCGGTTCTGTTGAACTCCCCAATGAAGGAGGCCGCCCCTCCCGGATGGAAGAGACGGCCAACGTCGCTCGTTCGTGCATGGCTCAACCCGTGAACAGCAGATGAAGCGAATGATCAGGGTTGGAAGCGTCTGGCTGATGGCGCCTGGGGCCAGGGAGTCCAGAGGTTAGGCCGGCATCCTGCGGGGCACCTTGATCTTGGGCGGTGCAGAGGATGGTCGACTGGTCGGACGGACCGCTGTTGTCGTTCCAGACGAAAGGCCCACGCATGGGTGGAAACTGTTGGAGCAGGGGCCGAGAGTCAGGCTGCTTCTCAGGTGTGCTCAGGTGGAGTGTCGGCCGTCATGGGCTCCTCCGATCTCAATGACCACAGTTTTGGCGCGCGCGGACACAAAGGCAATCGGTGTTAAAGCGCATTGCGAACAGAGCCTGTTTCGATCGAGATTGGGAATGCCGTGCCGTCTTTCCGTGATGTGAGAGGGTGGTAGAGAACCTTTTCCGTTCAATTTTTTGACCATTTTCATTGGAAATCTCTCCTGGGATGCTGAGAGAGAAGACCTGCAGCATCTTTTCGGGCAATACGGAGAGGTAACCAAATGCTCAATGCCGCTTGATCGTGACACCGGTCGCAAGCGTGGATTTGCCTTTGTGGATCTCAGTCAGGAAGCGGATGAAACCAAGGCCATTGACGATCTTCAGGACGTCGAATGGATGGGTCGCAACATTTCAGTTCGCAGGGCGGAGCCGCGCCGTTAATGAAGCCTGTTCTCAGGAGCCGAGAATGGCTGTGCATTCCAGCCGTTCCTGGCTGGCGTCACGACGTTCCAGCCGCAGGCTGATCAGTCTGGCCAGGTAGTCCGCATCGTCTTTAACACCGCAAAAGCGACCTGAGCCCCAGGTGTTGAGCCAGGGAAGTCCCAGAAAATAAAGGCCTGCGCTCTGGGTCACCCCTCGATCATGGGCGGGTTGGCCGGCACCGTCGAAGACCGGCGCATCGATCCAGCTGAAATCACTGCGGTACCCGGTGCACCAGATCACGGCTGCCAATGGATCCGTTCGGAGATCGAGTCCGGGATCCGGCTTCGGTGTCGGCTGCCAGCAAGGTGAGTAGGCCGGCTCAAGTGGGGCCTCGATCTGTTCCTGTTGGATCCAGCTGTCAATGCTGCTGCGAATACGGCAATACACCGCATCGGCCTGGTCAAGGCTGTCACCAAGGTCGTTGGCAAAGCCAAGGTGTTCTGCAGTGATCTCGCCGAGTCGGCCGTGCAGCTGCATTCCCTCGAGAGCTCGACGTCGCAGATCGATCTCGCGCCCCCCATCGCGACCGGTGAGGTAGTGATTCGTTTTGGCGCGAACGCTGCGCGGGTCTGCATGTTCGCTGATCGGCATCGAGTAGTAGCCCATGCGATCGAGCCAATCGACGACGTCTCGGCCTCGGTATCGGCGTGGTGAACGTGGAGCGCTTCCCACACTCAGATGCACGGTTCTTCCGGCCAGAAAAAGATCCTCGGCAATCTGGCTTCCGGACTGACCACTTCCCACCACCAGGACCGGTCCCGGCGGCAAGGCGTCAGGGTTGCGGTAATCCCGTGCATCAAGCTGAAGGATCGAGCCTGGGAGCCTTTCGGCCAGGGGATGCCTCCGTGGTTGGTGGTAACCACCGGTGGCCACAACGATCTGCTCGGCCTCGATCTCTCCTTCACTGGTAATCAGGCGGTAACCATGACCATTCGGCGTCAGCCGTTGCACGGCAACGCCCTCTCTCACATCCCCCGCCACATGTCTGGCAAACCGTTGCAGGAAGTTCACGATCGAGTGTTTGTCCATGAACCCCTCCGGCTGGTCGCCGTCGTAAGGGAAGTCCGGTAGACGGCACTGCCAGTTGGGCGTCACCAGGCAGAAGGAATCCCATCGTTGCTGGTCCCAGGCGTAGCCGATGCGATGTTTCTCGAGAACCAGGGGACGGATGCCGCGCTGCTGAAGGGCGTAGGTCACAGACAAGCCAGCCTGCCCAGCGCCGATGACGACAACTGAATGTGATGACCTGGCGGTTGTGCTGTGCGACGCACTGTTCAGCATCAATCAGCTCAGAATTTGCCTTTTTAACCATCAGGGAAAGCAAGCCGTCGTGATGTAGTCATGGGCACGAAAATCAACGCAGACCCGTGGGTTTCGATGCCTGATTCGGTTGCATCAGGAACATTTTTTGAATGGTGACCAAGGCCATGGTTTGGGTTCTTAGCCTTTCTTCACATGCCAGTTGTCGATCGCCCCGCTAATCAGCCCGGAGATTTTCTCGTCGACTACGAGGAGAAAGTTTTTCCTGATGTGAAGGCGGATCCAGGTGAGAAGGCGTTGGTGACCTTTCACACCGTGGCATTTGAAGGGTCGATCGGTCTGGTCAACCTGCTTCAGGCCAGTCGTCTGATCAACAAAGGCTTCGAGACCTCCGTTCTTCTCTACGGCCCGGGCGTGACGCTGGGTGTGATGCGTGGTTTTCCCAAGCTTGGTGACGCGGCGTTTGACGGCCATCTGAACTTCAATGCCCGTCTGCAGAAATTCATGGATCAGGGTGGCAAGGTCTACGCCTGCCGCTTCGCTCTGCAGGCCCTCTACGGACACAGCGAAAAGGCTTTGATGCCAGGCATCACTCCGGTCAACCCTCTGGATGTCCTCGACATCGTGTTGATGCATCGCAAGGAAGGAGCCTTCATCCTCGAGACCTGGACGCTCTGAGTCAGCACCGGACCTCACCATGGTGACCACCGTCAAAGTTGCCGCTGCCCAGATCCGTCCTGTGCTTTTCAGCCTGGACGGGTCCCTTCAGAAGGTGCTCGATGCCATGGCCGATGCGGCGGCCGAAGGCGTCGAGTTGATCGTCTTCCCCGAGACGTTTCTCCCCTATTACCCCTATTTCTCCTTCGTCGAGCCCCCTGTGCGGATGGGTCGTCCGCACCTTGCTCTCTATGAGCAGGCGGTGGTGGTTCCCGGTCCTGTCACTGACGCCGTTGCAGCAGCGGCACGCCAACACGGCATGCAGGTTCTGCTGGGCGTCAACGAACGCGATGGAGGCACCCTTTACAACACGCAGCTGTTATTCAACAGCTGTGGTGAGATCGTCCTCAAACGGCGCAAGATCACCCCGACTTACCACGAGAGGATGGTGTGGGGACAGGGAGATGGCGCCGGACTGAAGGTTGTCACCACCCCTCTGGGTCGTGTCGGTGCCCTGGCTTGCTGGGAGCACTACAACCCCCTCGCTCGCTACGCCCTGATGGCCCAGGGGGAGCAGCTTCACTGCGCCCAGTTTCCCGGCTCCCTCGTGGGACCGATCTTCACGGAGCAGACGGCCGTAACCATGCGGCACCACGCCCTGGAGGCCGGCTGTTTTGTGATCTGCTCCACAGGATGGCTGGATCCCGAGGACTATGGGGCGATCACACCGGATACGTCGCTTCACAAGGCCTTTCAGGGCGGATGCCACACCGCGGTGATCAGTCCGGAGGGCCGTTATCTGGCTGGACCGCTTCCGGACGGCGAGGGCCTCGCCATTGCGGAGCTGGATCTGGCCCTGATCACCAAACGCAAGCGAATGATGGACAGCGTCGGCCACTACAGCCGTCCGGAGTTGCTGTCGCTCCGCATCAACAGCTCGCCTGCGATGACGATGCAGGAGATGCCATCGGAGCTGCAACCTTCTCCAGCCGTTGAGTTGGGCCGTGCGATCGAGGAGTTGAACCATGTCTGAGCTGGGCCGTGTCGTGACCGAACTTCAGGTCAAGGGTCTTCGCGATGGATCCCTCAAGGGGAACCGGGGGCGGCGAGGCGGTGCAGGTCCGTCGGACCACCGCGCCCTTGAGCTTGATGGCACCACCGTGATGGTGCCGATTTACAACGATGCGTCCAGCCTCTCGCCTTACAGCCTCGACGCATCTGGTGATGGGGTCGCCCTGAGCGGCCCTCAGAACGAGGCGTTGCCTGCGGTGACGACCACCGATGAGCCGACGTTCTACGGACTGAGCACGGCCGATGGCGTGCCCTATCGCTCCATCGCTCTGCTGCACAGCCGCAGTGTCCTGGCCACCACGCTGCTGCAGACCTGTATCCGCTTCCGGGACCGCACGCAGTCCTGTCAGTTCTGTGCCATCGAGCAGTCCCTTGAGGATGGTTCCACGGTCGTTCGCAAAACCCCGGATCAGGTGGCGGAGGTGGCTGAGGCTGCCGTGCGTCTCGATGGCGTCACTCAGCTGGTGATGACGACCGGCACCCCCAACAGTGATGACCGTGGAGCTCGCTTGATGGCCGAGACGGCCGCCGCCGTCAAGCAGCGCGTGGATCTGCCGATTCAAGGCCAGTGCGAGCCACCGGACGATCCGATCTGGTATCGACGCATGAAGCAGGCAGGGGTCGACAGTCTGGGCATGCACCTCGAAGTGGTCTCGCCGGAGGTGAGACGTCGCATTCTGCCTGGGAAGTCTGAGCTGAGTCTGGAGCGGTACTACGAGGCTTTCGCCGATGCCGTTGCTGTTTTCGGGCGCGGGGAGGTGTCCACCTACCTGTTGGCGGGGTTGGGCGACAGCCGGGATGCTCTCCTCGACTGCAGCCGTCGACTGATTGACCTTGGTGTTTACCCCTTTGTTGTCCCCTTTGTGCCGATTTCCGGGACTCCACTGGAGAACCATCCTTCGCCGGACACTTCATTCATGGTTGACGTCTACCAGGGGGTTGCCGAGCTGTTGCGCCAGGGAGATCTCCGGTCGGAGCGCATGTCTGCTGGTTGTGCGAAGTGTGGAGCCTGTTCGGCCCTCTCACTGTTTGAGCAGAGCACCTGAACCATGGTGTCCTGTCTTGATCCGAGCAGCCGAGGCATCGGTCGCAGCGTCAGCTCCGCCCCCAGTTTGTTCACCCCTTCAGTCCGTGGAGGCATCGGCATCGATGCCGATGACTTTCGCCTCTCGCCGACCGCTCACTCAGATCGCTTCACGTTTCACTTGCTGCGTCCGGATTCATCCCTGATCCGTGGCTACTGGTCCCTGCGGCGCAGCATCTTCTGCCGTGAACAGCATGTGTTTGAACACTCTGATCGCGATGAGCTCGATCGCATCGCCTGTCCGATCGCGGCGTTGCATCACAGTTCCGAGCCGCAGGACAACGACGACGGCGAGGCTCAGGTGGTTGGTGTGGTGCGGATCGTTGAGACCGAACCACGGCTCTGGTACGGAGGCCGCTTAGGGGTACACAGCGATTTCCGACGTCACAACCAGATCGGCAAAGGCCTGATCTGGAAAGCTGTCACCAGCGCCAATGGCTGGGGCTGCGATCGTTTTCTGGCCACGGTTCAAATTCAGAATGTGCGCTTCTTCCGTCGTCTGCACTGGACGTCTATCGAGGAACTCGAGATTCGTGGCATTCGCCATCACCTGATGCAGGCCGACCTCGACTACTACGTCCCGTCAAGGGAGTTGCGACCAGCCGGGACCTTTGCCTCACCCATCGCGGCATGAATCTCAGGCCGTTGGTGACTGCGCTGCGTCAGCAGAGCGGTCTGCTTGCCAAGCGCGACATCCAGCCTGCAGCGGAGGCGTTTTCCCATCGTCCCTTCCCGCAGTTGGGGGCCGCTGGAATGCTGGGCGACGATGCAGCCCTGTTGCCTCGCCAGAACGGTCAGTTGTTGCTGGCCTGCGAGGGCATGCATCCCGGCCTCGTGGAGGACGACCCATGGTTCGCAGGCTGGAGTGGTGTTCTGGTGAACCTCAGCGATATCGCCGCCATGGGTGGACGTCCCCTGGCTCTGGTGAACAGTGTCTGGAGCCAGGGCCCGGAATCCCAGGCTGAGCTGTTGGCTGGAATGCGATTCGCCTGCGATCGCTTCGCGATTCCCATGGTGGGAGGGCACTCCAACCAGCACAGTCCGTACCGGGCTCTGTCGGTGGCTGTCCTGGGGGTCGCCGAAGGCCCCGTGCTCTCAGCCCGGTCGGCACGTCCTGGCGATGAGCTCTGGATGCTGGTGAACCAGAAGGGATCCTTATACCGCCACTATCCCTTCTGGGATGCGGCGACCAAGGCGTCTTCAGAATCGCTTTGCTCCCACCTCAGCCTGCTTCCAGCTCTGGCTTCGGCAGGGATCGTTCATGCGGCCAAGGACATCAGCATGGGGGGGATCACGGGCACAGCGGCGATGTTTGCCGAAGCCTGCGGCCATGGACTCAGCATCGACCTAGATTTGATCCGACGGCCGGATCAGGTTGAGGAGACGGCATGGCTGACCTGTTTTCCCAGCTTCGGGTACCTCCTGGCAGTGGACCCGTCACACGCGGACAGGCTCAAACGGTCGGTGCGAGACGATCCCGATCTGATCTGCTGCCGGATCGGACGGTTCGCCAAGGGAGCCTGTCAGGTTCAGTTGGAGCGCGCTGGCGAGTCTGAATGTTTCTGGCAGGGCTCTCTTGGCCTGACAGGCTTCGGCTGTGCCAGTTGAAACAGCAGGGTTGAACGACCCCATTGCAGGATTCGTGATCACTTTTCAGGCTCATGCCGGAAGTTCGCTTTCAACTGGAGTGGCCTGACGGTCAATTCAGCACCTTGTATTCACCCTCAACGGTGATATTGGAGTATCTGAAACCTGGCGACTCGTTCCGCGTTTCTGAACTTGAATCCCTCGGTGTGAAGGCATTGAGGGCAGCATCTGATCGAGTTCGTGCTCGCTACGGATTTGCTTGCACGCGAACTGACGAGGAGGAATCCCAGCTGCGTCGCTGGACGTCGCGCTACAAACCGGAAGAGAATGTCAGGGTGATCAGCCAGCTTCCTTGAAGCAACTCATCTGGACAACGTGAACAGATCGTCATTGGATTGTTCATCAGTTCTCAGGGTCCATCTGTCTTGTTGATTCGCTGGCTCTGGCTCTCAGGCCCTCTCACCCGGAGGGGTCTGGCGCAGCATGCACTCCCAGTGTTGCTGCCAGGTGCGTTCGTCGCCGATACCCGCCAGGAGTTCAACGTTTGCAGGTGATTGCTTTAGGCGTTGTTTCCAAACATTGATCTCTTCGGCCTGATCGATCCAGAGATTGAGAACATCGTGATGAATGCGATCGGCATCCCAGCGTTGTTGGTCTGCTACGCGCTGAGACCAGATCACAAGATCATCGAGTGCGACGGGTCGGAAACCCATCAGATTCAAGCCGGTGAGCTGCTCAAGTTCAAAACGCCGCAGTACATCTCCGAGTCCGAAGAAGTGAAGAAGGATCATGGAGTTGATCACTTGTTCCCGGAGAACGTAAGGGCAATGTGTTGAAAAAAAGGTTCAGGTTGATGAACTTTATCGTTACGAATTGATCACAGAATTGATTGCTGCGTCTTGGCACTCGACGCTTGAGACTGCCAGATTTTCCTTGTTGAGATTGGTTGCCGCTGGTCTGTTTTGTGTCCCACTGAGCTTCTTCTGTTCCAAACACTCTGGGGTTGGCGCGGATCCTTCGATCAGGCCCTTCAACGTTCCGGTGCAACCGGTTTTGACGGCATCGAGATCAACCTGGATCATCCCTGCCTTGAAACCGTCAGCTCCAGTGATCTGCTCGAGGCACTGCGTCGGTTCGATCAGGCCCTGATCCTGGAAATCATCACAGGCGGGGATTACACCCCCAACCTCGGCGACAGTCCCGACCAGCATCTCGAGCAGCTCGATCGAGCCCTGAATCGCGCAGGGCCGCTGCTGCCTCTGAAGATCAACCTGATCACCGGCAGCGATAGCTGGACAGACCCGGAACAGAACGATTTTCTTGAGGCGGTGCTGGATCGCCTTGAGCAGGTGTCCTGTCCGGTGATGCTGGAGACGCATCGGAGCCGCAGTCTGTTCAATCCCTGGCGGTTGCCCTTCTGGCTCCAGCAGCACCCCCGCCTGCGCCTCACCGCCGATCTCAGCCACTGGTGCGCGGTGAGCGAACGCCTGATGACGCCGGACCTGAAGCCGATCCAGGCCATGGCAAGTCATGTCGATCACATTCATGCCCGGGTTGGGCATGCCCAAGGTCCCTCGGTTTCGCACCCGTTTGCCCCGGAATGGGCTGAAGCCCTGGAAGCCCATCGTCTGTGTTGGCAGTTGTTTCTTGATCGCCGCGGTTCGAAGGCTGATCCGATCACGATCACCCCGGAATTCGGGCCTGATGGCTACATGCCGACGGTTCCCTTCAGCGCCGAACCGCTCGCCGATGTGGACGCCATCAACGTTGCCATGACCTCCTGGCTTCGGACGACGATGCGTCTGTAGACCCCGGGAGTTGTTGTCGGTAGATTCTTTGCCAGTGCAGGATCCGATCTTCCAGGCGGTGGGCAGGTCCTGGCATGATGCCGCTTTCGTAGCCGCGCTGCGCTGATTCCACCAGTTTCCGGTCTTCCTCCAGGAAGCCAAGCAGGCTGGTGAGCCAGATGTCCGTCGCTTGGTCGCGCTGGTCGTCGTCGCCGCCGTCTCGGCTTTGCTCTGAGACAAACAACCGCAACTGCATCGCCGTGGTGCAGTGGCTCTCCGGCAGGAACTCCAACAGCGCCATGCGCCCGTCCGGCCAGGTGATCAGGTGCGTCCAGGGAGGCAGGCCGAACGTATGAAAGTGGCCGCCGTCGGCATGGGGTGTGATCAGGACATTTCCGAACTCCGTGAACCGGTGCACGTAGTCCTTCACAGGCCCCTGCTCGCGGTGCAGAGTCGTTGGATGGGCCACCGCGACGTGATAGTCGTCGAGGGTGTTGTCGTGAGCGACTTTCCAGTTGCAAGTCAGGCGGCGTCGGATCTGATGCACCTGCTTCATGGGGCTTGTCCACAGGGCCATCACTTCCTGATGCACCTGTTCCAGCTGTCGCGTCAGAGGACGAGGCTCGTCGCTGAGCGCCACCCAGATCAGTGGGCCATCGACGAGACAGGGGAGCGCTGTGAGGGGCCAGTCCCTGCGCTGAAACGGCTGCGGGAGGTCCTGTTCCCTGGCTGCCGCCAGCAACTCTCCCTCCAGGTTGTAGGTCCAGCCGTGATAAGGGCAGATCAAACGCCGGCAGGGCAGGCCGTTGTCGCTCTCGTCCTGAAAGGCCACGCCTCGGTGGGGACAACGGTTCAGGAACGCTCGCGGTTCTCCGTCTCCTGGCCTTGTCAGAAGGAGAGGCCGTCCCAGAAGGTTGATGGCCTGGCACTGGCCAGGGGCAAGCTGAGATGTGGCTGTGACGGGATGCCAGTACGTCCCGGCATAGGTGCTGCAGTCCCAGCGATGAACATCAGGTTCGGTGTAAAGCCAGGCTGGAAGAAAGCTCTCACTCTCGAGGGCCTGCATCACAGAAATGTCGGTTCCAGCTGCTTGAGGCTGGCGGACAGGCTTCGGCGCAGCTGCTGAAAATCACTGCTCAGCCGCAGTTCATCGAGATCGCTTTTATCGAGCTTCACGTCCAGGGAACGGATGATCCGGCCTGGATTGGGGGCCAGCACATGGACGTTCTGAGCAAGCACCAGGGCTTCCTCCACGTCATGGGTGATCAGGAGAACGGTCAGGCCTGTGCGCTGCCAGAGCTGGAGCAGGAAATCCTGCATGGATTCTCTGATCTGCAGGTCCAGGGCACCGAATGGTTCATCCAGCAGCAGCACACTGGGGTTGGTGGCCAGGGTGCGTGCGATGGCGACCCGTTGCTGCATGCCGCCGGACAGTTCGCGAGGCAATTTGGACGAGGCGTCCTGCAAGCCCACGACCTCAAGGAAGTAAGCCGTACGTTCTCGGATCTCCCTGGATTTCATCCCCTGCAGACGCATCCCGAAGGCCACGTTGTCGGCGGCATTGAGCCAGGGATACAAGCTGTATTTCTGAAACACCATTCCCCGGTCCGGGCCTGGACCACCGACCACGTTCCCGTCCACAAGGATCCGACCGCTGCTGGGCTGATCAAGGCCGGCAATCAGTCGCAGGATCGTGCTCTTGCCAGAACCGGAGCTTCCCACCAGGGCTGTGAAATCTCCGGATTGCATCCGGAAGCTGATCCCTTCGAGGACGGTTTTGCGCGAAGGCCCGTCCCCGAAGTGCTTACCGACCTGCTGGACCAGTAATTCCATCCGCTACACCGCCCAGCGGCAGCTCAGACGAAGCAACAGCCGGAAACTCATATCGATCGCAAAGCCAATCAGACCCAACACGATCAGTTCAGCGAAGATCTGATCGGTACGGAAGAAACGCTGAGCGAGCTGGATGCGTTTCCCTAGACCCACCTCCGCCGCCACAAGTTCTGCGACCACGACCAGATTCCAGGACGTGGCGATGTTGATGCGCAGGGTGTCAATGATGCTCGGCATGCTGTAGCGGGCCACCACCTGCACGAGCACCTGACGGCTGCGGCCCCCCAGGGTGAGGGTTGTTTCGATCAGTTCCTTTGGAACGAACTTGACTGAATCCATCACCATCAGGATGTTGAAAAACACCGTGCCCAGAAAGATCAGAGCGATCTTCGGTTCCTCACCGATGCCCAGGTAGATGATCAGAAGAGGAATAAAAGCCGCTGCCGGCATGTATCGCAACATGGCGATGAGCGGCTCGCAGAGCGCGCAAATGGCTGGGTAGACACCCATGCCGATGCCGATGGGCACAGCCACCAGGGTGGCGAGCAGGAACCCAGCGAACACCCGCCCTGTGCTGGCAACGATGTCCTGAAACAGGATGCCGCTTTGCGCCATCGAGGCGAGGGATCGATAAACAGCCCCCGGTGAGGGCAGGAATTTTTCATCGACGACGCCGAGAGCGGCGATCACCGTCCAGGCGAGCAACGGGAGCAGCAGTGAAGCAACCTGAAGTCCGCTCCTCACAGCTCTTGAGGGCGTTGCCCCAAGAGCGAGCAGGGAGAGAACACCAGGCTTTTTCTCAAGGGCAGCGGCAGGGGCCGAAGCGCTCATCAGGCGCCGGCTTCCTTCTTGACGAAGCTGGAATCAAACAGGCTGCTCAAGTCCGGTTTCTCCTCGATGAAGCCGACGGAGACCATGAAGTCGGCCATGGATTCGGCTGCATAAGGCATGTGCTGCATGCCTTCCCCAGAGCTGAACGCTTCAAGGTTTTCATCCAGAGTGAAGAAGCGGGTTCCACCCTTGTACTGCTCGTATTCCTCAGTTGGGATCCCTGCCCTTTTCGCCATGATCTCCTCGGACTTCTCAGGGTTTTCGTCCATGAATGCTCTGACGTCCCACCAGGTTTTGACGATCTTCTGAACGTCATCGGGACGTTCCTTGATGAGATCGCCACTCACGGTGAGGAGGTCAGGGATTGCTCCGGGGTACTCCTTCGAGGTCGCGATCACCCGCGCTCCCTCACGTTGCATGGCAGTTCCGGTGTAAGGAGGGAAAGCGCCAACCGCATCCACCTGACCAGCTGCAAAGGCCGTTGCTGCCTGGTCGGTCGGCATGCCCTTGATCACAACGTCGTCGCGACTGAGGCCAACGTCCTTGAGCGCCAGGCTGAGCAGGTAATCGTCCACGACCCCTTCTTCCACGGCCACGGTTTTGCCTTTGAGCTCTTCCACTGACTTGATCGAGGCATCGGCAATGATCTGGTCGTTGCCAGCGGAGTTGTCGTTCACCAACACCACAACCTCTCCACCGTTCTCTCCGGGAAGAAAGGAGATCGTGTCGTTGAGGGTCTGGGAATTCCCATCAATTTTGCCGGCAGCAAAGGTTTCCATCGATGGCAAGTACCCGTCAAACCACTTCATCTCGACGTTCACGCCGTTTTTCTCGAACAGCTTCTCCTCGACAGCGATCGCCCAGGGCCACCAACCGGCCCAGTTGCTGTAGCCGAGCACGATTGGTGGTCCACTGACAGCCGAGGTATCGGGAGTCTTCGAGCAGGCAACAGCCAGGAGGATGGCCAGACCTGCGAAGAGCAGATTTCGGAGCTGTTTGGTCATGGTTTGGGCAATGGCGAGCTAGACGACTCATCAGCTCAATTCCGCCATCGTCTGCAGCGTTTGAATCTGGTGTGGTGTGAATCACTACGAAACAGTTCCCTGGTGTTTGGTCCGGGGCTCGCATCGGTGAAGCGATGCAACATCACCCATGCATCGTTTTGCTGAGTCGGTACGTTTGAAGCCCGGATCAAGGTATGGACCAATCCTTTGGTGGCCTTCCGAACAAGGAAATCAGTTCCGTTGTCAGTTCCTGGTGGAGGGAGCGGGTGAAGGAATTGATCAATGAGGAGCGTGCAGAGGATGCAAGAAGCCTCTATCTCGAATTTGGAGACACGAGTCAGACCATCTGATGGCTGATGATCTGATGGCTGATGAATGGCTGGGCTAAACGCCAGCCGGCTCAGTTGCTCCCCCCACGATCAACCGATGAGATGAACCCTTGAAACAATCAAGGTTCATGGACCCGGGAAGCATCAGGTTGCAATGAGTTGCTGAGATTCTTGATCTCCAAAGGATCGATCCCATGGGTATCAACAAAACGATTGACGTTCTCTGTGGGGGATCACATCGAATTCTGTTGTCTTCGCCCGTGAAGGCACAAGGATCGCAAGACGTGATCACTTCCGCCATCAGTCAGTCAGTCAGTTTGTTATGAATCACATCTCGAATGGCCTGGTCAGGAGCTGCACGAACACAGACATTGTTGGCATGGTCAGTCCAGTGGCCCAAGCTCCGATCAGTGGTGAATCAACGATCAGCGGGACAGATCCGAAGCGCTCAATTTTCTCTCAGGCTGGATTAATTCCTGGGTCAGCAGACGTTTACGCTTGCTCAAGATCACTCTGGAGATTGCGGCGTGGTTCTCTTCCTGACATCCGGTTTGTTTGCTGTTCTGTCTGGGTTCACAGGCGCAGATATCGCTTTATTCCGCAAGCTCAATCATGAACTTGGCATGCTTTGCCAGGCCCCTCCATCACAAGCCATCCGCGTTTGCAGAATTCATGCTCGCTTGGTGAACGGCTGATACGTCCTCGCTAAGCAGCTGTGTCTTCAGGAATCACGGTTTGCCTGGCCTCCAGATCTGTGATGGCTTCACGAAGCGAATTGATCAAGACGTCACGACTGCCGATGGCCTCAACACGCGCCAAAAGCATCTTGAGACGGCTGATCTCAAGGTCGCTGTTCTCGGAGAGGCGATGACGTTTCATAGGAAACGAATAACGAGCGACATCTCCTGCTTTCTGTATCAAATACATCAATAGTAGCGAAGTAGGTATTCCTACGAACATTTTTGCGTGACGATGTTATGTGGAGAATCTTGTACAGATCGTCGCTGTGTAGTGGGATGAACCCACATGAATCGTTGGTTGCGTAGAGTTACTTCATTGTCTTTTTATACAACAATGTCTCCTGGTTTTAAGAGTGTGAAGGAGACCAAGCTTGCGAGTGCACACTTGCTAAGTCTTGCCAAAGATGTTGTCGATGCCAAAACACGCAAAGATGTCCAACTGGATCCTGATCTGGATATCTGCGATTACATCAAACGACTTCAAGATCACGAACAGGACTGAAGCGCTTGGATCCTCCACCTGCATGTTCACCCGGTTGACTTCCGTTCATATGCTGAGTGCATGACACCCAGTACAACTCCAGGTCAACTGGAGCGAGATTTCAGAACAGCTCAGCTGCATGGTCGCTGGCTCAGCGACGAGGAACTTGCAGCGCTGGACGAAGAACAAAGGCAACGGATCCAAGACCAGGACCATCGCAATCAGGTCCGCCTCCGCTTGATCGTCCTGACCGGCGTCAGTTTGTTGATTCCGCCTCTCTGGCCATTGGCGATCGGACTGACCCTCTATCTGTTGTTCCCCTCCACAACCCGCCGACTTGGATTGGCAGCAGGGCTGGTTCTTGTTGCTGCAGCGATTGGATCAGCAGGGCTTCTGGCGATCCTGACGATCTGGTTGTTGTCTCTGCTTTTTTAAACGGCGACTAGAGCCACGGGCGCTCGCTTGGTTTCACGGTCATTCCCACCGGCGCCAGAGCAATCAGAGCCAGCTTGAGGTGCTGAATGCCAAATGGGATTCCGATGATGGTGACGAAGCAGGCCAGAGCCGAGCTCAGATGCCCGATCGCGAGCCACCAGCCCGCGACCAGGAACCACAGCACATTTCCGATCAGACCAACCGTCCCTGTCCCCAGATCGCTCTGGCCGGTGAGCTGTTTTCGGTTGATGGCTTCATAACCGAAGGGCCAGAGAGAAAACTTGCCGATCACCCAGCAGCTTCTGGCCCAGGGCAAACCAATGATCGTGATCGCACAGAGCAGAGAGGCTACCCACCAACCCAACGCCATCACGAGGCCTCCGAGCACGACCCAGACGATGTTGAGGATGGAACGAATCATGCGGTCAGCGTCCTCAGACCTTTCAAAGATGGCCGCATTGGATACGCAAGGCACCGATCCGTCTCGTTACGTTGCGTGAACAAATATTGATTCAAAATGACCTCCCGTTTTGGAGTAGTGGGTTGCGGCTACGTCGGAATGGGCGTTGCGATCAATGCTCGCAGCCGCGGCCTCGAGGTCACGGGCACCACGACATCACCCTCGAAACTCGCCCAGCTCTGCGAATTTGTGGATCATCCGCGGATCTGCCGCGCTGGTGACCCTGGCACCGATTACAGCTTCATCGATCAACTGGATGGTCTTCTGATTTCGATGGCCCCGACGACCGAGGACGAAGCAAGTTCCTATGGCAGTGTTTTTGGGGAAGGTGTGCAGTCTTTGGTTGAGGCCATAGGGCGCCGCAGTTCACGCACTCCCCTCCATATCACTTACCTCAGCAGTGCCGGGGTCTACGGCGACAAGGCAGGACAAACCATCAACGAACTCAGCCCACCGGATCTCACCGACGCCACCAATGCTCTGTTGGTTCGTGCTGAAACTACTGTTCTGTCCCTGAACAGTGCTTCTACCCAGGCCTGTGTGCTACGTCTTGGTGGAATTTATGGACCAGGCAAGGATATTCCGGGTTACATCCGCAGCGCTTCAGGGCAACAAGTCCCCAAGAACGGCAACAACGTCAATGCCTGGATTCACTTCCTCGACATTCTTCGCGGCGTGAGCTTTGCGTACGAACGTCGCCTGCAGGGGATTTACAACCTTGTGGATGATATGCAGCTGTCCCGGCGGGAGTTGTCGAACGAGTTGTGTGATGCCGAGGGACTGGCCCCTGTGATCTGGGAGAACCACAACCGTGATGGAGCACGGGTGTTCAATGCTCGCGTCAGCAACGCACGGCTTAAAAATCTTGGTTTCAGTCTCAAGGTCAATTCAATGCTGGATCCCGTCCCTGCCTGATGGATTGAATGTCTTTGCAAACCTTGTCAGTAAATCTTGTTGATCATTGATGGCCGCATTGTTGTCAGCTCCACAGCGTTGATTCTTCGCGGCAGCCATGGCCAACTCAATGGTCTTTCGATAAGCCAGCCTCCGTTCTGACCTGTACAGCAGATGTTGTGTAGATAGTTGCTTGATATTTGTGAACGGACCCCATGAGGTTTGACGTCCTGTCAACCCGCTTTTACAGACCCCTTGTCTTCTCATCGCCGGGCAGTCTGACAATTTGCATCGTCTTCCTGGCCAGACCTTGCCGGGGATTCAGACACGGTTTATCCATATTTCGTAGCAACGACTACTAAAACGTTCACCTTGTTATCCGGCAAGGCGCAGTACGACCCAGGTCATGGAACGGGGGCCTGGGCTGAATCCGAGACCAACTGATGCAACTCACTTTCCTCGGCAACACGTACACGCGCCAGAATGACGTTTCGGCGAAAACCGTTGTTCAACTCACCTACCGCCACAGCGTCTACCAGGCCAACCGTGAGGCTGTCTCGTTCAGCTCACCTCGCCTCACCTATCGCGGTGTCTCCTACTCGCGCTGATTCATCGGCCTTGGACGTCGGTGGCCCTGTCCTGATCATCGGGGCCACTGTTCTTTTGACGAGCATCTTGAAGATCAAGGCAGGCTGAGAGATCACGCGGCCTTTCAAACGCCAGTAGTTCGCCATTGACCGTTCAATCTGCATGCCGCAGCGGTGGCAGGCAAACAAGGGTGACATCGGTAATGAACCCCCCCCCCTGACGTCCTCACATGATGCCTGTTCAGGCGCTGTTCACAGCAATTTCTGTTTTCCGTATCAATTCGGACAATGAAATGCGTCCAGCTGAGGCTTACTAAATGCAGATTCTGAAATGGCATGGATCTGGTTGCCACTTCCACAGACGTCCCTGGGCTCTACCGCTTTACGGCATCCAGCATCCTGGGAACGCTTTGGTTGCAGACCCATTTCGCAGATTCCGAGTGGGACGCTCTTCTCAAAGGCGAGGCGAGCTTCGGTGTTGATTGTCTGAACGCTCTTGTTCAGGACGCACGGTCCGCTGGCTTGGCCGTTGAGCAGGGCGTCGTTGTTGAATCTTGATGACAGTGGCTTGTCGATGAATTAGCCATCCATTGTCTGGAGAGTCTCATCCTGGACTCATTTCGTGTCCTTCGAGACCTCCAGAGCAGCCTTGGTGCATCGGAACTCCGACAGCGTTTTAATTGTTTTGATGACACTCTTCTACGAGGATGAGGATCATATCCTTCCTCTCTTGCTTCATCCAGTCGATGACAAGGCACCTCCCTGTTGTTGTCGGGATTGCGAAGGCATCCGTAGTCGCATGAGCGAGCTCAAGGTTGACACCAGCCCATCCCCTCCACTGGTGGCTTAACTCGATTTGTAAATGCAACGCCGCTGTTGGCCACGCTGGCCACGTGGAATTTCCTACAACTCGCTAGTCCTATGAGACACCTTTTTGTGTCCGACGAATTCTGTTGTGAGCTGGCCTCTTCTCTTGCTGTGATGTTGCTCGAGTTCAATGCCGAGTTGGAAGAATTTTGTTTTCAGATCGACAGCCACGATCAGGCGCAGGAGGGGACTGAGCGTTCTGCACTGGAAGCGGTTCGTTGATGCTGGAGGAGATCAGGGCCGTTTTTGCTGATCCTCAGGTTGCTGATCTTGAGGCTTTGTATGACGCAATCAATGCTGCGAGAGATCTGGCACCCGACTCGGATTTCGAAGCCTGTTACGACATCGTCATGGCAGAGGGGGGGGCGGAGGCAGAGGCCTGGATCTCCTTCACAGTGCAGACTGCAACCCGTTTTGACATCGATCAGCAGCCGGATCCTGATCAGTTTCTGCAGGTGCTCAGGGAGAAGTGTGATTCACGGCGCCAGACGTGATTCAGCTTTCGGCGTATTTGAGAGCCTTCAGGCTCATCACCATGTGCGTTCGCAGGCTCCCGAGAGCCATCACCTGTTTCGGTGTCCGGGTGCGCGACACCTCATCTCCCTGGCTTTCCAGCCACATCAGGAGCTCTTTGGTTTGATCCGCCCAGGCTGACAGGGCTGCTCTCAGGAGTTCGTCCTCATCGACTCGACCTTCACGAGCCAAGGCCCCCTCGGTTGCGGCCTTGAGCAGAGCGTTGAGCTGGTGCTGGCTCAGGGCATCAGGAAAGGCAGGATCGAAGTCGATGCTTAAGCAAATCTGTAGGACTTGGGTCAACCGTAGGCCCTGACGGTCCCTTTATGCCACTGGACGTCATGTCGCCTCGTAATCGGGGTCTTCCGGCAGGCCGCGAATTGCGAGCGAAACACGCCTGGCAAGCAGCAATCCCGGGTAAAACAGCGTTGTACGAGCATCGTCCTGGAACAGCTTTTGTAACAGTTGCAACAAAGGGTCTCCAGGCTCCATGCGGCGAGAGAGCTCTGCAATGGCTGCACTGCCATGCCATGCCTGATCGCCTTCCAGCAACACAGCACCGTTCGCCAGATTCATTCCCCGGCTTCGCAATGTCTGACGCAACGCCTGTTCAGAACGTCCATCGCGGATTTCCAGATCAGGAATGCCGCTGGTGAGTTCACTGCGGAGTGCGAAATGACGACAGAACGGGCAGCCGCCGTCGTAGATCAGGGTGAGGCTCATTGAACAAGTTTGACGTGAATTGCATCGCCAATGTGGTGTTCGCTGCCCTCACGCTGTTGCTCCTGGCTGTTCCCGTACAGGCCGACTGGCTCTGTGACGGTGATCCGCTCAGCATCAGACGCATATCAGGTGCTGTGGATATCAGCGGCCTTCCTGATGGCATTCCAAACTCAGCTGCTGGAACACTGCCTGGTGACGGCATCCTGATCAATTGGCGAGGCGTCACGCTGCAGTTGCCACGCACGAACAATGCTGGAACGCCGAGCTACACCGATGGACGCTGGTGGTGGAGGGCTGAAGATCCTGATCGGCCGGAGTTCAAAGAGCGTCGTGGTGGCATCACGGTTTACGCCTGTGAGCCAGTTGCCTGATCAGATCACTGTGGCGTTGGAAAGGTCCGGCGCTTTGTAGAGGATCGCCAGCTGATCTCCGTTGTTGTTGAAGATGGAGGTCTTTCCAGCGTCAATCTTCCAGCTCCAGCCAGGGACGGAGCTGAGGTCGAGTGAATCGTGCTTTGTTTTGAAATCTTTGATTTGCACGCGCCCCTTCGGATGGATCACGAAGGTATCCGAGCCCTTTCCTCCTTTGGCTTGATCAGGTTTTTGGCCGTCATCTTGGCCGGCATCCAAACGGTCGTCACCCTTCCCGCCGATGAGGGTGTCCCGGCCATTTTTTCCAAGAAGATGATCATTCCATCGCCTTCCGATCAGGCGATCGTTCTTTTTCGTCCCCTTGATGGTTGGGACGTTTTTCGCTTCAAGTGTGAATTGCTGACGGACTTTTGTTGTTGCTCCCTGTCCGTCGTCGATGAGATAGCGAAACACCACATCACCAACAAATCCCTGTTTGGCTTTGAATCTCCAGGAACGAGCTCCTTTGTTCAAGAATGTTCCCTGTCGAGACCTTAAGCCTCTGGCCATGAGGGAGTCATTGTCTGGATCGCTAAACCCGCTAACAAGATCACGGTTTTTCAGTCGATAGGGTCTTCCTTGCCTCCCCGTAGTGAGCTCAGCCACTGAACCAGTCTGGACTGGTTGGTCGTTGCGAGGTTGAAGGGTGAATTCATTGCTGGCTGGTAACCGTTCGCCACGCCCATCGCCAACGATGAAAATCACACTGATGGGACCGTTGAAATTCTCGGGAGCATTAATTGTGAAACTTCCATCGGGATTTTTTCTGCTTTCACCAACGGAGCTGGTGAACTCTTCTACAGAAAGCGGATCTCCGTCCACATCACTGAATCCCTCGATGAGTTGTGCTCGGCTGATGGTGTAAGCGGCATCCTCGAGTCCTGTGGGAAGCAGTGCTCTGGCTCCGGTGAGGGCCGGCGCGTCATTCACATCCGCCAGTGAAAAGCTGTTGGTGGCTGACGTATTGCCTCCGAAACCATCGCTCACGGTGTACGTCAGTTCGACAGGGCCGCGATAGTTTGATGGTGGCGTGAACACGAAATTCAGACCATCATCGCTGTTGGTTAAGGTTCCTATAGATGGATTGATTCCTGTAAGTTGCAATGAATCTCCATCCGGATCGGTCCATCCTTCAAGTAAATCTTTGACGCTGATTTGATAAAAGACGTCTTCCTTTCCATCTGAAAGCAGGGCTTGGCTGCCGCTGAGAACAGGAGAGTCGTTGATTTCTGCTCCCCAGAGTGATTGAAGTGCCGCGATATCAAGTGCTGTGTATGTCGTCGGTTGAACTCCGCTGGCTGGGCGGCCATAGGCCATCAATGTCTGGTCGACTGAGGTGCTGATGGCTGTTCCGTATTGATCCCCGTCTCCCCCGTCGAATGGATGCTCCAGCCCCAAGGCGTGGCCAAGTTCGTGGATGGCGGTGCTTTTCCAGTCGTTTGTACTCTCGTTGCCAAAGCGCGTATTGATCGAAATGTCGTTGTAGTCAATACTGACAAAACTTGGGTTGGATTGATTCCCGAGATATCTCCAGGCTTTAGCATTTGTGCCGGCTGAATTGCTCTCCATGAGGCTTGTGTCATGGTTCATGAAGCGAATATCTGCAGTCGCTTCGTTGTTGACAACCTGAAGATTAAGATTTAGCTTTTGGTTGAGATTGCCAATGAATGTGGTTAAAAATATTTCCCCTTCACGGCTGATCGGCAATGCATCGGCAGTGGTCTTGCCAAAGCTCGTCGATTGTCCCTCAGTGTCGATGAAGACCGACAATGAGTTGCCCTGAAGGGCTGCATATTTTGTGATCAGATATCGAATTTCATCATCAATAATCAAATCGGGAGTTAGAGCCATCCTCTGGTTATTGCATCAACGGCAAGTTGTTTTTTGAACTTACCTCCGCTGAAGCCTGCTGAGCAACGAGCTCTCTGGGTTTCTCAGCCAACTCTCACCGCCTGGCCGGATGCAAGGCCTGGAACCACTTGAAGGGGCTCCGGCAAAGGGGGAAGACACTCTCCAGTCCAAGCGTTTGATCGACCAGCAGTTCACCCCAGGCAGAGATTTCGGGCTGCTGGCGCCTGGGTGTTGTCGGTAATAATTAATCATGACTGGGTTTTCCACACCCATGCTGTGATCAATCGCAGCAGGCGTCTCGCGCAACTCGCCTTTTTTCTGTCAAGCAAGCGAGATGTCTTGTTGCCCTTGGAACAAGGTCAAGGGACTGACCGTCGAGGACAGTTTTTTGTCCGTTTTCTCTGAGTCGCTTGTCTCGACGAGGCTTTTGAGGCGCAACCGTTGGGTAGATGAGGATTCGGTCCAGAGGGTCGTCCTCAGGGGCGGCTCGTTTTCCGCGAGGGCCTTCACTTGCGTCGACCCAAGACGGATCACAGCCGTGAAGCATTGTGGAAAAGCTGTGTAAAAGACTTTGCAGGACTGCTTTTGAGCGCCTCAGGACAGCCAGAATCCACCGTGCATCACGGTGTCAAGAAATCTGGTTTCGTGCGAACTCAGCTTGTTTGACGTGGGTTTGATCAGTGTTCGGGTCGGTGGAGTCCACCAGTCCTTGAGTCGACCCAGCCAGCCATTGCGACGGGGCCAAGGGCACGAGGTCATGGTGCATTGGCGCTTTGTCCCAGTGGACCGCTTCGGTTGGGGACTGGCATGAGTGATTTGACTTAATTGACACCATCTCGCGCCCGGAAGCTGTCATCATTTCTTCAGCCATAGATCTCGGCATGGACGCCGACGAACCGGTCACGCCGAATACGGCCCTTGTCGTCGATTGGGAGGGACGTCTGACCTACACCGGCGCTGATGGGCGTCGCAGGGTCATCGTTGGGAATCCTGAACTGCTCAGGCGGCTCACTGAGTTGCGTTCGGCGGATGCTGAGCAGTTCGAGAGTGGCGATGGATTCGAGGGAGGATGCGGGATCTGAGCCGATCTTGACGCGCTAGTACATCTGCACTAGAACAGTCGTACTAGTTAAGTCGTCATGGCCTCCAGCTCTCCCTACGCCGCTTTCCGTGCTGAGGAATGGATGCGCGCTTCGATGATCCGTCCTCGCAAAGCGTTTTCGCAGGCAGGCCATGGGAGATCTGTGGTTGAGCGTCATCACGCCAGCGTTTCGAGGGCTGAGGCCTGCATGGAGCGACCGACGGTTGTTCAGGGCGAGCTGTTTCTGTTTCCCGTGATCCTTGGTTGTTGAGTGCCCTGCTGCACAGGTTCTGGCAACCTGAGATGGCTCTTCAAAACACTCCATGCTGTTGTTTGCGTCTCAGACGGCTCCCGGTGGCCCCGCAGTGATTCTTCCGGCTCTGCTGATCACTGGCCTTTTGATTGCGGCCTCGCAAGCGTTCGTTCCCAAGAACGACGCCAACGATTGATTTGGATTGGTTGCTCAATCTCTTTTCATGATTGGCCTAGCCCTTCCTCAGAGGGCATTCATGTCGCATCGATTTCCCGTTCATACGGTGGATCAAACGCCGCAGGCAATCCCATGAAGAAGGGCTCCTGGATTATTCAGCTCGTTTTGATGGCCGCCGTCCTTCAAGCGCTTGTCCCCTTCCCGACTGCTTCAGCTTCTCCCACAGAACAATCCCCCATTTTGGGGATGGTGAAGCTTTGAAGATCCTTTAGAGAGGGGTGGTATCAACCGACCCAATGCTTGATCCCTACGACTTGGTGTTGCTTGTTGATGGTGATCTGCAAACCCTGACTATTCAGGCGCATGGCCATCAAGAGGCCTGGGAATTGGCTCGCCGGCGGTTTGATGACAAGGTACGTGCCGTTGTGTATCGAGGTGATGATCCTCCTGAATTGCAGGATCATCGTTGAAGGCAGGCAATCATTGGCTGGGGTTTGATCTCCTGATCAAGCGGGCGTCTAGATCTTGTTCGTCAGATACCGTTGCGCTCAGCGTCCAGCTTGTTGATGAGACCTCAAGTCAGAACCATCGCTGCATGGGCCGTTGGTTCGATTTTGGTAACCACCTCTGCCGTTTGGGGGCAAACACCAGCGACCAAAGTCTTTGTCGATCGGGATCTTCCTCTGTCTGAAATTTTTCTTGAATGGCGGGGCAAGGGTCTTGAAGGAGAGATGTTCATCTGTTCCTGCGATCGTCCACGTTGCGATACCAATCCTTATTGGCCTTTTCGAGTTTTTCGAGTGGGCCAGTCGATTCCGGTGCTTGGCGATTTCAATCGCAACATCGCACGCAGCAATGGGTTTATCTGCGGAATTCGGCCCAGGTGATCCAGGGCCTTGTCAGACGGCACAGGCTGAGTCGCAAATAAAAACGGATCCATGCACCGTTCAGGTGATGAATCCGGTCGCGGGTTGATCTGCTGACTGTTCAGCTCAGGCCTTGCGGCGGCACGTCAATACAGGCCGTAGCGGACGCCGCGATAGCGGAGCTCTCGACCTCGGGATGCCACTTGATTGTCGCCCTGGCTGACGTAGCTGACGCCCCGATAGACCAGCGGTCGTGCGAGATCTGTCCTGTCCAGGTTGGAGTGGGTTTTGTCTGTGTGGGCCATGGCGCTGAAGGCTCTGGTCATCTGCTTGCGGGCTTGCTCCAGGGCCTGACTGCGCATGGTCCTGGATTTGATCAGGTGCAGGGTGTTCATGGTTCGCTCCGTCTGATGCCCAGGCCCCCGTTGCATGGCCTGGGTCTGACTGCGGCCTCCCTGGGAGACCCAACGTTCTCAGATTGTACAACAAAATAGTATCAACCGCTACTTTTTTGGAAGCTTGAGTCTGGTCCAGTCGCTAGGTTCGCCCCGGCCAGATGCGCCCTGATGCGCCGGTCTTCTGTATTTGTGGTCCATCGGCGGCTGGCAAGACAAGCTTTGCCTCTGCCCTGGACGTACGCCTCTCTGAAAGGGGCATCGGCGTGCTTCGAATCGCCTGCGACGATTACTACCGAGCGGATTGGACTCCCCATCCACTGTTTGGCTACGACACCGTTGACGCTGTCGACTGCGAAGCTCTTGGTTTTGATCTGCTCAAGGCAAGGCGCCGACAGGCCACGTCATTGAGGCGATACGACATGCGATGTCGACGTGTGGATCGGCGTCCCATTTCACCGTCTTATGACCTGATTCTGGTGGAAGGATCCTATGGGCCTCAGATGCTGGTCGGACGTTGCCCGCTGGCCAGTCTTGTCTATCTCGACGAGTCGTTGCCGTTGCGGCTGTATCGCCGCCTTCGTCGTGATGTGCGCGACCGCAATCGTCCGCCTCGTTATGTCATTCGCCAGATGCTGCGCGAGATGCTGCCGGGTGAGCGGGCGTTCATTCATCCCTTGCGACAGCAAGCCGATCTCGTGGTGCGTGATCAGAGACGTGGACTTGAAAATCTGCTGGTGCGGATGGACCGTGCTTTTGAATCAGACCCTGGCTAAGACACGGGCAGATTCAAGAACACGATGGCGACCTACACGATCACGATTGAGGGTGGATCCTCCTTCGAGTGTGCGGATGACGCATACATCCTTGATGCCGCCGAAGAGGCTGGTGTCGATCTGCCTTATTCGTGTCGCGCTGGAGCCTGCTCCACCTGTGCGGGCAAGTTGATCAGTGGTTCAGTCGATCAGACTGACCAGAGCTTCCTGGATGACGATCAGATCGGACAGGGTTTCGCTCTGCTCTGCGTGAGTTATCCGACGTCTGATTGCACCATTCAGGCCAACGCCGAAGAGGCACTGGCCTGATCGTCAGGTTTCATGCTTTCTGTGTGAGCACAGGCTTGCGTCGGTTTGGGTAAAGCTCCCGGCAAAGGGGGCAGACTCGACCGTCGCATCCCCGTGCTGTGCAGAATTCCCTGCCGTAGAAAATGATCTGCAGATGCAGACGGTTCCAGGCCTCTTTCGGGAAGAGTGCCTTCAAATCGCGTTCCGTTGTTTCCACGTTGGCACCGCTGCTGAGCCCCCAACGCTGAGCAAGCCGATGGATGTGGGTGTCCACGGGAAACGCCGGCACACCAAACGCCTGTGACATCACCACGCTGGCTGTTTTGTGGCCAACACCTGGCAGGGCTTCCAGGGCCTTGAAGCTCCTGGGGACCTGACCGTCGTGCCGCTCGATCAACAGTTGCGCCAGCCGCTTGACGTTCTTGGCTTTGGTGTTGGCCAGACCGAGCTGACGAATGAATCCCAGGATCTCCTGTTGTTCAAGATCCGCCATCGTCTCTGGTGTTGGTCCTGCAGCAAACAGGGCAGGCGTGACTTCGTTCACCTTTTTGTCGGTGCACTGAGCGCTCAGCAGGACAGCGATCAGCAAGGTGAAGGGGTCGTTGTGGTCGAGAGGGACTGGGGTCTCCGGGTATTGCTCGTCCAGGCGCTGAAGAATGATCTCCGCCCGTTGCTGCTTGCGCACGACTGCTGATTTTTACCCGAGGCTAATGAGGCCTGTGCCAGTGATTACTCCCTCTCATTGGTCCGGCTGGTCAGGGCCACCTCCGATGATGGGGCTCTGGATCTCCCTGTTGGATTGAAACGGTTCACGTCTTTGTCGAAACGACATGTTCTGAGGTTTGTCATCGTCACGCTGGTTTTGTTCGCTCCGTTATCGGGCTGCCAACGTGCGTCGACGACCCGTCAACCAGACTCCAGGCCAAAGGTTCTGACAACATTCACGATCCTCAAGGATCTGGCCAGCAATGTGGCAGGGGACCGTCTCCAGGTTGAGTCGATTGTTCGCCCCGGTGCTGAGATTCATGGGTATCAACCCACCCCCAGCGACATCGAACGAGCCAGCGGGGCGGATCTGATCATTGAGAACGGTCTTGGTCTGGAACTGTGGGCAAAACGGTTCACGGCGGCTGCAGGTGATGTGCCCACCGTCAAGCTCACGGATGGGATTGAACCGCTGCTGATCTCCGAGGATGCTTATTCGGGAAAACCCAATCCCCATGCCTGGATGTCGCCCCAGCAGGCGATGGCCTACGTGGACCGGCTGGTCGACGCGTTCACCCGTCTGGATCCTGAGGGAGCTTCCACGTTTCAAGCCAATGCCCAGGCCTACAAAGAGCAACTGAGCCTGCTGGACGAGGAATTGAAAGAGACTTTCGCGATGATTCCAGCGCAACGTCGACTCCTCGTGAGTTGCGAGGGCGCGCTCAGTTATCTGGCATCGGATTACGGGTTGGATGAGGCCTATCTCTGGCCTGTGAACGCTGAAAGTCAGGTCACGCCAAAGCGGATGGCGCGTCTGATCAGCACCGTGAAGGAGCGTCAGGTCCCTGCTGTGTTCTGTGAGAGCACCGTGGATGATCAGCCCCAGAGGGAGGTCGCAGCTGCATCGGGGGCACGGTTCGGCGGCACCTTCTACGTTGATTCCCTCTCATCCCCAGAGGGACCGGCCCCGACGCTGCTCGATCTGCTCCGCCACAACGTCGACCTGATCCGCCGGGGTCTTGGCCCCGACGGATCACCGTCCTGACCAATCTGGCGCGATCGATGGCTCACACGACCATCACTGAGTCCGCGTCGAAGCCAGAGGGGCGTTCCAGCATGGCGGCCAGTCCACTGCCATGCCCAAATCCCTTCTCGTCTCCATTGCCATTCACCATCAGCATCGACATCGGCTTGTGTTGGTGATCCCAGATCACAAGATCGACATCAGTACGGCTCATGGCCTTCATGTCGCGGCGGTTGCTGACGCGGGCGATCTCCAGATCCGTTCGCCCATCGAACAACTCAGAACTCAGTTGAATCAGATCTCCGTCGTCTCCCTCGAAATCGAGAATCCTGTCAGCTTGCTTTTTGCCAAAACCCCTTTTGGGGTCGATGTTGAAGGAATCAGGTCCAGAGGTGCCGGTCCAGCTGGAACGGCGACCTGAGATGTGGTGGTGAGTCAGCTCATCTCTGATCACAGCTGGTCCGATGATCTCTTCAAACGGACGATCGGACTCATCAGCCCGGGTGAACAGTGTCAGGTTGTCGATCGAGAAGATGTCTCGATCGGCTCCGTGATCGCGGCTTCCATCGAATTCCTCGCGTAGGACGAAACGTCCCACATCCTCCTCGTCTTCACAGACGTGGAAAGCGATGTACTCCACAGCGGCGTCAGACGCGGACACACCTGACCCATGGGTTGTCTCGCTCGTGATCAGGTTGTCATTCACGTCGTAGACATCGAGGATCACATTGCGTTTGTCCTCTCGGCCCATGAGGTAAAAGCCAAATCCATAGACAGGGTTCTCCCAGCTTCCACCTGAGAAGTCGGTTCCAGAGAACCGGACGTCGAGGCTTCCCTCTGCTGATTCGCTCGGTATGACTTCCAGAAACTGGTCGTATGCCGTTCCGCTGACAGCATCGACACCACTGGTGACATTGATGCCTCGATCGATATTTCCGCTTGATGTCTCGCGGGCGAGTCCCGGTTCATCGGGTCCGCCGTAATGACCGATCTGGCTGAGGCTGAAATCAACCTTGAAATCACCTCCCGCCGTCATGAAACGGACGGTGCCTTCTGCAGTGGCGTTCGGGTTGTGAACACCACTGAAGCTGCTGGGGATCCCTGTTGTTCTCCCGTCTGCGCCCGTCCCCGCAGGACTCATCCAGGCGTAGGGAGAGTTCAGGCTGGACAAGGGCTGGAAACGCGCTGATGGGTCGGACCCGTCAACGTCAAACCAACCGTTGTCGATTTCGAAGGTGATCTGCTCTTCATCGAACTCCCCTGAGGAACGGAGCTGGCCGAAAAATGTCTCCGCATCGGCAGCGTTTTGGTAATCCGCTGGACCGATGGAGTGAACAGGGAGGCTGCGTGAGATCTCATCAACAGCCGACAACACCATGAAACGGCTGCCCTCCGGACAGCACTCGCCCTCGTGGTCGCTGGCATCCGCACCTCCTTGGCTGTGTCGATCGTCCCGAGGATTCAGCACGGAAGGATCGGCCTCATGGGGAACACCGTGGCCGCCGTTTTGGTGGGGCCTCATTGGATGGAACGCCATGGGAAGGATGAAGCAGGTGATCTCAGAAGGCCGCTCTGGCCCCTGAGCACACCTTCCTCAACCTGGGCCGGCAGCTTGTTGATCCAGATCACACCTGACTGTGATGCTGATCAGCCCAGATGGCTGATCGCGTTTGGGAGGCCATGGCGGCTATGAATGGATCAAGTTCATCCAACGAAGAGCCTTTTGCGTACCGGCGCTCCCACAAGCTCTGCGCAGACGCTGATCAATCGAATCGAAGCGGAAGGACTCTGCGTCGATTACTCCGGCACCGTTGCTCTCTATGACGCGACGCTGACGCTTCCGGCAGGCTGCATCTGCGGCCTCGTTGGGATGAATGGAGCCGGTAAGTCCACCTTGTTCAAGGCTCTCACCGGCTTCGTCAGGCCCTCCCGCGGTCGCATTCGGATCAATGGCTGTCAGGTGCGGGAGGCCCAGCGTCAGCAGGCCGTGGCCTACGTGCCTCAGAGCGAGAGCATCAACAGTCAGTTCCCGGTGTCGGTGTGGGATGTGGTGATGATGGGGCGCTATGGCTCCATGAACCTGTTGCGCCTGCCACGCAGTTCCGATCGGGTGGCCGTGCGCGATGCCCTGGCCCGGGTGGATTTGTCCGATTTGCGCGATCGTCCCCTTGCCAGCCTCTCCGGTGGACAGCGCAAGCGTGCCTTCCTGGCTCGGGCCATCGCCCAGCGCGCTGATGTCCTGCTGCTGGATGAGCCCTTCAACGGCGTGGATGTCCGCACCGAGAAGCTCATGGCTCAGCTGTTTCTGCAGTTTCGTGATGAAGGCCGCACGATCCTGATCTCCACCCATGACCTCAGCCATGTGAGGGAGTTCTGCGATCTCGTGGTTCTGATCAACAAGACCGTGCTCGCCTACGGAGACACCTCCGAAGTGTTCACACCGGAGAATCTGGCGATGACCTTCGGAGGTTTGCCTCCGGATCTGCTCACCGGCAGCAGCACGCCGGAGGATTCACTCTGAGCCGCGTGCCATCACACGGTTGAGCACACCCTGTTTGATTCGGGCACGGTCGCGCTCCACGTAGATCTCTGCCCAGTGCTCCGGTTTTGATTTCTGCTCCAGCCCTTTGACAAGATCCTCCACGTCGGCAAAGAGCTCGTCGACAAAGGCATCAGGGTTGTCGCCGAAGCTTTCATGACGACTCAGGGCACGATCGAGACGGCTGATCAGTTTCGTGGCGCGTGACATGGTCTCAAGGAGATGGTGTTGATGGCAGATCAGAGGCTGGGCTCGTTACTTCGCGGCTGCGTCGGAGTCGTTGTTCAGCAACCGGACACCGGTGCTGTCCTGCAACTGGCGCAACAGGGTGGCCAGAGAGAGGTTCACCTGGCCCTCCCGTTCACCAATCAGGGTGACCTCCTCCACCTCAATCGGCTGCACCGTTTCACTGAGCATGGTGAGCAACGGCTTCAGTTTCTGGAGCAGGAACAAGCGCTTGGCGTCATCCCCGGAGCGCTTGAGCGACTCCACCAGCTCCTGGAGACCTTCCGCCTGGGAGCGGCCCTGCTCAACGATGGTGGCCGCCTCGCCCTTGGCGTCCGCCACCATCGTTTCGCATTCGGATTCCGCCGGAGCGATCACGTCCGCCTCCAGCTGCTGCATCACCTGTTTGATCCGTTCCTGCTGAACCGGTAGCTCAGCCTCGGCACGAGCCAGCTCCGCACCCACCTCGGCCTGGACCTCCGCCACCAGTGCTTCCCGGCGGGTCAGGGCATCCTTCTTGCGCTTCTCGGCATTGGCGGTGGCGATGGCGAGTTCCTTGTCGAGGCGTCGCAGGGCGGTGATCCGTTCGTTTTCGGCCTGCTTCACCGCAGACTGTGAGGAGGCTTCTGCTTCGGCGATGCGCGAGTCCCGTTTCAGCTCCACCAGCTGTTTGCGACCAATGGAATCGAGGTAGCGAACGTCATCGGAGATGTTCTGAATCTGAAGGGTGTCGAGCACCAAACCCAGTTTCTGCAGGTCGTCCTCGGCCTCCTCCAGCAAGGTGCGGGCGAAGGTCAGCTTGTCCTCGTTGAGTTGTTCCGGCGTGAGGCTGGCCATCACACCTCTCAGGTTGCCTTCCAGTGTTTCCTTGGCGATATGTCGGATGTCGTCCTGGGACTTGCCGATCAGCCGCTCGATGGCGTTGTGAATACCAGGTTCCTCCCCCGAGATCTTGATGTTGGCCACCCCCGAGACGTTGAGCGGGATCCCCCCTTTGGAGTAGGCGTTATCGACCCGCAGGTCGATGATCATGTTGCTGAGGTCGAGACGCATGACCTCTTCGAGCAGCGGAATCCGCAGGGCGCTGCCGCCACGCACGGTTCGATATCCAACGCGTTGGCCGGAGCCGGTTGTGCGTTTCAAACCGGCGAAGATCAGCACTTCGCTGGGCTGACAGATGTAATACAGCTGACGCAGGAGCACCACAAAGGCCCAGATTCCGGCAGCTCCCGTCAGTCCGATGGCGACAAACATTCAGTGATCTCCTTTGCTTGTGTTGGTCAGGGTTCCGAGCAGATCGATCCCGAGGATTTCGTTCACTTGTACAAAGAACTGGCGCACCACCACATGGTTGAGCGCAATCAGGTGAGCCAGGGAGGAGGCATCGTTGCCATCGAGCGCCGTGACCTTCTTCAGATGCAGCTGGCTTGGCAGGCGGGTCGCCTGGGCCAGCACCATCTCGATCTGTTGCAGCAGAAACACCAGCTCAGCCGTGCTACCGGCGCTGTCCCACACCTGAGTCAGCAGGTCATTGACCTGGGCGCTGGCTTTGACGTCTTCAGCGGTGGCGGCGGCTGTGCCTCGCGCTCGCAGTTCCTTGGCCTTCTGACTGGCCTGCGCGGGCAGTACTTCCTCAGCGCGGAGGCGTAGCCGTTCCAATTCCGCTCTCACTTGCTGGAGCTGCTGTTCTGCCTTGGCACGGGCTTCCAGTTCAGCGGCTTCGGTGCGCTCCTCCTCGGAGCGAGCCTCTTTTTCCATCAGGGCAACGCTGGTGCGCACCTCGTTCTCTTTCTCCAGCACAACCGTCTCGGCTTCGGTGCGAACCACCTCCGCCACCTCTTCCATCTCCGCTTCCACCCGTTCAGCCTGTCCGATCGCTTCTGCTTCAGCGATTTCGGCATCTCTCACAATCTGTGCGACGCGGCGGCGACTGATCGAGTTCAGATAATCCACGTCGTCGGAGACGCTCTGAATCTTGAGGGTGTCGAGCTGCAGACCGAGACGTCGAAGATCCTGACCCACCTCCTCGGCGATCTGTTCGGCGAAGCGAAGCCGGTCTTCGTTCACCTGTTCGGGTGTGAGCTGGGCCAGCACACTGCGGAGGTTGCCCTCCAGGTTCTCCTTGGCCACCTGAACGATCTCGGCGGGGTCGCGCCCCAGGAACCGTTCGATCGCGTTGTTGCGGACCGCCGGATCCGTGCTCACCTTCACATTGGCGATCGCCTGAATGTTCAGGGGTGTGCCGCCATTGGAGTAGGCATTGCGAACCTCCACCAGGACTGGAAGCAGAGTGGCATCCATGCGACGTGCCGTCTCAAGGATGGGTTTGACGAAGGTCCATCCGCCGTTGGCAACGACGCGGTAACCCTTCATGCCCTGTTGGCCCTGGCGTGATTTTGAACCGGTGACGACCAGCATCTCCTGGGGCCGGCAGATGCGAATCGTCCAGCGACAGATGAACGTGAGAATCGCGATGCCGACGAAGACGGCCATGGCTCCGCCGGCGATCATCTCGGACTGATCTCGGTTACTGGGTAGAAAGGCCGGAGTTGGGGGCTGCGTCCGCAGCGTTGGGCCCGACATATGGGAGGCGTGAATGCTGTGCACTTCCCCTAGCAAGATCAGGCTGCTCTGCCATCACATGGGTTCAACGCTGAGGGTGTGCCCGTCGCTGTCCACAACCACGACCGAGGCCCCTTTGGTGATGCTGCCTTCGACGCTGACAGCCGGGCGGCGGATCAGGCTGCCTCGCGCCTGCAGTTCGACAAAACCGCGCTCATGTTGTGTGAGATCCAGCGTGACAAGGCCTTCAAGGCCGATCAGGTCTTCACTGCGCACAAGACTGTCTGCCTCTCTGCGGGCCATCAGCCTGAGCAGACAGGCAGCAACCCATCCCATCGCCACACCCATCACCAAGGCGACCACACCGGACGGCAGCCAGCTGCCTGCTGGAGCCAGCCAGGTGAGCAGCAAGCCGCTGAAGCCAAAGCCGAACAGCCCAAACGACCAGAAGGGAGTATTGAACAGAATCGTCAGATTGCCGCCGCTGCCGTCGCCGCTCAGGTCTCCGTCGCTATCAAGCGCCAGGGCAATGAGAACGCCTCCTGCGATCAGGCACAGCACGTAAGTGATCAGCATCTAAAAAACGCGGTCATGCATCGTTGCTCGACAGTTTCTGGGCAACCCCAGTAGTGACGTGTCTTTTTGAAAGGTTTTAATGACCAACGTTAATCACAGGACAGTGGGCTTTCCCAGCTTCTTCAGGGCTGTCACGGCGATGTGCCACTCATACGCAACGGCAGCCCCTGATCACCAATAAGGTTCTTGAACATTCGGTGATGCTGCCTTCCTAGCGACCAGGTGATGCCGGCTCCGATCAGATTCAAAAACCTGTTTGGTTCAGGTCCCTTGAGATCGTTGACGTGTCAGATCAAGGGGTCTGGAACTCCAACGTTCTCCCGGGGATGGATGCTGATCCTTGCGGCTGGATCTCTGCTCGGAGTGATGTCGATCATTCAGATCATCCACTCAGAGCGAACGATTCACAGCAGACGCGATGCGGAGCTCGCAACCTGCAAGCAACGGGTGCGCCAGTTGATGGCAGGTGGTCGCACGGAGGAATCAATCCAGCGGTTGACCCGTTGTTTGCAGATTCATGGTGAGAAGAGGCCGAACGATTCGGAACCATGACCGGTCTCAAGAGCCGTGCCAAGGGAATGTCCGGAGCCTCTGCACAACCAGCGCCAGACAAGCAGCTGCAGGCCGCATTCGAAAAATGTCACTGTTGGTACGTCAGGTCGAAAAGATGTTGTGCCAAACCAGAATCAGTGACGCACCAGGATCCATGTCGTTCAAAGTGCAATGTCAAGGTCCAACCGATTCAATCTGGTGTACCGAAGCTGAGATCGAGAACGAATTCCCTGCTTATGCCATGGCTCGCAGCAAATCAATGGGTCGCGGTGTGACGTGCCGACTCGTCACCGATGATGGACAAGTGGTCAGCCAGGTCAGTCCGGCCATTTATGCGCGCAGGCTTCAGTGAAACAAATACTCTTCTGGGCTGCCTGCAGTTGTTAATGACTTCTGCAATGTTGTTGAGTTCAGAATCGTGTGCACTTTGTTGCCGAGAAATCATCGGTCTCTGAGAATGAAAAACTCGAAATGATCTCAGGTATTAATGATCAGATACTGCAGCATGGCGGCAGATCTGATGACGGTTTTGCGGACTTTTGATGACGCTTTAATGTGGATGACTTGATCGTTAATCGATCGACCAAGTCCGATCGAATGACTAATCCATTAGTGCTGAGAGGGCTGGATGGAGATACGGATCAGCTCTTCCGTGAAGAGCTCCAAATTTGCTTCGAATAGGGAATCACCCTTTGCAAGCGTTGATGTTTATCACGTTTAAGAGGCCTTTTGTTGTTGTCGCCTTCAAGTCAGGCTGGGTTAATGAATCAACTTCTGATTTGTCATTGCTTGTTGACATCGCAGAGATTTCGCTTCACTTTCGTCGAACGACAAGCAAAACGCCTGCACATCGCTGATCCCGAGGCCGATGGTTGTCAGATACTCAGCTGCAATGCTTTGTCTGAAATAGATGAGCTGTACAAGTCTTGAGAAGACGGCAGCCTCCGTTTGACGTCTTGCGAGTAGTTGCTTGGACTCGACGCGTCTTCCCATAGCAGATTCTCATATGACTGCCACTTCAACAGATGAGGAGCCGTTATAGGTTGTGTAGCAGGAAAGCCTCACAAAACTTCTCAAACGCTGAGAAGGTGTCTCTCATCACCCAGCGCCGTGAGATCTCAGCTGGAAAATTTATTCCTGAGTGTTTTCAATCTCGAAAATTTCAACTAGAAATTCAATGGTTGAGTCGTAATAGAAGGAGTGCTCTGCTGACAGTTCGCAATTGAATAATGCGCTGTTCATCGTTGTTATCAGCGTTAATTCGAGAACTTTGGCTAAGTAACTTAAGCCGCCCTCATCGATTGCGTGAAAAAAATCTTTGAGTTTGCTTAAATCTTTCCGGTGATTTTCAATAAAATTGTTGGATTCAGTGCTGAAACGGGAGGAGAACTTTTCCAATGCACAGTTCACGAATGTAGTGATAATTGCTTCTGAACCCCTTGCAAAATTCTGAGCATCTTTTTTGCCCTCTTTGTCTAGTGGCTTGAACGTTTCGAGAATCGCAGCCTCTACAGGGGGTGACTGCATCACCCAAAGCATCTGCTGTTTCAAGTTTTCCTTTTTATACTTTCCAACTCTGTATTGACTCTGGGACCATAAGTTTGCAACTGTTAATGCTATGAAACCTGATGTTCTTGCGCCCATGATTCCATATTGACACAAGTGGTCTATCGCAGGAGAAAGTAATTTTTCTTTGCTGTTTATTTCATCAATTCTAGCGGACTCTTCAGATCCAAGACAGTGTTGATTGACCCACTCGATGATTGATGCCGCCATCATCACGACTGCTTTTTCAAAATTTTCTCGGGATGGCTCAGAATCTCTCCCTGGCGCTTCGAGCATCGAATGACTGGCGACTCTTGGAACTTAGCACTTGTCGATTGTTCTTCAACCGTTTCACCTGATTGAAATATTGTTTTGCAGAAGGTATTTTTTCGTGCTCCATGACCCCTAATGCTGGCTGCCGGAGAAGGTATTGGTTCATGCCTTAAACACTATCCTTGTCACTAAAATAGAGAAACAACTCCATAAATGGCCAGTTAATACGACGATGGATACCAAGGGACTTCATTCGGACATTCCAGGTTCAAACTGGTTCGCGGTAGGACTGTTGGATGGGACGTGGTCGGGCGGAAAAGTTACAGTCGCTGTAAGCATCACATTGCCCCTGCCCAGTATTCACCTTGTTCATATTTTGGCGGAACGGATTTCTAAAGAAAACGACTATAGAGTGGTTGATGCATGTTTTGCATATAGCCCTGATCTTGACCTGTTTCTCCCTTTCGCAAGTTCAGCGGCAGCTGCTAATTATGTTCAGGATTTATTCGACAGGAACAAAAAAGTGATTATCCAAGAGGCAATTGAGTTGATTAATAATACTGATTCTTAGCCTTCATTTTTGAGTAGTATGGTTTCGTGGATGGACCTGTCTGGGTTTTCATTGATCTAATGTCTTCCCTGATCAGAACATCTTCTTCTGGCAGTACCCTCATTGAGATTAGAGACTCAAGGCATTGATCTTATGGGAGAAATATTGCGGCATCAGTCTTGGCTTGTTGAAGCGTCTACCGTTGGTTGCTGACTTTCTCGTCGAGCTTTGAAATCAGGGATTCAAGTTTCAGTAAGTGCTGCTCGATCGAGTCGATCTTGTCAATTATTTTAAGCAATTGTTGTGAATCATCATTTGTCTCATAGTCAGATTGTCCATGGGTCATTTCGATAAATTGATCTTTCGATATCACGCCATTATCCAGAAAAGCTTTGGCTTGCATCAGTCTATCCGGAGTCAGTTTTTTCTTGTCAGTCATGCTGGATGGTGGTTGATGTTGCGTGGTGACAAACAGCGTCTCTGAAGCGGACCGTTTGAGGTCATCAACAACTTAAGACTAGCGGCAGCAACCATGACAGTCTTTGCTCCGCAGATCTTGGCCACTCAAGAGTACCGCTGAATTGCCTTGAAGGCATCGGCGCGGGAATCAAGTCGATTGCGTGAGAGTTGAGCTTTTTGCGCTTTTTCTCTGAGCCAGCCTTGGCTTAGATTGCAGCCTTATGTCCAGTCGCCTGTCACAACCTTTACCTGGATTGGAATCTTTGACTGCACCTCAATCGGCGATTTGAGCAGCTGTTGTGTTGACGAATCGTTCAGTGCGTTATCAATCAACTGATGTGCCCTATCCAGCTGATGCTGTTCAGCCTCGTCGTTTGTCGCTTTCCGAGCAGCCTGAAGAGCCCGAAGCACCGTATCCCAGTTTTCTTTGGGTAGCTCGAGTTTCAACTCGATGTGGTTGTTCACGTTCATGAGCAAAGACGTTGAATGGGTTGCTTCTTCACCAAGAAGGGATGCTGCTCAGTGATGCCCTCGGCGAAGTGCTGATGAATCCAGCTGTCTGGGCAAGCCTCGTCTAGCAGTTGTGGAGGGAGCCCACAGTTGGCTGACTCATCACATGCCTACGAAGCAGTTGTCTGGGTTGTAACCAAGTAGCAGCATCGTTGCGACGCCAAAGATCCATCCCATCAGCAATGCTCCCCAGATCAACTGGTCTGTCGTGATGGAGCTGTTTTTCATGGTTAGCTCTTGAAACGGGTCTTGATGGGTTACGTAATCAGATCGATTATTGTGCTTGTTGACTTGAATTTTCTGTATACAACGCCGCGCTTTCGGGATTGTGAGGTAAGCCGTTTTATGCAAAATTTTCAGTTCTACTGGAGAAGTCTTAATTCAAGTATTGATACTGTGAACGTTTCCGGCATGCCTTTCGCTGAAAGGTTTTTCCTCAGGCAACCTCGGTGAAACAACACGCCTCAATGGCGCTGAGCAGTGCTCGTGCCCCGCTCGAAGCGTTGTTGTCACCCGTTGATCGCGAGGGTCCTGAGCATCCGGCATCTGTCTGGCTGAATTGGGTTGTCCTGAGATCGCCAATGAGACAACTGCAAAGGGTCTCGCGTTGCATGGGAAGTCGCTTGTTCTGGTTGGATCAAGCTCATCTGCCGTAGATGAGAGCCCACCCAACACCACTGCATCGTTTGTTCAAACCCGTCTCCAAGACAGATCTTGCGTCGGGGTGACAGCAAGAGCACCTGTCTTTTCAGCTGTTGATGTCCGGTCAACACATTGGTCTTTGCCGTGCAAGGCGTCTCTCTCTTGAATTGTCTGCAATCCGACGATCAGGCGCTCAGGGTGGCTCCCCGATCTCTGGAGTCGTGCCAGTGGAGCGCATCAGACGTTCCAGTTCAGCGTCCAGTTCCGACATGAGTGTCTGAACAGCCCGGCGACGATCGCGCCGGTAGTCATCGCGGCGTTGATCGACGGGGATCGCTTCGCCGACACTGAGCTCCACCCGTTGGGGACCGAAGCAGGGTGATCCGCTCCAGGGCCTGTCTTCGATCCAGCCGATGGCCTCCTCCACGAGCTGCACCATCTCGGCGAAGCGATCGAACTCCGGCTGATCGGTGATGTAGTGACCGCTCACGCTGGTGAAATGCTCCACCAGCCGCATGCGAGTGAGCTGAAGATCGGCCTCGCGAGCTTCCCAGTCCACCAGGCTGCGTTCGAGGGGCGGCAACTGCTCGAGATTCTCGCGATAGATCCGATCCCAGGCCGCCTGCTCGATCCGGCGGCAGCGTTCCTGAAGTGTGCCACTGGCACGAAGGCCGAAGTGACTTTCTGCCTTCTGCAAGCCATGCAGGCGGTAGTTCTCAATTCGATCGGCCAGAGGTTGTTCGGGATTGGCCTTGAGGCGTTCAAGCTGTTCAAGCGCCGTGATCAACGCTGCGCCGATGCAGAGGAGCCGTTCGCGGCGATCCTCCGGGACGACGGCCTGAACCCCGAGGTGCTGCTCGAGCGCTTGGAGCCGGGCATCGAGAACCGTCCAATTCGGACGTCGCCAGCTGTAACGAATCCCCACGGGGATGACATGCAGCGATCGCGGGTCCTGGTTCCTGGCCATGTCCTCAGCGGCCCAGAAGGCGAGCTGGGCCACACCCGGTTCCAGGGGCGCCATCTCCCCAGAGAGGTTGTTGGTGGCTCCTTCCGGTGCAACCACCAGGGCCTGGCGTCCCTGCGCCAGGGCTTCCCGTGCCTGGTTCAGGGCCGGTCGGTCCAATCGACCTCGGTGGATGGCGATGCCGCCGCTGCGCTGCAGTAACCAGCCGATCACCGGTCCTGCCCACAGGGGGATTCCACGGTCGTAAAGAAACCGAAGCGACACCCTGCGTGGCAAGGGATGACCAAGCCGTCCGGCCATCCGGGGAACGCAACTCCAGAACAGATCGGCGAGCACCAGTGGATCGCGAGGACTGGGATGGCGAAAGGCAATCAGCAGATTGCGTTCGCCGTTCTGCTGTGCAAGAAACTCCGCTACCAGCCGTTGCGCTGCTGTGCTGTTCTGCAGCTGCAGCCGCTGACCAAGGAACACCAGCGGTAAGAGCTGCTGCAGCACTGCCTGTACCACGCGACTGGGGCGGGTGGGCAGCCGCCGCAAGGCGGGACGGGCGGTCTGGATCGAGGCGCGCGGCATGGTCGCTGATCCTGTTCCAATCGATGATTGAGCCCTTAAGGATGCACGGAGTCCCCTGGCTTAACCACGGATTGTTTGTCCAGGGTATGGTCTGCGGTTCCGGGAGATTCGGCCGCGACATGTATCTGAAAACCGTTGCGATTGTTGCCTTGGGACTGGTCTCTGGCGGCGTTTTGGCGACAGGTTCTTATTGGTATGCAAGCCCCTATCTGGCAGTGAATTCCATCCGGGAGGCCATCGCACAGAAGGATGGTTCTCGATTCAATCAATACGTCGACTATCCACAGGTTCGTGAGGACCTGAAGGCCTATGTCATTACCAGACTGACCGAGGCGGCCACTGAAGAATCGCTGGACGATCCAGACGGGGGTCTGGCGGCTCTGGGCACGGCTCTGGTGATACCGATTGCCAACACCCTGATCGATTCCTATCTCACCGCTGAGGTTGTGAAAGGCCTGATCGAGTCTTCGTCAAGCGGTGCACCAAAGCCACAGAAAACATCAGCCAATCCCTTCTCAGTTCCAGATATTCAGGCTGAAATCGCCAAAGGAATGGAGCAGTTTGAGAGGCAGATCAAACAGATGTCAGGTGTTGAGATGGCCTATGTGGGCATGAATCAGTTTCTGGTTTCAGGCCGTCTTGAGCCCGGCGTGAAGCTCGGATTTGAGATGACTCGCCAGGGGCTTGGCAACTGGACAATCGCAGGTTTGATCCTGCCGGACGTTCAACAGCTGCAAGCCCTTGCCCTTGAGGATGATGCTCTTGCGGAGGAGGAGCTGGCGATTCAACCCAGCCCGGAATCTCTTGATGGTGATCGCGATGAACCCCAGGATTCCCCTTTCGACACGTCCGAAACTGATGAGATCGAGTCCGATGGCCTTGCGCTCGCGAATGCCGACGATCAACGCAGGACGGGGCAATCACGCGGTGTGAATGCCACGTCTCCGGATTCGTCCACGTGCTGGTTCCAGATGCGACGCGGTGGCGAGGAGTTCACAGGCTTTCAGTGCACCGTTTCATCGAGAGTGAATGCCAACGGGAACCTGGTGTACGACGTGATTGAGCCCAGTGGGGTGAAGCGCGCGATTGTTCTCTGGGACGACTCGTCTGTGGAGGTTTTCCTTCGCGGTCAGCGTTACGAGGGTTTCTGGGAAGTGAATGCTGAACGGGATGTCCAGATTCAGCTGCCTCAGGGGGCCATGGCGTTCCGCAGGCCTGGGTGATGCGACCGCTCAACTGTCAGCATTGACTCCGGCTTCACCGTTCTGCTGATGTCCTGGATGTTGGAACCCCTCAGTCAACCATGGATGCTCAGGGCTTTCCTCGTCAGTGCGGTTGTTGGCGGCGTCTGTGGGTTGTTGTCCTGCTACATGACCCTCAAGGGTTGGGCCCTGATGGGGGACGCCGTCTCCCACGCGGTCCTGCCCGGAGTGGTGCTGGCCTACGCCCTTGGTTTTCCTCTCTCCGTGGGTGCTTTGGTGTTCGGCATCGGTTCAGTCGCGGCGATTGGATTCGTCGAGCAGAAATCACGGGTCAGGGAAGACACGGTGATCGGGCTTGTGTTCACAGGCTTCTTTGCCCTCGGATTGGTTTTGCGATCAAAAACAGTCAGCCACATTCATCTCGACCACATCCTGTTTGGACATGTGCTCGGAATTCCTCTGGATGATCTTTGGCAAACCCTGGGGATCTGCCTGTTCGTGTTGGTCGTGCTGTTGCTGCGGCGGCGGGATCTGATGCTGTTCTGTTTTGATCCCACCCATGCGCGATCGATTGGGATCAACACCGGCCAGTTGCACTACACCCTGCTCGGTCTGCTGTCTCTGGCGGCTGTGGCCTGCCTGCAAACCGTTGGAATCATTCTGGTGGTCGCCATGTTGGTGACCCCTGGTGCCACGGCCTATCTGCTGACGGATCGTTTTGACCGGATGACGCTGCTGGCCGTCTCCAGTGGTGTGTTGTCGAGTGTGTTGGGCTTGTTCATCTGTTATTGGACAGACAGTGATCCCGCCGGTTGCATCGTTCTGGTCCAGACCGCCCAGTTTCTGCTCGCGTTCCTGCTGGCCCCTCGCCACGGGGTGCTGCGGCGTCACGGCAATCTGAGCTCTTAAGCAGGTCTTGCCAACGCTGCGCAGGCTTTCTGCCATGACCATCCTGTCGGCAGGAGTGTGTTCTCTGCTTGGTCAGCTTCACTGACCTGATGCCTGGCTTGACGGCCCTGCATCGCTATCGCTTTCGAACCGATGTCAGTCATGACCTTTTCGCCGGCCTGTCCGTGGCAGCGGTCGCCCTACCGGTTTCGATTGCCTACGCCGAATTGGCGGGACTGAGTCCTGCGGTGGGACTGGACGCCAAAGTGAGTTTCTCAACCGCTTGCAGCGGATGGGTGAAACCATCACATCCGTGAGCGACCTGACCTATCCGACCCTGCGTCAGGCGGTGAAGGCCTACAAAGCCCAGTGAGTGAGATTCAATGGATGCACTCGCCGCCAGTCGATGACTGAAACAAACATGACTGAAACCACCGTTCTTGATTTCCGGCTCAGCAGGTCTTTCGAGGCCTACCGCGAGCACATGAACGCACCGGAGCAGCAGGCGATGTTCGCCGAGATGGGCGTTCGCACGTTTTACATCGGCGTCTGTCAGAACGATCCCGAACGAGCAACCGTGATGTTTCAGGGGCCGGAGAACGTTCTCTATGAGGTGTTCACCAACCCTCAGACCAAGCCGATTGTCGAAGCTTCCGGCCACGTCTATGACGGCACCGTGATCACCCGTTGGCTGGCCTGACAGCCGTTCCACCTCCAAAATCAGCGCGGCAGAACCTGCCGGTAGCCGTTGGCCTCAACCACCTGGAGGTCGGTGTCGAACAGCTTGCTCAACCGCTCGGTTGTCAACATCTCCTCCGGCGCGCCGTCTCCGACGACGGCTCCAGCGTTCAGACAGAGCACCCGCTGCATCTCCGGAACGATGGTGTCGATGCGATGGGTCACCTGCACCAGCGAACTGGCTTCGCAGTGTTTTCATTCGCCCTGAACCTTTGCGGTGAGCTTATTCTTGGGGATTGCTTCGGGTGGCTGAATCCAGTGCGTTGACAAAGCGTTGACAACTATCTGGGAATTCGGCCCGCGTTGACAACGTTTCGGCGTCCATCCGATCCAGCACCATTGCCCCCAGCAGTCGCTTGCTGTTCCAGGTCATGTGCGCCAGCAGCAGGCGCATCGTGGTTGCCGTCACCTCGGGGTCACCGGTGACCATGCCATCAAGCCATGGACCCTCCAACTGTTCAAGATCCGCCAGACCCTGAAGACACGTCAGCTCAACGTGAGTCATGTTGGCCTCTGGCATGGGCCCTTGGTCGCAAAGGTTCAGTTTGACCAAGACCACAGCATCCAGACAGGTCTGAGATCCAGGTCATTGTTGAGCTGAGATCGATAAGCCGGAGTGAATCGCTAAGCCCACAGTCGTGCTGGTCTTCGTCATCTCACAAGCGGAGAACAGCGTTCCCACCATGTTTTCAGCATCGCCTCCCAGGCCTCGATGGCGTTATGGCTCAACATCCGTCTGACCACCGACTAAAAATTATCATTACCCAATAGCGGTCTCGTTTCTACGACGACTCGTGTCCAGAGATGTTATGTCGTCATTGAAGACAAGGCACTATCTGAGAAGTTTTTTGCCGTATTGAACACGCTATCAGCTCGGTCATTCAGGGCCCCAGATTCTCTGAAGTACGGCAATATCGTAAGCAGTGAAAAAACGAGGCGGTCTACCTGGCCTAGGTTTATACGCCATCACCGTCATCCCTGCGTGTGCAGAAGCATTTGAAAAGGGCTGATTGTCATAAAGACAATCCCCATCTTCATCTGAAAAGGGATGTTCAAGGCCAAGGGCATGGCCAAACTCATGCAGAAATAACCATACGGGATCTTCTTGCCCTGTAGCTATTCCTCGACACCCATTCAAGATCATGAAGTATTGGGTCCCTTGAGCGTTCTGAGCAACAGCTCCCTCTTTTTGGTCGTTCTTATCGCAGTATCCAATAATGACTAAGTCTGCATCTTCGGCACGCTGAACTTCCCTGAAATCAAGACTGATCAACCGATCAGTGGCTCTGATCAGCTTGATGCCTAAGTTTTTTTCTTTTTTATAGAAGGGATCCGACTTGATGATTTGCCATTGGGAGCCGGGGATGATTTCTCCTTTTGCATTTCCGAACACCACTTGATAGGGACGTCGTCCCATTTCAAAGTAGTAGCGAATCGTTGTGCGTCCTCCAAGGAACTCCTGGTCGGCAGCATTCCATGGGGCAATAAGAGCCCGAGCTGTGGGTTGGTTGTCGCAGTACTTAGCGCGAGCTGGCAGTAGGGCGATAGAAACCGCAGTCCCCAGCAGTCCGACGAAGAGGCGGCGGAGCATGGATCAGGAGTCAATCCTTACATCATGCTGAGCTTTGCCTGGATGCGCTTGCTGGCGCTACTGACCGTCTCTATTTGGGTTGGCCACGCTTCCACTCGCCTGATTTCAGCTTCATCTCCAATTCCCCGATGGCGTTATGTCGCAGCATCCGTCGCCGGGTCTGCGGGATTGGGTAATCAGGAGGTCGCCAGTGAAACGTCCTCAGGATCACCCATTCCGCATGAGCCGTTGGCGTATCGGGTTTGAACTGAACAACTTTGTTCTGATCGGAATTCACAAGCCAACCCTTACCCCCTGCACTCACAGGTTGATCGTTGGGATTGGGTCGGTACCGGGGCATCGGTGAAGTCTGGACAGCCATCTCGGATGGCATCGGTAGGGGTTCCCCGCACAGGAATGAATCGATCTGTCGGTTGGCGCCGCTATGGGGACGCTCAGCTAGTTCTCACCTTGATTCCCCCGAATGGGGGATTTGTTTTGAGCTAATCCTGAGGATTGTGAATGTGTCCGTGGCGAGAGTCCAACAAAATAAAAAAAGAAAATGACTGGAGCAATTACTCACGGCGTCAAGCCTGCGAAACAAAAAGAAGTTGCCGTTCTTTGCTGGGCAGCTATTTTCTTTGGGGCAGCAGGTATTCAGCGGCTATATGTAGGAAAGGTTGGATCTGGATTGCTGTACCTGTTCACATTTGGGGTATTTGGGATTGGTCAACTCGTAGATCTATTTCTGATTTCAGAGATGGTCGACGAATACAACAGAAACCGTGGGTACAACCTGCCAGGTGCCTACTCTTCTCCATTGGCCCAGCAACAAGTTGTAGTCAATGTAGGCGAGAGTATCAAGTCAGCCATTTCAGAAATAAAAGGCCCCCAAGCTGACGATGCGGCTTCAAAAAGTGATGAACAAGCAATTCTCAAGGCTTGTGTTGACAAGCCTATTACAGTTGCATTGATCTCAGTAAAAACAAGCATCGATCCGAAGCGCGTTAAAAGCTTGGTAGAACACCTGGAGGCCGAGGGAATGTTGAGCACAACTATTACTGAATCTGGTCAAATCAAGTATTGGATTAATTGATTTGATATTGATTTGTCGGGAAGCCTGATGCCTACAGGCTGAAAGCAATACAAGACCCTTTGGGGAAAAGCAGGGAGCGCTGATGTTGTCGCTATCCATCTCCCGACAAAACCTCACACACACCACCCCGTCAGCAATGGCGGGGTTTTTCTGTTCGCAGATCAGATACAGACAGGGATCGTCAATAAGGGCTAGAGATGGACTAGCCATGCAGCCCTCAGGATGCCTCGCGTTACAACTGCCTTTGCTGCGGCCTTGGCCTTGTTCTTGCCGATAGGACACCCCTTGCTGGTAGGGCTGACTCCTGTTGCTGGAATTGGAGCAGGGTTGCTCTCGACGCAGGCAGCCTATGCACAAAGTGCTCAAGACTGGTTTGATTCAGGGATCGAAAAAGCAATGAGTGGAGATTATCAAGGAGCAATTGCTGATTACACGAAGGCAATTGAAATTAATCCTCAGTATGCGGATGCCTATATAAATCGAGGGATTGCCAAGCACCACTTAAAGGATTACAAAGGAGCAATTGCTGATTACACGAAGGCAATTGAAATTAACCCTCAGTATGCGGATGCCTATCACGGTCGTGGGTTGAGGAGATATGAATTAGGCGATTTAAGTGGGGCCATTTCTGATTACACAAAAGCAATTAAGTACAACCCTGATTCTGCTCATGCCTACATCAGTCGTGGCATTGCTAAGAGTAAATTAAAGGATTACCAAGGAGCTATTGTTGATTACGCTAAGGCAATAGAAATCGACCCTAATGATCCAGTCACCCACTTCAATAGTGGTATTGACTAGGGCAATTAAGGGATTATCAAGGAGCTATTGCTGATTACACAAAAGCAACTGAAGTAAACCCCAGATTTTATATGGCTTACACTAACCGCGGCATTATTTTAGAAATAAAAGGTGATCTTAAAGGTGCCTGTAGAGACTGGAAAAAAGCAGTCGACCTTGGGGATACAAAGCCGATTGAATGGGTAAGAAATCAGTGCTGAAATCTGACGCTATCTGATTGAAACGTTTTCAACGCTTTTCCCGTCAGTAATGGCGGGGTTTTTCATTCCGAGGTACTCTGTGCCACATGGAACATCACCTGTCCACTGATACTGCTATCAACAGCACATACAACCTCCATCACCGATGTCAGAAGAGCAACTGAAAGCCTTCCTGGAGAAGCTCAAAGCAGACACCAGTCTTCAGGAGAAGCTCAATACAACAGCCTCAGCTGAAGCTGCTATTGAAATTGCCAAAGAAGCTGGGTTTTCAATTAACGCAGAAGATATTCAATCAATGCAATCTGGAACGGTAGAATTGTCAGATCATGAACTTGAACAAGTGGCGGGAGGATGCCAAGTAAATTCAGCGAAACTCAGCTTTCCTCCCTATTGCGAGTTCCCTCATGTCGAATAATTTGAATCAACATCTACCTAAACCCATATGGGTATCAGATGGATTGGACTTGATTAAGTATCAATCACCCCAAAAAGCCCATAAATCAGCCTTCAATACCTGGCAAGATTCACACTTATCCCCGTCAGCAATGGCGGGGTTTTCTGTATTTGCAGATCAGATACAGACAAAGATCGTCAATAAGGGCTAGAGATGGGCTAGTCATGCAGCTCTCAGGATGCCTCGCGTTACAACTGCCTATGCTGCGGCCTTGGCCTTGTTCTTGCCGATAGGACGCCCGTTGCTGGTAGGGCTGACTCCTGTTGCTGGAATTGGAGCAGGGTTGCTGTCAACGCAGACAGCCTATGCACAAAGTGCTCAGGACTGGTTCAATTCAGGGATCGCAAAAACGAATCGTGGAGATTATCAAGGGGCAATTGCTGATTTCACAAAAGCGATCGAGATGTATCCTCGATCTGCAGCTGCCTATTACAATCGCGGGGTTGCAAAAGACAATTTAAAAGATTATCGAGGCGCAATTGCTGATTACACAAAAGCGATAGAGTACAACCCTAACTATGCGTACGCCTATAGCAATCGTGGCACTATCAAGAGCGAATTGAAAGATCATCTAGGAGCTATTAATGACTTTACAAAGGCAATAGAAATCGATCCTGATGATGCAGAGTATTACATCAACCGCGGCATTTCTTTGGAAAATGCAGGTAATCTAAAAGGCGCCTGCCGAGATTGGAAAAAGGCAGTCGACCTTGGGGATACCAGGCCGATTGAATGGGTAAGAAATCAGTGCTGACGTCTGATGCTATCTGATTGAAATGTTTTCAACGCTTTTCCCGTCAGTAATGGCGGCGTTTTTATTGCGAGGTGATCTGTGCCACATGGAACATCACCTGTCCACTGATCCTGCCATCAACAGCACATACGCCGTCCATCACTAATGTCAGAAGAGCAACTCAAAACCTTTCTAGAAAAGGTCAAAAGCGACACCAGCCTTCAGGAGAAGCTCAAGGCAGCAACGTCCCCTGAAGCTGCTGTTGAAATCGCCAAAGATGCAGGGTTTTCAATTACCGCAGAAGATATTCAATCAATGCAATTGGAATCGGTAGAATTGTCAGACGAGGAGCTGGAAAGCGCAGCTGGCGGTGGCCGAAATCCAGGTACAAACACCATTATTTGCACACAGTACGGTCAAAGAGGCTGTGGGTTTTGATATGTCAGTGTTTTGGTGGTTGATCTGGACAAACAGCAATATAAGACCTCAAAGCCCCTGCACTGACAGGGGATTTTTATTGCTTCAATAGTCTGACTACAACCCCATAAATCAGCCTTCAAGCCCTGGTGAGGTTCGGATTGATGAGCGGAAGCCTTGTTCCCAAACGGCTCCAGCAGAGGTCCTAGGCATGGGTCACTTCTAACAGTCTCGTTGACAACACCTTGACAAAAGTGCCTCTGATGTCAATGCAGGTCTATGCAGATCCAGGTAAGGCTTGACGGAAGCCGTTCTTTTCAACTACTTCTAACGGCGTTTTGAACAGCTCGCTCAGTTCTTTAGATCTCAATAATTCAGTTGTGGAGCCGCTTTTCGCGATTGTGCCGCCATCCATGAACACAACCCGCTGCATCTCCGGAACGATGGTGTCGATGCGATGGGTCACCTGCACCAGCGTGGTGCCGCCTCGGCACAGCTCCCGCAGCGTTCTCAGCAGTTGGTGGCACGCCTTCAGATCAAGGGCTCGACTGGGTTCATCAAGCACCAACACCTCGGGAGTGTGGACGAGGGCGCGAGCAATCATCAGCCGGCGTCGCTGGCCATCGGAGAGCTTTCCGAAGGGTTGATCCGCGATCGCGCTGAGATCCAGTCGTGCCAGCAGCGCCTGGGTTGCGGCGATCTGCCCGGCCTCAGGTGATTGATCACGACCCAGTCGCATTGATCCGAACAGGCCACTGAGCACCACCTCCAGGGAACTGATTCCAGGCGGAAAGCGGGTTTCCAGTTCACTGTTCACCACGCCGAGCCTGCGGCGCAGGTGCCAGAGGTTCACCGTGCTGCTGCCGAACAACCGGAGGTGGGATTGCGGCGTCACGATCGGATACAGGCTGCGCTCGATCAGCTTCACCAGAGTGCTTTTGCCCGCCCCGTTCGGCCCCAGGACGGTTGTCGACTCACCCAGCCGGAGCTGCAGGCTGAGGTCGCTGATCACAGGACGTCCGCTCAGCCTGGCCTCGACCCGTTGGGCATCGAACCAGATCTCAGCCATCGCCGTCCGAGATCAAGCGCTCGATCACGATCTGCAGCCCGGGAGCAATCGGTCGGTGTTCTCCGCAGTGATCACTCCACACCTGCCCGCGCTGCATTTGCTCGAGGCTGACGAGTTTGAGGTCCTGACCTTCGAGCAGTTGCAACTGAACCAGGGGGACATCAAGGCATCCACGGAAAACATGGGTGATCCGGATGCCGTTGTCGTGACTGAACCAAAGCTCCAGTGGCATCCGCGGCGTCCAATCGATCTCCTCCCGGAGCTCCCGCATCACGGCGTCGGTGGCTGTTTCGCCGGGATCAAGGTGTCCTCCGAACAATCCCCAATGGCCTGGGTAGATGATGGTGTCGATGTCGTCGCGCAGCTGCAGCAACCACTGGCCATCACGCTCAAGCATGGCCAGGGCCACGGCGTAGGTCATTGCGAAGGCAACGCTGATTTCATCCATAGCGCCAGCCCGCCGCCTCGACCGCGTGCCGTGAGCCATTGCCCGTCAGCTGTTGTGGCGATCAAGGCGAAAAAGGGCTGGCGTTGGCGTGGTGGTTCCGGAATCGAGCGGTTGAGCAGGGTGATGCCGCCGAGCATCAGCTTCACCGTGTGGAAATGGAAGACCAGCAGGGGGCGCGAACCGCTGAGTCTTGCTGGCCCTTCGAATCGCAATTGCAGGGCTCCCAGCACCACCTGGTTGACGATCTCCCAGCCATCGTCGCTGCTTGAAAGGCTGAACTGGGCCCCGAGGCTGCGTAACAGGGGATCGGTACCGGGTGATGGTCGATTCCCGTCCCGTGTCCAGGTCTGTTTCAGCCGCCAAACGCCAACGAGAGAGGTCGGTTGGATCTCACTGCCCTGGCTGCGGGCGCTCTGCTCGAGCGCGAGGATGGTCTCGGCATTGAACATGGCCCGGCGTTTTAGTCATCCTCGTTGTTTGAGCGATCAGGCGTCCTGTTTTTCAACGTAGAAATAGGTCAGGCTGAGGTTGGCTCGCAGGTTGCGCTCCTCGCGTTCGCTGATGACGGCACCTTCTTCGATGTCGTGTTCGCCGCAGACGTAGCCAGCCGTGCTCGTGAACAGCGGTCGGCAATCCCGCCGGAAACGTTCCTCCTTGATGATCACATTCACCTTCTCAACATTGGTGGTGGGGATGGAATCCGTGGACTTGGTTGAGAAGAATTTGTCCAGGCAGGCCTTGTGCTCATCTGCGCTTTCGATCGTTTCCAGCATCTTCAGGCATTTCTCCCGTTCACCAGCTTCGATTTCAAGCATGGCGTTGGTGTCATCGTCCACCTCAGATGGGTCCCTTGGCACGTCCAGGAGTTGTGATCGACGCAACCGAACCGTGTAGATCCCGCCATCCTTGATCCAGTTTTTGGCTGCCTGACTCGCTTCTTCCTGGCTCTCAAAGGTTTGATTACGCCCGCTGCCTTCGGCGTAGTGGTGCAGGCCGCAACCTCCCGTCAGGGACAGGAGGGCAACTCCGAGAAGCATGCAATTTTGTGCTTTCCTCGGAGCCATTACTCCCCTTTTTCTCCATTTTGACTAGCAGAATTAGCCCAGGAGGTATCAAAACGATCAATTTTCTTTCTTTCGAAGAATTTTTCGTTGCCACGTTGAGACTCCTCGGCGTTGAGAGCCTGAGAGACTGTTCAGCTCGCACCATTCGGTTGTTCTGTCGATGGAGTCTGAACCGCGACGCACGCCACCGCTGACTGATCTGCTGCTCAGAGGACTTCGGATCGGAGCCAGCACCATTGCGATCGTGGAGCTGTTGCGCAGTGACTGGTTTGGTGGCAGTCTGGCCAGCCTGGCCTGGTTGATCTTCGTGCAGGTGGAGAGGCGCCGGGCGTCGCTCGATCAAAGTGACACCTGATCGGGTTGATCAGGCTGAATGAGTCCTGTGATCAGCGTTGATCCCAGATGTTTTCGCAGCGTGCTTTTTTGTACTGGCGTTTGGCCAGCCTGTAGTCCTTGGTCTGTTGCGACAGGAGCTCGCTGGCTTTGGTCTCCATGTCTTCATCCAATCCGGAGGCGATCAACGCCCGGTTGATGCTCATTTCACGCCCCAGTTTGTTCATGGTGCGTTTGATGAATTCGCACTCCGTCATGGACAAGGACGGGGTTGAGAGTCCCATTCCTGCTCCGATCAACAACAGGATTGCGACGAGTGGTCTTGCGTTCATTCAGAGGTAAGCATCCAGGAAGCTCAAGGGTCGGCCCATCGTTTCTGAGAATCCGAGAATGCCCTTATCGCGGTGAACATAGAGAAGTGTGTTGTCGCTCTCAAGCAGGAAGGTGCCACCTCTTTGGGCCATGTAGCGGTCGTCCGGCACGTACTGCTTCCAGTGTCCCAGCGCTTCCACCATGTTGTTGAGTCGCACGGTGGCGAGCTCGAACGGCCGCTGAAAGCCATCTCCTCCGGCAAAGCGAAACAGAGAGTTGTCAAAGCGCTGTGGTGCATTTCGATCGCCCCGGTACCCCCGAAACACTTCTGCCAGGGTTCCTGGAGATCCGATTCCCGTACACATCAGCAGCAGGTCTGGCCAGGCTCCCGCACCACTGTTCAGTCCTTCGTACAGCCCGCAGGCACGATGCAGGTCCGCATTTCCCTCCGTCTGTAATTGCTCTCGTGGAAAACCTGTGAACTCGCAGAAACGATCGCCCCCTTGCTCGTCGCCAATGGCAAAAGCCTGAACGGTGATGCCGGCGCGGTGAATGGCCGGCAGTGCCGGCACAAGGGCCTGGGCGTACTCCGTGGAATCGAAATCGCCGAGTTGTGTGAACAGCAGAACCAGCCGTCTTTTGCCCTGCTCCATCCCGGTGATGCCAGTGATCCGTTGCAGCAGGGCGCTTGGTGTTTCCACAGTGTTCGATCTTGGCGCTGAGGGAGTTGGGGCATCCTGGCCGACATTCTTCGGCAGGGCTCAGAGCGGGGGCAACAGCACGGCGACAGCCAAGTCGTTACCGGATTGGACGGCCGTTGCCCATTGGTGTGCATGCATAGCAAGGCGTCTAGGCGCCGTCTTCATGGGCGCAGACCCCCAGATAGTCCGGGCAAGGTCCTTCCCCTTTGGCAACGTTGATTCCGTTGTCCAGGGAGCAAATGAGTCCCTGGCCCGTGTCGGTCACGTTGTTGGCAGGGCCTGGGGCTTTGAGCTGCGCCATGGCAGGGGTGGCCGTGAACAGCAGCAAACCAATGGAAATGTTGACCATTGTTCTCTTGTGAAGAGCGAAACGTGGCATTTCAGTGTTGTTGCTTTGCTTGCAATCTCGGGCCGTTGAGACGATTCTTGTTGCGCCCGCAGGGGTCGCGATTTAAGTGAAGGCCCTGAAAAACTGACTGAATCATTGCCATGCACGGAAGACCTACGCCATCAAAGCCATGACATTGGCATCGACAGTTCAGAGACAATTGGGTTTTCCAATCGCCATCTCGACGTTGTTTGCGATTGTCAATCCGGATGCAAGTGTGGCAGATGCGTCATTTCGCTACTGCGTACCGGGCACACGCTGCGTTGAGTATTCAGTTTGCTTTATCAATAACGCGCAATAACCTTGCGCCTATGGGAGTGGTGGTGCCATTTATGGCGGAATTAACTTCGACCATGGTTACTTTTCTGTTGAGTGGTTGAGCGATCAGTCGGCAGCATTTACCTATGGAAAGAACCAAGAATTCAAAGCCGATGCTGTGATTTCTGTTGAGGACGGTTTCCGAGTGTTTCTGTTGAATGATGGAACGACGGTCCGCTATCCGGCCAGCGGTGGACGGCGCAATGCTCTCAATGGCACTGCACCCACCCATCGTCCAGTGGTTCATTAGGAACGCACATCTTCTGAGAACGTGATGGGCGCTGGCTGCGGCCGGATCATCTCATCCAGCAGTCCTATTGAATGGCTCAAAAGGTTGTAAAAATTCAATTTTTTGAGGGCTATCGTTCAACGTCTGTTCAGTGGTTTTGCGCCGTGAAAACATTGGTTTTGCTGTTTGGTTTTTTGTTGTCTGCACCAATCCATCCTGTCCAGGCGCAACAGGTCCCACCAAGTGACGAGGAGATCACTGAATTCAACAAAACCTGGCTTGAGGCCGTTGATCGGTACTCGAACAACAGGGAACTCAGCGAGGTGATTGGCACCTTGCAGAGTGTTGAGATGACCAATCACCATTGCTCCTTGATTGAGGAGGGGATTGTCGGACCCGACAAAATAGATGCGCTCCTGGAGACGTATTACCTGAAGGTTTTTGATCACCCGAAGCGCGACATGGTGATTCATATGACATCGGCACTCCTGCAGGATTTCATTCTTTTTCCTGAAGAGGTGGTGAGGCTTTGCGACCCGATTCGTAATCTGCCCAGATTCTCGGGGCTTCCGACGAGCCCACCTCGGTAACGCGTCCTGCGGGTGGAATGTTGCTTTAAACGCTATCGCGTCTCAGGGCAATAGGTCCTGGGGCCTTCACGCGTCTGCTTGTGCCACCCTGCTGTCGAAGAATTCCTCGAGATTGAGGTCGTCGCGTCGCAGCAACGCGAAGGTGGTGCCGGCATTGCCGCGGCAGATGCGCAGTTGCCGGTCCAGCACGGTGATGTCCAGCCAGGCCGGGAAGCTTTGCTGCACCTCACGAAGCAGTTGAAGGCGGTTCCCACCCGGTAGCTGGGGCCCCACCCAGCCGCCGCGACGGAAGAGCACCTCCACCCGTTGCTTGTCCAGCTGGCGGATGTCGGCCTGCACGCTGATGCCGGCCATGGCTGCCAGGGGCCCGCGCAGCCTCAACAGGTTGCAACCACGCCCCCGCTCCGGATCGAGCACCTGGAGATTGTCCAGCCAGGGTGCCTGCTTCAGCCAGGGCTGCGTTGAGCTGCTCCAGCGCAACTCCCAGACCCCTGCAAGCAGAGCGATGTCCTGATTGAGATCCGCTGCCTGTTCCGCTTCAATGGCCCCAACGAGGCCGGGGATGTCCGCATCCTTCGGTTGGTGTTGCAGCTTGTCGATCAGCTGATCACGGGTCTGTGGCACGGTCATCCCTGTTCCCTTACATCCATGCTCATGGGTTTGATGGCCATCCGGCGTTGTTTGTCTGTTGTTGCCGTTGTTCCCTGGCTGGTTGTGGGACCAGCTCTGGCCAAATGGTCCCCCTCTGCGGAGCCTGCGGCCTGGCGCTCTATTCGTCAGGACCTTGAGGCGTCAGAACGTCTGGAACCGAATGGCTGGATCTTCATCGATGCCATGACCAATCCCAAAGCAGAGGCAGCGGAATATCTGCGCGACCTCGAGCGGCGCGACAACACAGTGCTTTTTCTCGCTGCCCTGTTGCTTCGGCGTCAGGATGAGCCGACCTGGACCGTGCGTCTGATCCGGATGCGGGCCCTCTGTGACCAAGGCGCTCTGGAACGCCGTGATGCCTCTGATGCCTGGACGACTTATCCCGGTCGCGCCGGAACTGCCGGTAGGGTTCGCTGGATCTGTTCTCAGGCATGACTCAGCCCCAGTTCAAATACGAGGCACCGGAGCGCTTTGGTGAGTCGCTCACCACGGCACGTCCCTGGAACAGCACGGCCCTGGAAGCGGTGGAACGGCTCAACGGCAGAGCCGCGATGGTGGGGTTTATCGCTGCGCTGATCGGCGAGCTGATCAGCGGACGGGGAATTGCCGGTCAGCTTGCTGGCATGGTGCGCTGGTATCTCGATCTCGGCTGAGCAATGGCGGTCGTCCGGGTTCTTGAAGACTCCCAGCGTTACAAGCTGGATGGCAGCGACGATGCGCTGTTCTACAGCGAACCGCGCTTTGTGCATCATCTCGATGCCGGTTTCCGCGAGCGGCTCACGGATCTGTATCGCCAGCGGATTCCTCCTTGCGCAGTGGTTCTTGATCTGATGAGCAGCTGGGTGAGCCATCTACCTGAAGATGTCGACTATCAGAGCGTCGTTGGCCATGGACTCAATCAGGAGGAACTGGCTGCCAATCCACGCCTCGATCGTCATTGGGTGCAGAACCTCAACAAAGATCAGCGTCTGCCGCTCGACGATGCCAGTGTCGATGCCACCTTGATCGTGGCTGGCTGGCAGTACCTTCAGCAGCCGGAAACCGTTGCATCGGAGCTGCTTCGCATCACACGTGCGAACGGCACCCTGATCGTGGCGTTCAGCAATCGGATGTTTTTCACCAAAGCGCCCCAGGTGTGGACTGATGGGGACGACCGCGAACACCTCACCTATGTGGCCCAGGTGCTGATGGCCCAGGGTTGGCCGAAACCTGAGATCGTGGCCGAGCAGACCCGTTCTGCAGGCGTTATGGGCCTGCTGGGTGGCAATGGCGATCCCTTCTTTGCGGTTGTGGCGCGCAAGCCTCTCGGTTGACCTGGCCTGCCCTGAACTGAACTGATTGGATCAGATGAGTTCAGGGTGATCGGGATCGCCTTTGAACGGTCCTTCCACTCTGCTGGTGATCCAGCCTCCGTAGAAACCGCCTTGCTGGGGCGTCACCAGCTCGTCATTCACCCAGCAGCCATCCATTCTCTGTGGATAGAGCGCAAACCATCCGGCCATATCCCGGAAGCGTTCCGACGGGCTGAGGTAGGTCCACACCGCCCGCTCGAGCGTCCTGTCCCCGACAACAACATTGAAATAGCTCGCCACACCTTTCCACTCACAGAAGGAGGGGCGTCCACCCACCGCTTTCAACATCTCTCGGCACATCGCGTCCGGTGGCAGGTAATAGGTGGGCGGATGAAAGGTTTCCAGAACACGCAGACTTCTGTTTGTTTCCACAAGGGTCTTTCCAAGAGCAACGACGCGAATGTGCTCGTCACTGGGCTCGAGGCGGGGCGGACGCGGGTAGTCGCAGACGCGTTCTGGTGCCATCAAAATCCTTTCGCTGACCTGCCGAAGATGCTGGCAGAAAGCAATGCATTGATGTGCTGATTTTCATCCTGAAGGGATGCTGAACAATCAGCGCAGCACTTAACTCAATTCACCCTTTTGGGGGATGGACGTGGGATGTGTTTAAGGCATGGTTGAGGCATTCGCATCCCTGTATGACGTTTACATTGCCCGGTGTTTTGCCCTGGACGTTTCGTATTGTCCTGATCGGTCAGCAGATCGTGCTGGAGGCCACCTCTGATGGTCAGAGACTCAGCAAGATTCTTGATCCAGCCTCCAGTCGCATCCGAAGCGGCTACGACCTGATCGAAACGCCACAGTGCGCTCTGATCAATGCTCCGTCCGTGATTTGACGGCTTGCAGCGCCAGACCTCCTGGCCCGGGGCATGCGATCAGGCATTCTGGGCCACTCCCGAGGATCGATCTGTGGCAGACAAAGTAGGGTTTGGAGGCTCCGGCAGAGGTTTTGCAGGTGCTGCCTCAGGTGGTGCAAAACGCGGCAGCAAAGGCAGGCGCAAGCCTGGAACATCCAACCATCGCCGTGAAAAGTGCCCGATGGGCCGTGATCCTGATCTCAAGGCGATCAAGGCTCGCCAGGCCCTTGATCTGCCGCTGACCGGACGTTTGAGTGAACAGCAGGTGAAGCGGGCCCATAAGCAGCTGGCCGTGCAACACCATCCGGACAAGGGCGGTGATCCAGAGACGATGACGCGATTCAACAACGCCCGTGATGTTCTGCTGCAGCCAAAGATGGAGGCCATCGCGGGTTGAATCAGCGGGATTGGCTTCGACCCAGAACCAGCCAGCAGATCAAGGCCAGGCCGCTCAGGCTCACCACGGTGTAAATCCAGTCGGCATAAGGGGTCCAGAACATCACGTTGTGGCTTGGCAGCTCAGATCACCCAGTACCCATACCAATCCGGTGTGTCTGGGCTGGAACTTGATGCATTGTCGGGCGTGAGCACCACCTGCCAGGCCCCGTTGCCGTCGATTGGCAATAGATCGTCGATCCCTGTGTTCGGATCGAGCGGGTGGAGATCATCCTTGTGAATCTGCTCCATCCCATCAAGCCACTGCTTTTTGGCCCTGGCTTTGGCGGCCTGGGATGAGCGTGCTGCCACAACCCCGAAGCGGTGTTGCTCCGCCATCTCTGCAGGGCTGTAAGCACCGAGATTGACGAACCACAACTTCATGGCCTGTTCCGTGGGAGCAGCATTGTTCCTGCTGATCGAGACCTGATAACCGTCGACTGCTCGGATCCTGCGATAGCTGTCGATATGCAGGCCGCGGCGTGTACCAAACCACTGGCGTTTGAGCTCTGGGATGGTGTCTTCAATGCTGTCGCCGACCACCCAGCGAACGTCGTGCAACTCCACATGGCAGCCTTTGATGCGCCCCCCCAGAACGACGAGAAACAGGTCCACCTACCTCAACCATCCATACAGAACGCCAATCAGCAGTGTGATGCCGATGAGCGGTAGCGATTTCATTCTGTCGCTGATGCTCAGACCCAAGGCCGCGACGAAGAGCGGAAGCTGCACCAGAGGTGCTCCTGTCTGCAGCGCGGTCAGCGTCAATGGCAAGGCAGCGCCGCCTACGGCCCCGGGAACACCGGCCGTTAACCCGGCGAGGAAGGTCTGGACCGGGGGCTGCTGTCGCAATCGTCGAAGAATCGGTGTGCCCACAAGGATGAACAGAAAGCTCGGTAAGAAGATGCCAAGCGTTGCGGCGGTTGCACCGAGCAACGCTGATGGGAGATCTCCTTCAGCCCAGCCGGCTTGGTAACCCACAAAGCTGCACGTGAGAACGACCGGTCCAGGTGAGATCTGACCGATGGCCACCCCATCAAGAAAGCCCGAGGCATTGAGCCAGCCCCGCTCCACCACCTGCCGTTCCAGGAGCGGGATGATCACCAGGCCGCCTCCGAACACCAGCAGCCCGGCTTTGAAAAACACGCTGAACAGACTGGCCATCAGGCCGGTTGCTTGGGCACTGGCCTTATTCGTCAGCCCGGATAGCCATGGCAGCTGCAGCGCCAGGAGAAGTGGCGGCAGGATCATCCTGGCTTCATGGTTTTCATCCGATCGAGTGCGCTGGGTTGTGACCAAACGGCTCAGGCCAGCAAGCAGCAGCAGCTGGCCGACCGGCAACGGTACGGCTGCGAACAGACTCAGGAGCATGCCTGCCATCACCAGAACCGCTGTCGCGATCTGCCAGGGAGCGTTGCGTTGGCTGACCAGCTTCCAGGCAAACGACCAGATGATGGCGGCGATGACCGGTTGCAGGATCTGCAGGGTCGAGGTGAAGCTCGGCATGGTTTGACCTTTGCGCCAAAGCTCACTCAGCACCAGCACGGACAGAAGCCCTGGCAGCAGAAAGCAGGTACCACCGACGATGCCGCCGACCCAGCCGCGATGCAGCCAGCCCAGGTAAATCGCCATCTGGCTGGATATCGGGCCAGGCAGGGCTTCACAGAGCCCAAGCCCTTCATCGAATTGCTCTGGATCCAGCCATTGTTTGTTCTCCACGATTTCGTCGCGCAACAGCGCAACATGGGCCTGGGGGCCTCCGAAACCGAGGGCCCCGATGCGCAGGAAAAGGCCGGCAAATGCCGGCCAAGAGCTGACCGCTGAAGAGCTCATGCAGCGTGCTCAGAGATCAGGATGGTGGCATCAAGCGCCTGTTGACTAAAAAGTATCAACAACCGAAAGGAATGAGAGCGGGTCGCTCTGCTATTCGCTGCTTAATTCTTCCGAGAGTCGAGGAGTTGGAAAAACAACATTTTTCTTGCCTTGATTAACAACGTCACCTTTGCTTAGTGAGACATCTTTGACGACCGCCATCTCTTTCCCTTTGTATTTGGGGATTGTGTCACCGTTAACAGTTGACACCTTAAGGTTTTTGTAGATTTTCTCCTTGACGACAATTTTGTCGCCATTTTCATAATCAGTGATCACGCTGTGACCGGGGTTTCCGTCTTCGAGCTGGAAAAAGAATTTATCCTTTCCAGTACCACCTGTGAGAGTGTTTTTGCCATGATCTCCGGCCAAGTGGTCATTACCGGATCCTCCAATGAGGGTGTCGTTACCGTCATCCCCAGCAATGGCATCATTGGCGCCAAGGCCATCGATTTTGTTTGCTTTGCTGTTGCCAACGATGAATTCACCCTTGTCTGTCCCTTTGCAAGATTTTGATTTGCAAACTTGATCCGGAATAAATTTCAGAGCTTCGTCTGGCACATGTTGCTGCCAGTCGTAACTCATGGTGATAGGTGTTTTTGTGAACAACTAAGCTATAGCTACCCCAACACCATTTGGCAGGTCGTTTGAATCACATCCAGGCAATCGCGAACGATCCGAATCATCGTGCCGGCTGCTCCACCACCTTCTTCTGAGCACTCTTGTATTTTTCCAGCACGCGGTTGGGAATGGCAGGCTCTTCCGGGTGGTCGACTAGCAGGTAGTTGAGTAGAGCCGCGGCACCACCGGGGTTGGTGGCCATCGGCACCTGATACACATCGCAGAGACGACCTAATGCTTCAATATCCGCATGGTGGGGATGGGCAGAAAGAGGATCGCGAAAAAAGATCAGCCCTTTGATGTTGTTTTCCGAGATCATTTTCCCAATCGCTTGGTCACCGCCAAGCGGGCCCGATGCCAATTTCTTGGAGATCATCAGTCCTACTTCTTTATACAATTTGATTCCAGTGGTGCCAGTCGCTACCAGATGAAAGCGTTTGAGTTTCTCTGCATGGGCCTTGGCAAACTCCATCAGGCTTTCCTTCATCTCGTTGTGCGCCACGAGGCCGAGGTAGCTGCGGTGATCCACAAAGCCCAGCCCCTGCTTTTCGTGCATTTCCTGGATGTAGATGTCTGAGAAATATTGCTTGAATTTCCGCGAGGCCACCGGCGCCGCTACCACCAGTAATCCGTAATGTTCGATCGACAGACGCCCGATCACCACTGGTTCTGTGGCCACGGCATTGGCATAGTGGCTGCCTTCATCGGTGAGCATGCTTTTGCCGAGGAATTCACCGGCATGGAGCAGATCGAGTTCCACATCGCCAAGCATGCGACGCACCTCCCCTGAAATCAGCAGCATCAGGCTGCAGGCAGGTGTGCCCTCCCGCATCAATGTCTCACCAGCCGGGTGCTCTTCAATTTGGAGCTGACCGGCCAAGGAGGAAATTTCTTCCCTTGAAAAGCTTTTGGGAAGCTCGCTCTTGGCCATCATGAAGTCGGTGAGTTCGTCGATCCCCATGGCCAATGTGCTGCGTTGGTCTCAATTCCAACGTAGTCATGCCTGCAGGGGTTGGCCGAACAGGTGGTGCTCTCTGGCTGGAGACACGATGTCGAGCGAGCGCATCAACAGTGCTTGTGTATCAAGAGTAACGGCAGACTGTGTCTTACTCAATGCAGGCCATTCCTCAGCACAGCTTCAATCAATTGCATTCAAATCCATGAATCAATGCTTAAGAAAGCTGTATGCATTGCTGCTCTTGCGCTGATGGCGGCATGTTCGTCTGAATCGGTGAGTGATCCATCTGGAATGGAGTCAACGGACTCGGCAATGCAGGACCAGCCTGTTGCTCAAGCATCCGGTGTTGAAGACTATGAGGTCAACGAAACTACCATGACCGGCGAACAGAGAAATGCTGATTTCGTCAACAAACTCGAAGATGAGCAGCTGGCGGGCAATTTGCGTGATGGTGGGTATGTGATTTATGTAAGACATGCCAAAACAGATAAAGACTGGGGCGATCAGGTCAGCTCTGATCTTGATCTTTCGGACTGCAGTACTCAGCGACGATTGAGTGTCGTTGGTAAGGCAGATGCAAAGCTGATTGGCGAAGGAATTAAAACCGCAGGTATTCCGGTTGGAGACGTGATCTCAAGTGAGTATTGCCGTGCATATAATACGGCCGAATTGGCATTCGGAAGGCACACAAAAAATCCAGATCTGAACTTCCTTCCCTGCGTTGAATGCACGCCCGAGGATTATCAAAAATACTCTGACCGGCTCTCACCTTTACTCTCGCAAATTCCGGAGGATGGTACCAACACGTTTCTCGTTGGTCACGACGATCCCTTTCAAGGCGTGACGATGGCCGTTGAGCCTCCCAACGGGATCTATCCTGCACCGATGGGGGTTGCCTATGTCGTGCAACCAATGGGTGATGGACAATTTGAATTGATAGCCAAGATCCTGCCTACAGAGTGGCAACAATTGGCCGAACGTTGATCTTCGCTCCGAATGCTGAACAAGCTGGTCATCACAGGGCCAGCTTGTTGGTGTGATGCATGGCTTCTGTTCAATCAAATTCAGCTGTACGACAGCTCTTCCGTTCAAAAGTGGCAGTCTCTCCGTTCTCCAATGGAACGATATCTGGCATTCTGGAGTGAGTTCAATCTGATTGACCGATGAACGAAGACCAACTGGCAGAGTTGAAACGCCTGCGCAGCGTGCTTGATGTGGCAAAGCGAAACGGTAATCAGCTGTTTATTGAAAATATAGAGCGTGAAATCGCTGCTGTTGTGCGTGGGGAATGTTCTCCTTTGATTGAGGAGTATCTCACTGAAGAAGACCGATCCTTTAAGGATTCTTTGTGAATTCTTGTTCATTCGTCTGGCCATTATCTGGCGATCTGTTTGCTAGCTTTTGCGCTAATAGTGTATCACGTTGATGTCTCCATAAAGATGAGTAGAGTGCATTTTTGATCGACGTGTGATGGCCAATATGGACGTATTGGCCTTGAGGCTTGGTTGTTCTTTTTGCCTCATCTGCGCAGGCTGCCACTTACCCTTGCCTTTGGAACGTCTCGTCTTTCATGCGCTGAACCCGCTCAAGCACCGATTCTTTGCTCATCCGATTGTTGAGCCGATCCATCCCAAATGCCACGTAATAAGACTGTCCTTCTCGTCTTAAGTCAGAAACAGTGAAAAGCGGGTTTAAAGGTCATGGGTCAGAGGTGACTGCCTGAAGTATTCCTCGCTCTGCTCAGGTCATAAAAACCCGCCATTGCTAACGGGGGTATGCCTTGAAAGCGTTAAAATCAGAAAGCGTCATAAATCAGCACTGACTTCTTACCCATTCAATCGGCTTTGTATCCCCAAGGTCGACTGCTTTTTTCCAGTCCTTACAGGCGCCTCTCAGATTACCTGCTTTTTCTAAAGTAATGCCGCGGTTGGTGTAAGCCTTATAATAAGTAGGATTGAGTTCAATCGCCTTTGTGTAATCATCAATAGCTCCTTGATAATCATTTAATTCATCCTTGGAAGTTCCACGATTGAAATACGCTCTTGCATACATAGGCTTGATTTCAATTGCCTTTGTGTAATCAGAAATTGCTCCCTGATGATCCTTTAATCTCTCCTTGGCAGTTCCACGGTTGTTATAGGCCGAAGCATAGTTCGGGTCGTACTCAATTGCTTTTGTGTAATCAGCAATGGCACCCCTTAAATCGCCTAATTCATGTTTCGCAACCCCACGATTGAAATAGGCAATTCCATATCGAGGATACATCTCGATTGCCTTCGTCCAATCAGCAATAGCCCCTTTTAGATTTCCACTTTTTGCTTTATCAAGCCCTGAATTCAACAGATCAGTAGCACTCTGTGCATAAGCTGTCTGCATTGACAGCAACCCTGCACCAATTCCAACGGCAGGTGTCAGACCAACCAGCAACGGGCGTCCTGTTGGCAAGAACAGTGCTAAGGCAGCAGCAAAGGCACTTGTAACGCGAGTCATTCTGAGGGCTGCGTGGCTACTCCATTTCTACCCTTCATCAACGATCTCAGTCCATGTCTGATCTGCAAATAGAAAAACACCACCATTGCTCCAGGAGGGAGTTTGTCCGTGTTAAGATGAATTTTTAAACAAAATGTCTAAAAAGCTTTATAAGAATCTGCGCAAAAATAACAAAATTATAGAAAAAGATTTATTTGCCAGTAGTTCAGACATTGTGTTTGAGAACTCTGCCGATGAAAATACAAGCTATTTCAATTCTTACGATGATATAACTGGGGCAATTACGACAGGTTCTTACGAATACGACAAGAAGGGCCGTGTAGATAGTTATAGCCTACGTATAACCCTTGACGATTCATCGATCTTTCATGGATTTGAGATTAAAAATAGCAAAAGCTTTAAAAAACATGCGTCACATTTGAGCTATATATTAAATTATGACACCACCTATGGTTCGCTTCTAAGCGATGCAGTTGCCAGTGGGGATTGCCAGATTCTTACTAATTACTTAGATCAACTCGACGGTATCGGTAAAGGTGTTTCTTCAACATCTTCAAGCATCAATGGAGGGATAATGTGCTTTGCCTAATCGTTCCCAGCATTGAATCTTGGGCGTCTGTCGGATGAAGGCATTGATTTGAATTCGCTATCCCATTCTGGCAAAAAACAAAAACCCGCCGTTGCTGACGCGGGGGCTGAGAACAAATATTAATAGGTTAATGTTAAGGGGTATTTTTGAAATTGATTGGCGGAGTTGGAAATTGTTGATTTCTATTTTTAAAGGTGCATGAAATCAGGAGGTAAACAACTCCAACGGAAGCGATGGTAGTGATGAAGAGGTAAAAAGCCATAATGAACTATAGACGATAGAGTCAAGCAAGGAGCAGTATCTGCAAAGGATCACGCCAAATAAGCACGCTATGTGTGGCTTTGCTAACAAAATGCAACGCTACATATCGCATTGCTTACTATGTTTAGTTAGTTAGTCTAAGGTTTATCCCTCCGGACACTTTCACCACTGCTGTTCTGCCTTCAGGTCACATTACCTAAGGAAGGATATTTCTTTTTTCCCTATCCCCATAAGAACTGAGGGGCATGTTGATGGATCCGGATTGATTCGACGATAACTTGCATGGAGCCATGGAGTTTTTCTTACATCAGAAGCACCCAAGGCAGTCTTGCCATATTGGAAAGCTTGGTTGTACGAAGCCAAGCTTTGCAACCATGTCGCCATCACTATTCGTGAAATCCATACAAGGGGTCACACCAAAACCTACAGAATCAAACTCCGTTATTTTGCGTTTCAGCCCCAACTTGACTTTGCCAACTTCAAATGCATCCAGGGGATTATCTGATCCCCTAAAACCCTTCATAACTCTACCCCTTGCAATAAGCTGATCATTTTTATCAAACCTGCCATCACCATTGGTGTCTTCAAAGACTTTCATCTTTCCCTTAGGCCCGTGCTTGGTGAAACCTCTAATGATCTCGTCGCCCAATTTGGCCTTGAATTCGCCTAGATCACTCGTAACAGGTTCGTGGTCCTCTAACAGGGCGCGCCATTGTTTCCTCTTCATGGGTTTAAAAGCGACTTTCATGATTTTGGATATTTGAGTGGAATCGACCTGATTAATTGTCGATGATTGAATCATATTTTGTTCGTCTTGAAGACCCTGTGACTGCAAACATTGGGTTATGTGATTCTGATCACGTCATCCGTTCGGGTTGGTCTTACGTGTTTTTGACATCCCCAACCCAAAGCTCGATTCATTCAGGTGAGGGGAACCCCTGCCGATACCGCCCCAAAGCCAACGATCACCCTGTGAGTTCAGGTGCTGAAGGTTGGCTGGTAAATCATGAGCAGCAGCAGAAGCTTTGTTACGACAAGCCGGATGCTGCGGGGTGGCGAAAGTCACCATTGTTGACGTTGAAATACTTCTCCTTATTCTGATGGTGTGAATGATCTTTCTGGAGCCCTATGAAGCAAGTCGCATTGACTTTTCTTATGCTCTTGGCGTTGCCTTTAAGTCCGCTAGAAGTCAATGCTGATGACGGTCATGGGGCTGAGAATCTTGGTGTCACGATTAAAGAGTTAGTGAATTCAACGCAAGAATGGGACGGACAATCTCTTCCTCCTTATCCAGCTGGCCCACCGGAAATCAAAGTATTGCGGATCAAGATTCCTGCTGGTGTGACACTGCCATGGCACTTTCACCCTGTGATAAACGCGGCAGTCATCCTCAAAGGCCGGTTAGAGCTTTACTCAAAGGATGGGATGACGAAGGCTTTCGGGCCGGGTGAGGCTCTGATCGAAGTTGTTAATACAGTCCACGCAGGGAAGGCTTTGGGATCTGAAGATGTTGTGCTCATTGTGTTTTATGCAGGTAGCCAAGGGCAGCCGACATCCGTTTTGTCCAAATGACATTCATGCTTTGAGCGCTCCTCCGCGCCCCTAGGTCCGCACATCCACAGGCGAATACTGCGGCAAATGTCATGAGGCATGGGAGACGATTCTGAAAACAGGTTGGGAACGTTCTTCACCGCCTCAGAGGTGACAAAAGACCAGCACGATTGAGGTTGTTGAGGTTCAGGACGACAGATCGATCTCAGCAATTCAACTGGACAGGCTTGATGAAGGGTGCAAGCTGCAGCAGCAGGCTCGTCCCGGCCATTGCAACAGCAACAACGCTCAGGGGTTCGCTGGGGATGCTCCATGCCCGGTTCAGTTCCTTGCCTGCGGCCTGCAGGTTGCGGACGGTGCCGCTGGGCAGCTCATGCTCAGGGAACTGCTCAACGGTCTGGATGACGGTTTTGATGTCTGCCCCGAGGTGATCTCGGAGGTTGCGGGAAGGTCTCCGGCAAATGGTTTTCTTGATGGTCTGGATGTGAGTTGGAATCAACTCACCCTTCCCTGCGGAAGGCCTCATCTTTCATGCGCTGAACTCTCTCGAGAACAGATTCATTGCTCATCCGGTTGTTGAGCCGTTCCACCAGCAAAGGGAATGCCAACGGGCCAGGTCTTGGGGTTTCAACATGGAGAAACTCCTGGGCCTTTGCACGCTCGAGGGCCGCCTGCAGCCTTGAAATCTCAAGTTGCTCGTCGAGGACTTCGCGGCGTGCCTGTTCCAACAGCAGATTGCCCGATTCATGACGCTCGAAGACGTCAAACAGCAGTGAGGCACTGATCTGGAGTTGTCCGGTGCTTTTGCTGGAGCCAGGAAAGCCGCGGTTCATCAGCCCAGCAATCTGAGCAATGGCTCTGAACCGCCGACGTCGCAGTTCCGAGAGGTTGAGGGCATGTTCCAGGTCCCGTTCAAGATTGTCGGCATTCAGGAGGTCGTCGTGGTGATCCTCGAGCAGTTCGGCCATTGGGTAGCCCTTGGGAGCCAACAGCTCAAACCCGTAGTCGTTCACCGAGACGGTGATCGTGCCACGTTCCAGCTGGGTGAGCCTTGCGGCCCAGAGGAAGCCAATGCCCTCGTGAACGAAACGGCCTTCGAAGGGGTAGGCGTAGAGATGGCTCCCCTCCTTCGTGGTGCAGGTTTCCACCAGAAGTTGATCAGCCCTTGGCACCACAGACAGATCCTGTTGTCGAACCAGCAGAGGTTCGAGGGCCTTCAGCTCCGGCGTGTCGAGTTCTCCGCGACCGGCTCGGTCCACTTCGGCTCGTAGATGGTGCGTCAGCAGGTCTGAGAGGGCCATCTGGCCGCCGGCCCAGGCCGGCACGGTGCGGCTTTTTTTGGTGCTTACCTTCACGAAGGCCGTCATGTCCCGTAGCCGTACGAATTCGAGTTGTCGGCCGGAGAAGAAGAACACATCCTTCGGCTTCAGCTGTCCGATGAAGGTTTCCTCCACATGGCCCAGGACGGCCCCGCGCACGAAGCGCACCGTGATCGCCGGTGCTGCCGTGATTGTGCCGATGTTGAGCCGATGCAGCCTGGCAATGGCGGCCTCGCGGATGCAGAAGCGCCTCTTCTCCCCATCCCATTCCAGCTTCCTGTAGCGGGGGTAGGCCGCCAGACATTCACCACCGTCTTTCAGGAAGCGCAGACACCATTGCCACTGTTCATCGCTCAGCCCTTCGAAAGCGGCGGCACTGCGGATGGTCTGGAGGGTGTCATCAGGGTTGAAGCCTGATCCGCAGGCCAGTCCGGTGAGGTGCTGCAGCAGCACGTCCAACGGTGCGATTGGTGGCTTGCGTTGTTCCACCAGACCCTGTTCGAGTCCACGCCGGACGGCACTCAGTTCCAGGAGCTCCAGGGCATTGGTGGGCATGAACAACACCTGGGAGGTACCACCGGGAAGATGGGCCGAGCGACCCGCCCGCTGCAGCAGGCGCGCCAGATTCTTTGGGCTGCCGATCTGCACCACCTGCTCCACGGGCTGGAAGTCCACACCCAGATCCAGCGAGCTGGTGCACACCACCCAGCGGATGTCCCCCGCTTTCACCGAGGCTTCGATCGCTTCCCGTTCGCTGCGGTCGATGGCGCTGTGGTGCAGTGCCAGGGCGCCGTCCATCTCAGGACAGGCAAAGCGCAGGCACTGAAACCATCGTTCCGACTGGTTGCGTGTGTTGGTGAACAGCAGCGTGCTGATGCCAGGGTTCATCGCGCCCACGAGCTGTTCATACATGCGCAGCCCCAGGTGTCCTGCCCAGGGAAATCCATCGATGGAATCCGGAAGCAGGCTGCGGATTTCAGTGACGCGAGCTGGTGCGCCGGTGATGATCACCGGCTCGCCGTGAACGCCGAGGGCATGGCGCGCCGCCTGTTCGAGGTTGCCGATCGTGGCGCTGATCGCCCAGGTCTGCAGTTGCGGGCGTCGTTGCCGCAGCCAGCTGAGACAAAGCTCTGTCTGACTGCCGCGCTTGCTTCCCATCAACTCATGCCATTCATCGAGCACCACGGTGTCGAGGGACTCAAACAAAGCCTCCCCCTTTGGATTGCTCAGCAGCAGGGTCAGGGATTCCGGTGTCGTCACCAGGATCTGCGGTGGCGAACGGAGCTGTTTGCTGCGTTCACTGCTGGAGCTGTCGCCATTGCGGGTACCGACCCGTAATGGCCATTGCATCGCCTGGATCGGCTCCTGGATTGCCAGGGTCAAATCACGACTGAGGGCCCGCAGGGGGGTGATGTACAACAGCCGAATCCCTTTGCGTTCGGGTTCATCAGCGAGCATTCGGGCGATCGGCCCCATCACGGCAGCGAGCGTTTTGCCTGAGCCTGTGGGCACCTGGATCAGTCCGCTGGACCCCTCGAGGTAGGCATGCCACGTGTCTCGCTGAAACGGTAGTGGTGTCCAGCCCTGTCGATCGAACCAGGCGTGGATCGGCTCAAGAGAGATCGACTCGATCGTTGTTGCTGACCTTGATTGCTGATCCAGCGCTTGAACCATTGTTGATGTCTTCAGGACAACAGTCTGGAAGCCAGCGCCGTTCAGGACGGTCTTTGCGGCTCGCCGTTGCCAGTATGCGAGAAGTACAGACGTGGTTGACGTGCCGACTCTCTCTTCCAATCTCGTATCAGATCTGAAGCATCACCTGTTTGATTCACCGGTCGACTTTCGATCAGAAGTGATCTACTTCCTGATTGTTGATCGTTTTCATGATGGTCATGATGCCGCTGGAGATGTCGAGGGGTCAGAACAAGAGGATGACAAGGGATTGTTTGATCGATCACGACAGGACTGGGGTAAGTACTGGGGCGGCAACCTGCAGGGGGTCATCAACAAAATTGATTATCTGAAAGAGCTGGGAGTCACGGCTCTTTGGTTGTCACCCTTGTTTGAACAAGTGAGTGATCTTCAGTTCAGTCGTGCGCCCATGCATGGTTACTGGACGCGGGATTTCAAACGGATCAATCCACGATTCGTCAAGGTCGGTGAATCAAACAGTATTTCTGAATCGCCAACGCTGAAGCGCCTCGTGGATGCCTGTCATGCTTCGGGTATCAAAGTGGTTTTGGATATTGTCTGTAACCACAGTTCCCCTGAGATCAACGGAAGCAAGGGAGTTGTTCTCGATGATGGGCAGCCACTGGCCGATTTTAACAATGATCAAAATGGCTTCTACTATCATGAAGGTGAGATCACAGACTGGGAAGATGAGTATCAATTGATCCATCTGGAAATGATGGGATTGGCAACGTTCAATGAGAAAAATGTTCATTACCGTAATTACATCAAATCTGCGATTCAGATGTGGCTGGATGCGGGAATTGATGCCTTAAGGGTGGATACGCTCAAGCATATGCCGATTTGGTTCTGGCAGGAATTCACCACGGCGATGAAGGCCCATAAGCCTGGCCTGTTTATGTTTGGCGAGTATGGATTCAGTAAGCCCTGGGAGCAGCGTTCGGTCGACTATGTCAACAATATCGGGATGTCGATTCTCGATTTTGGTTTGTGCGATGGCATTCGCTTCTGCTTCTCAGGACAGGAGCCTGGAGGTTTTCATCAAGTTGAGCGCGTGCTGTTTTACGACCGTGTTTATCACCGTGCCAATGAGTTGGTGACGTTCATCGATAACCACGACATGCCGCGGTTCCTGTCGATTGTTCCCGACTCACGCAAACTTGATCTTGCCCTTGTGATGTTGATGACGCTCCGAGGCGTCCCATGCCTGTTCTATGGCACTGAGCAATATCTCAACAACGGCACAAATGGAGGCCAGGATCCCTATAACCGCCCCATGATGGAGTCCTGGGATACCAACAGTCATTCCTACAAGTTGGTGCAAACCCTGCTCAAGCTTCGCAATCAAAACCAGGCGTTGGCCATGGGGGCTCATCACACCGCCTGGATCAATGATGACTTCTTTTTATACACGCGAAACTTCCGTGATTCTGCCGTCATGGTGATGGTGAACAAAAGTGATCAAGAGCACGTTGTTAATGCCGAAAACATTCAAATGCCGAATGGCACGTACAACTGTCTGATCACCGGTTATCCGGTCACAATCACCGATGGCCGCTTGCAGGGTTACAGCGTTCATGGCAATTCAGCCATGGTGATCAGTGCTGAAGGGGTGCCCGTCAAGGCTCCGCTTGTCGCTGTCTTCCAGATCAATGGGTTTGAAACGCAACCTGGCCAATCTCTCGCCATCATCGGCGACTGTGATGAATTGGGCGATTGGGACCATGCCAGGGCCTACGGCATGGAGTACGTCAACGACAACACCTGGACCGCCACCGTCGGCTTTGATCGGCCTGAGGCATCGATTCTCAACTTCAAGTTCATTGTTCGCCAGGCCAATGGTGAACCGATCGTGGAATATCTGATCAATCGCAAGACGGTGCTTCCCCAGAACGGCCGGATCGCAATCAATTGTTTCTGGAACACACCCAACTGATTGGCTTTTTTGTTGATCTGTCCTGGCCATCGGCCATTGGGCCAATCGCTGATGGTCTGCCTACCCGTGGACCATGGCAAGCGGTGTTTGGTTCGACGTGGTGGCGATCGATCTTCGAAGATGATGATCGGTAGTGGTGACGGGTTGTCAGTGATGGATCGTCAGTGATGGATCGTCAGTGGTGGATTGTTCAGAGACGGATTTTCTGAGATGAGTTATCGGTGATCAATCAGGTTCTGCGCTGTAATGAGACGGTCGGCTTCTGCTGCTGGTTTATCGCGTCTCCAGCGCAGAATCCTCGGGAAACGAACAGCCAACCCCGATTTGTGGCGTTTCGAGGGATGAATGCCTTCGAATCCGATCTCAAAGACCAGTTCTGTTTTCACAGATCTCGCTGGTCCGAAGCGCTGCAGGGTGTTGCGCCGAATCCAGCGATCCAGCTCCAGGATCTCTGCGTCATTGAGGCCTGAATAGGCCTTGGCGAACGTCACCAGTTGCGGTTCCTCGCTTTCACTCCACAGTCCGAAGGTGTAGTCGGTGAAGAGATTGGCGCGACGTCCACTGCCTGCCTGGGCGTACAGCAGCACCGCATCCAGGGTCATCGGCTCAAGCTTGTGCTTCCACCAGTGACCCCGTTTGCGGCCGGCGAGGTAAGGGGAGTCGATCTGTTTGAGCATCAGACCTTCGGCTCGCCGCAGGCGCGCGCACTCACGCTCCTGATCGAGGCCCTGCCAGCTGGCTAGTGGCCAGCAGGGACTGGCCGCCAGCCGCCACTGCTCTGGGTGATCGATTTGTTTGAGCAGAATGTCGAGCCGTTGACGACGTTGCTGCAATGGTTCCGATCGAAGGTCCCTGCCCTGATGCTCCAGCAGGTCGTAGGCGATGAAGCGCATCGGGCATTCACGGCGCAACGTCGCTCCCACCTGCTTGCGACCGAGACGTCGTTGCAGCACATCAAATCCCAGCGGTGCATCGTCCTGTTCAGCCCAGCAGATGATCTCACCGTCGAGCACGGAACCGTCGGGCAGGGCCGCTCCAACCTCGACCAGTTCCGGAAAGCTGTCGTTGACCAGCTCTTCCCCGCGACTCCACAGATAGACCCCAGTTCCGCGGTGGATCAGCTGACCACGGATGCCATCCCATTTCCATTCCAGTTGCCAGTGTTCGGGCGGCTCTTCACGCAGCCGATCCGGCTCCAGCGGACTGGCCAGATAGAAGGGATAGGGCGCGCCACTGTTGCGTTGTTCCTGCGCATCGGCGAGGGCGGTGAGACGACGAAACGCCTCGCCCGTCGGGTCAAAGCCGCCCATCAGGCGCTGGACAATCAGGCTTTCCTCCAGCTCGAAGGCCTGGGCCACGCTTCGGCTGATCAATCCTGTGGAGACGCCGACGCGGAAGCCACCGGTGAGCAGCTTGTTGACGATGAAGTGCTGGCCCTCCGGCAGGCGTTGCCACAGAGCCAGCACCGCGTCGGCCTGGTCGTCTCCCTGAAGGTTGCTGATGTGGGGCAGCAATGTGGTCATCCACCAATGCAGCGGCTGGTCGGTTATCGCGCTCGGTAGATCGCTCTCGATCGGCGTCAGGCGGTCCCGGACCTCCGGCCAGAGCAGACAGAGTGTTTCGGCGGAATCGCCAACCTGCCCGTGACAGTCGGCGATCAACCACTCGGGCAGGCCGGTGCGTTCCCGCAGCACCTCTCGCAGGCGGCGCCCCGTGATCAACCGTCGCCGACGTTTGCCGAGCAGCAGGGTCAGGGCCCAGGCGGCATCGTCCGCCGGGACCGAGCGGAAATGCTCTGCGAGCGCGGTCACCTTGGCGTTGGTGCCCGTCAGCTGGTCCAGCCGGTCGAACAGGGCCTGAAACGCTTGCATGCACCGTCACAGAACAACGTCATCCTGACGAGGCGTGCCGTTTTTCGTTGCCATGGGATATCTGCTCTCGAAGCTGTTGCCGCTTCTGGTGCTTCCCCTGGGTCTCAGCCTGATCTGCCTGGTGCTGGCCTTGCTGTTCCGTTGGCGATGGCCGCTGATGGCTGCCATCGGGCTGCTCTGGGTGTTCGGCACCGGTGTCGTGTCCCAGGCGTTGTGGCGTGGGGTTGAAGGGGCTCAGATCAGACGGAGCGCGGCGTCAGCCCCCCGTGCCGATGCCATCGTTGTTCTCAGTGGCGGACGCCATGCAGCGCCCGGTGATGCGCGGATCATCGAATGGCACGATCCCGATCGCTTTCTCGCCGGCGTCGATCTTTTTATGGTGGGCCGTGCCCCCCGTTTGTTGTTCACCGGCGGCCAGAGCCCGTTTCATCCTGGCCTTCCCCCCGAGGGACGTCTGTATCTGAACGAAGCCGAGTGTCTGGGTATTCCGGCGTCCGCGATGGCATCAACAGGTCCTGTGGTGAACACCGCTGAAGAAGCGGTTGCCATTCGAGGGTTGTTGCCTCGACCACAGAACCGGGTGTTGCTGGTGACCAGCGCATATCACATGCAGCGTGCCAGGCGGTTGTTTGAGCGCCAGGGCTTTGAGGTTCTGGCCTTCCCAGTGGATTTCAAGACCCGCGGCTCCTGGTCTGGTGGCATCTGGCGAGACCCCATGCAGTGGTTCCCGAGTGCTGCCAATCTTCAGGACAGCTCGGTGGCGTTGCGGGAATGTCTCGGTCGCCTCGTCTACCGCGCCTGGTGAGTTGGAACCTGGAGTCTGGAGCTGGAGCCTGGAGCCTGAAACTCTGAACCCGATCATCCGCAGAGGCGAATCGGGATCAATCACTTTCTCCTTCGAACAGGGTGTCCAGTGGCTCAGCGTCGATCCCCTCCGTCTCGCGGAGATATCTCGCCAGAACGTCGCTCTGGCCGTGGGTGACGTACACCTTGCGAGCTCCGCTCTGTTTCACCGTGCGAATCAGGCCTGGCCAGTCGGCATGATCGCTCAACACAAATCCACGTTCGTATCCCCGCCGTCTGCGAGCCCCACGCACGGCCATCCAGCCGGAGGCGAAGGCGGTTTGGGGACGTTTGAAACGGCGCATCCAACTTGATCGATGCGCCGATGGCGGTGCCAGCACCAGCCGTCCAGCCAGGGACTCGTTGCGTGGAATGTCACTGACGGGACGACTCGGCGTCATCGCCACGTCGGCATTGCGGTAGTGACGGGTGATCGTCTCGACGGCGCCATGGAGCAAAACTTCGTCGTCGACGCCGATCGCCCTGAGTTCGGCCAGCAGGCGTTGGGCCTTGCCGAACGCGTAGCAGAACAGCAGTGATGGTCGGCTCTGATCTCCCTGCCACCAGTCGCGTATCTGGCGAGCCACCTCAGCGCCGCTCTGCCATCGGTAGATCGGCATGCCGAACGTGGCCTCTGTGATCAGCACATCGCACGCCACGGGTTCGAAGGGCGTACAGCTGGGATCGTCATCGCGTTTGTAGTCGCCGCTCACCACCCAGATCTCCCCCTCAGCTTCAAGGCGGATCTGCGCGGAGCCGAGCACGTGGCCGGCACTGTGGAACGACACCCTGCACTGATTCAGCCAGACCGTTTCGCCGTAGGACACCGGATGCAGCGTGATCTCCTGACCGAGCCGCTGTCGCAGGACGCCTTCGCTTGTGGCAACAGCCCAATACTCTCCACAGCCAGAACGGGCATGGTCGGCGTGGGCATGGGTGATCAGTGCCCGCGGCACCGGACGCCACGGGTCGACCCAGGCGTCGGCGGCACGGCAATACAACCCTTCAGCTGTGCGCTCGATCAAGCGGAAACCTGGAGACGGCCATCAGTCTGTTGGTTTCAACGTTCTTTCGTTCAGAGCTTGAAGCGACAGGGATTGCTGGGGAAGGCCTGATTGAACTGGAGGACTTCCAGATTGAATCCTTGCTTGAAATAACTCATCTTGACGGTCTTCTGTTGTGCGATCCACTTTTTGTAGTTGGACAGAATTTGATTCCCTGCCGATTGGCTGAGATTTTGTTTCAGCGATTCGAAGCACATGTAATTAGCGACGCCAGCTCCATAGCCCAGTGAAAAAACCTCAACGTTTTTTGAGGGAGAATTGATCAGGGTTTTTGGGATCGGCTGCACAATCTGGGCTGAGGCGATGCCACAGAAGGGAAGGCACGCAACCGCAACGACTAAAAAACTTCTTTTTGTATTGTTTGCCAGGCGATTTGATGCCATGAAGGTTGTTTCATTTCGGGCAAACTAGCTCGATTTCGCAAGCTTTTCCAGCTGACGTATCCATCTCTGCTTTTCCTACAGATCATCACTCATGGAGTGCTCGAACGCTCTCCTCAGCACCACATGGTATTGCTTCTGTCGGGGCTCATTGACCCGCTGGTGATGACGATTGATTCAGATCGAGCGATCTCCGTTGTTGATTCTGGGTTTTTATGATTGTTGAGCAGCCTGTTTTGTGAGCAATGTTTTTGACGTTTCGAGGTCGTCGCTTTCATCGCCCATTTCGATACTGTGAACTTCCTTGAGGGTTGTCAGATAGGTGAGCACGTGTTGTCTGATCTCCATCAGCTCTGCATAGACACCCTTGTCTGCAGCGTCAATCCTGAGATCGTGATCGGGCTTGATCACTGATTCTGTGAACAGATCGAGTGCTAATTGATACCGAACGGCTGGCTGTGCCATGGCTCATTTGAGTTTGCCCTAAGTTGCGTCATCTGTGATCTGCAGTTGGTTCCATCCACTACATTTTGATTGGATTGAATTAATGTGCTTTCAAAGGAATAATCTACCCCTGGTTGTTGATTCATTTTTTTAGACTGCTCTTGTGTTAGTGCAAGCGGCTTACTGAGAATGTTGCTAGTGATGAGTGCGATGCTCTCGGAGGCCATCTCTGCGCATGCAACTGCAACATTGTTGGCCTCGCCTGTGCGCCCGATCAGCGGACGATGCGTCCATCAGGAGTTAAAGCTCCCTGAATGCAATCCCGCGTTAAGGATGCCATCACAAAACTCTGACCTGACGATCCTCGTTGAACAATCGAAGCCCAAGATCTCCCTTGTGGATCGTTGCGGTAACCCACAACTTCAACTTGTGTTCCATTCAATAAGGTGCCCTGATATTGTCCGTTGGGCGTGGTTCGAACGTTGACGGATGTATCAGATGGATCCCAGATGACGCAGACTTTTGCCTGTGCTGCGGCCGACAATAATGACAGACAGGATAGCGCCAAAATTATTTTTTGAATTTGTTGAACGTACATTGGCTTGAACATCTTTCTGTGACTGTACAGCTCAATTGGCTGTTGATCGTTTGTCTTGAATCTGTCTGATTATCGGCTTGGTGCGATGACGATGTTTGTTCCAGCCAGCTGTTTTTTCAGCCCTGGCTTCAGACGTTATCGAGCGTGGACGGTTGGGATCTGATCGAGTCGTGTTGTGCTGTTTGTCCCAAGCCGCTCGCGTTTCATCAGCCAGGGCTGTGACAGGCCACAAGCGGCGTACTGCAGCGCATGTCGACCGTATTTGTGATTGATGTGGTCGATGGTTTGCATCAGTCGTTCGCGCTTGATCTGCTCTGCCTCGCTCATGGGAACAAGCAGATGGGATTGCAAGGTGTTGTCGCCCTGCAGGTGTTGCATCAGGACGCCGGCTTTGGCCAATTGTCGATGCGGCCGGAAAATATGGTTCACCAGTGGCAGGGCTGCCTGGAGCAGTGCAGCGGTGTCATTGCTGGGTAAATCCAGTCTGGTGCTGGCGGCCTGGCTGTAAAAGGCTGGAATGAACGGACTGGTGCGTGTGTACACCGTGAGGGCCGCCGCTCGTTGGCGTTGCTTCCGCAGTTTCTCAGCAGCTCGCACCACGTAGGTCGCCACAGCCTCGCGAAGTTCCTCCAGGCTGGTGATCGGTCGGCTGAAACTTCGACTCACGCAGGTCTCCTGCTTGGGGGACGGCGCCAGCTCGAGCGGCAGACAGGCATGACCGCGCAGTTCCCGTTGCAGACGAAGTCCCACCACGCCGCACTTGGCACGCAGTTCACCGCTTGGCATGTCCCGCAGAAGTCGGGCATTGGTGATCCCGCGCAGTCGACACCAGCGGGCGAGCTTGCGACCGATGCCCCACACATCTTCGATGTCGACCGTTTCCAGCCAGCCGTCCGCGTTGTCACAACGGATCAGATCGAAAATTCCGGCATGCCCCGGGACTCGTTTGGCCAGTCGGTTCGCCAGTTTTGCCTGCCCTTTGCTCGCCCCCAGGCCAATCGCAATCGGTAATCCCAGATCGCGTCGCACGTGTGCACGCAGGCTGCGTGCCCATCTCTGCAGATCGCCATCGCGCGGCCGACTCAAACGCCCGAACGCTTCATCGATCGAATAGATCTCCAGCTCTTCACAGTGGGCTTCGAGCACGGCCATCATCCGTTGGCTCATGTCGGCATAGAGGGCGTAGTTGGAGCTGCGCACCACGACGTTTTGCCTCTGCAGCTCACGGCGCGCCTTGAAGTACGGCGTGCCCATGGCGATGCCCAGGGCGCGTGCCTCGGCGCTGCGGGCCACGATGCAGCCATCGTTGTTGGAGAGCACCACGACGGGCCGGCCGATCAGGCTTGGGTCCAGGCTCTGTTCACAGGCGGCATAGAAATTGTTGCCGTCGATCAGGGCTGTGGCCTGGGGCATGGGTCGGCGTGTCCGAAGCGGAGGGTCAGAGCGGGTGGATCACATGAATGGCCACACCCCAGATCTGCACCTCCCCGCAGCGATGCAGTTCCAGGGCTGGGTAGTCGGGATTGGCTGCTTCCAACCGCAGCCGACCGCGGTGGCGGGCAAGACGCTTGAGGGTGAAGGCTCCGTCGAGGACGGCCACCACCACACGCCCCGGCCGTGGTTCGAGGCTGCGATCCACCACCAGCAGATCGCCGTCATGAATGCCGGCACCGATCATCGAATCACCGCTAACGCGCAGAAAGAACGTGCTGGTGGGGTGGCGGATGAGCTGGTCATTCAGGTCAATCCCCACCTCCACGTAGTCATCGGCGGGGGAAGGAAAACCTGCTGCAACCCGCTCACCAGCCAGGGGCAGGAACCGTTGAGCTCGCCTCGGCTGCAACGGCAGCAGTGGATTGCGCTGCCTGTCCTCCACACCCCATCACTGAATAGTACATATGAACTATAAGCTGTCTTTGGCGTTCCTGCCTGGTGGCTGTTGTCTCACTGGCTGTTGTCTCACTGGCTGTTGTCGCGGGTCTGGCAGCACATCTGATTGTTTGTTGCTAGCAAGGCATTGATTACAAAGATTCGACAAGCGCTATGGCAGAAAGTCAAACATTCCCGTCCACTGGCGAGTTGAACAATGATCCGGACATTTATCACATTCTCAGCAGTTCAACAGCTGGTGCTAACGGCCACGGATATAAGCAGGTTTGGTTGACATCCGGCGGCAACAACCCTTCCTATCCCTATGCGGGAGGAGACAATCCTGTCCCTGAAAACGATTGGGAAAGTTTTGTTCCGGATCCTGGCTTTGAAAAAATCGATCTCAAAAATGCTTTTTTTGATACATCAATCAAAACCTTTGGTGCGAGTCCGAATCAACCTGAGGGGACTGATGATTCCTTTATGTTCATGAAAGACAACCAGGGTTATACCTGGTTTTACGGAACAATTTTTCAGCAAGCCATGATTCCCGATGGCCTGTTCCCAGGCGAGGATCCGTTTGTTGCTGCGACGAATGAATCATTGCAGGAAGGCCAGATGAGCATGCTGGTGAATGATAAAAATCAGTACGAGGCGTTTCCTGCTGAGAATGAACAAGGTGAGAAAATCACTTACTACTTTATTGAGGATCCCTGGGGAAATGAATACATCGCTCAGGGTACCAATACCAGTGATGTGAATTCAGCTGAGCCCGGCTCTGCAGAAGCTCTTGCGGCTTTGTTTAGTGCATCGGTTTTGCCAGAGGGGTGGTCGAAGTCTTCACGCGAGCTAGAGGAAGATTTTGTTCTCCAGCCAGCAACGGGGGATGAAAACTCAATACCGGAACTCAAATATAATTCTGTTTCGGATCATCAGAGCATCCTCTATTACCAAACGGATTGGTCGTCCTCAGGCAAGCTGCCAGCAATGTTGATTGAAGGCATGCCGGCCTGGAACAACGACGAGGATGGAACGCTGATTGGCAGCAAAATCAGTGACGACTTGCATGGCGCAGAAGGCAAAGACCTCCTCAAGGGCAAAAAGGGCAAGGACTTTCTTTACGGCAATAAGGGTGCCGATACGCTGATCGGTGGACATGGTGACGATGTTTTGACCGGTGGTTCCGGGGCTGATGTTCTTAATGGAGGGAGTGGTCAGAATTCTTTTGGTGATGAGCAGGATGGCAAGAAAGACGTTCTTAAGGTGAAGCAGGACAAAAGTCCCGATCGAATTATTGGCCTTGATCAAAAAGATGTCATCGAAATCAAGGCAAATGGAAGCGACAGCGATGGTGTTTCTGTCACGGTAACCAGCGAAAACCTCGCTGCAGTGGGAGAATCATTGTTGATTTCCTTGGATGGAGATGCCATTGCCTATTACACAGGCAACAACCTTTCAGCGAATGATTTGGTTGCGATGGTTCAGATCACATAAACAAGACAACCGATCGCTTCAGGCTTCAAGCCTTTAATCGATCAAGCACGGGGTGATTCTCCCCATGCATTGGGTTCTTTGCTGCCCATTTTGTGAGAGACGATCGGAAGCATGTAACAGCTCTTCAGGCCCATGCCGAGGTCGTGAAGACGGCGAACACACAACGAGGCATAGGCGAATGGAAGGCCCACGTAATAAACAACTAAGGGAAGTGAAAGGATGATCAGAATGATATTCTTGACATTTGGTGGCAAGAGATTGAGGATTGGAGAAGTAAGTGTGATTAAAATAAGGTTGAAGATAACGAATACAATTTGGAAGTAGATAAAAAGAAAGTATTCCTCTCTTGAAGCTCGTCCTTCGTAGACAAATGATTTCTTCAGGCTTTTGTTATTGCTAATCAGGGAGTCTTTCAGGCGGAGCATCGATAATGTGCAATCTTTCGGCAAGATACTCGGTTGTGTTGAAAGTGGAGTATTTATGTAGACGTAGTTATTTCAACCATGGCCGACAGCCCCTATCTCGTTGCGTTGGCACTGATGGAGCAGGGGGGGAAGCGGGCACTCCCCCTGGCCGGTCGATCTCAAAAGCAGGTGGCTGAGCCAGGAGACGTACCCAGGGACCTGGGTCATGCTCTGGCGTTGGAGTTGTTGCTTCGCGTTTGGCAGCGCAGTGATGACGGTGCGCTTTGTCGCGCTGCAGCTGCTGAGAGTTTGTTGTTGGTGGAACTGGCCATGGAGCGGCTGCCCGAGGACCTGCCGGTTCTGAAGGCCGCCTGGTTGACATCCGGGGATCTCGGGGCGTTCAAGGCTGGATTACGCAAGATCAGCGAGCGGGCCTGGACCATCTCCGTGGCGAAGTTTCAACCGATTTCGTTGATGCCGCTTTGGTAAGCCCGAGGCGCTCATTCGCCCAGTTGGCGACCAAAGCGGACAGAAGGGCGTCGCGATGCCCGAAGACGCGAATCAAAGTCTCTTGTTGCGAACTCCTCGCAAGTCAACAGGAGTTGATGGAGAAATGCAAGTGATTCTCAATTGCGTTCATGAATGGGTTGCTGGCTCCTCCGCTTTGAGGTGGACCTCCATGCAGCGCGTCATGCAGCTGCCGTCATTCAGGTCGCATTCGGAGATGCAGACCAGGTAGCTGTCGACGGAGGCCCAGCGACCATCGGCGTTGGACTGGCGTTGATCGGCCTTGTGTTCTGGCATGGCTGTGAGGTATCGGGTGATTGCTATTTATCACCGGCAATGAGAAATCCAAACTGAAACGTAAAGGCATAAAAAGTACCTAGGATGAATTACTTATTCGCCGTCAATCAATTTGTTATTGATCGTTGTCTGCCCTTGCTGCTCGTCATACTTATTTGCGAAATAATAAGTTCACAGGGCTTTTTCGTTCCTGTGTATTAATTTGCTCCCATTCACTTCTGGAGATGGGAATGAGTGTCCAAAAACAAGCTTCAGCCTGCCATCTGAGCTGGACTGTTACCCGCGTTTCTTCGCGCCTTTACGCGGTTGCTGCTACGTCAAATGGGGCTGACTACGACTTTGTTGGCAACTATCGTTCCTTGTCTGATGCGCATCGGGCTGGGCGGATGTATGCGCACCAAACCATGCACCAGACCCATGCAGCAAGCCGCGCAGTGGTTTCTGCGGCCTGAGGCGGATGGCGTGGTTCAGGGGCTGTCTTGTCTGAGGGCTTGTCCCCACACATTCACGGCCAAGGAATAACGCTCGCCTTCAAATGGGTTGATGCGGTGCAACACGCCTGCTGAAAAAATCACCAGTCGATTCACGATCGGTGGGACTGAAATCACCGATCGGAATGGGGGGAGTCCGACTGGGCTGCCCGCTTGGGCGGGTTGGCTGTCGGCGATCAGCAGCTCTCCGCCAGCGCAGCGGCTGTGGGGATAGAACACCGTGGACAGCATCGGGAGCTGGTAGCTGCCGGACTCGACCGCCAATGCCTCATCTTTGTCGATATGCCAGTCGAGGTCGTTGTTGGTGTTGCACCACCACTCCACGCCAACGGCATTTGGGGCAAACCGTTGCATCAGCGGCCCAAGAGCGCGGTCCAGATACGTCGCCATCAGGGCCTGATGTTCAGCGCTGTGGGGGGACCGTGCTGGCGGACTGCCCTGCGCCATCGGGATCCAGCTGAACAGGTTGTCGCTATCCAGCCGTTGTCTCAGCTCTCCGTGGACCTCGCAGAGTTCCTTCAGGGCTTGCATGTCCTGCTCTGGAAGGAACTGGTCGACGATGTGCAGCATTGGCTCAGGCGCGGTGGTATGGGCTTCCCTGCAGGATGGACTGGGCCCGGAACAGCTGTTCGATCAGGATCAGTCTGGCCAGTTCGTGGGGGAAGGTCATCGGGGACAAACTCAGTGTCCAGCGCGCTTCAGCCTTGAAGGCATCGGTGAGGCCGTTAGCGCCTCCGATCACGAAGGCGATGCGGTCATGACTCGCTTGCTCAAGCCATTCGGCGAAAGGCACCGATCCAAACGTCTCTCCTTCCTCCGTCAGCACCACCAGTTGTTCATCGGGGCGCTGGGCGGCACGAAGGGCATCGGCTTCCTTCTCGCGCGTGCTGTCGCGCAGTTCCTGGATCTGGAGGCCAGGCAGGCGCTTCCGGTAGAGATCAATCCCTTCCTGGATCCAACGACGGCGCACCTTGCCCACCGCCAGGATTCGGAGGCGGGAGGAATTCAATCGCTCTCCTCGTCGTCCTCGAGGAGTAGCTGTCCAAACGCCACATAGAGACGTTCTTCCTCACTCCCTGGAGCCACGTTCGGACGACTGGGAGGGGTGTTTTTACCGCGGCCTTGATTGCTGACAGGGGGAGGAGCAGGGAGGTTGGACGCGCTGATCGAGTCCTGGTTCGCCGGTCGGCCGGTCGTCTGGCGTTGCGCTTCCAGTTGCTTCAGGCGGGACATCAGGTGATCAGGGACGGTGCCGTCGTCGCTGGCGCTCATCAGCTCCCTGAACAGGGCCTCCGGATCCTGCTCCGTTTCAACTTTGTGGAGTTGCGGCCCTCGATGGTTTCCGCTGTTCTGGCGTCCTTTGCTGCCGCTCGACTTGCTCGAAGCTGGCTCTGGATCCGGCAGCTTCTGGGGGAGCTGTCGTCCCAGCTCTCGAAGTCGATCAAGACTGCGTTGATCAAAACTCATGGCTCTGCGTTCAGCTGCAGCCGAGGCTGGTGCGGGTGTCGCGGCCGGTGGTTGGATTTGTTCCGCTGGCCACGGCGCAAAGACTTTTCAGTTGATCGCCCCTCATCGGCACGTCGGTGAAATCGGCGCCGCTGATGTTGACGTCCTTGAAGCGGGTGTTGAAGGCGAAGGCGCCTTCCAGCACTACATCGCTCAGGTCAGTTCCGGTGAGCACAGCCGAATCCAAGGTGGCCTCGCGCAGATCGGAACCGCTGAGATCGGCATCCTGAAGCTTGGCTCCATAGAGGCTCGCACCCCTCAGATCGGAGCCGGAGAAGTTCGCCTCGCGCAAGTTGCTGAGATTGAAGGTGGCCCCGCGTAAATCCCGGTTCGAGTAGTCCGCTCCGATCAACACCTGTTTGGCCACGTCCATGGCGGCGCTGGCAGGTGTCCCGGCACCAAGGATCACGGGGATCATCAACGCCACAGCGGTGAAAAGAGACAGAACGAGGCGGCCCATTGGTGTAACCGGGGTGACTCGACCCTAGGCGGCCTAGATCGTTGCTTTCGGCAGACCGCAGGCCATGCGGGCCCCACCGCCACCCAGGGGAGGCTCATCGCTGTAAGTGTCGCCACCGCTGTGGAGGATCAAGGCATGCCCCTGCAGATCGGCGAGCTTGAGGCGTGGCGCCACAACCGGTTCCGTGGTTCCCCCATCGGCGGAGACGATCAGGCGGCTGAGATCGCCGCGATGGCCATCGCCGAAGGGCCCGAGATGGCGGCCGGTGTTGTCGGGATCCCAGTGGCCTCCAGCGGCCAGACCTGCAACGGACACCCCGTTCTGCACGGCGGGCTGGCAGCTGCCGTTTTCATGCAGATGGAATCCGTATTCACCGGGTTGGAGTCCTGTCAGGTTCGCTTCGATCACCAGGCCGTCATCGCTGTCGAGGGCTGTCATTGTGCCGATGCTCTGGCCAACTCCTTCGGAACTGATGCGGTGGAGGCTGATCTCCTCGGCCAGTACGGGAGCGGCGTATCCCGTGATCGTGAGAGCCAGGGCGAAAAGAATGGCCAGTAATCCCTTCATGACTCTCGATCGAATGAGAGATTCATTTTGGAGCAGATCGACAGCTCTCTGTGTTCAGTGACGAACGTCAGCAGACACCTCGGCAGAGCTTTTTAATCAGTGTCAGGTTTCTCCTGAACGGGCCAGATCCGCACCACAGCCAGAGCGACCAGGATGCCAAGGGCCACATCCACAAAGCGCGTGGCAGCTGTCATCCAGACCGCACTTTTGTCCGGTGATGTGACCACCACTGTCAGTGCGATGGCTCCAAAGCGGAAGGCGCTGGGATGCAGGCGCACCAGTTTGCAGACCAGGCCAAAAATGGCGATGGCCAGGGCGTAACTGATCAGCCCGTGGGGTGTCAGGGAAATCTGTAGCGCGGCGAGCGTGACCCCGAAGAAGGTGCCCAGCAAGCGGCGTCGGGCGACGACAGCAGCGCCGTCAAAAGCGTCCAGGGAACAGACGATGGCTGAGATCGGTGCCCAGAAGGCTTCCGGCAGCTGCAAAAGCCTGGCTAAGGTGAGCGAAAGCACGGCCGCCACGGCGGTCTGCAGTGGTGCGTTGATCCAGGTGGGCAGTGTTCGTCGAGCCATCCAACAGATATGGCTAACAACACGATGGCGAGCTTCCACAACACAGGGGAACGCTGTCGTCCAGTTGCCCTTGCTTTGTGCGATGACCCACACCGATCAGCGTGGCCAGCAGGCGGAACGGCATGCAGCTGCGCTGCTGCATCAGCGGGGCTGGATGGTTCTGAATCACAACTGGCGCTGGCGCTAATCCGCTTATAAATTCAACTTGTTCACAAGGGCAGCCCCTCCACCCAAGAAAGGCCTGACAGCAATGAAAGTTGGCTATCTGAGGATCTCGGATAAGGGGCAAACCGACAACGTCACCGTCGACGTCCAGCGCGCTGCATTGCTGAAAGCAGGTGCTGAGAAAGTTTTCGAGGACCTCGGCGTCAGCGCTTACAAGGAAAATGTCGAGCGACCAGGGTTTGAAGAGCTCATCGAATGGGTTGAGCGGGGCCAGGTCTCTGTCCTCATCGTCAACAGCCTTGACCGCCTGAGCCGCAGCGAGTGGAACACCGCACGGATCAACCGTTCACTAAGGCAGGTCGGAGCCAAGATCCTCAATCTCCAGGTGGGATGTGAGGAGGAGCCTGGAGAACTCGGGCAGGATCTCTTCGCAGCAGTCGCGAGAGACGAGAGTCGTAGGAAGTCAAGGCGAATCAAGCAGACATACCAGTCGTTCAAGGACGCTGGCCTGTCGCATTCGGCCCGTGCTCCATGGGCCATCCGGATTCCGACAAGAGCCAGCATCCGCCGTGGTGATGACCCGGCTGATTCGGAAGAGCGGGTGCCGATCCGTGACGAGACGCATTACCCAAAGGCCCGTGCCCTGGTGGAGCACTACCTCAGCAATGGTTGCACCCATGCTGAGCTGTTTCGCTTCTGCCAGGCCGAGGAAATACCACTTCACAGCGCCTCGAGCTGTCGCAAATGGCTGACTCATCCGATGGTCGTTCGCCTGATACTCCACGCAGGGGAGCCAGCCCAGATCGCGAAGGTCGCGGCTCGTCATGCCCATGGGTGGAAGCGACCCACAGCGGCACCAGTTGAGAGCCACCCATTGAGGGGTCTTGTTTTCTGTGACCGGTGTGGCCGGCAAATGGCGTCTGCAAATCAGAGGTCCGCGCTTAAGTGCGCGAGGCAGACCTGCCCGAACACGAAGCAGGTACGAGGTGAGCTGATCAGCTGGGCCATCTCAGCAGCGCTGGCTAAGGCGACGGAGACGGCTACCAGAAGACTCCTAGATGCAACGCAAGGCAGACAAGCAACGTCCAAGGAGATCGAGCTGCAAAGCCAACAGCAGGCCCTTGAAAAAGCCATCAAGAGCGCCCCGGCGTTGGAGGCAACCCTGAGACCACAGATCGACGGCTTAGCCCGTCAGCTAGCGGCGCTACAGAGCACAGACCTGACTCAGTGGCAGACCTTGGCTCAGGACTGGCTCAAAGGTCATGGGACGTGGAGCTGGTACCAAATTCCTGGGAAGCTGAAGCCACGTATTTACAGGGCTTTAGTCCGATCAGTTCACTGCGACGAGGGCCGGCCTCTGCGTGTCGTCTTAGCGGATGGGACTGTCGGCGAAACACCCAACGACTGGCCCGAGATCACCAACGCCGGCGTCACCTACGGGATTGAAGTTTTTCCCAACGGCAAGACAAGACGCGCCCCACTACGGGACGAAGGACCAGACCTCCTCGGCTGGCATCGCCTGCTGCTCACGGGGCAGGCCCTAGAAGACTTCGCCGAAGTGAACCATGACAAGTGGCAAGAGCATCACGACGCTGAACGCAGAAGAAGGGCGGCGCAGGAATTGTCTGAAGAGGAGATGGCTCGGATCATTGAAAGAGGGCCGCCAGAAGGCGGCTTTGTCACAGCCGAGTTGGAGCTCTAAGGCAGTCGATAGCAACTTCAGCACCTAGCTGACGTTCCTGAGAGCAGACTCTGCTTCTTCAGTAAAAAACCCCGCCATTGCTGACGGGGTCCGATCAGAGGGTTGATTTAGTTAACAACCTTGCCGACTTCTACCCTCCTGCTCACCACCTTGGGAGAACAGTGCTTCCATGGCTGCTGCATCTAATTCAATATCAGTAAAAGCTCCGCCTTTATCCATCTCTTCCAGCTCTTCTGCTAGTTCATCGCGATCAAACACATACCCTTCTTTCTTGCCATCCTTGATCACACGCTTGAGTGCTTTCTTGGGCTCCAGGTTGAAGTCAACTAACAGATCAGCTTCTTCTGAATCCGTCAGTGTTTCTCGGTAAGAGGCAATCTGCTCTTTGGTGTCACCACCGTGCTCGTGGCCATGGTCGTGCTCATGATCATGGTCGCCCGTAACAGCATCAAATGCCTCCATCCCCTCAAACTGCTCAGCACTCAACTCAGGCTTGCCTTTGAACTTGGCGATCAATCCACCAACCTTCTTGGCACCCCAGCCTTTAGCAGTGCCGTTCTCGTTGAGGTACAGCTTTCCTTTCTTCTCGTCATAGACCACAGCAGCATCAGACTTCATCAGCTGCTTCAGCTCTTTCTTGCTGGATGCGATGGCAAAGCTGCCGCCCGCGGTGCCCTCAACGCTGTAGCTGGCATCAGGATCAACGGCTTTGACCTTGCTGACCTTCTTGGCGTTGAAGTCAGGCATGGGGTGCAGCAACTAAAAGAGTGCTGCTCTTTTTAGCCCGATATCAGGGTTTGAATGCCTCGACTGGGCAGCTGTGAGTCCTGTACAGGCAAATAAAAAACCCCGCCAAGCGAGCGTGGGCAGTGCATTTCATTTAAGATCCACCTCTACCGTTACCCTCCTGTTGGCCACCCATCCCCATCAGTGTTGTAAGGGCTGAAGCATCTATTTCCACGTTGCTGAATGCACCTGCATCATTCATTTCATCAAGGGCTTCTCCAAGTTCAGCCTTATCGAACTTGTAACCCTCTTTCTTGCCTGCCTTCACGATGCTCTTGAGACCCTTTTTGGGGTCAATCAACGTCTCGCCATAAAGCTCAGACACCTCGGATTCACTTAAGCCTCCGCGGAGAGAAGTGATCTGTTCCTTGATGTCACCACCATTGCTTCCAACACCACCGGTGATGGCATCACCCTTATGAGCTGAAAGACCTTCGAAGTGATCAGCGGTGAGGTCAGGCTTGCCTTTGAAGGTGGCAAGCAAACCACCCACCTTCTTCTTTCCCCAACCTTTGGCAGTGCCGTTGTCGTTGAGGTAGAGCTTGCCTTTCTTCTCGTCGTAGACCACATCGGCATCAGACTTCATCAGTGCCTTGAGTTCCTTCTTGCTGGAGGCAACTGCAAAGGATCCATCCTCGATGCCATCAACATGGATCAGGGCATCAGGATCAAGGGATTTGAGCTTGCTGGGTTTCTTGGCTGAGAACTCCAGCACCTCCTCGCCATGGTCGTGGTCATGACCGTGATGGTCGTGGTATGCCATGACGATCAATGCGGAGTGTGCCTTTCTAGCTGAGTTCCAGTGATCAAGCCTGAAGACAGTGACGCTTTAGCTGTTGCTCGTTGATCAGCGCATCAAAAACCCCGCCATTGCTGACGGGGTGGTGTGTGTGAGGTCTGTCGGGAGATCGATCAACATACTCAAGCTTCTCTATGAGTTTGATTATGTAATCAGCGAAAAGACTCATAACTTGCGTAAATTCATTCCGGGAAATGATTTGGCATCCATTATTCAGAATTATGCCGGCATTGGTTAAGATTAATATTTGGGAGAAATGTAGAACGGCTGTGATTGCAGTTCATTTCTTAAGTCTTGAAGGCTGTCGCCCTGATCATAGATTTCAATCGCCGAATAGATTGGCAATAGCTTGCGGCCTGATTCATCCTGTTTAAAGTCCTTTGAAAAACTAGACTTGCTGTCGGGCATTGATCTGTATTTAACTGCCTGAGTATTCCGACTCCTCTATTTGTGGCATCAGTCTTCGTTCCCCGTGCCTAAATCATTCATGCCTGGCACGGCCTGAACAATGAGTCGACGGACGCCGTCCTAATCGGTCTGGTGCTCCTCCTCGGAATCGGTGCGACGTTCGCCCTGGGCGAGCGGCTCTCCACCACCCAGAAGACCCAGCTCAGCGCAGGTGCCGTCGGTGCTGCGGTTGGTCTCGCTGTTGGTTATGGCATTGGCAGGTTTCGGCCGTAGTCATCTGGTGGGAATAGCTCCTTGAAGAGGGGGCCTTTCGACGGGTGTTGATCATTCGAAGGGCGACCTTTAAGCAAATCGCTCTTAGGAAAGTTCTGCTTAAACGTCACCCCTATCCCGAAGGCAGCTCACCTTTCACCTTTGATCGGCCTTTGCCGCATCCATACCAGACACCTCCGAGCTGTCTCACGACAGTCCCGACTGCTTTTACGGCGTTAGAGGCCTTGTCGGTTGCCTTGGATTGGCTGGCCCGAATTTCCAAGGCATTCGACTGCTTCAGCAGCGTTACCGCTTCGGGTGATTGCAACAACAAGCCGCAGTTGATGATGTCTGGGTCGTCCTTAGCTCTCGGTGTCCCGTCGCAGAGCAGTTGAAGTCCAGAGCGCCGTAATAGCTCCACCACCTTGACTGCATTGGCACCGACGAGATCAACCAAACCACCAGCATTGGCCCGCCGTTCGATGACAGCTACCTCTTCAATGCTCAGGGTCCCCATCAGCCCCTTCAGGATGAGCTGTACGGGCTGTGATTGGTCCTCCATTAGCAGTGGAACCACGCAGTCCTTAGCAGCCTTGCGGGCCTGTTTCTGTTGCTTCTGAGCGTGCTCCGGATCAGGCATTGCCTCGAGGGTCCAGCCGTCTTGATGTAGGTAAGCCAGGGCGTAATCGGTGAACAGCGCAAGCTCAGTTATTGACCGCTTGAAATAAGTCAACGTCGTAGCGATCATGAGTTCCTCGACGGGGTCAAGGTTGTCGATATCGCGCCCATGTTCGAACATTGATTCGAGGACGATCCGAGCGTTCTCCTCACGGTCTGAGGTGAAGAACGGGCAGCTCCTGTCGATCTCGGTCCTCGGCAAGTAGCCGTAGCAGGTCTTGAGTGTCCTTTCGCGGCGTGCTCCCTGGCTTACGCAGTTCGGCGGCAGTGTCAGGCCACCGGCAGCCCAAATATCAACTTCGATGCATCTTCATCTTGAAGAATGGCTATACATCGTTGTCTCTCATTTTTGTAGAGGCTCGAATGATTGCTTGTGCCTTTCTCAAACTAATTGGTTTGCCCCAGACAAATTCAACGAGTGCTTTCCTGCCTGCTTCACGCCTGTGCGGACTTCCAAGCACGCGTTCATTAGGATCAGGGCTAGTACGGATTCCATATTCACCAACCATCCATAAAAGTGCACATAGCTGGTCTGGAGAGAGATCGGCAGCCCAAGAAGTGTATTTACCTATTCGAAGCTGTTCACGGTCAAGAATAAGTTGGTTTTCCATAACAAAAATGAAATAGCGGGCTAAGGGAGTTCTGTCGATCTAAGTATATATTATTTTTTCTAAGGTGGCGACTCACAAAATCCTGCAAATTTAATACCTGATGTTAAGCGCATGATGGAGTTAATATTTATGTTCCATCGTCGCACCTAAAACTGGAGATTTACTCCCTCATCTGATGTATTCGTTTGACAGTTTTATCCCTCAGCTGAGGGATGAGCATTACTACGACGTCCTTAGCCGCTCCAATTTCAGCAGGCATTTTCTTACGGGCCAAGACCAACTGGCCCTACGTTCGATCCCAGTGGCAGGTTCGGTGTAGTGGTGATGGACTCAATTGAACCTCCTGTAACCCTCCGCCAGCTTCTCCTTGTAAAAGTCACGAGCAGCATCGACGTCCGTCTCAGTCATGTGTTCGCCGTTGTGGGTGATTACCACCAATCTGGGAGCAAACGGATCAGGAGTGAACACAAATCGATCTTCACCTTTAACAAGGGCAAACCGATTGATCACCCGAGGCGCATCTGGGTCGAAGCGTTCATGCCGCACGACTTTCCGCCGAATGCCATCAGGCCCGTCCTCATACCGATCAACAAAGCTTCTTCTGTATTCCATAGTCAAATGATCCACGCCGTGACTGGTGAACGCATCCCCCATCTGGGGGATTTTTTGGTCAATATCAGTTCCTCGTCATTACTGGATTAAAGCAATACAAGACCCTACGGAGTAAGACAGGGGCGTAAGCGAAGTCGAAGTGTCACCATTTTTGTTGTGGTCTGTATTGGTCTTTAGACCCCACTACATTTTTGGTGACACCTCCATGGCGTCCAGGTTGTAGAGGTAGGACCGCGTCCCCTTAGAGCGAACTAGTTTCCTCTCAACGGTGAACCCAGCCACCTTGAGCAGCGCCTTAGCGAAAGTCGCTTTCACCTCGTCATCTGGCCCTGGAACCTCAGTGCGACCACCGAGGACATCACGCAGTTCCCGGGCTTCGTGCTTGTTGAGACTCTGTACTTCCGCCGCCATGGCGAGGAATTCAGGACTGTTAGTGGTGAAAGAACCGGCAGAAATCAGGTCATGCATCCTGACCCGCTGCAGCCACTGATAGGCATGACTGGGGTCAACTGATGCCAGGTCCACCCAGGTGCCGTTCTTGGTCTCCCTGTTCGCCTCTGAGCTGGCCTGACCAATGGTCTTCTGACCAGTCATGACCTCATGGAGAAGCTGTGTTCTACGGTTCAGCTCGGCCTGCTTGGTCTGCTTGTCCCGCTGGGCCTTCGGGATGACAACGGCGTTGTCGCTGACTAGCTCATCGAACGACCGGAGCGTGTAGCCCTGATCGATTAGACGGCAACGCAGGACGTGTTCGTTGTTTATTGCCTCGTAATTGGTCCGAGCTTCCAGGGCCACTGAGTAAAAAACAGTTGTTCGATTTACACCTTTTAGGTGCTCCCGGTACAGCTCCTGCATCTCAGGGTCTATCAGGACAAACCTGGCGCGGCTGACATCTTTTGTTGACGTCCGACCGGTGCCGGTCTTTGCCATCGGTGTTGAAACAGGCGACAGCATGATCCGACACTCTGCTTTGCGTGCCCTGGCGACGGCCTGCATGGCGTCTTGTGGGCCCATTGCGAACTGCTGAACACAGGCTGCGATGCCAACGGTTGAGGCCTCATAAGAGATGCCTGAGACGACGGACGGGCTGTAGCCAACTAAGGGGTACTGAGCCGCGACGGCGTTGGTGTCGGCCATCAATGCAGCGACCTCTTCAGTTTTGGAGTTCTCGCCGTGGATCAAGAAGCTGCCAGGAAAAGGAGCGCTGAACGATTCAAGGGCCGTTTTCTTTCCCATCGAGATCCAGACCTGCCGGCCTTGATCACTGGTCTGCCCGCAAAGCTGTTGGAGCTTGTCGATGTTGTCTGCGGAGGCTGCGCCATAGAAAAGGTCAGACCTCCTGCGAAAGGTCGTGTTGATGACCTGTGGCTGGACGCCAGACAGGGCCTGCAGCCATTCCAGTTCGATGTCGCCAATACCAGCTTCAGCAGCGATAACGGTGACTTCGGGATTCCGGATCAACCGTTCGAGCGCCTTAATGGCTTCTCGTCTGATCTTGGGCATGGCATCCGTGCCATCCAAAAGAAGATGCAGTGCTGCCTGGGTGACTTCATCGAGGAACAGGACTGCCGGCCTGGGGTTCTCTTCCAGCTCGTGACTCCACCTCCATAGGTCCCATTCGCCGCTCTCCTTTTTGATCGATTCGCAGCAGCAGAAAAGACCGTCCCGGAGCCCCCCCTCTTCGCGCTCAAACGTGCCGAGAGGTGAACTGAGATCCCTGACGCCGTACTCGGCTGCGCCTTTATGAACAAGCGAGGCCCGGTGATAGAGACCAAGCACGATGACCTTGTGTCTGAAGGCCTCCTCCATTAGGTCGATAGCACCAACTGAGGCTTTCGTCTTGCCAGTGCCTGTGGGCCCCTCCAGGGCGATCACTCGGCTTTGCTTTTGGGCTTGGATAATGTCCATCGGTTCGAATTCCCGGTCGATGGTGGTTGTCCTCCAGTCGCCTTTGATCCGTGAGTAATGCCCCTTCTCGACCTCGTTCAGATTGAAGCTGTCGGTTTGATCAGCTGAGCGGTCGAACGTCTCAGCGACCAGCGCCTTTCCTTTCGCAGCGAAATAGTCGTCTGTTTTGCCAATGATTGGATCTGTCCAGGTGAACCAGTTGGCATAAGCTCCGGCTCGATTCAGTTGCCCTGTCAGACGTTGTGCCGTGCGTTCTGAGCGACTGCCGTTGTCGAATCGGACCACCATCCGACGGCCGCTCTTGGCGAGCATCCTTAGGGGCACACGGAGGCGATCTGAGCGGGTCTTCTGTCCACCTGAGTTGATGCCGTTAATGCCAACAGCGAGCTGACCGTGAGAGGTCGAAGACAACGCCTTTAGAGCTGACTCCTCGACCCAAATGGGGACTGCAGGGTTGCTGAAAATGAACTTCCAAGCCTTCTCAGGCGTGTAGTCCTCCCGGGTGCAAATGAATCCGTGATGGTCCAGTCGATGCATGGCGTACTCCCAGTTCAGTGGCGGCAGATAGACCTTCACTTGGGTGCCCGTGCAGTCGAATCGCACCTCTCCCTTTTCTCCGGTCCGAATGCTGGGGTGTTTCCGCTGGCCTGCTAGTTGCAGCCCTGACTTGAGCACGCCTTTGTCGGTCACCCAAACGCTGTAGAGATTCCAGTTCTGTGGAGGAGTTGACCGGAATTTGTAATCCGTCTTCCGGGTGATAGATCTCTCTCGGTTGGCAACCTCGTTGTTTTTCAGATCAGGGTTGTCCCTAGCTGCATTGATCTTTTCCCGTGCTTTGCGGTCGAGAGCATCACGCCAGCCGTCGTCGGCCCCAAGGGTGAACGTTCCGCTGACGTAATCGTCTGGATCGATTAAGTGATTTAAGACCAACTCGTTTCTGAGTTGCTCAATCTCGCTGGGCTTGTTGCCCTCAAATGTTTTCTTCATTGCACTGGTGGAAAGTGGAAAGTCCGGACCCACCAACCGCGCTCCACCAGGGGCAATGAAACCCTCTGACGCAGTTGGCTATCCGGTTCGGGAGATCAAGCCCGAAGTTGTTTGGCGAAAGCGTCTTAACTGCTCTCGCCGGCAGTTTTCCGAAGGCTTTAAGCTTTATCTCGAAAAAAGGCGACCCATCAAGCTACCCATCGTTTCACTTGTTCTCCAGCGCAGAGACTCCTGGAGCTATCACCCACTGTTAAGTGGCTAGAGAAACGCTTTCCTCGATAAGGCACTCCATCACAATCCGGTTAACATCTTTTCGCGTAAATAGACTTGGAAACAGAGGATGCTTGCTACGTTGTGAATCTTTCCAGGGTAGCTAGTTAGCGCGAACCCAAGATCCCAATTATCAGGAAGACATAGACCTCATAAATGAATCTCAATGAAGCTGAATGGAGCCCATCGGAAACCTTAGGGAAAGCATATTTATCGATGGCCTCCTTTTCCCAGCTTCCCGGCGAGCCCGCAGATGCCTTCGAGCAGCTCTTATTACACCGAGACTTTGGTCCTAGTCGTCAGTTCAGTCAGACAGCGGATGTCGTGGGCTGCTCTGAATCGACGCTGCGCCGACGAGCTGAACAGTGGAACTGGGTCGAGCGTCTGGCTGACTACGACTCGGGGATGCTTCAGCAAGCATCAGAGGCACGAACCAACGAGGATCTTGAGCGCTACAAACACCAGCTTGAGACCTTCCGTCAGAAACAACTCTCTAGAGCGCAACGAGTTGGGTGTCTTGCTGAGGAGCTATCAGCCTTAGTCGGGCGCAGTCTCAGGCACCATCTCGAAGCCGGCACCGTCCTCCAAGGGCGAGAGCTTCCTTCAGTGATGGCCGCGGCCTGCAAAGCCTTGGAGGGTGCCATGAACATTGAGGCGACGGCTCTTGGGGTGGCTCAGCTCTTGGATGAGTTTCGGTGCTGATGTAGTGGCTAATGAGCAAAGAAATTGATTTTGCTTTTATTTATTTCAGAAATTTTGGTGTTTGTGTATCCGCTGATCTCGTGATTTTGCCAGGGTTAATGATCGATCTAAGACAAGATTCCTTCCCCGGTGATCCTGGTTAAGAACGAGGCAAGCTGCGCTGCATCTTTAAGCTTTCGAGTCTGGCCGCAGCCAATGTGCGGACACCTTAGATAGTAATAGTCGAGGACATTCCCCTCCTCTGCAGTTTGCTTCTCCTGCAATACAAGGGGAAGGCCGTGAATAGGGCAATTCACGTCAATATCCTGAGCTCCTATGGCCTGGCTCATTCGCCTTTCGATGACTTTGAGAGCCGGCTTCTGGGATGTGATGAGCGTGAAGTGATCGCGATTAATCTCCAGCTCGGGAATGCCTGCCTTGTGCAGAAGGCCAAAATCTTGGTCGCTGAAGGGGAGGGTTCCTTTACAGCGGCCAGGGGTGCCCTCGGGGATGTAGAAGTTTGTGCACGCCCAGAAATAGTCCTTAATTGTAAATATGGCGTTTTGCGGCTGATTGCGCCTGTTGAGATGCATGGGAGCTCTGCACTTCGGGCAGGGCTTCATGCGGACTGCTGGTCCGCGTGACCAGTCAAGAATGTGGAGGTAATCCTGTGATAACGAGGTCGCGGATGCTTCGGTTTTTTCCTGAAGAATCTCAGACGTGGTCTCTTCTGAGCGGGCTTGTTGATGTTCTTCGGCCAGATCCATGGCCTGTCGCCTGAGCTCCTCAAGCTCCTCCTTGTTGCTTCTGTTGAGTTGGCCGTCTCGCCTGAGCTTTTTTTCGAGATCGGTGATTTCTCCGTCGATCTCTTCGATGTCATGCCGAATTTCTTCGGAAGGGCGAGATGTGCCTCTCTGCGATGACGTCGCCTTTGCCCAGTCGTCTCGCAGCGACTGAACAAGGGATGCGACGCCTCGCTGTACGGCCCGCACGGCGGTTTTGATGATGGCTCCCGAGCCTGGGAGGATCGAGTCCAGAAATTTCAAAAACATTCTTTAGTCAGGAGTGTGAGGGCTCAGGGCTGTGCCAGGTGTTGCCTTCGCGTAGCTGCAGATGAAGCCATAAGCGAAGCGGTAGCCAATGATCCCGGCTGCAATCGCTGGATTGGCCATGCAGAGCGTCACCGTTGCCATCGTTCCGAGGGTTCTGGGCGTGACATCGCGAAACGCTTCTTCCGGTGTTTGCTGTCCATTGAGGATTGCGCCGAAGCAGCGCACCATGTCAACTCCAACTACTCCGGCACCGGCTGCAACGGGATTAGCTCCCAGCAGTGCCTGCGTTGCGGCAATCACGCCAGCACGTCCAAAGCTCCTCAGGGCGCCGTCCTTGGTGCGTTCCGGAATAGATCTAAGGATTGTTTCGGAGCGAGTGCTATCCCCGCGTGCAATGGCTCCTAGGCATTCGGCAAATCCCCCTGCGGCGCTCATTCCTACACCTGCTATCGCGCCTGTCGTCAGGGTCTGAGCTGCAGCAGCGATTTTCTCGCCAACCACTTGTTGTTGAACATATGCTCGATGGTCGTCGACATACCCCTGAGGGTCCCGCGCGATCTGGTGAGCTTCCTGTTGAGAGAAACTCACTTGAACGCGCTGATCCGGTGATGTGTAAGCGCTGCTTCCCCCGTCCACCGAGCCTGCTTCTAGGTTGTGCAGCTTGTGCATGTCGCCGTAGCGGCCGTTGCTGATCGAGCTGCTGAGGTATTGATGGCTGCCTGATTTCACCTGTATCTCGTCGACAACATCACCTGTCCGTAGGTCGACGATCTGGATATCAGGCGAGTTCTGCGACGTGCTCCCACCAAAGGATTCTGTGCTGACAGCGCGATAGGGGCTTTCCGCGGCCGCGGCCTGGGCATTGAAGGTGTTTATCACCTTGTGCTCGGCAGCAAAGCCCTGGGAGTTGGGGTTGCTACTGAGTGCACCCTGATTGGTGATTAAGCCATTGCCGGGTGATGCAGTGGCTTGAAGCGACTGGTTCCAGCTTGGGTCTTTTTGAGTACGTTCAGCTGCGATCGACCGCTCGGCTGCAGCTGCGCCGGCTTGGTAAGACAATCCCGCAGCTACGCCTCGTTCCAAACTCTGCAGTTGATCATCGAGCACTTCCAGTTCATCTTCATCCACTTCCTTAACGCTGTAGACACGTTCTTTAATGCAGGCTTTCTGAAAGTGCAGCGCTATTTCAATGCTGCTCTTACAGATCTGACGGAGTTCTTCTGTCAAAGATGGAGGGACTGAAACATCGCTGCGAACCAGCGCCGAGGTCATGCAGGTGTTCTCTGGCGAAAAACGAACGCAGAATCCTTGGTTCGTTCTGACCCAGAGCTTCTTTTTGTCCAGGAAGGCATGTCCGCTGAATTGATCCAGGTCGGCGTGGGTACTGGCCAGCTGCAGGATTCCAGTGGCGACTGCGTTTTCAAAACAGTCCTGAGTTGCTTCCAGAAAGTCTTTGCCTACCAGGTAGGCCATTTTTATGGCAAGGGCATACCTAATCGAATTTTAAGCCAGCTCTGACTGGGTGCCCCCTCAGCCCTATCGAGCGCCCCTCACCATCCACGAGTCACTTGCGTAAAAATTTGCGTGCAATCAACCTCGAGGCGCTGCGCCAGGCCCCTATGGTCCAGTTCTCTGACAAATAAAACTGGCCCTTCCAGGCCCCATGAGTCACTTGGGAGAAACAGCTGTTCTTAAGCGCCTCACTAAAGAAGTCTCTGTCGCAGTAGTTGATTCGTTGCGCACGAAGGTTTGATCCTCGCGTCGCTTGAGGCAAAGCATTCAGGATTTGGACGGCGTTGTTACAGGTTCAACCACCGTAGACTCGTGGAACAAGAGGTTGGATTCTTGTTCTCTTTGTCTGATCGCCCTCTGAGTCCTGTTCGTTGGCTCGCTTACTACCGGGTCAGTACAGATCGCCAGGGAAGCTCTGGGCTGGGTCTCGATGCGCAGCGGGCCAAGGTTGAAGCCATGGCCTCCGAGAGGGGGGCTGTGATCGCGGCTGAATTTGTTGAGGTCGAAAGCGGTCGCAAGAACGATCGACCTCAATTGGCCGCGGCCCTGGCGCAGGCCCGTGCGGAGAAGGCCGTCATTGCTGTAGCCAAGATCGATCGTTTGGCTCGTGATGCCGGCTTCGTCTTGAAGCTCGCCAACGAGGCAGAGAAGAACGTGATGGGGGGCTTTGTTTTTTGTGACCTGCCGGATATTGATGCCACCACCAGTGCTGGTCGGATGGTGCTCACGATGATGGCCAGCGTTGCTGAGTTCGAAGCGCGCCGGATCAGTGAACGCACAAAGGAAGCGTTGGCTGAGGCCAAGGCCCGAGGCGTTCGTCTTGGGGGATATAGGGAAGGCGCGGCTGAGAGGGCGTCGGAGCGTAAGCAGAAGGCCATTGCTGATGCAGAGGGGTTGCGTGGAGTTCTTGAACCAATGGTTCGTGCTGGCTTGAGTTACAGGGCCATGGCTGATGCGCTTGCAGGGGTTGGCAAGCTCAGCAGTACGGGAAGGCCACTAGCGCCGGCGCAGATTGGTCGGATCCTCCAGCGCTTGGGCTTGTCAGGAAAGCTCCTTAGCAGTGACCAGGCTTGGGTTGCTGCCTGAAAGATCAAAAGAGCTGCGCTGAACAAAGAGATCTCAGCCCATACAAAACGAATTTCCTCAGATCCAATTAATAAGACGCCCTGCGCTGCCGTTGGGGCGAGTTGGATCTGGTGCTCCTCAAAGGCTCCAGGCTGTTGGTGGTGGAGGTGAAGGGCCGTTCCGCCAGTGATCGAGACAGGGGGGGACTGGACGCTTTTGGCGCGTGCAAACGTCGCAAACTGGCTCGCGCCATCAGTTGCTGGCGTGCCGATCATCCCGAGCACGCGCATCGGATGCTGCAGGTGGCGCTTGCCCTCGTCCCCCTTGATCGGCCCATGGTTCCGGTCCGTTGGCTTGCGGTGGATCACCTCGGCTGAACAGCATCGCTGGGGCTGGGGCTGGTGATTCGGAATTCTTTGCCAAAGTCACAACACCGGAGCCGTGGACGGATCGTTGCTTCGGAGAGTTGACGCTCTTTTACCGTTCATGTTTCGACTGACGGTGAATCAATACCAAGGCTGGTTTTTCTCTGAGGTGCATTGATGAAGCTGAAAGACGTTCAGTTTTACGGGCGCATGGCTGACGATGTTGTTCAGATGTTTGGTCTGAGTGCTGATCTTCAGGACTTTCAGGGTCGCAGGGTGCTGGACTGTCCTGGTGGCCCCAGTTCGTTCACTGCGACGCTGGCTGCCGCAGGGATTGATGCGGTCGCCTGTGATCCGCTTTATGCCCTGTCTAATGCGCAGCTTCGCGACAAGCATGCAAGTTCTCAGACTCTTATAAGGCGTCTCCGTAAGACTTCAGAGCCTGAGGATTGGCTTGATCAGAACCATCTGGATCAACAATCTGCGTTTGAAATTTTTTTGGCAGATCGTGATGCTTTCCCGCAGCGTTACCTGGCTGCAGCCCTTCCCTTTTTACCGTTCCCGACTAATCACTTCGACATGGTTCTCAGTGGGCATCTGTTGTTCAGCTATGCCCCTGTTGAGGCAGGCGGACTGATGGCAAGCGGCGGATTCAATTTGGATTGGCATCATGCTTCCCTCCTGGAGCTCTGCAGAGTGAGCAAAACGGAGGTGCGGATCTACCCTGCACATACCTATTCATTGATCGCTGAGCGCCACGGCTATGCCCAGTGGCTGCTCAAGCATCTTCCGCCCGGTTGGTGTGGTGAATTCACCACACCTCGTTACTTTCAGGGCTTGATCGGCTGCACCGATGGCTTGCATCTCTGGAGTGATCGTTAATCCACACCCAAGAGGTGGATGCAATCCCAGGTCAGCCAACACACAATGATTGCAAATGGTCTTGGTGAAGGATGCATCAGCTCACCAAGTTGACCCTGTGGGGTTGTGCTGACTGCAGCGAACCAAGGTCGGCACAATGGTTGGTCAAGCGTTATGTCTGGTTCTTCTCGATTGATGTAGAGGCGTGACAAGGTTGGCTGGGTTGATTCGAATGGCGTGAGTGCTGCAGATGCAAGGCGGATGACGTGGTGATTCTCGAGACGTCGACGATATGAGCAACGTGTATTTGTAAGGTTGATCGAGACCATTGAGGCTCGCTCACAAGGCGGTGTGTGCCTCGCCGAACATCAGCTGACGGGGGGCATCGCTAACAAGAGTGCAGACATCCTTCATCCATGTCAGACGAGCAACTCAAAGCGTTCTGGGACGCCATTCAGTCAGATTCAGCGCTTCAGCAAAAGCTGCAAGGGGTCACCGATCCTGGTGCCATTGTGGACATTGGCAAGGAGGCAGGCTTTGTGGTTTCTATCGATGAGGTGCAAAAAGCTCAGGCCGAGCTTTCGAACGTCGAGCTCTCGGATGAGGATCTGGATAACGTTGCTGGTGGATTCCATGCTTGTGCATGCATTTAGCTGTCTAGCTCAGGTCCTTCCAACGCATTAAAAAGCTCCTGCAGCCACAGGGGTTTCTTTTTTCAATCACACCTAAAAAATCCTTCAAATACAAGAAGCATCTGCAGAGCAAGATGAGAAAACTTGCTACAGAAACTTAGTAGGGCATTGCAAATAACCTCCTAAGTATTAAAAATTTCAGGCACAGCCTGGGGTTTTTTAGAGATCTCCAAGGGATCTCAAACTCTGATGCTCCGAGATGGTATTTCTCTCTGAAAACTGTACCTGAGATGAATTGTCCAAGTACGGCTACCTTGCGCAGACGATGTTGAAGGGTTGGCGACACTGATGAGTGCCAAGCAGTCATGGCCTTCCTTGCATCAACTGCTGCAAGCGGAGAGCGGTCCAGCGAACGACTCAGCTGTCAGCTGCAGTGACCTCAATGATGTTCAGCAAGGGCTTGGTCAAGCTTGGCTCGATGCAATCGCGCCTCAAGAAGATGGCAAGTTCTCCCGTCGCTTTGCTTGGTCAGGACTTGATGCGGGCACGTTGCGACGCGTCCTGGCGCGTGCATCAGAGCCGGAAGAAGCAGCAGTGTCTGGACCCTGGTGGGATGAACTGAAGGCGTTGCAGAACGCATTGAGATCCGACCCTGATCGTGCCCTGCATCCCTACGTCGCTGAGGCTTCGGAAGCGAAGCAGCTTCCGTTTCAAGACCTTTGGCTGCCTGTTGTCGACGATGCTGTGGCAAGGCTGCGCGCCAGCCTCTTCGATTTGCAGACGCGATCCTTCAACGACGGCGTCTTCCAGGCTCTGGGTCAATCGCTCTTGAGCCGACTCTGCAGCGTCTCTGAGCAGGTGCTGTTTGAGCAGTTCAATCTGTTGCGACCTCCTGGTGTGATGCTGCTGGCCCACCTCGGTGCGGGAGGCGATGGTCAGGGGCCACCGGTGCGTGAGTGCTACCAGCGCTTCGTTCGCCAGCATCGCGCTGATGGACTGGAGGGCTTGCTGGAGAACTTCCCAGTGCTGGGCAGGTATCTCGGTCTGGTGTGCCTGTACTGGCGCCAGTCCAACGAAGGGATGCTGCGCAGGATTGATGCGGATGTCGACGCCTTGCAGCAGACCTTTGGCATTCCCCCATCTGCTGCGCTGATCGATATCAAGCAGGGCTTGAGTGACCCCCATAACGGAGGGCAGGCGGTTAGTGTTCTGACCTTGGCCACCCCGGATGGCGACGACACATCACGTTTGGTCTACAAACCCAAGGACATGGGGGTTGACCTGGCGTATCAACAGGCCCTTGACCATCTCAATGGCAACAGTGCCTTGACTCCTCTGAGGAGCCTGAGCATTCACTGCGGTGACGGCTACGGCTACATGGAGTTTGTCGAGCATCGTCTCTGTACTGGAGACGATGAGCTCAAGCTCTTCTATCGCAATGCGGGTCGTCTGACGGCCGTCTTGAATCTCTTCGGTTGTACCGATTGTCACCACGAGAACCTGATCGCCTGTGGGGATCAGCTGTTGTTGATTGACACGGAGACTCTCCTGGAGGCCGATCTACCGGATCACATCGGTGATGCATCCGATCATCAGACCGCTCTGAATCAGTCGGATCTTCAGAAACGCTTTGAGAATTCCGTTCTCCGCTCCGGTCTGCTGCCTACATGGTTGTTTGTTGGTCAGGCTCGGGCTGCGGTGGACGTCAGTGCACTTGGCATCGCCCCGCCTGCCTCCACCACCATGAAGAGCTCCGGTTGGTTGGGTCTCAACAGCGATGGAATGATGGCCGCTCGCATCACGATCCCTGCTGAGGTGCCCACAAGTCTTCCAGTGGGGTGTGGTGAAACCAACGGGCTCAACAGGCATCTCGAGGTGTTCTGTGAAGGTTTTCGTGACCAGTGCCTTGTCTTTGAACAAACCCGCGATCACTGGATCGGTGCCGATGGTGTGCTGGAACGCTTTCGTGGTCTTCCGCGGCGCATCGTGCTGAGGGCAACCCGCGTTTATTTCGCACTGCAGCGTCAACAACTGCAACCAGCAGCACTGCGTTCGCCGTTGAGCCAGGGATTGGTGCTGGAGAAGCTCAGTCGCAGTTTTCTGATGGCGACTGATCAGCCCAAGCATTGGCCGGTGTTCGATGAGGAAGTCCGCCAGATGGAACGGCTTGATATCCCGTTCTTCGTTCACAGTATCGATGGTCATGACCTGCCGCTCGGTGATGGATTCGCTGCTGTTGAGAACTTCATCGAAACCAGTGGCCTTGACTCCAGCCGCCAGCGGATTGAGACGTTGGATGCCGCAGCGGTGCAGTTTCAGGAGCAGCTGATTCGTGGCACCAGTCGTGCGCGTGTCACCAGCGAGGACGGTTGGCAGGACGTGTCACCCGCTGTCGAGGAGCTGGACATTTCCGCCTTGACGCCTGAGCAGTTGCGGTTGGAAGCAGGTCGCCTGGTTGATGTTTTGGCAGAGATCGCTATTCGAGATGCCGACGGCTTGGTCGATTGGTTGGGGATGGATCTCGGCAGTGATGGCGAAAAATTCTCCTTTGGCCCCGTCGGCAATTCGCTCTATGGCGGGACGGCCGGAGTGGCCCTGCTGGCGGCCCATTTCCCTGAAGACGCGGCCCGGTCTGACCTGTTGAAGGCCTTAATGCCTCCCCTTCTGCAGATGGGGGAGCCCAATCGTGATGGCATGCGATTGCGTTGGTGGCGCGATCAGGCCCTGGGGTTGAGCGGCTGTGGAGGCACGTTGCTTTCTCTTCAGCAGCTGGCAGCCTCCAGCGAAAACGACCTTCGCGAGTCGCTTCAAGAGCTGGAGTCGTCGTTGATTTCAGCTCTGCTGCCGGACCACATCCGGGCTGATCTCGCCCTTGATGTGATCGGAGGCGTCGCCGGTTTGATCGGTCCACTTCTGCAGAACGGTTCGGCGCGAGCCTTGGAGTGTGCGGTGCTCTGTGGTGATCAGCTGCTGCAGCATCAGACGGAGGAAGGGGGATGGTCGACGGGTGAGGTTGTTCGTCATCCTTTGCTCGGGTTCTCCCATGGCACCGCCGGATATGCCGCTGCGCTGGTCAAGCTTGGACAGTGTGTGGATGAACCCCGTTTCATCGAGGCGGCGTCGCGTGCCTTGGCCTACGAGCGTGAGCGTTTTGATGCCGACCAAGGCAATTGGCCCGACTATCGCAACTACAACCCTGACCAACCCTCCCAGTTCATGACCTTTTGGTGCCACGGCGCACCCGGCATTGCTCTGGGTCGTGCCTGTCTGTTTGGAACGCCTCTCTGGGATGCGTTCTGTTTGGACGAGATGGCCACGGCTCTGAAAACCTTGATCGCTTTTCCCTTGCCCACGACGGACCACATCTGTTGCGGATCGATGGGCAATGCCTCTGTTCTGCGGATTGTGGCCGACGGGCCGTGGTCTGATGCGTTACCCGCGACATTGCGCTCCGCGGCCAGCGAGCGCTCGTCGCAGCTGGTGAATCAGTCCATTGCCAGGGCAAGACTTTCAGGTGGATCGTTCCGATGCTTCGGCACCACCGACAGCAACCTGTTGCTTCCGGGGTGCTTCAGCGGTCTCTCCGGAATCGGCCTGGCACTGTTGGATCAGGTGAACCGTGATGATCGTTTGCAGTCCGTGTTGTCGATAGGACTGCTCTCACCATCTGGGGCGGTGGTGAACGCCTGATTGGTTAGCCATACCAACAAGGACCAAGCCACCAAACCCCCGCTGGAGAAGCCGGGTGGTGAGGGTTGGCTGTTGAGTCCTGAACAGCCACTGCTTTGTCAGTTCAAAGTCGACTCAGCAACGGTCCATGCGCAGGCGGATGGTCCAGCACAACGCCATCGAGGCGGGGACAAGATGCTTTAAACAGGACGGTGACGATGCTCACCGTCGGCGAGTTGATAACAACTTACGGGTCATTCGCAACACCAGTTTCGACATCGTTCGCGGAATCTCTGCTGCCCGATGGTGCCGACGTTCGCTTGGGTTCATCGGGGAGAGCCAGCACCTCTGCTGGGCGGCAGAAGAAGGCTTGAGGCAGGGCCTGCAAATGCTTGGTGTTACTCGGTGGCTATGAGAGTGGCTCAACAACAGAACTTGCTGATAGGTGTGCCTTGACGAACATCACCTGAAGACTGATATTGCTATCAACAGTACGGACACCTTCCATCATCAATGTCAGAAGAACAACTCAAAGCGTTTATAGAAAAGGTCAAAGCTGACACCAGCCTTCAGGAAAAGCTAAAAGCAGCGGCCTCCCCAGAAGCTGCTCTGGACATTGCTAAAGCAGCAGGCTTTTCAATTACCCCAGAAGATATTCAATCAATGAAATCATCAACGGTACAATTGTCAGACGAGGAGCTGGAAGGTGCAGCTGGCGGTTTTTGTGGTAGGGCCTCGTGTTCGCGAGATACGATCTATGAGTGTATGTAGTTGGGCATCTAGTGTTAGTCTACGTCCTAAGAGCCCCTGAATTGACAGGGGCTTTTTATTGCGTCAATAGTCTGACTAACCCCGCAAATCAGCTTTCAATACCCGCCACGATTTACACATAGCTCTTTCATCAAACGTCAGATTTTTGTTGCCAGATGTTCTATGCATAATGCATAATCACCAAATGCCGATGTTGCTACCATTAGATCAAATGTCTTTTACTAATCTCATTGAACAAATGCATATATCAAAAAATTAAATCGATAGCGTAGAGCAAACCACGTTGTGGGCTGCAGGGGCACCTCCGTTCAACTGTTGAAATCGGTAAGCAGCAGGCTTATCAATTGCCGCTGAGGGCATCCAATCAATGTAATCAGTATCCGTAGAATTATCAGAGCACCATCAGCCTGATATCAACAGGGGGCATTGTTGGATAAGTAGCCTAAGGTTGCTTATCCTTAAGAGCTGGATTAGTTCCTCTGCTTCGATAATCCGAGATTAAAGTTTGCTGTCAATTCATTGTCCGTGGGCCCCAAACTATCAATGCAGAAATTTGGAAACTAGCTGTAAAAGCTTATCGCAGAAACCTCCAACTCCACATCGCTTTTTCCTGAAAAAGTGTCAAAATTAAACTAGAATACAAACCACGATGAACAAGTCTGGTCTGACTTTTTTTATAATATTGATTGTTCTTGTGTTCACTCTTTTCGGGAGAAGTCGGGTCATATGGCAATACTACTTATGCTGTGCTATTGGGTAATGGTCAGATATTAATTAAGATTTAGACGCGCTTATTTATTTGCTTAAGCCGCTAAGCGTGAAACTCTTGAGTAATGTATGCATATGATTTGATTTTGCATGCTTTCTCCGGTTCTATACAAATTTTGTAGTGACTTAGTGTAGCCCTCTTGTCAATCCTGTTATTATCTCTCTTTTGCGGCTGAGTGGACATTTTTTGAATTAACATTGCAGCAAGAGGATCAGTTTTCTTTCCAATCGGCAAGTGTTGATGCGTTGTACGCACATGAACGATATCTTGCGGATTGAGGTCGCAAATCAAAGCAATTTTTTCTAATACTTTCCAGTTTCTGGTTTCGGCAAATCGCTTGACTGGAAACACTTCAAAGCAAACTCTGGGATTGATTGTATTTGTTAGTAAATCTATGTCTAAACAAGGTCTTATGTTTGCATCTTTTATTTTCACGAGATCACTAACAACAGCATTCAGTTGACTTAAATATTTAAAGTCTCCCTGAAACATGCACTCAGACTCTAATATTTTTTTCGTGTTAGCAGCGGACTCGATGTTGCCAAATATAAGCTTGAGATTGTGCGATCGCCCTACCATGATGCCGATGTAGACCGGATCATTTAAGCCGTCAACGAGGCGATTAATCATTGCTTGTGCTTTGGCTTTGTTCTCAAACAATACATTGTCAGCAATTTTTTGTATTACCAAGATTACATCAAAAGTAGAAGAAAAAAAAGGTTTTTCTTTGTCTAAAATCTTTTTAGTTGTTTTGACAAATATTCCTGCCGTGCGTGGGTGATCATCTCTAATCTCGCACTCAACGAATTGATCATCTATTAATTGAAGTACGCTTTTGTTTGTACTAGCTTGATCACCACTTGAATCTTTTTTAGACGCAATGCTCATAAAGGGGTTACCGACGGGATCGTTGTCTAATTCCGGATAGCTAATGCAGAGATCTTCAATCTCGCCCCACCAAGAAGGAAAAATATCTTTTTTGAAAACTTCACTCCAATTCTTGCCAAAAAAAGAAATATCTATCATGTCAGACCCGTCGTGATGAAACTCAAGAAGGGTGACAATTTTATCAGATCGACCAAACTCTCTGCCAATAAGAATTTGATCAATAATAGGCAAACACTGAGCCTCAATTAATTCTAAAATTTCCGGATATGCAAAACTTGCTACATCACATAAAGAGTTTGAGATAATCGAATTCTTATATGGGTTCATGCCAGCAAATTCGCCAATTGCTCTAGTGGCCAAATCATATAGGCTTCTCTAGATCTAGATACTAAAATGACTTGATTAGTGTTAACATCGAGATATTATCGATTTCCATCCAGTTTCATCCGAGCACAATATATATCCTGCCAGATCGATGAAATCGTTGCTAAGCCAAACCCAAATATCACTATCAAAATCATCGAATAGTCCTCAAAAGTTATGCCTAGAGCAATGAACTGAATCTTACGTGTTCTGGATAGCATCGTTCGATCGAAGCTGTCGACATTTTTTGCTCGAAGAATCGAAATGCTGATCACACCTTGAGGACTTTCCTAGATCTTTCTTCACCACTCGCAGCGAAACCCATATCCGCAGGTTTACGAGCGTGGCTGCAAGCGTCTCAGGAATTGGTCTAAGACAAGCACATTTGCTGAACCTAAAACGAACCTAAAGGATTCTCTCACCAGATTCCTCTTCAAAGCAACGATTTGGAATGAAAATAGACAAGTCTGTCGTATCGATCTCCTGATTGATGACAAAGCGAGACGGATGCGTATGGCACTGGCCAGCACCGCTGGGTTTTTGTTGCGACCTGACTTTGAACAAGTTGATTGCACCAGGAGTGCTGATGTTCCAATACCCAGTTGGACATACGGTTGGCAGCCTGTCTCTCACAGTTAATTAAACACTCATCAAGATGCATGCCCCGTTGCTTGGCGGGCTTTTGCGTTGCCGCGTTCTCTGTGCCTCATAAAACATCACCTGACCACTGATACTGCTATCAAGAGCACGAACACCGTCCATCACCAATGTCAGAAGAACAACTCAAAGCCTTTGTAGAGAAGGTCAAAGCTGACACCAGCCTTCAGGAAAAGCTCAAAGCAGCAGGCTCGAATGAAGCCGCGATTGAAATTGCTAAAGCAGCTGGGTTTGCAATTACCGCAGAAGATATTCAATCAACGCTAGCCGCAAATGTTGAATTGTTAGATGAGGAGCTGGAAGGTGCAGCTGGAGGGTGTAGGGGCTGTCAACCTTGGGAGCAGGTAGGCTCCATGTGATTGTGGCTGAGCAGGCCTCGTGCTGTGGGGGGCAGCCTTTTCTATGTAACCCTCCGACTCTAGCTGGCCGCCTCGGAAATCAGTTCGATCGGTAAAAGCCTAAATATCCTCTCATCAAAGCCCCTGCATTGACAGGGGCTTTTTATTGCTTCAATAGTCTGACTAACCCCATTAATCAGCCGTCAATACCTGGCACTAAATATTGTTCAAATCTGCTCATCAAGCTAATTGTGCTCTCTGGAACATCACCTGACCACTGATACTGCTACCAACAGCAAGTACAACGTTCATCCACAATGTCAGAAGAGCAGCTCAAGGCGTTCTGGGACGCCATACAGGCAGATGCAGCGCTTCAACAAAAATTGCAAGGTGTCACCGACCCTGGTGCCATTGTGGACATTGCTAAAGAGGCGGGATTTACGATTTCTGCGGAGGAGCTGAAGACAGCTCAAGAAGAGCTTTCGGACGAACAGCTGGATGGTGCCGCTGGCGGCGGAGGTTTCGTGAGCTCTGTGTTGAGTGTTTGATGCGGGTTTAGGTGGATGATTACTCGATATTTTGTTAATACCTCTGCAGTCAAAGAAGCATTTTATTCAAATTAATAAGCTCATCATCTGGTTGCGGTGAGATTTTTGAATTGGAATTTTTCTCAAATTAGATTTCTAGGTTTCATTCCTTTCAGTTAGTGGGTCCTGAAATCCTCAATGTTTCAGCTCACGTGTTTCATCACGCCTAAGTTGCAAATTCAATAGCAATGGCCTTAATGGCTGTGCTTCGTTATCCACGCCTCCAGCCGCACTTCGTCCCTTTAATCAGCCCTGGAGAGGGCGTCTTGCTGCTGAATGAAAAGGTGGCGCGTGTACTGCGTGGCGATCTCTATGAGCGTTTGATCCCCTTGCTCGATGGGACCCGCTCCGCCGATCAGCTGGTCCAGGCGCTGACCCCGGAGTTTTCCGCGGCGCAGGTGTACTTCACGCTCATATCGCTTCAATCTCGGAACTATCTCTGTCAAGCCCTCACGACCCTGTCTCCGGCGGCGGCGGCGTACTGGGCTGATCTTGGTCTTGATCCAGAGCAGGCTGTTGGTCTGATCCAGGCGTCGCGCGTGGCACTGCAGTCCGTAGGTTTGCCGAACGATCATTCCTCCCTGGAGCAGATGGGCCAGGCCTTGGTCAGCCTGGGACTGGCCGTGGTGGATGTTGATGCGGAGGCTGATCTCACCGTGGTGGTGTGTGAGAACTACCTGCATCCGGATCTGGATGCTCTGAATCAGAGCTATCGCCGGCAGGGGCGACGCTGGCTGCTGGTCAAACCCCACGGACGTGAGCTCTGGTTGGGCCCGTTCTTCGACCCCAAGCAACCGGGGTGTTGGGCTTGCCTGCAGCGCTTGCTCGTGCGCCAACGCCAAGTGGAGCGGTTTGCTGCTGCTGTCAAGAAGACGTCATTGGATCAGATCTCTAGGCCTATGCAGGCCCCCGGTGGTGCTGTGGTGGCTTGTCACTGGTCGGCGCTCGAGGTGGCTCGGATCCTGGCGGGTGTTTCGCCGCAAACCACCAACCATGTCGTCAGCTTCAATCTGGTCGACTACAGCAGTGGGCGGCATGCCCTGGTGGTGGATCCCCATTGCCCAGCCTGTGGATGCCCTGTTGAGCCTCGCAGTGAACCGATCGCGTTGCAGCCTTGCAAGGTTCGCTTCGACCACGACGGAGGTCATCGCCATGTCTCGGCCGCAGAGACATTGGAACGTTTTGGCGGCTTGATCAGTCCCATCACTGGGATCGTGAAGGAGTTGCGGTCTGTTCCCAGCTCCTTGACGTCCGCACACGTGGTCGTGGCCGGCCAAAACCCGGCGCAGATGCTGGAGAGCTTGAACGATCTACGCCGCAACCTCCGCAGTTCCGCGTCGGGGAAAGGGGCGTCCCTGGAGCAGGCCAGGGCCAGTGCGTTGGGAGAAGCGCTTGAGCGCTTCTGCGCTGAGGATCACCCTGGTGTTCCGCGTGAGCGGGGCAGTGTGCGCGAGATGCAGCGGCGTTACGGCGGTGCCGTGATTGTCCCCAATGACGTGATGCACTTCAGTGAACAGCAGTTCGCTGAACGTGATCACTGGAATGCCAAAGGCAGTCGGTTCAACCGTGTGCCCATGCCGCTGGATCATGACCAGGAGATCGACTGGACACCGATCTGGTCGATCAGTCGACAACGCCGCTGCTTCCTGCCCACGCAGTTGTTGATGATGGTTCGGGGACGGAATCGTGACGTCAAAGGCGAGAACGCCGACCCCTGGATCGCGATGGGCTGTTCCAATGGCAATGCTGCCGGTAACACCCTGGAAGAAGCGGTGTTGCAGGGGTTCCTGGAGTTGGTTGAACGCGACTCGGTGGCGATCTGGTGGTACAACCGCCTGAAGCGTCCTGGGATTGATCTCGCCAGCTGCGGAGATGCATGGATCACGCGCCTGATTCACGACTACATCACCATCGGCCGCGACGTGTGGGCCCTGGATCTCACCACTGACCTAGGCATCACCAGCGTGGTGGCCCTCTCCCGTGATCGTGATGGGGATGATGAGCGCATCCTGATGGGGTTGGGCTGTCATCTCGACCCCCGCATCGCCGTGCAGCGGGCCTTGGCTGAAATGAATCAGATGCTCGGTGTTGCTGACGCCGATCTCGAGGGTCCTGCAGACGCTCTCGATGACTGGGAGACGCTCGAATGGCTCAAGACGGCCACCGTGCTGAATCAGCCCTATCTGCTGCCGGATTCGGATGCTCCACTGCGCCGTGTCGACGCGCTTGCCGATCACCACAGTGGTGATTTGCTGCACGACATCCAGCACTGTTGCGCCTGTGTGGAAGCCCAGGGTCTGGAGGTGCTGGTGCTGGATCAAACCCGTGAGCTGGTGGGGTTGCCGGTGGTGAAGGTGGTGGTCCCGGGCCTGCGCCATTTCTGGGCCCGATACGGCTCTGGTCGTCTCTACGACGTGCCTGTGCGGATGGGACAGCTACCCCAACCCCTCACGGAAGAGCAACTCAATCCGATTCCGATCTTTTTCTGACGTGGCGCTGCAGTTTCGTTTTAAGCACGGCCTGGAGCGGCGCCAGGAGGGTGAGGATCTGCTGCTGGCTGATCAGCGGGGACGCGTCCTTCGGCTCACAGCCCCTTCGCAGTCCTTACTCACCATCCTGCGGCGCTTGGATGAGGGGGGCGGCACGCTTCCGTCTTTGATGCAGGGGGCGTCCTCACTCGCTCCATTCATCACGCTGCAGCAGTTGGAACAGCGAGGTTGGCTCGCACTGGAACTGGTAAGCGGGGAGCAATCGCTCGTCACGTTGGAGCCGCAGTCGACGGCGCTCAAGCGCTTGCATCCCCCTGCTGGAGACGTGTGTGTCCGCTTGTCGCGCTTGATTCAGATCACGCCCGAGGCCGATGGCGTGCTGTTGGAGGGGCCGCTTCAAGGGTCCCGGCTGTTGGTGCAGAACGCCGGTCTGTTGCCTTTGATCTGGGAGCTGGCCAATCCAAGCGACTGGACCACCGCACTGCGGGCCTTGCCGCAGGCCGTTCAAGAGCAAGGGGATGAACTGTTGATGCTGTTGCTCACCGCCGGCGTGGCGGGGATGGTGGAGGCTGATGCCACGCCAGGCTGCGATCGTCAGGCGAATCTGCAGCGTTGGTCACGGGAGGATCTGAGCCTCCACCATCGTTCCCGAGCCGGGTGGACTGGGCGGAATCTGGGGGCCACGTTTCCAGGTGCTGTGCGCGGCGGCCCCGCTCCTCCTCTTCTCCATCAGGACACAGGTCTGGATGCTGTTCGCCTGCCTCGACCGGAACCGGATGCTCCCGAACCCGGTTTCTTCAGCGTTCTCGAACAACGCCGTTCGCATCGTCGTCCTGGCCGGCAGCCGCTGACCCTGCAGCAGCTCGGCCGACTGCTTTGGGCATCCCTGCGCATTCGAGAGGTCGTTCCTGCCAATCCAGGGGCGGCCCACTCCTATGAACTGGCCTCACGACCGGTGGCCTGCGGTGGTGGCATGCAGGAAATTGATACGTATCTGGTGATTCAACGCTGCGATGGAGTGGCGTCCGGGGTGTATCGCTATGACCCTCAGGAGCATCAATTGCTGCGCCTCGATGCGCTGAATGGTGCTTGTGAGCAGCTTCTCCAGAATGCTCGTCACTTCTCAGGTGCTGAGCAGCAACCCGATGTTCTGTTTCAGTTCGCTGCTCGTTACGGACGTTTGAGCTGGAAATATGAGGGGGTCGTTTATGCCCTGATCCTCAAGCATGTGGGGGTGATCATGCAGCAGCTTTACCTGGTTGCCACGGCACTGAATCTTGCTCCTTGCAGCCTTGGGTCTGGTGATTCGGAACTGTTTGCCCGTGCCACATCTCTGGATCCGTGGACGGATGTTTGCGTCGGCGAATTGATGCTCTCGTCTCGTTCAGAAGGTGATTGAGAAGAAGGCAACACCAGGATTGGCTTTTGACGGTGAAGGGGAGCTGATCCACTGTTGGATGACCGTGGCGGGTTTGCTCATTCAGGGGCTGAAGAGGGCTGACATCCAATCCAAAGAAACCAGAGGCCACCAATCAATGGAACCAACAAAATAAAGATCCATTGCCATTGGCGACCGGTGTCGCGAATGCGCCTGACGTTCATTGCAAGGCCAGGGCAAATGGATGCAACCGCGAAAATATAATAAAGAGCATCAGGGAATAGCTTGAGAAGAATTGCTCCTAACACAAGATTGACAAGAAAAATCTTCCAATAATCAATCCGCTTTGTGCGCCCCTTAAAGTCAAAAGCTTTTGTCCAAAATTGAGGATAAAAGTCGAGCATCAAAGCTTGGGGGAAACACTTTAACTCTGTCTCACTTTTTGCTTTTGGCAATCATCAATCGCATAATTCAACAATCAACCCCTGAGCACGCGCGGCGATGGTTCTGGTTCCAGTCCGTTGGCTTGCGGTGGATCACCTCGGCTGAGCAGCACGGTTGAGGTCTGAAACGGTTGGAGCCTGAGGCTGATGCACAGTTGAGGCATGAGCTTCTCAGGCCACACCGCCCGCAAGCGTTTCGGTCAGCATTGGCTGCGGGATACAGCGGTGCTCGATCGCATCCTCGATGCGGCGGACCTGCAGCCCCTGGATCGGGTGCTGGAGGTGGGCCCCGGGCGCGGAGCGCTGACCGCGCGGCTGCTGCGCTCGCAGGCGGCAGCGGTGCATGCCGTTGAGCTTGATCGAGATCTCGTGGCCGGCCTGCGAGAGCAGTTCGCAGACGATCCTCGGTTCTCCCTGACCCAGGGGGATGTGCTCAAGCAGTCTCTGGATCTGCCGGATCAGCGCCCTGCCGACAAGGTTGTCGCCAACATCCCGTACAACATCACAGGCCCACTGCTGGAGCGCTTGGTCGGGCGTCTCGACCGGCCAGCGGTTCAGACCTATCAGCGCCTGGTGCTGTTGCTGCAGAAAGAGGTGGCGGAACGCATTCGCGCCCGGCCCGGACAGAGTTGCTTCAGCGCTTTATCGGTTCGCATGCAGCTGCTGGCGACCTGTCGCAGCATCTGCCCCGTTCCCCCCCGTTGCTTTCAGCCGCCTCCACAGGTGCAGTCTGAGGTGATCGCTATCGATCCACTGACGGCGGACCAGCGGCTTGCACCCCCTCTGGCGCAGCGGGTGGAGTCCTTGCTGAAGATGGCCTTTCTCAGCCGTCGCAAGATGTTGCGCAACAGCCTGGCGTCGCTGGCGGAGCCGCTGAAACTGGAGACCTTGGCCGCCGAAGCGGGGATTGCTCTGCAACAGCGGCCCCAGGAGGTGGCTCCCCAGGCCTGGGTGGCGTTGGCGAAGGGTTTGAATCACAGCGATGCAGCGGCGGCACCGGGAGCATGAGCACGATCACGGTGACGGCTCCAGCCAAGGTGAATCTGCATCTGGAGGTTCTGGGCCTGCGCTCCGATGGCTTTCACGAGCTGGCCATGGTGATGCAGAGCATCGACCTGGCCGACCGTCTTCGGTTTCAGAACACGGCCGATGCCCGGATCAGCCTGCGTTGCGACGAACCCAGCCTCAGCATCGGCGACGACAACCTGGTGCTGCGAGCCGCTCTCCTGCTCCGTGAGCGCTCCGGTTTCAATGAACTCGGGGCCTCGATCCATCTGGAGAAAAACGTCCCCATCGGCGCGGGCCTGGCCGGGGGCTCGAGCGACGGTGCTGCCGCACTCGTCGGGCTCAATCAGCTCTGGGGACTGGGGCGCAGCCATGCCGAACTGGAGGGGCTGGCGGCGGAGCTCGGTTCCGACATGCCCTTCTGCATCCGCGGTGGCAGTCAGCTCTGCTTCGGCCGTGGGGAGGTGCTGGAGGCCTTGCCTGCCCTGAGGGATCCGCTGGCGGTGCTGTTGTTGAAGGACCCTCAGGTGAGCGTCTCGACCCCCTGGGCTTATCAGCGCTGCCGCGACCTTCATGGCGAGAGCTACCTGCAGGGGGAGAGCGCCTTTGAAGAGCGACGCATGGCGCTGAGAGAAGCGGCCTGGACCAAGCCGATCCGGACGGAACTGCCTCCTCCCCTGCGCAACGATCTGCAAACGGTGGTGGAGCCGCAGACGCCGGCGGTGCAGAAGGCGTTGCAGCTGTTGCGCTCCCTGCCCGGGACCCTGGCGGTGGCGATGAGCGGTTCGGGCCCAAGCTGTTTTGCCCTGTTCCCCGACCTGGCTGCCAGTGAGCAGGCCAGGGATTTGTTGCAGACAGATCTGGAGAGTGCCGGACTCAGCGCCTGGTGCTGCCCGCTGCGGCTGTCCGGGGTGAGGATCGAACCATGACCCCAGACGACGCCAAGATCACCCCTGAACCTGAGGATCCACGCAAAGGTCCCCTCAGCTATCTGTCAGGAGCGCTCACCGCCGGACTGATCTCCTGGCTGGTCTTCGGTTTCAGCAAGCGCATGGTGGTGTACTTCGCGCAGCATCAGCCTCACTTCAGCTCACCGATCGCGCAGAACATCGCCGTCACCCTGAAGACCCTGCTGGTGGGCCTGACGTTCCTTGCCACCTTCAGCAGTGGCTTCGTCGCTCTTGGTTTGACGTTGCTGTTTCTTCGCAGTCTCTTCACAAGGCGAGCTGAAGATCCTGCCTAGCGTCAGCTCGTGGACGGACGCCCTCTCTATGACTCCCCACGACCTCGGACAGCTGGCCCTGCTTCTTTCCCCGGCAATGCTGCTGTCGGTTCTGCTGCTGTTCACCTTTGCGGCTGGCGGTTGAGTTTGCAGCGACTGAGATAGCTTGGCCGCTCACCCCGGGCTGGCCGGGATCGCAGCGACGCCGTGGCAGGAACACTTCTCTTCAACGCCCTGCGGGAAGCCATCGATGAGGAGATGGCCCGCGACCCCCATGTCTGTGTGATGGGGGAGGACGTCGGTCAGTACGGCGGCAGCTACAAGGTGACCAAGGATCTGTACGACAAGTACGGCGAACTCAGGGTGCTGGATACGCCGATCGCTGAGAACGCCTTTACGGGAATGGCTGTTGGTGCGGCGATGACCGGTCTGAGACCGATCGTTGAGGGCATGAACATGGGCTTTCTGCTGCTCGCCTTCAATCAGATCTCCAACAACATGGGGATGCTTCGCTACACGAGCGGCGGCAACTTCACGATTCCCACCGTGGTGCGTGGCCCCGGTGGTGTCGGCCGTCAGCTCGGGGCTGAGCACAGCCAGAGGCTTGAGGCTTACTTCCATGCCGTGCCAGGTATCAAGATCGTGGCCTGCAGCACACCCACCAACGCCAAGGGTCTGATGAAGGCCGCCATCCGGGATAACAACCCGGTGCTGTTCTTTGAGCACGTGCTGCTCTACAACCTTAGTGAGGAGCTGCCAGGCGGGGACTACACCTGCGCCCTCGATCAAGCGGATCTCGTCCAGGAGGGCCGTGACGTGACGATCCTCACCTACTCCCGCATGCGCCATCACTGCCTCAAGGCCGTTGAGCAGCTGGAGAGTGAGGGCATCAGCGTGGAGCTGATCGATCTGATCAGCCTCAAACCCTTCGACATGGAGACCATCGCCCGCTCGATTCGCAAGACCCACCGGGTGATCGTGGTGGAGGAGTGCATGAAGACCGGCGGCATCGGCGCCGAACTCATCGCCCTGATCACTGAGCAGTGTTTCGACGATCTCGATGCCAGGCCCGTTCGCCTGTCCAGCCAGGACATCCCGACGCCCTACAACGGCAAACTCGAAAACCTGACGATCATTCAGCCCCATCAGATCGTTGAGGCGGCTCAGCAGATCGTGACCAAGGGGCTCTGAAGCAATGGCTCGTCAGCAGGGCTGGTTTGCCCTTGTCCTTGCGCTCGCCATCGCGGCGGCAGCGCTGCTGTTCACCTCGCCCCTCCAGCTCGGTCTGGATCTGCGAGGCGGAAGCCAGATCACGGTGGAAGTCCAACCAGCGGGGGAGATCAAGCGGGTCGGCCCCGAGCAGATGGAAGCGGTGAAGCTGGTTCTGGACAGGCGTGTGAATGGTCTCGGCGTGGCGGAATCGACGCTGCAGACGGTTGGCGAGAACCAACTGGTGCTGCAGCTCCCTGGGGAACAGGATCCAAGTCGCGCCGCTCGCATTCTCGGAAGCACGGCGTTGCTGGAATTCCGTGCCCTGAAGCCCGGCGCTGAACAGGATTTCCAGAGTCTTCGCGAACTGCGGTCCCAGACACAGGCGATCCTGCGGCTACGTGAAGATCAAGCCAAACGGGGCGAGCTCTCCGATCAGTCAGGTCTGGATCTCGAGGAGCTTGCGGAAGCGCAGAAGCTGTTTGGCCTGGAGGGAGCGTCCGGCACGGAAACTGAGCAGCTGGAGCAGTTGCTCGCGAAAGTCAACGATTCGATCGTCGAGCTCTATGAACCAGCGGCACTCACCGGGAAGGATCTGGTGACGGCGGGTCGTCAGCCCCTGCAGAGCAATCCCAACAGCTGGGAGGTGACGTTGGGCTTCAACAACGCTGGTGCGGAGGCTTTCGCCGAGCTCACGAAATCGATCGCCGGCACTGGAAGGCTCCTGGGGATCGTTCTCGATGGTCGCTCGATCAGCGAGGCCACTGTTGGGCCTCAGTTCAAAACCGCTGGTATTTCGGGTGGCTCCGCCAGCATCAGCGGCAATTTCACGGCTGAGGAGGCTCGGGAGCTGGAGGTGCAGCTCCGGGGTGGATCCTTGCCCCTGCCGGTGAAGGTGCTCGAGGTTCGCACCATCGGACCCACCCTCGGTGCTGAAAACATTCGCCGCAGCCTGGTGGCCGCCCTGTCCGGCCTGGCTCTGGTTGCGGTGTTCATGGTGGTGGCCTATCGGCTCCCAGGGGTTGTAGCTGTGCTGGCTCTGAGCCTATATGCCCTGTTCAATCTCGCTGTTTATGCCCTGATTCCGGTGACGCTGACCCTGCCGGGCATTGCTGGGTTCATCCTCAGCATCGGCATGGCCGTGGACGCCAATGTGTTGATCTTTGAGCGCATCAAGGATGAGCTGAGGAGTGGCAACACCCTGATTCGATCCATTGATACGGGCTTCTCGGAAGCCTTTTCCTCGATCGTTGACGGTCATCTCACCACTTTGATCAGTTGTTCCGCCCTCTTTTTTCTCGGAACCGGTCTGGTGAAGGGTTTTGCAGCCACCCTCGGCATCGGCGTTCTGCTCAGCCTGTTCACGGCGCTGACCTGCACCCGCACCCTGTTGCGCTTCCTGATGAGCTACGCCGCTCTGCGCAAACCGCTCAATTTCCTGCCATTGCGGCAGCTCCCATCCCCATCCGTCTGAATTGATGGTCGCTTCTTCGTCCGCCAGCGCAACGCCATCGGGTCTGATTCCCGCCTGGCCTTTGAGCAGCATGCGCGTGCGGGTCTGGATCGTGTCTGGTGTTGTTGTCCTCCTCAGCCTGATCGGGCTTGGGTTGAGCTGGGCTGATGCCTCGATCGGTGCGCCCCTGCGTCCCGGTCTCGATTTCACCGGTGGTACCCAGATTCAGTTGGAGCGCCAGTGCGGTGAGACCTGCGGCGAGCTGCGAGCGCTCGAGGTGTCGGAGCAGTTGCGCGGTCTGGAGCTGCCGGAAGAGCCTGGCGAGCTGCTGCCCAATCTCAGTTCACCGCGGGTGCAATTGCTCGATGGCGGCACCTCGCTGCTGCTGCGTCTGCCGACGCTGTCGGCGGCCCAGGGGCAGGCGGTGATTGAAGGTGTGACGTCGGTTGCAGGGCCTTTCATCGCTGGGGGACAGTCGGTTGAAACCATCGGCCCCAGCCTCGGTGGGCAGCTCCTGCGCAGCAGCCTGATCTCCCTGCTGGTGGCCTTCGGTGGAATCGCCACTTACATCACGATCCGCTACGACCGCCGTTACGCCTTTCTGGCGCTGGTTGCTCTTGCCCATGACGTGCTGATCGTCTGCGGCGTGTTCGCCTGGCTGGGGCTCCTGGTCCAGCTTGAGGTGGACAGCCTGTTCGCTGTTGCCTTGCTCACCATCGCCGGGTACTCGGTGAACGACACGGTGGTGGTGTTTGACCGGATCCGAGAGCGCAGTCGTCAGAACGCTGAGCTGTCCCTCAGCCAACAGGTTGACCTGGCTGTGTCCGCCACTCTCACCCGCACGCTCTACACCAGTGGAACAACCTTGATGCCGCTGTTGGCCTTGATCTTCTTCGGTGGATCCACGCTGTACTGGTTCGCGATTGCCCTGGCCCTCGGTGTGATCGTCGGCAGCTGGTCCAGCATTGCCCTGGCGCCATCGCTGCTCACGCTTTGGGAGCCCAGCCGTGACTGAGTCTTCATCGTCTTCGTCGTCACGACGATCGGCACGTTGGTTTCCGCTTCTGCTGGTGCTTCTGGCCCTCTGGGACCTCAGAACCGACCTGGCTCTGCTGATCGATCACTTCACCTTCACCAGCCTCAGCTTTGCCATGCGCTACCACCTCCTGGCGGTGATGGTGCTGCTGGGTTCGGCTTCGTTGTGGCGCCGCTACCGCTGATCATCAGGGTTTTGATCATCAGGGCCTTAGGCCGTCTGACTGTTGCCTGAACGATTCATGTCGATGAACGTTTCAATAACTTCATCAGTCTTGCCTGCATTCTGTTGCGTTGGGCCCGTTCCTTTTCGATCTGGTCCGTCCTCCTGAAGCTGTACCAGAACACGGTGAATGTTGCTGCGAATCCTGTTGAAAGGAGCAGGATATTGAGTGATCCGGGCGTCTCCATCTGCAGTCTCACCAACCTGTCTGTGATTGTCCTGTGAGGTTATCCCGGCCAGTCGAAGGCCAACGTCGTTGGACAGTGCCTTTGAGCGCTTTTCTTGATGGATTGATTGAGAATGTCACTGTGATTGTTGGAATTCCACGGACGATGGTGATCTGCTGAATGATGCCCTTGATCGTCATATATGTCCATTCATGTCCATGTTTGTTGGCAGTCAAGATTGCTATTGCGTGTCCAAGAGTGTCGACGTTGACGGGTCAGAGACTTGGTGTGAATCGACCTTTCAGGTCTGAGATTGCAGTGCCTTTTTGATGCATGCACCCTTGAATCGGATGTTGAGATCGTCCTGCGTGGAGATCGGCATGTTCACATTTAATTTTATCTGAAAGGTTTGTTGTAATTGGAACGTGAGAGTTGTTGTGTTCACTTCAAGATCGCCGCTGACGGCAATGTGCGCCAGCTTGCTGAGGCCTTCCAGGGTTGCATCGCCGTTGGATGGAATCAACGGCTGCATGTATCCAATGCGATAGGTGATGCGTCCACCATCCCGCTGCGGTTTCTCGTTGATCTGATGAATGATCTGATCGGACTCCTCAGCAAGATTGGTGGGGAGGATCGCGACAGGTTCATCGTTGGCATCCAGCTGCAGGCTGAATTGCGCATCCTTCTGGGATATCTCAGCCTCAGCCTTGCCGTTCACGATCGTTTGCGTGTGATCCGGCCTGCACACCAGTTCATAGGCCGGTGTCAGGGCGATGTCAGCGAACAGCAGCATGGTGTCGGCAGGGATGGGCGGGTTTCAGGAACAGGAACGCAGCAGTCCTCGTTTCAATTGCGCAAGCGCTCCAACGGTCGTTTTTCCCCATGCCGCGTGGACCAGAAGTGGACCAGAATTTGAGATCGAGAACCCGTTTCCTCCTCGTGGCTTTGGCTGGGAGGCATGGCATCCATGGGTCAAAACACTATCGGGCCAGTGACCCGAATTCACTCGTCAGGGCCTGCCAAGCGCGTTGTTTGCTTTCTTCTGTGAGTGCCGTTGAGGGAGGTTGAGACTCCCACCAGGAATCAAATAAATCTATGGCTTCGTCGTAAAGGAGTTCAGCATCAATATTTTCCTGAAGCAGCTGGATCACAGCCTGTCGAAGCTCCTCGTAGCGCGAGAAGTTGAAGATCACTTCCATGGGTGAATCGTCCTGCCCTCAACCAGCACCACCGTATTGGAGCACCGGCTCATGCCTCTGGCTTCGCGCTTCGGCGTCAGCGGCTGGTTGTCAGCTCCATTGATCCATCAATTGCTGAACAACCACTTTCTGCATCAGAACCTGAAGCACCACCACCAGTGGCAGAGCCAGAAGGACCCCCGGCAGTCCCAGCAGGGCGCCAAGACTCAACTGGGACATGAGCGCCACCGTCGGCAACAGGTTCACCGTTTTTCTCAGCAGCAGGGGGGTGAGCAGGAAGGCTTCCAGGTTCTGCAGCACAAGACGGAAGATCAGCACGCTGACCATCAATTGCGGTGATTGCAACAGGGCGAGTCCTGTTGGAAGCAGGGTCGCAGCGGTCGGCCCGATGGTTGGGACAAAGGTGAGCAGACCGCACACCAGGGCACTGAGCAGAGCCAGTGGAGCCTTGAGCAGTGCCAATCCTGCCCAGGTGAGCAGAAACACACTGAGGGCTGAAAGGGTCATCCCGCTCAACCAGCCGCCCAGCGCCTCGCGGCAGTCATCCAGAAGACTGGCCACCCGCTCCCTGGCAGGGCGAGGTGAGACTGCAATCAACATGTCTCTGTGGGCCTGAGGATCAAGCGCCAGCAGCACGGCGAGAAGGGCCATCAGAAACGCCTGCACCAGCGAATTCGCCGCACCGCCAGCGACGCCCAGCAGCTGGGCTCCGATCGGCTGAAGCTTGCTGAAATTGACGTCGCCGCTGAGGTTGTCTTCCAGCTGGGATAAACGAGGATCGGCACTCAGCAGGGAGGTCAGTTTCTCAACCAGTTGAGGCAGGTCCTTGCCAAGCTGCTGAATCTGCACCACCAGCTCCGGCAGAAGCAGCGTGGCCACCACGGTTCCCGCTAAGGCCAAGCCCAGCAACACCAGGATCAGGGCCTGAGGTCGATTCAACCGGCTGCGCTTCTGCAGTTGATGGATGAGCACATCCATCGCCACAGCGAGAACCACCGCACCGAACAGCACCAGCAGAACCCAGCGCAGATGCCAGATCAAAAGACCCAGAACCACACAGCTCAGTGCAGCCAGCAGCATCCGTCCGTTCATGTGGTCAGTCTCTTGCTCTTCCAGCGGTCCAGCACGTCGTGGACCAGCACTTCACGAATCAGAACCTGGAACACCACCGCCAGCGGCAGCGCCATCAGCAATCCGATCGGTCCGAACACCACGGTGAAAACGAACTGGGCGGCCAGGGTCAGACCAGGGAGCAATTTCACCTGGTGGTGCATCACGGAAGGGGTGATCAGGTAGCTCTCCAGGTTCTGGATCAGGATGTAGGAACCGAGGACGGCAGCCGATTTCCAGGGAGCGTCAAGGATGGCGACTGCCATGGGAAACACCGTGCTGATCGTTGGTCCGACATTCGGGATCACGTTCAACAGCCCTGCCAGCAGAGCATTGGCCAGGACAAGCTTGACCCCCAGCAGGGACAGGGCCAGACCGCAGAGAACGGAGACGGCCAGGGAGCTGATCAGCACACCCACCATCCAGCTGCTCAGCGCTTCGCCGCACTGAAGCAGGATCTGATGGGCCCGGCGTCTGTAGAACGACGGCACCAGTTGGATGCAGGCATCCTTGTAGGCATGAGGTTGCACGCTCACCATCAGGGCGACCGCCACGGTGAACAGCAGTCGCAGGGCGGCATTGCCCACATTGCCGGCCAATCCCAGCAATCCGATCAGCCCAGTGCTGACGCCATTGGCAAGGGTTGAGCCATCAGGGATCAGCGACTGATTGTCGGGAATCAGCTGCTGCAGATCCGGCAGGGCGTCGTCGCCGTAAATGGAATCACTGATCCAGTCGAGGCTGCCAAGGGCCATGGACACCAGGGTGCGTGCTGCTTCAGGCAACTTCCGAAGCAACACGCTGAATTCCTCGATGAACGGAGGCACCACAACAGCCGAGCCGAGGGAGATCAGCGCAATCAGGCCAAGCAGACAGATCAGCAGTGCCGTCGGCCTCGGCATCGCACGCCGTTCACGCAGGATGCCGACGAGTGTGCAGATGGCCATCGCCAGAACGACTCCGGCGAACATCAGCAGAACGACCTGGCGAAGGCTCCAGAGCAGAGCTGTGGCAGCAACCAGTGCTGCCAGCGAGAGCCAGTTCGGCAGGGTCAAGCGTCTGCTTCAGAAGCCTCGCCAGTCTGATCCTGATTTTGATTCTGGGAATAGCCAAGACCGTTGGCGGCGGCATAGCGCTGGGCGAAGCGCATGAATCGCTCGAAGTCGTCTTCGCTCTTCCATGTGTAGGTGGCCTCGAGGGCGCTGGGCTTGCCGTTCACGAACTTGCCGTTCACCTCACGGGTCACCATCTCCCCCTCCTCGTCCACCATCCACATGCCACCGATGTCTCCGAGGGTTTCCGGAGCCAGGGCCTGAGGCTGTTGGAACACGAACGTGGCCTGACCGGTCCGTCCGTCACGGCTTCGGGTGAGTCGGATGTCGGGAACAACGGGCTCATCGATGCCCCGGAAGAACTGGATGGAGGCAACGCCGGATGAGTCGCTCATCAGCCTCGAGCAGGAAGCGGGATCTTAAGCACAGAGTTCTGCAAGTCGGCTACTGATCATCCGGTCTGCCGCCTGTTCGGCGCTGAGCCCGCTGATGTCCAGGGACCGGCGCTCCGGCGAGCGCTCCAGTTCACGGTCGTAACAACGGTCGTAGTACTCGAGGGTCGCTCGGCAGGCAGTGGCCCAGTCCTCTTCGGCGATCGCCCTGAGGGCTTGATCGGTTCGCTGGGGACCAAGCCGTCGGCTGATTCTCCGGGTAGCTTCGGCCAGGGCTTCCCCGCCCTGTGTTCCGTAGACCGCGACCAGTTGCTCAACCCGCTCCTCCAGCGACCGACGGATTTCAAGGACGGGAGCCAGTTTCATCTGGCGGAACAGGCTCGGTGGGATGCGGCAGCAACCCACCTGCACGCTTTCGGCTTCAAGCCAGATCGCTTGTGCACCTTGCAGCTGCATGTTGTGGAGAGCTTCCGCCAACAGATTTTCGTAGTGCTCCGTGCTCGGCTGGGGCGGTTGTCCCAGCCCGCCGAAACTGCTGCCGCGGTGATTGGCGAGCCCTTCGAGGTCCACGACGCCGATGCCTCGGTCCCGAAGCGCCAGGAGCAGATCGGTTTTGCCGGTCCCGGTTCGGCCGCCCAGCAGTCTGATCGGCCAGTTCAGGTCGAACTGTGCGAGGGCCCAGCGGCGATAGGCCTTGTATCCACCCTCAAGAATCACCGGCTCGAGATCCAGAAGCTGGGCCAGCCAGGCGATGCTGGCCGAGCGCATGCCGCCGCGCCAGCAGTAGATCCTTGCCGGCCCGCTGTTGCGGTGCACTTCCAGCGCTGACGCCAGGCTGCTCAGCTTCGGTCCTGTCAGGGCCAGTCCAAGGTGGATGGCGCGTTCCCGTCCCTTCTGTTTGAAAGTTGTGCCGACCTCGGCACGCTCTGCATCACTGAACAGAGGAAGGTTGATCGAGCCAGGCCAGTGCCCTCTCGCGTATTCCGATGGGCTTCTGACATCGAGGACCACCCCAGGCTGGTCCCGCAGCTGCTCGATCGGTCGGCGGATCACGTCTCCCATGCCTGACATAGTGGGCGAACGCCGTGCCAGCCAGGGCCGGTTGCGATTCATGCTTTCCGGTTCCTCACCCTCCTCCGTTCTCAGTACCGAGCAGCTCCTTGACCGGTTCGCCAGCGGCACTGCCCGTCAGCGTCGCGGTTTGATCTCCACGGTGGAAAAGCGTGCAGCGGAGTTGGCAGCCCTCGGGGGGGCTCTGCTGGAACGGTTCGACCGCCAGGGGGATGACTGGGCTGTCGGTTGGATTCTTCAGGTGTTGCAGCGGCACCAGCCAGGGGAGCTGTCGGATCTGCTGGCGGCCTGGCCCGATGGCTGGTTCCAGACCGAATCCGCCGTAGGCGTTGATTACGCCCCTCTGCAGAGGGATCTTCTCCAGGAGAACTTCGAAGCCGCCGACCGTTTCACAAGTGCCGTGCTGAGGCAGCTTGCAGGCCCTCAGGCTGAGCAGCGCGGCTACGTGTATTTCAGCGAGGTTCCGGCCATGGCAGGGCTCGATCTCACCAGCCTTGACCGGCTTTGGTGCGCCTACTCGCAGGGTCGATTCGGGTTCACGACCCAGGCCCGAATGCTGGAGGCTCTGGATGGCCGTTACGAGCAGCTCTGGCCTCGTATCGGCTGGAAGCAGGATGGGGTCTGGACCCGCTACCCAGGGGCCTTCACCTGGTCCATCAAAGCCCCGGAAGGACACATGCCCCTCGTCAATCAACTGCGTGGTGTGCGCTTGATGGATGCTTTGCTCCAGCATCCGGCGCTGCTGGCACGCCGGAGGCAACCTTGATATCAACGCTGTCTGTGCAGATCCGACAGACCCGTTAAGTTCGGAAAAGGTCCCGGTTGCACCGGATGGTTTCTGTCCCCCAGATCGCCAGATTCCGTTGGGCAGATTTCATCCTTCCCTCCACCCTGCAGCTGTCGCCCCTACTCGAGATCCTGATCGAGCCTGTGGGTTGCCTGACCACCTGCCAGAGGGTTCAGCTCGGCCTGCACGAAGCCCTGGTGAATGCGGTACGCCACGGCAACAGTGAAAACCCTGAGAAGCGGTTGCGCGTGCGGCGCATCCTCACACCGAACTGGTTGATCTGGCAGGTTCAGGACGAGGGCTCGGGTCTTCCTCACGAGGCGCGTCAACCGGCACTACCGGAGCAGATGGATGCGCTCAGTGGTCGCGGTCTTTTTCTGATTCATCAATGCTTCGATGATGTGCGATGGAGCCGTCGCGGCAATCGCCTGCAGCTGGCCTGTCGCCGTCCGATCAGTGACGTGGACAGCCAGGGTCTTTGAGTTCTCCATCGATCCAGCCGAGCGCCTGACGGGTCAGCTGCTCCACATCCGCCCCAACGCCGTTGCTGATCAGTTGGGTCAGGGCGGCGGCCAGGAGCTCCGCAGCTCGGCGATCACGGTTGCTTTTCAACTGATGCCATTGCCGGTCCCCGATGCAGAGGCTCTGATGCAACTCTCTTGAAAGCCTTTGAGACTCTTCAGGCCACTGCGTTGGGCGCACAGTCATTCCATGGGCTCGATTCACTTCTAGTTTCGGTTCAACCGTCCGATGCAGGAATGAACCGCCATGGAAACCGGGTTCGCCGACCGCTGAAGTGGCTGCATGGCGTGTCCCATCTGGTTCAACAGGGCCAATGTCAGAAACAGGGTCTGAAGAGTGATTCCGGCGTTGCTTCAAGACGTTGGGCTCAACGTCGAAAAACAGGAAGCAGGTTGATGGAGATGGAGCCAGAAGGCTGGGATCGTCCCGATGTGAAAGGAGCTCGGTTCTGGCGGATGCTGCGTTGGGGTGGAGCTGGGTTCGTTTTGGCCTGGTGGTTGTTCAGGCTTTGAATCCAAGCCGATCAGACAGGCTTGGATTACTCAACAACGACAAGGGAAACGGGCCGCTCTGAGCTGGCTTCACTCAGCGGTGGATAGGAGCGCTCGGCAGCCCGGGGAAGCTTCTGGCCGCGAAGCCAGGCGTGGTGAAGTGCACGTCGACGTCGGTCTTCGGCCAGTACAAGTCGGTCGGCTGCAGCTCGCGGGCTTTCGCCGGGAAGAACAGCGGTTCTCAGGCAGATGCCGAAACCATGGGCTTCGACCTGGACGTGACCTTCCATGAAAACAATCTGGAAGAGCCAACCTTGCAGCCACCGAACCCGGAAGGGATTGGTCATGAAGCCCTTCTTGGAACGCGCTCACCCTATGGCGCCAAGGGAAGGGTGCAAGCCGTGCTGTCAGGGAATCCCGTTCAGAGCTCCTGAGGAAGTGGTTTCCTGGCCGTCCAGATCCGGGTCATGAAGTGCGATTCAGCCTGGACCCCGTCAAAACCGGCCTCGCGCAGTCTGGCGTTGATGTCATCGCCGATGTAATCGCGGTAGTAGGGCTCATGGAAGACACGGCGGAAATTGTCCAGTGCCGTATCGAACTGAGGGGAATCGGCCAACTGTACCGAATCGGCAAGAACCATCACACCGCCAGGCTCCAACACCCGACAGCACTCATTCAGAACGTTCTGTCGCGCGTCGGCAGGCAACTCATGCAGCAGGAACACGCAGGTCACACCCTGTAAGCCGCCGTCGGCGAAAGGCAGGGATTCAGCGTTGCCCCGCAACAGCTGGATCAGGGTCTCGTTGCCGTTGTTGAGCCAGCGATTCGCCTGGCGCAGATAGGCCGTGGACAGATCGAGACCGATCAGCTCGGCATGGGGCAAGGCACGGTGGATCTGCTGCAGCGTGCGGCCCGTTCCCGTTGCTACATCAAGGATGCGAAGGGAGGAGGGGGATCGATCTGAGAAATGACGCAGGCCCCGCTTCAGCGGTGCCAGCACGCGCCTGCGCATGGCATCGGCCGACCCGTTGAACAGGATCTCCACCTGAAGGTCATACAGAGCCGCTGAGTGGTCGCTCAAGTAGCCGTCGGTCTGGTGGTGAAAGTTCTGTAGGTAGTAGTCCGGGTAGAGCGATGGATCGGTCGTGTCAGGAAGGTCTCGAACATTCCGCTCCCGCCGTCGATCCCAGGTCGATGGCAGATCAAGCCAGACCAGCGGGTATCGACTGGCCCAGTCCACCCAGGGGGCTTCAAACAACAGCTCTGTGGGGTAAACGCCTTGCTGGGCGTCCTCCCAGTCCCGCTCCTGGAGCGATGCCATTGACTGCCTCAGAGCGTTCAGCATCGCGGCGGAGACCTTCTCAGTCTTGGGGACGGTTTCAGGAGCCATCAGCTCCATCACCTTGGTGCTGAGCTCCTTGTGAGCGAGTCCTGCAATGCTCTTTCCCTGCTGAAGGGTCTGATAAGCGAGCTTGCCCAGGGAATTCGCCATGGCCGAGAAAAACCAAGGTCTATTTCATCAAAAAAGCCCGCTCTCCGGAGGGAAAGCGGGCCGGTTCAATCATAAACGGTTCGATTTCGACGCGATCAGGCGTCGTAATACATCGTGAATTCGTGGGGGTGGGGACGCTGACGCAGCTGCTGAACCTCTTCGTATTTGAGATCGATCCAGTTGTCGATGAAGTCATCGCTGAACACACCGCCTTCGGTGAGGAACTGACGGTCCTGATCGAGGGCTTCCAGGGCTCCGTTGAGGGATGGAGGCACGGTGGCGATGGATTTCAGCTCTTCCGCCGGCAGTTCGAACAGGTCCTTGTCAAATCCGTCGCCGGGGTCGATCTGGTTCTTGATGCCGTCGATGCCGGCCATCATCATCGCGCTGAAGGCCAGGTATGGGTTGGCGAGGGCATCGCCGGAGCGGAACTCGAGACGCTTGGCTTTCGGACTGGGGCCTGTCAGTGGAATCCGCACTGCGGCTGAGCGGTTGCCCTCGGAATACACCAGGTTCACAGGTGCTTCGAATCCAGGCACCAGACGCTTGTAGCTGTTGGTGGTCGGATTGGTGAAGGCAAGGAAGGCAGGGGCGTGGCGCAGGATGCCGCCGATGTACCAGCGAGCGGTCTGCGAAAGATTGGCGTAGGTGCCTTCCCCGAAGAACAGCGGTTGACCACCCTTCCAGAGGGACTGGTGGACGTGCATGCCGGTGCCGTTGTCGTTGAAGACAGGCTTCGGCATGAAGGTTGCCGTCTTGCCGTACTTCTTGGCGACGTTGCGCACGACGTATTTGTAAGTCATGACGTTGTCGGCGGCCTGGATCAGCTGAGCGAACTTCATGCCGAGTTCGTGCTGTCCGGCGCCGGCCACCTCGTGGTGGTGCTTCTCGATGGGAACCCCAAGGGCGCCCATGGTGCTCAGCATTTCCGAGCGGATGTCCTGGGCGGTGTCGTTCGGGGCAACGGGGAAATAGCCCTCTTTCAGCTGGATTTTGTAAGCGAGGTTGCCGCCTTCTTCGATGCGGCCGGTGTTCCAGGAGGCTTCGATCGTGTCGACGCTGTAAAAAGCACCGCCCTCGCTGGAGTTATAACGGACGTCATCAAACAGAAAGAACTCAGGCTCTGGTCCGAAGAAGGCGGAGTCCGCCAGGCCGGTTGCGTTCAGATAGTCGAGGGCGCGCTGTGCCAGGGAGCGGGGGCAGCGGTCGTAGGGCTCGCCGCTTCGGGGTTCCCCGATTGAGCAGATCATGCTCAGGGTCTTGTGGCGATAGAAGGGATCAACCCAGGCCGAATCCGGATCGGGGATCATCGCCATGTCTGAGGCGTTGATGGCCTTCCAGCCCCGGATCGAGGATCCGTCAAAAGCCAGTCCCTCGGTGAAGGACTCCTCCTCGATCATGTCCGTGCACACGGTCAGGTGTTGCCATTTGCCGTGCAGGTCGGCGAATTTCAGATCAACGAACTCGATGCCATCGTCCTTGATCTGACGAAGGACGTCCTGAGGTGTTTTTGACATGGAGAAGCTTGCGCCGAGGGGGCGTGTTTATCGGGACGGTAAAGATCCCAATGCCCCCATTTTGTATCACTAGGCACCCTTCCAGTCCGTCACTCACCTGGTTTGATTCGTTCCCGTTTCATCCGTAACCGTTTCTGTCAAATTCGCTGAATCTCAGCCGCACTGTGGCTTTTCGCTGGTTCTGCGGTGTTACCTTCCGCGGAGGGAGTGTCTGGAGACCCCAGCGAATGCGTGATGCCATCACCGGGCTGATCGGTCGTTATGACCAGCTCGGTCGCTATCTCGACCGGCAGGCGCTCGACAGCATCGAGACCTATCTCGATGAGTCCACCGTTCGCATCGCTGCGGTCGAGCTGATCAACCGCGAGGCTGCGGAGATCGTGCGAGAGGCCAGTCAACGTCTTTTTCAGGACGAACCAGAGCTCCTGCTGCCTGGCGGCAATGCCTACACAACCCGACGACTGGCGGCCTGTCTGCGGGATATGGACTACTTCCTGCGCTACGCGAGCTATGCCCTGATTGCGGGGGACAGCACGATCCTCAATGAGCGCGTTCTGAACGGTCTCGATGACACCTACAAGAGTCTCGGTGTCCCGACTGGTCCGACCGTTCGCAGCATCGCGCTCCTGGGTGAAGTGCTGATCGAGCGCCTGCTGTCCGGTGGCATCAGCTCCGATCGTCTTGGTGCCGTTCGTCAGCCGTTTGATCACATGGTTCGTGGTCTGGCTGAGACCAACGTGCGGAAGCGTTGATGCAGATTCGCTGGATCGGAGCGTTTCAAAGGCGCCTTGATCTCCTCCCAACGGCGATGCGACTGCGTAGGCTCATCGCCCAGATGTCTCGTTCCTGGTCTTGGTGACGAACGCTTCCTTCTCTGTCGACAACCGTCACCGGGAGGCCCTTGCGCCGATCGCCACGCCCGACCGGCTGCTCCTGGGTCCCGGCCCGTCCAATGCCCACCCCACGGTGCTGGATGCCCTGGCCCGCACGCCGATCGGCCACCTGGATCCCCTTTACGTCGAGCTGATGAGTGAGGTGCAGGAGCTCCTGCGCTACGCCTGGCAGACCGATCACCGCCTCACGCTTCCCATGAGCGGCACCGGCAGTGCTGCGATGGAAGCCACGATCGCCAACACCGTCGAACCGGGCGACACGGTTCTGGTGGCGATCAAGGGATACTTCGGCCTGCGCCTCGCTGACATGGCCGGTCGCTATCGCGCCGATGTCAGAACCATCGAGAAGCCATGGGGCGAATGGTTCACTCTCGAGGATCTGGAGGCGGCCCTGATTGAGCACCGGCCAACCATCCTGGCGATGGTGCATGCCGAAACATCAACGGGTGTCTGCCAGCCGATGGAGGGAGTCGGGGATCTCTGTCGTCAACACGGCTGCCTGCTTCTGCTCGACACGGTCACGTCACTGGGCGGCGTTCCCCTCTACATCGATGAGTGGAAGGTGGATCTGGCCTACAGCTGCAGTCAGAAGGGCCTCAGCTGCCCACCAGGACTTGGGCCCTTCACCATGGGACCTCGGGCCGAGGAGAAGATGAGTGCCCGCAAGGACAAGGTTCCAAACTGGTATCTGGACGTCTCGCTGCTCAACAAGTACTGGGGAAGTGACCGCGTCTATCACCACACGGCCCCGGTGAACATGAACTTCGGCATGCGCGAGGCACTGCGTCTCCTGGCGGAAGAAGGTCTGGACAATTCCTGGGCGAGGCATCGGCGCAATGCCGAGAGACTCTGGTCTGGACTGGAGGAGCTTGGCTTATCGATGCTTGTTCCGACAGACCGCCGTCTTCCCACGCTCACGACGGTGCGGATCCCAGACGGAGTGGATGGCAAGGCCTTCAGCCTGCATCTGCTGAATCAGCACGGCATAGAAGTTGGCGGTGGACTCGGTGTGCTGGCCGGCAAGATCTGGAGGATTGGTCTGATGGGATACAACTCAACCCCGGAGAATGTTGATCGCCTTCTGAACCTGTTCGAAACGGAACTGCCGCGCTTCAGCGGCTCCCTCGCCGCCGCCGCCTGAACCAATCCTCAAGGAGCAGCCGGGCCTCTCGTTCCAGGACGCCCCCGATCACCGTCATCCGATGGTGAGCACTTTGATGCGCCGCCAGGTTGATTGTTCCGCCCAGGGCTCCTCTCTTGGGGTCATGGGCAGCGAAAATCACTGTGCCCATGCGGGCCTGGATCAGGGCGCCGGCGCACATCGGACAAGGTTCCAGCGTGACCAGCAAGGTGCAGCTGTTGAACCGCCAGTCCCCCTGCAGCACAGATGCCTGACGCAGGGCGACCAGTTCGGCATGTCCCAGAGGGTCGTTGTGGTGTTCGCGGCGATTGCGACCATGGCCGATGCATCGCCCATCAGCATCGAGGATCACGGCGCTGATCGGGATTTCACCGGACTGACCGACCTCCCTGGCCCTCTCCAGCAGGATCTGCATCCAGCGTTGTCGCTCAGAACCGTTCATTGCCAGATGGCTTCACCTCCCGTTCCATTTCACACGTGAGCACGGTTCCAGACAGCGGCACGACCCCTTTCAACCGTTCGGTCCCACGGGACGCAAGGATTGGTTCAGTCCGGCCCAGGTTGTTGCACACCGGTTCGCCGCTGCTGCCCTTGTCTCACGAGCTGGATTCGTTTGCCTCCCCGGAGGCGTTCGATCCTGGGCTCCAGGATTTTCTGCATCAGGCCAGTGACCTGCTTTGTCACTGGCTCGCAGGTGCGTCCGGGCGCCCGCCTCTGCCATCGGTGCGCCGACAGCCCGACATTGCGCCTGGTCCGATCGGTGCCGACAGTCGTCAGCTGCTGACCGATCTGCAACAGGTGATGGAGGGGGCCTTTCAGCCGTCGCACCCAGGTGCCCTGGCCCATCTCGATCCACCGCCGCTCACCGCATCGATTGCAGCGGAGCTGATCTGTGCCGGCATGAACAACAATCTGCTGGCCGAGGAACTGTCGCCGGGCCTCAGTGATCTCGAGCGGCAGCTGTGCCGCTGGTTCGCGCTGCGGCTTGGACTTCCTGATTCAGGCGGCGGTGTCCTGGCGTCCGGAGGCACTCTCAGCAACCTGATGGGCCTGTTGGTGGCCCGTGATCGCTTGCCTGAGCAGCAGCGTCAGGAGGGTGTGGTGATCTGCAGCGCTGATGCCCACGTGTCCCTGCTGAAAGCCACGCGGGTGATGGGGCTTCGCGGCGATGGACTGCAGCGACTGCCCGTTGACGACGACGGTTGCATGGCGCCCGAGGCGCTGGAGCAGGCCCTGCGGGATCTGCAGGAGCAGGGCCGATCCTGCATCGCTGTTGTGGCCACGGCAGGAACCACGGTGCGTGGGGCTGTGGATCCGCTCACTGCCATGGCGGCGATCTGCAGGGGTCACAACGTCTGGTTGCATGTCGATGCCGCCATCGGTGGCGTCTTTGCCCTTGCAGGGACCACAACCGCCCTGATGGATGGAATCGCCCTGGCCGACTCCATCACGCTGAATCCTCAGAAGTTGCTTGGCATCACCAAGGCATCGTCCCTGTTGCTGCTGCGTGATCCGTCCCTGCTGCGAGCCACCTTCTCCACGGGACTGCCCTACATGGACACGGCCGTTGGCGATCACCACGGCGGCGAGGCGGGTCTTCAGGGCACTCGGCCGGCTGAAATTCTCAAGCTCTGGCTTGGCCTGCGTCAGCTTGGTGAGGCAGGGATTGAGCAGCTGCTGCAGGCTGCCCTCGATCGTCGCAACAGCGTCTGCCGGCGTCTTGATGCCGAGAGGTTGGATGTGCTGAGCGGGACCCTGCATCTCCTGGCCTTCCGTCCCCGCGGGATCCACGGATCGGAGGCTGATCTCTGGTGCGAGACAACGCGCCGAGCCTTGTTGCAGCAAGGCTTCATGCTCTCGCGACCGCATCACGGCCAGGGCCGCTGTCTCAAGGCGGTGTTCGGCAACCCCCATACCAGTGAGGAGCATCTCGCCAGGCTCTCCACCCTGATCAACGCCTTGGTGGATCGATGAGCGAGTCGCAGCGCCCCAGATTGATCGCCATCGTCACAGGGGTGATTTCGATCCTGATCGGTGTGGTCTACCTCCTGCTGATCACGATCCTCGATGCTCGCGGCCCCATGCGTCCTCCGCCTCCCGAGGCCCTGGCCGAGGTGGGAGCTGTCGCTCCTTCGGTCGCTGAAGCGGCTCCACCACCTGACGCATCGCCATCTCCAGAAAACGTTTGAGGGAGGCGTCCCGGCGGTTCAGATCGAACTGCTGCTGAACCACGTCACGCATGCCGCCATCGCCCCAGTCCTGGTCCTGCTCGAAAAACTGGATGAAACTCCGCCCAGCCACGCGGGTGAGCCAGGCGGCGGTCACCGCCTGAATCGCCCGGCCCACGAGAAGGGTCGGAACACTGAGGCTGAGGGCTGTGCCGACGACACTCATGGCACCCTTCAGCAGTCCCAGGCCCGCCAGGGTCCGTCCGAGGGACACGGCCAGTTCCCGTGCCCGTTGCTTCGACAGCTCGATGCTGTAGACACCGGCCAACTCCAGCACCATCTGGGCATTGACGGCCGCCGTGCCGAGCAGGTCGACACCCGGTAAGGGATTGGCGGCCACAACACCCGCGCCGATCCAGGAATAACGGTCGATGCAGGCCTCAGCCTGGAGGCGACGTTGCTGATTGAGCAGCTGTCTGCCTCGCTCATCGAGATGGCGGCACTGCAACAGGATGTTGTCCGCAATCAGCTCTTCGCCTTCCGAATGCAGAACGATCGCCATCCGCTGCAGCAGATCGCCCACATCCGGTTCCGGTTGAAAGGGCTTCATTCCAGGTCTTGGGACCGATTGGGGTGCGGCGCTGCAGGCCACCACGTCATCCGCTGTGATCAGTCCCTGACACCGTGAACGCAACAGCTTGAGCAGACGACGTTCCTCCTCCACGCCGCGGAGATCGCGTTTGTTGAGGACCAGCAGAAGCCGTTTGCCGAGATCGGCGATCGATCGGATCACGCTGAGTTCCGAGGCGCGCAGATCGCCATCCACCAACACCACCAGCAGATCCGCCCGGATAGCACGCCGACGAGCGGCCTCCTCGCGGCTCAGCCCTTCGCGGCCTGCCTCCAGGATCCCTGGGGTGTCCACCAGCTGGAGGCTGCGGTTGAGACCCTGCAGCCGGAGTCGATAGCTCTGACTGCTCCGGGTGGTTCCCATGGCAGCCCCCGTCTCACCCACCATCTCCTTGAGCAGGGCGCGGATGAGTGAGGTTTTGCCGCTGGATCCTGTGCCGAAGACCACCACCACCAGGTCCCCTCGGTTGAGTTCCTCCTCGACTTTTTCCCGCTCCTGGCGGAGTCCCTCGCGGCTCACCTCATCGGAGAGTCGCTGCAGGAGCTGATCGATGTTCTCAAGACTGCGACTGGCCGCCTGGCGACGGTCTTTGGGTTGCTCCACCTCATTGCCGACGGAGAACCGTTTCTGCTCGCGTTGCCGTCTCAAGGCGCGCCACCAGGGCCAGCCCACCTGATACGCGAAGACTGCAATCAGGGCGAGGCCGAGGAGCAGCACCGGCGTCAGCAGCCAGGTCGGCAGGAAGTAGCTGAGATCCCAGAGCAGGGTTCGAATGGCCTGCATCACACCGCCGATCACCACCAACGCCAGGAGAGCTCCTGCGAGGCCGATCAGCAGCCGGGTGCGAGGCTTCAAGAGGCTTCGACGCTGCCGCGACCAGCTGCGCGGATGATGTCGCCCCACAGAGCAGCCGCCAAAGCACTCGAGCTGGCGGTGGCGCTGTTGTCGTCATTGCCGAGCCAGATTCCCATTACCCAGTGACGGGATGGCTCATAGCCGATGAACAGCAGGTCACGTCCGTCGTTGGTGGTTCCGGTCTTGCCGCCTTCCTGGCCGCCGAGGAAGGCTCCCCGTCCCGTGCCGCTGCGCACCACCGTGCGCATCAGCGACTGCATCGCTTTGGCGGTTTCCGGCTTGACCGCACGCCGGGCTGCATTGAAGCTGTTGCTCCCTTTCGCCGTCAGGCTGCGGCAGTTGCTGGCCTGGTCCCGGTTGCAGGTTTCCGCGTCCACCAGCCGCCGGATCGTGGTGGGAGGGTGCCAGAGCCCGTCGTTGGCCACCGCTGCGTAGGCGCTGGTGAGTTCAATCAGTCGCACTTCACTCTGGCCGAGTGCCAGCCCAGGCACGGGGTCCAGTGGCGTGGTGATGCCCAGGGCTCTGGCCTGTCGGACCACCTGTTCCAAACCGACGCGCTGGGCCAGGCGCAGGGCGGCCGTGTTGTTGCTGAAGGCGAAGGCACTGAGGAGACTCAGTTGCCCTTGGCAATCGCTCTCAAAGCGTTGACCACCCCATTCCAGCCGTTCGCAGTTCAGCATGGCCGCTGGGCTGATGCCCCGCTCGAGGGCTGCCAGGTAAACCATCAGCTTGAAGGTGCTGCCCGGTTGGCGCAGGGCCATGGTTGCCCGGTTGAATTGACTGAAGCGGTAGTCCCGTCCACCGCTGATGGCCAGAACGCCACCATTGCGGCTGTCGAGCACCACAGCGGCGCCTTCGGTGACCCCCAGGCCTGCACTTGATTTGATCAGATCCCGGAGCTGGCGTTCCACAATCGCCTGCAGCATTGGATCGAGATAGGTCTCAATCAGGAAGTTCCCTTCCTTGGCCACCTCTGGTCCTACCAGCTCATTGAGATCCCGTCTCACCTGATCGCTGTAATAGGGAGCGCTTCCACGGCTCATCCGGCTGCAGGCCTTGGCTTCGAGCTGGATCGGACGTCTGCGGGCCTGGCGGGCTTCATCAAGGCTGAGCCGTCCTTTATCAGCAATCTTGTTGAGCACAAGATTGCGAGCTTCCAGGGCGCGCTGCGGGAATCGGCAGGGGTCGTGGCCGTTGGGCGACGGCAGCAGGCCGACGAGGAGAGCCGACTGTTCCACAGTCAGCTCGGCGGCCGAGGTGTTGAAGTAAAAACGAGCAGCATCCTCAAACCCGAATCCCACGCCGAGGTAAACCCGGTTGAGGTAGCTCAGCAGCAACTCCGATTTGCTGAAGCGGCTTTCGAGCTGCAGGGCCACCAGGAGTTCGCGCCACTTGCGATCGAGCGTGTCGCCCTGACCCACCAGCTCGGGGTACAGGCTTCTGGCCAGCTGCTGGGTCAGGCTGCTGCCTCCTTCCAGAACCTCTCCACCGGAGATGTTGGTGAACAGGGCACGCAGGGTGCCGATGGCGTCGATTCCGGGATGCCACCAGAAACGGTTGTCCTCGCTGGCCAGCAGGGCGTTGATCAGGGTCGGTGAAAAATCCTTGAGCGTCGCCAGTTCCCGGTGGCGTTGGGAGTCGACGGATTTGATCGGTTGATTCTTCCTGTCGTAAATGGCAATCGGTCCCTGCACCGTGGCCAGACGTCCACGGACCGGCACGCTCACATTCGCCAGCACCAGCAGGATTCCGCCTGCGGTGAGCGCTGTCGCCAGCAGGCTGCCCGCAGCGATCGCCAGACGCCTGGATCGGCGCAGCCTTGGGTCAAGGAATTCCAGGGTTGGGGCGCCAGGCTCGGAAGCGGGCGCCAGCGCGATCCGATCACCGTCCTGCAGCTCAAGTTCCCGGATCCGTCGACCACGCCACCAGAGCCCGTTGGTCGATCCCTGATCGATCAGCATCCACCTCCGGCCGCGCCGCTGCAGGACGGCGTGCAAGCGACTGATCGCTCGATGCACCAGTGGTATCTCAAGCTGCTCATCGCGCCCCAGCCGGTAGCCCTCTCCATGGAGTGACAAGGACCGGTCGTCATGATCCAGCTGGTGGATGACCAGCCGCGGCACCCTGGCTTCGGATCGACGGGCAGCAGCAGTGTCAACCACGACGGGTGCTCTCCCTGGCAGTCAGGAGGTCGAAGGCGAAACAGATCACGGCCAGGTTGATGGCGACGTCGGCCGCGTTGAAAACCGGAAAGTCAATTGGAACAAGGGCCAGAAAGTCGACGACATAGCCCAGACGCCAGCGGTCCAAGCCGTTACCGATGGTGCCGCCGAGCAGAAAGGCCACGGCCAGTCCCTGCCACAGGGTCAGGCGCCGCTGTTTCCACAACCAGGCCACGACAACAACCGCCACCGTGAGGCTCAGCAGGCCGAGCAGCAGGGTTGATCCAGTCAGCACGCTGAAGGCGGCTCCGGTGTTGAACACCAGCTTGAAATCGAGAAGCCCAGGGACAGCCTGGATCGTGCGTCCATCGGCCAGTGCTGAGGACATCCAGTGTTTGCTGATCTGATCCACAAGAACAACAATCGCTGCCAGGGCAAGCACCCCGGGACGTCCCAACGATCGATCGCTCATCCTTCGATCAGGAGCAGACGTCGGATCAGAACGGCCAGCAGTCCGATCGTGATGCAAAGCAGCACCTGGGCTGGCAGCGGTCCCAGCGAGTACTCCATCACGAGCTGGTGAAGAGGCATGCTCCATCGGCCAAGCAGCTGCCCAACCCCAAGATTCAACAGTCCACAGACCTGCAGGATCAGCAGACCGGCGAGGGCTGCGCCGGTCTGTGCCGGGAGATCGCCCATGCCGGGTTGTTGACTGAGGCGACCCGTCAGCCAGGCCGCAGGAACGAATCCAGCGAGATACCCGAAGCCTGGGTCAGTCAGGTAGTGAAGGCCTCCGCCGTCATGGAAGACCTGCAGGTCCGTCAGACCAAGGCTGAGGTAAGCCACCGAGGCGATGACTCCCGCCCTCGGGCCACATACCAGAGCGCAGAGCAGGAGCGCGGGAACCTGCCAGGTGGCTGGCAGCGAAATGAGATGGGGAGGGAGGGGGACGACGATGGCGGCAGGCAGCAGGCCTCCCAGCAGGATCAGCAATAACCCAGCCAGTGCACCGCTCCAGGTGGCGAGAGCCCGCACCGATCCTGATCAACTGGGACCATCCTGCTCGAGAATGCAATCTCTGCAAAGGCTCCATGGCGGCAATTGGTGACAAGCTGCGACTGACCCAGCCGCAGGCCTACCTGAAAACGGCGGATCCGATGCCGATGCTGCGTCCGCCGGACCTGATCGGCCCTGGTGAGATCGGCGAGGTTGTGGCCTTGCATCCCCTGGATGTGGTGGCGATTCGGTTTCGGCGCGGCACCTTTCTGATCGCTGCCGATCGTCTTGAGCCTGCGGTTCAGGCGGACTCCCCCTGATGGCTTTGCCATTGGCGTTCGAGATCCGCAAGCGTTGAAGCGGGTCCGCAGAGGCTGAGGCGGGGTTGGTTGAGCCGGGTTGCAGCCACGCGCTGGAGCTCTGCCCCATCAAGCTCCCCCAGCCTCTCCAGGCATCGCTGATCATGGTCGTCCGGCAAGCCAAGACCGCGCAGCACGACCCGTCGTTCGGCCAGTTGTGCACTGGTTTGTCGAGCGTGGGCCATCTGTCCCCTGAACTTGGCGCGCGCCAGATTGAGATCCTCCTGGCTCAAAGGGGATGAAGCCAGTTCCCACCAGCTCTCCGCCAGCAGTTCGAGCGTGAGTGCTGCCCGGTCGGCCCCCGTCGAGGCATGCATCACAAAAGGACTGTTGCCACGACGGTCCGGGTGGTGGAGGCCAACGTCGTAGGCCACGCCATGCTCTTCCCTCAGGCGTCGGAACAACAGGCTGGACATGCCCATCCCCAGATGGCATCTCAAAAGCCTCAGTGCCAGATCGTCGGGATGACCATGGGGCAGGGTGGCTTGGCCGAGCATCAGCACAACCTGCTCGGTTTCCGTCGGCTGGCTGTAGGCCGTGACCCCGTGATGCGCAACCGACTGGGATGCCGCTGATGGCTGTTCATCTGAAGGCTGTTCGTCTGATGGCGGCTCGTGATGGTGAGACCAGTCGCGAAAACCTGGCCAGCTGGCGATGCCCTGCTCCAACCCGGCCGGCCAGACACCAGCGATGGCGAGGGTCGCCGGCATGCGTCGGGTCAACTGGCTGAGAGGCCTCAGTTGTGTTGCATCAAGGCGGACAAGGTCATCCGCCAGGCCGAGGGGGTCATGGCCATAGCCGTGGTCGCCGTACACCAGCTGTCGCCAACCATCGAAGGCGACTTGGGAGGGATCCTCACGCTGGCGCTGAAGTGCCTGCACGCTGAGGTTTCGCTCCAACATCACCTGATCTGGCTTGAGGTGAGGATCCATCACCATCCAGGCCAGCAGCGGCATCAGATCAGCAGCATCGCCGCTGGCGCAGCGGAGGCTGATCAGGAGTCCGTCCTCGTGGGCCTCACAGCGCAGTCCGGCGCCGCGACCCTCAACCAGATCCGCCAGGGCGAGATGGTCGAGGGGACCACAGCCCCGGCTCATCACCGATGCCAGCAGCTGGTGTGCCCCTCGCTGACCCAGCGGGTCCAGGCTGCTTCCCCCTGGCAGCCAGAGCTTGGCTGCCAGCACATCGGGGCTGCGCCTTGGTTCCAGCAGCAGAGTTAGTGCCGTCATCCCTGCGATGTCCCGGGTCGGGCGATCAGGGTGCAGGCCTCCTCAGGCTGAAGCCTGGGGAACAGTTCAGCTCGCAGCTCGTCCGTCGTCCAGCGTTCGAGTTGCTGCAGCGGCTCCAGCAACGACTGCTGGCGTCCCCAGAGGGTCTGGCTGGCGGCCATCGCGGCCACCTGCCCAGTGGACTCCAAGGCAAATCGCAGACCATTTCCCACCAGGTTCAGTGCTCTCTCGAGCTCCCAGGCCTCCACGGGATCGGTGTCCAGCCTGTGCAGCTGCTCGTGCACAGCGCTCTCCACGGCATGCAACTGCTGCTCCGCACAACACACTTCCAGGGTCACCAGGCTTCCCTGCTCCAGAACCGTCAGATCCATGTCCACGGTTTCAGCAATCTTCAGCTGCTCACGCAGTCGTTCCACCATGCGGCTGCGCCGGCCCTCCCCCAGCAGGCTGGTGAGCAGGTCAGCCCCCATCACCAGAGAAAGCTGATCCGCTGCAGCCATGGGCCAGAGCATCAGAAACCGGGCGGATTCCAGCCGCGGAACGCTGATCTCATGTCGTCCGTTCCGATGGCTGAGAGCCGCTTGGGACTGGATCTCGCTGGTGGATGGCAGGTCCGCGAGTGCTGATTCAGCAATGCTCCTCCGCAGTGTGGCCTCGATCGGCCCTGCGATGGCCAGACAACAGTGATTGCCGCGATAACGACGGCGGTGGAAGCGTCTCATCGCATCGGGTGTCATCGCCAGAAGCTGCTCCGCTGCCCCCAGGATCGGGCGTCCATAGGGATGGTCCGGACAGCCTTGAGAGAGCAATGCCTGAATCACCCGTTCGTCGGGTTGATCCGCGTACTGGGCGATCTCTTCGAGCACCACCTCCCGTTCCGTCCCGAAATCCTCCGTTGCAAGAGCGGGATGCAGCACCAGCTCCAGAAGCAACTGAAGGGCACGTGGCGCCTGTTCAGACGGGATCATCACGTGAAAGTGCACGTCGTCGAATCCCGTGGCGGCATTGCTGCTTCCCCCCAGTGCTTCGATCTGGCGGTCAAAGGCGCCAGCTGGCAGCTCCTGACTCCCCTTGAACACCATGTGTTCGAGGAAGTGGGCCATCCCTTCCTCCCGGGGCTGTTCCGAACTGCTTCCTGCCTGACACCAGAGATCAAGACACGTCAGCGGAGCATCCGGCATCGCCGCTTCAACGATGCGGACCCCGTTGGGCAGGGTCCAGTGATCCAGCTGAGGACTGGTGAGCAGGGAGTTCAGAACTGCGTGTCAAAGTTCCATTCTGTGTCTGCCAGCGTGCATGCAGCCCTCGATCACGGACGGTTCCGAGGGATTGCACCCATTGGTGCATGCTCTGGCGGACTGCATCCGTGCCAGCTGGGCAGATCTGCCGGACTTGCAGACCTTTGCGGTGGCGGCGGATCTGGAGTCCATCAGTGGACTCCTGGATGGAGAGACGCTGTTCATTCGCAATGAGCTGCGCAGCTGTCGAGGCTTGCGGAAACTCCATCTCGAGATTGCGCGTCTTGGGATGGGTCTGCAGATCCTTCACTGCGTCTGGTTTCCAGATCCTCGCTTTGATCTGCCGATCTTCGGGGCTGATGTCGTCGCCGGACCGGCAGGGATCTCCGCCGCCATTGTCGATCTCTCTCCCGTTGGCCCTGCATTGCCGCAGCGCGTCAGCTCAGGTCTGCTGGCTCTGGAGCGGCCCCGTTTCCGGCAGGAACGGGCCTTGCCCGGCTGGGGAACCATCTTTTCCCCCCACGTCTGCTTCATCCGTCCCGATGGGGAGGAGGAGGAGAGCATGTTTCTTGATCTGGTCGGCGCCTATCTGAAGGTGCTGCGTTCAGCTGTCCAAACAGCAGAGCCTGACCCTGCGGACGGAATCCCTACGATCGCGAGGTTTGAAGGTCAGCGTCAGTACTGCCTTCAGCAACGACGCAACGACAAAACCCGGCGCGTCCTTGAAAAGGCCTTCACCACCACCTGGGCGGATCGCTACATCAGTGAACTGCTGTTCGATGACCCACTGAGACCATCCTGATGCGTTCCCGACAGATCCTAGCCCTCGTCGTCGTCAGCCTTGCAGCGGGTGGGTCTCTCTGGTGGATCTCCCAGAAATCGTCGCTGCCGGAGCCATCAGCGATGGCTGAGACACCCCAACGCCAACCTGAAGAAGCAGTGGCGGCGCTTGGTCAGCTTGAGCCTGCGGGCGAGGTCCGGCGGCTGGCCGCCCCCAGAGCAGGCGTGGCAGGGGCACCGCGCCTGGCCAAGGTGTTGGTGGAGGAGGGTGATCCGATCAGCATCGGCCAGGTGTTGGCGGAATTCGAAAACCGGGCCGACCTGCTGGCGGACCTTGAAGAGATCGATGCCCAGCTGGCGAGTCTGCGTGACCAGATCGTGCTGCAGGAGCGCGAGCTGGCTCGCTACAGAAACCCAGCGGCATCCGGAGCTGTGTCGGTCGTCAAGGTGGAGGAGGAGCAGGAGACCCTGATCCGGCTCCAGGGTCAGCAACGGCAGGCGATGGCTCAACGCAAGGGCCTGCTGGTGGATCTGGACAAAACCCAGCTCCGTTCTCCGATCGATGGCCTCGTGCTCAAGCTTCACGCCAGGGTCGGTGAACGTCCCGGAACGGACGGCGTGATGGAGGTGGGGGACAGCCAGAACATGCAGGCGCGCATCGAGGTGTACGAATCCGACATCGCCCGGATCCGTCTGCAGCAGCCCGTCGTTCTCACCAGCGAGAACGGCGGTTTTCAGGGGCAACTCAAGGGGGAAGTGTTTCGCATCAGTCCGCAGGTTGAACAGCGCAGCGTGCTGTCCACCGATCCGACCGGCGATGCCGATGCCCGGATTGTTGAGGTCCAGGTGCGTTTGGACCCAGCCGATGCCGGTCGGGTGAGCCGCCTCTCGGGGCTCAAGTTGATCGCCCGCTTCGAGCCATGAGGTGTCCCTGGCAGGGACGGCGCATACCTCTGTCCTGGTTGCTGCTGTCGCGCCAGCCCGTGCGTTTGCTGGTGGCCCTGGCCGGCATCAGTTTCGCTGGAATCCTGATGTTCATGCAGCTGGGATTCCGTGATGGATTGTTTGACGCCAGCGTCACGGTGCACCGCAAATTTGATGCCGATCTGGTCCTGATCAGTCCGCGTTCGGCCAGTTCGGTACGGATGGCCGGGTTCCCTCGTCGTCGACTGGTCCAGACCCTGGCTGACCCCGCCGTGAGCGGCATCAGTCCGGTGCACTGGGGACTGATGCTCTGGAGGAACCCGGAATCCCGTCGCAACCGAGCCATTCTTGTGCTGGGTTTCGAGCCGGAGGATCCCTTTTTCGTGGATCCGGAGCTCTCGGCCAAAACCGATGTGCTGAAGCAGAAGGGCCGAATCCTGTTTGATCAGCTCTCACGCCCGGAGTTCGGTCCGATTGCCGAGTGGTACCGCGACGGGCGAACGGTGGAAACAGAGATCGCCGGCAATCGCGTGCGGGTGGAAGGCCTGGTGAGCCTTGGGACCAGCTTCGGTGCGGACGGCAACCTGCTCACCAGCACGGAAACCTTTCTGGATCTGATGCCTCAGAAGGCTCCCGGATCCATTGAAGTCGGTTTGATTCGCCTGCAGCCGGAGGCTGATCCTGAAACCGTTCTCAAGCGTTTGCAGGACAGGTTGCCTGACGACGTGATGGTTCTCACGAAACAGGGGTTCATCGACTTTGAACAGAACTACTGGAAGAGCAGCACGGCCATCGGCTTCATCTTCACCCTCGGAGCAGCGATGGGTTTCGTGGTCGGTTGCGTGATCGTCTATCAGGTGCTGTACACCGATGTCAGCGACCACCTGCCCGAATACGCCACCTTGATGGCGATGGGCTACCGACTCAGTCATCTTCTCGGTGTGGTGCTGCGCGAGGGTCTGTACCTGGCAGCTCTGGGCTATCTCCCCGCCTACCTGGCCGGAGAGGGTCTGTACTGGTTTGTGCGCGACGCGACGCGCCTGCCGGTTGGGATGGATGTCACCCGTGCCCTCACGGTGCTGGCCATGATTCTGGTGATGTGCCTGATGTCAGCCCTGCTGGCCATGCGCCGGCTTGTGGATGCGGATCCTGCCGAGATCTTCTGATGGCTGCCGTTCAGATCGATCAGCTCCACCATGCCTACGGCCGCGGCTCGATGCGTCGTGAGGTTCTGCAGGGGATCAGCCTCGAGATCCAAGCCGGAGAGGTGGTGCTGCTGACAGGTCCATCCGGGTGCGGCAAAACAACGCTGCTCACCCTCATCGGTGCTCTTCGAACGGTGCAGTCAGGTCGCGTCAGCGTTCTTGGCCAGCAACTGGATGGGGCTGGGCGCCGCAGGCGTCAGCAGATTCGCCGCCGCATCGGGATGATCTTTCAGGGGCACAACCTGCTTCGCTGCCTCACCGCCGAACAGAACGTTCAGATGGGTTCGGATCTCCTCAGCGGTCTGAGCTACCGGTCCCGACGCGACGAAGCCCGACGCTGGCTGCGCTGTGTGGGCCTCGAGGACCAGATGGGCAAGCTTCCCCAAGACCTCTCCGGAGGCCAGAAGCAGCGTGTGGCGATCGCCAGGGCGCTGGCTGCCCATCCCCAACTGCTTCTGGCGGATGAACCAACCGCCGCCCTCGATGGCGCCACGGGTCGGGAGGTGGTGGAGCTGCTGCGCCAGCTGGCACGGGACCAGTCCTGTGCTGTGTTGATGGTGACCCATGACCCACGCATCCTCGATGTGGCGGATCGTCTGCTGCGCATGGAGGACGGCTGCCTTCTGCCGCCGGTTGAGTAATCTTGATTCAGGTACACCGGTTGCATGGCCAAACGCAGAAATCTCAAGAAGGAGAAACAGGAGCGGAATCGCGCCTACGCCCGCAAATTCAAGAAGCGCAAGCTGCGCAATGACGGCCGCGGCGAGGGAGCCGGCAATGGCGTCACCGGCACGGCCAACAACGGCGGAGCCGCCGACTGATCAGGGCCTGGTCAACGCACGGTTAAGGGCGGGGGGCATCAGGCCCCCTTTCTGCTGTCCGTAGGCTTGCACTGAAGGATTGAAAGGAGGTCAGCGGGATGTTCGTCAGTGTCGTGATACCGACCTACAACCGCAGGCCGATTCTTGAAAAGTGTCTCGATGCCCTCGAGCAGCAGCAACTCAACGGCGCTCTCGACCGGTACGAGGTTGTGGTGGTGGATGACGGCTCCACCGACGGCACCCCGGAATGGCTGCGGCGGGAACAGGCCCGCTTCTCCCATGTGCGGCTGATCCAACAGGAGCATGGGGGACCAGCGGCCGGCCGCAATCGCGGAGTGAGCCATGCCAGAGGAAATGTGATTGTTTTCATCGACAGCGATCTGGTGGTGACAGCGTCCTTTCTCGCCTGTCATGCCAAAGCGCTCCAGCGGTATTGGACGTCATCAGGGAACCGTCTGGCCTTCACCTATGGGGCGGTCGTCAACACGGCGAATTTCGACAACCCCACCGAGGAGCGTCACAAGCTGCGGGATCTGTCCTGGGCCTATTTCGCCACCGGCAATGTGGCGATTGATCGCAACGTCCTTGAGACCTCAGGTCTGTTCGATCAGGGCTTCCGGCTGTATGGCTGGGAGGACCTGGAACTTGGCGAGAGGCTGCGTCGGATGAACGTGAAGCTGATTCAGTGTCCTGAAGCTGTCGGTTATCACTGGCATCCCGCCCTCAGCCTGGAGCAGATTCCGCGTTTGATCGAAGTGGAGGGGGAACGTGCCCGGATGGGGCTTGTGTTCTACCGCAAGCACCCGACACGACGGGTGCGATTCATCATTCAGTACACCTGGCTCCACCGCATTCTCTGGGAGCTCCTGACCCTCGGCGGTTTGCTCAATGAACGCACCCTTCGCCCGCTGCTCCGCTGGTTGATTCGTCGGGGCTATCCAGGCACCGCCATGGAGCTGCTGCGACTGCCTCTGAACCGCATCGGCGTGCGCGCTCTCTTCCGCGAAGCCAGTGCTGCTGGGGTGCCGTGCCCCTTGCTTTGATAACGTCGACAGGTCCTTTAAACCCCGCACACCTGCCCGTTTCGGGTGAATGTGATCTCGGAGAACGCCCCCAGGCGCTGCCCTGATCCGTCCCTGGCAGGTGGAGGCGAACCCGAAACCTCGAACCATGGCTGTTGTCACTCTCGCCGAAATGATGGAGGCGGGTGCCCACTTTGGGCACCAGACCCGTCGTTGGAATCCCAAGATGTCGCGCTACATCTACTGCGCGCGCAATGGGGTCCACATCATCGACCTCGTCCAGACTGCGGTCTGCATGAACAACGCGTACAAGTGGACGCGCTCCGCAGCTCGAAGCGGCAAGCGTTTTCTGTTTGTGGGCACCAAGAAACAGGCCTCCGAGGTGGTTGCCCTTGAGGCGGCCCGCTGCGGTGCCGCCTATGTGAATCAACGATGGCTGGGCGGCATGCTCACCAACTGGACCACGATGAAGGCCCGGATCGACCGTCTGAAGGATCTCGAGCGGATGGAATCCAGTGGAGCCATCGCCATGCGCCCCAAGAAGGAGGGTGCAGTGCTGCGTCGGGAGCTGGAACGGCTTCAGAAATATCTGGGCGGACTGAAAACGATGCGTCGTCTGCCCGACGTTGTGGTTCTGGTGGACCAGCGCCGCGAATCCAATGCGGTGCTGGAAGCACGCAAACTCGATATTCCCCTGGTGTCGATGCTCGACACCAATTGCGATCCGGATCTCTGCGAGGTTCCCATCCCCTGCAACGACGACGCCGTGCGCTCCGTTCAGCTGGTGCTGGGACGCTTGGCAGATGCGATCAACGAAGGCCGTCACGGACATCACGACCAGCGCGGCGGCGACGACGCTGACGGCTGAGTCCCACTGAACCGCTAAGTTCACGCCGCCGTTCTGCCTCTGCGGGCCGGCGGCTCTTCATCTTTCACCTTTCTCTACGACGTTCGATGGCTGCCGTATCCGCCAAGCTTGTCAAAGACCTGCGCGACAAGACCGGCGCGGGAATGATGGATTGCAAGAAGGCCCTCGCGGCAACCGATGGGGATTCCACCAAGGCCATAGAGTGGCTTCGCCAGAAAGGCATCGCCAGCGCAGAGAAGAAATCGGGCCGAACGGCGGCTGAAGGAGCAGTTGGTAGTTACATCCACACCGGTGCGCGGGTTGGCGTGCTGCTCGAGGTGAACTGTGAAACCGATTTCGTCGCCCGTGGCCAGATGTTCCAGGAGTTGGTTCGTGATGTGGCGATGCAGGTGGCGGCCTGCCCCAACGTGGAATACGTCTCCACCGATCAGATCCCTCAGGAGATCGTCGATCGTGAAAAGACGATCGAAATGGGTCGGGACGATCTTGAGGGCAAGCCGGACAAGATGAAGGAGAAGATCGTCGAGGGTCGCATCGGCAAACGTCTTAAGGAACTCGCGCTGCTCGAGCAGCCCTTCATCAAGGACACCGCGATCACCGTGGCTGAATTGGTGAAGCAAACCGCCGGCAAGATCGGCGAAAACGTTCAGGTGCGGCGCTTCACCCGGTACACCCTTGGTGAAGGCATTGAGGTGGAGGAAGCCGACTTTGCCGCCGAAGTGGCCTCGATGCAGAAGGCCGGCTGATTTCGGTGCCCGAAGCAGAGGGCCGATCCGGCCGTGACCCTTCCGAACAGCTCGCGCGGCTCCAACGCGTGTGTCGCCAGCGTTCGGTTGAGGTGTATCGGGATCAGGCCCTTTACCTGCAGATTCTTCGGGAGGAGCTCCGGGACAGCACCCGACAGGCGCTGTTTCGTCTGATCAGCGATGTGGATCCAGGTCGTTTTTCGGCATTGCCGGAGTCATCCCGGCGTCGTTTCCATGCGGCCGTGGATGGCCTGATCCAACGCTGTTCGGTTCTTCTCACGGTTGAACAGCTGATGCATCTGATGGTGCAGATAGACGAGGAGTTCCGTCGTCGTCAGGCGCGGTTGAGTCGCGACATGTTGCGTGGTCTGGCTGAGCAGCAGCAGCAACAGCAGCAATCAAGCGCCACGCCTCCGCCCGCCCGCGAGGGGCTGCCCCAGGAACCCTCCGGATCCGTTCATCTGAGTTTTGATCTTCCGGTGAACGATCCACAGGTCTATTCCGCTCTGCAGCCACCATCGGGCCAGACACCGTCAGCCCCGACACCGCCTGCCCAGAAACCCCCCGGCCAGCCACCAACCAGCCAGCCGCCTGTCAGTCAGCCAGTCCCCCAGCCTGAGAGCGCGGAAGCCGGAACTGACATGGATGTTCTGCGCTCTCTGTTCCAGCTCGCCGGCGATGCCCTGGAGCACTCCACATCCAGTCTCGAAGAGGAAATCGCCGAGTTCAGCGGAGCGAGCTACGAGGTCGGCGATCAAGGCTTGCTGCCGGATATGCCGGATGCGCTGCTTCAGTGGATGGATGGTCTGGATCAGGCCCTGTCCAGACGCCTGCGCAATCTCTCCCATGCGGTGAACGTGCAGATGCTGCGCTGTGGACTGGCGGGGACTCTGCTGCCGGTGAATCTGCTGGAAGCTGTTCTGCGGGGGCAGGTGGAAACCCAGTCCACGGCCACCAATCTGCTGCGACTGCGGTTGCCGATGGCCATGGGTGACGTGGAGCAGGGGGTCGATGTTCTCTGCCTTCTCCTGAGAACAAGTGAACTTGAATTTGACAGTCATCGCTTGAGGCGCATTCGCAGACGCCTTCACGCCCATCAGCGCGATCTGCTCACAATGGTTCGTCAACAACGGCATTGGCAGCGCCGACGTCTTGATCTTGAGGCCCGTTCCCATTGGCAGAGCCCAACCGGTCCGAAATCACATCCGCTGACCGGGGACTGACCGGTGTCCAACTCCAGGCCCTTCTGGCCTGGATGAGGCCGTTGCAGCAGGCTCTGCGGGTCGAGATGGAGCGTGACTGTCCTGATGTGCAGGGACGTCAGCAGCGTTTTCATCAGTTTCTTCAGCAGCAGCTCAGTGAGGCTCCGGCGGTGCCTCTGCCGGTTGGCAGTCGCGAACGACTTCAGAGGCTGTGTGATCAGTTTGCGGACTACTCCTCTCTGACGGCTCCGGCCCGTCGTCGCCTGGTGACGGACACGCGCCAGTGGCTGCATGAGCTGCGCTGTCGGCTCGAGCCCTCGGCTCCGATGGCCCCGCCCCGGCTGCGTCTCCAGTCCAGAGACTCAGCATCAACAGCCTCATCTCCAACATCGGCGCAGGCGTCTCTGTCCCTGGACAGTCCGCTGACTGCCGTGCGTGGCGTCGGACCGAAGTTCGCCGCCCGTCTGGCCTCCATGGGCCTTTTCGTGATTCAGGATCTGCTGCGTCACTACCCGCGGGACCACGTCGACTATTCCGCCCGTCGCCGCATTGAGGCGCTCGTCGCTGGAGAAACCGCAACGATCGTGGCGACGGTCCGCCGCTGCGGCGGGTTCGTCAGCCCCCGCAATCCCAACCTGGCGATTTTGGAGCTGCATCTTCAGGATCCCACCGGGCGACTTCGGGTCAGTCGCTTTCTCGCTGGTAAACGCTTCAGCTCTCAGGCCTATCTCAAGGGGCAGCAGCGGCTCTATCCGACAGGGTGTACCGTGGCGGTGAGTGGTCTGGTGAAGGACGCTGGCTATGGGCTCACCTTTCAGGATCCGTTGATCGAGGTGCTTGAGAGCTCCAATGCGCCGGTGAAGTCCCGCAGCATCGGACGACTCCTGGCCGTTTATCCCCTGACGGAGGGCGTTGGTGCCGATCGTTTCCGTGCCTTGATCGAGCAGGTCCTGCCCCTGGCCACGACATCTCCAGACCCGCTTTCGGATCAGGAGCGGTCCGCTCATCAACTCCTGCCGCTTGGAGAGGCTCTGCGGGCTCTGCATTGCCCCAAGGATCGTGAGGAACTCGACCAGGCGCGCCGCCGGCTTGTGTTCGATGAATTTCTGCTGTTGCAACTCGGTCTGCTGCGGCGCCGCGGAGAACTCCGTTCCAGGCCGGCACCACAGCTTGATCTCTCCGTGATGACAGAGGGTCTTGTGGGGCGCTTTCTCGCGCTGCTGCCGTTCGATTTCACGGACGCTCAGCGACGGGTTTCGACGGAGATCGCGGCTGATCTGCAGCGGTCTGAGCCGATGGCACGCCTGGTTCAGGGGGATGTGGGATCCGGCAAGACGGTTGTTGCGATTGCAGCCCTGCTCAGCACGATCGAGGCTGGCTGGCAGGGTGCCCTGATGGCTCCGACCGAGGTTCTCGCGGAGCAGCACTACCGCAATCTCTGCCATTGGCTGCCCCAGCTGAATGTGACCGTCGAGCTGTTGACCGGTTCAACCCCGCGGCCGCGGCGACGACAGCTCCTCGATGATCTCGCCAACGGATCCCTCAACGTTCTCGTCGGCACCCATGCCCTGCTTGAGGATCCCGTGGTGTTTTCGCGACTGGGGCTTGTGGTGGTCGATGAACAGCACCGCTTCGGGGTGCATCAACGGGACCGGCTGCTGAACAAAGGGCTTCAGCCCCATCTGCTAACGATGACGGCGACACCGATCCCCCGGACGCTGGCGTTGTCCGTGCATGGCGATCTGGATGTCAGTCAGATCGATGAGCTTCCGCCAGGTCGGACCCCGATCCGAACCACCATGCTCGGGTCGGCTCGCCGCGAGAAAGCCTTTGAGCTGATCCGATCGGAAGTGGAGAAAGGGCAGCGCGCCTATGTCGTTCTGCCGTTGGTGGAGGAATCCGAAAAGCTTGAGTTGCGATCCGCCGTTGATGTCCATGCCGAACTGGCCTCCGAGGTGTTCCCCGACCTGACGGTCGGACTGCTGCATGGTCGGCTCAGCAGTGCTGACAAGCAGTCGGTGCTGCGGGATTTTGCGAGCGGCAACAGCCAGGTTCTCGTCTCCACCACAGTGGTTGAAGTGGGTGTGGATGTCCCGGAAGCAAGCGTGATGGTGATTGATCATGCAGACCGCTTCGGGTTGGCGCAGCTCCATCAGTTGCGGGGTAGGGTTGGCCGTGGAGCGGCGGCGTCCCACTGCGTTCTGATCAACGGCAGTTCCAACGCGCAGGCCCGCCAACGCCTCGATGTGCTGGTGCGATCCACCGATGGCTTCGAAATCGCTGAAATGGATCTGCGGCTGCGCGGTCCCGGTCAGGTTCTGGGAACCCGTCAGTCGGGACTGCCTGATCTGGCCCTGGCCAGCCTCGCGGACGATGCCGCTGTGCTGGAGGATGCTCGGGCCGGGGCCAAGTCGATCCTGAAACAGGATCCTGCACTGGAGGCTCATCCGTTGCTGGCTCGCCTGCTCGATCGTCAGCAGCAGCAGCTCAGTGGTGCCGCGCCGCTGAACTGAACAGGCTGCGACCGCGCGGGTATGGAAAGATCAGATCGTTGCCTCCTGCCAGTGCGACCCTGGAATGACCGGCCGATCGTGGACTGTCGGGAGCCGCTCCAACCACTGCCGCCGTCCTTGCTGAGGCTGCAGCCCCACCCCTATGTCCAGGCTGGTGCTCCCTATGGACCGGGGTCGGATCCCTTTCGGCTGCGCAGCGGCGTCATCAAGCGGCTTCTGATGGTGCAACAGCGGCTTCAGCAACAACACCCCGACCTGCAGCTGGCGATTTTCGATGCCTGGCGGCCGATCGCCGTTCAGCGCTACATGGTCGCCTACGCCATCAGCGAGGAGTGTGAGCGTCGTGGTCTGAACCGGGCGGATCCGGCTCAGGCGACAGCGGTGCAGGCCGTGGTGGACGACGTGGGGCGCTTCTGGGCTCCCCCCAATTCAGATCCAACCATGCCCCCGCCGCACAGCACTGGTGCTGCAGTGGATCTGACCCTGGCCAACCGCACTCCCGGCCAGCCCCTCGAGATGGGTGGGGCGATCGACGCGATTGGTGAGATTTCCCATCCCGATCACTACGGTGAAGCAGCAAAGCAACACCCCGACTCCGAGCAGGCTGTCTGGCATGAACGCAGGGAGTTGCTCCGACAGGTGATGCATGCAGCTGGATTTGAACAACACCCCAACGAGTGGTGGCACTTCAGCCATGGTGATCAGCTGTGGGCCTGGCGGTGCGGAGCTGAACGGGCGATTTACGCCGGTGCTCCCAGCAGCGCGGAGACCGCCTGATCCCCAAGCTTGTGCACATGGTCGCCGAGGCTGCGGCGGCCGCCGGCTTGCTTCCAGCTGAGCAGAAGCGGCTCAAGCGTTGTCTCGAGATCGTCGAGGGGCATCCGCTGGATGAACGGCTGCGCCAGGCGCTGAAGGTTGGGGGTGCCACCCAGCCACAGCTGGTATTGATTCACGCCGCTGCCCACCAGGCCGATTTCGGCCATGTAGGGCCTGGCACAACCGTTGGGGCAGCCCGTCATCCTGATCAGCACGGGCTTTTCGATGTCCAGCCGTTCCAGCTGTTGCTCGAGACGGTTCAGCACAGAGGGGAGTGCACGTTCCGCTTCCGTGATCGCCAATCCACAGGTTGGTAACGCTGGACAGGCGATGGCGTGCCTAGCCAGGGGAGCCGGTGCATCGGGGACCTCGAAGCCGATGGCAGCGAGGTCCTCACGGATGCCGGCGCGCTGGGCTGTACCGATGTTGCAGAGCAGCAGGTCCTGATTGGCTGTCAGACGAATTTCGAGTTGATAGGTCTCGACGATGCGACGGAGTCCCGCCTTCATCTCCCCCTCGAGCCGTCCGCAGGTCAGATGAAGACCAACGAACCAGTGGCCGGCTTTTTGGCGATGCCATCCGAGGTAGTCCATCAACTTGGCCTTGGGCTCGTTGCGCAGACCCTTGAGCTTTCCCTTGAAGTAGTGCTCCTTGAGCGTCTGCTTGAACCAGGCCATGCCCCGGTTGTGCATCAGATATTTGAGCCTGGCGTGCTTACGCACCTCCCGATCGCCGAAGTCGCGTTGCACCGCCATGATCGACTGGAGAAGATCGAACAGCTCTGAAGCCTCGACGTATCCCAGTGGTTCGGCGAGGCGCGCGAAGGTGTCGTCCTGGTTGTGGGTACGACCCATGCCCCCGCCGACGTAGACGTTGCAGCCGCGCAGTTCGCCGGAAGGATCCGTGAACACCACAAGGCCGATGTCCTGGGTCAGCAGGTCAACGGAGTTGTCCCCCGGCACCGTCACGGCCACCTTGAATTTGCGCGGGAGGTAGGTGTCTCCGTAAAGCGGTTCGGCTGTGCTGTTGGAGAACACACCCTTGTCGCTTTGCCGTAGACGAGCTTTGCGGACGGGGCGTGTCGGTTTGAAGCGGTAGCTGAGATCGCCATCCACCCAGAGATCGAGGTAGGACCCTTCCGCAGCTTCGGGACTCAGCAGGTCGGCGATCTCGTCGGCCAGCTGGCGTGCGACGGGGTAGCCACCCTTTTCGAACGGTGCGGGTGGGGCCATCACATTGCGGTTGATGTCACCGCAGGCGGCCAGGGTCGATCCCAGATTTTCAACAATCGTCCCGATCACCTGCTTGAGGTTGGCCTTCGGGATGCCATGCATCTGAAACGCCTGGCGCGTTGTAGTTCTCAGCGTTCCGTCGCCGATCTCGTTGGAGAGATCATCGAGTGCCATGAACAGCTGGGCAGGAACGCGTCCACCCGGGTTGCGCAGTCGCAGCATCATCTGCCAGCAGCGCACCTTGTCGGTCTTGCGCAGCTCGCGGTGGTTCTGCTGGTAGCTGCCATGGAACTTCAGCAGCTGAACAGCATCCTCGCTGAAACGGATTTCGTTGTTGTGGAGCTCTGTCAGGAGGGGTTCCCTGAGGTGCCCGCTCAACAGCTTGCGCCGTTCCGCTTTCGAGAGCGCGGTATCGATGGATTCGGTCGCCGGCGATGGACCGTCAAGGTCTGCCACAGAGGAAGCCTTGCCGATAGCCGTGACTTCAATCTGACCGGTGCTCACTGAATCGATCGTTGTGTCATTTGAAACTAGCTAAGCGGCTTCCAATACAGTCGCCAACGGCTCTGTTGATGGTGTGACTTCAACCTTTCTTCTGGAGATTGGAACCGAGGAACTGCCGGCAGATTTCGCCCGTCTGGCTCTGTCGCAACTGGAGGATCTTGTTCTCCGGGATCTGAGGGAGAACCGTCTTGACCACAGCAGCCTTGTGGTGACGGGAACACCAAGACGTCTGGTCGTACAGGTCGAGTCGCTGCAGGAACGCCAGGCGGATCTCACGGAGGAGCGCAAGGGGCCACCGCTGGCACAGGCCTTCAAGGACGGACAGCCCGGCCCGGCTGCCGTTGGTTTCGCCAGGCGCTGTGGCGTTGATCCAGCCAAACTGGAGGTTCGCGAGACACCGAAGGGCCCCTGCGTGTTCGCCACGGTGATGACGCCCGGGCAGACCAGTCGTTCCCTGCTTCAGGAGCTGATCCCGCGTTGGATCAGTGCCTTGCAGGGCAGGCGCTTCATGCGTTGGGGCGCGGGAACGCAACGGTTCAGCCGGCCGATCCGTTGGCTGCTGGCCTTGCAGGGCAGCGAACTGATTCCGGTGGAGCTGCCGGATGGAGATCCTGCGATTCGCAGCGATCGGTTCACCCGGGGGCATCGCCTGCGGAGCGGGACCCCTCTCGAGGTTTCGGATGCTGACCTGTACACCAGCGTCCTGAATGCTGCCGGTGTTGTAGTTGATCGCCATCAGCGCTCCGTGGCGATTCGTACGGCCATTGAGACCGAAGCCGCTGCGATCCAGGGCATTCCCAACTGCCCGGAGTCCTTGTTTGAGGAGCTTGTCGACCTTGTTGAGGATCCACAGGTCCTGCGCGGTCGCATTGCGGATCGTTTTCTTCAGCTCCCGCCGGAAGTGATCAGCACCGTGATGCAGGCCCATCAGCGCTACGTGCCTCTCGATGTGCCCTCCGTGGCGCCGGATCCGCTGCGCCTGAAGGCTGATGAGGTGCTGCGCCCGGAGTTTCTGCTGGTCGGTAACGGATTATCGACATCCGCTGAGTCGATCACCCGCGGAAACGAACGCGTGCTGGGCGCGCGGTTGGCGGATGCTGAATTCTTCCTGGCGGTGGATCGTCGACAGCCCAGTCAGGAGCGTCGTGAAGCCCTGGCGCGGGTCACATTCGCTGAAGGACTGGGAAGCCTGCTGGACCGAAGTGTTCGGATTGAGACGCTCGCCGAGCAACTTCTGGCAACGCTGGAGCTTCCCGAGGAAACCGCTGCGGCCGCCTTGCGGGCCGCCCATCTCTGCAAGCACGATCTGGTCAGTCAGATGGTGGGCGAGTTCCCCGAGCTGCAGGGGCTGATGGGCGGTAAATATCTCCTTGAGGAGGGGGAATCCCGTGCGGTGTCCCTCGCTGTTGTGGAGCACTATCTGCCCAAGGGGGCGGGTGATGCCCTGCCCAGCACCGATGCCGGCGCCGTGGTCGCTCTCGCCGAGCGTCTCGAATTGCTGCTCAGTATCTATGCCAAGGGAGAGCGCCCCAGTGGCTCCTCCGATCCCTATGCCCTGCGTCGCGCCGGTAATGGTGTCCTGCTGATTCTCTGGGAGAGAGGCTGGCGACTGGATCTACGGGCGTTGTTGCAGCAGGCTGCCAGCCGCTGGGCTGAGCTTTTCCCGGCCTTTGAGGTCAACCCCGATGCGTTGCGAGACGATCTGTCCCTGCTGCTGCGGCAGCGGATCGTCTCCCAGCTCGAAGAGGACGGTCAGTCTCCGGATCTGGTTCAGGCTGTTGCGGGGCCGGCCGTGGCCGATCAACGCCTGCTCGCAGACCCGATTGATGTACAGGACCGGATCAAACGTCTCCAGGCCCTGCGTGATGACGGTCGTCTGGCGGCTGTCCAGGCCGTGGTGCAGCGGGCATCGCGGCTGGCAGAGAAAGGGGATATGGGGAACGGTCAACTCACAGCTGAGGGTGTGGTTGATCCAGCCTTGTTCGAATCTCCCAGTGAACAGGGCATGGCTGAAGTGCTTCAGCGCCTGCAACCCCTGGCGGTGTCTCGCTCCTATGCGGCACTGGCCGATGCCCTTGTTGAGGCCACACCGGCGCTCGAGGCTTTTTTCGATGGAGAGCAGAGCGTCATGGTGATGGCCGAGGACGCGGCGTTACGTCAGAACCGGCTGAATCTCCTGGCTGTGCTGCGCAACCAGGCCTCGGTTCTGGCTCAGTTTGAACTGATCCAGGCCTGAGCCCTCCGTCGGATCCGTTGGCAAAAGCGCGGCCTCCAGCTAACGAAAGAATGCATCAACCAACACCGTTATGGCCGACGACTCGAAGCAACAACTGCAACCGGTCGTGATCCGCCAGGGCGGCAACGGCATTGGATTGGTCCTGGCTGCCTTGATCGTCGCGGGGGCTGCGATCTATGCCATCAACGTCTGGTCGACAACCAAAAAGGAAACGGCCCCAGGCAAAACCCTGCAGGAAGGTGTCGAACGGATCAAGGAAGGCGTTGGCAAAGCGATCGAGCAACGCCAGTAGTGATCTGCTTTTAGCGAACGTCCGCTGTTTCTTTCCCTTTGGCCTGGGCCTTCACGGCCTGGGCCGCTTCATCAGCCAGGAAATCGCCGTCGGAACGACCAACCGCTGATGGCACTGGGCTGTAGTTCGACGGAGCCAGAGCTTCACCCCTGAGCAGGCTTCCCAGGGTTCGCAGGGTCAGCTTGATCTGCTGCCATGGGTTCATCATCACCACCCGTTTGTACAAATAGCTGTCGAAGGTCAGTTTCTGGACGTCCTTGTCGTCGCACATTTCGACGAAGGCTTCCCTGGCCGCGTCATTGCGGTAGAAGATTCTCTGCAGGATGTCGAGCACCGCGTAGGTCGCTCCGTACTTGCGATCCCAACGCTTGAGGTAAGTGGATTTGATCTGCCTCTCGGTGGGGATCAGGGAGCCGTTCTTTGAAACTTCCACAATGGCTTCAGCGCACATGCGGCCGCTCTTCGCAGCGAAGTAGATCCCTTCGCCTGAACTCTTGGTGACGTAGCCGGCAGCATCTCCAACGAGGGCCATCCGACCCACGACCCGGCGTGGGCGGGGATGTTCAGGAATGGGGTGTGCTTCGACCTTGATCACTTCGCCTTTGAAGAGGCGTTTGTTGGCCCGTTCCCGAATTCCCTTCTGCAGACCTTTGATCAGGCTCTGGTTCTGTTGCATCGTGCCGGTGCCGACGGCGACATGGTCGTACTTGGGAAAGACCCAGGCATAGAAGTCTGGAGAGACGTCGGTGCCGACGTACATCTCAGCCAGATCCTCGTAGTGGGTCATCTCCTCGGCGGGAAGCTTGATCCTTTCCTGGAACGCGATGGCGACGTTGTAATCGCCGGCATCCATTGCCTTGGCGACACGGGAGTTGGCACCATCGGCTCCGATGATCAGATCCACATCCAGAGTTTTCTGCTCTCCGGTGGGGCCACCACCGCTGTAGTCGGCGTAATGAAGGGTGTAAGGCCCCTGACGGTTCACGCCGGTGTCAATCTTCTGGACAAGACCGTTCACAAGGGTGGTACCGAGATCGGCGGCCCTGTTGCGGAGAAAGGCGTCGAACACCTCACGTCGACACATGCCGATGAAGGCGTTGTCGTCGTACCCGAGGGGATCCAGACGGATGTCCACCTCGCGATTGGAGGGTGAAATCATCTTCATGTTGCGGACCTTGCGGTCGATGATTTCGTCTGGAAGGTCGAATTCCTCAACCATGCAGAGCGGAATGGCACCTCCGCATGGCTTGGCGTTATCCAGCTTGCGTTCAAACAGCCAGGTCTGAATGCCAGCTTTGGCGAGCACTTCAGCGGCACAGGATCCACTGGGACCGCCGCCAATCACCGCAACACGCAACATCTCAGCCATTCTCCGCTGGATTGTTTTTTGAAACTACCACTGCGGTCCTGAATTTCGTTGGTCCCACTGGCACCCGCCCTTACGATCGAAACAACACGCATCAGCCCCCTTGGTCCGGGCCGCCTCTGCACGCCGCCCCGTCAGGGACGACATTCCTGTGGCCCGTCGGTCCACCCCGGTACCGCGTCGTTCCGGCGGCGGGCTCGGATTGTTTCTGGCCTGCGTCGTTGTCTGCGGTGGAAGTGTGGGTGCGGTGTTGTTCGGCCCTCAGCTGATGGCACGTCTCAATCCCCCTGAGCCGGAAGAGATCGAGGTATTTCGGGAGCGACCGGATGCCGATGGCCGATTACTGGGTCACTTTCCCTATCTCGAAGCCACGGGATCCTCACTGATCGCCGTTGAACCCGGCATCGAACTCCATGCCGATGCTGCCGATGCGTTTGAGGCCATGCGTCAGGCGGCCGCTTCCGATGGGGTCGATCTGAGGCTGCTCAGCGGTTACCGCTCCATCAATCTCCAGGAAGAGATCTTCTTTGATGTGGCGTCGGAACGTAATCAAACGGCTGAAGAACGGGCGAGGGTGTCAGCGCCCCCTGGCTACTCGGAACACAGCACGGGCTATGCCGTTGACCTTGGCGATGGAGAGGCCCCTGAAACCCACCTGTCACCGGATTTCGAGCAGACCCTGGCCTTTCGCTGGCTGCAGGATCACGCGCCCAGGTACCACTTCATTCTCTCGTTCCCAGTCGGTAACCCCCAGGGAGTGAATTACGAACCCTGGCACTGGCGATACGAGGGCACGGCCGATGCCCTGCGTCTGTTTGAACCGGCGCGTCGTCTCGCCCAGCGGACCTCCTGATGCGGCCGGAGCTGCTGGCTCCCGCCGGAGATTGGCAGGCGTTGCGTTCGGCTGTCGCGGCCGGTGCGGATGCGGTCTACTTCGGTGTTCAGGCCTTCAACGCACGTCAGCGGGCTGAAAACTTCCGCATCGAGGAACTGCCTGAGCTGATGGACTGGCTCCACAGCCGACAGGTTCGCGGTTTCCTCACCTTCAACGTGCTGGTGTTCAGCGATGAGCTGAAGCGGGCCGCGGATCTGTTGATCGCCGCCGAACGGTCGGGGGTGGATGCCGTGATCGTTCAGGACGTCGGTCTGTGCAGCCTGGCCAGGAGGCTTGTGCCCTCCCTTGCACTGCACGGGTCCACCCAGATGTCGATCACCAGTGCCGCCGGTGTGGCCCAGGCCGCCGCCCTGGGATGTCAGCGCGTCGTGCTCGCACGTGAACTGGCGTTGCGGGACCTTGAGCGCTTGCAGCGGCAGTTGCGTGACCGTCATCTGGACATTCCGCTGGAAGTGTTCGTGCATGGCGCCCTGTGTGTGGCCTATTCCGGGCAGTGCCTCACGAGTGAATCGCTGGGGCAACGCAGTGCCAACCGGGGGGAGTGCGCTCAGGCCTGTCGGCTTCCCTATGAACTGATCGTCGATGGGGTTGCCCATCCCCTTGCTGATCAGCGCTATTTGCTCTCACCACAGGATCTGGCGGCCTGGGAGCTGCTGCCGGAACTGCAACGCCTCGGGATTGCCAGTCTCAAGATCGAGGGCCGGCTCAAGGATGCCCGTTACGTCGCCGCGGTGACCGACGCCTACCGCCAGCGGATGGAGTCCAGGCCGGACCTCAGCCCAGACGACACCCGTCGTCAGCTGGAGCTGGCCTTCTCCCGCGGGTTGTCGACCGGCTGGATGGAGGGCATCAACCATCGATCGCTCGTGCATGGTCGCTGGAGCAAGAAGCGAGGCCCCCTGGTGGGACAGCTTCTGCAGACCGATCGCGCCGGCTGGCTGCAGATCCGCTGCCGCGAGCTGCTTCGTCCCGGTCAGGGACTTGTGCTGGAGCGCCTCTCTGACGATCCGCTCCAGCCTCCCGAGGAGGTCGGCGGCAGGGTCATGGTGGTGGAGCGGCTCGGCAGCGAGCGCCTGCGACTGCGGCTTGGCCCTGGCCGGGTCGATACCAGGGGGATTGCTGCTGGGGCCTCCGTCTGGTTGACCAATGACCCGGACTGGGACCGCCAGTGGCAGCGGGCCGCCGTTCGCCCGACGCCCGCGGTCGAGCAGCCGCTCAATCTCGTTGTGAGCGGACGGCTTGGGCAGCCGCTGCAGCTTGCCTGCCCGGACGTCGCGATTCAGGTTCACAGCGGGATCCCATTGCAGGCTGCATCGCAGCGGCCTCTCGATCGCAGCTGTCTGGCATCCCAGCTCGGGCGCCTTGGAGGCAGTGGTTGGAGTCTTGGCTCTCTGGAGGTGGATCTGGAGGATCAGCTCTTCCTGCCTGTGGCGGAACTGAACAGGATGCGGCGGGATCTGCTGCAGAGGCTCGAGCTTGCCCGCTCTCTCTCCGATCCCATCCCTCCGGAATCGTCTGCGTCCTCACCGGATCTGAACGAGGTGCTCCAGGACCTGCTGCCCCGGCCAGCCGAGCCCCGGCAGATCTCTGCAGGGCTGGTTGTTCTGGCCAGAAGCCTGGATCAGTTGAAGGCCCTGATCGCGTTGCCACGACACTCCGTGCCGATCGGATCGGTCGTGATGGATCTCGATCAGCCCCGTGACCTACGGGACGCTGTGGCGCTCGGTCGTGATCAGTGGCCTGGAGGGATCTGGCTGGCCGGTGCCCGGATCACGCGGCCCAATGAACGCTGGACACTGGAGCCATTGATCCGGGCGCGGCCCGACGGCTACCTCGTACGGAATGCCGATCAGCTCGAGGCTCTCACCCCCCTGGCTCCCTGCATTGGAGACTTCTCCTTAAATACAGCAAACCCCCTCACCTTGAAGTGGTACCAGGACCACTGGGGGTTGTTGCGACTGACCGCGAGTTACGACCTCAATCTGCAACAGCTGCTTGACCTGGCTGCGGCCGTGGATCCAGCGCTGTTGGAGGTGACGCTTCACCAGCACATGCCTCTGTTTCATATGGAGCACTGCCTGTTCTGCGCGTTTCTTTCGGATGGCCACGACCACACCGACTGCGGCAGGCCTTGTGAACACCATTCCGTTTCCCTGCGGGACCGCAGTGGTGTGGACCATCCGCTGCGGGCCGATCTCGGCTGCCGCAACACGTTGTTCAACGGCACCGCTCAAACCGGCGTGGAGGGGCTGCCAGCTCTGCTGCGGGCCGGGGTCCGCAATCTGAGGGTTGAACTGCTCGATGAGACGGGTGCTGAGACGCAACGCCGGTTGCATCTTTACGCCGATGCCTTGGCTGGACGCCTGCGCTCACAGGAGGTCTGGAGACAGGAACGGGTGCATCACCAGCTCGGGGTGACGCGCGGCAGCCTGGGTGTGAAGGGTCCGGAGCGGACCAGCCAAATCTCATGTTGAGATATCCTGTCGCCCTGCGCCTTTGGGCGTTCTTCACAATTCCTAACGGTCTGCCCGTATGAGCGCCCAGCAAAAGGCGATTCGCAATATCGCGATCATCGCCCACGTCGACCACGGCAAGACGACCCTGGTCGACGCGTTGCTGACGCAATCCGGGATCTTCCGCGACAACGAAGCTGTGCCCACCTGCGTCATGGACTCCAATGATCTGGAGCGTGAGCGGGGCATCACCATCCTCTCCAAGAACACCGCGGTCACGTACAACGACACGCGGATCAACATCGTCGACACCCCCGGTCACGCTGATTTCGGGGGTGAGGTGGAGCGGGTGCTGGGCATGGTGGATGGCTGCCTGCTGATCGTGGACGCCAATGAGGGTCCGATGCCCCAGACCCGCTTCGTGCTCAAAAAGGCCCTTGAGCAGGGCCTGCGTCCGATCGTGTTCGTCAACAAGATCGATCGAGCCCGCGTTGATCCGGAAACAGCGGTCGACAAGGTGCTGGATCTGTTCATCGAGCTGGGAGCTGACGATGATCAGTGCGATTTCCCCTATCTCTTCGGAAGCGGCCTGGGTGGATTCGCCAAGCCGGACATGGCCACGGACAGCGACAACATGCGGCCGCTGTTTGACGCGATCCTGCGCCACGTACCGCCCCCGGTCGGCGACGCGGACAAACCGCTGCAGCTTCAGATCACGACCCTCGACTATTCCGACTTCCTTGGCCGAATCATCATCGGCCGCGTGCACAACGGCGTGATCAAGCAGGGGCAGAGCGCCTCCCTGATCAAGGATGACGGCACGATCAAGAAGGGCCGGATCAGCAAACTGCTCGGTTTTGAAGGTCTCCAGCGCATCGAGATCAGCGAGGCCTTCGCCGGCGACCTTGTGGCTGTGGCTGGCTTTGACGACGTGAACATCGGGGAAACGATCGCCTGCCCGGATGAACCCACGGCGCTCCCCCTGATCAAGGTGGATGAACCCACCCTGCAGATGACCTTCGTGGTCAATGACTCTCCCTTCGCCGGCAAGGAGGGCAAGTTCGTCACCAGCCGCCAGGTTCGCGATCGCTTGCAGCGTGAGTTGCTGACCAACGTGGCCCTGCGCGTGGAAGACACGGATTCACCGGACCGCTTTGCCGTGAGTGGCCGCGGTGAACTTCACCTGGGCATCCTGATCGAAACGATGCGCCGCGAAGGCTATGAGTTCCAGGTGTCTCAGCCTCAGGTGATCTTCCGCACCATCGATGGCACCCCCTGTGAGCCGGTGGAAACCCTGGTGATGGATGTTCCCGAGGCAGCGGTCGGAAGCTGCATCGAGAAGCTGGGCACCCGCAAGGGCGAGATGCAGAACATGGAAACCAGTGCCGATGGACGCACCCAGCTGGAGTTCATCGTTCCATCCCGCGGCCTGATCGGTTTCCGGGGCGAATTCATCAGGGCCACCCGCGGCGAAGGAATCATGAGCCACTCGTTTTATGAATACCGGCCGATGCTGGGTGATTTCGATACCCGTCGGAATGGTGTCCTGATCGCCTTCGAAGAGGGTACCGCCACCTTCTATGCCCTCAAGAACGCCGAGGATCGTGGTCAGTTCTTCATCAGCCCTGGCACCAAGGTTTACAAGGGAATGATCATCGGTGAGTACAACCGGCCCCAGGACCTGGAGATCAACGTCTGCAAGACCAAGCAGCTCACCAACATGCGTTCCGCCGGAGCTGACGAACTGGACACGCTGCAGGCCCCGATCCAGATGACCCTGGAGCGGGCTCTTGAATACATCGGACCCGATGAGATGCTCGAAGTCACCCCGGAGTCGATCCGCCTGCGCAAGCTTCCCGGTAAGAAGCCGGCCAAGGCCAAGCGCTGATGCCTGAGGAGGATCCGCGCTTTGGCCAGGCGGTTGCTCTCTTCAACACGCAGGAGTGGTATGCAGCTCATGATTTGTTCGAGGAGATCTGGCATGAGACAGCTGAGCCGGATCGCCGTTCTCTTCAGGGCATTCTTCAGGTGGCTGTGGCGCAACTGCATCTGCAGCGCGGCAACCGTCGTGGGGCCACGATTCTCTACGGAGAGGCCCTGGGTCGTCTGAGACGGCCGGGGACCCCTGATCTCGGTCTCGATCTGGAGGCCCTCTGCTGCGTTGTCGAACAACGTCTGCATCAGCTTCAACATGATGCAGACCCCGAGTCATGCACTGTCCCTCAACTGCAACCTCTGCCATGAGGGAGGGGTAGGGTCCCGAAATCTGGCGCCCTTCGCCTTCGTGGTTAAGACCATGCTGAGCAGAATTCGAGCACTCTCCTGTCTGTTCTCCGTCAGCGCCGCACTGCTGGTTGGACCGAACGTCGCCGCTGCCCAGGAATCAGCGGATCAGGGTTTGATCACCATCGAATCCGATCAGCAGGCCGCCGACAGCGTCACGGGCGTCATCACTGCCAGCGGCAACGTGCGGCTGGTCCATGATCAGCGCGGTGTGGTGGCAACCAGTCGTCAGGCGCAGTACTTCACCAAGGAATCAAGGATCGTGCTGAGTGGCGACGTGGATGTGGTTCAGACCGACGGCAATCTGTTGCGGGCTGAACGTGTCACCTATCTGCTGGATGAGGAACGGGCCATCGCGACACCGTCGGAGGGGGCACAGGTGTTCAGTCGCTGGACCCTGAAATCATCGGAACGGAAGACGGAACCGCTTCGTCCATGAGTCTTTCTCTGGAGCAGGTCTCCATCAGCCTTGGTGGTAGGCAATTGGTGAAAAGTGTGTCCCTCACGCTTTCGCCAGGGGAGGTAGTCGGTCTGCTCGGACCAAACGGGGCTGGCAAGACAACAACGTTCAATCTCGTCATCGGACTGTTACGACCGGATCATGGCCAGGTGAATCTCGATGGGCGGGAGGTGGCGACGTTGTCCATGCCCCATCGAGCCCGCCTGGGGATCGGCTACCTCCCACAGGAACCGAGTGTGTTTCGCCAGCTCACGGTTCGCCAGAACCTGGCCGTTGCGCTGGAGCAAACGGATCTGACGCCAGCCCAGCGGCGGGATCGTCGTGATCAGTTGATTGAGGATTTTCACCTCACAGCGTTCATTGATCGCCGTGGATTTCAACTCTCCGGTGGCGAACGCCGTCGCTGCGAGGTGGCCCGTGCTCTTGCCGTTGGTGTGGACGGGCCGAGTTATCTCCTGCTGGATGAACCCTTCGCCGGAGTCGACCCCCTCGCCGTGGCTGATCTGCAGTCGCTGATTCAATCCCTCCGCAGTCGCGGCATGGGGATTCTGATCACGGATCACAACGTGCGTGAAACGCTGGCCATCACCGACCGCTCCTACATCGTCAACGACGGAGCGATCCTGGCGTCGGGTCGATCAGATCAGGTTGCCGCCGATCCACAGGTGCGCCGCTACTACCTGGGGGAGGACTTTCAGCTTTGAGGCCGTTGTTCCTTCGTGGTCCATGGCAGCGACTCAGCTTGCTTGACCGCTGGTTGCTGATCGAGCTGCTTGGCCCGCTGTTGTTCTTTGTGGCGCTGTTCACCCTGCTGCTGCTGACAGGCGGTGTGATGTTCGAGCTGGTTCGCCAGATGGTGGACAAGAACCTGCCGATCACGATTGCCACTCAGGTGCTTCTGTTCAGCACGCCGCGCTGGCTGGCATTTTCCGTTCCGATGGGAACGCTGATGGCGTCGCTGTTCGTATACACGCGCCTGTCCACCAACAGTGAACTCACCGCTCTGCGAAGTCTTGGGGTGACCACGGCACGGATGATCGCTCCCGCCATGGTGGTGGCTGTGCTGATGACAGGGCTCACCTTCGTTCTCAACGATGTGGTGGTGCCTGGCAGTAACAGGTATGCGGAGGTCACCCTGCAACGGGCGCTCGGACGCTCTCTGGCAACGGAGAAGGGTCAGGACATCATTTATCCACGCTTCGGTCCGCGGACAAGGGCAGTGGATGACGCCTCTTCAGAACGCGGTCTGACCCAGCTGTTCTTCGCCCGACGCTTCAGAGACGGGGAAATGCAGGACGTCACGGTGCTGGATTTTTCACGGGTTGGTTTCACCCAGATGCTGGTGGCGAAGAAGGCCGTCTGGAATCAGCAGAAGGCGTCCTGGGATTTTCTTGATGGCCAGATCCTGACGCTGAACAGCAGTGGCAGTTCCTCCCAGGCTGACTTTGATCGCTACGTGTACCCACTTGGATCTGGCCCCTTGCGCCTGGCCAAAATTCAGAAGGACGCGGTCAACATGACTGTGGCGGAGGCCATGCAGGCTGAGCGGTTGTATGTGGAGTCAGGCAACAACAAGGACGCTCGCAAGATTCGTGTGCGGATCCAGGAGAAATTCACGTTCCCGATGGCCTGCATCGTCTTCGGTCTGTTTGGTGCCACGCTCGGCGCACAACCCAGTTACCGCACCAGTCGCAGCTTCGCGTTTGTTCTGACGCTGGGCATCATCGTTGTGTACTACGTGATCAGTTTCAGTTTCAGTTCCCTTGGGGTGAAAGGAACGCTTTCTCCTCTGGCAGCTGCCTGGCTGCCGGTTTTGATCTCTCTTGGAGCTGGTGGACTGTTACTGCGTCAGGCCAGTCGTTGATCTAGCCCGGCAGAATCGGATCAGCAGGTTTCCATCGTTTGTTCGCTGCTTCATTCGACGCGGTTACAACCCTGGGCTTCGCGGCCTTCGTGCTGTTGCTTCTGGCACTGCCGGTGTCCTTCTGGGCCGCTTCAAGCCAGACTTCGTCCACGAGCGTGCGCATGCTGGTCGCGATTTCAAATCTCCTGCTGACGGCCCAGCTTGTGTTGCGCTGGTGGCAGTCCGGCCATTTCCCGATCAGCAATCTCTACGAGTCGCTCTGTTTCCTGGCCTGGGCCTGCACACTGACCCAGCTGCTTGTTGAGCGCAGTTGGCCATCGCCGATCGTTCCGGCGGCTGCAACGCCGATGGGACTTGGGTGTATTGCGTTTGCAAGCTTCGCCCTGCCGGATCAGCTTCAGACATCAGCACCTCTGGTGCCGGCCCTGCGCTCGAGCTGGCTGGTGATGCACGTCAGCGTGATCATGGTGAGTTACGCCGCACTGCTGGTGGGATCTTTGCTGTCATTTGCGGTGTTGATCACTGACCGCGGTGAGGCCCTGGAACTGCGCAGCAGCTCGATCGGCAGTGGTGGATTTCGTCAGGCCGCTGCCGTGGGGGACAACGGCGTTCTCCAGTTGCGTTCAGTTCAGCTCACCACCAATGAACAACTCGACAGCCTCAGCTATCGCACAATCACTGTTGGGTTTTTACTGCTGACCGTCGGCATCATCAGCGGTGCTGTCTGGGCCAATGAAGCCTGGGGCAGTTACTGGAGCTGGGATCCGAAGGAAACCTGGGCATTGATTTGCTGGCTTGTTTATGCCGCCTATCTCCACACGCGACTGAGTCGCGGTTGGCAGGGTCGTCGTCCGGCCTTGGTGGCTGTTGTTGGCTTGGCTGTGATCGGAATCTGTTACATCGGTGTGAACTTGTTAGGCATTGGTTTGCACAGCTATGGCTGGTTTCTTGGAACTTAGTGTTGGCGATGGTTTTTCATCTGTTAACCCCCTGGGAACAACTGGACTCGACCTCCAAACCCGACTAAATGCATTTGGTTTCGGGGAGGGTTGAACGACGGGAGCCGATGGGTGAGTGGCTGGTATGGATGCCCAGCTCGACTTGGTGGAGTGAGTATCGAGAACTTTGACTATGTTCCCTGCCGTGTGCCTGAGTGGCGAGTGGCTTGGAAAGAACCTGAGGATATGAAGGTAGGTCCAGAGATTCCAGAGGATGCTCAATGGAAGCTGTTCCCGGTTGATTGAGATGCGACACTTTGCTCCTGCAGGCTGTTTCTTATGAAACTCTTTCCATTCATCGGAGCACTCCTTGTTTCAACAGCACCTGCCGATTCTGTTGCTACACCTGACAAATCAGCAGATGATGAAAGAAACAAAGGCTTCTACTACGGCTATGTCTATGGAATAGGGAATACCTTGTGCGGATTGGCAGCCGACAAACTAATCACAAAAGAATATGCCCAAAAGCTATTTATAGAAATACCTGATATGGTTAAGAAAGATCCTGATGCCAAAGACTATGCTTCCAATATAGACATCGCCTATAGAGACATAATCCAAGATGTAGCTTGTAAAGAGGTTTTTCAATGAAACTCTTCCCACTCATCGGTGCACTCTTTCTTTCAACAGCACCAGTCCATGCAGGCAGTCCTTTCGATGACGGAGATCCTTACGACAACTACACGCCTTATGAAATTTGTAAGGCCTACATGAATGGTGATCCTGATAACAAAGATGATCTGCCGACTGAAGACTTCAGCCAATGCTCTGCGTATCGTTGGTGAGTGTCGTTCGATGGCAATCACTGCTGATTTGGAGGATATGAAAGTGGGTCCAGAGATTCCAGAGGATGCTCAATGGAAGCTGTTCCCGGTTGATTGAGATGCGACACTTTGCTCCTGCAGATTGTCTCTTATGAAACTCCTTCCACTCATCGGTGCACTGCTTCTTTTAACAGCACCAGTTCAGGCAAATGAGGAGTTCGATGAGGTCTGCATAACGTCAGATGTAGCACTTAAATTATGCGTAGGAATGCTTTGTAAATTAAACGAAAAAGGCTTAATAACACCAGAGGAATTTGACGCTGAATATCATGAAATAAAGCTTCGAATTAAGTATGCCGAGCCCGGTTGGAAAGTTTATTTACTGGGCTTATGGAATAACGGGATAGAATTAGCATTAGGATACTATCCGAATTGCCCAATAATACCTTGAAATTATTCTACCCATCATGAAACGCCTTCCACTCATTGGTGCACTGCTTCTTTTGGCAGGTCCAGTTCAGGCTTTTGAGACAATTGAGGAGTTTGATAAAGCTTGTTCGGCTTCAGAAGAAACCATCATTCTATGCCAGGCAGCAATTCAATATTCTGCTTTTACATACATACCTGGAATACTTTGCAGATTAGAGGACGATGGTCTGCTTACAGCAGAGCAATTGACTGAGTGGTGGAAACAGAATGGTTTCAATTATCAACAATTGAATGCTTTCTTGAAAGACGGAATAAATCTAGGATTAGTACCTTATCCAAGCTGCTCCATTAAACCTGTTCCCTAGTCCCTTGTTGTATCCAATACCAATAAGACGTTGAACGATGCTCTCGTCTAATGCTACGGCAATAATCCAAAGATTCATCTAGTTGACTCACTATCTTCTCAGTGGGTAAACCCACGAAATCAGCATCACGATACTCTTTCTCTTCCAGCAATCAGTCTTCATCCCCAGGGCTGTCTTCCTGTAATGCGCCTGTGTCGTTGAGCAGCCCATCAGAGAAGCGATGTCTTTCACGCTCCGTTTACCATCGAACAAGTCATTACCAATAGTCTTTTTATCGAAAATATCACGTCGACTTAGACGAGGACTCATAGGGACTCCAGCCCTTCTAACGATTCCGTATATCGCCATATCGCTATTTCGCTTTTATACCCATATTTGCGACGGAAGTTCTCAAACCTGATACTAGCCATGTTATCAAGGACGACCTTGTCCCGGCATGCCTCGTTCTCGATGAAGTCCTCGCCACGCATGTCACGGTGAAAGATTTGCTCCAATACAGCAGTCCTCGCTACGACTGATGCAATCAACTTGAATTGTGAAGTTACGAAGGTCATAATCACAATCGAAGAAAACGATTTCCCAATATGCCACGACTACTCGGACAGGGCTTTTTGGATATCAATCCATATAAACGATGGCACCTTTGAGTTGGTTCATTCGAGCACGAGCAGGAATGCGATTTTTGACAGCATCATTGGTGGGCAAGTTGAGTACGATGCCAAGGATTACGATGACACTTGTATCTGCCATTTTTTGCAAAGGTGACAATAGAAGAAAAGTCAACTAAAATATTGTCGTTCAAAAATAAGTATTTGGTCTCTCTCTGCCGAGGTTGAGTTCTAGTGGGAAATATCATCCAAGGCTGTTCATTACGGTTTCGATGCAACACATACAGGAGTATGTCTTGATAGGGAGTCAATGCGAGGGTTCTCACTCCTTCTAATGGAGTGAGGCATTTCATCTCCAGCGACTGCGTACCGCATCGTTCCATCAGGTCGGCTTTACTCGCTAGGGTCTTCGAGTTGATACGCGACTCAATGACTCCAGAGCCATACGAACTGTTCGACATCAATAAAGGGGCAGACAAGCTTTTCCTGATCGGGACCTCGTGGGTCGTGCTCTTCTTGTTCTTGCTGTGAGGCTGCCCTGATTTGCCTCGCCGTGCGACGAATGAGTGAGTCCTCTGAAGTTGTCAGTCGACCTGGGTTTCCGTGTTCGGCGAAAAACGCTGCAGCTGGCTTTCAGGCGGTGCTGTTGCAACGATACGTGTCGTCTGGATTGTTGTCTGTTCCGTCACCGGTCCATTGCAGGTCCCATGAACGATCGATGGATCTGTTGATGACAATCTGACATCCATTGGGATATTGCCTGTCTTGATCGGTTGAGTCTTTAATCTTTGAAATCCCATCAACAATGCCCCCACCTCGTAGCAGGGCATTGTTGTGATTGTCTTTCCGATTCAACAGGAAAGCTCTTGTTGGACCAAAACAGCCTTTGTCGGACCAGGACGTCCTTTGTCAGACCAGAACAGCCTGTTTGCTGCTGCTGGCGCGGATTCCCTTGATGGCTTCGGCGTAGTCGGGCTGATTGAACACCCCGGAGCCGGAGACGATGGCGTTTGCTCCCGCCTCAATCACCTTCCAGGCGTTCCCGGCCTTGATGCCGCCGTCCACTTCGATCCAGGGATCGAGACCGCGCTCATCGCACATTCGGCGCAGGTCGCGAATTTTCTGAACCTGATTCTCAATGAAGCTCTGGCCGCCGAAACCGGGGTTCACGCTCATGATCAGAACCAGATCGCACAGCTCCAGGCAGTACTCAAGGGTGTCGAGGGGAGTGCCAGGGTTCAACACCGCTCCCGCCTTCTTGCCGAGATCCTTGATCTGAGCCAGGTTGCGATGCAGGTGTGGGCACGCTTCGACCTGGACCGAAATGATGTCGGCGCCGGCCTTGGCGAAATCCGGAACGTATTTCTCCGGTTCCACGATCATCAGGTGAACGTCCAGCGGTTTCTGGGTCACCGGACGCAGGGCCTCAACGATCAGGGGCCCGATGGTGATGTTCGGGACGAAGCGACCGTCCATCACATCAACGTGGATCCAGTCAGCGCCTGCCTCATCCACGGCTTTCACCTCGGCGCCCAGACGTGAAAAGTCTGCTGAAAGGATGGATGGCGAGATCACCAGGGGCTTGGTGCTCATGGCAGGGACTGCAAAACTGCGGGGCGATTTTAGAGACCTTTGAGGCCACTGATACAGTGAGCCGCGCTTCGTCGCCGAGATCCCTTGCGGCAAGGGGAAACTGACCTTCCTGAAGGCTGTCCTTACCCGCATTCTCGATCCGCACCCCCATCACCCCATCACCGGAGTCCCGTGGACCAGACCCTGATTCAGGAAATTCTCGAGGTCGTCGAGCAGGCCGCCATCGCCTCCGCAAAGCTTTCCGGCAAGGGCCTCAAGAACGAGGCTGACGCTGCTGCCGTCGAAGCCATGCGCAAGCGCATGGGCCAGATCCAGATGCAGGGCCGCATCGTGATCGGCGAAGGCGAGCGGGATGAAGCCCCGATGCTTTACATCGGCGAAGAGGTTGGCAGCGGGACCGGTCCAGGTGTTGATTTCGCTGTCGACCCCTGCGAGGGAACCAACCTCTGCGCCTTCAGTCAGCGCGGCTCCATGGCGGTGCTCGCGGCCTCTGATCGTGGCGGTCTGTTCAATGCCCCCGACTTCTACATGAAGAAGCTGGCTGCTCCGCCGGCCGCCAAGGGCAAGGTGGACATCGGCAAGTCCGCCACCGAGAACATCAAGATCCTCAGTGATTGTCTGGGACTGGCAGCCGATGAACTCACGATCGTCGTGATGGATCGTGCGCGTCACAAGGATCTGATGGCCGAGATTCGCGCCACCGGTGCTCGCATCCAGCCGATTTCCGATGGTGATGTTCAGGCTGCCATCGCCTGTGGTTTTGCAGGGACAGGGACCCACTGCCTGATGGGCATCGGCGCCGCTCCTGAAGGTGTCATCTCCGCAGCGGCCATGCGCGCTCTCGGAGGACATTTCCAGGGCCAACTCGTGTATGACCCCGCAGTGGCTCAGACCAAGGAATGGGCTGACCTCACGAAGGAAGGCAATCTGGCTCGCCTGGCGGAGATGGGCATCGCCGATCCCGACAAGGTCTACGAAGCCGAGGAACTGGCCTGCGGTGAGCATGTGGTCTTCGCCGGCAGTGGCATCACCGATGGACTGCTCTTCCATGGCGTTAAGTTCGAATGTGACTGCACACGCACCAGCAGCCTGGTGATCAGCAACCTGGACAACACCTGTCGCTTCACCAACACCGTTCACATCAAGGACGGCGCTCAAAGCATCGCTCTGAGCTGAACGTTGATCACCGGTTGAGAGGAACGTCTCCATGCACATTGCCGTCGTCGGCCTCAGTCATCGAACGGCACCGGTGGAGATCCGGGAACGGCTCAGCATTCCTGAGCAGACCATGGAGACGTCTCTTCAGTCCCTGAAAGGCAATGAGCAGGTGATCGAGGCCTCGATCCTGAGCACCTGCAACCGTCTCGAGATCTACACCCTGGTTCGCAATCCCGAGCTTGGGGTGTCGGCGGTGAGCGAATTCCTCAGCGGACATTCAGGTCTTGCGACGGGAGATCTTTCACCACACTTATTCAGCTACCACCATGAAGATGCCGTCGATCACCTGATGCGCGTCGCGTCCGGTCTCGATAGCCTTGTCCTGGGAGAGGGGCAGATCCTGTCTCAGGTGAAGAAAATGATGCGGTTGGGGCAGGAGCACAAGTCCCTCGGCCCCATCCTGAACCGCCTGCTCACCCAGGCCGTTAGCACTGGCAAGCGAGTACGCAGTGAAACCAACCTTGGAACGGGCGCGGTGTCGATCAGCTCGGCGGCCGTCGAGCTGGCTCAGCTCAAGCTCGGACAATCGCGCGGACTCGATCAGCTCGTCCCCCTGGAATCCGAGCAAATCGCCGTGGTTGGCGCTGGCCGGATGAGTCGGCTGCTGCTGCAGCACCTGCAGGCCAAAGGTGCTGCCGGGGTCGTTCTTCTCAACAGGACTGTCGAGCGCGCCGAGCAGCTCTCAAAGGATTTTCCGGATCTTCCGGTGCGGTGCCGTCCGATCACGGACCTTGATCAGTACCTCAGCACCTGCTCACTGGTGTTCACCAGCACGGCAGCTGAGGATCCGATCATCGATGCGGCTCGTCTGCAACCGCTCAACCGTCGCAGCCGCCTGCGCTTGATTGATATCGGTGTTCCCCGCAACATTGCCGCGGATGCCGCCGACGTCGCCGGCGTGGAATCCCATGACGTGGATGATCTCCAGGAGGTGGTGGCCCGCAATCAGGAGGCCAGGCAGGCGATCGCCCGCGAGGCGGAGCAGCTGCTTCAGAAGGAGGCTCAGCAGTTCCTGGAGTGGTGGGACAGCCTGGAGGCCGTTCCCACCATCAACCGCCTGCGGGGATCGATGGAAACGATTCGAAGCGAGGAGCTGCAGAAAGCCCTGAGTCGGATGGGGCCGGATTTCTCCGCCCGCGAGCGCAAGGTTGTGGAGGCTCTGAGCAAAGGCATCATCAACAAGATCCTGCATACTCCGGTTACCCAGTTGCGCGCTCCCCAGAGCCGTCAGGAGCGTCAGCAATCCCTGCGCACGGTGGAGCGACTGTTTGATCTGGAGCCTCAGGTTGAGAGCTGAAGAAAGGCTCCTCTGGCCTCAGTCCCGAACTGATTCCCAGCAATCTCGTCGGATCTTGGCGGATTCCGCTGGTGAGAGGGAAAAGTCCGGTAAGTTCTTGCGGCAACGGCGACACCGATAGCGGCATGAAGCGGGTCCTGGCCATCATTCTCGGCGGCGGAGCCGGCACGAGGCTCTACCCGCTTACCAAGATGCGAGCCAAGCCAGCCGTTCCTGTGGCAGGCAAATACCGTTTGATTGATATTCCGATCAGCAATTGCATCAACTCAAACATCAACAAGATGTATGTGATGACGCAATTCAACAGTGCGTCCCTGAATCGTCACCTCAGTCAGACCTTCAACCTCAGCGCATCGTTCGGACAAGGCTTTGTTGAGGTCCTTGCCGCTCAGCAGACGCCAGACAGCCCCTCATGGTTTGAAGGCACGGCAGATGCTGTTCGTAAATATCAATGGCTGTTTCAGGAATGGGATGTTGATGAATATCTGATCCTCTCCGGCGATCAGCTGTATCGGATGGATTACAGCCAGTTCATTGAGCATCACCGAAGCACGGGTGCTGACTTGACGGTTGCAGCCCTGCCGGTTGACCCCAAGCAGGCCGAGGCCTTCGGACTGATGCGCACTGATGGAAACGGCAAGATTCTCGAGTTCCGTGAGAAGCCCAAGGGTGATTCCCTGCTTGAAATGGCCGTCGATACGTTACGGTTCGGGCTGAGTGTTGACTCCGCCAAAGAACGGCCCTACCTGGCCTCCATGGGAATTTATGTGTTCAGCAGGGAAACACTGTTTGACCTGCTCGACACCAAGCCTTCCCACAAGGATTTTGGAAAGGAGGTGATTCCTGAATCCCTCGCTCGTGGTGACAAACTTCAGAGTTATGTGTTTGATGATTACTGGGAAGATATCGGCACGATTGGTGCTTTCTATGAGGCCAATCTGGCGTTGACCATGCAACCCAAACCGCCGTTCAGTTTCTACGACGAGAAATTCCCCATTTACACACGTCCTCGCTACCTGCCACCCAGCAAGCTGGTGGATGCTCAGATCACCAACTCCATCATTGGTGAGGGTTCCATCCTGAAGTCATGCAGTATTCATCACTGTGTTCTTGGTGTTCGCAGTCGTGTTGAAAGCGATGTGGTGTTGCAGGACACCCTCGTGATGGGTGCTGACTTCTTCGAGTCGAGTGATGAACGTGCCTTGCTGCGTGAGCGCGGCGGCATCGCTGTCGGCGTCGGTCAGGGCACGACGGTGAAGGGAGCCATTCTTGATAAGAACACCCGAATCGGTAACAACGTCACGATCGTCAACAAGGATCATGTTGAAGAGGCCGACAGGGCAGATCAAGGTTTTTATATCCGTAATGGCATCGTTGTTGTCGTTAAGAATGCAACGATTCCTGATGGAATGGTGATCTGACCGAAAGATATCCAATCGGATATCAATGCAAGGGATGAGACGTCCCTGATCAAACAAACGACGTCTCGATGCATCATTCCTGACACATGTCGTTTGATTTGCGGCCGGATCCGGATGGCGTGCTCACACTGACGTCAGTTGTCAGTGGTCCCTCCGACCATGTCCAAGTCTCACTTCGGTCTGATCGGTCTCGGTGTCATGGGCGAGAACCTCGTCCTCAACGCCGAACGTAATGGTTTTTCAAGCGTTGTCTACAACCGTACCTATGCCAAAACCGAAGAGTTCCTGAATGGTCGTGGCCAGGGCAAAAACATTCAGGGTGCCTCAGATCTGCAGGATTTCGTCGGCAAGCTTGAGCGTCCACGCCGCATCCTGATGATGGTCAAGGCTGGTCCTGCCGTGGATGCAGTGGTTGATCAGATCTCTCCTTATCTCGAGGAAGGTGATCTGTTGATTGATGGCGGCAACTCCGACTATCACGACACTGAGCGCCGCGTGAAGCAGCTCGAAAGCAAGAGCTTCGGCTTCATCGGAATGGGTGTATCCGGTGGGGCCAAAGGAGCCCTCGAGGGCCCGAGCATGATGCCGGGGGGAACCAAATCCTCCTACGACGCAATTGAAAGCCTGGTGAACAAAATGGCCGCCCAGGTTGAGGATGGCCCCTGCGTCACGTACATCGGTCCGGGTGGATCCGGTCATCTTGTGAAGACCGTCCACAACGGCATCGAGTACGGCATCGAGCAGATCCTCGCTGAGGGTTACGACCTGATGAAGCGGGTCAAGGGAATGAATGGCGATCAGATGGCCGACGTTCTGGCCCAGTGGAATGCCACGGAGGAACTGTCCTCCTATCTGGTGGAGATCACCGAGGTTTGTCTTCGCACCAAGGATCCAGAGGACGGCCAGGATCTTGTTGAGAAAATCATGGATCAGGCTGGGCAGAAAGGAACAGGTCTCTGGACCGTGGTGACTGCCCTCCAGATGGGCGCATCGGTTCCCACCATTTATGCCTCCCTGAATGGACGGGTGATGAGCTCCATGAAGGAGCAGCGTGTCAAGGCCGAGGACGTCCTGAAGGGACCGGCCATCAAGGATTTCGACCTTGGGACTCCCGCCGATGCCATGTCCCCGTTGATGGACGCCACGGTGCTCAGCTGCATTGCTAGCTATGCCCAGGGCATGGAGCTGTTGCGGATCGCCTCGAACGATCTGGACTACGACCTCCACATGCCCTCCATCGCTCAGATCTGGAAGGGGGGCTGCATCATCCGTGCCCGACTCCTCAAGCGGATTCAGGATGCCTACAACGCCAATCCCCAGCTGCCCAATCTGATGCTGGATCCATGGTTCGCCGAGCAGGTAAACCGTCGTCTTCCCGGTCTGGCGAAGGTGGTGGCCGGCGCTGCTGAGTCCGGCATTCCGGTCCCCTGCTTCAGCAGCACGCTGGATTACATCAACAGCTACCGCACCGGACGTCTCCCTCAGAACCTTGTGCAGGCGATGCGTGATTGCTTCGGCTCCCACACCTACAAGCGCATCGACAAGGAAGGCACCTTCCACACCGAATGGCTGGCCTGAGCTGATCAGACATGGCCGTTTATCGCATCGAGCGGGCGAGCGATCCTCAGGACCTCGCTCGCCGGGCGTCCGAGCTGATCGCTGCCCAGATCAGCCTGGCCCTCGATCAGCGTGATCGCTGTCAAATCGCTCTTTCCGGCGGAACGACTCCCGCCCGGGCCTACAGCCTGCTCGGACAGGAACGGCTCCCCTGGGATCGCGTGGATGTGTTCCTCGGAGATGAGCGCTGGGTTGCTGCCGATGATGAATCCAGCAATGCCCGCATGCTTCGCAACACCCTTCTGGCGGAAGGACCAGGCTCGAAGGCCACGTTCCATGCCGTTCCGACTGTGGAGCTGGCCAATGCGGATGCCAGTGCCGAGGCCTTCGGAGCTCTGGTCTCTCGCCAGTGTTCCGGAGATCCACCCGTCTTTGATGTCATGCTTCTCGGCCTGGGTGATGACGGACACACCGCGTCATTGTTCCCCGGCACCGAGGCCCCAACGGTCACCACCAGCTGGTCCACCGTTGGCCGTGGCAAGGGTCTGGATCGCATCACATTGACCGCCCCTGTGCTCAGTGCGTCGCGCCAGGTGATCTTTCTGGTGAGTGGGGCGGGCAAACAGGAGGCGCTGAAGCGCCTGATCGACCCTGATGAATCACCAGAGCGCACTCCCGCCAAGTTGGTGCAACCGGAATCGGAGGTTGTGATCCTGGCGGATCAGGACGCCGCTGCAGCTCTTTGAAAGCTGCGCACCACCCCTGCGACGGTGTAGGGGTGGAGTCAGGAAGCCCATCGCTTCCGCTGCTTCTGCACTTGATTCCATGACTGCGTCCTCAGACGACACGGCTGGTTTTCAGCGTCAACATCCCAGCGAGGGGATGCAGGCACTTGAAAAGGAACGTCAGCTGCCGCTGACCGGTTGGCAAACGGAGGTGGACCGGGCCCGCGAATTCGGGCTTGATGCTGCGGCAAGCATCGTGGACCGGCGGATTTCCACCTTCTCGCGCGGTGAACTGCCTCACTATGCCGGCATCAACACCTTCATGAAGGCTCCCTACCTGGAGGATGTGAATCAGGTCGGCAACTATGACGTTGCCGTGCTGGGCGTTCCCCACGACAGCGGCACCACCTATCGACCTGGCACGCGGTTCGGTCCTCAGGGCATCCGCCGCATCTCGGCGCTGTACACCCCGTACAACTACGAGATGGGCGTCGATCTCCGCGAGCAGATTCGCCTGTGCGATGTCGGAGACATCTTCACGATTCCCGCCAACAACGAGAAGAGTTTCGATCAGATCTCCAAAGGGGTGGCCCACGTGTTTGCCAGCGGCGCCTTCCCGATCATCCTGGGCGGCGACCATTCGATCGGCTTCCCAACGGTGCGAGGGGTCTGCAGGCATCTCGGCGATCGCAAGGTCGGCATCATCCATTTCGACCGGCATGTCGATACCCAGGAGACCGATCTGGATGAACGGATGCATACCTGCCCCTGGTTCCATGCCACGAACATGGCCAATGCCCCTGCGGCGAATCTCGTGCAGTTGGGCATCGGCGGCTGGCAGGTTCCCCGGGAGGGCGTGAAGGTCTGCCGCGAGCGCGGCACCAATGTGCTCACGGTCACGGACATCACCGAAATGGGGCTGGAGGCGGCGGCCCAGTTCGCGATTGAACGGGCCACCGATGGCACCGACTGCGTCTACATCTCCTTCGACATCGACTGCATTGATGCCGGCTTCGTTCCTGGCACCGGCTGGCCGGAGCCAGGTGGTCTGTTGCCCAGGGAAGCGCTCAAGCTGCTCGAACTGATCGTCCGCCAGGTGCCTGTCTGTGGCCTTGAACTCGTGGAGGTCTCTCCTCCCTACGACATCAGCGACATGACCTCGCTGATGGCGACCCGGGTGATCTGCGACACCATGGCCCACCTCGTGGTGAGCGGTCAACTCCCCCGACGCGAAACGCCGAGCTGGCTTGATCCCAACTGCAACATGCAGGTCGATCAGGCCTGGCGCTGACGGTCATGCATGAAGTCGACATGACCCGTTGCCTGCTCCTCTCGCTTGCGGAATGGCGGGATTCCCAGCCATCCGCTCCAATGGAGGTCAGGACCGTGCATCTGGATGTTGGTGAATTCACCTGCGTCGAACCCGACGCGCTGGTCACCACCTATGCGGCCGCCGTGGGTGGAACCTGGCTCGAGCGATCCAGCCTCCAGATCAACAGCATTCCCCTGGTTGGTCGTTGTCCCCGCTGTGAATCGACCTACACCCCAACGGTGACGGAGCAATACCGCTCTCCATGCTGTTCTGCACCGCTTGAGGACATCCTCAGCGGCCGTGAACTCAGGATCCGCCGGATCGAATCGGCACCCACCTGACGCTATCCAAGAGCCATGCACATGCCCATCGGCGACAACCTGGAGATCAATCTTCTGGCCGCCAACCAGCACCAGGCTGATCACAACCGAGAGGCCTTCGATGCCTGGCGGTTGCTGTCGTTGAACGTGATGAGCAGTCCGGGGGCAGGCAAGACGGCCCTGCTCGAGAGGTCCCTGCCGCAGCTGTGCCGCACATTCCGGATGGCGGTGCTTGAGGGGGACATGACCACCCAGCTGGATGCTCAGCGGTTGGAGGCTGTGGGCGTTCCCGTGGTTCCGATCACCACAGGGAGGGCCTGCCATCTCGATGCCTCCATGGTGCAGGGCGGTCTGCGCCTGCTGCAGCAGAGGCTCGACCCATCCACGTTGGATCTGCTCTGGATCGAGAACGTCGGCAACCTGGTCTGCCCAGCGGAGTTCGCTGTGGGGGAGCATCTCGGGGTCGCCCTGCTGAGCGTCACCGAAGGAGATGACAAGCCTCTGAAATACCCGGTGATGTTCCGTCGAGCCGATGTGGTGATCATCACCAAGACAGACCTGCTGCCCCATCTGCCTGTGGATGTGCAGACCATCCGCGACAACATCCGCAGCATCAATCCGAATGCTGTGATTTTTGAACTGTCAGCAACCTCGGGAGAGGGCTTCAGTGCCTGGCATCACTGGCTTGGGGAGTCCCTGGACCAGCATCGGGTCGCGGCGGAGTCTCAAATAAGATCCCTTTGCTGAATTGGGGTTGCGGTCAATGGCAGGAGTTGCGTGGGCCATCTCCCCTGGTCCGATCGACCCCAGCGACCAGCCGGATCCGTTCGTTGAGTTCCTTGAAAACTGGATCCCCTGAATCGGTGAGTGCACGGAGCTGCACGACCATCTCCATGATCATTTTCAGCTCGACTTCAGCGTCAACAGTGAGGCAAGGCTTCTGGGCTTTCAGCTCGGCCACCATCTCGGAACAAACTTCCTGCACGTCGTCATCTTTTCGGTGTTGACCACCACGATCTACCCCAGCCACTACCGGAATTCCTGGCGGGATGTCGGGGATTTCTACCGTTCGTACCTCCTGGGTCGCGACTGGCAATTGGTGTCGTACTGGTTCATCCCACCGGCGATTCTCCGACAGCTGAGCTGAGGCACTGAAGGGGATGCTCTCGATCTCCTGGTAAAGCCTGCTAGGGATGGCATGTTTCATGCTGTTCAGAATGCAGTCGCCCGCCGCAGACCAGGTGCTTGTACAGGGTCAGCAGTTCGCTGACTGGGCCAGTCTCAACGACACGATCATGGGCGGCAGCTCCCGTGCCGGATGCCGCGTGGTGGAGGACGGTCTCCTCTTGGAAGGCGAGCTGGTCGAGCGCGGCGGTGGCTTCGTCAGCTGCCGTTCACCACGTCTGCAGCCGCCACTGGATCTGACGCCCTTCTCGGCGCTGCAGATCGATGTGGATGGTGAGGGCCGCACCCTCAAGATCGCCCTTGGCTGCCGGGATGGAGCGTTGGGGCTGACTGAACTGATTCCCGGTGGTTTGCGTTGGGTGATCGACGTCCCCACCAACTCCAGCGGGACAACCCGTGTGGTGGTGCCGTTTGCGGATCTGCGCCCCACCGTGCGCGCCAAACCCGTGGGCCTGCCGTTGCGCTTTGATCGCGGCGGTGTCACCCGCATCCAGGTGCTGCATTCCAAGTTCGGCGATGCCGGCGACCTCAACCCTGGCTTTCGACCCGGTTCGATTCGGTTGTTGATCCGTTCGATCAGCGCGCTGCCTTGATTCCATGGATTTGCTGGTGCTGATCGCCAAGGCCGCCGATGTCTGCCTAAAGCCCTGGAGTCACGCCGTTGTGCCGATCGATCCTTCCGCTGCAGTTGAGCTGGACGACCTGAATGTGCGAATCGAATGCCGCGATGCTGATGGACAACGTCATCCCGACCGTGATCTCGAACTGGAGATCTATCGCAGTGGCGATGAGGTCAACCTGATGCTCAGCTGGTTGGATCAGCCCGATCTCCCGATGCTGTGGCATGGCCGCCATCCGGTGTGGATGGATGCTGAATCAGGCCAGCGTTGCAGTGCTCCTCAGGATGCTGCACCACTGGAAGCGCTGGGCCGGAGGCTGCGTTCGCTGGTGCAACCGGCGGCTGATCAATTGGCGTGATCCGTCGTTGCGCCTCGGCTGGATGTTGAAACCAGCCGGGCGTACTTGCCCAGGATTCCGGTGCGGTAGCGGGGGGTCGGCTTGCTCCAGCTGGCCCGCCTCTGTTCCAGTTCGGCGTCATCAACGTTCAGCTGGAGCAGCAGCTGATCGGCATCAACGGTGATGCTGTCGCCCTCCTGCACCAGACCGATCGTGCCGCCAACAGCGGCTTCCGGGGCCACATGCCCCACCACCAGGCCGTAGGTGCCGCCGCTGAAGCGACCATCGGTGATCAGCGCCACCTTGTCGCCCAGCCCCTGACCAACAATCGCGGAGGTGGGAGCCAGCATCTCGCGCATGCCGGGGCCACCGACCGGTCCCTCGTTGCGGACGACCACCACATCCCCGGCCTTGATCTGCTTGTCGAGGATCGCGGCAAGGCAGTCCTCTTCGCTTTCGAACACCCGAGCCGGGCCGGTTAGCACAGGCGTCTTGACGCCACTGATCTTGGCCACGCTGCCCTCGCTGGCCAGGTTTCCCTTGAGGATGGCCAGATGGCCCTTAGCATAGAGCGGGTTGCTGAGCGGACGAATCACGTCCTGCCCCGCCGGTGGCTGAGAGGGCACAGCCGCAATCACGTCCCTGAGCGTTTTCCCTTCAACCGTGCGGCAATCCCCGTGCAGCAGGCCCGCATCCAGCAGCAGCTTCATCACCTGGGGAATGCCGCCGGCATTGTGTAGATCCACCGTCACGTAACGGCCGCTGGGCTTGAGATCGCAGATCACCGGCACGCGCTGGCGAATGCGTTCGAAATCATCAATGTTGAGATCCACCCCTGCGGTGCGGGCGATCGCCAGCAGATGCAGCACAGCATTGGTGGAGCCGCCCACCGCCATGATCACGCTGATGGCGTTCTCAAAAGCTGCTTTCGTCAGCAGGTCGAGGGGACGGATGTTGGCGTTCACCGCCTCCACAAGCACTTCGGCAGAGCGGGCAGCGCTCTCGGCTTTCTCCTCATCCTCCGCCGCCATCGTGGAGCTGTAGGGAAGGCTCAATCCCATCGTCTCGATGGCGGCACTCATCGTGTTGGCGGTGAACATGCCGCCACAGCTGCCAGCGCCGGGGCAGGCGTTTTTCTCAACCGCTGTCAGCTGCGCTTCATCAATTTTTCCGCTGGTGAGCTGGCCGACGGCCTCGAAGGCGCTCACCACCGTGAGATCACAGCCTCCGAGTTTGCCGGGTTTGATCGTGCCGCCGTACACGAAGACGGAGGGAATGTTCATCCGTGCAATGGCGAGCATGGCGCCTGGCATGTTCTTGTCACATCCGCCGACTGCCAGCACACCATCCATGCTCTGGCCGTTGCAGGCGGTTTCGATGGCGTCAGCGATCACCTCACGACTGACGAGGGAGTACTTCATCCCTTCGGTGCCCATCGAAATGCCATCGCTGACGGTGATGGTTCCGAACATCTGCGGCATGCCACCGGCCTGACGTGCCGACTCCTCGGCGCGGCGTGCCAGATCATCGAGCCCGACATTGCACGGGGTGATGGTGCTGAAACCGTTGGCGATGCCGATGATCGGCTTGCCGAAATCCTCGTCTCCGAAGCCGACGGCCCGCAGCATGGCCCTGTTGGGAGACCGCTGGATGCCCTGAGTGACAGCGTCGGAGCGAAGCATGGTGTAACTGGCCTCGGACGGATCAGGACAACCTACCGATCGCTCAGTCGCCCTTCCCCAGGCCCTCGAGCTGTCGGCGAACATCGGCAATGGCTGCGTTCAGGCGTTCAACGCGCTCCTCCAAGGCCTGGTTGCGTTTGTGGCCGTTGCTGACGGGATCAAGCACCTCTGATCCGTCCTGCATCCGCGGGGCGTAGAGCATCGCCTGCTGATGTCCGAGGCGTCGACGTCGATCGGCCTCATTCAGCAACCACCAGGCAAGACTCCCCGCTCCGATGACGGCTCCTGTGATCAGGGTGACCAGGGTGGCTGGAGCGGCTTCGTGATGCTGACCCATGGCTGTCGTCGGCTCGACTGACCTAGGACAATGTTAGGCACGGGCCGCTGCTCTAAGATTCAGCCGTTGCACCGGGTCACCAATACCTGGACTGATCAGCCCGTTCTCGCGGAGATCGGGATCAATGCAGGCGGTGTGGATGGTGAGTTCCGGAACGGCTTCACCCAGAAGCTTCAAGCCGGCATTGGCTGAGAGGGCTGTGATCACCCGAATCCGAGGGCCTGTCACGCCTTGCTCCTGCAACTGGACCAGGACGTCCAGAAGCGTCCTGCCATCGGTGATCTGGTCGACGAACAAAATCAAACCCGCATTCGCTTCGATGCCGTCGGGAACACCGTTGAGACAGAGGGCCGCATTGGGCAGCACGTTGCGGGCGCCATGCCAGAGCTCCAGTCCTGCGGGCAGCAGTGGCATGGCCAGAAGCGGGACGTTCGCTTCGCAGACGGTTCCTTCCGTTGTCCCGGTTTCGGTTGGCACGGTGTCCCGTCGATGCGGCAGCCAGTCGCGCAGCGCTTCATAGGTGAGCCAGCGACCCAGCTCCTGCATGGCTGTTCCGTAGACCGGTGCCGGGGTCTCGCGATGTCTGAGCATCGTGAGCCAGTGCCCGATCAAGGGATGGGGTGGCACGACCACCCGCAGGGTCATCGCCATGGGCCTCGCTTCACTGGCTCCTGCCATAACGTGAGCGCACAAATTACCGGCTGGAGTGATTGGACCTGATGCCTGCCCTTTCACGCTTGGGATCGTTGGCACTGGCCATGGTTTGTGCCTTTCTGATCCAGTGCCTTGCGCCAACGACGGCTGCAGCGATCACGGCGCCTGAGCTGCGGGGGCAACGGGCTGTTCAGGAGATCACTCCTGACATGCACGGACTCGATCTGAAGGAGAAGGAGTTTCTCAAGGCCGATCTCAGGGATGTTGATCTCAGTGGCAGCGACCTGCGGGGCGCTGTGATCAACACGTCTCAGCTCCAGGGAGCTGACCTGCGCGATGCCGATCTTTCCGATGTGGTGGGGTTTGCCAGCCGTTTCGATGGCGCTGACCTGAGGGGGGCGTTGTTCACCAACGCCATGCTGATGCAGAGCCGCTTTGCGGACTCCCGCATCGAAGGAGCCGACTTCACAGACGCCGTGCTGGATCTGCCCCAGCAGCGATCTCTGTGTTCCCGCGCGAACGGCGTCAATCCTCGGACTGGGATTGCAACCCGTGAGAGCCTGAACTGCCGCCCCTGACGCAAAGGATGCCAAAACGCTTGCCGGTGACTGTGATCACCGGATTTCTGGGGGCAGGCAAAACGACCGTGTTGCGACATCTGCTCGTCAACAGCGGTCAGAGACTGGCCGTCATGGTCAATGAATTCGGAAGTGTCGGCCTCGATGGCGATCTGATTCGCAGCTGCGGCTTCTGTCCTGAAGAGGAGCTGGATGGTCGTCTTGTTGAGCTCAACAACGGTTGTCTCTGCTGCACGGTTCAGGACGATTTCCTGCCGACCATCGAGCGTCTGCTGGAACGCGCTGACCAGTTGGACGGCATTGTTGTGGAAACAAGCGGTCTGGCACTGCCGGACCCGTTGCTGCAGGCCCTCAACTGGCCAGCGATTCGCAGCCGGGTTCACGTCAATGGCGTGGTGACTCTCACCGATGGTGCGGCCCTGGCCGCGGGCAGTCCCGTCGGTGATCCGGAAGCCCTCGAGCAGCAGCGCCGTGACGATCCCAGCCTGGATCACCTCACAGCGATCGAGGATTTGTTCAAGGATCAACTGGATGCTGCCGATCTTGTGTTGATCAGCCGTGCCGATCGCCTCTCAGAGGCTGGAATGCAACGCGTTCTTGATGGTCTTCGTTCTCAGGTTCGTCAGGGAACTCCCCTGCTTCCGATTCAGGGCGGCCGCATCGATCCCGCAGTCGTGCTGGGTCTCGACCACCATCCCGATCCCAGCCATGGCAACGGGCACAGCCATGACCATGAGCAGAGCCATGACCATGAGCACAGCCATGACCATGAGCACAGCCATGGCCAAGGGCACAGCCATGGCCATGGGCACAGCCATGGCCATGATCATTCCCACGTTGAGATCGTGGGTGGCTCAGTCCGTCTGGAGGGGAGCTGGGATCGATCTATTCTGGAATCTACTCTTCCGGAACTCGCTCAAAAGCTTCAGATCGTCCGGCTGAAAGGCCGGGTCTGGCTGCCGGGCAAGGCGTTGCCGCTGCAGATTCAGATGGTGGGTCCCCGGCTGGACAGCTGGTTTGAAGCCGCACCGGAACAGGTCTGGTCTCCTGCTGTCGGTTGTGGTGTTGATCTGGTGGTGTTGTCCTTCCAGGCCAACGCTGCTGAAGCGGTCCGTCTTCAGCTTCAAAGAGTGGTGAAGGCCACGCCGGCCACGGCCAGCAGCGCAGCCCCGATCCCACGGGGCTGAAGCGAATCGCCTTCGAAACGTGCGGCCACGAGGGCCATCACAGGGGCCGTGCTCATCAGAGTGACACCAGGGCCAACCGGCAGCTGTTGGAACACCACCTGCTGCAGGCCGATGCCGAGATTGGTTCCCAGGACGGTTGCGATCACGAGCCGTGCGTTGATGGCGGCCGGTTGGCTTGGCAGTTTGCTCCACGCCCCAGCAGAGAAGGGCAGCAGCACCAAAGCACCACCGAGCAGTCGGATGGCCGCACTCTGCAGGGCTGACAGATCACCTCCCACCAGCACCTGGCGTGCCAGAAAGGCGCCGCTCAGTCCACAGATCACCGCCATCAAGGAGCAAAGCAGTCCGGCGCCATTGAACGAATTTTGGCTCTCTGAACCGTCTGGCCAGGCGATCAGCAACACCGCTGTGGTGACCAATGCCGCCCCTATCCAGGCTTGTGATGTCAGGGACTCTCTCGCCAGGGTGACCGTGCCGAGACTGGCGAGAACCGGGCCGATGGCTTCCACGGTCAGGGTTCGCCTGGTGCCGAGCCGTCGCAGGGCCGCCAGGTAAAAACTGTCGCCGAGCGCAATGCCGATGATGCCGCTGGCCAGCAGCAGGAGGCTGTCGATCGGAAACCTGCTCCAGGGCAGGAGGAGCAGGATCGGCAGAAACAGGACCGTCGCGAGACTGTTTTTGAGGCAGTTCAGCTGCACTGCTGGCCCGACCCGGGTCAAGGAGCGCCAGAGGGCACTGGCTGATGTCCAGGCCAAAGCGGCTCCCAGCGCTGCGACCACCCCTGTCATGGCCGGCAGGTCTGCATGATCAGCCGTTCACTCAACTGCCAGAGCTGCTCCGCTTTGGCAGCGTCGTTTCCTTCTGGGCTCGTGTCCATTGGCTCGAATTGATGCCGTCCTGGGCCGACCAGGTGATTGCTGAAGTAGGCGAAGCCCGGCTGAGCGAATCGTCCCTGCGTTGCCAGGGCCGACAGCAGCTCTCCAGCTGTGGCTGACGATTCCGTGAGGCGAAGCAGGTCCCGCGCCACGACGCTGAACAGTGCCAGGCCCAATGGGTTTGCCTGGCGGCTTGTGCGGAAAAATCCCTCAGCTGTCCTCGGGATCACCAACCCTGGACTCCAGGAGATCACCGGCATCACCCGACCCTGCCCTTGCAACTGTCGGGCCAGTTCACGACCCATCAACACATTGCAGAGTTTGCTGTCCTTGTAGGCCTTGTCGGCATCAAACCGACCGCTGCCATCGACCATTGCAAATCCGGCTCCCTGTTTCAGTCCCTCCATGTCGCCGAGGCCTGCCGGTTTGCCGACGCGTCCCCCGCCGGTTCCGGGGTTGTGCACATCGGAGGCGGTGATCACGATCCTTGATGGGGTGTTGTTCCGCAGTAAGGGCAGCAGGCGCATCGCCATCCATTGATGGGAGAGATGGTTAACGGCGAAGGTCAACTCAATGCCCTGGTTGCTGAACGCCGGTTGTTTGGTTCCAGCCCGTTGCAATCCAGCATTGAGAACGAGTGCATCGATCGGGTCCCCCTTGGAGAGCCAGGTCTGGCAACCCTGTTCAACGCTGTCCAGATCCGCCAGATCAACCACAGGGAGATCAAGTTGTTCGGGATCTGCTCCGGCCTGCAACAACTTCCTGCGGGTCTGCTCGCAGCGTTTGTTTGATCGGCATGGGAGCGTGAGCCGATGGCCCTCACGCGCGAGCGCTTTCGCAGCCTCATAACCAATCCCCGAGCTGGCGCCGGTGATCAGTAGGTGCAATGGATCGAGTCTCTTCATCGAAGCAGCGAATGGTGCAGCTGTTTGTGATCGGTGTTGAGATCAGCTTCGGTTTGGGAGCGCATTCCTTTTTGGAGCGGCATCAGCGATCGACGGGATAGAGGAGATGGATCAGGGATTCGATGACAGCCAATTGGTTCAGCATGGCATCGAGATTGTCGTTGAATGTCCTGGGGCTTGATTTACAGGTTGCCGATATCCACCCCGCCAATTGTTTTGCAGTTGGTTCTTAAATCCTGCCAGGCTCTGTTAACGATTGCTTCTGGCAGAACTGCTTTGATCTCCTTAAAGACTTTTTTGGAATCTTTATGGAATTTTACCTTGTCGATTCCCACCTTCTCTCAGCAGGCGAGTTCGGTTGCATCGACGTCTCGGCCCAGTAAAAACATGTTGTATTCCCGCTTGTTAATCAGATTTGCATGCGCCTGCATTTGAATCAGGAGTAGAAGCGCACTCAGCGAGAAAGGTTTCATTTGCGGATGGCGATCTTAACGTAATTTTTAATTGTGGTTTTTTTCTGATCGGAAAGCGACGCCAAAGCAGTTGTTTTCGATGTTTCAAGCCGATGGCATGGCTTAAGATCGATTGTCCCAAGAGGTTTGTCAGGACTGATCCCCGTGAAAATTTTCGTTCTGCTTGTTTCTCTTTGCCTTGTTGCCCCTGCAGCGTCCGCGCAAGATGTTTACCAGGAATTCATGGATACTTTGAAAGAGCAGAATCAAAAGGGCTGTGATACGTCCTACGACGGCGGCTACGTGTCCCTGTATCAAGCTTTAACCTTGCTGTGCGATTTGAGAAAGGACATTGCAATTACTTCGGATCATTTCAACCAATACGCGAGTGACGTCATTAAAGTATTGGCTTCGAGTGATGCATCAAACATTCAGGCAGCCCTGAAGTATGCAGAAGAGACTTGCGGAAAAAAGAATGTCAATTTGCCCTTGGCTGATCGGTAACAGCCCGTGCGACGGCAGTCAAGCTGCGCGACTCAGCGCAGAATGGTTGATGCAGACAGTCCCCTCTGTTGAGTGGTGAGCGTACGACCGACGTCGATCAACGATGGCCTGTATCAAACATCGCTAAAGGCGTCTACCAGTGATTGATTCCAAGGGGTAATGAATTGTTCATTGACCACTGTGTTTTTGCTTTGACGACACTGTCATGATTCCGCTTGGTCTGACTTTTTTAGTCAGGTTCTCAAGTCCACGGATTATTTCTTTTCTTGAATTTCGTAGGTGTAAAGGTGTCCGTCTCGTTCACCCACCACGTACAAACGTTTCCTTTCTGGATCGATCGCCACCCCTTCTGATTTGCGAACGCGTTTCTGCTTTCCATCGTTGTTGATGGTTAACTCCAGCCTCTGCAGGACGCGATCATTGTTCCAGTCGTAATGGAACAGACACTGACCTTTGTCGCTGGTGATCCAGATCGTGTCCCGGCTGCTGTCATAGCTGAGGCCCGAGAAATCAAGCTTCTCAGGCTCAACTTTGGGATGTTTGAAACCATTCTCTGTCGATAGCAGGCGTGAGTTCAGGATTTTGTCCTGGTCTGCTGAAACCTCGATCAGGACTCCGGGTTTGCCTTCCTTCACCACAAACACATGATTGTTGCGTGTATTCACCGTGATGCCTTCCAGTCCCTTGTTGTCTGGTAATTCGGGAAAGTAATGGCGAATACTGTCGTAGTTCTGCATGCCTGCCAGTGGCCGTCTGCTCAGCTCACGGCGGCTGTCCAGATCCACGGTGACGATGGAATTGGTTTCCTCCTGAACCATCAGCACCTTGTTGCCGTCTGCGGATAGGGCGATGCCTTCGAGATCATCAACACCAACGAAGAAGGAACCGCTGATGCTCAAGCGACCCTTCAGATCAAGTTTGAAGACCGCTTTGGTGTCGTCGCTGACGGTGTAAAGGGCTGAGCCGTCGGCATTGAGCGTGAGTCCTGAGGGCTCATTGAGGCCGGCTGCTTCGTCCAGAATCCTGTGCTCATCGATCAGCTTCAGAATGAGTTCTGCGCTGTCAGTCATGCCGTGGTTCAGGTTGGAGCTCCACTGCAGTCCTACCGAGGGATCGTTGAGCGCGGAGCCTCAACGATCCTGAAGGAGGATCGTCACTCACGGGTTTGAGTTGTGCGTCATCTCTGCATCTATTGCGGCTCGCGGAGTGGCAATGACACTTGTTTTCAACGTGCGGCTGAAGCGATGGCGGTGGCGATGCTCCGCCTCGACGTTGGCTTGATCTACGGCGGCGCAAAGATCGGCTTGATGGGTGTTGTTGCCGATGCAGTGCTTGCAGGCGGCGGGGAAGTGATCGGCGTGATTCCAGAGTCTCTGAGACAGGATGAGGTAGCCCATCAGGGCCTGACATCACTGGAGGTCGTGCCATCGATGCATCAGCGCAAAGCACGGATGATTGAGCTTGCGGACGCCATGGTTGCCCTGCCCGGTGGATTGGGAACTCTGGAGGAAATGTTTGAAGCGCTCAGTTGGGCGCAGCTTCGTTTGCACAGCAAAGCCTGTGGTCTGCTGAATGTGCAGGGTTACTTCGATTCCCTGGTGAGCTTTCTCGACAATGCCGTGGAGCACGGGTTCATGACCAGCGAGCATCGAGATCTGGCCGTGGTCGATGAGGATCCCGATCGCTTGCTTTCCGCGCTGCTGAGGTTGCCTTGATCAAACGCACCGTGATGATCAGCGGCGCCAGCCGCGGCATCGGCTGCGCGATTGCCGAACGACTGCTGAACGATGGCCACAACATCAGCCTCGGTGTACGGGATCCGGACCGATTGCGGCATGACCGCCCGGATCTTGTTGATGTCGGGGAAGACAGGGTGCTTGTGCATCCCTACCACGCCTGCGATCCAGCGTCAGCTGAGGATTGGGTGGCCGCCACAACGCACTGGCGTGATGAGCTCACGGCCCTGGTTCATTGCGCGGGCATTCTGCGTCGCACGGGCTTGCTGTTTTCAGATGGCGAGGAGGCCGATCTCGATGATCTTTGGCGGGTGAATGTGATGGGACCCTGGTGGTTGACGCGGGCGGCCTGGTCATCGCTGAGTGCCAGTGGTGAGGGGAGGATTCAGGTGCTGGTTTCGATGAGCGGCAAGCGCTCCAAGGGGCGGATGGCCGGCTACCCAGTCAGCAAGTTCGCCTTGATGGCGCTGTGCCAAACGATGCGCAACGAAGGCTGGGATGCAGGGATTCGGGTGACAGCGTTTTGCCCCAGTTGGGTCAACACGGAGATGGCCACCTCCATCAGCCGGGTGGCCCCTGAGGCGATGACGCAGCCTCAGGACCTTGCTTCTCTTTCCAGCACGCTTTTGCAGTTACCAAATGCTGCAGTTCCCTTCGAGTTGATGATCAACTGCAGCCTGGAAACCTGATTCCAGGGTTCATCGAGTTACATCGTTAAAGGATTCAGGGATGTTGCTCATCGTTTCGAACATAAGTAACCACGACACATCGTCGATCAAGGTCTCTGATTGACAGATGCAAGACAGGGTCTTTGATTGTTGGAATTGGCAATCATTATGTTCTAGTTTTGAATGTTGAGCCGCAGATCAGATTGAAAATCCTTGTCATTCTGTTGTCTCCAAGGCGCCCGAATTCTTCCCAATCGGCCTCTGGATGCTGCCATTCCTCGGATCCGAACATCTCCTTCTGGAGCCATTTCCCTGAGCGTGAGTAGTAATACTGATTTGAATAATCCTGACCATGCCTCTCAACAACATACATCCCCTTGTTGCAATCGACCCAGTTGCCTTTTCCCAGGTCGTTTCTGGTCAGTGCGTAATGATTTGGGTCGGCGTACGTGTCCCACTGCAGGAAAGCCAGATCAAAATCCCATCTGGATCCAGTTGTGTTCCTGATGCTGTCTTTGTTGATCAGAGTCATTTCATATTGTTTGGTTTGAATTGGACTTTGATATTTGTTGACGATGATCCAGTTCTCTGAGTTGTATTGATCGGGCAGGGGCGTATGGCTGCCTGTGGGTTGCGCCTTGCTGGGGGTGCTGTTCACGTAAATAAGGCTCATCAGTATTAGAAATAGCCCTTTGATTGTAATGAGCCGATGATTCGTTCCTTCCATCATGCTTTGGCTGATGTTGGCTGTTGCATGCTGATTGCTTCCTGTCTTGGGATCGCGTTCTGCCCAGCCAGTGGCATTTTGTATTGAACGCTGTGATTCAAAGCTCGTCCTGATCGAAGGGTCCGTCCAGGCCCGGATCATCGTCATTGCGCGTCTGTGATGCCAGAGAGGATCTCCAGGACGCCCCTCCCGTGCGCTGACTCCGGAGATGGCGTGCACGGCGCAGCCAGGCCGCCACTGTTTGATCGCGATCGGCGCAGATCTGCAGGTTGATGATCTCCGGCAAACTCACGCCATAACCAGCAGCAAGCCGACGCAGGGCGGCTTTCAGTCGCAGTCGGGTCTGGGTGCTGAGCAACGGGCTGATGACCTCTGAATCTCTGGTAGTGCTTTCAGCGTCACCTCGCCACCGGCTGGCGGACTTTTTTGCAGGTTGCATTCCCAGCGCCGTGTCGGCACGGTTTCGCATCTTTCGCTACCAAAAGGGGAATGTCAGGATCGTGTCCATGTGTTTTTTGGCTGCCCTCGGACTGCTGGCACCGCGCTTGATTCTGGTGCTGATGTGGTTGTTCAACAGCAGTTTTGTTCTGCAGCCCTTTGCGGGGATGGCTGTTCCTAACCCTGTGATCCCCGTTCTGGGTTTGATCCTGCTTCCGACAACAACGCTTGGTTATTGCTGGGCGTCCTCATCGTTTGGGGGGGTCTCCAATTTCAGCGGAATCCTGGTTGTGGCGATCGGCGTGATCATCGATCTGGGATTGATCGGAAACGGGCGCGGTCTTGCCAAACGCTGATCGTCATGGCCATTCGTCACTTTCGATCGCGGTGATCTCCATACCCTTTCGAGGAGGGTGAGCATCAGCGCAATCCAGAGCACAAGGGCCACGGCGAAGCTGCCGTGCACGATCCAGTCCGGCAGGAGGAGGCGTAAGCCCCAGCTGAGTTGCCGGACAATCCCCGACATCAGCACCGGAATCACGGTGCCAAACCAGCCGATGCAGACACTGATCAGGAAGCGCCACATGATGCAGGAAATTGTCGGCGAGCCAATCGTTGTGTCCTGTTCATGATGCCTGGGATCAGAGATACTGCCTCGCCATCAGAGGCTGGGGGCGCTCAATGTCCCATCTGTCGAATTCATTCCGATGACGGCCTGATCGAGCGCTATGAGATTCAGCGCGACGCTCTCTGGGTCCTGCGTCACCATGCCGATCCAGCGCCGTTGCCCGGCTGGTTGCTCCTCGACAGTGTTCGGCGCGTTTCGGGCCCGATTGATTTCAACGACGAGGAGTCCGCTGACTGGGGGCGAGCTGTTCGCCACGCCAGTGCGCTTGTGACGACGCTCACCGGATGTGATCGGGTCTATGCGATGGCCTTCGGTGAAGGTGCCCAGCACTTGCACCTGCATCTGATTCCCCGATTCATCCAGGATGCGAGAACATCCGCATGGTCCGTTGCCGATCACTATCGGGCTGTTGAACAGGGTGTATGTGCTGCTGCCTCGCCTGAATCTGTCCAGCTTCTGGTGAAGCAGGCCCGGCAGATCCAGGCTCAGTGGTCGTCCGGTTGATGGCTGAAACGTTGGTTGTGCCTTTTTTTTCGGAACGTCAGTGATTTGAGATCACCAATCGGCCAGCCCAGATGATTCAGATGCCGAATCAGGCTGGAATCAGCTGCAAAACAGTGACTGTTGTATGTGGGTTTGAGGCCGATCTCCTGCAGGGTCATCAGCAGAAGTCGTTCCTCGCGGCGAGTTCCCCTGCGCGCTTCGACCAGAACAAAGTCGCGTTGCTGAATGTCCTTGCGTGTTGACGAAAACGCTTCTGAGTAGCCGATCAGGATGGTCTCGTCGATCCTGCGCAGGAAGGTGAAGACCATCGCCTCCGGCTTGATTTCAAGATCCTGAAACCGCTCCGTCAACGCGATCACCGCGTCCATCGTCGGTGCTTGCAGCGCTTTCTCGATCTGATCAAACAGCATGGTCACAGGCCTCCGATCGCAAGACGGTCATCACAAGCCGCTTCGTAGTTGCGAACCGCAGCTGCTGGGATGGAGCCGTTGCTTTTCATTTGTCGAACGGACAGTTCCACGCACTGCAGAACAACGCTGGTGAGCTCACGCCCCTCGCAAACCGCCCAGCTGCGCAGCAAGACATGCAGGCTTGGTGGCACGGAGACCGTGAGCTTCACCTGGTTTTCACGGGTGGTGGCCTTGATCACGGGTGTGATCGTACGAGTTACTTCAGAGTATCTTGCAAGTTGCTTGTGAGCAACCTTGGGGTTACTTCACGGTGATTCCAGCTGGTTGGCGATCGTTGATGGAGTTTGCATGGGCGACCAGGAGATGCATCCGCTCTCTCGTTCGGCGTCTGTTTTGGCATCCCTGGTTCGTTCTCTTCACAATGGGGTTTTGGAATCGGTGGGCATGCGCTGCCTGGCTGTCGCTGCACTGTGCATCCCTCTCACCAGTGGACCTGTTCGTGCCGTCGTCGATGACGCCTGGGATTGGTACTCGGCCATGAGTCCTTATGAGCAGTGCATCGACTACCTGGCCGGTGATCCGGACATCGAGCAGGTCCTCGCTAAGGATCTGTCGTATTGCCATGGTCTCTGGGGATCTCCCGAATCAAAATGAGCGTCCCGTGTCGACAGACGATGGTCCGGCTGATCCCTTCATGGGCCGGGGTTGCTCTGATGGCGTTCATCAGCCTGACGCCCTGCTCGGTTCTGGCTCAGACGATTGAATACAACCAGCACGGCACGTTGATCACCTACCCCAACGGCGATGTCATCTCCGTGGGTCGATCAGGCGATGCCCGCATGGATTTTCCGCGTGGGCGGTCCGAATACGGCACCTGGAAATGGGTGAATGGGGTGCTCACCGTGTTCCTTTCCAACCGCACCATCAGCCTTCCGATGCTGACCCGACGCTCCGCTGAGAAGGTTTCGGGCTACTGCATTCTTCGGGGCAAGGTCGTCCCGGATCGATACTGCTACTGAGGCTCCAAACCCCAACCATCACAGAAGATCCAGGGCCTTCATCACCGCGACACGGATTCCCCCCAGCTTCGACCAGGCCTCAACGGCTTCTTGCTGGGATCGGTACGGACGCCAGTCATTCTCAGCGATTCGGCGTTGAAACTGTGCTGCCACGCGTTGAGCAACGGCCCGATCGCTCGGGGCAGACAAAGGCACCACACGTCCATTGAGCTGAAAGTTCTGCGTCATGGCTTGGCCTTGTCGTTGTTGTTCTGTTGTTGCTTCCACCGTTCGAACAGGACAGCGACGCCGATGGAGATGGAGATCGCCATGCTGGCTCCGATGGCCACAATCCCGAGTTCGAGTGGAATAGCTCCCAGCAGCGGGGTGGCTCCCATGGCCGGTCTTGATGACATCCCTTCCATGATGGTGTGCTGCAGCTGATCTGGAGTTCCAATCGCTTGCCGACTGAGCTGCTGGCTCTTAAACCAGAGAAGTACTTGAGGAGCCGTGATGATTGGTTTGGTCAGGTTCTACTGCTATCGCTCCGAGGAGTTTCTGCTGGTTGATGCTGTTGAAGATGAAGCTGAGGATCAATCGAACGAGCTGACCCAGGAAGGTTGGGATATTGAAGCAACCATTCCGATCTGAGCTGGTCGATGCTCACGGCTGGTCATGCTGCAATCAACCTGGCGTTGATGGTGGCTTCGTTGTTCGCGATCAGTCTGCTCAGATATCGCCTTTTGAACACTGACTAGAGCTTGTGGTGAAATCTCTATTTGCGGCTTAGATCGTGTCGATTGCCACGGCATCCCCGGCGGTTGCCCAGAGTGCCTGGGTTGAGGTCGGTCGTTATCAAAATGTTCGAGACACGCGATACAGCACCACGTTCTTGGCGCGTTTGATGAGCTCGGAATGGGATCCTTTGCGTGAAAGCAAAGTGGTGATTTTCCAGATCAATCTTCAAGGGAAAGATGTTGGTGTGATGGAGTTTGATGCGCTGTGCCGTACTGGATATTTCACATGGGAGCGCCAGATTATGGTGCCAACGTCTGGTGCTCGTTACCTCTCAACTGGAGCAGAATCATTTTTTAAAAAGACAAAAAAGGGTGCTCGCGATATATTCTGCGCCCGTTAACTGCTTGTTCTGAAGACTTCTTTGTCATCGTTCGGTTGATCTGTTCTGGTTCTGCCAGCACCGCAACCATCAAGACCAACGTCTGTTGTTCTGGTGCCTGAGCTAATTGGAAGGCATCCGTTCATTGCTTCGGAAGGTGTGATTGAACAGACGAGATAAGTCATCCATCGACGCGATCAATGGTGCTGGTCCGGTCTGCGATGGCTGTCATCACTCGATGGTTCGATCCTCGATGAGTTCAAGGGAAAAACCCTCCTGGCTAACCCTTGTCAATTCCTTCCAAAACCATCACGTGATGTGTGTCACACAAAGAGCAATCCTTGTGGTGGTCTTAGGGCGTCCTTATTCGGACGGCAGTGTGGGGTCCATCAGCTGGATGGCAGTGCCGAGCACAGACAATCACCGAAGAATTTTAGATCTGATCAGTCGAATGAATGACAAAAACCATTGCTTGCAGCCGTTAAAAATCGTTGGAGAAAGCTGACGCTGGCAAGTCGTGTCTGTAATCAGTTTAATATAAATCATCGTCGACCAGCGCAATCAGACTGCCCTCCCTATCCCTCGCGAATTTTGTATAACTTGCAGCTGGCTCCTCATTCAGCATTGGGCTTCCCGACATATCGGTTTTACCACGTCGTCTCAAACAGCTTCGAGTAGAGTTGAAATGTGAAATCGTTGTCGAGTCCGGCGATTGCCAAAGAAGTTACTCCTAGTTTCTGATTGCATTCAATTTGGATTGTTGTGTATTCATTTTTGTGAGCTCCATAAATGAAAGCAATGCGATTATCTTGTTTGTATTCGATTTGAATATCTTCGATCTCATTATTCTTGAGAACTGCCTCTGCTCCTTTCAGGCATTGTTCGTTAGTGCCGCTATACGCAAAAGTATTAGAGTAGATAAATGGCTTTGCGTTTGCTGATGTAATATGTAACAACGGACTGCCGGCAATAACAGCTATTGCAGCGATTGAAGTAAAGAATTTCATTTATAGGTTGTGAGTGTGAGGGTTATCCCCTTGGGTATAACAACTTTAGTCGTTCTGCCTTCAGATCACATCACCCGTTCGGGTGGTCTTGTTCGCTGCTCGTTCCCCCGCAGGAACGAACAGCTCACCGCCAGGTACCAAGCAATCTGCCTGTCTTTCTCCTCTTCATTCAAAAAAGGGGCAAGCCAGTTCAGGAACAGCTACTACACAGCTGGCTTACAAATCCTCTACTCCGACACGTAGCCAACGCTTAAAGGTGTCATGGATCAGCTGTGAATACCTGAAGTGTTCCCCGCTGTTCCAAAGTAATAAAAAACCCAAGCGAGGAGTCCAGGGCGCTTGGGTTCAGTTGTATGTGCCCTTTGCAGCGCCAGTTAAGAGCCCTTCGTCAGTTTTGTTCTGAGGCTTGGCTGAGAGTTTCGCTGCCCCTGAGCCCAGCAGCCTCTGCCGCAATGTCGGCCTGATCGATCCAGCGGTGGTAGGTCCGATGGTGAACGGCAGTCGTGGCCCATGCACTTGGCCGCTAGCGATGCGTCGATGCGTCCTGCTGCAACGGCTTCGGCGAAAGGACCGCGAAGGAAGAGACGACCCATGGTCACCTCGATCGGATCATTGATTCGACGTCTCTTCAGCCCTTCATCAACGGCACCTCATCAACGGCATTGAGCGCTTTACGGTTTGCAGAATCGTTGCCGATTGTCTTGCGGGAACGTCGCTGAAATTTCGCGAATTCCGCGAGAGGCGCAACAGCGGGCAGGGTGGCCATGCACTAAAAAAGCCCAGTCAGGGACTGAGCTTCTCTGTGATTAGAGCGGAGAGGGTCGGATTCGAACCGACGGTGGGCTTGCACCCACGCTGGTTTTCAAGACCAGAGCCATAAACCACTCGACCACCTCTCCAGGGAGGTCAGCACGAGCCGTGCAGGTGCTGACGGGAGTTTAGGTCAACCGGATGTCTCAGCCCTTGGGCTGGGACAGAGGTAACAGGCACTTGTCGGAATCACAGCCAGCAGGGCCGGCTTCCTTGAGTTCGCCCTGGTCGTACCGCTGCAGCGCTTCAAAGAAATCACTGCTGACGCGCCTCTGGATGACCTGCGATTGCAGCTGTTCATAGGTCTCCGCATCGATGGGCTCGAACGGCAGGCGAGGGAACGTGGCATTGGCGTCGAAGCGAGCCAGCAGCGCCGCCGAGATGTATCCCTCGCCCTGCTCCATCGCCTGATGAAGGGCATCGGCGAGGGGCTCGATCTCGAGCTCGCGGAATTCGATCGTGGCAGAGGTGTTGTGCGCCGTGTAATGGCGCTGAACCTGCATGTAGAAATCGAACTGGGCCATTGCTGAAAAGCCGTTGATGTCCACGGCGTCAGCACCCGGCAGGTTGGCCCAGCTCACTTCAGTGGGGATTTCCACCAGCCATTCGGTGCAACGGGGATCAAAGGGATCGTCGAGCAGTCGACCCTGTTCGTCCTTGTCCGATTGCGATGGAACGATCGTGTAGCCGTAGTCCATGCAGGCCATGGCGACCGGATCGTTCTTGCGGAACGTGATGCGGCGGATGAATCGCTGGGCCTTGGGGGGATGCCAGCCAGGCGCAGCTCCTGTGAGCAGACTCTTGGTTCCGGCGGGTTGCACGGTGGTGCAACGGTTGGGACGACGCAGACCATGGCGATCGCAGTAGTCCCACACCGTGTCGTTCACCACCTGTTTCCAGCGGCTGAGATACCTGGCTTCTTCAGCTTTGAAGGCGCGTCCAGCTTCGGTGTCGGGGCGTCCGGCCTCCCACCAGCGCAGCCAGTCACTGCCGAAGGCATGCACAAAGAAGTCGAACAGGCCGGTGAAGCTGACGCCCACGATCGGGTCCCAGGCACGGCTTTGGCGGTAGCGCTCCACTTCAAAGCGGTGGTTGAGCAGGCAGGCCACTGACAGAGCTGCCGCCCGGAAGGCATCGGCCTGACCCTCTTCATCACTGGGGTCGATCTGATTGAGATGGATCTCCGCCAGGTTGCAGTGGAAATCCGCTCCCAGAATCTCTCCACAGGGGTTGAGGCCGTAGCGACTCAGCCTGTGATCCAGCTCGGGATCAGAGATCGGGCCGTGGTTCAGCCGCAACCACCTGCCCGCTTCCTCGCGACCCTGATCGCAGTAGATCTCAATGAATTCCGCACGCAGTTCCGGTGTGCTGAGCAGGTCGGCATTCGATCGCGCAATCGCCTCGGGTGCGAACTGAATGGCTCCCTCACCGGAGTGGAACTGCTTGGTGACCGCTGCCAGCACCACCTCTTTGCTGGGGCGCGTGTGATACACCCTGGTGTGATTGGCCATGCGCAGGGCATCACGCTCGGGATCGATGCGCCAGTTGCCCTGATCGTCCTGCTGCCAGAGGTTGTCCTTGGATGAAGCCGCTGCTGCGTCGTCGGCAGCGAACTGGCGCATGCCTGCACTGCGGCGGATGTTGCCGGCCACGATGGTGACGGCTGCCTCATCGATCAGCAGGCAGCATTCCACCGATGTGAGTCGGCGGCCAACCGCTTTGTTCAACAGGCGAGCAATGCGGTGATAGAGGTCCTTGAGCTTCACCGGATTGGCCATGCCGCCGAAGCCCTTGAGGGTTTCGCCGACCGGACGCACATCGGACAAGTCCACGTTGATGTCGACCTGGCCTGACTCGAAGCGTGGATCACTGCTGAGCTCCAGCAGCAGCTGATAGCTGTCCACCCAACCGCGACGGGTGTCTCCCACCTTGATGCTGACCTTGTTGCCCTCGATCCTGTGGGTGCAGGCGTCCTGACGTTCGCCGGCTGGGGTGATGCCGATGTCGCTGACGGACAGCACGGTGAGGGTGTTGCGCACCTCCGGTAGCCGTTCGATCAGGTGCGGCTCGATGATCGCGCCGGTGCCGCAACCCATCATCGCCAGGTCCATCATCAGACCGAAGGCATCCCAATCCACAAGATTGGTTGAGGTGCAGTTGTAGGCACCTGAAAAATTCTGTTGTTCCTCGATCCAGGGTGTTCCGCCGATCCAGAGCCAACGTCCGGAGGGCAGCGCTTTCTTTTCGGCCTGCATCCGGGCAAGCAGCGCCACTTCGTCGTCGTTGAGGTCGCCCAGCTTGCGCAGACCGCTAAGGTTGCGATCTCCCACCTGGGACCAGCTTTCGCGACCGCCGGGTGTGCGACGGCTGTAGGTGCGATAGAAGACAGGGTTGGCGGCGGGGGCGGTGGCTGGAAAGTCGCTGAAGCAGGCGCTTTCGCCTGCGGCGACCTCGGCGCGGCTCGGTGTCAGGGTCACGTGCAGCGTTGCACAGGGAGTCCCCGAACCCTAACGCCACTGATGGGGGCAGCAAGGGTTCTTCACCACCATCTGCAGTGGACCGATCATGCTGGAGTGCCAAACGGCAGTATTCGATGCAGCGCCAGCCAGAGCCGGAGCTGATGGAGGGGGCGCAGCAGGTTCAGGTGTACGCCGATGCCGACTTCGGCGCTGGCGATGCCCACACCCTGAGCCTGCTCAACGGCTTGCTCGAGCGAACAGGTGCACTGCCGCCGACGCCAAGCCTGGTGGACCTTGGCTGTGGTCCAGGCAACATCACCCTGCGGCTGGCACAGGCGTTTCCGGAGGCTCGAGTGATTGGGGTGGATGGTTCCGCAGCCATGCTGGCCATCGCCAGACGTCGGGCCAGCGAGCTTGATCTGAACGTTGAATTCCGATGCTGTGACCTGCGCTGCCTCAACGATCTGGGCGCTGATCTGGTGACGAGCAACAGCCTTCTGCACCATCTGCATCAACCGGATCTGCTGTGGCGGACAACCATTGCGATTGCAGCTCCGGGGTGTCGGGTCTTGCATCGGGATCTGCGCCGACCAGCCAGCATCGAAGCCCTCGATCAGCTCCAGCAACGCCATCTAGGCGAGGCTCCAGCCCTGCTTGTTCGTGATTTCAGGGCCTCGTTAGTGGCAGCATTTGAAATCCAGGAGGTGAACGATCAGCTGCTTGAGGCCGGACTGGGAAGCTGGAGCGTTGAACCGGAGGATGACCGTTATCTGGTGGTGTCAGGCTTGGTGAACTGAGAGCGAGCGATGAGCGGAACGACTGCAGCGACGGATCATGAACTCGCCGAAGAACTGGCCTCGGCCGTGGACCGGCGTCGCAATTTTGCAATCATCTCCCACCCGGATGCGGGAAAAACAACGCTCACTGAAAAGCTTCTGCTCTACGGCGGTGCGATTCAGCAGGCGGGGGCTGTGAAGGCGAGGGGTGAGCAGCGCAAGGTGACCTCCGACTGGATGGAACTGGAGAAACAGAGGGGGATCTCGATCACCTCCACCGTGCTGCAGTTCGATTACGACACCACAACCATCAATCTTCTCGACACTCCTGGCCACCAGGATTTCTCTGAAGACACCTACAGGACCCTGGCGGCCGCGGACAACGCCGTGATGTTGGAAGACGCCGCCAAGGGGCTTGAGCCTCAGACCCGCAAGCTCTTCGAGGTCTGTCGCATGCGAAAGATCCCGATCTTCACCTTCATCAACAAGATGGACCGGCCAGGCCGGGAACCCCTCACGCTGCTCGATGAAATCGAGGCCGAGCTCGGGCTCACCCCCTGGGCGGTGAACTGGCCGATCGGCAGTGGCGAGCAGTTCCGCGGTGTGATCGATCGGCGCAGCCGTGAGGTGGTCCTGTTCAGTCGGGCGGAACGGGGCAAGCAGGCCAGTGAGCAGCGGTTGTCCATCGATGATCCCCTGTTGCGACAGCAGGTGGAGGAGGAGCTGCTCGATCTCGCCGTTGAAGAGATGGAGCTCCTCGACGTTGCCGGTGCAGAGCTGGATATCGAGGCGGTTCACGCCGGAGAGCTGACGCCGGTGTTCTTCGGCTCGGCCATGACCAACTTCGGCGTGCGCCCGTTCCTGGATGCCTTTCTGGAGATGGCGCAACGACCGATTGCCCGCTCCAGCAGTGATGGGATGGTGGATCCCCTGCGAGCCGGCTTCAGCGGTTTCGTCTTCAAGCTGCAGGCCAACATGGACCCCCGACATCGCGATCGCGTTGCCTTCGTGCGGGTCTGCAGTGGGCGGTTTGAAAAAGACATGACCGTCAAACACGCGCGCACGGGTAAAGCCATCCGCCTTTCACGTCCTCAGAAGTTGTTCGGACAGGATCGGGCCGTTGTGGACGATGCCTACCCGGGTGATGTGATCGGCCTGAACAACCCTGGAATGTTTGCCATCGGCGACACTTTGTATGTAGGCGCGAAAGTTGAATTCGAGGGAATCCCCTGTTTCAGTCCGGAGATCTTCAGCTGGTTGAGAAATCCCAATCCCTCCGCGTTCAAGAATTTCCGCAAGGGGGTCAATGAACTCCGGGAAGAGGGGGCAGTGCAGATCCTTTACGACACCGACGAAAGCAAACGCGATCCAATCCTTGCCGCTGTTGGACAACTGCAACTGGAGGTGGTTCAGCATCGACTCGAGAATGAATATGGCGTCGAGTCGCGGCTTGAACCGCTTGGGTTCCAGGTTGCTCGTTGGGTGACCGGTGGCTGGTCAGCGCTGGAGCAGGTCGGCAGAATTTTCAACTGCAAAACCGTTCGTGATGCCTGGAACCGGCCGGTACTTCTGTTCAAGAACGAATGGAATCTCAATCAGCTCAGAAACGATCATCCCGATCTTGAGCTCAGCAATGTGGCTCCGGTGGTGAGTGGGGTGGAGCCCATCAACCTCTGACTGCCCGTCGTCTCAGACAGCCCGTCGTCTCAGACACCCCGAAGTCACTGATGGGACGTGGTGAAGTGAATGGCCTGAGGACTTCCCCACAGCTGTTGGCGGACTTCCTCGGCGCGCTTGATGCAGCGCTGCGCCTCCGAGCGTGAAACGCAAAGACGCGCCTGGTCTTCGATCTCGATCAGCTCAAGCAGCTGTTGGAGAGTCTTCATTGTTTGTCGACCGATAACCCAGCCTTAACCCTGGCTTAAACCTCGTCAAGTTTGTGTTTGCGCTGTATTGCGCTGTTTCAGCCACGCCGGCGCTGTGAACTCGTCAAACTGGAATGAAGAAATGATTCGACTGTTGGACACGCTCTGGCTACTTCGCACGGGTGCGGATGGCGGCACGGAGTACGTCTGTTTCCGCGGCAATGCCGACCCGATTGAAATGATCGAGGCCTACCACCTGCCTCCTCAGATGCCTCTATTGAAAAAACGACGCTGGCTGAACCAGTCCGAGGCGCTCAATTGCCGTCGTCGCCTTGAGGCGTCTGAGGGCTTCCGTCACGGAACTCCCCTCTTCTGAGCAAGGGTCGATACGCTCTAGTGATGTTTGTGGATGAGCCGCGATGGCTGCGGTGAGCGACCCTGGCTCAAATCCGAATGCAGGCGACCCCTACGGACGCCTGGGATTATCCGCTGGAGCCAGTTTCGAGGCTGTTCAGAGCGCCCGCCAGCGTTGTCTAAATGAGGCGGGAGATGATCCTCAGGAGAGGGCCCGTGTCGAGGCTGCTTACGACGCAGTACTCATGGCAAGGCTCCGTGACCGACAGGATGGTCAGGTCAGTCAGGCAGCCGTCAACGCTTCGGCAAGGGAACAGGTGAAAGGTGTGGAATCTCCTGCGGCTTCATTGCCGGGCGTCGGTGTGTTGCAACGGTTCCGTTCCAACCTCCCGGATCCGTCCCAGTCCCTGAGCGGATTGGCGCCCCAGTGGAGTCTCGTTGAGGGACAGGGCCTCATCGTTCGCCTGGTTGCCGGCTCGCTGGCGCTCCTGTTTCTGTTGTTCAGTCCCAGCAGCAGCCAGTTGGTCCTCTCCCTTGCTGTGATTGGAAGCTTCCTCAGTCACGTTCGTCGAGGTCGTCGAGCGTTGCCGGCCCTGGGCTGGGCGTTGATGACACTCCTGGCCGGTCTGTTACTTGGAACGTTGCTCACGGCATTGTTGCCAGCCGACGTGGGCCTTCCGTTGGCCGTTCAGCAGGATCAGCTCCAGGCCCTACCGGCTGTCCTACTGCTCTGGTTGGGCGCCCTCTTCCTCGCCTAGTGCATCGGGGAGGGTTGCCGGTCAAGCCGCGGAAGGTAGCTCTTCGATCAGGGCTTCAAGTTCCTGAGCCGTGATCTGATATTTGGTGTTGCAGAAATGGCAGGTGAGCTCTGCGCCACCGTCCTCCTCCAGCATCTCAACCAATTCCTGGCGGCCCAGAAGAATCAGGGCCTTGATGCTTCGCGTTCTTGAGCACGGGCAGTGGAACCGCACGGGTTGGCTGGCATCAGCATCCTCAAGAGGTTGAGGATCCAGGTCCGGGAAGACATCAGTGAGCAACTGTTCGAGGTTGTCGCCGCAATGCGCCAGACGATTGCTGAAATCATCAATCTCCCGACAGCGCTGGTCAATCAGCTCCACTAGAGCCGGTTCCTCCGCCGCCTTCGGCAGGATCTGAACCAGAAGCCCACCGCAGCACTGCAGGGCCTGACTGCTGATCCTTTCGCCGACGAACACCCCTGATGGGGTCTGTTCCGAATGCATCAGGTAGGAGGCGATGTCATCCCCGATCCCACCACTGACCAGTTCAACGGTGCTGCTGAACGGTTCTCCGCGGCCGTCATCCCGCATCACATGCAGATAACCCGTGCCCGCCGCCGCTGTGAAATCAAAGCTGTAGTGGCCACTGGGATCAGCGATCGGATCAAGTTCAAGGTCCGCTCGCCCGACATAACCGCGAACAGTTCCGTCCCTGCCGGCGTCCACCATCAGGCCGCGGATCGGCCCATCGGAGCCCAGCCGCAGATTCACCCGCCCATGCCGCACCTTCATGGAGCTGGCGAGCATCAGGCCAGCACTGATGGAACGGCCGAGCATCACCGTGGTGATGTACGACAGGCCGTGGCGCTCCCTCGCCTCAATCACCGTGTCCGTGGTGGATACAGCCACGAGCCGAATTCCTCCTCCGGCCGCCGTTGCCCGCACCAGACGGTCGGCCATCGTCAACTCTCCGCTCGAGGCAATGTAGTCAGCGGACTGAGCTGTCCGTTCCGCAACCGATGGCGGTCGCATTGCCAGTTCCGGAACAACTCTGGCTCGTGGGTCACAACGATCAGCACCCGTTCCTTGGACAGATCCGCCAGCAGATCCAGCACGTCGTCCCGGACCGACCAGTCCAGGCCGGCCGTCGGTTCATCAAGCAGCAGAACCTGGGCACCCCGCAGCAACTGGACGGCGAGGGAGAGACGTCGTTGCTGCCCTCCACTCAATCGTTCCGGCGCCATCGAACGATCGATCGATCCCAACCCCACCTGCTGCAGGACCTGCTCGAGCCGCTCTCCAGGCAGACGTCGATGCCCCAGTTTCAGCTCCTGCTGGACGGTGAGACCGAGAAAGTGGCGTTCCGGGAATTGAAAAACAATGCCGCACAGCGATCGTCGTTGCCGTTGCGTCAGCGCATCGCTCTGCCAGCGGATGGTTCCGGTTCGGCATGCGGCAAGACCGCTGATGACCTCTAGAAGACTCGTTTTCCCGGATCCGCTGGCACCTGCGATCAACACCGGTCGACCGGCGGACGCCCTCAGCTGGATGCCGTTCAGGATCGGGTCGACGGATGTCGCCGGTGCGTAGTGGAGCTGCTCCAGTTCAAGCATGGTTCACAGCTTGACCCATGATGCGAAAAGCTCGTTGGACCCATGGACGTCCGTTTTCGCGAGGTTGATCCTTTTAATTGCTGGCTGTGGCTTCGATTTGCCGAAGTCCCCAGCCAGGGAGAGCGCAATTACGTCGACGGAATCTTCGACAGCTGGTACGTGATCGGACGCCTGGGTGGGTTCAATGCGGAGAACCTCCAGGTGCATGAAGAGGGTGCTGATCTCAGTTGGATGGGCTACGACAACGACGATGCTGAGTCGGCGATGCCGGCCCTGATGCACAACATGGGCCAGCTGGAGTACCAGCAGGAATGGGCGCGTTGCTGGGTTGATATGGGTACAAGCGATGGCGTGGCGATTGATGTTCTGATCAATGCGTTGCGCCAGCTAGACACTGATGTCGTCCAGATCGAGGAGCTGGTGATCGGCGGTGTCAACGAAGACTGGCCGGTGGAAGACCATCCGGACAGTGTTTTTCCTGCCGGTGGCTGAACTTCGTCGCCTGCTAGTTGATCCGGCTCGTCTGGATCGGCTGGCTGATGGGGACCGGCAACTTCCACTTCTGCCGGATGAAACGCATTACCTGCGGCGTGTGCTGCGACTTCGCTCCGGGGATCCTGTGGCTGTTGTCGATGGCGTCGGCGGACTCTGGACGGCGTCGCTGCTGGGTGCAGACCATCTTGAGATTCCCGCCGAACAGGATCTGAACCATCGCCAGGCGCCGCCGCGGCCCGCTCTAGGACTTGCCGTTGTGTTGATGCGCCGCGGTACGGAGGAATGGCTGAGGATGGGTTGTGAACTGGGCCTTGATCGATTTCAGCCCCTGACCAGTGAGCGTCGCGTCGCCCAGGCCGACCATCGCCCACAGCGTTGGGCGGTGATTCTGCGTGAGGCCGTTGAACAGTCTGAGCGGCTCTGGTCTCCGGAGCTGGCCGATCTGAAATCCCTGGACGACTGGTGTCCCGATCCTGAGGCGCGTGTGGCCTTTGCTGTGACCCGTGAACCCAGTGCTCCGCACGCTGAGGAGTGGTTGGAGCGTGCTGCTGATCACTCCCGACCCATCTGGATCGTGATCGGTCCTGAGGGTGGATGGACCGATCGCGAGCGCCAGCTGGCTGATCAGCGCGGCTGGCAACTGGTGAGTTTCGGAGCGTCGATTCTGCGCTCCTCAACAGCTGCGGTTCATGCCGCGGTCACGCTGTCAAGCTGGCGCTCACGTCGAATCAGCTTTTCCTGAAAGGCTGATTCGATAACGGTTGATCAGGCCTTGAACAGGTCGCCGGCGAGGACGCGGAATCCCTTCATGGCGGCTCCGGGACGGCGCCGGCTCTGCCGCAGTGCGCTGCCTGGCATCAGGTTGTCTGGAGCAAACGTTGTAAGGGGAACGGGAGGACGGGCAGCCTCGGCCGCTGCCAGTTCGGCGGCGATCGCTTCGGCTGTCGTTTGAACCTGTTTTGTCTGAGCCCCTGTTGTTGGAGCGACCTTTGTTTGGGAGGCTGTTTTGGCGGTTAAAGCTGTTTTGGCGGTTAAAGCTGTTGTGGCGGGTGCGGTTGTTGCAGCAACTGTGGCAACGGCTTCGGCAGCAGAATTCTCAGCAGCTGGAGCAACGGGGCCCGGCTCCGACGCCGCTGGCGAGCCTGGCTTCAGAACCACACCGGCGCTTGGGCTGTCGTTGTCCTCGAGAGTGAGAAAGAAGCCGGCGTTACCGGATCTGTTGAACACCATGCCGATGGACTCCGAACAGGCGCCCATCTTCCCCTCAGCCCCTGCGGAACAGGGTCTTTCGCGAAAGAGGTGACACATTATTTACCGCTTCGATCACAACGACCGCCAACAGGGACCGACGCAATCGCCGTAATCTCCAGAGCGTCTTGATCGCTGTGATGGCCTGGTTGACGGCACTGCTGATCAATGCGGTGTTGATCTCCTTCGCGCAGACAACATCTCTGCTCACCAGAGCCGGCTGGGTCCATGCCGGCATCCTCGGCACGGTTCTCTGGGGAGGAATCGGCTGGACCGCTTGGCTGTCGGTGGTGGCCTATCTCGGGCTGGGAAGTCTGGTGACGAAGCTGGGTTGGCAGAACAAACAGCAACGCGGTCTGGAGGAAGCCAGAGGAGGCCGACGGGGACCTGAAAATGTCTGGGGTTCCGCGGCCACCGGTGCTGCTCTGGCTCTGCTGATCGGAGCTGGTGCTGAGCCGCGCTCACTTCTCCTGATTGGCTTCGCCGCCAGTTTCGCGGCCAAGCTGGCGGACACCTTCGGCAGTGAGATCGGCAAGCGCTGGGGCCGCACCACCGTGCTGATCACCACCTTTCAGCCTGTTGCGCCTGGAACTGAAGGGGCGATCAGTCTTGAGGGAACCCTGGCCAGTGCCGTTGGCAGCGTCTTGATGACTGCAGTGATGGCTGGTCTGGGTCTTCTCCCCGACTGGTCCTGCTGGATATTGGTAGCTGGTGTGGGGCTCAAGGCCACCCTCGCGGAGAGTGTCCTGGGCGCTGTCGCCCAGGACCGGTTCAGCTGGCTCAGCAATGAGCTCGTCAATGCCCTGCAAACCCTGTTGGCCGCAGCACTTGCCATGGTTCTGGCAGCAGTTCTCCATCTCGCCTAGCCCAGCGCTGCAGCTGTTGAACGGCGTCCTGGATCCCGGATTTGATCCTGGCTCGACTGACGCCGAAGCAGCGGCTCATGCTCACCAGGCTCATGCGCTCGATGTAGTAGCCACGCAGCCATTGCTGGTGGTTCGGCTCAAGATCGCCGAACACCGTCAGCAGCCAGTCCCTTTGATGATCCTGATCAGCTTCAGGTTGTTCGAGCTGTTCAAGCTGGCAGCATGCCTTCGGGCCCTCAGGGTCATCGCTTCCCTGGTCGAGACGCCCCAGGCGCGCCATCCGAACAGCCTCAAGGGCCTGTTGCAGGCGTCCCAGGCTGACGCCGAGCCTGTTGGCCAGCTCCTGGTCAGTGAGCCGCGGTTTGCCGATCGTCTCGTTCTGCTGCTGGATCCGTGCGGCGTTCACGGCCAGATCGCGCAGGCGCCAGGGAATCCGAAAGCATTGCGCACGATCGCGGCGGTAATGCAGGATCTGGCCTGTGGCGCGGCTGATCAAGTAGCTGCTCGGCTGAAAGCCGCGGCTGGGATCAAAGCGTTCGATGGCGCTCAGAACGCCGATGCTGGATTCCTGAAAAAGATCGTCGTAGTCCTCGCTTCCTTTGCTGGCCTGACGCCGTGCGGCGAGATGGGCGAGCCCCAGATGCTCAAGCAGCGACTGGTTGCGTTGGCTGATGGCCGGATCGAGGCCGCGATGGGCTTCGCGGCGTTGACAAATGCGTTTGCGGATGGATCGGTTCATGGGAGAACGTCAGTCCCCCACAGCCTTTCCAAGGCAGGCACCGCAGGCTGCCCACCCAGGTGTATGGATTCAGCACTCAGGTGCGAGTCGGTACGCGCCCCAGCTCAACGTCGCTGCGTTCCTCTCCGGAGACGGATTCAATCGCTAGCGGACAGACACGTTGCTGACGGTTTCCAGCTGGGCCCAGGCCAGCAGCGCCCTCCAGCCCTGAACCTGATCATGGATCCAGGCATGGCCATCGGCATTGAGGTGGATCCCATCAGGTTCGATCCAGCGCAGCCAGGACGGATCTGATCGCATCGATTGATGCAATGGCAGAAATGGCACGTCAGCGTCATGGCAGACCTCGCCGAGAGCCGCCTCGTAGCGTTCGATGTCGCGATTGCTGTACCAGAGGCAATCAGCAAAAGGCATCACGTGCTCATCAACCGGCGTCAGTCCGAGCACCAGAACGCTGCAGTTCTGACGCATCTCCTTCAGCAGCCGAGCCATGCCAAAACCGAAGCCTTCCAGGCTGAGTTGGGGGCGGCCGTCAACTCGCCCCACCCGTGCCGTGTCGTTCAAACCGACACTCAGCAAAACGCCATCGGGGACATGGCGACGCAGCTCACCCCGACAGGACCACTCCGATCGCCAGCGAGCCGCCACACGCTCCAACCCGTCGCCGCGCACTCCCAGGCCATAGACCACCGGCGTCTTAGGCAGGGCCATCCACTGCAGCCGGAGCCTTTGGCACCAGCCACCGCCCTCGCGGTCCCCCCAGCCGTGCACGCCACTGTCACCCAGCACCACGAGTTGTCGCGGGGCAAGCGCCATCACCTGATCAGGTGTTCACAGCCCGCCAGCTTCGCAGGCCCAGTGATTTTGCACTCGCTCACTCACCATCTCTCCGGCAGCAGTGAGCAGGGCGTAGGCCAGAACAAGCCAGATCACCAGGGCCCAGTGAAAGGACGCCAGGGATTCCCGCAGCTGCCAGCCCAGTCCAGCGCCACCGACCAGGGCCACCACGGCTGTGTCGCGCAAAATCACATCCGCGCGGTACGCGGCATAGGCGAGGTAGCTGCGACTGGCGCCCGCGAGGTCTCCGTACAGCCAGGAGAGCCGCTTGGAAGCACCGCTGCACTGCATGGCCGTTCTGATGGCGTGACTGCGGCCGTCGAGTTCATCCTGCAACACGCGTCCCATCACCCCGAGGTGATGCAGCCCAAGGGCGATGGCAGCCAGACCCACGCTTGGTTTGGCAAGCAGCAGGAGAAGCAGTGCTGTGAGGGGAGGGGGAAAGAGGCGCATCAATCCCCAACTGACACGTTGCACAAGAACCCCGGTTCGTCCTGGCCAGAGCAACAGGCCTAGCGGAGGTCCACCAATGGCGACAGCAGCCGCCAGCGCCGTGAGCCAGATCGTTGATCCAATCAGGGCGAGCCAGGGTGCTGTGGGCAGGGCTTCGAAGGCGGCGTTCAGAGCTCCCCTGGCGGAGACATTCGTCAGGGGAAGCATCAGCTGTGGCATCGAGAAATCCAGATCAAGCAGCCGCCCCCAGCCGATGCCGATTCCCGGCGCCAACAGGATCAGGGTTGCGACGAGCTTCACGCCCAGGCGCTGGCTGAGGACTTCAAGCAACCCCATCGCCAAGGCCAGGAGCCAGAGACCGCTCCACAGCTCGTTGAACTGCAGCGACTGCATGCTGAGGGCCAGGTCGGTGCCCAGCCCTCCGAGTCCGAACACGCCGAGCAGGAGTGCGGATCGCAGAGCGCACTCCAGCCTGTGGGCCATGTGCTGGCTGAGACTTTCAGCAAAGGACGGCAGCAGTGCGGTGATCAGCGTGGAGACCGTTCCAGCTCCATTGCAGTGCAATGCCTTTATGGCTGGAATCTCACGACTGTCGATCTGTTCAGCCACCACCCGTGCCATCAAGGCGGCATAGGGCAACGCGATGGCCATGACGGCCACCCAGCTGCTCAGTCCAAAGACCTGCAGCAGCAGCAGGCCCCAGATCAGTTCATGCAGGGAGCGCAGGGGGGAGAGCAGGCGGCTGATCCAGCGGGATGCTGCCGCGCTGCCGCACACCAGATTCCAGATGCTGCGTGAGCTGATCAGTCCAAGAACGATGCCCAGGATGCAGCTGAGACTCCAGGAGAGCAAAGCCGTGATCACCGTGATCTGGAGCCCTGTCAGCTGGGCGGAGATCACGGTCGGATCCAGAGATGGCTGGCAGGCGGCAACCATGAACTGGATCAGGAGGGTCATGCCGCCGCCGTGCAGATCCCGCACCAGCTGTACAAGGAGTGGCAGAAACACCACGGCCGGCAGCAGCGGTAGCAACGGCAGCGCTGGCTTCAGACGTCCTGATACAGCCATTGCAGGTCCTCGGGATACAGATCGTCGCTGGCCTGATCCATCACCAGATGGCCGTCGCGCAAGCCAAGTACACGGTCGAAATGACGAACCAGGTCGGGACGGTGCAGGCTCACCACACAACCAGGCATCGTCAGCAGCTGCCCGAGAACCTGCTCAGAGAGTCGCGGGTCCAGCGCTGAGAGAGGTTCATCCGCAAGCACCAGAGATGGCTGCTGACGCAGCAGCCTGGCCAGGGCAACGCGTTGACGCTGCCCACCGGAGAGCTGGGCCACGGGCGTCTCAAGCCATTCAGGTTCCAGTCCCACCTGCTGCATCACGGCGAGACAGTCCCCATGGGCCAGTGGGGTCAGCAGGTTGCGCAGCGCCCACAGCAGGGAATGGCGTCCGAGAGCCCCTGCGTTGATGTTGCGAGCCACGTTCAACTCGTCCACCAGCAGAAGGTCCTGCCAGAGCGTGCCGATCGCACGTCGCTGCTGCCGGGACAACCGATGGATGGCTGTCCCGTCCCAGTGAACGGCTCCCTGATCAGGTCGAAGGCTGCCGTTGGCGAGGCTCAGCAGGGTGCTCTTGCCGGCGCCGCTACGACCAAGCAGGCAGACCCGTTCTCCGAGGTTGATCCGAAGACTGAACGGTTTCAGGCGTCCATGGACGCCGACTCGCGTCAGCTCCAACACAGCGTTCAGCGGATTTTGCCGAGCTGCCGTCCGACCTTTTCGATCGCCACATAGTCGGACGCCTTGGCGGGGATGAAGCGCTTGGCTCCGAACAGTTCAAGCACCTTACGGCGACGGGACGTATCCGGTTTCAGGCCGATCAGGGTGGTGCGGATGCGTTCGGTGAACCCGCTGCCGAACCGCTGATCGAGACCTGGACGTGCGACCCAGTGGTAATCCGGGTACGTCGGCGTCCTCCAGATCACGCGGACTTTGTTTGGGTCAACCTTGCCGGCGTTCACATTGCTGAACCAGACCTGCTCGTTCAGGGCTCCAGCCTGGTAAGCACCGCTTTGCACCATGGCGATGGTGGCGTCATGGCTTCCACTGAAACCGGCTCGCCCTCCAGCGAAGTCAGCAGGGGTGACCCCCGCCTGCTTCATGAAGTACTGCGGCATCAAACGACCGGACGTGGAGCTTTCCGATCCGAATGTGAACCGTTTGCCCTTCAGCTGCTTCAGCTGGTCCTGACTGCTGATCGGTCGCAGGCCGCTGCTGCCGTTGGCGATGAACACGCTGGTGAAACGGGCATCGATGTCCCGTTGCGCCAGAACCTTGGCACCGGGGGTCTGGAGGCGAGCCTGAACGCCAGTCAGGCCCCCGAACCAGACCAGGTCGAGGCTGCCGGTGCGGAAGGCACTCACGGCGGCGGCGTAGTTGCTGACCGGCACGTAGCGGACCGGAACATTCAGCCTGTCGCTGAGTTCCTTCGCCAGAGATCCGTACAGACGATTCAATTTCTCCGGATTCTGATCTGGAATGGCGCCGACTTTGAGGGGTTGGCCAGCGGACGTCCTCGAGGCCGTGATCCCGAAGCTGAGGACCAGTCCGGTGAGAACCACGGCCCGACGTTCTCGAGAGGGCATTGTGTTGGTGGCTTGGTTGGGTCGGTTCAGGCGCTGTTGAGCAAGGTTCGAAGTCGCCTCAGACCGTCCTCGATCGTCTCATGCGATACAGCGCAGGACATGCGGATGCAGGAGTCATCTCCGAAGGCGGCACCTGGAACCATGGCGAGCCCCTGGTCCTCCAGCGCCCGGCGACAGAAGTCAACCGAATTCCCGCTTCCGTGCGGCAGCTGGGGAAAGGCGTAAAAGGCTCCCTGGGGATCAGACAGGGTGATGCCATTGATGGTCTGCAGTCCTTCGCTCAGCAGCCGCCGCCGGCGGTTGTAGCTGGCGGCCATGGTTTCAACGCATTGCCTTGACCCCTGCAAGGCCGCCAGGGCGCCGCGTTGGGCGAAGCTGCAGACATTGCTTGTGCTCTGGCTCTGGAGGGCGGTCGCCGCTCGAATCACCGATTCAGCGCCTGCCAGGTAGCCCAACCGCCAGCCTGTCATCGCCCAGCCTTTGGCGAACCCATTCACGGTGAAACAGCGATCGGCCAGGCTTTCGTCGAGGGAGCCGAAGCTGCAGTGCGTCTGGCCTTCGGCCAGGAGATATTCGTAGATCTCATCGCTCATCACACACAGCTGGGGATGGCGATGCATCAGGTTCACGATGGCCTCCAGCTCGGAACGATCCATCACACGCCCTGTTGGATTCCCTGGGCTGTTGAGCACCAGCACCTTGCTTCTGGGTGTGATGGCCTGCTCGAGTTGATCGAGATCAAGCCGGAATCCCTCCTTGGCCTGAGATGGAATCAACCGTGATTCAGCACCGGCCAGAGATGCGATTGCGGGGTAGCTCAGCCAGAACGGAGCGGGAATCAGAACCTCATCTCCTGGATCCAGCAAGACCTGGAAAAGGTTGTAGATGGCTTGTTTGCCGCCATTGGTGATCAGCACCTGCGCCGATGTCGTGGGAATGCCGTTCTCGTTGGTCAGCTTCTCTGCGACGGCGGCCCTCAGATCCGGATCCCCGGCTGCAGGGCCGTAACGCGTGATGCCATCGCGCAGTGCTTTCTGGGTTGCTTCCAGGATGAAATCAGGGGTGTCGAAATCCGGTTCGCCTGCACTGAGGCTGCAGATGTCCTGTCCCTCACTCCGCAGCGCCTTCGCCCGTGCCGAGATCTCCAGGGTGAGGGAGGGTCTGAGGGACTTGGCTCGATCGGAGAGAGCTAGCGGACTGGGCATCGGCAACGCACCACCCCCGGTGCGCTTCAAAATCTCATCCTGCCTCACCTGGTGTCGCAGATCACCCTCGCCACGGTCTCAGCCATGAATCCAAAGCAGATCAGCTGGGTGCTGGCCTCCCACGATCCCGGTCGTCTTCGCCTGTTCTATGAATCTCTGCTGAATCGTCAGGCCAGTCAGGGCTTGTCGCCGCAGCACTGGACGCTTCCGCTGGCTGAGGGGCTGGATCTGGAGCTCTACCGTCCCTCGCGCTCGCGTCCATTCCCGGAGCGAGGCCGCTGCCTTTCGCTCTGTCTCCGGTTGGAGGCCAGCCAGGATCCGCTTGTCACACTCACCAGCCTCCTGCCAGATCTTCAGGGAGCTGGAGCAGCCATCCTGGAGCCCCCGCGTCGGGAAAGCTTCGGTGCGGAATGCTGGTTACGGGATCCTGAAGGCAACAGCTGCTTGATTGTGGTGCCCTTTGACCGTGGTGCCAGTGATCCTGATGCACCTGATCCTGGTGCCCCTGATGTCAGCCGTGATGGCCGATGACGGCTGAGCTGCTCCAGGGCTGCTCGACCTGCACGGCCTGCGCGCTGGCTTACACGCGCCAGATGGTGGTGATTGCCCGCGGAAACCCAAACGCCGAGCTGATGTTGATCGGTGAAGCGCCAGGCGCCCGTGAAGACGCCACCGGTCTGCCGTTCGTGGGCCGGTCTGGTCAGGCCCTGGACCGACTGCTCAGCGACGTGGGATTTGATCTCGAGCGTGACCTTTACGTCTGCAACGCGGTGAAATGCCGGCCGCCCAACAATCGACGGCCGAAGCGCGCTGAGCTGGCGGCCTGTCGACCCTGGCTCGATCGTCAGCTGGAGCTGGTCGATCCCGACGTGATCGTTCTTGCCGGTGCAACAGCTGTTGAGGCGATTCTTGGGATCAAAGGCGGCATGAGCCAGCTGCGGGGGCGCTGGCAACACTGGAATCAGCGAGCCGTGATGCCGGTCTTCCATCCCTCCTATCTGCTTCGCAACCCCTCCGACGCGCCTGGTGCCCCGCTCGACCTCACCCGGGGTGATCTCAGCGCGGTCCGGCGTCGCCTGTGCGAACGTTGACCTGCATGCGGCAACATCCGCCATGACTGCCACCTTGCCGACCACAGCGGCCGTTGTGGATCGTCGCTACGACACGCAGATCCACCGCCGGGTCACCCGTACCGTGATGGTCGGTGATGTGCCCATCGGCAGCGAGCACCCCGTTGTGGTGCAGTCGATGATCAACGAGGACACCCTTGATATCGAGGCGGCCGTGGCCGGCATCCTGCGGCTGGCGGAGGCTGGTAGTGAGATCGTTCGTGTGACCACCCCCTCCATGGCCCACGCCAAGGCCATGGGTGAGATCCGCGCTTCCCTGCGTGCCCAAGGCTGCACGGTGCCCCTGGTTGCCGATGTGCATCACAACGGCTTGAAGATCGCCCTCGAGGTTGCTCAGCATGTCGACAAAGTCCGGATCAATCCGGGTCTGTTCGTCTTCGACAAGCCAGATCCCAACCGTCAGGATTTTTCAGACGAAGAGTTCGCTGCCATCGGAGCCAGGATCCGCGAGACCTTCGAACCCCTGGTCACCCTGCTGCGAGATCAGAACAAGGCCTTGCGCATCGGTGTGAATCACGGATCGCTGGCAGAGCGGATGCTGTTCACCTACGGAGACACCCCCAAGGGAATGGTGGAGTCGGCGATGGAGTTCGTCAGGATCTGCGATGACCTCGACTTTCACAACATCGTCATTTCGATGAAGGCATCGCGTGCCCCGGTGATGCTGGCGGCTTACCGTCTGATGGCGGACACGCTGGATCAGGCGGGGTTCAACTACCCCCTTCATCTCGGTGTCACGGAAGCTGGAGATGGGGACTACGGCCGGATCAAGAGCACGGCGGGCATTGCCACCCTGCTGGCTGATGGTCTGGGCGACACGGTCCGCGTTTCGCTGACTGAGGCACCTGAGCGCGAGATTCCCGTCTGCTACTCGATTCTTCAGGCTCTTGGACTGCGCAAGACGATGGTGGAATACGTGGCTTGCCCGAGCTGCGGCCGCACCTTGTTCAACCTCGAGGACGTTTTGAAGCAGGTCCGTGAGGCCACCGATCACCTCACAGGCCTGGACATTGCCGTGATGGGTTGCATCGTCAACGGTCCAGGAGAGATGGCCGATGCCGACTACGGCTATGTCGGAAAGACGCCTGGTGTGATTTCGCTCTACCGGGGCCGCGATGAGATCCGCAAAGTTCCGGAGGCCGATGGTGTGAAAGCCCTGATCCAGTTGATCAAGGAGGATGGCCGTTGGGTGGATCCAGGCTGAAGTCGTTAACGTAAAGAATCGATTACGAGGGCGCATGCCCAGTCCGGTCCGTCTGGGTTCGCTTCTTCGGTCAGGTCCACTGCTTGTGGCCCTCGGTCTTGCTGGTGTGGCAACGGCAGTGACGGTGGCGCAGCCGAGCCTCAGCCTGCCGAGCGCCTCGGGTGGATCGATCACCGACAGCCCCAAAGAGGTGATCGACCAGGTGTGGCAGATCGTGTATCGCGATTTCCTCGATTCGAGTGGTTCCTATTCACCGGATCGCTGGAAACAACTGCGTCGTGATCTCCTGGCCCAGTCCTATTCGGGCACGGGCGAGTCCTATGAAGCGATCCGAGGCATGCTCGCCAGCCTCAAGGATCCTTACACGCGCTTCCTGGATCCGAAGGAATTCAAGGAGATGCAGATCGACACGTCCGGGGAACTCCTGGGCGTTGGCATTCAGCTCTCTCTGGACAAGGACACCAAGGAGCTCACAGTGGTGTCTCCGATCGAGGGCACCCCCGCCGCCAAGGCTGGCGTTCAGCCAAAGGATGTGATCGTCACCATTGATGGCAAATCCACCAATGGCATGAGCACGGCTGACGCCGTGAAGCTGATTCGTGGACCGGAAGGATCGAAGGTTGTGCTCGGGCTTCGCCGCAAGGGCCAGGTCCTGAACGTGCCTCTGGTGAGGGCCCGGATTGAAATCAATTCCGTTGACAGCTCCCTCAACACAGCCCCGAACGGCAGCAAGGTCGGCTACATCCGGCTGAAACAGTTCAACGCCAATGCCTCGCGCGAGATGCGAGACGCGATCCGTGAACTGGAATCACAAGGTGCTCAGGGCTACGTGCTGGATCTCAGGAGCAATCCCGGCGGCCTTCTCGAGGCCAGCGTCGACATTGCCCGTCAGTGGCTCAATGAGGGGACCATCGTGAGCACGCGGACCCGGGAGGGAATCCGTGATGTCCGTCGTGCGACGGGTTCAGCCATCACCGATAAACCGATGGTGGTCCTCGTCAACGAGGGGTCGGCCAGTGCCAGCGAGATTCTCTCGGGAGCACTGCAGGACAACGACCGCGCTCAGCTGGTGGGGATGAAGACCTTCGGCAAGGGTCTGGTGCAGTCGGTGCGTGGTTTGGCTGATGGCTCGGGGATGACCGTGACCATCGCGAAGTACCTCACACCCAGTGGCCGAGACATCCACAAAAACGGCATCGAGCCAGATGTCCAGGCCACGATGACGGAGGAGGAGATCCGTTCGATCACCGCCGAGGATCTCGGCACAGGACGTGACAGTCAGTACATAGTCGCTGAAACGACTCTGATCAGAGTTCTTGGACAAGCCAGCGCCGGACAGACCTACAACCCGTCCAGCGCCAACCTTCAATCAGCGCTTCAGCGATAGGGATACAACCCGAAACCCTCCTGCTGGCTGCGGCTCCCCAGTCCGCCGCCGGCCACCTGGGTTGCCCCAGATCGTTGCCCGTTTCTGATGCCGGCCAGCAGGGCCCGACACCCTCCGGCACCGGCAATGGTTCGATCAACGACGTTGACCGGAATCGAACGTCCCCAACCTGGAGCCCATCCCATCCTCTGGCCCTGTTGATCCAGCATGGTCATGGCCTGCTGGCGGCTCAGCTCTCCGTTTCTGAGCAGACAGGTGGTTGCGGCCAAGGTGCTGGCCTGCATGGCCGGACCCTGGGTTTGGATTGGAGCCGGAGCGGGCCTCATCACAGGGCCCTGGGGGTAGGCGATCGGCCGGGGACGCGCTGGCATTCCGTAACCGCCGCTGAAGGGAACTCCCATGCCACCTCCGCCAAATCCACCACCCCCGAAGCCGCCACCACCAAATCCCCCGCCCCCAAACTGGGACAAGGCGGCCATGGCCAATTGCATTAACAGTGATTCCATTGCGTAAAGATACGTGTCCGCTTGATATGACAGTTCCAGAGTGGCACTCCTGGATGGCCTGGATGCTCGCCAGATGCAACAGAGCTGTGACCAGATCCAACTGCCCTCGAATGCGTCGACGACGTCGGATCCCAACCGATTGAATGCATGCATTGATCCATCTGATCAGCTTGGTTGTCCCTGCGATCGGCAACCGATGTTGCCGAGACGATTGTCCGTGCCTTGACGTTGAGAGCATCAACAACCACCGAGCGCGTTTCGGCAGCGAATGAACTGTTGTCACACACAAATCAGCCAGGCTCTTGATGAAGAGTCTTCAGCCTTTCGTTGATGGTCCACGAGCCCTGTTGCGCTGTCGCTGGATGTGAGATGCATAACGATTCCTGATTGCGGATCAAGGCGAAAGGTTGAGTTGAACCCAGCAGCGGTGGTGCAACTCAACGTCAGGATTTGCTTTGCAAGTAATCCCCTGAAAGAGCAGGGTATTTACAGCGACTATCGGTAGCCTTGTGAGGAGTTTCGTGCGGCAGTCGAGGTTTGCAAAGGTTTAGCATGCATCAATGATTTGGTATTAATCATCTTTTTGCAGCGATTATATTGACTCATCTCATGGCAATTTTCCGACTTGAATGTTCGGTGTAGTTCGATTGGTTGAAAGCAATTGTGTGGGTTACAGCATACTGCTCACTTCCGGCAACTGTTTGCTCCAAAATGGTTTTTATTGAATATTCATTTTGTCTCCCTCGAAAAGGACCTGAGTTGTATCTGGAGGGGACACAATGGTTCAATGGGAAGACACCCTTCGAAGTTTCCTTGGACCTTATCCAGGTGCCCTGATTTCCTTGAATCTGCTGGCGGCGCTGTTTAGTCATGCCCATTCCGATGCATCGATGCGAATTCTCCACGGATATACCTCGATCGGATTGATGACTGGTGTTGTGGCCTGCGTCGCTGCAGTCCGCATACAGGTGTCAGCTCTCCATCGGTGGCGTGCTGTCGCCATTGGTCTCTGGACACTCCTGAATGCGTCGTTCCTTGTTGTGAATACTTGGATAGCTTTTCAGGGGATGGGTATTTCCAATGGCAATTTATTTCATCTGGCAATCGCCGGTGTTTTAACCGCGAATTTACAATTGGCTCAAGCTATCTATCGAGAAAAGATTGACGTTTCCTCTTTAAGTGGAGACGCGATCTGGCAATCCAAGTAATGAGTCAAGTGAACACAGTCGTCATTTTCGAGAAGATGTTTGATATCCAATTTTTAAACGGAGTGAGATGGAGAATTGAGTTGTCTTGATTGGTGATGGACTGACCGACTCCACCGCTGCCGTGCACTCGTTTTGAAAACCCAACTGTTCTGTATCCCTGGCCTTGAGGACTTGAACAATACCGGTCAAACAGTTGCATCACCTGCTGGGGTGGCAACTTTGCTGTATATCTTGCTTCGATTTCAATGCGATGTTGAGAGCGAGGGTATGCTCGCAGCGATGCAATGTCCTGGGGTGAATAGCGAGACAATGTATTGACCATGGCTTGCAGATGCTCGGGACGCGAGATCAGTCCTCCCGCGCAATCCTGCATCCGATGGGCCGCTTCGTGGGCCAGAGTGTTCCAAACCTGAGCTGGCGTTCGATGCGCCCGGCAGACAATTAAAAAATTTCGTCTTGAGTCGTAGGCACCTTGGAGACCGCGTTTGCAGTCGCGCTGTGTCACCCGAACTCCATTGTTTTCGAGGCGCAGCCGCAGAGCATCCACATCAGACCAGCGTGTGGCAGAGGCTTCAGAGGTTGTCAGCCCGACCCCTGCAGAAGCGACAGCAACGGAAAGAACCAATGAATTGACTCGCTTCATCGCCTGATCCCAGTGATGACATCAGCTTGTTGCCATCACTCTGAAGAGTGGTCACTGAAGTGTTGAGTAAATGCGATCAAACATGACTCGATCGCAACCGCTGACCTGTTCAGATCGAATCCTGAGTTGAAAAGATCCTGCTCAGGAAATTGGCTGCATCAATCCGCCACCACCGCCGCCGTTGGAATCGTCGTCGTCGCTCGGACCCGTCTGGAAGATGGCAAAAAGACCCAGAGCACTCAGGCAGAACAGTCCACTGATGAGCCCGATGGGACCGGAGGTTGTACCTAATTCAATGAACTCGCCCATCTCACCACCGCTGGTTTTGACCAATGTAACGAAGATTTGCGAGCTTGTGGAGTTTTTCTCAGAAATCGGACTACGCCGTCACACCCTCAACACCTGGTCGTTCCGGCGTTTCTGTTCGGCCTCCATCTCGCTGGCAGTTCGTCCATTGACGTCGGGGATCTGAGCCGCCATCTGTTTCAGCCATTCCATCAATTGCTCCAACTGCTTCTCCATCGGCAGCACCCCAAGACCACGGGCCAGGACCTTGTGCTGGATGCCGCTGCCGGACTGGTAGATCAGACGACCGTGGAGATGCTGCGGAAGCCCTTGTCGCAGCATCCGGAATGCTGGCTCCTCCATGGGTGTTTCCAGAGCGATGTTTGGTTTTTCCGGTCGAATTCTTGAGAAACCACAGCGCTTGGCCAGCAGTTTGAGGTCCATGAGCTGCAGGAGGGACTGCACAGCTCCTGGCAAAGCGCCATAGCGATCAGCCCAGCCAGCAGCCAGTTCCACCAGGGCTTCTGAGCTGGTGCAGTCGGCTGCTGCTCGATAGGCCGAAATCTTCTCGTCGGGATCGGTGATCCAGTCCGCTGGCACGAAGGCGGTGACCTGGAGGTCCACCTGGGTGTCTTCGACACTCGGTATGTCCTGCCCCTGGATCTCGGCCAGGGATTCCTGAAGCATTTCCATGTAGAGGTCGAATCCGATTGTTTCCATCTGGCCGCTCTGCTCCACCCCCAGCAGATTGCCGACACCACGGATCTCCATATCCCGCATCGCCAACTGGTAACCGCTGCCCAGCTGGGCAAATTCCTGGATCGCACGCAGTCGTTGACGAGCGTTGTCGCTCAGCGATGCATTGCCTGGATAAAACAGCCAGGCATGGGCCTGGATTCCGCTGCGACCGACACGACCACGCAACTGGTAAAGCTGGGCTAGACCGAATCGATGGGCATCCTCAATCAGGATCGTGTTCACCCGGGGGATATCAAGACCGCTCTCCACGATCGTGGTGCAGAGCATCACGTCGGCCTCGCCGGCGTTGAACGCCACCATGGCGCTCTCCAGCTCACCTTCTGCCATCTGGCCGTGAGCCACCAGGAGCTTCAGGCCGGGAAGCATCCCGCGCAGCCCCGCAGCGACATCCTCAATCCCCTCCACCCGAGGGACCACGTAAAACACCTGGCCGCCTCGATCCAGTTCCTGACGAATGGCACTGCGGACCGCTTCCGGGTCTAGGGCCGCAAGGTGGGTTTTGATCGGGCGTCGTAATGGCGGTGGGGTGGTGATCAGGCTCATCTCCCGCACGCCTGAAAGACTCATGTACAGCGTTCGAGGAATCGGAGTCGCCGAGAGCGTCAGGACGTCGACGTCCTTGCGCAGCACCTTGATCTTCTCTTTCTGATTCACACCGAAGCGCTGTTCCTCATCCACCACAAGCAGTCCCAGCTGGTTGAACGCGGCGCCTTTGCCAAGCAGCTGGTGCGTTCCCACAACGGCATCCACCGTGCCGGCTTTGAGGCCATCAAGGATGCCTTTTCGTTCCGAGGCCGTCCGAAAACGGTTCAACAGGGCCACTTTGATTGGATAAGGCGCGAAGCGTTCGCTCAGGGTGCGCCAGTGCTGCTGCGCCAGAACGGTTGTTGGAGCCAGCATGGCCACCTGCTTCCCGGCCGTGATCGCCTTGAAGATGGCGCGGATTGCGACCTCTGTTTTTCCGAAACCGACATCGCCACAGACAAGACGGTCCATCGGTTCCGGTTTCTCCATGTCGCGTTTCACATCGGCGGTGGCTTTGAGTTGATCGGGAGTCGGTTCAAACGGAAACGACTCCTCGAGCTCGATCTGCCATGGCCCATCGACGGGAAAGGCGTAGCCATTGGCCTGATGACGCTCTGCGTAGAGCTTCACCAGGTCCATCGCGACCTTGCGAACGGCTTTCTTGGCGCGTTCCTTGGCCTTGTTCCAGGCCGATCCACCCATGCGGCTGAGCTGGGGAGGTGTCTCGCTCGTAGCCCTGTATCGACCGAGGCTTCCCAGCTGATCAGCAGCGACCCGGAGTGTGCCGTCCGCGTACTGGACGACCAGATAATCGCGAATGTCGCCCGAGACAGCGAGTTTTTCCATCGTTTTGAAGCGTCCGATGCCGTGGTTGCGATGCACAACGAAGTCGCCGGGACGCATCTTGTTGGGGTCGACCGTTCGACTGGCTGCCTTGCGTCGGCGACGGACATATCCGCTGGAGGTCAGGGTCTGCTGGCCGAAGAATTCCCGATCGGTCACAAGGGCAACCCGCCAGGGCGGTAATTGCACGCCTTCCAGCTCGGCACTGCCGCGAGTCTTGAGGGCAACAGGTGTGTTCTGTTGAATCAGCCGTTCGATCGCCGGTGCATCACCGCTGTTCGGAACGAAACGACTGATGCAATCGTGTTCCTCGAGCAACGCCACGGCTCGGCTCGGCTGTGCCGACACCAGCCAGACGGCGGTTTTGTCCTTCTGATAGCCCTTGATCAGTTCGCCGAGTTTGCCGAACTGATTGGGGTAGGCCGGCACCGGTCGGCTGGCCAGGTCGAAGCTGTTGGGATGGGCGTCCTCCTCGAGCAGTTCCGCCAGATCAAACCCATCAAAGGCTTCCGCTGTCTGATAGGCCTCGGAGATGTCCCGATGCAACACGCCAGGCCAGAGGCGGTCGCGTTCGTCCTCGCTGAACCCCAGCTCAGCGGCCATCTCCTGATGATGATCCGCCGCATGATCCAACCACTGCTGTCCATGGGCGAGTCCGTGGCGTCGCTCATCGATGAGGACGCAGCATCGCTCCGGCAAGTAGTCGAGTAGCGAGGCTGGCTGATTCCATGCCAGTCCCATTAGGCGCCGCATTCCCTCAGGGGTGCCTCCTTCCAGCAGGGCCTCAGTCGCCTCGTCTCCCAGAAGCCGTTCAATCCCTTCGGGCATCTCATCCCGGAGACGGTCTGCGATGAGCGGGCTGAAGCCGGTCGGCGTCAGGCGCAATTGCTCGATGGCATCCAGGGAACGCTGGCTGGCGGGGTCGAACTCACGCAGTTTGTCGAGTTCCTCTCCAAAGAACTCCAGACGCACGGGCAGTTCGCTGCTCACCGGGAAGATGTCGACGATGTCCCCCCGTCGGCTCCAGGTCCCTTCCTGGTCAATGGAGGAGACCCGTTCGTATCCGAGATGGGCCAGATGCTCGCCAAGTTGCTCGAGGTCGAGTTCGTCCCCCCGTTTCAAACTGCGGCATTGATCCGCGAGCGCTTGTGGCGGTGGCAGATGGGGCTGCAGACATCGTTCGGTGGCCACCATCGCTTTGTTGGTGCCATCGGGATCGCCAAGCAGGTCGCTGAGCACCTGCAGTTGTCCCCAGATGATTTCGCTGGTGGGATCGAACGGTTCGTAAGGAGAACCTTCACTCGTTGGATACAAGCTCACACTGTCCCAACCCATCAGGTCGAGCAGAGCCGTCCAACGTCCCGCCTCCTCCAATGTCGGCACGACGATCAGCAGGGGGCGTTGATCTCTTCGGGCTAGAGCACTGGCAACCAGGGCTCGGCTGCATCGCCCGGCTCCACGCATCAGCAGGCGGTCCGTCCGTCTGGAACGGTCCAGCAGTTCTCCACTGAGAGCGGAGTCCTGCAGCTGTCTGACCAGAGATCTCAGCGGCATGCATGCAGTGATTCCAGCTTCCGATCTTTGCAGCGCGGGGACGGCGGTGTGGGGGAATGGGCCGGCTTGAGTCCGCTCGTTCCACGATCTGAATAGGTTGGAAGCGAGACAAGTCATCGCCACCGAAACCACCGACGTGATCCCTGCTCGTTTAAGAACTGCTCTGCTGGTGCTGCTGCTTTCGGTCGTGATTGTCAGCCCGGCGTGGGCTGCCGACCTGAAACTCTCCGGCGTGAGTCTGGATCCCTGCGGCCTCGACGATCCAGGCAATCAACCGGATTTCGCCCGGCCGATGGGTGCCAGTTGCTTTGTGCTGAGTGGCATGGTCGACAACCCCGCCCGCCGTGCTGTGGTGGACACCGACGTGTTTGCCCGAATCCTCGATGCCAGCGGTGAGCCCGTTCTGCAGAACCGGACAAGGGTGGGATCAATCGGTGATGTGGAGCCCGGAATCCACCCCTTTGCTCTGCGACTCGCCGTTCCTGCCGGCACACCTGGACCGTTTGATGTGCGCAATGCCAGGGCCAGGGGATTCACCGCTCCTGTGCGCAGTCGAGCAGGTGTTGAGGATGAACTCCTGCCGCTCGAGCAATCGATTCAATAGGCCCCTTTTCAGGCCTGAACATTGGGCCTTGTGACTCAGGAGGCTCATCACAGAACCCTTGTGGCTGATCAGAGCTCTGCGCAAATTTCCTGTTTCCAGATCCTGAAGGTCGAACAGCCCAAAATCTCGAGCAGCCTGAAACGTTGAACAGCCTGATCGCTCAAACTGCTGATCCTCCCAACAGCTTGCGTCAGTACGGCAAAGCACCCCTGAAGAAGTCTGAACTGGCTCCCAACAGCAGCTGCTGCATCAGATTCAGGGCGACGAAGGCCAGGATCGCCGAAAGATCAATGCCCCCCAACGGCGGGATCAGCCCTCTGAAGGCATTGAGATAGGGATCGGTGATCGAACTCACCGTGGAGAGAACAGGGTTTCCCCAATCCAGATTCGGGAACCAGCTGAGCAACACCCGCACAATCAGGATCAGCGAATAGATCTGCAGGGTCTGGGCAAGCACCTGAAACAGGCCCGCTAGAAGCTCCATGGAATCGTTGGGGATTTACCTGACTTTATGCAGCTTCGGAGATGGCGGCGGTGGAAAGGTCTGGCAACACAGAAAAGGTTCGATGAAACTTCTCGGACAGCGTCAGCCAGTAGGAACGCCCTTCGCTCTGGCGACGGCGCTCAATGAAATCCTGCGCCAACAGTTCCTTGATGTGGTCGTAGGCACCCGAGCCACGGAGATCCACGAGTTCTGACTGAAGGATTCTTTTCTTCAACGCAATGGTGGCCAGGGTCCGCAACGTGGCGGTTGAAAGGTTCACTGGCAGCAGGTTCTGCACCAGATCTCCCAGACCAGGACGCAACTGAAGGCAATAACGCCCCTTCAGTTCCACAATTTCCAGGGCTGTGTCCCGCTGGGCGTAACCGGTTGTCAGCACCAGCAGGGCCTGCTCCACCTCACTGCGTTCGGACTGCGACAGTTCACTGAGCTCGGCAACGCTGATCGGACGTCCCTTCAGATAAAGGATGGCTTCCAGCCGCGCAGCCAAGGACGGGACACCAGGCATCACAACCCTCGTGATGCATCAAGGTACCGCCTCAATCCCTAGAGGAACAGGTGGTACGCGGGATTGGCCGTTTCGTCCCAACTCGGATATCCCAGGTCATCGAGGAAGCGGGTCCATTCCGGTCGCCCTGCCTCCGGAACCAGAACTCCCACCACGATTCGGCCCGTATCGGAGCCGTGATTGCGGTAGTGAAAGATGCTGATGCTCCAGTCGGGATGCAGAGCACTGACGAAGGTCATCAGAGCTCCAGGTCGTTCTGGGAATTCGAAGCGATACAGCAGTTCGCGGCAATCGGCTGATCGGGTTTCGCGTGCTGATGCCGGCAGGCGGCCGCCGACCATGTGGCGCAGATGCACAACGGCAAATTCGTTGTCGCTGAGGTCCTGGCAGGGAAATCCCCGACGGGTGAGGGTCTGCACGAGTTCAACTCTGTCCTGCTCGTCACGGATCTGCACGCCGATGAAGATCTGGGCTGTTGCGGCCTCGGTCATCCGGTAGCTGAATTCCGTGAGGCTGCGTTCTCGCAGCTCCTCGCACAGATCTCTGAGACTTCCCGGCCGCTCCGGAATCTCAACCGCGAGCATCGCTTCCCGTTCCTCGCCGAGTTCAGCCCGTTCGGAAATGAACCGCAGACGGTCGAAGTTCATGTTGGCGCCACAGGCCACGGCCACGAGGTGCTGATCAAGGAGGCTGCGTTCCGCCACATCGCTCTTCAGGCCAGCAACGGCCAGGGCACCGGCTGGTTCAAGGATGGATCGCGTGTCTTCAAACACGTCCTTGATCGCAGCGCAGATGGCGTCGGTGTCGACGGTGATCATCCGATCGACGTAACGCTGAGCCAGGGCAAAGGTTTCAACACCAACTTTTCGCACCGCCACCCCATCGGCGAACAACCCCACCTTGTTGAGTTCAATGCGCTCCCCTGCTTCCAACGAGCGCGTCATTGCCGCGGCATCCTCCGGTTCCACGCCGATCAGTTCCACATCGGGCCAGAGGCTCTTCACATAGGAGGCCACACCACTGATCAGGCCTCCGCCCCCCACCGCCAGGTAGATCGCACGGGGTGGTTGATCACACTGCCGCATGATTTCCAGGCCGATGGTCCCCTGGCCGGCAATCACCTCGGGATCATCAAAGGGATGGATGTAGGTGAGTCCTTCCTCGCGGCAGCGCCGCTCCGCTTCTGCGGACGACTCGTCATAGGTCTCGCCGTGCAGGACGACGTCTCCATCGAGGGCGCGCACGGCCCTCACCTTGACCTCAGGCGTTGTCGCAGGCATCACAATCACGGCACGACAGCCAAGGCGCTTGGCACTGAGGGCCACTCCCTGGGCGTGATTACCTGCGCTTGAGGCGATCACACCCCGAGCCAGCTCGTCCGCCGAGAGTTTGCTCATGCGGTTGTAGGCACCGCGGAGCTTGAAGGAAAAGACCGGCTGCAGATCCTCTCGCTTCAACCAGATGCTGTTGTTCAGCCTCCGACTCAAGTTGGGGGCGAAGTCGAGTGGCGTCTCCCGGGCCACGTCGTAGACACGGGCACGCAGGACTCTCTGCAGATAATCGGTCATCCCTCCATTCTCTTCATGGCAATGCGCCATCTGGTGTAGGGATGGACCCCGTAGATTGCATGGATTGGAGCGGGTTGTTCATGCATCTCGGAGATCTGACCCATCCGAATCAATTGCATGGTCTCAGCACCGCGGAACTGGAGGACATTGCACGTCAGATCAGGGAGCGTCACCTAGAGGTTGTCTCCACCAGCGGCGGCCATCTCGGGCCTGGTCTCGGTGTGGTGGAACTCACCCTGGCGCTGTATCAAACCCTTGACCTGGACAAGGATCGTGTGGTTTGGGACGTGGGTCACCAGGCCTACCCGCACAAATTGATCACCGGTCGTTTCGGCAGGTTCAACACCCTCCGGCAACAAAACGGCGTGGCGGGCTACCTCAAGCGCAGCGAAAGCCCTTTTGATCATTTCGGTGCCGGCCATGCCAGCACCTCGATCTCGGCGGCTCTTGGGATGGCAATGGCCAGGGACCAGCGTGGAGAGGATTTCCGCTGCGTTGCGGTGATCGGCGACGGCGCTCTCACCGGCGGCATGGCGCTTGAAGCGATCAATCACGCCGGACATCTGCCGCAGACACCGCTGGTGGTGGTGTTGAACGACAACGACATGTCGATCTCCCCCCCTGTCGGCGCCTTGTCGAACCATCTCAATCGGATGCGGCTCAGCCCCCCGATGCAGTTTCTGTCCGGCAGCGTTGAGGAGAGTGTGCGTCATCTGCCCTTCATGGGCGGAGAGTTGCCGGCTGAGCTGAACCGCCTCAAAGACAGCATGCGTCGTCTGGCTGTTCCCAAAGTCGGTGCGGTGTTTGAAGAGCTCGGCTTCACCTACATGGGGCCGATCGATGGTCACGACATCGCCGAGATGAAGCGCACGTTTGAAGCGGCCCATCGCGATGGTGGCCCGGTGCTGGTGCACGTGGTCACGACCAAGGGAAAGGGGTATCCCTACGCCGAGGCTGATCAGGTTGGATACCACGCCCAGTCGGCCTTCGACCTGAACACGGGTAAGGCGATTCCCTCCAAAACCCCCAAACCACCCAGTTACAGCAAAGTCTTCGGCCAGACCCTGGTGAAGCTCTGCGAGCAGGACAACCGTGTTGTTGGGATCACAGCGGCGATGGCCACCGGGACCGGTTTGGATCTGCTGCAGAAAGCCATCCCTGATCAATATGTAGATGTGGGGATCGCCGAGCAGCATGCGGTGACGCTGGCGGCTGGCATGGCCTGTGAGGGACTGCGTCCCGTTGTGGCGATTTACAGCACGTTCCTGCAGCGGGCCTACGACCAGCTGATTCACGATGTGGGAATTCAAAAGCTGCCGGTGACCTTCGTTCTGGACCGGGCAGGAATCGTCGGGGCTGATGGTCCAACCCATCAAGGTCAGTACGACATCAGCTACATGCGTGCCATTCCCAACTTCACCGTGATGGCTCCCAAGGACGAGGCAGAACTGCAGCGCATGTTGGTGACCTGTCTGAACCATGACGGCCCGGCTGCCCTTCGGATCCCACGTGGATCCGGAATCGGTGCGCCGTTGATGGAAGAGGGCTGGGAATCGCTGCCGATTGGACGCGGTGAGTTGCTGCGGGAAGGGGATGACCTGGTGCTGATCGCCTATGGCGCCATGGTTCATCCGGCCCTGGCAACGGCCACCCTGCTGGAGGAGGCCGGACTGTCAGCCACAGTCATCAATGCTCGATTCCTGCGTCCACTGGATCAGGCTCTGATTCATCCTCTGGCCCGACGCATCGGCAGGGTCGTGACCATGGAGGAGGGTGCTCTGCCAGGCGGATTTGGTTCTGCTGTTCTTGAATCTCTTTCGGACGAGGCGATCCCTGTGCAGATGCAGCGGATCGGAATCCCAGATCAGCTGGTCGACCATGCCACACCTCAGCAGAGCAAGGACGACCTTGGACTGACTCCACCTCAGATGGCGGATCGCATCCTGGAGCACTTTGATCTGCGTTCGCCTCTGGAGCTCGGTCAGAAACAGGTCGGTTTGGTCTGAATCCAAGTTGACCTGACGTTTCGGTTCAGGCACGGGATGGCCGAAGGCAGATGTCTGCGGAGCTGCACAGGTGAGTAGCCAACCGGCGGATGCCACACGGAAATTTTTCCGTTTAAAAAACAACGGCCATCAGGTTGTTGGTACTTGTGGAGAAAAAATTATCTGGAGGCGATCATTTCTGCTGCAATGTTGCGAGCAGCGGTGAATCCACGACGTTTTTTCTAAACGTCATGGTGTCAGTGGCATGGTGTCAATCCAAACGTCACTCACATCCGTCGTTGAAGAGCGGCGATATTCTCAATCACTTGGATTCGTGCCGAAACGATGAAGCTGCAGCTTGCTTGTTCAAGAGAACGACTCAAAAGGAGAGCGCTGCATCGATCGGTGATTGACCGGCCAAGTGTTTGATCGGGAGGCCGCAAGGACTAACGCCAGGACCTCCCTTTTCGAGATTGTTCTCAGAGAATTCCGCGTGCAGCCAGGCCCTGGATGGCGCCGATGCCGATGATGTGGCCAAGGCTCGTGGTGCCGAGCAGGGCAGCGTGGCCCATGCCACCAAAGAAAGCGGGATTGGGCAGTTGCGCGCCTTCGCTGGGATGCTTAATCGTTGCCTTGCCGATGCCGATGGCGATCACGTTGCACACGATCATCACCAGGGCGACTTTGGGAGACCAGGAGAGCGTTGCGGGAGCAATGGCAAAGAGAGGGGTCAGCATGCAGGCCATGGAGCGACGCCTCATCATCCGGGGTCAGCGTGGCTCTGCCCGCCTCTCTTAAGAGTTGTTCACCTCTTCGGGTGTTTGTCGCAGCAGGCCCCACACCAGAACCGCATTGCCGAGGGTCAGAAATGCTTCCGCTCCTCCATGCAGAGCATCGATGTCCACGAGTTCTGCATCGCAGCATCGCAGAGCGATCACAGCGGCGGCGATGGTCACCACCACAAACAGCAGCGTCAGTTGAAACCCCAGCAGAGCTGTCTTTGAGATGCTCCTGCACTGACCAGCCCAGTGAAGAAAGAACAGATAAGGAACCAGCGACAGCGCAAACAATGGCGCCGGATCGATTGCGGCCAGATCAAATTCCATCTCAACCCGCCTCCTGACGTTTCAACTGCAGGGCTGCTATAGCCAGGGTTGTGTTGCCGACCAGGGTGAAGCCGGCTTGAAGCACCACAAGCCCGCGCAAGGCCTCGCTGTTGTCGAACAGATGCCAGGTGCAGGCCGCCATCGCGCTGACAAGGGCCGGAAGCATGGCAAGCGCCATTCCCCTCAGCCCCCGTTGTTCCAGCAGCACGATCGCCAGGCACCACTCGATCACGGAGGCGATGTGGATCCACCAGGTGCCCAGCGACAGGACGTGCATGCAGACCTTGACTGCAAGGATCAGCCTAGGAACGCGGGACGACTGATCATGACGTCAGCGCAATGAGGGCTATGGGCGTCGGCACAACGAGAGCGCCCGATGTGTTGCTCTGCGGTTACTACGGAGAGGACAACCTTGGTGATGACGCCCTGCTGCAGGTGCTGCTGCGGGAGCTGCCGGAAGGCGTCAAACCGCTGATCACGGCCCGTGATGCCTCGGCGGTTCGACGCCTGGCCCCCACGGCGTCGATCGTGAACCGTCGCTCCCTCCGGTCCGTGCTGGGGAGCATCGGAACCGTGCGTGCCCTCGTTCTGGGCGGGGGAAGTTTGCTGCAGGACAGCACCAGTGTCCGCAGCCTCGTGTACTACCTGGTGCTGATCGTGGTGGCGCGTCTTCGGGGCCGCGTTGTGATCCTCTGGGGACAGGGTCTTGGGCCGTTGCGGCGGCCCCTCAGTCGCCTGATGGTGAGGCTGGTCCTGCCCTTCTGCAGCGGGGCGTCGTGGCGGGATGCCCGCTCGCTGGAGCAGGCACGGCACTGGGCTCCCACGCTGCCGATGCAGATGGCTCCTGATCCTGTCTGGCAGCTGCCGCGTCATCCCTGGATTGGTGGCCGGGCTCTGGTCCTGAGCTGGCGCCCCACGTCTCTTTTGAACGACGACGATTGGCGGGAGCTGCTCCAGGCCCTGGCGATCCTGGCCCGTGAGCTGGATGCACCCGTCCGCTGGCTTGCCTTCCACCAGCATCAAGATGCGTCCCTGCTGGATTCCCTGGTGCAGCACGGGGTGGTTCCCGCCGATCTTCTGGCCCGAAGCTGCACCGTTGTTCCCGATGGCGTGCAGGCCGTGGTGGATACCGTTCAGGACGCTCGTCTGGTGCTGCCGATGCGGCTGCATGCCCTCATCCTGGCCAGGCTGGTGTGCTGTCCCATGGCTGCCCTGAGTTACGACCCCAAGGTTGAGGCGGCCGCTGACATGGCCGCTGTGCCCTGCATCTCCCTGCGTAACCGTCCCGATCAGGACACCTTGCTGCAGCAGTGGAGGCAGGCGGTGGATCAGCCGGCCGATCCTCAGGCGATCGAGCGGATCCGCAGCCGTGCTTCAGCCCATGCCGAACTGCTACGGCGGCTGCTCTGACCGTCAGAGGCGGCGTCCGTCGATGGCACTGAAGTGGTGCTCGCGCTGCTTCGGCCAGCTGACACGCAGGGAGTCTCCGAGCATCTCCGTTCCGTCGCAGACCATCCGCAGGGTGCCGTGCTGGCTCTCCAGCAACAGTTGCTGGCTGGCTCCATGCCACTCGCGATTCAGCACTCGGCACTGCATTCCACGGTCGTCGATCTGGAGGTGTTCCGGCCTCACACCCACGGTTCTGTTGCTCTCTTCGGCGATCAGATTCATCGGCGGTCGTCCAATGAACTGAGCGACGTAGGTCGTGAACGGCGTGTCGTAGAGCTCTTGGGGAGTTCCGATCTGCTCGATCCGGCCGTGTCGCATCACGGCGACCCGATCGGCCAGCGCCATGGCCTCGACCTGGTCATGGGTCACGTAGAGGACCGGTTGTGGGCCGTCCAGAATCAACCGTTTCAATTCAGGCCTGAGTTCGTCGCGAAGCTGGGCATCAAGGTTGCTCATCGGTTCATCGAGCAGAAACACCCGCGGGTCCCTAAGCAACGCTCTCGCCAGAGCCACACGCTGTCGCTGGCCGCCGGACAGCTGGGCCGGACGTTGGTCCGCCAGCTCACGCAGCTGCACCACATCCAACATGGCTTCGATCCGTTGCTGCCTGTCCTGAGCCGCTCCGCCGCGCAGCCGAAGCCCGAGATCAAGGTTTCCCCGAACCGTGAGATGGGGGAACAGGGCATAGCTCTGAAACACCATGCCGATGCGTCTCTGTCGTGCCGGAACGCGATCCATCGGTTCCCCTTCGATCAGCAGATCCCCGCAGTCGGGTTGATCCAGACCCGCAATCAGGCGCAGCGCCGTGCTTTTGCCGCAGCCACTCGCCCCGAGCAAGGCAACGCATTCCCCCTTCTCAACCTTCAGGTCGAGTTGCTGCAGGATCCAGCGCTCGCCAAACCGTCGCCCTATGCCTCGCAGCTCAACGGTCATCCCTTGATCGCTCCATTGGTCAGACCGGAGACGATCTGTTTCTGGAAGATCAGAACAAGCATCAGCAGTGGAATGGACCCCAGCACTGTGGCAGCGGCGTAGGCCCCGTAAGGAATGGAGTAGATCGATGAGCCGGCAATCCTGGCGACAGCGACCGGCAGGGTGAGCAGGTTCGCGTCGCTGATCCAGGTAAGAGCGATTGGATATTCGTTCCAGGCGAACAGGAACACCAGGATGGCGGTGCTCGCGGACGCCGGAGCGATCAGGGGAATCAGAACCCAGCGCAGACGCTGCATCAGCGTCAGGCCCTCCAGTTGTGCCGCATCCTCCAGATCCTTGGGCAACCCTTCAAAGGCCGCGCTCAGCAACAACAGGGCCAGAGGCATCGACAGGGCTGCATAGGGCAGAGCAAGGGCCAGGAGATTGTTGCCGAGCTGAAAGGCCCTGGCGATTTCCAGCAGAGCCAGGAAGAGAAGCACGTAGGGAAACAGAGCAGCGGCCGTGATCAGCAACCGGCTGGCGCGCCGCCATCCGGCCGGCAAACGGGCGAGGGTGTAGGCGGCCGGCAACGCCAGCAACAGGGTGAGCAACGTTGTTTCCGTCGCCACGACCGTGCTGTTGAGCAGGTACGTCCAGAACGGAGGGTCGCTCAGAAACAGTTCCCGGTAGTGCTGCAATGTCCAGCGCTGTTGAACTGAGACGCCAGCTGAGATCAGAGCTTCATCACTGCTGAAGGAGCTGATCAGCTGCCAGAGCATGGGGGACAGGGACCATGCCAGCAGGAGCACGATCCAGATGCGACGTTGCGTCATGGTTCAGCCGGGTTGATCACGCGCGTGGCCCTGAGGATCAGACCGGCCAGCACGATGAACAGCGTGAGCAGCAGGAAGCCTCCAAGCATCACGGTGGCGGCGTACCCGAAATCGAGAAAACGCATGGCATTCAGATAGGCATAGAGGGCCAGGCTTTCGGTGCTGCCTGCCGGCCCGCCGCCGGTGAGCACCTGGATCAGATCGAATACTCCGAAGGCCTGGGCCAGCCGAAACAGCAGGCTGAGCAGGATGTAGGGCACCAGCAATGGAAGGGTGATGGTCCGGAGAGCCTGCAAGGGTCGTCCCCCCTCCAGGCGGAAGGCCTCGAAGAGATCAGCGGGGATCGTTTGCAGTCCGGCCAGCAGGATCAGCGTGATGAACGGGGTTGTTTTCCACACATCGGCCATGACGGTCGCCAGCCAGGCCCAGCCAGGGTCTGCGAGCAGATTGAGGGCCGGCAGCCCAAGAGCCTTGGCGAGCTGTTCAAGCGGTCCGTAGGGGGTATTGAAAATCCAGCGCCAGCCCAGCGCCATCATCGTTGTGGGCAGGGCCCATGGCAGCAGGGTGAGGGCACGGACGGCGGCTCGCCCTCGCCAGCGTTGATCGAGCAGCAGAGCGATGGCCAGAGCCAGAAGCAATTCGAGGCCAACGGAGATCAGCGCAAAGCGCCCCGTCTGCAGCGTGTCCTGCCAGAACCGTGCGTCCGCAAGGAGTCGCTGCCAGTTGGCGCCTCCGTTCGGCACAGGGATCAGGCCGGTGAGGACGGAATCGGCATGAAAGCTCAACCATCCGTAACGGAGCATCGGATAGCCGAAGACGATGGCAATGAGCAGCAGTGCCGGAACGATCAGCAGTGCGTTCATGCCTTCCCTCCAGCGGATTGCAAGATCACTCGACTGTTGCGCTGGGCCGCCTCCATGGCCTGCTCAGCGGATTGTTCCCCGGTCAGCACAGCACTGAGGGATCTCTGCACCACATCGCTGAGCTGGGCGTAAAGCGGAGACGGAGGTCGAGGGACGGCCACTGAGAGGGCGCGAGCGATGTCCGGCAGCACCGGCGAGACAGCCACCAGTTCAGGGTCGTTGAACAACACGGCTGACGTTGGCGTGTAGCCCTGGTTGAGGAAGCGCTCCCGCTGGGCGGCGTCGGAGGTGAGATAGCGGATCGCCTCCACGGCGGATGTCTTGTGGGAGGAGTCACTGAGCACCGACAGGCCCCAACTGCCGAGGGTTGCAGTCGGCTGTTCGCCGTTCTCTGCCACCATCGTCGTCACTGCCACATGACCTCGAACCGCACTGTCGGACTTCTGGAGTTCGGCATAGGCGTAGGGCCAGTTGCGCATGAAGGCGGCATCACCAGCCTTGAAGGCCTGGAGGCTTTCCGGTTCAGCGAAATTCGTCACCGCCTTTGGGCTGATTCCACTGTTGATCAACGATTCGAGCCATGTTGCTGCGGCGATCGACTCGTTGCTGTCGAGCCTTGGTTCACCGCTGGAAGGATCCAGCCACTCTCCTCCGAAACCCTCCAGCACTTCCAGGAAATCGCAGCTGAGCCCTTCGTATTGGCGCCCCTGCCAGACAAAGCCGTACTTGGTCTGATCGACAGCCTGGAGAGCACGACCGATACGAACCAGGTCCTCCGGGGTTTGCGGCGGTGACGTCATCAGATCGGTCCGCCAGTAGAGCATCCCCACATCGGCGACAAGCGGCCAGCGGTAGAGCGTTCCCTCGTAGCTGTTGCCGAGACGTGCACCGTCCTGGAGGGCATTGAGTTCCGTGTCACCAAACCAGGGATCCAGTGGTTCCAGCCAGCCTGCTTCGGCATATTTCGGCAGCCAGGTGACGTCCATCAACAGGGCGTCGTAAAGCGGCTTGCCAAGCAGCAGGCTGCTGATCGCCAGATCGGAGATCGATTCGGTGTCCCTCGGGCCCCGCGTGATGGAAAGCCGGATCCTGCCGCGATTCTCCTGATTGAATCGCTCCACCAGCGGTGCTGTGGCATCGGCGAACGGGGCGGCCATCAGGATTGAAACCACCTCCGGGGCCCGGAACTGGGACCAGGCAAAACCTGCTGAGATCAGGAACAGAGCCAGAAGGCCGCCGAGCAGACGTCGGCCCAGGGTCATGGAGCCACTGGCTGAGGGAAGCCGGCGAGCTGCTCATCCGCCCAGTCCTTCACCGTGTAGCGCTCGACAGCGTCGGTCATCCATCCCATCCGTTCCCTCTGTTCCTCCTCGGACATCGAAAGCGCTGACTCGATGGCGTCATCCATACGCCGATTGGAATAGGGATTGGTCAAGACGGCACCTTCAAGGACAACCGAGGCGCCCGTGAATTCCGACAGCACCAGCACCCCACCTCGGTGCTTGCGAGCCGCTGCGTATTCCTTGGCGACAAGGTTGAGACCATCCCGAAGGGGGGTGATCCAGCAGACGTCCGCGTGGCTGAACCAGGCGATCATCTCCTCATAGGGGATGCGTCGGGTCGAGAAGCGGATGGGCACCCAGTCGATCTGACTGAAACGACCATTGATTCGGCCGGCGATTTCTTCAATCGACCTCTGGGTGTCCTCATAGATTTTCATGCCGCTCGCGGCGGCAACACAGGCGAGCATCAGCACCACCTCCCCATGCAGGTCACTGCGCCGCTCGAGGAGCCGTTCGAACGCCAGCAGCAGTTCTTCGTTGCCTTTGGTGTAGTCCACCCGGCTTGCGGACAGGATCAGCTTGCGCCCCTTTTTTGTGTCCTGAACAATCAATTCACCGTAGTTTTCGACAGATGCGCTCCAGCTGAGCTGCTGAATCACATCGGGTGACGTCCCCACCGGTGAGCTGAGCAGCTGGATCCGACGACCGTTGTGCTGCAACCAGTCCGTGACCGTGGCTTCCGAGAGAGCCGTGCCAACAGTGATGAACTTGCTGTCGACGGGGCGTTTCGGTCCGCGCTCACAACCGATCAGTGTGCTGGCCGCACGTGCAAAGTTTTCGGTGTATCTCGGGATGTGAAAACCAACGATGTCGCAACAGAGAAGACTCTCAAGGATCTGTTCACGCCAGGGAAGGATGGCGAAAACATCGTTGCTTGGAAATGGTGTGTGGTGGAAGAAAGCGATTTTGAGATCCGGGCGTTGGGCACGGATGAAACCTGGAGCCAGCCAGAGGTTGTAGTCATGAACCCAAACGATGGCGCCGTGGGAGGCTTCGCGGCAGGCGGCATCAGCGAAGCGTTGATTGACTTCCTCAAAAATCGCCCAATCAGCGTTGTTAACGTTGAAATGGGTTGGAAATGTATGAAGAATTGGCCAGAAAGATTCTTTCGATGTGACGTGATAAAAGCTTGATATCTGTTTGTCGTGAAGAGGAATCCGCCTCAGTGTGAAGTGGGACGGATTGTCCATTGTGATGCGTTCGTCCTCAACTTGTTCCGGGTGATCAACACGTCGCCAAGCAATCCAGGTGCCATCTGTACTTCCCCGAAATAAGTTTCTGAGGGTTGGGATAATCCCATTAGGACTTTTTTGATCGATCCAAATACGTTCGCCTGATTCGTTCTTACCCTCGTCAAACGGTGTGCGGTGATAAAGAATGATGAATGAACTGCCACCTTCAATTTCCGCCATCTCTACCACTCCTTTTCGTTGGTCCACCCTTCTTCAATAGGGCGCATTTGTCAAACAGCCGTCTTGTTCTGGAGATTCACCAGCGAATCCAGAACTTCCCTGGCGTGACCGGTCGGTCGAACCGCGACCCAGCGCTCTCTTAAAACACCGTCGGGGTCGATCAGAAACGTGTGGCGAAGCGAATAGGGAGCCATCCAGGATCCATACGCTTTGCTGACGGTTCCATCGGGATCGGAGAGCAGCGGGAAGCTGAGGTCTTCACTGGCACAGAAGGACTCGTGATCATCCACGCTGTCGGCACTGATGCCGACGATCTCAGCATTGGCAGCCTGGTACTCATCATGCAGGGCCTCGAAGCCGCGAGCTTCCAGGGTGCAACCGCCTGTGAAATCTCTGGGATAGAAGTACAACGCGAGCCAGCGTCCCTTGAAACCGGTCAGGGACCACTCGTTTCGGTCCGGCTCAGACTGACTTGAGCCTGGAAGGACAAAATCAGGAACGGCTTCTCCACTGTTCAGAACCACGCCACCCAGAGCCCGAGTTTTCCCGGGCTGGATGGTGAGCGCGGCCAGCAACAATGCAGCGCGGTTCAACAGGTCGCGTCTGCGCATGCTGCTTGGATCAGAGTTTGGCCAGGTTGATTCCGAGGGACTTGGCATAGGCGCCCAGCCCCTTCTTCTGAATTGTTTTCAGGGCTCGGGTGGTCACGCGGAGGTTCACCCATCGCTTGGCTTCAGCCCACCACAGGCGTCGCTGCTGCAGGTTGGCCTGCTGCAGCTTTTTGGTCCGTATGTGGGAATGGCTCACAGCCATGCCGTTGTTGGCTCGTGTACCTGTGAGCTGACACACCCGCGACATGGCGCTGACCCTTGAACTGTGGTTAATCAGGCTTTAAAAAGCCCCTATTTAACACTTTACCAAAGCAAATCCCTAGACAGACCGCTGCATCAGGGCTCCCATCAGCTCAGCGCTGCGGGTCTGGAATCCAGCCAGCTCATTGGGTTCAAGTCCGCCAACCCCAAGTCGTGCCATGTCGTAAAGATGACGGCCGAGATCTCTGGCAAGCTGTTCGCTCGGCGATGTCTCGCCGCTGCCCACGAGCACTGAACCGGACTTCAGTTTCAGCAGTCCTTCCACCAGGGGGTGGCGGCGATTCACCAGCAGCACGTGATGGTCAGGCAGGCCAGGCAACCGTTGCTCCATCAGCGCACCCATGTCGTTGAGCCGACGCATCTGCTCCGGCAGCAGAATCATCGTGGGCGGGGCGTTGTCGGCTTTGAGGGACTGAACCTGGATGGTCACCTTGTCATTGGCGAGAGCGTCCTTCAGCAGCGTGCGCAGGGTTTCCGACTGGGTGGTGCCGTCCTGATCAGACAACTCGGTCTGATCGTCCTGGAAACTGTCGTCCAGCTCGGCATCAACCCTCTGGAACTTGAGATCGTCGTGACGACTCTCGAGCCAGGGAATGAACTGGGTGTCGATCACCGTTTCAAGCTTCAGCACCTCTGCCCCCTGTGATGTCCAGAGATTCAACGCACTGGCCTGAGCCAGATCGTCTGTGCTGTACAGGATGCGATTGCTGTGGTCGGACGAGAGCCTTGCCCGGTAGCCAGCCAGGGTTGTGAAGGACTTCTCGCCGGCGCCGATCGGATCGGGATCATCGCCCTCCCCGGCGGTGGCGGTGGTGCCGAACAGAATCAATTCGGCGATCTGATCAGCGAACTTTTCATCCTCCATCGCTCCGATCTTCACGAATGGCGCCAGAGCTTCCCAGGCATCGGCGTAGGCCGCAGGGTCGTCCTGTTTGAGGTTGCGCAGGCGGTCGGCCACTTTTTTGGCGACGAAGTTGCCGATTGACCTCACCCGCCGATCGGTCTGCAGAGCACTGCGGCTGACATTCAGGGGGATGTCGGGGGAATCGATGACACCACGCAGGGGCAGCAGGTAGCGCGGAACCACCTCCTTGATCGAGTCGCTGACAAACACCTGGTTGCAATACAGCTTGATTTCACCTTTTTCCCAGTCGGCGCGACCGCTTTGCCTGGGGAAAAAGAGGATGCCCTGAAGGTTGTAGGGGTAATCGGTATTCAGGTGAACCCAGAGCAAAGGGTCTCCCTGGAAGGGGTAGAGGTAGCGATAGAGATCGATGTAATCCTGATCCTTCAGATCTCGGGAACTTTTCCGCCAGGGAGCATCGCGTTTGTTGACTGTTTCCCCTTCCAGTTGCACCGGAACTGCCATGAAGTCGCAGTAGGTATTGATCAACGTGCGCAGTCGAGTCGGCTCGAGATATTCGAGTTCGTCCTCCATCAGATGCAATACAACATCCGTTCCGGCGTCGTCGCGTTCAGCGGCGGTCAGGCTGAAATTGGGGGAACCATCGCAGCTCCAACGCACGGCTTCACTGTCTGGCCGGGCTGATCGCGTCAGCAGTTCGACGCGATCAGCGACCATGAAACTGGAATAGAAACCAAGGCCAAAGTGACCAATGATGGCGTCGCTTTCCTGTTTGTATTTTTCGAGAAAATCTTCGGCGCTTGAGAAGGCCACCTGATTGATGTAGCGCTTCACCTCATCGGCGGTCATGCCGATGCCGTTGTCAGAAATCGTGACCGTCTTCGCTTCCCGATCGATGCGGATCTGGATGGCTCCCTCATCGCCTTCACTGCAGTCGCCGCCCATGGCAGCCATCCGGCGCTTGTTGATGGCGTCAACACCGTTGCTGACGAGTTCCCGCAGGAACACCTCATGACCGGAATAGACGGCCTTCTTGATGATCGGGAAGATGTTCTCGGTGTGGATCTGAATCTGACCCTGCTCGTCCATCACCGGCATGGCTACAGCGCGAAAATCCGACCTTAGGAATCAGTGCTGCAGCCCCTCAAGCGTCCCCGGGGGTGAGGTCTCCGTACCTTCCGTTCAGCCCGCCTTCTGAAGGTCGGGTCGTTCCTCCGCCAGGATCGCCCCATCCACCGGGCAGACCTGCAGGCAGATTCCACAGTCGATGCAGGTATTAAAGTTGATCCAGTAGAAGTCCGTCCCCTTGCTGTTCTTGCCGTTGCCTTGATCGATACAGGCCACGGGACAGGCATCAACGCAATCAGCCACTCCTTCGCACACATCCGTGACAATGGTGTGGGGCATGACGGATCGGTGAAAAAGGCGACTTTAGGAATCGATCCAGTCCAGCTGATCGGCCCGGCGCACCGTGGCCATCTCCTCTGCCGCCTGGCGATTGGCGACGGGGGCGAGTTCAACGAAGGCGCGACACCCCTTCTGGTGCCATTGACTCTGATGCCGGAGAGCCGATTCCAGTGAGCTTTCGGGCGAAAAAGCCACCAAAACGATGGCGTCGCGCTGCGCATGTCTGGGGGTCTCGCCGAGAAGCTCCCGAATGGGGTCGATGGCAAAGCTGAAGCCGACCCCGGCCGCGTGTTCGCCTCTGGCACCGCAGCGATAAACCAGGTCGTCATACCGCCCACCACGGGCGATCACGACCGGGGATGCTTTGCCCTGACAGACCAGCTGAAACACCAAACCTGTGTAGAGCTGGAACGCAGGTTGAAAGGTGGTGTCCAGCTGCAACCCCAATCCCAGAGCGCCCGCCGCTGGTTCCAGCAACTGGCTGAGCCTCATCAACTCCTGAAACACGGGCTGATGTCCGAACAGGTTGCTCAGATGCTGCAGCTGCTGCTGAGGTTCACCGCGGCTGTCGAGCAGGAGCAGCAGCATCTCGCGTTGGTCTAGCTGGAGATCCATGGCCTCGATGGCGAGACGGTCGAAACGCACCAGTGCTGATCGGATGGCGTTTCGCCTGTCACCCTCGTAGGGCTTCAGGACCAGATCCATCAGGGCGGTGTGCCCGAACAGCAGCTGCGGCCGTTGAACGTCCGGCAGATCCAGGGTCTTCACTGCGGCGATGAGCAGCGAGAGCAGTTCCATCTCGGCTTCAATGCCTTTCACGCCGAAGAGCTCCACGCCGCTGTGGAGGTTTTCTTCAATGAACTGACCACCTTCATCAGCGGCGCGACTCTGGAACACGGTTCCGGAGGCCCACAAACGCAGGGGGCGCGAGCGTGAGGCCAGGCGCGTGCAAGCTGCCCTTGCGATTGAGGCGGTCATCTCCGGCCGCAGGCCCAGCGGATCATCCGCAACGAGTCTGACGACATCGTTGATGGCAATGGCATCACCAGCCATCAGCGTGTCGAGGCGTTCAACCCGAGGCGGGGAGACTTCGTCGTACCCCCAGAGGCGATACACCGCCGCAAGCCTCTCGCTGAGCACGCGATTGCCTTCGACCTGAAGAGGATTGAGATCCCGTGCGCCGGCGGCGGGTTGCAGCGCCATGGGTCAACTGTTCAGTCTGAACCTCTGCGAACAGTAACACTTCAGTTCTGACAAGGGTTTTCAGCCTCTCGCCCGGCGCAGCGTCATCACAACAAGGGCCTCCGCAACGGGCCTGAAGATGGATCAGGAATGCTGCCCCGAACTGTCAATTTCTGGCGTTATTTCGGCCGGTTTCGATCGGACAATTCGACATCATTATAACCGCAAGAGTTAGTCCTGATTCGATATCTTTTTTCGACAATCCTTGCTCTTTTGACTGAGACATCAGGATATCGACTTTCGCTTCCTCAAATGTTTAAGCTGTGATTTGCCTGGGTCATCGCATTCAACAGCGCATGGCGAGAGTCGAGATCGTTGAACAGAACCTTGTTGCATCATCGAACGTCGTCGTCCATGCTTTCCAGTTCTATTATTGGCTTCTCAGATCCTGGTGATCTCAACTGGATACTCGAAAACCTGAACTGGAGATGCTGTAGCGAATAGAACGCCGATGAGTGTCAAAGACTTCACGGCATGCACATTCTCGGATTGTGAACTCCAGGGATGCTCCTGAACGGTTCAGGCTCAGGGTGTCACGACAGTGACATCGTGGCTTGATCCATGTTGAGACCTGAAAAACTGAACTTTATACGGCAGAATTACCGCCCTGGCAGGCCTGCTTGAGCACTTGAGCTTGTAGCGCTTGGTTGATTGCAGGTTTGATTCCGTTGCCTGTAGTATTGGTGTTATTGATCTCAGGCAATACTTTACTTTAGCAACATTTAGACACCATCTAATGTTGCAGGCCTGATGTTGGTGATGGTTTCGATTGCACCAATGATTGTCTAATCAAGTGTTTTCTCCTCCGGGTGCAGCGTTGCTCTGCCCCCTGACGTCTGACGGAGACGGAGAGCTTGGCCTGACTGTTGAGGGGTCACGGTCCCAGGCCCAGGATCAAGCTCCCATGGTCTGAATCTCAGGGGCTCCGTAACTGGTTCCGTCCAGAGGCGTCACCTCGGCGAGGCCCTCAACCATCTGTTGATGAAGGTCGGGACCACAGGCCAGGATCCGACCTGTGTTGATATCAAACGGCTCGCCTTTGTATCCACTCACGATGCCGCCGGCCAGCTCAACCAAGGCGACGCCAGCCGCCAGATCCCATGGAGCGAGTCCTCGTTCCCAGTAACCGTCCTGCCGCCCGGTGGCGACAAACGCGAGATCAACCGCCGCCGCTCCCCCTCGACGGACTCCGTGGGTGCGATGGGTGAACCAGCAGAACTCGGCGTAGTTGTTGTCCAGGCGGGTATGCCGGTCGTAGGCGAAACCGGTCACAAGCAAGGCATCGTCCAGTTGACGGCAGGCACTGACTCGAATGCTCTGGTCGTTGCAGAAGGCCCCGATCCCGGGGGCTGCCCAGTAGGTCTCGTTGAGAAAAGGAACGGCGATGGCCCCGAGAATCGGCTGCTGTTTCCAGGTGAGCCCGATGGACGTGGCAAAGAAGGGATAACCGTGGGCGAAGTTGGTGGTGCCATCGAGAGGATCCACACACCAACGAAGACCATCCTGTTCGCCTTGCGCGCCACTTTCCTCGGCCAGCACAGCGATCTCAGGTGTTGTGGCTTCGAGTGCCTGAAGCACGATGCGTTCGGCAGCAAGATCGGCGTTGGTCACCAGGTCGCCCAGGCGTCCCTTGTTTTCAACGCTGGAGAGCTTCCCGTAATGGCGCATCAATTCCTGGCCGCCTCGATCGGCCGTGGTGCGGGCCACCTCAGCCAGTCGTTTCAGTTGGATGTCATCTAGCCCAGCAGCAACGGCTGAATCCCTGCAGATCGAACGGGACATCGACTCAATCCTTCCAGGTTTCCAGTTCCTCAAGGGGGATCTCCCGCTGAACCGTCCCCCTGCCGAAATGACGGCCGAACTGCAGGTCGTAGACCTCATCTTCGTCCTGGGTTTCTGCTTCTAGGGGGCCCGTTGCCCTGGCAACACAGAGCAAGCCGTAACCCTGGGCCCGCAACTCCTTTGATAAGCCCATCGCTTCGCGTTGATCAAGGGAGCCCGACAGGACCCGAACGGCGCAGCTGGTGCAGCAACCGTTGCGACAGGAGAAGGGCAAGGGATCGCCTTGAAGTTCGAAACTGCGCAGGATGTAGTCCCCTTCAGGAACCTCATGGGTGATGGAGCGATTTTCCTGGCGCCAGTGAACAGTGATCCTGTGCCTGGGTCGCATGCCAATCTGCTGGGAGTGTCCTGCTACATTCGCATCTGCCCCACATAAGCCGGTGGAGAGCTGGCCGAGTGGTCGAAGGCGCAGCACTGGAAATGCTGTATAGGGGCAACTCTATCGAGGGTTCGAATCCCTCGCTCTCCGCTTTACCGGTCCCAAGGGGCCGGTTTTTTATTGCCACGAATTGCTCAGAATCAATGCAATCGTGCGTTAAGGATTAACCAAAACGCCCCGACACGTAGTCCTGGGTGGCTTGCTGTTGAGGCGAATTGAAGATTTTTTCTGTGTCATTGAATTCAACCAAGTAGCCCACCTTGCCACTGCCACCTTCAACAGCTTCTGCATTGAAAAAGGCCGTCATATCACTCACGCGAACGGCTTGCTGCATGTTGTGGGTGACGATCACGATGGTGAAGCTTTTCTTGAGCTCATGCATCGTTTCCTCGATTTTCAATGTTGAAATTGGATCCAGTGCTGAACAGGGTTCATCCATCAGGATCACCTCAGGTTGGATGGCAATTGTGCGCGCGATGCACAATCGTTGTTGTTGACCACCGGAGAGTGAACAGCCACTTTCGTCCAGAATGTCTTTGCATTCATCCCAAACAGCTGCCTGTCGAAGTGACCGTTCAACCAATTCATCCATATTGCCCGTGAATCCATTGATCCGGGCACCGAATGCAATGTTTTCATAAATGCTTTTAGGGAAGGGATTGGGTTGCTGGAACACCATGCCAATCCGGCGTCTCACTTCCACTGGATCAATGTTGCTTCCATATAAATCAACACCATCAAACAAGACGCGTCCCTTCAATGAACAGCCCTCAATCAAGTCGTTCATGCGATTGAGCGAACGCAGAACAGTTGATTTACCGCAGCCTGAAGGCCCGATGAAGGCTGTGACCTTGCCGCGTGGAATCTCGCAAAAAACGTTTCGAACAGCTTCGTACTGGCCGTAGCTGATGGTGACGTTCTGGAGGGATATCGCAGTCTCACTCGCCTGTTGGTGCTGCTCGGTCTGTTGGGTTGTTGCGGTCATGACGCAGAACGGGGGCTCAGGAGGACAGGAGCAGCATTGGATTGTCGATCACCTTGAGGCGAATCGAGCCAGCCAGCGGGAGAAAAGATTGAGGATCAGGACCAGTGCCACCAGAACAAAGGAAGCGGCCCAGGCCAGTTCAATCTGCGCGTCGTAGGGCATGTTTGCAAAGTTGTAGATCAGTACGGAGAGCGTGGCGATTGGGTTGAACAGACTGTCTGGCCAGAACTGTGAGAACAGGGCCGTGAAGATCAGCGGTGCTGTTTCTCCAGCGGCCCTGGCAATCGCGAGCACGATGCCAGTGGCAATGGGTGTAAAGGCTGAGGGGAGCGTGACACGAATGATGGTCATGAAGCGTGATGCTCCAACACCAAGTGAGGCTCGCCGCAAATCATTGGGAACGAGTTTCAGTCCCTCGTCGGTTGTTTTGATCACTGTCGGTAACATCAAAATCGCCAGTGCCATGCCTCCGGCAAGTGCGCTGTAGGCATTGCCAAAGACAATCCGGCTGGTCACGATCGTCCCGTAGATGAATACACCGGCGATGATTGATGGGATGCCGGAGAGAACATTGGTCCCAAATCTTATGAATTGAGCGAAGGGTCCACTGCGGGAGTATTCGGCCAGATAAATGCCACCACCAACCCCGATTGGAATGGCAACCAATGCAGCAACTGCCGTAACGACAAACGTTCCAACCAAGGCGTTTCCGATGCCGCCGCCATCCAGGCCGGGTGGAGGGGGCAGTTCGGTTAACAGTGTGAGGCTGATCTTGGATGCGCCTTTGAGAAGAACATAACCAAGCACCAGGATCAGTGGTAAAACGGAAACCGTTGAAAAAAGTCCGGCCAGGATGGTGAGAATGCGACTGATAATATTACGCTTGATATCTGGCTTGTAAGTCAGATCTGTGCGCTTGTTGATCGATTGAGTCTGGGAGATAGTAACCATTGGATCAATATTTAAGACTGAGTCTTCTCACCATCCATTGCGCAATGATATTGACGGCCAACGTCATAACGATCAACACGAAAGCTGCATACATCAGTGATGACACCTGAGAACCGTCAGCTTCACCAAACTGATTGGCAAGCATGGATGCAATCGTGTTCCCAGGTGCCAACAACGAGAGATTGAAATTGTTGGAGTTTCCAATAATCATTGTGACTGCCATGGTTTCTCCCATCGCTCGTCCCAGCGCCAGCATCACACCACCAACAATTCCAGATATCGCGGCCGGAAGAATCACATTCAAGATGGCCCCCCATCGCGTCGTTCCGATGCCATAGGCAGCCTGCCTCAGCTTTGTCGGGACCTGATTCAGGGAGTCCCTTGAGATCGCTGTGATGATCGGCAGAATCATCACAACCAGAATCAGAACGGCCGGCATTGTTCCAGGACCCATGGGCGGTGTGCTGAAGAAGGGCAGCCACCACAGCAGGGTGTGAAGCAAGTCAAGGGCGGGGCGAATAAACGGTTCCATCACGAAGATCGCCCAGAGGCCCAGAACCACCGAAGGAATCGCAGCGAGGAGTTCCACCATCACTCCAATGACCTGTCTGATTGCACGCGGGATAATATTTTCTGTGATGAAAATTGCAGTGCCTACGCCGAGAGGAACGGCAATTAATAGAGACAAAAAGGATGTAACAAGGGTTCCGTAAATCGCTGCGGCTGCTCCGTATTCATCATCAACCGGATTCCAGTTTGAAGTTGTTAAGAATGACCATCCGTAGCGACCCATCGATTCAAGGCCACCAAGGAAGACAACAAGCAGGATTGCAAAAAGAATCAAGGCCACCATTGAGGCCAGAATCACAACGACATTTTTGAAGCCAATATCCACCAGTCTCTCTGATGGCGGACGGTGTCGAAGTCGGTAGAGCTGGTCTGCACCGCTGGACATCCGTTTGCATCAAGCACCCGGCCAAACTATCTGCCAACGTGCTTTGGGTCACTAAGAACGCTTTAACAGAGCGGTTTTTCAAGCTTGCAGACTGGATGATGTCGGTAGCGTGGGGGTTCCAAGCGCGCAGTCATGGGGCGGATCGTCGGGATTGACCTGGGGACGACAAACTCTGTCGTTGCAGTGCTGGAAGCCGGCCGTCCCCAGGTGATCGCTAATGCCGAGGGCGGTCGAACCACACCGTCTGTCGTCGGATACAGCAAGGATCAGGAGCTGCTGGTCGGTCAGCTGGCCCGACGTCAGCTGGTGTTGAGCCCCCGCAACACCTTTTCGAATCTCAAGCGTTTTGTCGGGCGTGAATGGGATGAACTTGACGACAGCAGCCTCACCGTTCCCTACACGGTTCGAGCCAATGACAGAGGTCAGGTCCGTATCCCCTGTCCCCTCACTGAGCGGGAGTACGCCCCTGAAGAACTCGTTGCGAGCATCATTCGGAAGCTTGTGGATGATGCTTCCACCTACCTGGGGGAAACGGTCGAAGCCGCTGTGATCACGGTGCCGGCCTATTTCAACGATGCGCAGCGTCAGGCGACCCGTGATGCCGGTCGACTCGCTGGGATTTCAGTCGAGCGAATCCTGAACGAGCCCACCTCGGCAGCCCTGGCCTACGGCTTTGACCGCAGTGCGGTGCGTCGGGTCCTGGTTTTCGATCTTGGCGGCGGAACGTTTGATGTGTCCCTGCTGCGGATCGCAAACGGGGTCTTCGACGTCAAGTCCACCAACGGGGATACCCAACTGGGAGGCAACGACTTTGATCAACGGATCGTGAACTGGATGGCGGATGCCTTCCTGAAGGAGCATGAGATCGATCTGCGGCGTGATCGTCAGGCCTTGCAGCGGCTGACCGAGGCGGCAGAAAAGGCCAAGCAGGAACTGTCCGGCGTTCTCAGCACTCCCATCTCGCTGCCGTTCATCGCCACCGGACCCGAGGGACCGCTGCACATCGAGACCTCCCTCGATCGCTCCACCTTCGAATCCCTCTGTCCAGACCTGCTCGATCGCCTCCTGAGTCCGGTTCAGGCGGCCTTGCGGGATTCCGGCTGGGCTGCTGACGATGTGGATGATGTGGTTCTGGTTGGTGGCGCGACGCGGATGCCCATGGTTCAACAGCTGGTCCGAACCTTGGTGCCACTCGATCCCTGTCAGTCCGTCAATCCCGATGAGGTGGTGGCCATCGGTGCAGCGGTTCAGGCCGGCATCCTCACGGGTGAACTGAGGGATCTGCTGCTCAACGATGTGACACCGCTGTCCCTCGGCCTCGAGACCGTCGGTGGACTGATGAAGGTTCTGATTCCCCGGAACACACCCATCCCCGTCCGTCAGTCCGATGTCTTCAGCACCTCGGAAGCCAATCAGTCCTCCGTTGAAATCCATGTCTGGCAGGGGGAACGTCAGATGGCTTCCGACAACAAATCCCTTGGTCGCTTCCGCTTGTCCGGGATTCCTCCAGCTCCGAGGGGCGTGCCGCAGGTGCAGGTTGCCTTCGACATCGACGCCAACGGCCTGCTGCAGGTGAGCGCAACCGATCGAACCACCGGACGCAAGCAGTCGGTTTCGATTCAAGGTGGCTCGAATCTCAATGAGGATGAGGTTCAGGCCCTGCTGGCGGAGGCTGAAGCCCGTGCAGATGAGGATCGCCGAGTCCGCAAGCAGGTCGAACGGCGCAACCGATCGCAGACCCTGGTGGCCCAGGCTGAACGCCGTTTACGGGATGCAGCACTGGAATTCGGGCCGTACGGAGCCGAGCGTCAGCAGCGAGCGGTGGAGATGGCGATGCGCGATGTTCAGGACTGTCTGGATCAGGAGAATCTGCAGGATCTCGATCTCGCCACCAGTGGCCTGGAAGAGGCTCTGTTCGGCCTCAACCGTCGCTTGTCGGCGGAACGACAGGTCGACAGCAATCCCCTGCAAGGCATCCGCAACACCCTTGGTTCCCTGAAAGATGAGTTGTTTTCGGATGACGACTGGGAGGATGACCCGTGGGCGAATTCCGGGCGTCCTCCCGCACGCAGTCGCGGCATGAGCCGGCGAGATCTTGATCCCTGGGACGATGACTTCCGTCGCTGAACCGGATTACTGGTCCTTACTGGGACTGCCGCCAGACAGTGATGCCAAGCAGCTGAAGCGGGCGTTCCGTCGTGAGGCCAGGCGTTGGCATCCGGATCTCAACGGCAATGACCCCGTTGCTGAAGAGCGCTTCAAACTCGTCAACGAGGCCTATGCGGTTCTCAGTGATCCACGGCGGCGCCAGGCCTGGGAGACCGGCGCTGTTCCGGGTGGCGCCAGCGACGACCCGTTCGCCAGTGGATTTCCCGATTTCGAGGATTATCTCGACGTGGTTCTGGGTCGAGCCAGCACCTCTGTCGAGCCTGAACCGGTCGCGACCCCCCGCCCCGAGGGCGCGCCATCGGCTCGGACGGAGCCCCCGGTCACGAGTCCCCCCAGTCCACCGCCGGTCAGGGCGAGCGAAGATCTTGAATCCCTTGTGGAGCTCACTCCCGAACAGGCGTTGTACGGCACCACCGTCGAGCTGACCTTGGACGGTGGCATGGTCGTGGAGCTGGACACTCCGCCGTTGGCCGGCGATGGCTGGCGTTTGCGTCTGGAGGGTGTCGCGGCCGGTGGCTGTGACCACTTTCTTCAACTGAGGGTTGTGACGCCAGAGGGCCTGAGAATTGATGGCCTGAGAGTCCACTACAGACTCGAGCTGTTCCCTCCGGACGCTGCCCTCGGCTGCGCCGTTGATGTTCCCACCCTGGATGGTCCTGTGACCCTCCAGGTCCCACCTGGCTCCTCCAGCGGCCGCTTGCTGCGTCTGCGGGATCGAGGTCTGGAAATGGACGATCGTCGTGGTGATCAGCTCGTTGAAATTGTGATCGTGATCCCAGCCGATCTTGGCGATGCAGAGCGCGCTCTCTACCGCCGACTGCAGGAACTGGCCCTCGAGGCTGATGGTCTCTGAGATCTGCATCAGCCTCGAGGAGCAGCCGATTCATGAGCAGCCACAAATGATCAGTGACAGACTCCCGGTCTGCTCAGCGATGCCATGAGAGTGCACGTTCTCCTGTTCGACGCCGGCAGTGACAGCGAAGGCATTCATTCCCTCGAGGTCGGCGGACGGACCGTGGTGCTTCTGTTCGAGAACCTTGATGACGCTGAGCGTTACGCGGGACTTCTCGAGGCTCAGGACTTCCCTGTACCGACCGTTGAGGGTCTGGATCGAGAGGAGGTTGAGCTGTTCTGCAGCGATGCCGGCTACGAGGCGCGCTTCATCGAAGCCGGCTTTGTTCCCAGCACTGACGAGGAGCGGCTGTTCATGGCCCCTCCGGAAGCCAACAAGGATGTCAGCAACTGGCAGGACCAGGACGGGTCAGCACCGGTGACAGTCCAGGACGATGAGTCCCAGGTCGATTCAAACCCTGAGCTGGATGCCTTGCGTCAACGTCTGGAGGGGTTGCTCTGAACCATGGCCAACGTCCATAAGGATCTGAAGCCTTCCGAAGATCGAGGTCACCTGCTCACGGAGCAGGCCAATCCCCTGAGCATCAACCTCGATCAGCTGGAGACGCCCTCTCTGGTGAACCTGTTCATCGAGGAGGATCTGCGTCCTCAACAGGCCGTGGCGGGGGCTGCTCCAGCACTCTCAGAGGCTGTTGATGCCATCGCTGAACGGCTCCGTTGCGGTGGTCGCCTCTACTACCTCGGGGCTGGCACCTCAGGTCGTCTGGGTGTCCTGGATGCGGCGGAGTGCCCGCCGACCTTCTGCAGTGATCCCGAGATGGTGCAGGGCGTGCTGGCCGGTGGATCGGAGGCGCTGCTGCGCAGTTCCGAGGGCCTCGAAGACCAGGAGATGGCAGGCCGCGCGGATCTTGATGCGCGGTCGTTCTGTGCCGAGGACTGCCTGGTGGGTATCGCCGCAGGTGGCACCACGCCCTACGTGCGGGGAGGGCTCGCCTACGCCAAAGCGATCGGTGCGCTGGCGATTGCCATGGCCTGCGTTCCCACGGAACAGGCACCACTTCCCTGCGACATCGACATCCGTCTTCTGACGGGGCCGGAACTGCTGACGGGGTCCACCCGTCTGAAAGCCGGAACGGCAACGAAGATGGCCCTCAACATCCTCTCCACGGCGGTGATGGTCCGCCTTGGAAAGGTGTACGGCAACCGCATGGTTGACGTTGCTGCCAGCAACAGCAAGCTTGTCGACCGTTCCCTGCGCATTCTGCGGGATCTCGCGGGTGTGGATCGTGAGCGAGGTCTGCGATTGCTGGATCAGACCGACGGCTCCGTGAAGCTTGCCCTGTTGATGGCAGCCGCTGATCTGGATCGCCATGAGGCTGAACTGCGTCTGGTCGATCACAACCAGCAGTTGCGTTCCGCGCTGACTGCCCTCGGCGGGTCGCTTCAGATCTGATCGCAGCTCCCCCAGTAGGGAGATGTCAGCAGGTCGAGTCGACGTCGTGTCTCGATCGGAACGACATCCCTGGGCGTCACCAGGGCATGGGCGAGAGCGGTATGGGCTGACGATGCCGGTCGTCTCTCTCCGATCCGCTGCATCAGGCCATCCAGAATCGGACCGGTGGCCGCTGCGTTGGCCTGCAGGTTGTCAATCACCAGTTCAACGCTCACGGCATCGTGCTCGTGATGCCAGCAGTCGAAGTCGGTCACCATGCTCAGGGAGGCATACGCGATCTCCGCCTCCCTGGCCAGGCGCGCTTCGGTGTGATTGGTCATGCCGATCACCGAACAACCCCAGCTGCGGTAGAGCTTGCTTTCAGCCCTTGTGGAAAAGGCCGGCCCTTCCATGCACAGATAGGTTCCGCCACGGTGCAGCTGATGGCCTTGAGGCATGGCGGCATCGGCTGCCTTCGCCAGCAGCTCGCTCAGGATCGGACAGCAGGGATCGGCGAGGCTCACGTGGGCGACGCAACCATCCCCGAAAAATGTCTGCGGTCGTTGATAGCTGCGATCAATGAACTGGTCGGGCACCACCATGTCGCGCGGGCGCAGATGCTCCTGCAACGAGCCGACGGCTGAGACGGAGATCAGCCAGCGCACACCGAGCTTGCGCATCGCCCAGAGATTGGCGGGATAGGGAACCTCCCGGGGAAGCCGTTGGTGATGGCGTCCGTGCCGCGCCAGAAAGACGACCTCCATTCCCTTCAGACGCCCAAGTCGAAACGCATCCGATGGCTCGCCGAACGGGGTTTGCACCGTCAGCTCACGCACGTCTTCAAGCCCTGGCATCGCGTAAAGGCCGCTGCCGCCGATCACCCCAACGCGAGCCTGGCTGAGATCGGGTGACACTGTCATCAGGGGATCCATCCCTACACTCCAGTTTTGCTCGCGCCACCATGACCAAGGCCCTGATGGACACCGACGCAGGCCTGATCGAGCTCGAGCTTTTCGATACCGACGCCCCGAACACCGTTGCCAATTTTGTGAAGCTGGTGAACGAAGGCTTCTACGACGGTCTGGCGTTTCACCGCGTGATCCCAGGCTTCATGGCCCAGGGTGGCTGTCCCAACACCCGCGCGGGCGCCAAGGGGATGCCTGGAACCGGAGGCCCCGGTTATCAGATCAACTGTGAAATCAATGGCCAGAAGCATCAGGCGGGCACGTTGGCCATGGCCCATGCCGGCAAGAACACCGGTGGATCGCAGTTCTACATCTGCTACGAAGCCCAGCCCCACCTCGATGGTGTTCACACCGTTTTCGGGTTGACCGGATCGATGGATGTGGTGATGAAGCTGAGCAACGGTTCCAGGATCAACAAGGTGACCATTCAGGGCTGAATCAGCGGCTGATCCGCCAGTGAATCAGGCAGGGCTCGTTGAACGTTCCGATCCGGGCGTTCTCGAGCCTGAGATCGTCGAGTGAACAATCCAGCCGTTCGAGGGTCTGGGGTGGATGCAGGGCCGTCTGTTCGCTGGCGACGCGCATCAGACCGAGCCTGCTGGTTTCAGGCCAGAGGGCCATCGCCTTGAGCAACGGCCCTGGATCGTCGGTTCCAGGCAGCAATTTCCAGACGAACTGAGGCCGTTCCCAAAGAGCCAGAAGACGCGAGGCATGCAGGGGCTCAAGGGTCAGGCCCTGCGCTCTGGCCAGTGCTTCAGCGCGCAAGCGAAGATCGGGCCAGAGGCTGCTGTCACCGCTGACGGCGAGGGCCAGAACCGTGCATGGACTGCCATCGATGAAGAGATGGCCAAGTTTGTCTCGCTTGGTGGCCAGGTAATCGGCGTTGTGCCGGCCGGCATCCATCACCAGTGGGACGCGCTCCTCGACTTGCAACCCGTAACCACCGAGCCCGGCGATTTTGCGTGGGTTGTTGGTGAGCAGGCGTAAACGGTGTATGCCGAGATCCGAGAGAATCTGCGCCCCCACCCCGTAATTGCGCAGATCAGCTGGAAAGCCGAGGCGCTCATTCGCTTCCACGGTGTCGAGACCACCGTCCTGAAGGCTGTAAGCCTTCAGTTTGTTGATCAGGCCGATTCCACGTCCCTCCTGCCGCAGATACACCACGACGCCCGCCCCTTCCTGTTCGATTCGTTGCAGGGCGGCTTCGAGCTGTGGGCGGCAATCGCAACGAAGCGACCCGAACGCATCACCGGTGAGACATTCGGAGTGCATGCGCACGAGCACCGGTTCCTGCAGCGATGCCGGGTCCCCTTTGACCAGTGCGACGTGTTCTGAGTTATCCAGAACATTGCGGTAACCGATGGCCTGAAACGATCCGAACTGACTCGGCAGCACCGCATGGGCCTGTCGCTGGACGAAGCGTTCGTTGGCCAGCCGGTAACTGATCAGGTCGGCGATGCTGATCAGCTTCAAACCCCACTGACGCGCGTACTGGCGCAGCTCCGCGAGGCGTGCCATGGATCCATCGGGGTTCTGGATCTCACAGATCACGCCGGCTGCGGTGAGACCTGCCATCTGGGCCAGATCAACAGCGGCCTCCGTGTGTCCAGCGCGCTTCAGAACACCTCCCTTGCGCGCTCTCAACGGAAAAATGTGGCCGGGGCGCCTCAGATCCTGAGGTCGGGTGTCCGGTTGCAGAGCGACCTGAATCGTGCGGGCGCGATCCTCAGCTGAAATGCCTGTGCTGACGCCATGTTCCCGGCCAGCGTCAATGCTCACCGTGAAGGCGGTTTCATTGGCATCGGTGTTGCGGTCCACCATCAGGGGGAGGTCCAGCTCATCGAGCCTCGTCCCCTCCATGGCAAGGCAGATCAGTCCGCGTGCCTCCGTGGCCATGAAATTGATCGCCTCCGGCGTCGCGAACTGCGCCGCGCAGATCAGATCACCTTCATTTTCCCGCTGTTCGTCATCGACCACCACCACGCAGGCACCGTTGCGGATGGCGGCAAGGGCATCGGGAATCGAATCGAGAGCCAGGAGCCTGATGTGGAGGATTCAATTGTCATTATCGATACCTGTACGATCAGGCGCGGTTATGGCCGCCCATGGACAGCAGCAATCCATCTGTGCTGACTGGCATGGCGTCGTCGCGGACGGCTCGCGTCGCTGTCATCGGTGCCTCTGGCTACGGAGGGCTCCAGACCGTGCGTTTGCTGCAGGGCCACCCTGGTTTGGTCGTCAGCTACCTCGGGGGAGAACGCAGCGCTGGACAGCACTGGAGTGCGATTTGCCCCTTTCTCCCCTTACCCGATGATCCGACGGTTCAGACGGTCGATCCGGAGCGGATTGCCGAAGCCGCTGATTTCGCAGTTCTCAGCCTCCCCAATGGTCTGTCGAGTCAGCTGACCCCTCAGTTGTTGCAACGGGGTGTGCGCGTTGTCGATCTCTCGGCTGACTTTCGTTACCGATCACTGGATCGTTGGAGTCAGGTGTATGTCCAGGAAGCACAGGATCTGAACCGCCAGGACGTTGACCTGTGCAGTCAGGCTATCTACGGCCTGCCGGAGTGGCATGGACCGGCCATTGCCGAGGCTGCGCTGGTGGCGGCCCCTGGCTGCTTTCCAACCGCCAGCCTGCTGCCGTTGCTCCCCTTCCTGAAGCAGGGACTGATCGAAACCGGCGGAATCATCGTCGACGCCAAGACAGGAACCTCTGGCGGCGGAAGGGTTCCCAAGCAATCGATGCTGCTCGCTGAGGCATCGGAGGCCATTGCTCCCTACGGAGTAGTGGGTCACCGCCACACCTCTGAAATCGAACAGATGGCGGAAGAGGTTGCGGGGCAAACCGTGCAGCTTCAATTCACGCCGCATCTCGTGCCGATGGTGCGTGGTTTGTTGTCCACCGTCTATGCGCGTCTCCGCGATCCAGGCCTGACCGCCGAGGATTGCACCACCGTGCTTCAGGCGGTCTATCGCCATCACCCCTGCATCGAGGTGCTCCCGGTGGGCACCTATCCCGCCACGAAATGGGTGCGCCACACCAACAAGGCCATGCTGTCGGTGCAGGTGGACACCCGTACAGGCCAGCTGGTGCTGATGAGTGTGATCGACAATCTGGTGAAAGGTCAGGCCGGCCAGGGGGTGCAGTGCCTGAACCTGATGGCGGGATTGAATGCTGAGACAGGTCTTCCGCTTCAGGCGTTCTATCCCTGACGCCAGCGCTGACCGAGCTGCATCAGCGCCGCTGGCAGCAGACGATGTTCCTGTTGGCGAATACGTGTGGCAAGCGATGCATGGTCGTCGGTTGGAAGAACACGAACGGCGGCCTGGGCCACGATCGGCCCGGCGTCGAGGTCTTTCGTGACCAGATGGACCGTGCAACCACTGATGCGAACGCCGGCGTTCAGGGCCTGGCCGATGCCGTCCATCCCGCGAAAACTGGGTAGCAGTGAGGGATGCAGATTGACAAGGCGATCGGGGAAGGCATCTATCAGTTCGCTGGTCACGATTCGCATCCAGCCGGCCATCACGACCGCTTCAACATCGGCTTCCCGGAACTGTCGAATCAGTTCACGATCGAGTTCCTGGCGGTCACGAATCACGCGGTGATCCACAACGGCACATGGGATCCCAAGGCGTTCAGCCCGATGGCGAGCTCCACAGTCGGGATTGTTGACAAGCAGCAGCCGAATGCAGGCCGAGAGGAAACCTTGATCAATCGCCTGCACCAGTGCTTCGAAGTTGCTGCCATTCCCGGATGCCATCACGCCGAGCTGGAGTGGCGGTACCAACACCTCGTTGTTACGGCTTGGCTCAGGATGCAGAAGAGCCTGTTCGTTGCTGAAGTGATGGCTAGTGTCTGTCAAAGCGGGCATTCAGCTCATGTCCCATCTCTCCATCCTGCCGACCGTCTTCACTCGGTTGGACCGGCTAGAGCAATCCCTTGTTGATGAGGGTTTCACGGTGGGCAGGGATGCATCCCTGCCCGTTTTCGGCAGGGATCCGCAGGTTGTTGATCTGCTCGCAAGCATCGATTCTTCTCATCCGCTGGCCTGGGTTCGGCGTCATGACGGGTCCATCACGATGGTTGGGGATCTGCAACGGATCAGCCTCCACACCGGATTGAGTGGTCGACTGCAACGGGTGACCCGTCGTTACGCCCTGCTTGAAGCGATGGACCAGATTCAGCGTCTCGATCCGGCCACCGCACAGGTCAGCCTCTCCTCGCCCTGAGGTGTCCAGTCCTGTCGTCAGGCTTGATCTCGACCTTCGTCAACCGTCCGCTCAGACCATTCAGGTTCGTCAGACGTGCTGGCCGGAATCTTTACGGGTTGTTGTTCAGTTACCGGTCTGGACGCCAGGCTCCTACACCGTCCGGGATCACGCTCAGCACCTCCACGGTCTTGTGGCCCATTGCGGGGATGAAGCCATCACCGCCAGGCGGATTGGCCCATCGCGCTGGCAGATTCAGATGCCGACGCGAGATGAACTGAGGCTCGACTACGCCATCGAGGCTCGCGATCTGACGGTCCGCACCTGTCACCTTGATCCCGATTTCGCATCCCTGAGCCTGGCTGCCGTTGCCATGGACGTCGAAGGTTGTCGTTGGCATGAGCATCGCCTCACGGCGAAGGTTCCTGAGTCCTGGAGGGTTCACGTTCCTCTGCCTACTGTTGATGACGCATGGATCGCCGAGGATTTCGATGCCCTGGTCGACAGCCCGGTGCATGCCGGTCCCTTCGACGTCGAACGATTTGACGTCGATGGCCATGACCATGAGCTTCTTCTGATCGGCTCTCCTCCAGACGGCTGGCCCCCCTCCCTGACGCAGGACATCACATCGGTGTGTCGCGCCACATGCCGGTTGATGGACACGCCGCCGCCGGCAGGGGACCGTTATCAACTTGTGATTCAAATGCTGGAGAACGGCTACGGCGGTTTGGAGCATGACCACAGCGCCGTTCTCCAGTTCAACTGGCCGGCTCTGGCACGCCCCGGGGGAATGCGGCAGTTGCTTCAACTGGTCGGTCATGAATACCTGCACCAATGGAACGTTCGGCGTCTGCGACCCGCCGACTACCGGCCCTATGACTACGGCCGGTCGGTGGTCAGTGAGGGATTGTGGTTCGCCGAGGGAATCACCAGTTACTTCGATCTCTCCACGACTTTGCTGGCCGGTTTCAGCGCTCGCACACACTTTCTCCAGGACCTGGGAGATGAGCTGTCCCGTGTGCTGATGACCCCGGGAAGAACCGTGCAAAGCCTTGCGGACAGCGCACGCGAAGCCTGGGTCAAGCTGTACAAGGCAACGCCATCCTCGAGGGATACCCAGGTCAGCTACTACCGCTACGGGGCCGCTGCGGCCTTCTGTCTGGACGTGAGACTGAGGCAGGTTGGCAGCTCACTCTCTGCCGTTCTGCGGAGACTGTGGGCGAGCCATGGCATCTGCGGACGGGGATATTGCCGGCAGGACATTCTTTCGGCCATCGCTGAACGGGATGGGTCGCTGGCCGAACAACTCGATGGCTGGCTGGATCAACCGGATTCCCTGCCGCTTGAGCCGCTGATCGCTGCCTTGGGCTTGCGGCTGGATCCGATTCAATCCTCTGAACCGAATCACGGTATGAGCCTTGAGGATCAGGCGTCTGGTGTTGTTGTCAAACGTGTCGATCCCCAGGGTCCGGCGGCGGAAGCCGGCCTGGTGGTGGGCGATGAACTCATCGCCATCGCCGGTCGCCGCCTGCGTCGCATGGCAGATCTGCCAACGCTGCTGAAGGGCCAGAGCTCCGTCTCGGTCGTTTGGTCGCGTCGAGGGTTGATGAAGGAGAGTCTCTTGATTCCTGACGAATGTGTGGACCGTTGGTCACTCCACTGGGACCCTGGAGCTACAGCTGAACAACTGGCGCTGCGCGATCGATGGTTCCAGATCCTGTGAAGCAGCGACTGACATCGGCCTGGTCGACATTGATTCGACAACCACTGGTCCTGGTGGCGGTGTTCAGCGGCAGTTCCCTGATGCTGTTGTTTATCGGCTGGCAGGCTGCGGATCAGCGTGATCTCTCCCACGCCGGTTCACGGCCTTCTCTGCTTGAACTGCTCGATCAGGTGAGCAATGAAAAAGGGAGATACATCGAGGAGGATCCATCCAGCACTCCGCCGGGTCCACCGCGGGCCCGCTCGTGGACCTCGCCGCTCGCACGTCAGTGCTCAGGAATTGATCCCAATGTTCGCAGTCGGCTGGAGGCGCTGGAACGCAATCGATCGGCATGGCGCAAGGACCTGCCGATCGATCCGACGAATTATGGGGAGCGCCACAAGCGGGATGCGTTTGGACAGGCCCTTGATGTCACGCCGCGTCTGGTGGTGATGCATGAGACGGTGTATTCGATAACCTCGGCGATCAATACGTTCCTCACCCCCCATCCACGCGATGAAGATCAGGTGAGTTACCACACCCTGATCGGCCTTGATGGCAAGGTTGTTGATCTGGTTGATCCGATCAATCGGGCCTATGGCGCAGGCTATTCGTCGTTCCTGGGCGAATGGGCGATCACCAACAAGCGTTTCAAGGGAAGCGTCAACAACTTCGCGTTGCACGTCAGCCTGGAAACCCCCGAGAACGGCGCCAACAATGCGTCTCGCCACAGCGGTTACACCGACGCTCAATACGACGCCCTTGCCCTGGTGCTTTCGGGATGGATCAACAGTTTCAACCTGGCGCCGGCTGCTATCACCACCCATCGCCATGTGGATATCGGTGGAGAACGCAGTGACCCGCGCAGTTTCGACTGGTCTGCTCTGCAGGTTCGACTGGCCTCGCTCGGTGATCTCTGTGTGTCCTGATCCAGCGTGACAGCTTCACCCACCTCGCCATCCTGGTTTATGCGCAGCGATGTGGACGGATTTCTGGGACTCGCCCTGGACAATCTGATCCAGATCCTGTTGATCGTCGGTCTTTGTCGTTCCGTTCTCGGCTACCCCGACAGTCTGCTGTTCGGAACAATTCTTCCGGCCACCGGCCTGAGTGTGTTGTTCGGCAATCTTTTTTACGCCTGGCAGGCCATGAGTCTGGCCAGGGCTGAGGGTCGCGACGATCGAACAGCCCTTCCCTACGGCATCAACACCGTCAGCCTTTTCGCCTACGTGTTTCTGGTGATGTTGCCGGTGAAGCTCGTCGCTCTCGGCAACGGCATGAGTGAAGAGCAGGCGATCTCCATGTCCTGGCATGCCGGCATGGTGGCGTGTCTCGGCTCCGGTCTGATCGAGGCGGTCGGAGCCTGGGTGACTGAATGGCTACGGCGCTGGTTACCACGGGCTGCTCTCCTATCAACGCTTGCAGGCATTGCGCTTGGCTACATCGCACTGGGCTTTCTGTTGAGAACCTATGCCCAGCCGGTTGTCGGTCTCACGGTGCTGGCCCTGATCCTGACGACGTACTACGGCAAGCTTCGGTTGCCGATTCCAGGGGGACTGCTCGCCGTTGTCGTTGGCATTGTCCTGGCTGCGATGACGGGCCTCCTGGATACGGATGTGTCGGTCTGGAATCGTCAGCTTGATCTTGTGGGTTGGCATCCGCCGACGGTTCAACTCGCCGAGTTATGGCAAGCCCGCCAACAACTTCTGCCCTGGCTGGGAGTCATCATTCCGATGGGTCTGTTCAATGTTCTGGGCTCGCTTCAGAACATTGACAGTGCCGAAGCGGCAGGTGATCGCTACCCCGTGAGGAGTTCTTTGCTGTGCAATGGCGTCGGCACGGTGGTGGCAGCCGTTTTCGGGTCCTGCTTTCCAACCACGATCTACATCGGCCATCCCGCCTGGAAGGCCATGGGCGCCAGGATCGGCTATTCATGGTTGGACGGCATCGTCGTTGCCGTTTGCTGCTTTCTCGGGCTGTTCGGGCTGATCGGTCAGCTGATTCCGATCGAAGCCGGCATGGCGATTGTTCTGTACATCGGCCTTGTGATGGCGGCTCAGTCCTTCCAGGCCACTCCAAGATCACATGCTCCTGCGGTTGCTCTCGGTCTGATGCCGGGATTGGCTGGCTGGGGTTCTCAATTGATCAAAGCCGGATTGCGCAGTGGGGGTGCCGGCCAGGAGGGCCAGCCGTTTGGACCGGAACTGCTGCTGAATCTTCAACAGACTGATGTCTGGGCTGCAGGTGCTTTTGCCCTGGAGCAGGGTCAGATCATCACGGCGATGTTGCTGTCAGCGATGTTGGTTTATGTCATCGAACAGCGATTCCTGGCGGCATGTTTGATGACCTTTGTCGCCTCTATCGGCTCCTGGTTCGGTGTGATTCATGCCTGGCGGTTCACCCAGGCTGACGCAGTTCTCGAGCTCGGCTGGGGAGTGGGTTCCCAGTGGGCTCTTGGCTATTTGCTGATGAGTGTTGTGTTTCTGTTTGCCTGGTTGTTGTCGCGACGGTCAACGCTTCAGTCCGAACCTCAGCAATGAAAGCAAGAGACCTAGAAATCCAAAAAATTTTCAAAGTAAAATTATCGTCGACAGGTCGGTATGGACTTGAACGTTACTAGCTGTTACAACAAAAAAAGTTAATATACGAAGAGTACTGTTGAAAGAGTTGACTAAGAATATTGCTGCGATCAAAATATCTTAATGAAAATCTATGCCGCTTTCTGCTGATATTGACTGGATTCGCGACAGAAAAGCGATAACGGCTGATTGGACTGGGATGAGTCCTCATTCAGAAGCTTTTGGGCTTGATCAACGAAGTATTGATACGTTTCACGGTCATGGGCCTGATTGGCAAGGTTCATCAGCCTTAAATAGTGCTCACTGAGAGACATAAAAACTCCATTGTCTAATTTATTTTAGGTTGTTGATCTGAGTATTCTGTAGCGACGATGGCGATATGAATGATTGGTTGGCCGCGGTCATTCACGAATCGAGGGTGAATTCATCGAACAAAGCCTTGCACTCCTGCTCGAGCCCCTCTCCAGAGAGAAAGACAAGCTGCTGACGGAGCCAGATCAAACAATCCGTATCAATCGGCTTGCGTGGAGGGGATGTCCATCCATCGTTGCGGTGATAGGACTTGTCCACGACAGCGCTTGGAAGGACTTCATTAAATTAACGATGCCATCGAAGACGTCAATCAATCTTTTGTGACGGATGTTGCATTTACGTTTTTGTCCCTGATTCTCCGTGAACGATCCATTGGTTGTCTTGATCGTCCGGCCCCTGATCAGCGACTTGATTCATCTCCGAGTTGATCATTGGCTTCAAGCAGGCTGTGGTTGTCCTGTTCTCGCAGGTAGTCGGTCAGATGCTGAAAAATGTCCCATTCATCGATGTCGTCTCTTGTTCGAAGCACTTCGATGGCCAGAGACATCAGATGAGCCTTTTTTGCAGCCGTTTCTCTTGGGGGTAAATGTGCCATCGTTCGGTATATTCTCGCACAAAATAAAATATTGATATCGAGCCGTCGTTCAGAAGATTACAGAACACCTCAATGCAAAACCTTTCTTTACCTAATGTTTTTTTGCTTCACACAGGAGGCACTTGTTCGAGACGTCTGAGTTCATCAGAACCTTTCAATCCAGGTGAACCTCAGTCACAAGGGTCCTGGTCTCGGAAAGGCATGTCCTGTTGGTTGATCTTGAACTCATTGAACACCGCTTCAGCTTCCGCATACTCCTTGCGTTCCCGCAGGTAAAACACCTGGGCCTTCCACCAGTCCCAGGTTTCGATTTGGATCAACTCATCCAGAATTTTTTCGCGCACGGGGACAGTCACATTTTTCAGAAAATAGATTCATGTCTGCCATTGTCAATTGGTTGTCACAATTCGAGGGGGCTTTTTGTAACAGGCACAACAAGAGTTTGTGGCTGGTGAGAGATGACAACGGCCTCAGTCGCCTGAACATCAAAGAATCGATGGGATCGTCGCGCGACCGATCTGTTCAACTGAATCCCATGAGCAATTTAGAAAGCAGAAGGTAGGAGGGGGGCAAATGAAGCACCGGGATCACTTGAATGAACCAGCCGATCTCGCCATGGATGAGTCGGAGCCGCTGCCGGAGGAACCCATACCCCTTCTTGAAGAATGGGAGGGGCAGACCATCACGATGGCTTCAGGGGACTACGAAGTCGATTGGACATTGGCATCTGTACGAAAAGGAAAGTACAAGGGCTGCCGGATCCGAACCTATCGATTGGACTTCGCCAGTGATAATCCCGAACCGTTCGACGGCATCACTGAGGAAATGACGGTTCATAGCCGTCGCTCTAAAAGCAGTCTACGTTCGACAATTGATTTGAAGGTTGATGCAAATGGCGATGGAAAGTATTCAAAAAAAGAAAACATGCTGTCATCAAGCCTGGAAGGTTACAAGGTAAAAGATCAAATCACTGATTATGTCTCCTATGACTTTGAAGTTGCCTTGTCTTTAAGGAAGCTGGAACCAACAGGAAAAATTAGATTTGAATGGGGTGAATATCAGTATGGTGCTCCGAAGATTGAGTTTGACAGTCAAGGAGATGGCAAACAAAATAGTTTCAATGCATACTTCTCTGATCCGCATGCAGAGGAATTGATTGTTTGCTGACATTTGTCAGCATGTTTGGCCGAACAAGCAGTGATGTCTGCTTTAAAAGAATATGATGCGCATTCCTGGGTTGGTTGTCTTCATTTGGTGCATTTAAAGTGGAATTTGGTTGGGCTGCGGTGAGTCGTGCATCTGTGATCTGCATGCATGCTTGCTCGCGACCTCATAGAACAACATGATTGGGCGAGTCTGATGAAACGGCGACCGAATCCCTGCAGGGGATCCAGGAAACGTCCCTTACCAAAGCTTGATCCCAGGCCCTCACGATCGCAGTGCTTAGCGGTCTTGCCTGCTTGATGGTCGCTGCTTTGGTAGCGCTCGCCTCGCTTTAGAACAACATTGCGCCAACCCCATGAATCCACACCATTAACGATGATGCCTTCTTTTGTTCCTGCCGTGTGGTAGGCCAGCGGCTCAGTTCAAATCGTCTGATTCAACAAATGTACGGAGTTAAACCGTGATATCAGGATGGCTGATCTGGCTGCCGTATATCAAGGCATGCAGTGCTGGATCCTGCATATATCTCAGGATTCGGGCTGGATAATCAAGTTTGCCGTTGTGTAAATAAGCGAGTGTGGCGATCGCCTTCGCATCAAAATTGGATCTGTTGGCTTCGAGAATCGACTCTTTTGGTAACCCCAAATCCCGCTTGAGCCGATTCATTTTTCCAGCCAATAGACGAACGTTGGCCGCGGGATCCAGCAGCAGTTCACGTGCCCAGACGATGTCGTCCTGGCTTGGGTTGGCGGGCAGCAGGTTCTGGTGAATCAGCTCGGAAATTCCAAGCTGGCCAGGGCCATGGGTTTTCACCAATCCGGAATGCGCAATGAAAGGCAGGTCTTCACCCGGTTTGGAGTGTTGGATCTCATCAAACAGAACGGCCGCCACGAGCATCGGATTGACGCTCAGCCGGGAGCATTCTCGCAGGATCACAGGTTTGAGGTTGTTCAACCTGTCCAGGGTCTGCGCACGTAGCGGTTGCAGTTGATCAACCCCGCTGGTGAACAGTTGCGCCAGAGGCGGTTGAGGCCCATGAACGCCAAATCGGCGCTGCAGCAGCTGCAACTCGTCTGCTGTGAAATCGGTCGGATCCGATTGCGTCGTGTCACGTTTCGCCCACATGTCTGAGGCGCCGAGAACCATGGCAATGGTCACTCCGGTCAGAGCGATGGCTTTCCAGCTTTGACGCAGCATCCGGACAGCTGAAACAGAAGCTGGCTCAGAATGTAGCCGGGGTGTCGCAGACAATGGGCAACCCTTAAGAACGTGGATAGTTTCGGCGTTAGAGCCCCTTCGATCAACGATGAGCTTCCCGGATTTCAACGGCAGCGATGCTCAGGTTCAATGGCAGCGCTTCTGCGATCTCCTCTGGTACCACGACGATCTTGGGATCTGGCTGGACATCAGCCGAATGCATGTCAACACAACGCATCTGGATGCGATGCAATCCAGTTTTGAGAAAGCGTTTGCTGCGATGCAGGAGCTTGAGTCCGGCGCCATCGCCAACGCCGATGAACAGCGTCAGGTGGGTCATTACTGGTTGCGAAACCCGCAGATGGCCCCCAGCGATGAGGTGCGGACGCATATCGCCCGTGATATCGATCTGATTGAACAGTTCGGTCGGGATGTCATTGCTGGAGTCGTTAAAGCTCCCAATGGCGAGCCTTTCACAGATGTCCTCTGGATTGGAATCGGTGGCAGTGGTTTAGGGCCACTGTTGATGATCAAGGCTCTGCAAACCAACGGTCAGGGGCTTCCGTTCCACTTTTTCGACAATGTCGATCCGAACGGCATGAGCGCTGTGCTGGCGGCGCTGGGAGACAAACTCAAGACCACGTTGGTCGTTACGGTGAGCAAATCCGGTGGCACGCCGGAACCCCATCTCGGGATGGAACAGGCTCGTCATCGACTTGAGGCCCATGGTGGAACCTGGGCGGGACAGGCTGTTGCGGTCACGATGCTGGACAGCAAACTTGACCAACAGGCCAGGGAAGAAAGCTGGTTGCAGCGGTTCGACATGTTCGACTGGGTGGGGGGACGCACCAGCATCACCAGCGCGGTTGGACTCCTGCCTGGCGCGTTGATCGGTTGCGATATCCGGGAGTTTCTCGCTGGTGCTGCTCAGATGGACGAAGCAACACGCGTTGCTGACCTTCGCCGCAACCCGGCAGCACTGATGGCGGCATCCTGGTACGTGGCTGGCGATGGCAAGGGCAGGCGCGACATGGTTGTGCTTCCCTATCGCGACCGCCTCGAGGTGTTCAGCCGTTATCTCCAGCAGTTGGTGATGGAATCGCTCGGCAAACGATTGGATCGTGATGGCAATGAGGTTCACCAGGGCATTGCCGTTTATGGGAACAAGGGATCGACCGATCAGCATGCCTATGTGCAACAGCTCAGAGACGGGGTCGACAACTTTTTCGCCACCTTTATTGAATGTCTGCAGGATGTTGACGACATCCCTGTGATCAAGGACGAACGACCTGGAGACTTCTTGGATGGTTTCCTGCAAGGGACGCGTTCGGCCTTAACCGAGGGCGGGCGCCAAACCATCAGCATCACCATGCGTCGCTTCGATGCCTACCGACTCGGTGCATTGATCGGCCTTTTCGAAAGAGCCGTCGGTTTTTATGGAGAGTTGGTGAACATCAACGCGTATCACCAGCCCGGTGTGGAAGCCGGCAAAAAGGCCGCAGCCGCTGTCCTCAATCTTCAAAGCCGCGTCGAAGCGGTGTTGAACGATGGTGCGTCTCGATCTGTTTCAGAGATCTGTCAGGCACTTGGGGACGGAACTGATGAGTCTGTGTTCTGGATCATGCGTCATCTCACGGGGAATCAACGCGGCTACATGGCAGAGGGGGACTGGGCCAGCCCGGCCACGATGCGATTCAGCAAGAGTTGATATTCAACTGAGGGCCTATGTTTGCTGAACGTTTTCAGATCGAGATAGTCTTTTAGCCATCAGTGATTGATGCATCGCCTGCGGGATTGTCAGTGAATGCAGCACATGGCACTCAGTGCTTGTGTTTTGGATGCCGATCGATGCTGCGATACCTCGGAGCCTTGGTTTTGATCAGGTGAATCATTGGCTTGAACAACCCACGTTGATCGAAGAACGTTGATCAACCTGTTTTGTTCAAACAGCTGTGTTCAGACGGCTGTTGTCAAACCAAGGCTCAACGTGGTTGGCGAGCCCTCTCAGGGAACAAGATTGACCAACTTTCCTGGTACAACAATCACCCTTCGGGGCGGAGCGCCGTCCAGCCACTTCTGGGCAATCTCGCTGGCAAGGGCCAATTGTTCGAGAGTCGCTTTGTCGGCGTTCGCTGGGACATCGATGCTGCCGCGAACTTTTCCCTTCACCTGGATCACCAGCTCCACCGTGTCGCGCACCAGCGCTGATGGATCCAGGTTGGGCCACTGCTGCTGATGCACGCTCGACTGGCCTCCGATCTGGAGCCAGAACTCCTCGGCTAAGTGGGGGGCAAAAGGTGCAAGAAGACGAACCAACACGGAGATCGCTTCATCAAGCACTGAACTCCTCACGGCATCAAGATCCAGGCCGTTGATTGCATTGGTGAGTTTCATGAGTTCAGCAATGGCCGTATTCAGCTGAATGTCATTGCTGAGGTCGTCGCTGATGTCCTGAATCGCTGTGTGAACTGCACGTCGTAACACCATCTCCTCTTTGGAGAGATCCGCAGGCAGTGGTTGGTCGTCGCTCTGATCACTGAGTCGTGGCGCTGTTGATTCCAGCAATCGCCAGAGTCGCTGCAGAAATCGGTATTGACCTTCCACATCGGCATCGTCCCATTCGAGGTCTTTTTCAGGAGGTGCTTTGAAGAGAATGAACATCCGAGCGGTGTCAGCCCCATAGCGATCGATCACCGATGCGGGATCAACACCGTTGTATTTGGACTTCGACATTTTTTCGAACAACACATCCAATGGTTCCCCAGTGGATGGGTCTGTGGGTTTGTCAGGATCAGAAACATCGGAGGGTGCGATGTACTTCCCGCTGACTGGATTTCGGTAAGTGATTCCTTGCACCATGCCTTGCGTCAGCAAGCGATCGAATGGCTCGGCGACATCAATCAAACCGCGATCCTTGAGGGCTTTGGTGAAAAAGCGCGAATAGAGCAGATGGAGAATGGCGTGCTCAATGCCACCCACGTATTGCTGCACTGGAAGCCAGCGGTTGATGGCGTCTTTGCTGAAAGGCCGTTCTGTGTTGTGTGGATCGGCAAAACGCAAGTAGTACCAGGAGGAGCACATGAAGGTGTCCATCGTGTCCGTTTCCCGTTTGGAAGGTTTGCCGCAGGAGGGACAAGGCACGTTCACCCAGTCCTCGTGTTGCGCCAGTGGCGAACCTCCCCTGCCGGAGAGATCGATGTCGCGAGGTAACTCCACGGGAAGCTCGTCGCGGGGAACGGCAACGGCACCGCAATCCGGACAATGGACGATCGGGATTGGACATCCCCAGTAGCGCTGACGGGAAATCAACCAGTCCCGCAGTCGATAGGTCACCTTGGCCTGCGCCCAACCTGATGCACTGCCGTGTTGGGTGATCGCTTGTTTGGCTTCTCTGGAGTCGAGTCCGTCGAATTGGCCTGAATGGATCAACCGGCCTGCCTGTGTCCAGGCCAGGCCGGAGGCAATGGCTGCGGCTGCACCGTCAGCCTCGATCACCTGCTGGATCGGCAGGCCACTGCTTTTTGCGAAGGCGATATCGCGTTGATCATGGGCTGGAACACCCATCACCGCCCCGGTTCCGTACTCAGCCAGCACATAGTCGGCAATCCAGACGGGCAGCTCCTTGCTGGTGAGCGGGTTGGTGACCGAAGCACCAATGGGTACACCTCGTTTCGGTCTGTCATCACTGGTGCGTTCCAGGGTGCTCAGTCGCGCGACGTCCTTCTGAAACGTTCGAACAGCCTCCTCGTGCTCCGGATTCATCAGCTCATCGACCAGGGGGTGCTCTGGTGCAAGAACCAGATAACTCGCTCCAGCCAGGGTGTCCGGTCTTGTGGTGAACACCGTGATCGATGTGGTCTCGTGTCCAGAAACCGCAAAGCTGATTTCGGCCCCCTCTGATCGTCCGATCCAGTTGGCCTGCATGGTGCGAACCCGATCGGGCCAACCTCCGAGCTGATCAAGATCCTTGAGAAGTGCTTCGGCGTAGTCGGTGATGCGCAGGAACCACTGATTCAGCTTGCGTTGCTCCACCAGGGCACCTGAGCGCCACGATTTGCCGTCGGCGTCCACCTGTTCATTGGCCAGTACGGTCTGATCAATGGGATCCCAGTTGACCGTGGCGTCCTTGCGGTAGGCCAGGCCACCATCAAACAGCTCCAGAAACAACCACTGGGTCCAGCGGTAGTAGTCGCTGTGGCAGGTGGCCTGTTCACGATCCCAGTCGATTGACAGCCCCAGACGATCGAGCTGAGCACGCATCTGCGCGATGTTCTGATCCGTCCATTCGCCAGGGTCCACCTGGCGTTCAATCGCAGCATTTTCGGCAGGTAGCCCGAAGGCATCCCAGCCCATGGGATGGAGAACTGCAAAACCCTGCATTCGCCGCACCCGGGCGATGACATCGGTGATCACGTAGTTGCGCACATGACCCATGTGCAGGCTTCCCGATGGATACGGGAACATCGAGAGGGCATAAAAGCGTTGATCGGCAGCACCGTGGGGAGTGCGATCGATCTGCTTCTCGTTCCAGAGGGTCTGCCAGCGCTTCTCCAATGCGGAGGGGTCGTAGCGACTGTTCACGTGTGACCGACGGGTGGTGAGAGAGCGATCGTGCCACAGCACATCCTCATCCCAATGGACGGATCACCGCAATCTGGTGACGACTGACAAGAAACAACTGTCCGCCGCGGGCTGGCTCAACGGCCAGAAATTCAGGGTCTTGCCAGACCAGGCGGCCTTCGATGCGATCGAGCCCCACCACATCCAAACTCAATGTGACCTGATCACGAATCCAGCTCTGCAGCAAACGGATGCCAGGCAGACTTGGATCAAGAGGTTGTTGGCTCATGGAGCACTGCAACTATTGCGCATAACTAAACACTAGTTCGATCATTCTTAAAGAGCTCGCTGGAATCTCTGATGGCATGAGTTGAAATCATGACTCTCTATAACGTTGGATTGTACTGAAACTTAAAAGCTATTAATTGATGTTGTCGTTAATGATGGATTAAATTTCGGATCGATTGGTTGTACTTGCTCAATGCCTAGCCTTGTGACAGAGAATGTAAGATTTAAAACAATAAAAGCCAATAGAAGTATAAAATATTGCGTAAATTAGGTTAATGTGTAGCATTTAATACCCTTTGGGGGAAAGTCAGGTCTAACTTTAGATGTCTTTATAATCGAGTGAATGACCGTTTTTATAAGGTATGAGACTGGCCATGCTTATCGTTTTGTCAACACAAGTGTTAGAAGAAAAGACGCTAGAAATTCTGCTCGTAATGAGGGAGATAAACCGAGAACGGGATACCTAGCTGCCATTAACGATAGAGCTGAAAACAATTACTTGGCAGACCGTAATGATCGACTCAGATGGCTCGGTGGATGGGAGCGAGAAAATACGCGTTATGACCCTAATTCACGATGGTACTGGGAGTATAATGGCCTCAACGGAAGAAAAGATGGACCTCTCTTTAGAGAAAATGGCAGAAATATACTCTTTAACAACTGGAAAAGAGGAGAACCGAATAATTGGCCAAATGGTGAACGCGCGGAACAAGCTCTGGTCATGGATAGTCGTGGGCGTTGGCTTGATAACCGTCACACTGATAGAAGGGGTTATATTGTTGAATATGGACGGCCGGGTGCGGAAGTACACTTAAATTCACTTGATAGTGACCAAACTGATTGGTATACTGCCAAATTTAGTTTCAAATTAGATCAAGCAGTCCCAAACTCACTACGTGACCAGACTGAGATCGCAGGAATCAATCCGGGATTAAGTTCGCCAACATTAAAAAACGTTGGTGTACCCGTACCCACACAAAATCTAGTCATACCAAACACAAACTCTCTTAAAAGTAAAAGAATCCGTTTGAATGGAGCTGATAAGTCAGCAAACTTCACAATCAGAACCGAAGGAGACGCAACATATAAAACGGACACAACACAGCCTTTTCATGCTGTCAGTTTAAACATCGAATACCTGTCTTCTGACGATGAAATTCCTTTTTCAACATCTAATATTGCCAATCGTAGCAAACTCGTATATTTAGCAGACCAAAGACCTCAGCTATCAACCGGTCAAGGCGCAAAGCAAACCATTACCCAATTTGCAGGTAAGAGAATTACTCAAGATGTAGATAAGAAACAGAAAGATAAAGAGAAAGTGTCCGAAGTGGTTTATTTTGATACCGATGGAATCCATGAAAGTAGTACAAACGGCTTGCGGTCCATGTTGGGCCTCGAATCTTTCAACGGCCTACATAGCAAATGGAAGACATATGTTCGCATTCCATCAGATGGTGTGTATGAATTCAGTGTCAATTCTAAAGACGCAACTCTCATAACAGAATATGAACAATCAAGTACAATAAAAGATGATGCCATAAATGACAATAATAGCCCTGCGATAAGCACTAAAAATCAACACATTTTCCATCTGAAACAAGGTGATGTTGTTAAAGTGAAGTTGAACTATAAGACAAATGAAGTCCCGAATGTTGCACTTAAATGGAAGAAAATTGAAACAGACGACTCAGTTCTCAATGACCAAGACATTCTGACCAAGCTAAATGCTGTTAGCTCATCAATTGTTCCAGGAGCTGATCTATTTCTATCGGAGAGGGCGGCACGAAATCCAATTATTCGTGAAGACGATTCAGTGGGAACTCCAATCGAAATATATTCAACACAACCAGTAAGCAATGATATCGAGATCCGATCGAAAACCTCTCATAACGTAAAGAGGCAGGCACATACACCATTTGCTACACGCCAATTAAGAGACAACTCAATTAATGGCGATGATTTTCGCCTTCAAACCACTGATCAGTCAGAAGATAATACAATAGGGGTCAGCTCTGCTCCGCCAAGCGTTGGTATCCCATCAAACAATAGCGAGGCAAGAAGGGATCTGAAATTCAAACAAAAAAATGGCTTGTGGACTGATTCGAGTCTGTATATCTATCCGTTGAAGGATAAATTTGCCGAAGACACAGAAAAAATTGGATACACTATTATCAAGGATAAAGAGCAATATCGTGTTGACAACGCATCAGGGACGTTTAATTACGAACTAGCAGATTCTGGTACCTTAGAGCTGTCCCTAAAGGATGTGATTCACACCGTTGAGGGGCAAGGAAATACACCGGGTTGCTTTATTGTTCAGCCACAAGCACAGACAAATAATACTTCAGATGAAAATTCTAACAATTCCACCTTGCGTTTCAAATATAGTATTGATGGAAGTCGTGCTAGTTCGGCAAAATTAAATCGTGATTATCTAGCCCCTCTAATGATAGAAACATTGGGTGAAGGCTCATCAAGCCCCAGTCCAATCGTTGATGCATCCAATCAGAATCAGAATACTTGCATTTTTATCACACCATTGAAGGAATCGATTGATGACGATACAGCGTATAAAACTGTGGATGTAAAAATTGAGCAGAACGTTATAACTGATAATACGGGTTTTAAGTTTCGATGGTTCAACATAAAAGCTAGTCAAGATACGGCCCAGATGAAAATCTACAACGATCAACAGGATGGCAAACAGCTTCTACTTTTAAATCCACTGACGGGGTTGCTGCAAAATCATCAAGCTATTAACGCCATCATTGATGATCAAACCGGGAATGCCAAATTAGATTTTGTTCTGATGTTAGCAAGGAAGCCTAAAAAGAACCAAACTGTGAATGTCAATCTAACGTTAGATGGCAAATCCAAAGACCTTGTCTTCAACAGTCAAAACTGGGATCAATTTCAACCTGTTGTCTTTGGAAATGTTAACTCTGAGGAGATCAGCAAACTCAACATATTAACAAGCACCTCCAGGTCAACAAATACTGGCCGTACAGGTGCGTTGTTAAGGCCCATGGATGACGAAACTACGGCAGGCACGTCCGAGACAGATCAGTCATCAGTTCTCGACGCGTCGGATCAAGCAAGCACAAGTACTGCAGACGATGGAGGAGATGACGATCGTCCAACAACAAGTCTCACCGTTAAAAACGGATTCAACGGATTAGGACTCAGCATTGATGTGATTCCTGTGCATGAGGTCCCGCCGATTGTTATCACACAAAACAGAAGCGGTAAACGCCATCTCGATGTAGTTCGTGGAACACTCGATGCTCGTGGTAATCAATCTGCGAGTTTTGATGTACGTCTTGGCGAAAAACCCATTAACGATGTCAATATTGAGGTCTTCAAAATCACCGCTGATGACAACCCGGAGACTGCTACTCTTGTAAAAACAATCACTGTACCCAAGCAAGATTGGAATAAAAATAAACGGATCACCATTGAAAGCATTGAGTCCGGCCATTTAAACGATTTCCAACTGGTGATCGAAGGAAGTGATGAACAACAATTGTTGTCAGTAGCGCCCTACGACTTTGAAGGTTATATCGACATCAATATTAAAGAGGGCGCAGATGCTCAAGAAAAACTTCCTACGCTCAGATTGTCTTCACAGGATGGTAAGCCAGGTAGTAATTCTCGAGCTGGATTTGAGTTTAAATTAAGCAAATTAGCAACAAAGGATATTGTTGTTCCGGTCAGTCTCACAGACGTCAACAATAGCGGATCTAACAACTTTCCATCTGAAGTAACTGTCTTTGCAGGCACATCGTCCGCATTTCTACCCGTTGAAGTCGATACTGATGATCAGATTTCTGGTGTACGAAGATTTGATCTGGAAGTCCATCGTAACGAAACGAGTGACTTCTCAATTCGGCGTTCACGCCGCAAATCGTCTTTGAGAATTGAGCAGAACCTTGAGCCATCAATTTTAATCGCAGTCGACAATCAATCCGGCGGTGTTAAGCAACAACCAATTGGCAATTTCAATATAGCGGTCGAAGACGTACTTGTGCGGGAGGGTAGTACAACTGAATTTGAAATCACGCTCAATTCAAGGCCAAGTGATGATGTCACAGTCCAACTTAATGTTGATCAAATCGCATCCGACGGTCGACTACGCTTTGATCGCAAAAACGTTGTTATTACACCGGATAATTATGATCAGTGGAAAAAAATCTCCGTTGCTGGAGAAGTCGATGGAATATTCAGAGAAGATCGTACAATCAATGCTGATCTTATCGCTACAAGCAATGATCAAAAATATAATAATTTAACTCGCCAATTAAATTTTAAGCATATCAACGTCGATCCTAGTGTTGATGAGCCTGTCAATGATGGTGCTGTTGTCGAAGAATCTCGGAATGACGATACGCCATTAGTTTTTATTCAGGGCGGACGCTCAACCATTGTTGAAGGTGGACAACCTCGCCAATATAAAGTCCGACTGACCGAAAAGGCCCATGACGATGTGTTGGTAAGAATTGATATTGTTGCTGATGATCAATCAACATTTCGTCAGGACGATTTCATATTTAGTTCCGCTACCCAACAACTTGGCCTAACGCGAAGTATTAGGAAGCAGAATGGTATAGAGCAGAAGGACACCATCAATGATTTTTCAGAGCTTTTTAGGGATATTGACAAAAACGATTCAATTGAAGTTGATGGTTTTGTAGAGATACCAACGAGTGGATCTTACACATTTAAGCTAGAAAATTTTGGCAATAATTTTAACTTACAGATTGATGGACAGTCTGTAGAGATGCTGGGAAGTGGGGCAGCCAATTCAAGCTTGGGGCATTTTTCAGCACCAATTCAATTAAGACAGGGACTCCTTCCGATTGCTTTTACAAGTACTCAACAACGAGGCGTTAAGCAAGCAACAACAAAACTATCTTGGAATAACGAAGACCAACAAGTGGTTGGCAGCACACCGACGTTTGGAGAGTTTACGCCTGAGCAGATTCTTCAGTATCCCTTTAATCACGTTGTGATTCCAAAGGGAGATGATAAGGCAACGTTTTCGCTTGCTCCACGCACTGATGATGAGACAGTCCAAGCAGATCAACGTTTTTCTCTCTTCCCGACGGTTACCGATAGTAATATCGAGGAAATTTTCTTTAAGTTTGTAGAAGTTAATGCTGACGATAATTTATTTGATGTGTCTGTTGTAGGACGTAGAAATCAAAATATCTCAAGACTTTTCAATGAGGGTGATCAAATGACCCTTTTTGATGACGACAATCCTGTTTATAGTTTTGAATTTTTAGATGACGTCAATATCAGCAATTCTTCAGGTGTTGCAAGGGCAAGAGGTGAGTTATCTCGTTTTGATGACGACGATCGTTCTGAGATCTCAGCCTCAGAATTCAATCGTTTACCTGAACTGTTGGGTCAAGAGACCAGTACTGAGATACAGGCGGAAGATCGAGAGGTAGGACTTACCTTAAATACGTTAACGCCAGACCGTTCCAGTTCAGTTCGATTGGCGCGAGAAAAGAACGATGACGAATTTTTCAGGACTGAAATTACGCTGAATCGGACAAATATTCGGCGCGGCGTTTTCCTTGAAAAAGGAACCCGGTTGGATTTTCAACTTGATGAAGACGGTCAACCCTTTCAGCTGGCCCTCGATGAGGATATACGTCTTCGCTCTGGCCAAACGCGCACCGTCCGGACAAGGCTCGTTCGTGGACTACAGGATATTGATTTAGAAGATATTCAATGTGCCAATAATTTAGTATATAATTTTGAACCAAGACCTGCGAATCGAATTACAATTAAAGACAATCAGAAAGCCCAGATTAACTACAACAATAGTACGGAGAACAATCGCCAATCGAAGGCTTTATCCGATCAGGGAGATCGCAAAGCTGCTAAAGATCTTAAGGGGCAGACAGCAATTAATGTAGTTGAAGGAGACTCAACCAATGGTTTTGATATCACTTTAGATACCAAGCCGTCGGCGAACGTTTATATGAGTTTTGAGGCCGCTTGCTCAGACCTGACCATCAGCAGTGTTACCGATGATGATATCGATGAATTTACAACACTTGTTTTCACACCAGATAATTGGGATCAACCACAGAGCCTTTTAATCGAAGCCTTAGACGATGACATTGTGAATGGAGATCGGGTTTGCAATGTGTTTAGCCGAATTGTTAGCAATGACCCCGTTTATGACGAACGTGGAGAGAATACATCAACAGCCCGAAACATACCCTATCAATCATACAAAATAATAGACAACGACAATCCTGTTATCAATATAGAATTATCTCAAATAAGTCTTGGACTTAACGCTAATGAATTTATTGATATCAGTCTTGATGCTCAACCGGAAAATGATGTTGACATTACATTCAATTCCAGCGACCAATTGTATTTAAATGGAAATCCAGTTGGTGTCGGCCAAACATTAACATTTACGCCTGAGAATTACGATGTTTCTCAAATTCTTGAAGTCAAAGCCTTTGACGATGCACTCTATGAAGGAGACTCCACAGAATTTATTGATATACAAACAAGTTCAGATGATGCAGATTTTGATGGCTTAAATGTGGAGTCGATTGAGGTCAATTTAATTGATGACGACGAGCCTACAGCCTCTATAGAGGCTGTGCTCGATGCCACCGAGCACCAGGAACCAGGTGTCTTCGCCATCACTCTTGATGCTCCTCTACCGAATAAGCCTGGGGACCAGGATCTTGCGGTGAACTATCAAGTTTCAAGTGTCAGGATTGATCCGTCCACTCAGGAATTGCTGGGACCAAATCTCACTGATGCAGATTTACGGCAACTCATTGCACAATCACCGACAACAACTACCCAGAGCCTGAAGATTGGACGTGGCGATTCAAAATCTACAAGTTTTGCTGTACCCATCGACAATCTGATTGATCAGGAACAAGATAATTTAATTGTGATTCAGCTTCTTGATGGTGATGGATATCAAGTTGATCAAAACCATCAACAAGCAACTGTCAAATTTATTGATAACGATGAGGCCGGAATCGTTGTCATGACATCCGGCACCCCCAGGGTTCAGGAAAATGGAGGTCAGTCGGAGTTTCTTCTTGCCCTTGCGACCCAGCCAACGTCAGACGTTACTGTTGATTTGCTTGAGGCGCCAATAGCCAATCGATTCCAATTAGGACGTGGACGTGGTGATGTACTTCATTCGGTAACGTTTACACCTTCAGATTGGAATACTGCACAAGTACTTAAGTTTAGTGCCCGTAACGATAAACTCATAGAGGATAATTTAAATTCAAATTCAAAACGGAATGACCCCACTGAATTTGTCATTCTTGATGATGATGGTAATCCTCGAAGTTCAACTGATCCAAGTCGCACGCTTGATCGTTCGGATCTGGCTTTTACAGGCATCCACCCAGCCAATCTGAAATTCAACTTTAGAAGTGACGATTCAAATTACAATTCTGGTAGCCAAAATCAGCTTGATGATTCAAATCATTTTGTATTTACTGAACAAGCTGTCGAAGTTGTTGATTTTATGCTGCCACGTGAAACAGCAGATGTGTTTCATTCCTCATTTGATACGCTTCAAGAATCCCTTGATAACCTTTCGTTCCCAATCTTCGGCAGTCTTGCTGGTCGTATCAATAATCCGATGCAACAGTTTGGTGAAAGACTGCTGCGATCAATTAAAGATGAATTGATTTTAACTCCTTTGAGGGTTGAAAAAATCGTTCAAGATGAAATCAGATCTCTAATCGTATCTGGGATGGGAGATGCTCAATCATTGCTTGGCGATGTAGATATCCCGATTACTGTCGTACAAGAAAATGATGATATTCGCATTGACGTAGGTTTTGGTGATGATTACTCGCTACTGAGTGTTCCATTACCTCTCGACTTCGGCATTCCTGGTTTCAATTTTCAAAGTCGAGGCTCTGTTGACGCGAGCTTTGATTACGAGAGCCAGTTGTCGATTGTTTTCCCCAGTTCAGCCGGACCATACATTGATACCACTCCAGACAAGACCAGTGTCAATGCAACGCTAACAACACAGTTGAGTCAGGAATCAGATTCGTCAGAGGCATTCAAGTTAACTGGAGGCCTTGGATTTATGCAGTTGGACGCAGTGAATCAGCCCACTGTGAATCCCAATGTGACGATCGGCGATTCGATGGTTGATGGTACTCAACTTACGGCCAGTTTTGATTTGGATCTTAACCATCAGAATGGAATGGGAAATGATGGTCAACTGTCGTTAAATGAGATGATTCGAGGTGATCAGCCTCTTGTTGATGCTTTTCAATATCAGTTTTCAGGTGATGCTGCCATGTCCTTTGGCGTCACAACAAGTGTCAATGGTTCAGCTGCTATTCCATCTTTAAAATTTGATCTGAGTTCTGGTTTTGAGATCTTTAACTATAACAACTTAGATGACAGCAGCGATTCGGACGATGATGAGAGTAAGGAGACAGATATCTACTTTGACAATATTCGGCTTGATCTTGGAACGTTTATCACCAATATGGCACGCCCAATCGTTAACCAGGTTGATGAACTATTAAAACCAATCTATCCCGTAAATGACGCTTTAAATGGTGATACTTTCATTTTCGGGCGTATGGGTCTGACTGACCAATTTGATAGGAATAGTGATGGGCAGGTATCGCCAATCGAGCTTGCAGTTGTCTTCGCCGATTTCATGAGTCAATCGTCTCCCAATAATCGGAGGGCGCGAAATCTTCTACGTGGCCTTGAAGCCACTGAACTATTCCTCAATACGATGAATTCGGTGATAGGTTTGGTTCGTGATCTTCGTAGCGTGAGTGAATCAGAGAATTTTTATGTAGATTTTGGAGATTATAAACTTAGCGATTTTCGTGCGGACGACGCAGATGCTGTCATACCAGATGCGAAAGATAGTCCGTCAGATGACATCAATTTAAACACTGACACGCAAGAGCAGGCGCAACGTGGCGGTACTCCAGACGATCAGAATGATTCGTCGGACTCAGAACCGGATTCAGGTAGTTCGACGTTCGGCAATATCATGAATCGATTGGATCAACTTGGCTTCAATATTCCCTTGCTGGACGACCCATTTACTGCGGTCAATCTTTTACTCGATCGACCTGTTGATTTATTCACCTGGACGATGCCCGATATGGCGATGGAGGCAGGAGTTGAACAGAGCTTTCCGATCTGGGGCCCTCTTCAGGGGCTGATCCGTGGCGGGCTCACTGCTGATGCAGCCTTTGGATTTGGATATGACACCCACGGACTGCGTGAATGGGCGAATTCATCATTTGATCTGAATCAGGCGCACCGAGCATTTGACGGCTTCTATGTTTCCGATCGCAACAGTGACGATCAGGATATTGATGAATTTGGTTTGACAGCCAATATGAACATAGGACCGATGTTAAGTACGTTCGTTGCTGATGTCGCTGTCACTGGTGGGTTAGAAGCAGGCGCATCTCTTGACTTGTTGGATGTCGGTGAAATTGCTGGCACTGATGATGGACGAATAAGGACTCATGAAATTCAGGAACGTATTCATAACCCTTTGGAGTTGTTTGAGTTCACCGGCGGTTTGTCTGCCACTGTGGATTTCCTGGTCAGGGTCTTCACGGCAACAGTGTATGAATCACGATTAGCAACTGTTCCATTGTTCGAATTTGCAATCGGTGGCTCCAGTGGCGTTAGTGCCCAAGTTCTCAATGGTCCACCTACAGATAGTTCCAATGGCATTACATATTTGGATCAAGATGGTGATTATCAGTATGAAGATGATGTGGACAAGAAATTTAATGATTTATACCTTTCAACAAGTGATGGTGCGGATTTTCGCGACGTTTACAGTAACGAAAATGCAGAACTTACAGCTGTCGCTCTCGGTTACAAATTTGCCGATGGACGCCAGAAATTCCCCTTCATTGCTGAGTTTAAACCTGATCATTTAGACGAGCCTCTAACCATTTCGCCTCTATCAACGTTTTCTGCGTTTTTCCATGCCATGCCAGCAATCTTTGGCATTGATAAAAAGATTGACATTACTCAGCGTAATTATATTGACCAATTAAAGCTCAAACCGTCAAGTCTTGATGATCAACGTCTTGTTGCCAGCAATGCATTCCTGACACAGCTCGGCGGTGAAATGATCAATCTTTTGGATCGTCGTGTCGATGGATTCTTTGGAGATAATTTTAACAAGCAGCGCATTGAGGTTATCGAACTACTCGGACGTGCTCTAAAAGCTCATTATCAATCCAATCCTGGCACGTTTTCCTCATCTGATTTCCGTAAAGCCATCGCAGCGATGTCTGTTGAGGATCTTGAATCCATCACCGACGCCGAGATTAAATTCACTGTCGGCGAAGAGACGATTGATCAATTGTCAGACTTTGCAGCTGATCAGCACGCTGCATATCGTTCATTCCTTGAGAACACAGGCAAATCTTCCTCCTTCAAGGATTTAAAAACTGAATACTTCAAAGCGTTTAACAAGGAGATGATCTCAAAATTGTCTACTGCCGCATCGAAACAGTCTGACAACAACGTGTCAGACGCTCAGATGCGGGCCCTCGAACAGTTCGGTGTTGACGAGGATTCTCTCGCCGCATTCAGTGACTATGTCAATGATTTGGGGCAGGACGCCAAGACATCACGTTCCAAACAAGGCCCTGCTGATGAGGGTCGCCCTACTCATTCACAGCGTCCATCCTCTCAAACGGTGGATCGCGATCTTTTCAATTCCCGAGCCAACACGGCAGCAACTGCTTCGTTCCCAGAGTCGATCACATTAAGCGCGTCTGGTCCTGGTCGTTCTCAAACGACAACCAATGCCAAGAGAATTTTGAATGATTTTGATGTCACTGACAGTCGAGAGCATTATCCGACGATACGCCGCTTCTTTAATTCTCTTGATCCCGATTCGAACGTTTATGTGCAGTCTCTGAATTTCTCAGGCGTCAAAGATGATGATGCTTTGATCAATATCGATCTGTCCAGCGATGACCCGGAGACCACTGTCTCCGCACTGTTGATCGACACAGGTTCTGTGGATAACGAACGTCCTCGCTTGGTCGGAGACCATATTGATCTTCTCCTCATTGACGGCACAACTCGTTTCCGTGCCTCAGACCAGAACAATCGAATCTCCGGCGATGGCTTTGAGCAGCGGATTGTTGCCGGCAAAGGTGACGATCACGTTCTTGCTGGCTCCGGTGCCGATCGTGTTCGTGGAAACCAGGGTAATGACATCCTTCATGGCAATGGCGGCTCTGATCGTTTGATGGGTGGCCGTCAAGCCGATTTCCTTCGCGGCGGTCGTGCCTCCGACCGGCTCCATGGAGGTCGGCAAAATGATCAACTCCAGGGCGACGGGGGTTCCGACAGGCTTTTCGGGAACAGTGGTGACGACCGTCTCACAGGTGGTCGTCAGGAGGACCGGTTGTTTGGAGGTGGAGGCGTTGACCGTTTGTTTGGCGGCCCCGACAATGATTATCTGGACGGTGGCCGTCGGCATGATCAACTGTCGGGGGGGACCGGGAGCGATGTGTTTGCTTTGTCGAGAGGGCGGGATGTGATCACCGACTTCGACCTGTCTCAAGGAGACACGTTGGTTTTGGATCCAATTCGCTTCAAGGAATCCCTTGAACTGGAGCAAATCTGTCAAGACCTATTGCTGCGCACTGACGATGGGTTGAACACGTTGATTGCCGATATGAATCTCAACACATTCAAGGAGTTCTATCCTGTTTATCAGACTGATTGATATTTATATTGTTTTTGTTGACAATTGATCGATTATTTTATGAGTTGACCTTTGGATTGCATTGCAACCATTGAGCAAAGGTTTATTGTAGATGTATATTCAGACTGTCATGTTGATAGATTTATAAAACTGTCAATGGAATGGCATTTTTGTTGTCACAAACTTGAGTGAACTGATGATCACTCCTCCAACACTGAGCTCGGCGGTTTCATTGGGTCAATGTGCATTTGAAGTATTATTTAGTAATGCATACTTGATGTATCTATGGGTATTGTCCATGCTTATTCTTTCAGTAACAGATTTTTGGTTGTCCAGTTTTATCAGTTGATACAATTTGCCGGCCAGATGGACATCACCAAATTCCAACTGGACCATTCAATGACGTCTCTCTCTCATTTGATCGTCTTCATCATCTCTTGAACTGATTGAAGCGTTATCTTTGAGATATCTTTTACACATTGATCATGCGATTTGTTCAATTATTGTCTGCACTGACCAGACAGCACAGTCATCAACATGGGTTCTTGCTGTTGTAGCTGTTCGGCCGACGTTGAGTTTGATCACTGAACATCGAGAGAATGTTCTTTGGAGTTGCTTGTCTCACTAATGGGCCGTCAAAAGTCTTGCATCAGCCTTGTCCGCTTGTGTGCCCGCTGTCCATTGATGCTAAGTTCAGTTGATTAAAAATTCCTCATGGCTTTTACCCCAAAAAAATTGTCGCAAAAGTGACTGGCGGTGATCCTGGTGGCTTTAATCCGATGAACTCTCAGTTTGTGATGAGTTCTTTCAAGTTAAAAGGGAAGAAATTTAAATCATTTCCAAAAGGATTTTTAGCGATTCAACCGGAAGAAAATATGATCTATGCCGGTTTCGACTACAACCTTGATGGAGTGATCAATGCAATCAATGAATCCTTCACTCAATTCCAGGTTCAGCTCAATCCATTCGACGCAATATCAGTCACGGAAAAACTTGCCGATAAATATTCAAATTCTAAAGCCAAAGGTAAGCTTATCTTCAAGCCTTTCAATTTCAAGACTGTAGATAGAGAGAACACTTTTGAAGCCTTCCTTGATAAGAATACTTTGAATCCGAGGTATCAGATGTCGGAAGGCTTTTCATTGACGAACTATTTACATATAAAGAGTTAATTGATACTTTAATAGACGCATAGACCTTTAAACGTAAATCGTAAATCATTAGTCATCACTGTCTAAAGATCTGGATATTTATTTGGCGCGCTCTCTTGCTGCTCGTTTGCAATTTGATAGCTGAAGCAGTTAGTCTTTTGTCTGCGAAAAATAAATCTGTACCAACTTGGTGTCGAGATGACTGTTGCTTCAATGAGTTGTTACCAATTTAAATGTTTTCCGTCGTGAGCAGTCAACCCGGGGTATTGATTGACGCGTAGTGAGTGATTGAGACAGGCGATCAACCACTTTACATTTGCCATTATTCAATAACCTATGGGGGGCTGATAGTACCGATGCTCTCAATCTCTCGAATCTTGAGTTTCGAAATTGATTGAAGTGTATGGCCATGCTTCATGGCTACGCAAAGCCGATCGTCGACTGTTTTGTTGATTCCCGTCGGCAATGTCTCACAGGATCAATCCACGATATCGCTGGTTGTATTTTGGCTTCGATGCTTCCTCAACTATCATTTCCTCAACTATCATTGTCATAACGAAGTTTTTTAAAATTGTTGCAGTTCAGCAAATATCAGGGCCTGGGTAATGACTTTCTGATCCTGGAGGGTCGATCTGGTCAACTTTCGCCGTTGATCACTGATCCAGACCCTGCTTGGGTTCGCCTGCTCTGCGACCGTCGCTTCGGGGTTGGTGCGGATGGTCTGATTCTGGCCTTACCAGCTGATGGCGACGCCGATCTGCGGATGCGGATTCTGAATGCCGATGGAACAGAGGCTGAGATGTGCGGCAACGGCGTTCGTTGCCTGGCTCGTTTCCTTGCTGACAGTGATGGCAATTCCCCTGGAACCATCTGGTCGATCGACACGTTGGCGGGTGTGATCAGACCTCAGCTGCAAAGCGACGGTCAGCTCTGTGTGGACATGGGCCCACCCTTCCTCAGGTCCGAGGACATTCCCACAACACTGGAGACCGGTCCCTGCGGATGTCCCCAGGGTGTTGCTGTCGTCGGCGACGACGAACTCGAAGTTGTTGCCGTCGGCATGGGCAATCCCCACGTGGTTGTCCCCGTGAGTGATCTGCAGGCCATCCCCTTTGATCGCTGGGGTCACGCTCTTGAGCGGCACCCATTGTTTCCGGCCAAAACCAACGTTCACTTCCTCCAGGTGCACGGTCCGCGTTCGTTGGAAATTCGTGTGTGGGAACGTGGGGCGGGGCCAACGCTGGCGTGTGGAACAGGCGCCTGCGCAACGCTGGTTGCAGCCTCGTTGCTTGGTCTTTGCGAGGACAGCGCCGAGGTGATTCTTCCCGGAGGACCGCTGCAGATCAGCTGGCGCGATCAACAGGGCCCTGTGTTGATGACTGGGCCTGCAAAGGCTGTGTTTGATGGTGTTCTCAGCCCTGATCTGATGTCGGCTGATGCCGCCATCACCTCCCCTGCCACTGTTGAACCGATCCATCCTCAATCGTCCGAGGCGAGCTTCGACTGCGCCAGCGACTGTGTTGACACCTGCCGGCAGCCGGATAATTGCCTGCGGGATGAGGCGCAGCAGAAGGTGATGGACTTTCTCCAGAACACCTCACTGGATTCGATGTTGAACCTGGCGAGTGAATCGCTTGAGCAACGAACACGGGCCCGCTTTGAACGTGACAGCCGCTGACATCTACCTGGATGCGGCAGCGACCACTCCACCGCTTCCAGGTGTCATCGAGGCGATTCAGAGGGTTCAGCAGACGGCTTGGGGGAACCCAAGCAGCCTGCATCACAGCGGGCTCCTCGCCGCTGAAGCACTGGAGCGCTCCCGATTGTCCATTGCCCAACATCTCGGGGCGACGCCAACCGATCTGATCTGCACGTCTGGGGCGACGGAATCGGTGCACCTTGCGCTGCTTGGTTGCCTGAACAAACAACCTCCTGGAAGGCTGGTGATCTCAGCTGTCGAGCACACAGCTGTGACCGCTGCGGCTGGACAGCTGAATGCCCTGGGATGGCAGGTGGAGTGTTGGCCTGTTGACCATCAGGGAATGGTTCGCCTGGATCAGCTTGAACGTCTGCTTGCCCCACCAACGCAGATGGTTTCGGTGATCTGGGGGCAGAGCGAGGTTGGGGCGATCCAACCGGTGATGGCGATTGGGAGGGCTTGCCGCGACAGCGGAATCCTGTTTCACACCGATGCCACACAGCTTCTGCCCCATGGCCGGATCAGTTGGAATCAACTGCCGATTGATCTGCTCAGCATGTCGGCCCACAAGCTGCAGGGTCCGCGAGGCATCGGTCTGCTGCTGAAAAAGAAGCATGTGGAGATCACCCCTCTTCAGGGTGGAGGAGGCCAGGAACAGGGGCTACGCGCTGGAACCGAGCCCGTCGCCTTGATGACGGGGCTTGCTGCGGCACTCCAGACGTTGCCAAGCTTCGAACCATGCTCGAAGTCGGTTCCTCCAGGGGCATGCCCGCGCATTCGCGGACAAAGGGATCGACTGCTCAGCCAATTGCTTGGGCTTCCGGGGGTGGACCTGTGTGGTCCCAGTGCTGACCATCGCCTCCCGAATCACATCTCCTTGCTGCTGACAGGCAGGCAAGGGCAACCCCTTTCAGGACGACAAATGGTGCGCGAGCTTGCCAGGCGCGGCGTTGCCGTGAGCAGCGGAAGTGCCTGCAGTTCCGGGCGACGGACCGACAGTCCTGTCCTGGCAGCGATGGACGTCGCACCGGATCGGCGTCAGTCGGGACTCCGTCTGAGCCTGGGTGGATGGATCGACGATGATCAACTGGCAGTTGTCCCGCAGCGCTTTGCTGAAGCGATGGTGGCTGCCGAAACCTCCGTCTGAGACGTGTCCATGACATCAGCATCGGCTCCCTTGCTGCCCCTTCCCCACGATCTGGCGGCTGCTGAATCACTGATGCGCGACTCCGTGGTGGAAGCCCTGGCGTCGAGGCTCGGCAAGCGTTGGGGGGCCTCGCTTCGCTTTGAAAACCTGCGGCTGCTGCCGGTGGCGTTTCGATTGGCCCAGTCACTTATCGATGCAGGACAGACCGTGACGATGCTGTGGCCTGATGCCGGAGCGGCAGCTCTGGCGAGACGTGATGGGCCGGAGATGGCGGAGAACATCCTCGATTTCCGCCAATGGACGACTCGCAGTGCCGACGGCGCCCAGGACAGTCTGCTGCTTGCGGTGATGCCTCAACCCGCAGACTACGACGACTTCCTGAAGGTCTGCGAATCTCACAGCGGTTCGATCGTCATGCTCAACGGTCGTCTCGAGGACGCCGCCGTGGGCATCGGCAGCGTCGCGCGTGAACGTCGTCGTGGTTTCGTCGCGTCATGGCGACAGGCGTTCTGGTTGCAACCGCTTGAGGGTGGTGCGTTGATGCGCTGCTTCCCTGGCGACTGGCACATCTACCGATCCGATCCAGATGGCTACCGACAGGTGAGCATCCAGGAGAGTCGGCCGGACCCTGAGACCATCGCTGCCACGCTGGCGGGAGATGAATCCGATGGTCTCAAGCAACAGCTCGACACTGTTGATCGCTTTCTCGATGGCTTGCGCAACTGACGATGGCGTCTTGATCCGAGATCGAACACTCCGTAAGGTTCGTGTCCCCGGTTTTGATTCATGCAGCGTCCGCCCTGGCTGCAGCAACCCACAGTTGTTGACGCTGTCGCTGGCTTGATCGCCTTGACGGCGCTGGCTGGGGTGATCTGGTCGCCAAAACTCACCAATGCCGTCGCCCGGGCGACGGGATCCATCGAGCCTGTTCAGATCAGCGTTGATGTCCGAAACCTGTCGGTCGCTGATCCGGAGGGCTTTCTGCAATCAATCCGTGACGATGGCCGCCTCAGTTTCGTGATCCGCAATCAACCAGCTGGAAGTGTCCGCGTACTCAATGCGACGAACATCAGTCCGAAAGTTGTGTCGGTGATGCCCGACGGCAGTGTGATTCAGGCCGACAATCCCAACGTTTCGTCGCCCCTTTATGCCCGCTTTGATCTTGAAGCTGACGCTGAAAAAGTGGGGTCCGGGGTGGTGATCGCAGGGACCAAGCTCAAAATCGGTGTGCCCATTGAACTCGAGGGAACCCTCTATCGCGTCAATGGCGTCGTCAGCGGAGTTGGTCAATCATGAGTCTCCGCAACGCTCTTTTGGCCTGTGGCCTGTGCCTCTCAACACCGTCGTTGGCTGCGGAACAACCATTGCTCAGCCCTCCTCCTCCGCTGCAACAGCAGGGTCTGCCCACACTGAAACTTGGACGGACCTGCCCTGAGCTTCAAACAGCGATCCGTTCAGCCGTTGGCGGACAGGCGTCCGCCTGGAGCATCAGTGTTCTCGATCCAGGCGGTCAGCTTCTTGCGGATGTGAACGGGTCGATACCCCGAATTCCGGCGTCGAATCAGAAGCTGATCAGCAGCGCTTTTGCTCTCGATCAGCTCGGGCCTGATTTTCGTTTGAAGACTCAGCTGCTCCGTCATGCGGACGGCTCTCTCGAGATTGTCGGAGAAGGGGACCCTGATCTCAGCATCGCCGAGATGCAGAAATTCGCCATGGTCGCTCTTGGCCAGGGAGGTTCGCGCAGCGGCCAGCCCAGCACGGGGCCGATTCGCCTGATGGTTCGTGAAGAGCCCCCTCAGCGCTGGTGGCCGAGCGATTGGCATCCTGCAGACCGCAGCTACGCCTACGGCGCACCGATCACTCGGCTGGCCCTTACCAGCAACGCTCTGCACATGGCGGTGCAGAACCCCGCTGCCAGGTTGCAACGGGTGCTCGACACCAGTGCGCGCAACCAGGGGGGCTCCCTTCAGATGGTGGTGGTGAATCCCGAGCAACGGGAACAGGCAACGTCACGGGCACCCGAGGACCCCGTTGTGCTGCACAGCGAGGACTCAGCCCCGATGCATGCGCTGCTGAGTTTGGCGAACACCGAAAGCCACAATTTCACCGCTGAAGTGCTGTTGCGCGAAGCGGCGGACGACTGGGATGTGGGCCGGGCGTCCCTGGCCAACATCCAGTGGATGCAGAAGCAGGCGTTGCCGATTCAAGGGATGCGGATCCGTGATGGCAGTGGTCTTTCACGCGGCAACCGCGTCACCAGCCGCACCATTGCAGCGTTGTTGCTGCGCATGGGCCGCCACCCGCTGGCCCCGTACTACCAGGCCTCCATGGCGATTGCCGGCCAGAGAGGGACTCTCAGATACCTCTACAGCGGCACACCGTTGCAAGGTCGATTCTGGGGAAAAACCGGGACGCTCAGCGGCGTTCGAGCAATCTCTGGAATTCTGGACACCCCGACTGGGACCCGCTACGTCAGCATGATCAGCAACGGAGGATCAGCCCCGAACAGCGTGATGGGACGCGTGCTCAGGGCCACGCAGAGCCTCAGCCGGTGCCCTTCATGGAACGCAGACGTGTCGCAGCCCGCCGTGCCCGGCTGATCGGCACGGTCTTGCCCTCAGTTTCGGTCTGGGCGTCATTCATCGGACGGATGGTCTGGATCTTCACCAGTTCCTGACGTCCTGCCATGACGACCTGGGCCATCTCCTTCAGACGGACTTCGAGTTCACCGAGGGTCTGCTCGGCGTAACGGTTGGCACCGTCCTGGACCAAGGCAGCCTCCTGGCGGCTTCGCTGGATCAGGGATTCGCACTGCTGCTGGGTCTGCTGACGGAACTGCAGTGCGTCGTTGTGAAGACGCTCCGCTTCATCACGGGCCTCTTTCTGAAGACGCAGCCCCTCCCTGCGAATGGCTTCCACCTCCTGGAGGCCCTGCTGTCGGTTGGCTTCGTGCTTTTCCAGGTGCTGTCGCTTGAGTTCGACGGCCTCCTGTTCCAGCTGTTGACGGCGCTGCAGAGCTTCCTGCTCAAGCTGGGAGCGCCGCGCCGCAAACTGCTGTTCCTGCTTGACGATCTTGGCCTGAATCTCCTGTTCCAGGGCAGCGTTCTGCTGGCGCGTGGTCTGCAAGAGCTTTTCGCATTGCTGGCGGGTCTGTTCACGCAGTTCGTTCACCTGGCGCTCCGCTTCCTGTCGGATCGCTGCATTGTTCACAAGTTGCTCACGCTGGCGTTGAGCCTGCTGAACGATCTCCTCAGCCTGCTGCCGGGCCGAGTTGATGAATTCATCACGCTTCAGCAGCAGCTGCTCCGCACGCTCCAGCTCTTTGGGAAGCACCTCACGGACGGCATCAAGAACATCAACGGCCTCCCCTTCATTCACCAGACGTCCACCCGTAAACGGAACTCGGCTGCCTTCCAGGACTATCTCTTCCAGCTGGTCCAGTTGATCGAGCACGGTGAGCCGAGCGTCGCTCATGACTGCTAGGGCGATAAAGCCGAATTGAAGAGCCTGTTGAGGTCCTTCGCAACCTCTGAGGGGACCATGTGGTCGACCGGCCCACCGAAACGTGCGACTTCCTTGACAACCGAACTGCTCAGAAAACTGTGTCGTGCCGACGTGGCCAGAAAAACGGTTTCGAGACGGTCCGCCAGGGAGCGATTGGTGTGGGCGATCTGCAGCTCGTATTCAAAATCGCTCATCGCCCGCAGTCCCCGCAGGATGAGGTCGGCGCGATGGGTTTCAGCGCAATGGACGGTCAGGCCATCGAAACTGATCACCTCGATGCCGCTGAGATGAGCGGTGGCTGTGCGGATCTGGCTGAGGCGATCATCGATGCTGAAGGCCGGGCGCTTGCTCGGGTTGCTGAGCACGGCCACCACCACCTCACCGAACAGGGAGGAGGCCCTCTCAATCAGATCCATGTGTCCGTTCGTGAGTGGATCGAAGCTTCCGGGATAAAGCGCCCGCATGGCCGATGAGGCAGTGGCGAAATCCTATGCAGCGAGGCTCTGCCTAGATTTCATGCAGCTGTTTTCCACTCTGATGAGCCTGGATCTGGACGCCAAGAAAACCCTGCTGCGCAAGATCCCCCATGGTCTGTTCATCTGTGGAGTCCGCGACGGCGATGAGGTGAATGGATTCACCGCCTCCTGGGTCACCCAGGGATCCTTCGAGCCGCCACTGGTTGTGATGGGTGTGCGGGCAGACAGCACCAGCCACGGGATCATCGAACGCACAGGCTGTTTCTCACTGAATGTTCTCCGGGCTGATCAGAAGGATCTCGCCGCCGTGTTCTTCAAGCCTCAGAAGGCGATGGGAGGACGTTTCGAGGCAGCGCCCTTTCAGGAGGGCGAACTGGGCCTCCCCCTGCTTGAGGACGCCATCGGTGGGGTCGAATGCAGCGTGATCGGCCAGCTGAAGCACGGTGATCACACCGTGTTTGTCGGCGAGGTGAAATCCGCCCGCCTGCTGGCGGACGGAGAGGCTCTGAACCTGGCCAGCACCGGCTGGAACTACGGCGGCTGAACGAGCATTGGCACCCCCTGGATCGACGACGGCGCTGCTGATGCGGCCGGATCGTCTCGAGCAGCGATTGAAGGAGATCCCTGCTGAGCCGGGTTGCTATCTCATGCGCGATGGAGAGGATCGGATTCTCTACGTCGGCAAGTCCAAAAGTCTGCGCAGTCGCGTTCGCAGCTATTTCCGCAGCCGACATGATCTCTCCCCCCGCATCCGCCTGATGACCCGGCAGGTGTGTGAGATCGAATTCATCGTCACCGACAGCGAAGCGGAGGCCCTGGCTCTTGAGTCGAACCTGATCAAGAACCATCAGCCTCACTTCAACGTTCTGCTCAAGGACGACAAGAAATACCCCTATCTCTGCATCACCTGGAGCGAGGCCTACCCGCGCATTTTCATCACTCGCCGCCGCCGCTTCCGCAGTCCCCTGGACCGTTTCTACGGGCCCTATGTCGATGTTGGCCTGCTGCGACGGACCCTGTTTCTGGTCAAACGGGTGTTTCCACTCCGGCAACGCCCTCGTCCGATGTATCCCGATCGGACCTGCCTCAACTACAGCATTGGACGTTGCCCTGGGGTGTGTCAGCAGAAGATCAGTTCCGAGGAGTACCACCGCACGCTCCGCAAGGTGGCGATGGTGTTTCAAGGCCGCAGCGACGAGTTGCAGACCCTTCTCGAGGAGCAGATGGGCCGCTATGCCGAGCGGCTGGATTTTGAATCGGCTGCCCGCATCCGTGATCAGCTGCAGGGCCTGGATCAGCTGACAGCTGATCAGAAGATGAGTCTTCCCGATTCCTCGGTGAGTCGGGATGTCCTGGCCCTGGCCTGCAATGAGCGGCTCGCCGCTGTGCAGTTGTTTCAGATGCGTGCTGGAAAGCTCGTTGGCCGGCTTGGCTATGCCGCCGATGCCTGCGACATGGAGCCGGGGTTGATCCTGCAGCGTGTGATCGAAGAGCACTACAGCCAGGTGGATGCCGTGGAGATTCCACCGGAACTGCTGGTGCAACATGCGCTGCCACAGCAGGAGCTTCTTGAGGACTGGCTGTCGGAGCAGCGGGAACGCAAGGTGCACATCCACTGCCCCAAGCAGCGGCAGAAGGCCGATCTGATCGAACTGGTGCAACGAAACGCTGAATTCGAACTGCTGCGCGCCAAGCAGGGACAGGAGCAACAGGCCCTGGCCACGGAGGATTTGGCGCAGTTGCTGGACTTGCCCACGCCGCCGAGACGGATCGAGGGGTACGACATCAGTCACATCCAGGGCAGTGACGCTGTTGCCTCCCAGGTGGTGTTCATCGATGGCCTGCCCGCCAAGCAGCATTACCGCAAATACAAAATCCGCAGCAGCAGCATTCAGGCCGGCCACAGCGACGACTTCATGGCCATGGCGGAGATCATGCGACGTCGTTTCCGGCGTTGGGCGAGGGTCAAGGCGGAAGGAGCCGATCTCGCCTCCCTGCGGCAGCGCGGTGGCAGTGCCCTGCAGACCGATGGTCTGAACGACTGGCCTGATGTGGTGATGATTGACGGTGGCAAGGGGCAGTTGTCGGCGGTGATGGAGGCCCTTCGTGAACTCGATCTTCACGAGGAACTGAATGTCTGCTCACTGGCCAAGCAGCGGGAGGAGGTGTTCCTGCCAGGGGAGCGCCAACCCCTCGACAGCGAACCCGATCAACTCGGCGTTGCGCTGCTGCGCCGTCTGCGGGACGAAGCCCATCGTTTCGCCGTGAGTTTCCATCGCCAGCAACGCGGGGAGCGGATGAAACGGTCTCGTCTGTCCGATATTCCAGGCCTCGGGCCCAAGCGGGTGCGTGATCTGCTCGCCCATTTTCATGCCATCGATGCGATTCAACTGGCCACCGTCGAACAACTGGCTGCGGCACCGGGGGTGGGTCCCTCCTTGGCCGAACAGATCCATGCCTTTTTTCATCCTGAGGACGACAGTCCGGAGGACAGGCCCGACAGCAGCTCACTCGATCAGAGCCCAACCACCCTGTCCACGGATCAGCGTTGATCTGACCAGAGTGGTGTGACCGATTGATTCGCGGTGTGTTCCGCCTACTGCTGGCCATAGTGATGCTGTGCTCGATCGTCCTGAGCCAACCGGCACTTGCTGCCCCCGGTCTCTGTACTGGTCCTGTGTGCGCCGACGGCATCACCCGCAGCGCCAAGAATCACTGGCAGCTGGTGTTGCGCCTCAACGATCAACAGGGGCATCGAGAAAAGGTTGTGATGGATTGCAGGGCTGGGGTGCTCAGTCCCCGCGCCGGCCTGATTGATCGGGGGTACGCCACGGCTCTCGGGCAACGGGCCTGTCGCCTGGCCGGAGAAAACACCTGAACGTATGGAGATCACCCTCGTTTATCCGCACCAGCTGTTTGCGGAGCATCCCTCCATCCAGTCGGGACGACCTGTGGCCCTGATTGAAGATCCGCTGTTTTTTGGAACGGATCACGAGTGGCCACAACTGGTGCATCGCCAGAAGTTATTGCTGCACAGGGCCTCAATGCAGGCCTATGCGGAAACCCTGCGATCGAAGGGGTTTGACGTCGTCCTGCAGCACCACCACCTGGCCCGGGATACAGCAACCCATCTGCAGCTGTTGCTTGAGCAGGGATACCGAATCTTCCACCTCGCCAACCCGGTGGATGATCTGTTGGAACGGCGACTGCATGCGGCGCTCAAGCCATTTGGTGGCAGCGCGGTGATCGCTCCCACCCCGATGCTGCTGACGCCCCAGGCGGTGATCGATGAGCACTTCAGCAGTGGCAAGAAGCCTTTCATGGCTCGCTTCTATGAGATGCAGCGGCGGCGACTCAACCTGTTGCTTGAGCCCGACGGTGGACCCCTCGGCGGGCGCTGGAGTTTTGATGCCGAGAACCGTAAAAAGCTGCCGAAGGGGATTGTTGTGCCGCCGGAACCTGAAGATTCCCTCCCGGCAACACTTCAGACCCAGGCCGAGCAGATCGGCGCCGAATCGCTTCCGGGCATCGGATCCTGCGATGGTTTTGCCTACCCCGTCACCCACGCCGCTGCCGAAGCCTGGCTGGATCAGTTTCTTGAGCAGCGCCTGAGCCAGTTCGGGGCCTATGAGGATGCCATCAGCAGCCAGCACCGTGTGATGTGGCACGGCGTGCTGACACCAATGCTGAACTGCGGACTGCTGACGCCACAGCAGATCCTCGACCGCACCCTTGCACGGGCCGAATCGGGTGATGTTCCCCTCAACTCACTGGAGGGATTCGTGCGTCAGATCGTGGGATGGCGTGAGTTCATGGCCGCGATGTACAGACGCCATGGCGTGGAGATGCGCAACGGCAATTTCTGGGATTTCGAAGACCGTCCGATTCCGCAGGCCTTCTACACCGCATCAACGGGGCTGCCCCCCATCGATGACGCCATCCGCCATGCCCTCGAGACCGGCTACTGCCACCACATCGAACGGTTGATGCTCCTTGGCAACCTGATGCTCCTCTGCGGATTCCATCCGACACGCATCTACACCTGGTTCATGGAGCTGTTTGTTGATGCCTACGACTGGGTGATGGTGCCCAATGTCTACGGCATGAGTCAGTTCGCCGATGGTGGGATCTTCACCACCAAGCCCTACCTGTCAGGGTCGAACTACGTTCGAAAAATGTCGGACTACCGCAAGGGCGATTGGTGCGACATCTGGGACGGCCTGTTCTGGAGCTTCATCAAGCAGCACGAATCGTTCTTTCGAGGTCAGTACCGGCTGGCGATGATGGCCAGAAATCTCGATCGGATGGCTCCGGACATCCTGCTCAGCCATCAACGCCGCGCGCAGCAGTTTCTTGACGTGATGGGTTGAACGCTTCGTAGGGTCAAAGCATCAGGCTTTACTCCATGACCCTGCCCCCTGAGGCTTACCTCTGGTTCAAGACGCTTCACATCGTTGGTGTGGTGGTCTGGTTCGCCGGTTTGTTCTATCTGGTGCGCCTGTTCATCTATCACGTTGAAACCGCAGAACTGGATCCGGCGTTGCAGGGGCCATTCAAGGAGCAGTACGCCCTGATGGAGAGGCGTCTGGCCAACATCATCACCACTCCAGGCATGCTGGTGGCCGTGAGCATGGCCGTCGGGCTCCTGGTCTGCCAGCCGGGCTGGCTTCAGCAAAGCTGGATGCACGTCAAACTCGCCGTGGTGGTTGCCTTGCTGGGATACCACTGGCTCTGCTATCGACTGATGGGACAGCTGCAATCGGGGGAGTGCAACTGGAGCGGCCGACAGCTGCGCGCCCTCAACGAACTTCCCACCCTGATGCTGGTGCTTGTGGTGATGCTGGTGGTGTTCAAGAATCAGTTCCCAACCAGCGCCGCCACCTGGTTCCTGGTCGCACTGGTGATCTTCATGGCTGCCTCGATTCAGCTTTATGCCCGCTGGAGACGTCTTCGCAAGGAAGCCACTGCCGGAGCCTGAGATGCCCACCGTTGATCACCCCCTGCGAGAGGTCCTCGACCGTGTCGGCCCGGACAGCTGTCCCGGACAGCTGAATTTCCACTGCCACACCGTCTGCAGTGACGGCAGCCTTGAACCGGAGGCCCTGATCGAACAGGCCACGCGTCTCGGCCTGCAGCATCTCGCCGTGACGGATCACCACAGCAGTCGCGCCCATCCACCGATGCAGGCCTGGCTGCGGCAGCGACGCGAAGCTGGGGAGCAGGTGCCCACACTCTGGAGTGGCATGGAGATCAGCTGCCTGTTGCGGGGATGCCTTGTGCATGTCCTCGCTCTTGGCTTCGAGCTCGATCACCCAGCCCTGCAGCCCTACAACCGCGGTGATGCTGTCGTCGGTGAACCGCTGCGAGCTGAAGCCGTGGTGAAGGCGATTCATGCTGCCGGAGGGCTTGCGGTTCTGGCCCATCCCGCCCGCTACCGGCTCGGGCATGCCGAACTGATTGATACGGCCGCCAGCATTGGCATGGATGGTGGTGAAGCCTGGTACGACTACGACATGCAGCCCCGTTGGCAACCCAGCCCGTTGGTCTGTGAAGCGATCGATCGTCAGCTGTCGAATCTTGGCCTTTTGCGTACGTGTGGGACCGACAGCCATGGAATAGACCTGAGTGGCCGCTAAGTTCGTCTCACTTCAGGTCCGGTCGGCATGGGCTTCTTTGATCGTCTGCTGAGCAACGTCACGAAGGGGTCCGACGAGGCCAAACCGATCCAGCCCCGCGCCCCGAAGAAGGAGCAACCCGAGGCCTACTTCCTGGATGCGGACTCCTCGTCCTCGCTCGGAAATGTTGATTACATGCGCGAATCCAAGACGATTCGCCGCACCTTCCCGGGCACCGCTGATTCGCCGGGCAGCAAAGAGCGTGTGATTGAAGTGGCTGCCGAAACCGAGCAGCTCACCAAGCGCACCGAAGGCCTTGGCGGCGCGGTGAAGCAGGAGGAGAGCACCACTCTCACCACGGGGATTCCGAAGCTGGTGAAGAAGACCTTCGCGGAGCAGGTGAGCAGCGCGGAAATGAAACAGAGGCTTCGGGGGACAGCCGTCACCGGAGTCAATGCACCGATGCCAGCCAATGCGGCACCGGTGGCTCGAAAGGAGGACCTCAAACCCAAGGAGGTTGAGGAGTCGACCACCAGCGTCGCCCCGTCCGCAAAACCGGGATCCATCGACCCGTTTCGTCAGATGGTGCGTGATCTCAACAAGTGAGGTCTCCCCTTTCGATGCGGGCTTCACTGCTGATGACCAGGTCTCTTAACCGATCCAGTTGATCCCGTCGTGGCTGTTCCCAGAGCCCACGATTCGACGCCTCCAAAAGCCGTTCCGCCATGTCCCTCAGGACCCAGGGATTGCGTTGGCTGAGAAAGGAGAGTGTGTCGTCGTCGGCCAGCCACTGATCGCAGAGAGCGCCATAACACCAGTCGGGAACACGGTCGGTTGCGGCGTCGTAGGCGAACAGATAATCCAGGCTCGCCCCCATTTCAAAAGCGCCTTTGTAACCGTGCTGCTTCATGCCATTGATCCAGCGTGGATTGAGCAGTCGGCTGCGCACGACCTTGTCCAGTTCCTTTTCAAGTCGGTGAAGCCGCGGACGTTCGTGTCGGGAGTGATCACCAAACCACAGCTGTGGACGCTGGCCTGACGACGTTTCCACCGCTGCGGACAGACCACCATGGAACTGGTAGTAGTCATCCGAGTCGAGCAGATCGTGTTCGCGGTTGTCCTGGTTGTGCAGCACCACCTGGACCCGCTGAAGTGCCTGCTCAAGTCCACTGCGGTCGGCCACAACAACGTCGCTGCCGTCGTAACGCCAACGACTCCACTGGAGGAAGGCCTCTCCAAGGTCTGATCGGTTCTCCCAGCTGCCGTGATCGATCAATGCCTGCAGGCCAGCTCCATAGGCCCCAGGTGCCGAACCGAAAATCCTGCTCTGGGGCCCCTCATGTCTCACCAGTGCTGCCAGGGGATTGATGCTGTCGTCCTCCGTCAGGGACGCAATGCGCTGGTGGGCCCGGTCGACCCAGCCCACAAGGTGCGGAAACGCATCTCGAAACAGACCGGAGATTCTCAGCACCACGTCCACCCTTGATCGCCCCAGCAGTGAGGCGGGGATCACCTCAAGATCCACCATTCGTCGCGTGGGGCCGTCCCAGACGGGACGAACGCCCATCAAGGCCAGCAGCTGAGCGATGTCCTCACCCCCGTTTCGCATCGTTGCGGTGCCCCAGACCGAGAGCGCGAGGTGCCGCAGCGGTTCCCCCTGCTCGAGCAGATGCAGATCCAGCAGTCGCTCGGCCGAGCGTCTGCCCAGATCCCAGGCGGCTTCCGTCGGCAGACCGCGAAGGTCCACGGAATAGAAATTACGCCCTGTCGGGAGCACATCCGGCCGACCGCGGCTGGGCGCACCGGACGGTCCGGCCGCGATCCGTTGTCCGGATGCTCCTCTGAGGAACCCGTCCCGTTCCGAGGGCGCGCACTGAACGAGACGGGGCCAGAGCGTGTCCCGAACCCTCGAAAGAACGCCATCGCCTGGGATCTGATCAAGCCACCGAGCCAGCAAGGGATGCAAGGTCCCAACTTCGGCGTTGCCTTCGGTCAGGGTTTCAAGCAGCAGCAATCCCTGCGTCTCCAACCAGGCGGTTCCATCGCCAACGCGCTGGGCCCTGGGACTGCCGAGTTCCGCCAGCCGTTGTTGATCTGATGGCGACAACAGATCGCCATCCTCCTGTTGCCAGGGGTCGAAGCCGAGTCCGAGCTCGATGGCCATCGCCTGCGTCAACCCCGGTTGACCTGACGATGGAGCCCGAGCAATGGCCATCAGCAACTCACGTTCGATCGAGGCGGCAGGTCGCTCACCCAGTCGATGCAGACCGATGCGGATCTGGGACTCCTTGAGCTCGCACAGGTAGGTCTCCACCGCATCGAGATGGCGTTCCAGATCCGCATCTGGTTGACCAGCTCCAGGCGGCGCGCTGATCCCTGGCCAGTCCATCGCCTTCAGGGTCTCCAGAATCGACCTCTGCAGCAGCGCAACGCGCTCCGAGCCGAGCTCACGAGCCTCGACCAGTTCATCCAGCAGGTTCTCCAGTGTCTGGAGCGGCCCATACAGTCCTGCACGGCCAAGGGGTGGCGTGAGGTGATCCAGGATCACGGCGTGACCACGACGTTTCGCCTGTGAACCCTCGCCGGGGTCGTTGACGATGAAGGGGTAGAGATGGGGAATGGCACCAAGAGCGAGATGAGGCCCGCAGCGGTCGCTGAGACCGACGGCTTTACCGGGGAGCCATTCAGCGCTGCCGTGCTTGCCCACATGCACCATCAGCTGACTGCGATGGATCTGTTTCAGCCAGAGGTACTGCGCCAGGTAGCGATGGGGCGGTGGCAGGTCAGGTGAATGCAGATCAGCGATCTGATCCGGGTCGTAGCCACGATCGGGTTGGATCAGCACAACGATCCGACCGAATCGCAGCCCATGGATGGGAAAGCCGGCAGGTTCCTGATCACAGGCACTCAAGGGATGGCCCCAGCGCCTGGCGATCGGCTGACTCGCGTCCGCAGGTAGCTGGTTCCACCAAGCAAGGTAGATGTCGTGCGGAAGGTGAGCGAGCGGCGGTCGCACCCTGCTCTCGGGAGCATTGGTGCGTCCGCTGAGCAGCAAGCGCATCAATGCATCGCCATCCTCAGGCAGAGGACCGTCGCCGAGGTCGTAGCCAGCCTCTGCCAGCCAACGAAGAATCGAGACGCAGCTGCTGGGCGTGTCCAGCCCGACACCATTCGCCAGACGACCATCGCGCACGGGATAGTTGGCGAGTACAAGGGCGACCTGGCGCTTCTGCGCTGGGGTCCGTCTCAGCTCGATCCAGCGGACCGTGTGCTCAACCAGCCACTGGATGCCGATAGCATCCGGGATCAGGCTTGGCAGTGCCGTCGCCAAACCACCCTGATCCATGGTCAGCTGGCGAAACCCACAGGGCCGTGTGGTCACCCGTCCATCCAGCTCAGGCATGACCACCTGCAGCGAGAGATCGAGGGGATCCAGCCCCCGGCTGCTGGCGTTCCAGGCCTCTCGGGGGCGGGAGCCCGTGAGCAGCTGCAGCACGGGACAATCCAGTTGATCCCAGATCGGACTGCCCAGGCCAGCGTCCTCCGAGCGCACAGATGCGAAGGCGGTTCCCGTGATCACAAGTTCAACCCCCTCGGAGGAGAGAAGGTCCACAACGCCGGCCTGAACGGCCGCATCCCTGAGACTGCTCACCCACAGCAGTCGGGGACAGAGTCCGGCTTCACGCAGCGTCCGGTTGAGCTGTCTGGCGAGGTCAAGATCGTCCGCCTGCAGCAGCGAGCGATAGAGAACAACGCCGACCCTGGCTCCGCTCTCCGTTCCCCACTCCCAGGGCAAGGGATCAGGCAACGGCAGAATGGTGACGGAGTCCGGCTTGGGCTCCAGACCACTCAGGACCCGATCGAGAACCTTTAGGAGCTCGCCCATGTTGCGACTCCCGCCCTCGCGCAGAAGCGTCGCCAGACGATCGGCAAGACCGGTTGCGATCGAGCCGAGAGGATGCAGAACCGCCTGTTGATCCTGGGTGCCTGAGAGCACCACAAGCTGCCGTCCCTGTACGGACTGCTGCCAAAGCTGCAGTTGTTCCAGCCCGTAGCTCCAGTGCCCGCGACCGCCGAGAAGACGCAGCACCACAACCCTGGCGTTGTCCGCCGTGCTGCGCAGGTAGTGATCCACCTGGGCGGGATGCTGCAGCTGACTCAGATCGAGGGCCCGGATCCGCTCCCGCCAGCAGGCCAGGTCTGACTCTTCAAGGCAGCTGGCCAGGGTGCTGAGGTCGGTACCAGCGCTGCTGAGCAGCAGAACATCGGCCGGCGGCTGCTCCACCAGCACCACGTCCTCTGGAGGGTCGAGCCCAGGACAACTGGCCAGGCGATGCATCTCGCCATTCTCCAGCCCGGTTGGTCATGAACGGGTGAGAAGATTCTGCGATCGGGCTTCGTCTGCGATGCATCAGTTCCTGCCCTATGCCTGGTTCCAGGGCAAATGTGTGCCCTTCGAGGAGGCCAGGATCTCGATCGCCACCCATGCCCTTCACTACGGCACCGGTGCGTTCGGGGGCATGCGGGCCATTCCAGCCCCCGACAGCGCCAACACAATGCTGCTGTTCCGCGCCGACCGGCATGCCCGCCGACTCAGCCAGAGTGCGCGCCTGCTGCTGACAGACCTTCCGGAGGACGAGATCCTGGCGGCCCTGACAGCGATGCTGCAAGCCAACAAACCCGACCAGCCGATCTATCTGAGACCGTTCGTCTACACGAGCGATCTCGGGATTGCCCCCCGCCTCCATGAGATTGAAACCGACTTCTTGATCTACGGCCTGCCGCTGGGTGACTACCTGTCACCGGAGGGTGTCAGTTGTCGCATCAGCAGCTGGACGCGTCAGGAGGATCGCTCACTTCCCCTGAGAGGAAAGATCAGCGGCGCCTACATCACAAGCTCCCTGGCCAAGACAGAGGCGGTGAAGAGCGGCTTCGATGAGGCATTGCTGCTGAACAGCCGCGGCAAGATCAGTGAAGCCAGCGGCATGAATCTGTTCCTGGTTCGGGACGGTGCCCTGGTCACCCCAGGCGTCGACCAGGACATCCTTGAGGGGATCACCCGCGCCAGCGTGATTGAGCTGGCAACAAGCATGGGAATGCGGGTGATTGAACGGCCTGTGGACAAGACGGAGCTGTTCATCGCTGACGAAGTCTTCCTGACGGGAACGGCCGCCAAGATCACACCGATTCGTCAGATCGAGTCCACCCCCCTGAACACCCACAGACCCGTGATGGATGAACTGAAGCTGCGGCTCGTGGCGATCACAGAAGGCAGGGACCCTGAATTCGAGCACTGGGTCACCCGTGTGACGGTCTGACGCAGGGGAGAAGAGCTGCAGACAGTTTTCTTAGGATCCAACGATCAAGATCAGGTTCATGGCTGCCAGCACGACAACCAAAGCTGCCGTGACATCCCGTTTTCTCCGTCGTCTGCACAGCCCTGAACGGCCGGTGCTGGTTTTTGACGGAGCCACGGGCACCAGCCTTCAGCAGATGGATCTCACCCTGGAGGATTTTGGTGGGGCCGATCTGGAAGGCTGCAACGAGAACCTTGTTGTGACAAGGCCTGATGCGGTTCAGGCCGTTCATCAGCAGTTTCTGGAAGCTGGCTGCGATGTGATCGAAACAGACACATTCGGTGCTGCCTCAATCGTGCTCGCTGAATACGGATTGGAGGATCAGGCCTTCGCGCTGAACAAAAAAGCAGCTGAACTGGCCCGTGAAATGGCTGATCGTTACAGCACTGACGAGAAGCCTCGTTTCGTGGCCGGCTCGATGGGACCCACCACGAAGCTGCCCACGCTCGGACACATCGACTTCGATTCGATGTCCGCGTCCTTTCGAGAACAGGCGGAAGGTCTTCTGGCAGGAGACGTTGATCTGTTCATCGTCGAAACCTGTCAGGACGTTCTTCAGATCAAGGCAGCCCTGCAGGGCATCGAGGAGGCCTTCGAGCGCACGGGACAACGACGTCCATTGATGGTGTCCGTGACCATGGAGACGACGGGAACGATGTTGGTGGGATCCGATATCGCTGCTGTCGTGTCCATCCTGGAACCCTTCCCCATCGACATTCTTGGCCTGAATTGCGCCACCGGCCCGGAACAGATGAAGGAGCACATCCGCTACCTCTCCGAGCATTCGCCATTTGCGGTGAGCTGCATTCCCAATGCCGGACTACCGGAGAACATCGGCGGTGTTGCCCATTACCGACTGACGCCGACGGAACTGAAGATGCAGCTGATGCATTTCGTCGAGGATCTCGGGGTCCAGGTCATCGGCGGTTGTTGTGGCACCACGCCAGCGCACATCGGAGCCCTGTCGGAACTGTCGGCCCAGCTGAAGCCCGCCGAGCGGAGCCTCGCCAGGGTGGAACCGGCAGCGTCGTCGATCTACGGCATCACGCCGTACCACCAGGACAATTCCTTCCTGATCATCGGAGAACGTCTCAACGCCAGTGGCAGCCGCAAGGTCCGCGAACTTCTGGCTGACGAGGACTGGGATGGCCTCGTCTCCGTCGCCCGCGGCCAGGTGAAGGAGAACGCCCATGTTCTCGACGTCAATGTCGACTATGTGGGGCGCGATGGCGAACGCGATATGCACGAGCTGGTGAGTCGGCTTGTCACGAACGTCAATTTGCCCCTGATGCTCGACTCCACCGAGTGGCAGAAGATGGAAGCCGGCCTCAAGGTGGCAGGCGGCAAATGCATCCTCAATTCCACCAACTACGAGGATGGTGATGAGCGCTTCTTCAAGGTGCTCGAGCTGGCCAGGCGTTACGGAGCTGGAGTTGTCGTTGGCACCATCGACGAGGATGGAATGGCGCGGACAGCTGAGAAAAAATTCAGCATCGCCCAGCGGGCCTACCGGGATGCCCTCGAATTCGGTCTGCCGGCCCATGAAATCTTCTATGACCCCCTCGCCCTGCCGATTTCAACCGGCATCGAAGAAGATCGTCTGAATGGCAAGGCAACGGTTGATGCCATCCGACTGATCCGCGACAACCTTCCCGGCGTTCATGTTGTCCTCGGGGTGAGCAATGTCAGTTTCGGTTTGTCTCCTGCGGCGCGCATCACCCTCAACTCCGTCTTCCTGCACGATTGCTGCGAAGCCGGTATGGATGCGGCCATTGTCAGCCCGGCGAAGATCCTGCCGCTGATCAAGATCAACGGCGACCATCAGACGATCTGCCGCGATCTGATCAATGACAACCGGACATTCGACAACGGAATCTGCACCTACGACCCGCTGACCGAACTCACGAAACTGTTCGAGGGCGTCAGCACCAAGGAGGCCCGGGCCTCCGGTCCCTCCCTCGCGGACTTGCCTGTTGAGGAACGCCTCAAACAGCACATCATCGACGGTGAACGGATCGGTCTCGAGCCGGCACTTGATGAAGGTCTCAAGACCTACAAACCACTGGAAATCGTCAACACCTACCTGCTGGATGGCATGAAGGTGGTGGGTGAATTGTTCGGCAGCGGGCAGATGCAGCTGCCTTTCGTGCTCCAGAGCGCTGAAACGATGAAGTCAGCCGTGGCTTACCTGGAACCCCACATGGAGAAAACCGAGGGGGAAAGCAGCAGCAAAGGGAAGTTCCTGATCGCCACCGTGAAGGGAGACGTTCATGACATCGGTAAAAATCTGGTCGACATCATCCTCACCAACAATGGCTACGAGGTGGTCAACCTCGGGATCAAGCAGAGCTGTGAAGCCATTATCGAGGCCCAGCTGGAACATAAGGCGGATTGCATCGCCATGAGCGGGCTGCTTGTGAAGTCGACGGCCTTCATGAAAGACAACCTCAGTGCTTTCAACGAAGCAGGGATTGATGTTCCGGTGATCCTCGGTGGTGCCGCACTCACCCCCCGTTTCGTTCAGAAGGATTGCCGGGATGTCTACAACGGCAAGGTGATTTACGGCCGCGACGCCTTCGCTGATCTGCGCTTCATGGATGCGCTGATGGATGCCAAGGTCAAGGACACCTGGAGCAACAGCCAGGGATTTCTCGATGGCGCACCACAGGGTGTCGGCCTTGATGACAACGATGAGGTCGAGGCCCCCGCCGTCGCCAAGAACAACGACAGCACCGAAGACGTGCCCTCAACGCCTGCGGTGGTCAGCAGGGAACGCTCTGAGACCGTACCCGCCGAAGCCGCGGTGACACCACCCTTTCACGGTGCAGCGATCCTCACGGAGCAGGACATTCCCCTGGATGACGTCTTCCGGTATCTGGACCGCAATGCCCTGTTCGCCGGCCAGTGGCAGATCCGTAAAACCCAGCAGCAGAGCCGCGAGGACTACGACGCGATGCTGGCCGAAAAAGCGGAACCTGTGTTGCTGCAGTGGATTGATCGCTGCCTGGATGAACGGCTGCTGACGCCTCGTGTGGCCTACGGCTACTTCCCAGTCGGCAGGGACGGAAATTCCCTGCGGGTGTTCGATGCCAGTGGAGATCAGGAACTCGGACGTTTTGACCTGCCTCGTCAACGGTCAGGCAATCGCTACTGCATTGCAGATTTCTTCCGGGACCTTCAAACCGATGGCCGCCCCAGCGATGTCTTGCCGATGCAGGCGGTCACCATGGGCGACAAGGCCAGTGAGGTGGCCAAGGAGCTGTTCCAGGGCGATCACTACAGCGATTATCTGTACTTCCACGGCCTTGCCGTCCAGATGGCTGAGGCCCTGGCGGAGTGGGTGCACGCACGCATCCGCGACGAGCTCGGTTTCCCCGATCCCGACAGCATGCCGCTGCGGGATGTTCTTGCTCAGCGCTATCGAGGCAGCCGCTATTCCTTCGGCTACCCGGCCTGTCCGAACGTGGCCGATTCGAGGCAACAGCTCGACTGGCTCGACGCCAACCGTATCGGCTTGAGCATGGATGCCAGTGATCAGCTGGAACCAGAACAGAGCACCACGGCTCTGGTGGCGATTCACAGCAAGGCCCGTTACTTCAGTGCGTAATCTGAGCCGCTTCTGCATGCAGATCAACCATGGCGATAGCTGGACCGGATGGCGTTGATACAGCGATTCAGGCGGGTGTTGACCTCGATGGGACGCCGATCCCTGAATCCATGCTCTCCCTCTATCGGGAGGTGATGGATCTCGAAAGCAGACGGGCGCGCAGTGGAGTCCTCAAGTCGATGCGCAACCGCGTGGTGAAGACCGGTGCCAAACACTTCGATCAAGAGTCCCTGAACTCACGCCTGATCGCAGCAGGATGGGATGGTCTCAAAGACAAGGAGATTGCCTTCTTTTTCAGCTGAGCTGACGACGCAGGCTGATGTCGGCAACCCGCGCGGTCAATTCAGTCCTGGCAGAGCTTTTCCATCGTGTCGATCACATCCTGCTGGAACGCGTCGAGGGCATTCGACTCACTCAGATCAAGCCCCTCGCCAGCCGCGTTCTGCGCCAGATCCTGGAAATGAAAGGCCCCTTCACCATTGGCCAGAAATTCCATGGCCGAACTTTCACCGCTTTCGCGGAAGGCATCGCAGAGTGCGAGAAAGGCAGCGTCTTCGGTGAACTCCCAATCCATCGAGGGGACATGACTGTCTGACCTTTAACGCGTTCCCCTAGGGGTCCGTCAACCATCTGTCGTCAAAATGTGCCACTCCTTCGTCAGACTCCTCGCATCGAAAGCCTCAGGATGACCGCCAGCACTCCGGCCAGATCCAACTCCCGAAACGTGCTCGGGGCACCTCTGAAAGTCTGTGGCTGTCAGCCGATGACGGGTTGGTACCGGAACGGCTTCTGTGAAACCGACCCGTCCGACCAAGGTCAGCACAGCATCTGCTGCGTGATGACGGAATCCTTTCTTCGCTACAGCAAGGCTCAGGGGAATGATCTCTCCACACCGGTGCCGGCCTTTCAGTTCCCCGGTCTGAAGCCTGGCGATCACTGGTGTGTCTGTGCGCCCCGTTGGAAGCAGGCCTACGAGGATGGAATGGCTCCGAAGGTCTGTCTGGAATCCACCGAAGACACGGCTCTGCAAGTGGTTTCACTGGAGCAGCTCAAGGAGCATGCTCACCAGACGATTTCCTGACCATCCCAGGCCAGGAAGCGACCTGTCGTTTCAGGGGTCTGCCGGACCAGAACATCAATCAGATGTCCGGCCGCACGCTGGGGTGAAAAAAGCTTTTCAGCGGGCACGAACGACTGAAACGGTTTTGACAACTCCGTGTCCGTCGTCCCCGGATGCAGCAACGTGACAGTGGTCTGAGGCCAACGGCGGGACCACTCCAGACTGAGGCAGCGGAGCAACTGGTTCTGGGCTGCTTTGGCCGCTCGATAGCCGTACCAGCCTCCGCTCCTGTTGTCCCCGATGCTTCCGACCCGCGCACTGAGGCTGGCGAAATGGAAGGGTTGATCGCGTTTCAGCAGCGGTTCCACGGCCCGCGCCAGCAGAACAGGAGCGATGGCGTTGATCGCGAACTGTTGCTCCAGTTGCCGCCGATTCACCTGCTTGAGGCGTTTTTCCGGTTGAAGCTCGGGTCCATGCAATCGACCGCTGCAGTTGAACAGAAGCCGCAGACGATCTCCACGGGCCTGGAGCGCACCGGTGAAGTGATCCAGAGATGCATCGTCTTCGAGATCAATCTTAAGGTCCTGGTCGGGGGGACCCTGGCGTCCACAGGTCAGCACTGTCAGCTCCGGGAAGCGTTGGCTGAGCTCCAGGGCGACAGCGGAGCCGATGCCGCCTGCGCCTACCACCAGGGCTGTGCCCGTCCAGGATTGATCAGAAACGCCTGCGGAACTCACGACAGCTGGGCGTCATGGTCACCATCTCTCCGCTGAAGTCGGCCATGATTCCGCCTGTTCTGAGCGGAATCGTGCGTGGCCCCACTCTCTCGTGTGGCTCTGGTGGTGCTTCTAACGCTGGTCGTGGCGGCCATCGGTTTTGTTGGATCGAGTCGATCGATCAGCGAACAGTTTCAGCCAAATCAGTCTGGCGCTGATCAAGGGGAAGCGTCGTTGCTGGAGCTTCTCGAAGACCCCCGGGCTGCAGATCGCGCCAGCTCGAGCACAGCCTTGTCACGAGCCAGCTCGCCAAGCTCCTCACCAGCAGCGGGACCAGCCGGCGGTGTGGCTCCCCTGGTGCCTGATGTCCCCCCTCTGGGCGAGTCGGTCAGCCTGCCGATTCGTGTAGCCCTGACGAGTCGCTCGCCGATCAGAAGCCTCCAGACAAGTCAGGGGATGGTCTGCCGCGTCCAAGGCTCCGGACCACGTCTCAAGGACCGTGATCTTCTTTCGATCCTCCGCAGCGATCGTGCTGGTTCTGTTCGCTGCAGCGGAGGCACGATCCTAATCAATCAGGTTCCCTATCGACACAACCTTGAATTCCTTCGCCGCGATCAGGGCTGGATCGCGGTGAACGAGCTTGATCTCGAGCAGTACGTGGCGTCCGTGGTCGGTGCTGAAATGCCGAGTGGCTGGAATCTTGAAGCACTCAAGGCCCAGGCCGTTGCCGCTCGCTCCTACGCCCTGGCCCATCTGGCCAGACCGGCGTCCCGGGATTTCAACCTCGGAGACACAACCCGTTGGCAGGTTTACGGGGGCGAAGCAACGAGAAGCCAGCGAAGCCGGGACGCCACAGCCAGTACCCGTGGCATCGTCCTCAGCTACAAGGGTGGGATTGTTGAGAGTCTCTATGCGGCGACCAGCTCGATCAGTGCTGAGGCCCACGGCCATCTGGGTGCCAGCATGAGCCAGCAGGGGGCGCAGCAACTGGCTCTGGACGGTCTTCAGTTCAACGAGATCCTCGGTCACTACTACCGAGGCGCATCACTGGCTCGTCTGCAGCGCGATGGCGGCTGATACCTACTGGCACAAAGCTCTGCGGTGCAGTGATGCAGCCCTGTCCAGCAAGGCGCTTGTTCCCCTGTCGACCGAGCTTGGGCACATCAGCGGTGAGGCCGGCATCACCTATGAGATTCGCCATCTCACAGGCCTGCCTCCCCGTCATCTGCGTGCATCGGGGCCGAAACCGAATCCATTCCGCCCCTGGAATGAACAGCTTCAGGTGTCGCTGGTGCTCAACCGGCATGTGCTGATCCTGAACAAATATCCAGTTCAGAACGGCCACATGCTCCTGATCACTCGCGATTGGGCTGCACAGGATGGCTGGCTGAGCCTGGAGGATTGGCAATCCGTTGTGCATGTCGATCGCGACACGACTGGATTGTGGTTTTTCAACAGTGGGCCGTCGGCTGGTGCCAGCCAACCGCATCGTCATCTGCAGTTGCTTCCACGCCACCAGGGCGAACGGCTCTGTCCTCGCGAAGCATGGTTTGACGCGCATGATCTGAACTCACAACCTGGGACAGCTGACGCTGGGGACAGGCTGCTGGCTCTTCATTGTTTTATCCGGCATTTCCCTGATCAACTTCCCGAGCCGGTCGAGCTCTGTGATCACTACGAACAACTCTGCGATCGTGCCGGCCTGGGTTCACCCTCCGACCGTGAAAAGCCGAGCCAGCCTTACAACCTTCTGCTGAGCCGACGATGGCTGGCTTTGATTCGACGGCACTGCGAGGGCGTGAGGGGCTTCAGTGTGAATGCGCTCGGATTTGCCGGCTATCTGCTGAGCACGGAGGCCTCCGATCGACGCTGGCTGCGGAGCGCTGGCCCTGAATCTCTGCTGAGAGACGTTCTGCCACCAGGTCCGTGATCACACGGATGACGTGAGGGATCCAGCCGTGCATCGCTTGGAACAGACCGATCTCAAGGAACGAACCGATCTGCTCCATGACCCAACGACCCATCAACGGCCGCAACGTGATCGTTGAACAGCATCTACAGCTGGTGACACCCATCGCCCGTCATTACGCCAGTCGCACCAGCGAGGACCTCGATGACCTCGTCCAGGTCGGCAGGCTTGGTCTGATCCGGGCGTCGCACCAATTCAGCGAACAGCGATCAACACACTTCAACGCCTTCGCACGACCCCACATTCGGGGAGCGATCCTGCATTACCTCAGGGACAGCAGCGGCATCGTCAGGTTGCCGCGGAGCGTTGAGGAGAGGGCTCAACGGTTGATGCGATGCCGAGACGACAGCCTGTCGGCACAGGATCATCAGACCCTGATGCTGTATCTCAGCAAAGGTCGATGGTCGACACTTCGGGACGACCAGTGGGTCGCAGACGCTCAAGACCTCGAGGCAACAGAGCAAAGCGAACGGCAACGCGAGCTGATGAAGGCTCTGAACAAACTCCCGAAGGTTGAAATCATGGCCATCAAAGCTGTGGTTCTTGATGGGATGAGCCTGCGACAGGCGGGTCGCAAGCTCAGTCTTTCAGCGATGACGGTGCATCGCAGGGTCAAACGGGGACTGTCAAGGCTGGCAGGAGCCGTGAAGACACCTCAGCCGTTGCTTTGAGCATCCCGCTCGATCTGTTGCTCCAGGGTGCCGATCGCCGCATTGATGGCCGACAGCTGTCGCTCAAGACCATCACGCCAGAAGGTCAGCATCGCCATTTTTCGTTGCTGGTGATGGCGACGACGGGAGTCGTAATCGGAGGTGTCGCTACAGCAGAAGGGAGGAAGCATGTTGAACTCCAGCATTAGTCAGATCCTGGCGAAATCAAACGTCCAATGGCGGATTTGTGCTTGGCGCAGAACGATCCTCGGATTAGGTTGTGGCCTCGCCGAGGCACCCCGTTCTGGTCGCCTGGCAACGGATCAACAATCCCTCATGATGCTCAGACGAGTCCCAATTCTGGTCGTGAGCGTTGTCTCCATTGCGACCCTTGAGATTGGGCTTCCGTCGATGGCTTCGGCCTATGTGGCGCTCATGGCAGGCCAACGGGCTCGCGGCCTCAATGGCACGTTCAACAACGTGCCTGTTCTCCACTCGAATCAGCCGGAGATCGTGACGGGGCCTGGAATTCTTGTGAACACGGCGAAAGGGTCCGCCATTGCTGCAGAGACCAATCGGCCCCTACGCAATCCGGCATACACCTTCAACGGTGAGTTCGGTGTTCACATGCACCACAAGTACTACCCGGACGACAAGAGAAAGATGGGCGGCCGCCGTGACCGTGGTCTTCTCACCCTGGCCTTGATCGCAAGCAATCCAGGCAGGCAACCCGTCACGCTCCGTTTCGACAAGGGATCGGTCAAAAACAGCTTCGAAGCTCCCTACCTGCCCAACAACCTGATGGGTGTCAAACCCCTCGGTAAGCGTCCCTGGAACACCGGCCCGGGCGATGCGACGGCCGTTCAGATGCTCCGTCAGGAACTGGATCGCAAACTGAAGCCTTCGATCACCATTCCTGCCGGTGGCAAGGCCATCGTCGTCAGCACGGTGCTGCCTGCCCGTGGCATCGCCAACGGCCTGCTGCATGGCCGCAGTGACGGACCATTCACCATGGCGGTCGTTGCCGCGGAGGAAACCAACGACCCTAGACGGTTGATCTCTGTTCTCAACTCCGGGAGACTCGCTCCCGGTCGGATTTACCTGAATCGCATTCGCGACATCCAGCTGGGGCGTGTCTTTTCCCGCGTGGCTGGTGTGGCCCTTGGGGACACCTACAACGCCAGCATCCAGCACGACCTTCGCCAGGGTCCCCTGCATGTTCCGCTCACCAGCACCGCCCGACACAATTTCGGCACGCGGGACGTGCAGGTGAATCCTCTTTCAACCCGGATGGCTGATTCAGCCCTGAACAATGTCGGGACCTACGGCGTTCGTTACGACGTCACCCTCAACCTCAGTGGATCGGGGGCGCATCAGCTGGTGATGAGTCATCCAGTGGTCTCCGGAAAAAAACAGTTCACGGCCTTCCGTGGCTCACTCAGAATCGAAACGATGGAGGGTTACCGGGAAATTCACGTCGGTCTTCGCTCCGGAGAAAGCCTGGCCCTGGCTGATCTGAATCTGATTCCTGGCCAGACCAATCCCGTCAAGTTGAGTCTTGTCTATCCCGCAGATGCCACTCCTGGGCATTTGCTCAGCGTCGTCCCCGTCCAGCAGCTGGCGATGCTCCGACGCCGGGAGATTCAACTGGAGGAGGCCCGCAAACGCCTGGACAGCAAGAAAGACCGCACTGTCTCTCCGAATGCCCTTCCCCCGGTCATTCAGGCCCAGCCGCAAACGTTCAATCCACCAACCCTGCCCAGGATCGAGCCAACCGTGCAGATGGCACCACTGAGGAGTCCCATCATGTCTCCCGTCACGACTCCGCGATATCAGGAAGCGATCCAGAACCAGCAGGAGTGGTTGCTTGAGATGCAAGGTCGATAACCTTCGCCAAGGGAGGTCGAACCTGTGTCAGAGGAGGGAGCCAGAAAGCGTTCAACATCATTCGTGCTGTCGGATGCGCTGATCAACGCTCTCGACAATCTGAAACCTGTCTACGGAGTGAGGTCTCGGGGAGCCGTCGTTGAACAGCTGCTGGAGTACCTCCTGCATCAGGACGAAGAGGAGATCAACGACGCTGAAACGTCTCAGCCTTCTCAGCCGATCCAGGAAGCCAGCAGTCTGGTCCTGATCCGACGCCAGGATCAGAACGAGGTTGAGACTCCTCAGGAGGCCTTGGCTCCCCCATCCGACACTCCTGAGTCAGCCGCTTCTGAGTCAGCAGGTCCTGAATCGGGTGGCATCGACTTGCCCGGCTTTGTCCGAAAACGTGGTCGTCAGCTCAAGCAGACCCTGCGTGCCCCATCGATCAAGGCTCAGACCACCGAAGCAGATCCTGTCGTGGCGGCTGTTTGCCACGGCGATCTTCTGGCTGCCATGGGTGCTGCCGATGATCACTGGACGTCTCTGTACGGACAGCCACCGGGTGCAACCGTTGTGGAAGCGGCCATCACTTGGCTCTCCAGAGATCTCTGGAACAGTGTGGATGCCAGTGACGGCAGGCCGTTCACCTGGACCGGAGCCAATGCTGCGGTTCAGGAGTTGTGCCAGCAGTGGACGACGGAATCACCGACGCTCGGACGGGTGATGGTGGTGGCTGGGACCCTGGAAGATCCCTTCGCAACAGCCAATCTTGCGGAGCGGATGCCGACGATGATTCGTCGCTTTGTCAATCGCTTCAGGCGCAGTCACAGGGCGACGTCGTTCGAGACCCTGGAATCGACCATGACCGTGCATGGGGCGCTGAAGCTGTTGGGCCTTTCAACCCAGCCGGGAGCCGAAGTGACGCTGTCATCGATCAAGGAGGCCTATCGCACCAGCGCCAGGAACGCTCATCCGGATACGGGAGGCTCTCCTGAATCGATGCGTCGCGTGTCCGAGGCTTACCAGCTGCTCAGCGGCGTCTACCGACGCTGACTTGACCGTCCCAACTGACTCCAGAATCAAGACTCAGGATGAGACACAATTGGCTTCACTGGGACGCCATGGGTCCTTGTCGCCGCCGGAGGCATTCAGGCGCCGACATGTTTTCACTCCTCCTGGGCAGCCAGAATTGTTCGACACGTCGGCAGGCACTGGTCCGCCAATCAAAGGCGCATTGTTCTCAGGTGCATCGCAGACCAAGACTCATAAAGGTTCTTGCATGAGACGATTGCTAAATATCAACAACTTATTTTCTGACAATCTTATTTGCAGCACCTTTATGCTTTGCCTATGCCATTTAGGGCTGACAATTGGCTTTGAGTGCGTCTTGTCATAGGCCTGACTTTGTTGATGGCTCTGTGATTGCTGTTGGGTCAATCAATGCATCGCTTTGCGTGTATCTGCTGTCTGTCCGCCCCATGGCCTCAACGCAAACCCAAGCCCATCAGACCTGCCGGAGGCCTGAGGAAGCGGCCAGGCCCTTGTCGGCCGGGACACTCATTCCGGACACTCGTTCCCTGCGTCCATGTCCAGTCCAGGGCCGATTCAAGTTTCTTGAACCTCAGTTATGCACTTGCATCTGACTCATGCGTACCTGTGTTAAAGACAGGTACGCAAGCTGAATTGGCTTGGAAGCTTGCCGCGGACGCTGCAGAAAGCAGGACGAACAACCTCTGATTTGATTCTCATAATGTCCATCCTTGACGCATAACAAGAGTTGCAATGAGCCCAAAATGAGACCAGTGATCCATATTGATTAGTGATGCCGACCCGTTGATACTTCGGCGACCAGACGAAACGAACTGTTTCAGATGTAAGCGAACTGTTTCAGGCACAGATGATGTGATGAAAGGAATGTGACCGAAAGGTGGCCACTCAATCATTCGCTCGGTAAGGGTTGATCGTCCGCTCAAAAAGCGAACTTGATTGATCGCATTGCCAATCGCGATTAAGACTCATCATGCGTCTCATTCAGCAACACTTAAGAGACGGGTAAGAACAACTGCTGATCACCGGTCTCGTTCAAGAATCTGATCCGTACCTGGTGATAGTCCCGGATGAGACCTGTGAGCCTGAGTTCGGTCAGGTCGACGTCTGCATTCCCTGAATCAGGAAGTCGAAGTAGGGAGCAGCAATCTTGACCTGCTGATCGGACAGCAAGGCGATGGAAGCGTCTTTCATGGTTTTCATCGCTTCCACCATCCCCGGCATGGGGACACCAAGGCTGTTGTACATCTCACGGGCACCGATCAGGCCGATGTCCTGAATCATCTCGGTGCTGCCGGCAAGAACGCCATAGGTCACCAGGCGGAGATACCAGCTGTAGTCGCGCAGGCACTGGGCACGTTGCCGCTGGCCATAGGCATTGCCGCCTGGAGCGACGTAATCCGGTTTGCGGGCGAACAGTTGTCTGGCCGACTCGTCCACGATCTTTTTCTCGTTGTCCGTGAGCACACGGACGACACTCACCCTGATAGCCCCCTGGTCGAGGAAATCGACCATCGTGCGCAGTTCACCACTGGTGGGATACCGCAGATCATCATCGGCCTGGAGGATGAGATCCCGGACGACACTCATAGAACTGAACAGGCTTGCTGGATTTTAGTGGTCACAAGCCCTTGAGCCGTCGGCGACCAGCTCGCGTGTTACGCCTTTGCAATGCCGAGAGACGATGCACCACGCCCCGGTCTGACCCTTGAGGTTGAGGCGACCGACCTTGATCGCGACGGATGTGGTCTGGCGCGGTGGCAAGGATGGGTCATCGTCGTGCCCGATCTTCTGCCTGGCGAAGTGGCCAGGATCCAGCTGCTCCAGCGCCAGCGATCACGTTGGAGAAGCCGCCGACTCGAACTGATCCACGCCTCGTCTGAACGACGACGCCCACCCTGCATCCTTGCTTCCGACTGCGGCGGCTGCACGCTTCAACACCTCGGGGCCACCGGTCAGCAGCAGTGGAAGGAACATCAGCTCACCGAGACCCTGAGTCGACTGGGAGGCATCAATCAGCCGGTCAGCTCATCCCGGTTCAACCACCAGCGGTCACTCGGTTACCGCAATCGCGCCCTGATCCCGCTCAAACGCGCGCCGAATGGATCTCTGCGTCTCGGCTACTACAAGCGGGGCAGCCACCGGATCATCAATCTCAACCACTGTCCGGTTCTGGATCCACGCCTTGATGCGCTGATCGAGCCTCTCAAACAGGATCTTGATCAGACCGGCTGGCCTGCTGATCACGATCTCAGCGAAGCCAAGGGGTTGCGCCACCTCGGGCTCCGCATCGGCCACCATTCGGGTGATCTCCTGATCACGCTCGTCTCCAGTCATGACCGGCTGGATGGTGTTCATGAGCTGGCAAGGCGATGGATGGATCGCTGGCCCAGCCTTCGTGGCGTCACCCTCAATCTCCAACCAGTTCGCAGCAATCTGATCCTCGGGAGAGAAACGCGTGTCATCGCCGGACAGGACAGTCTTCAGGAGAGCATCTGCGGCCTTGCACTCGTCCTCGATACGAGCACCTTCTTTCAGGTCAACACTCCACAGGCTGAATCTATCATCACGGTGATCTGCGATTGGATGATTTCCGTCCTCGGCCGTGGGCGCATCCTTGATGCTTACTGCGGGATCGGCACCATCAGCCTGCCGCTGGCAGCGCGGGGTTTTGAGGTGATCGGCATAGAACGTCATCCCTCCTCGATCACCCAGGCGATCGAAAACGCTGAACGCAACGGGCTGGCCAGCCGTTGTCATTTTCTTCAGGGTGATGTCGATGGCCTCATGTCAACGGAACTCTCCGGTTGTGACGCAATCGTTGTGGATCCACCACGCCGTGGACTCGATCAATCCGTTCTGAACACCCTGCTTGCCTGTCCTCCGGCTTACCTCGCCTATCTCAGCTGTGACCCCGCCACCCAGGCCAGGGATCTCAAACAACTCGCGCATCCGCAGGGTCCGTACGCGATTGATGGCCTGCATCCTGTGGATTTCTTTCCGCAGACCAGCCACCTGGAATCCCTGGTGCTGCTCCGTCGAGTCAGCTGCGAAGTTCAGCGCTGAAGCGTTGTTCCAGTGCCTGACGGACCTTGTCATGCACGGGTTGGACGTCGTTCTCCTTGAGAGTGGTTTTGCCGCGATAGCGCAAACGAAAGGCCTGACTGGCCTTGTTGTCCCCCAGTTGATCGGCTTCGAAGCGATCGATCAGTTCAACGGTCTCCAGGAGGGGTTTTCCTGCCTTGCGGATGGTCTGAATCAACTCAGCGGCAGGACAGTCGCGATCCACCACAACGGCAAGATCCCGTTCGCTGAATGGAACCGTGGGAAAACCCTTGAATCCAGGGACCCAACGGTTGCTGCGGGTTGCGGCATCCAACAGGCGATCCAGATCCAGTTCAAACAGGTAGGTGGCATCCGGTAGTCCGTGCCGCTCCGTCAGAACTGGATGGAGCTGTCCAAAGCAGCCGAGGGGCCGGCCCTCCAGCACCAGCGTGGCCGCCCGGCCGGGGTGCAGTCGTTCATCAGACGTGAGGCGCTGATCCAGGAGTTCAAGATGCAGGGCCTGCATCACTTCAGTCAGCCTTCCCCGCGCGTCGTGATACGTCGGCATCACCGGTTTTCCACTGCTGGTCCAGCGTTCCAGCCGACGTTCCCCGCAGATCATTCCGGCAAGCAGACCTCGCTGTTCGACAGCCTCAGCTGATCCGCCGAAGACGTTGCCGATCTCGAACACCCAGCATCCAGGCTGAGGTGTCTTGAGATTGCGCACGCAGACCTGCAGCAGTTCCTCCCAGAGATTGGTGCGCAGAAAACTCGTTTCCGTCAACAATGGATTGCTGATGGCGATGCGGTCTGGTTCCTGCTCGGATGCACCGACCAGGGAAAGGGTTGTGATCTCCTGCAGGCCTGCAGCTGAGATCAGTTGACGGATGCGTCGCTCAGCCTGCTGTCTTGCACTCAGGGCTCCGGGAACAAGTGGGTCCGGCAGGTGAGCTTCGAAACGATCAAATCCCGTGAGTCTTGCGACCTCTTCGATGAGATCCACCTCACGATGCAGATCCTGACGGCGTGACGGTGGAGCCACCACCTGCCAGCCTGCATCAGTCGCGGTCAGGGAACAGCCGAGAGCCGTGAGGCAACGCTCGATTGAAGCGTCATCGAGCTCAGCAGACCCCTCCTGCGTCTGCAGTGGACCAAGCAATTTCTGCAACGCCTCACGACGCAGCAGGACGGATTGTCCAACCGCTGGCAGGTCACCACTGACCCAACGCCCGCGCTCCACCAGATCGAACAGCTGGGACAGCATCTCGACCGCTCTGACCGAACAGGCGAGTGTGAGATCAACCGGAAGACCCTTCTCAAAACGACTGCTCGCATCGGTGCGCAGTCCCACGGATCGCGCCGTTGCGCGCACCGCGGCAGGAGAGAACATGGCCGATTCAAGCCAGATTCGCTTTGTCGAAGCGCTCACGCCGCTGTCCCTGCTTCCCATCACACCGGCGAGGGCAATCGGCAGGTCGTGACAGGTGACCACCTGAGCCTTCGCATCCAGGATCAGATCCCGATCATCAAGACCCGTGAAAGGTTCTCCCGGGCGTGCCTGGCGCAGTCCAAAGCTGCCTGCAACGACGGGTTTTCCCGTCAGCTCCTCGAGGGCATCGGCATCGAAGGCATGCAGGGGTTGCCCCTGCTCCACCATCACGTGGTTGGTCACATCGACGATGGCGTTGACACTGTTGATGCCAGCCCGCTCAAGGCGCTGTTTGAGCCAGCTCGCCGATGGGCGGGAGCCATCCATACCCTCGATCAAGGTGAGGCTGTAAAGGCCACCCTTCTGAAACGCCACAGCACTCTCCTGATCACAGTCGAGAACCTGATGCGAGGGCTGAAGCTCCAGTGAGGGCAACGAGAGCTGGGCTCCCGTGAGCGCAGCCACCTCCCGTGCAATCCCCACCATGGACAGCCCATCAGGGCGGTTGGCCGTGATCGCCAGATCCAGAACGGTGTCATCCAGTCCCAGCAGGGCCGCCACGGGCGTTCCCGTTGTCGGAACTGCAACCGTGAGGCGATCCAGCTCGGCAATCCCATCAAGATCGCTGTCGAGACCGAGTTCTGCCAGCGAACAGATCATGCCTTCACTGGTCACACCCCGCAGCTCCCCGGCCTTGATCGTGAGTCCTACGGCCGGAAGAACAGCCCCCACCATGGCGACAGGGACGGGCAGTTCGGCACGTACATTCGGCGCTCCGCAGACGATCTGCAGGGGTTGGTCGGTGCCGACATCGACCTGGCAGACGCTGAGCTTGTCTGCATTGGGATGCTTTTCACAACGCTGCACATAGCCCACCACCACGCCCTGGGCCCTGGCCCTGAGATCGTCGATGTCCTCGACCTCGAAGCCGGCCATCGAGAGACGTTCAGCCAGGTCCTCGACCCCTTCATCGACCTGAACCAACTGGTTCAGCCAGGAGAGGGACACCCGCATGGATCGAGCTGAATCAGGCGCGTGATCTTAGGAACCGCCCCCCATCTGGGGTTGGCAGCCTGAGCGGGTAGGATCTTTGTTTGTCAGTTCGCTTAGCACCTGCGGCGCTACGTCCTTTATGGCTAAGAACAAGGGCGTCCGGATCGTTGTCACCCTCGAGTGCACCGAATGCCGGTCCGTTCCCGCTTCCGAAAAGCGCTCCCCCGGCGTGTCCCGTTACACGACCGAGAAGAACCGCCGGAACACAACTGAAAGGCTTGAGCTGATGAAGTTCTGCCCTCAGCTCAACAAGATGACGCTCCACAAGGAGATCAAGTGAGCCCGCTGCTCACACCGCCTTTCAACTGTTCCTGATTCATGTCCAGCTCCTTCTTCAAGAAGCGTCTTTCTCCGATCAAGCCAGGCGATCCCATCGATTACAAGGATGTGGATCTGCTCAAGAAGTTCATCACTGAGCGCGGCAAGATTCTTCCCCGTCGTCTGACCGGGTTGACAGCGAAGCAGCAACGCGATCTCACCAATGCTGTGAAACGCGCCCGCATCGTGGCCCTGCTTCCCTTTGTGAACCCCGAAGGCTGATCGCCGGACAACGTAAACCTGAGATCAAGCCCGAGTCCATCGTTGGCGTGCTCCACAAAGGGCAACCTTTGATCGGACGGGTGAAAGCCGTGAAGGGAACGCGTGCGGTAGTCGCCCTCGCACCTCCACGCCAGGATCTTGACCTTCCGAATCGGGAGATCACCTGCCTTCAAGGGCTAACCGAATCGCAGACCCGGGCTCCCTTGCCAGACCGGGACACGACGACGTCGGTCGTGCCGACAGCTCGGGACAGTGCAGCGGCCTGGTGGCTGCTGATGTCTGACGAGCCTGATTGCACGGACTCCGACCGCCTCCCTCGCCTTTCCGTCGCGGAGCTTGCTGAACTGCTTTTCGCCGACGTTGGGCTGATCGAACTCGGCTCTGTCTGGCACTGGCTGCATGGACCGCAGCCCTGGTTCAGGCTTCGGCGGGACCGCGATCTGCAGACCCGCAGTCGCGATGAGATCCGTCGTCAACGACAAGCCAGACATCGCGACCGACAGCAGGCCAGGATTGAGCAACAGGGCCTTGAACGGCTGCTTCGCGCCTCACCACTGTCAGATCAGGAGCGATCAGCCCTGTCCAAACGCTGGACCGAACGGCTGGACCAACTGCTTGATTTTGCCTGTGACAACACGATGTCGCTGGCATCAGTGCCCGGGCTGGAGGACACCCTCCGGCTGCTGAAGATCGCTTCAGAGCGATCGGACATCCGCAGCTGGCTTTACACGCGCCAGCTGCTGGATCCTGATCGACCCCTTGGCCTGCGAGGCAGTGCCTGGTCCGGCGGCTTCTCACAGGATCAGATCGAGGCGGCAGAACAACTGATCGCGAAAGCCGAAGAACCCTGTCCCGGTGACGAACACCGTGCAGACCTCACAGCTCTGACGACATACACCGTTGATGACATCACCACCCGTGAAATTGATGACGCAGTGTCACTTGAGCCAGGGGCGGACGGTGACTGGATCTGGATTCACATCGCGGATCCGGCGCGACTGATCGCTCCGGGGTCTCCCCTGGATCAGGAGGCTCGCCGCCGGGCGACCAGTCTCTACCTGGCAGATGGCTGCCAGCCGATGCTGCCACTGCCATTGGCGGCCGATGTGTTGAGTCTGCGCTCGGGCAAGCGTTGTGCAGCGTTGAGCGTTGGCGTCTTGCTCAACCCTGATGGGTCGATCGCACAACACCGGCTCACCCGAAGCTGGGTTCAGCCCCGCTATCGCCTGAATTATGAGGATGCCGACGAACTGATCGAACTGGCTCCTCCTGGAGATGAGGGTTTGGCGCGGATGGCGACCCTGCTCCAGCAACGTTCACATTGGCGTCATGGGCAAGGTGCCGTGGGTTTCGATCGGCCGGAAGGACGCTTCCGGCGTCATGACGGTCAGCTGGAGCTGCAGGTGATCGACTCCTCCGCTTCACGGCGGATGGTGAGTGAGGCCATGCTGCTGATGGGAGCTGTGGTCGCCAGCATCGGCAAGGCTGAGCAGGTTCCGCTGCCATTCCGCAGTCAGGCCAGGGCAGAGCTGCCCGTCAAGACGGAGCTTGAGCGGATCCCCGATGGACCGGCCCGTGATGCGGCCGTGCAGCGCTGCCTCAGCCGTGGCGTGCAAGGCACGACTCCCCTGCCCCACTTCAGCCTTGGGCTTGAGGCCTACGTCCAGGCCACATCACCGATCCGTCGCTATTCAGATCTGTTGGTCCACCGACAGCTGATCGCCAGTCTTGAAGATCAGACACCGCTTACCAACGACCAACTCGCTGATGCCATCAATGAGCTCGAGCAGCCGATGCGCCAGGCCGTTCAGATCAGCCGTGAGGATCAGCGACACTGGCAGCGGATTTGGTTCGCCTCCCATGCCGGTCAGAGATGGGGCCTGCAATTCCTCCGCTGGTTGAGGCAACAGGACCATCTGGCGTTGGTGCATGTCAACGATCTGGCCATGGGCATCGTCGGGCGCCTTGAGGTTGAGGACCCGGTGCCGGGTCAATCGATGTCCCTTGAAATCATCGTTCCTGAAGACAGCGAAAGCGCGATGCTGATCAGATGATCGTGGCCCTGAGAACTCTCAACCAGGGGCCCCAGGGGTTCTCAGCAGCAACGACGGAAACCTGAGTGCCGTTGTTGCACTGGGTGAGGAGGTTCCGGACACCCGGCTCGAGAGTCATCAGCTGTCGAGGCCTCTGCGAGGTCTGCAGCTGCCAGTCGGATTCCGAGTTCGCCAGAAAGGTCCCCTGGACCTGAATGGCTGATTCCTGCAGCGGTGCTGCGTCGGAGGCTGGAACCGCCTGCATGGAAGCCGTTTCCATGCTGGTGGGATCGTGCAGGGCCTCGTGTTGTGAACTCCTCCACGCGTCGTGCCAGACGGGGATGGTCCAGATCGGCATCACAGCAGCCGGTGCGATGGGGTCGTTCAGAAGGGCGCTCTGCAGGTCCTGGACCGGCAGTTCAAGGGGAGAGCACTGGTGCTGGAGCGACAGTGCCGCCGCCATACCGGCGGCTTGCCCGATGTTGAGGATCAAAGGCTGCAGCCTGGTGGCGCCATTGGCCATGTGGCTGACGCTGAACGCTTTATCAGCCATCAGCAGGTTGGACACGGATTCCCCCAGCAGAGCGCCGTAGGGAATGCAGAAGGGTGTTCCGGTCCAGCGGCCTCCCCAGGGGATGCTCTTCGGAGCCAGTGGCCAGTCCTCTCCAGGGTAGTGATGGTCGTTGGCATAGGTCCCCACAGCGATGCTGGTGCAACGACCATGGACATCCATCGGTAGAGGGCCATGGGACTGGTTGGGCCCCACCGGAAGGAGATCGTTTTCCGTGACGACGTTGCGGCCGACCAGTCGACGCCCTTCACGCCAGTAGGGCATCAGCGCCAGGCAGGGATCCCGGCCCGGGAAGGCGTGCCCCGCCTGAAGCCATCCGTCGCTGCTGACACAAAGGGTCTGAAGGAAGCGAAGACTGTGAGCCTGCATCTCAGCGGCCAGATCCTGCCGTTCACGTCGATCGCTGCTGATGCAGCGATCGAGACCCTGATGCCAGTCGTTCCCATGGAGAGGCCAGTTCAGCATCACCAGTCCCCCTGGAAGTCGTCCGTAGGTGAGCGTGCGCCGCAGACCACAGGACTCCAGGCAGCGTTGAAAGGGGGGCTCGGGAGGCACAAGCGGCGTGTCTGGCCCAGGGCCCGCCGCGAGTTGGCCCATCACCACCCAGGTTGGGGATTGAATCGGCTGCTCTCGGAAGAACGGCTCCCGCGCGAGACGTTCCGAACTTGGAGCACTCGGTTCCGACCAGAGCGTGTCCGGTTCCCAGCCGAAACGGAAGGGGGCGTCGGCAGCCGCCATCAAATCGCCGAGATCGCTCCCGTCGATCACAATCCTGGGCACCAGTCGGGTGGATTCATCCCGATGCGGAACAGTCCGACGCGCGACAGTGAGCGAAACAATGCGATCGGCACGGCGCTCCAGCTCCAGCAGGTCAACATCAGACCACCAATGGAGACGCGACTCCTCCGACACCCATCGCTGCAGAATCGCCTCCGCCTGTGATGGGCGGAACCCGAAGCAGCTCACCCAGTTGTGGTCCAGCCCCTCTGCAAGGCTGCCTTCGAGATCTCTCAAGAGAGCTCCCCAGAAGCCTGTCTGCCAGCAGGACAATTCATGGCCATCCGGAGCACTGACGCCAGCGGCACTCAGCATCCCTCCAAGCCAGCCGGCTGGTGTCAACAACAGAGTCCTGACGCCAGCGCGGGCGGCCTGGACGGCGGCAGCCACACCACCGGTTCCACCACCCCAGACCACAACATCCCAGTCCTTGCAGCTCTTCGGCCTCATTGGTGTCTCTCCGCCTGTTCAGGATCGCCATCAACGATCGGGTGTCGAACCTCCACACGCGACAAAGCGCTCACCCCGGGCCCATCGCCATCGTTGGACCGACGCAAGACCTCGAAACGGGGGGTTGCCGTGCAGGCACCAAGACAGCTGCCAGGGTCCATCGATCGGGCTGAAAGGTGGTCGTTAGGATCCAGCGTCGCAGCGAAGCCGCGGAGTTCCTGCCCTTCAAGATGAACTACACCCTCACAACTCCGCTCTATTACGTCAACGATCGTCCTCACCTCGGCAGCACGTACACCACGATTGCCTGTGACGCGCTGGCACGGTTCCAGAGGCATCAGGACAATGGCGTTCTGTTCGTCACAGGGGTGGATGAGCATGGTCAGAAAATTCAACGGACGGCCGAAGCACGGGGGGTCAGTCCCCAGCTGCACTGCGACGAAATCAGTGCTCGTTACCGGGACCTCTGGCAACGCTGGGACATCTCCCAGGATCGTTTCATCCGCACGACAGCTCCGCGGCATCTGCAGCTGGTGGAGCAGTTCTACGGGCGTGTCAAAGCCTCTGGAGATGTGATCACCGGCAGGCAGACCGGCTGGTACTGCGTTGGCTGTGAGGAATACAAAGACGATCCCGCCGACGCGATGGAACCCCACTGCCCCATTCATCAGCGCCCGCTGGAATGGAGAGATGAGGAGAACCTGTTCTTCCGTCTTTCCCGTTATCAGGAGCAGATCGAAGAACTCGTCGCCAGAGACGATTTCATTGCCCCCGCCAGCCGTCGCCAGGAGGTCAGGAATTTTGTTCAGCAGGGTCTGCGGGATTTTTCGATCTCGCGTTCAAACGTCTCGTGGGGTCTTCCGGTTCCAGGCCAGCCCGGCCATACCTTCTACGTGTGGTTCGACGCCCTGCTCGGTTACCTGAGCGCTCTGCTGGATGACGGCCACAGCATTGACCTCAACCGGCTGAATCAAGCGGGCTGGCCGGCGTCCGTCCATGTGATCGGCAAGGACATTCTTCGTTTTCATGCCGTTTACTGGCCCGCGATGCTCATGTCAGCCGGGCTTCCTTTGCCGGATCGTGTTTTCGGCCATGGCTTTCTGACCCGGGAGGGTCAGAAAATGGGGAAGTCTCTCGGCAATGTTCTGGATCCTGAAGTGCTGCTGGAACGATGCGGGACGGACGCCGTTCGTTGGTATCTGCTGCGCGATATTCAGTTCGGCGATGACGGTGATTTTCAGCAGCAACGGTTCGTTGATCTGGTCAATAATGACCTGGCCAACACCATCGGCAACCTGCTGAACCGAACCTCGTCGATGGCTCGAAAGTGGTTTGACGATGCTGTCCCACCGGCAGGGTCAGATGCAGGCCCGGAGCATCCCCTCGCCCAGCAGGCCAGCCGTACGGTCAGCATTGTGCTCAGCAGAATGCCGGAACTGTCGTTCAAAGCCGGCGCCGAAGCCATCCTCCAGCTCGCGATCGCGGCCAATGGCCATCTCAACGACACGGCGCCCTGGAGCCGGATGAAACAACCCGGACAGGACGATGTCGTCGCCAACGATCTTTATGTGGTTCTCGAAGCTGCCCGCGTTGTTGGTGTCCTTCTCAGTCCGCTTCTGCCGGAACTCAGCGCCAGGATCCTTGCCCAGCTGGGCATCGATGCCGTGAACGGCCCATGGAAGGATCAGCTGCGCTGGGGTGGTCTCACATCAGGCAGCGTGCTTCCCAAACCGAATCCGGTGATGCAACGCCTCGAACTGGAGGAACCGCTCTGAGCCATCTACCGCCTCCAATGCGCTGCGTCCTGGCATGGACCACATCAGCCATCGCGGCGATATCCCTGCTCGGTTGTCGACAACCGCTTGCGATTGTGACGGAGGAATCGCGACCCTTCGTCTTCCGTTCACTGAATCTCAATCAGCGCCGCCCGGATGGAACGAAAGACTGGGATCTGACCAGCCCGGAGGCCCGGTACGACCTCAGCAGTCGCACGGTTCGCGCCCTCGGTCCAAGCGGCATTCTTTACAGAAACAACAAACCCTCATACCGCATCAGCGCTGAACTTGCGACTGTTCTCAACGATGGCGATCTGGTGGTTCTGGAAGGTCAGGTCCGTCTTCAGCAGCTCGATCAACGCAAGCTGTTGATCAGCGGAGATCGGTTGAAGTGGAGGCCATCTCAGTCGAGAATGGTGATCGACCAGCGTCCCAGAGCGGAGGATGCTGAATCACGGCTGACAGTGCGTCAGATCGTGTTCCAACAGGATCGCGACACCCTGCGGTTCCAGGGACCAACAACCCTGCAGCGTTGGGATCGACAGCGCAGCGAGTACGAACAGCCACAGACCGTTGTGACCACAGCCGAGGGAACCTGGAACCTCAGTGATGGAACCTTGGTGGCAGCAGGTCCCGTCCGTGCGGAACAGACCGAGGGACGGACACTCACGGCTGCCCGCCTGGTAGGAAACACGCAGGATCAATACATCGACCTGATCGCTCCGGTCACGCTCAAGATTCCGAACGGCAAGGGTGAGGTGAACGCTGGAGCCACACGCTGGAACTACCAGTCCAAGCAACTCAAAAGCAGTGAACCCTTCCAGGCTGTTTTCGAGAAAGGGTCAGCGACCGGCTCCGGTTTTGTCGTGGATGAACGCAGCAACACAGTGATCATTCCTGCCAACTGTCGTCTTCAGCAGCCTGAACAAGGGTTATCCGCGCGACGCTGCAGTTGGAACTGGCGGACCGATGTGGTCATTGCGGATGGAGCCGTGGAATTGAAACGAGACAAGCTCGAACAGACCACAACAGCTGAACGCCTTGAAGGCCAACTTGGTGACGGTGGATCGGTGCGTTTTGGTCGAGATGGTGAACGGGTGAAGTCCACAATCAAGTTGGATCAGGATTCGAATTCAGGCTCGGACGATCAGAAACGTTCGTCTGATTCATCGTCTCCAGCAGTGAGCTTTTGAGTCGTTGCGCCCATCCCTGTAACCAACGTTCATCGGACTGACTGAAACAACGCACGGACCATCCACCCAAAATGACGACACCATTGCCTCCCAGCGGGCAAACGATGACAGCGGGTAACTTCTCCAGGACAGGATCAAACTCCGTGCGACCAGGAAACAGTGTTGTGTTCACAAGTGAGACGACAGTCTCCCGTTCCATCGCCCTGCGACTGATGGTCCCGGGTTGAAAATCACCCGAACCCAGAAGGCCTCGCCTCAGAATCACAGACCCATTCCAATGCACAAGCAGCGTTGAAGCAGGAGTTGCCGTCAGCAGCATCTGACTCCCCCAGGCCAGTTCCTGACGTTGTGGCTCAGTCAGGTCGTCAGACAGCACCAGACCCTGTTCGCCTGGAAGAACCACTCGTTCGGCAGTTTTTGGATCCGCTCGAGTCCACAGGGCTGCCACGAGCATCAGTGCAACAGCCGCAAATCCGTTGAGAACTTCAGCCCGTTGCAGTTCGGGGGAAACGGTTGTTGCCAGGGCAGCATTCAGCAACCCAAGCAAAAGAAAGATCAGGCCAAGAGCAAGAACTGAACGGGCTGGTCCGGGCATCCGAAGCTGGTTGGATCAGAACGTCACGATCAAGAATAATGTTGTCATGCACCTCGAGGTTCGCACGAGAAAAGAAATCCAGTTATGGCCTTCCAGACCATCTCCTGATCCAATCGCGATCAAGTGTTCACATCAGTGGATCATTCAACGATGATGTGCCCTACGTATTGACGATGTGTTTTTTTGAATGCATCATTAGATAGTTGTTTTTAAGCAAAAATCATGCTGACCGGTTCAGACCTGCTGGACAAAGTGAAGGAGCTTGGTGATGTCTCCAAATCAGACCTTGTGAAGGCTTGCGGCTACGTCTCCAGCAAGAAAGACGGTGGCGAGCGCTTAAACTTCACTGCCTTTTACGAAGCTCTCCTTGAAGCCAAGGGTGTGAGTCTCGCCACCGGTGGTACAGCAGGTGTTGGCAAAGGCGGACGCAAGCTGAGCTATGTGGCAACTGTCCAGGGAAATGGAAACCTGCTGATCGGCAAGGCTTACACCGCCATGCTGGACCTCAAGCCTGGCGACAATTTCCAGATCAAGCTGGGTAAAAAAGCCATCCGCTTGATCCCTGAAGGAGCTTCCGAAGACGCAGACGATTGATTGTCGTTGTCTTAACAGACTTGCGCGGCTGATGTCTCATCAGTCGCTTTTTTATGTCTCGTCTTGGAACACGGCACGGCACGCTGACCCCCTGCTGCAGAAGACGAACTCGATGGCTTGTCGAGTTCCCCGGAACTTGAATCAAGAGAGGGTCTCAAGCAAACACTCTGGTCAGCGTCATGTCCGAACATCACAGCGACTGTCAGATGCAAGGTTGCAGCCGGATTCTCATTCCCACCTGATGCCGTCCTGCCTGCAGCTCCCGTCACCCAGGCAATGGTCTCCACCGCAAGCGCGGCCCCGATTGAGCAGACCTACTGATGCCATCATCCGCTTAGCGGACTAGAACAGCTGTACTGCCGCACGAAGCGAAATGGCCAGGTGCTTGCCGTTTTTGAGTTTCAAACCTGGTGATCTGGTGCTCGTTCAACCTGATTCAGAGAAGCCAGGCGTCTCGGAACCGGAGTGGTGGATGGGTTGGGTTGTGTTCTGTGAAGGCAATGCGAGAGACCCCATAGCACTATCTCTGTTTCAGGTGGCCGATTGTGATGACGGCTGCATCCGCTGGGTGAATGCCGATGAGGCCACGCGACTGGTGCTCAGTGGACTTCAGACGAGCAAGGTGTTGCCGCTTTGAATGAGAGCTCTTCAGTGCATCAACGACTGAGGAAACAATGACCAACGTTCCTCAAAACAGGGATCTGACAAGTAATCCCATGCCTGCTCAAATAACGACAGGGACGCTGAGACCATGACTGACCGAGAAGCTTTTGCAGCTGTTGCGCTGGCTGCTGTGGCCTGTGATGGAACCCTGGGTCGTGATGAGGCCCATGCCCTGCGCCGTCAACTCGAATATCGATCCCTCTACTGCAACAGCAGCGAGGCGGAGATGGGCAAGCTGTTTGACCAGCTGCTGACAATCATGCGGGAGCACGGCGTTGATGGCCTGATCGATCGGGCCTTGCCATTGCTCAACGTCGTGCAGAAGGAGTCAGCTCTTGCGGTTGCCGCCCATCTCGTCCATGCCGACAGAACCGTCACGGAAGACGAAAAGACGTTTTTGCAGCGTTTGGCGGCATCTCTCGACCTACCCAACGGTGAAGCCAGCATGATCGTGCGAGCGATCGAGGCACTCAACCGCGACAGTCTTGGCGACTAGCGGCAGACTGGAGCCATAGATCGTTCCGAACCGGATGAAGCGGAGAACCCTCGAAGCAATTCTGACCTGCTTTGCGGTCGTTGTTCTTGTGTTTGGTGTCCCCTCCCTTCCGGCCTTTGCCATTTCGCCTGCAGACTTTCCACTCGATCGACCTGTTGACCACGTTCTCGATGATGCCGATGTGCTGAGCCGTGCAAGTCGTTCCGAACTTGAGAAACGCCTGGAGGAATTCGGCAGTGATCGTGTTGATGCCCGTCTGATCACGTTGAGACGACTGGATTACGGCATCACACTGGATGGCTTGGGGCGGGATCTGATCTCTCGTTGGACCAGTGATACCAAACCGTCAAACCCCCTTCTGCTGCTCATGATCGAGACCCAGAACAAGAGGGCAGCGGTGCTTGCTGATGAAACCTTGCAGCCTCAGTTACCGGAGACCCTGCTCACCAGCACAGGACGAACCACCATGGCGATTCCGCTGCGAGAAGGCGATCGATACCGCCAGGCGTCAATCGATGGATTGACGAGACTGTCCGTCGTGCTCAATGGCGGAGAGGATCCAGGTCCGCCAGAAGAGATCGTTCGGACCACGCTGCCTACCAATATTCCAACCCAGGAGGAAACGGAAAGCAGCAACGCCACAACCTGGATTGTTGTGTTGCTCGTTTTGGGCACCATCATCCCCATGGCCACCTGGTGGGTCTTCTCTCGCTGACCCATTCACCACGATGAGCCGTCGTAACTGGATCGGATTCTTCGCACGCAGTCAGGCATTTGACCTCACCAACGACCTAGAGCGTGGTTACGAGTCGGCGCTGCTGATCCAGAGTCTCGAGCTCGAGTACTACGGCGATCGCCCGATCCGACCGGAACTTGAACTTTCGGTTCCCCGCTCGGTGCAAGCCACGGTGTTGCGACGCTTTCGAACGGCGTTGTCCATCTGTCGCTCGTCACGCGAGACCCTCAGCGGCAATCGCGGACAGCTTGATACCCAGGAATTGCGCCAACTGCAACTGATCGAAGCGGTGGTCGATCGCTACGCCAATGGTCGAAGTTCCAGCCGCACCAGCATCAGTCGCAGCCCTGATCCGCTCCCCCGATCGCTTCTCGGAGTCTTTGATTCTGTTCGCCGTCAGCTGGATCCAACCTCTGAAGAAACGCTTGTTGCTGGTTTTCGTCGGCGACGTGATTCAACGCTGATCTCTCTGAGAGTTCTGCTGCTGCTGATCCTGGTTCCACTGCTAGTTCAGCAGGTTTCAAGGACGTATCTGATTTCGCCGGCAGTGGACCACTTCTCTCCAAAGTTAGGCGTGATCAGTTACTCAAAAGATGCTCTTCAGGATGAGGCTGTTAAACAACTAACTATCTACAAGCAGGAACTGGAATTCCAAGCATTATTGCGTGGCAATGACCCACCTACGACCCAGGAGCTGCGTGATGAATTAAGTCAAAAAGCTGATGATCTCAATCGACAAGCTGAAGAAGAGAGCTTGCATGCGATGAAGAATGTCCTTGCAGACTTATCGGCTCTACTGGCCTTCATTATTGTCTGTATTTTCAGTCGGGATGAGTTACGCGTTCTGCGCGGATTTCTCGATGAAGCGATTTATGGGCTGAGCGACTCAGCCAAAGCCTTTGCCATCATTTTATTCACTGACATTTTTGTTGGGTATCACAGCCCTGAAGGTTGGACGGTGTTGTTAGACGGAATTGCCCATCATTTCGGTGTGCCAGCGCAGGAGAATTTCATCCTCTTGTTCATCGCCACCTTCCCAGTGATTTTGGCGACGATTTTCAAATACTGGATTTTCCGTTATCTCAACCGCGTTTCTCCGTCGTCCGTTGCCACGCTGAAGGGGATGAATGGGGGAGGTTGAAACGTCCAATCCCAGTTCTCCTCTGATCCTGGTCTGTGGTCCAAGTCGTGGGGGCAAGAGTCGCTGGGCGGAATCTCTTCTCTGCAACGACGCTCACGTGACCTATGTGGCCACGTCTGCACAACGACCCGACGACAACGCCTGGCAACAACGATTGGCCCTGCATCGGCAACGTCGACCGAAGCACTGGCAGCTGATCGAATCCGGCGCTGATCTCTGTGGAGCCCTGGCAACAATCGGTCCGGAACAATCGGTTCTGATTGATGCCTTGGGTGGCTTCGTCGCCTGGCATCTCGATCAAACCGACCAGCAGTGGCATGGACAGGCACATGCTTTTCTCAAACAGTTGCTGTCGATGCCGCAGCGCCGTGTCCTGGTCGCGGAGGAAACCGGCTGGGGTGTTGTACCGCCCACCAAAGTCGGCGGCATGTTTCGCGATCGTCTTGGTCAACTTTCCGAGAGAATCCAGCGCCATTCCGACAAGAGCTGGCTGGTGATCCAGGGCCGGGCCATCGATCTTCAAGCCCTTGGATGCCCTGTTCCATGAACCAAACCCTGGCAGCTGCGGCTCTGCGCGTCGCCTTGTTTGAGCCGAGGATTCCACCGAACACCGGCAATGTGGCGAGAACCTGTGCTGCCTTCAGGACACCACTGTCCCTGATCGAACCACTCGGTTTCAGCCTTGATGATCGTCAACTCAAGCGGGCCGGCCTCGATTACTGGCCCCATGTTGACGTGACTGTGCATCGGAATTTTGATCAACTGAACCTTCAGCTTCCCGAGCAACGACGACTGATCGGCTGCAGTCGTTATGGAGGTCTGTCGCTTCAGGAGTTCCAGTTCGAGGAGGGAGACGTGCTGCTGTTCGGTCGGGAGGATACGGGTCTTCCAGATCCGATCCGATCGCGTTGCGACGCGATTGTGACCATTCCCATGCCTGGATCGGCCAACGCAGAAGGCCAGGGGGGCGTCCGCAGCCTCAATCTTTCCGTGGCCTGCGCGCTTGTTCTCTACACGGCAGGTGTGCGGTTGTCGTTGTGGTAATCGCCTGACTGCAACAAGAAAGCTTGCGGAGGGATGTTCCGCTCGTTACCTTCTGTACGATTGAGTCCTTTGACAGAACGTAATCGCAATATTCGTCTTTTATGAAGTCTCTCCCGACCCTGGTTTTTGCAACGACTCCGCTGCTTGCAGCAGCTCTGTGGTCGGCGCTTCCCGGTCAAGCAGACAGTCGCTCATTCGAGATTTCTGAACTTCCTCCACTCCCCGAGGCAACCACCAAGGAAGAATCAACAGCATCCGAATGGTTCTGGTTGAAAGCGACTCAACCCACAAAACTCGCCACCCTCGCCGAACAGCTCGAGATTTCAATCCGCACGCTTGCTGAAGCCAATCATACCCTCACCAACCATACGTTCAAGACAGGTGAATGGATCCGTCTTCCGGTGGCTGTTACAGACGCTGTCCTGAACATTGCAGGTCTCGATGCCGACACGCTGACCTCGTCTGCCCCTCTCACGCCGCCACCACCGGTCTCCGATACGGCAGCGTTCAAACGCGGAGACTCACTTGCGTCATTTCTCAAACGGCATGGTCTGACCTCTGATCAGCTGAAGCTGTACAACCCTGGCCTCGATTTCACGCGATTGAGTGTGGGTCGTGAAGTTCGTGTCGCCAAAGCTGTTGGCGGTCAGAAGCTGCTGGCCATCCGTCCTTCCGTCAGTGGTGGAGCCAGTTGGCCGGAGCTGCCCTCGTTCCCTGTGAAGGAGCCACACAAGGTCATAGGCCCTTCCTACATCTGGCCCACCAAGGGGGTGTTTACTTCAGGCTTTGGATGGCGATGGGGGCGTATGCACAAAGGAATCGACATCGCCAACAACACGGGGACCTCAATCCATGCCTCACGGGCAGGGATTGTGACCTACGCCGGTTGGAGCAGTGGTTACGGCTATCTCGTTGAAATCATCCATGAGGACGGCGAATCAACCCGTTATGCCCACAACAGTCAGCTGCTGGTCAAGAAAGGACAGATGGTTCATCAGGGCGCGCGCATCTCCAATATGGGCAGCACTGGCCGCAGTACAGGACCTCACCTTCATTTCGAAATCCGTCGTGCCGGCGGTGGTGCCGTCAATCCCTTGGGCAAGCTTCCTGCGCGTGCCTGACGATTCGACCATCGTCTAGGATCACCTCCACGGCTCGGTAGCTCAGCTGGTTAGAGCGTGGGATTCATAACCCCAAGGTCGGGAGTTCAAGTCTCCCCCGAGCCATTGATGTGCCTTCACTCCGATGTCATCACGTCGTTGTCGAGTGTGTTCATTCAGCGCATATCGATGGCATTGAGACGTTCGCGAAAAGTGCTGGGTGCATGTTGCTGTGCTGTCGAAGAGTCTTCACGTTGTGCCGGTCTGAGAGGGGTGGTCTCCGCGACGGTGGGGAGGCTACGGGTGGTGGATTGGCGCGAATAGCGTGCAGAGCCAGGCATCTTCAACGTGCCACTGGCGGCATCGCGATCGAGCGGACGTTTGCGCAGATCGCTCCGCAGCTGATTGAGAAGTCTGAAATGACCAGTGGAACTGAACTTGCGTAACAGAGCTGGGGCCCAGTCCATAAGCGATCACATCTGCATTGAGTGTATGAGCAGGCGGGAGGCCAATCGTGATAAATTGACAGACGGAACTGGAAGTCGGTACGACTACGTATAAGTCGTTCACCGGTTCCGGTGACTTACCACCGCATTCAGAACATGCCCGAAAACGGTTGCCTTCGCGTGGGCCAGATGGCCCCGGATTTCACTGCCACCGGCGTGGTGGATCAGGAATTCAAGGAGATCAGCCTGTCCCAGTACAGGGGCAAATATGTTGTCCTCTTCTTCTATCCGTTGGATTTCACATTTGTCTGTCCGACGGAGATTACGGCGTTCAGCGATCGATACGCCGATTTCAGTTCAAAAAACACAGAAGTCCTCGCTGTTTCGGTGGACAGCAAGTACAGCCACCTTGCCTGGATCCAGACTCCTCGCAACCAGGGCGGAATTGGAGACATCGCCTATCCCCTCATCGCCGATCTGAAGAAAGAGATCTGTGCGGCCTACAACGTTCTCAACGACGACGGAGAAGCAGATCGCGGCCTTTTCATCATCAACCCCAAGGGGATGGTCATGCACATGACGGTCAACAAGGCTCCTGTTGGACGCAACGTTGATGAGACGCTTCGTGTTCTTCAGGCCTACCAGTACGTTGAAGCCAATCCTGATGAAGTGTGTCCTGCCAACTGGACACCTGGTGATAAAACAATGTTGGAAGATCCCAAGGGAAGCAAGGAGTATTTCTCCGCGATCGGCTGATTCTGAACGCTCAACAAAATCCACCTACTCCGCCGATGAAACCATCGGCGGAGTTTTTTGTTGAAGTTCAGCAATGGCTACATCAAGTGTTTTGGCCATGGCAATCTCTTTGCCATCGCTGACAACAATGCGAGCCAATGACGGTAAACCACCTTGACTCGCTTTCAGATAAACCGGTTCAACGTAGAGCAGTGCATCTCCAACAGGCACAACCAGCAGATTTCCCTGAAGCACCTCAGATCCGCCACGATCCCATAATCCGAATTGCTTACTGATTTCAGGCTCCTGGTTGATCAAAGCCTGCACTTGTTCAGGACCAAGGATGGGTGAGGTGCGAGGAAAATCAATCAGCAGGAGTTGACCGTAATGCTCATTGTCGTTCCGGGCAGCAAGCCAGGCGTTGAGATTTGGACGGGCGAGAGGTGTCAGTGGCTGAAGAAGCAAAAACTCTGAGGCACTGTTTGTCCCAACCTGGGCCGTGATGTGGTATGGCCTCACGGGAACCTGATCACGTCCATAGGTTTCAAGCGGAACCTGCCAAACATCGTCACTGCTGTAGAACTTCCGAGGGTCTGTGACGTGATATCGCTGCAACTGTTGAACCTGCACGCTGAACAGGTCTTCCGGCACTCGTAGATGATCTTTCAACTGCTGAGGCATCGCCTCAAGAGGTTCCAACAAGCCAGGAAAAACGCGCGACCAACCTTGGATCAGGGGGTCATCAGGTTCACTCACATACAGATGCACTGTTCCGTTGTAAGCATCTACAACGGCTTTGACTGAATTCCGCAGATAGCGATCGGGATCCTTCGTACTGACCGCGGAGCTGTAGGGATATGTGACGGAATCGGTGTAACCCTCCACAATCCAAAACTGATGCTGTTTTGGAGAAAAGGCTTGATTGGATTCCTCCAAAGGAACCGAAACAAGATAAGGAGCACCGCGAAGCTGCAGAAATGGTGCCAGTGCCCGGACCCGTTCACGAACATCGCGACGCATCATCAAACGGGTGTCCGGATTGATCGATGGCGAAAACATCAGCCGCGGCTCGGCGAGATAGAGGGAAGCAGCCAATCGTTGAGGCAGCGTCCCAATCGGGATCCCTCCGGATCCCACGTAGCTTGTGTAAACGTTGACGTCGCCTTCGGGATAGTCGATTTCATCAACCTCGGTCGGAGCAACGGCATAGGTGGCAGGAACGGTGCCGAAGTACAGACCTCCCTGGTCAACAGGCACTTCCTGACGAACAACCTCCCGGCTGATGCCCAGATCTTCGTTGCCCTTGATCTGTGTGGAAGCGCCTAGATCACTGATGAAGTAATCCGGCAACCCGTCGTTACTGAAGGTGTTCACGGGACTGAGCGTGAAGCCGTAGCCATGGGTGAACACGAAATGTTTATTGAGCCAGGATCTTGAGCGCGGCGGGAGTTCCGACTGGTCCAGTTCCCTCGGAGAAAGGATCACCTGCTGAGAGGTGTCCTGATCGGTGAGCAGCGGATAACGATCAACAGCGGCACCGGAAAAGCGGTAGTAAACCCGCAATTCCTGGAGTTGGCTGTTGGTTTGCAGCAGAGGCTGAGTATCCCAGAGCCGGACGTTATCGAGGGTGCTTCGCCCTTCAGCGATATCGTCTGCGGTCAGCTTGGGAGAGGGAATCTTGATGCTTCGAACAATCTGGTCAAGCTGAAAAGCATGTCGCGTTGATCGGATCGCCTCCTCGATGTACGGGGTCTGAAGAACCAATTCCCGGGGGCGAAGCCAGAGCCAGCCCACAAGTGGGGTGATCAGAAGTTCAGTGAACAAAAGAACAGCCACCAGAACGATTGACAGCTGTTGGATCCTTCGAAAACGGACATCAACATATCCAGCCAGCAAGGCCAGGGAGGCCAGAAGCAGCAGTCCAGCGATGCCGGTGCGAAGAGGCAACAGCCAATGGTCCTGAAGCCAGCCAGCTCCTGCTACAACGCCGGTGCGTGTCCAGAGCAACTGATATCTCGACAGCCAAACAAGGGCGGACAACACCGCGAACAGCGCTGCTGTCCAGCTCTGCAGTCCACGCCGGAAGCTCGGCTCAAAGCGAGCAACCGCCCAGTCAGACAGTGAGGGTGCACGGGTAAGGCGCAGCCAGAGAGCTGCCGAAAGATGAAAGATCAGCAGCAGCAAGACCAGTTCCAGGCCGAAGCGCCACGCCCCAAAGCGACCCAGTGCAAAACTTGAATCGGTGTTCAGCAGGGCATCACGGAATCCGGAATCGGGAATCCGAAACGCCAGAATCCACAGCCCCCAGGCTCGTCCGACGACGAAGATGAGGCACCCGGAGACACCTAAGGTCATCCATCCGAGCCAACGTCGTCGCAACGCCGCCGCAAGAGCGAGCATCAGAATCACGGTGATCAGTACGGTCGAGGGAGGGCTCAGCTGAGCCAACGCCTCGGGCCAGTGGGAGAGCGCGAAGGGTTGCGTGAACGCCAGGACTGCAAGTCCCCCTGCCAGCGTTGTGCTGGCGATGAGGGTCAGAAGACACAACAACAGGGCCGCGCTGTATCCGAAGCCGCTCAACCAGGACGGTTCGGTGGGATTGGGGTCCTGACAGTGATCGAGGGATCGACGCCAGCGCGACAGGCAAACCACGACAAGGGCCGCTGCAGCTGCAGACACCAGGGCATACACCCAGCGTTGCTGCAGAACGCTCTCGAGGTTGAATTGCGCGAACCAGAGCCACTCCATCGACATCCGCGCCGCCAGAACAACGAGCAGCGCAGGAAGCAGGAGCAGCAGGATCATGTGAGTCCGGCCAGAACCATGAAACGATCACCCTGAAGGGTCTCTTCCTCAATCAGAGCGTCAACCAGGCGATCCATTTCAATTCGACGTGGCTCCAGCAACTCAACCGCACGCTGGAGCGAGCGACGTGCAAGCTCCTGAACCTGCTGATCGATCTCTCGACCGGTGGTCTCGGCATAACCGGGGCGCTGACTGAACCAGTCCCGCCCGAGAAAAACCTCCGTGCCAGCTCCCTCAAGCGCCACTGGGCCCAGGGATGAAAAGCCGAAACGGGTCACCATCTCACGGGCCAGCTGGGCCACCATCTGCAGATCTCCGCTGGCGCCCTGGGTCACCTCCTCGCGACCGAAAACGACCAGTTCCGCGGCCCGGCCTCCCAACGCCACAACCAGCCGTGCCATCAGACTTGAGCGTGTCATCAGGCCGGAATCAAGGACCTCCTCGTCTGGCCAGAGGCGGGTAAACCCCCCGACCCCACCACTGCGGGGAAGAAGCGTGACCTTGTCCACCCGGTCCGCCTCCGGCAGCAGTGCCGCCACCAGTGCATGGCCAATTTCGTGGTAAGCGATCAGTCGCTTCTTGGCACTGTCCTGAAGTGGCGCTGCCGCAAGGCCCATCGTGATGCGTTCCAGAGCGGCCTCGAGATCGGAGTCAGCGATGGCCGCCGCCCGACGGCGGGCCGTGAGGATCGCCGCTTCATTCAGAAGATTGGCCAGGTCCGCCCCTGAAAACCCTGGGGTGCGTCTGGCCCAGTTCTCAAGGCAGACGCTCGGATCCAGGGGACGGGTCCTGGCATGAACGGAAAGGATCTCCCCACGACCGAGTCGATCGGGGAGCCCCACATCGATTCGCCGGTCAAAACGGCCCGGCCTTGTCAGCGCGGCATCCAGAACATCGACACGGTTCGTGGCGGCCAGAAGAATCACACCGGCGTTGTCCGCGAAGCCGTCCATCTCGGTGAGCAGCTGATTCAGCGTCTGTTCACGCTCGTCATTTCCTCCCCCGATGCCGGCACCACGCTGACGGCCAACAGCATCAATTTCATCGATGAACACGATGCAGGGAGCTTTCTCCTTGGCTTTTTTGAACAGATCTCGAACCCGGCTCGCGCCAACCCCGACGAACAGCTCGACGAATTCCGACGCTGCCATCGAAAAAAACGGAACCTCGGCCTCGCCGGCAATGGCTCGGGCCAGCAGGGTTTTGCCGGTTCCGGGTGGCCCGACCAGGAGAACGCCCCTTGGAATCTTGGCGCCGAGACGAATGAAGCTTTCCGGTTGCTTCAGGAACGTGACGACCTCCTGAAGCTCCTGCTTGGCCTGGTTGATTCCGGCGACATCCTCAAAGCGAACCTGGAGATCGTCCTGCGGTTTGATCCGCGGTTGGCTGCGCCCGAAACCGAGCGCACGATTGGCGACCTGGGCAGAGCGTCGCAACAGAAAGGAAAGACCGACGATGATCAGAAGAATCAGCGCGAGATTGCCGACCAATCCCGCCATGGCCTGTTCCTGACGGGTGTCGAGGACCTCCAGGGGGACTCCGGAGTCCTCCGCGGTTCGCAGGATCTGTTGATCATTGGCGAACACCGGAACGCTGACCTCGCGTCCATCGGAGTAGACCGCCTTCACCTCGCGTCGTGATGGCACAAGCTCAAGAGACTTGACCTTGCCCTGCTGAATCTCCTTCAGCAGATCCGAGTAGCTGGGCGGCTCCGGCCGGCCCTTTCCGAACAGCGTCAGTGACGTCGGATCCGTGGTTCCTGCGGACTCCTTTGAGCCGTTCGAATCTGAACTCACGGCAGATCAGCACTGCGCAGACATTAGCGATTTGACGCGAAGCCTCATCAAACGGGACAATCAGCGTTTGGCGATGTCTGAGCCGCAATGGCTGTACCGAAGAAGAAAACCTCCAAGGCCAAGCGCAACCAGCGCCACGCCATCTGGAAAGCCAAAGCAGCCGTGGCTGCGGAGAAGGCCATGTCGATCGGCAAATCGGTGCTGAGCGGCCGGGCTCAGGGATTTGTGTATCCCATCAGCGAAACGGACGAGAGCGAGTCCTGAATCAGTCTCGGAGCTGCAGGGATCGAAGATTCCGCTGCGCATCCGCTGAGAAAACCACATCGGCATCAGCGAGATCGAAGCTGATCGATGGGATGGCTGAGCTGACCATCCGAATGAAGTTCCTCAGTTCATCATCCGGAAGTCCCGCTCCCCGCAGGCGCTGCTGGGAGTCGTTCTGCTGGCGTTTCCACAGAGACGGAGCGTTCAGATCCGGTGCCTTGATCTGCCAGAGGTGGTCCAGTTGCTGCCAGATCGGTCGATACGCCTTCAGCGAAGCCTGGACGGCTGACCGATAGCGGAGCTCTGCCTCCTGAAGGGGAGGGTCGAGATGATCCGACCCGATGTCAATCGCGTCGGTCTCAGCCAGCGGTTCACAACCAACGAACCACCCTTCAAGAAGCACCACCGAGGCATCACAGATTCGCCAACCGCTGCGATCTCCGCGCCCCTCGCGAAGGGCCTTGTCGAAACAGGGGAACTGCACCTGCCCTCCAGACTTCCACGCATCCAGTGCGAGTGCCATCAGCTGCAGCTCATGGCTCCCGGGTATCGCCCTTGGAACACCCCAGGGGTTGCCCTGCATGGATTGGTCCAGCGCCGGACTGGACAGGTAGAAGTCGTCGATGGACACCACCTGAAAGGACAGGCCGATCGCTGCAGCGGCAACCTCCAGCCAGGCGCCGAGCGTGGTCTTCCCGCATCCAGGCAGAGCACTGAGTCCGATCAGGCTCCGATGCATCCCGGCCCTTCGCTCAGCCAGCGTCAACAGCGGGAGGGCCAGGCACCAGAGCCAGTCAGCTGAGGTACCGGGCGCCCACAGGTCTCGGCCAACCGTTTGGATATCGCGATCCAGCCAGCTCTGTTTCCAGTCCTGCCGATTCATCACCCCAATCGAGGCCAGCAGCCGATCGAGATCGCGGGCCGGGATCTTAAGGGGGCGATCAGGATCCAACCTTGAAGGCCTCCAGAGCCAGGGCGTACGTGAAACCGATCCTGAGGTTATCGATCACCTGCCAGGTCAGGGAGATTGGAGAACCGGCAAATCTGAATCGCAGACGGATCAGGATCTCCACCATCACCATGAAGATGAAGGCCGCGACCGATCGCAGCGCAAGCGCAATGCTTTCTCCGATGTACTCCGTGACGTTGCTTCCCAGAAAAAACCCGACGAGGACGGCAAGCAGCACAAGACTGACGCGCAACCAAGGCCCCCTGAAGCCGAGCAACAGGCGATCGCCAACACGACCCTGAACCCGTGACAAGCGTGTGTCCTGCACTGTGCTCATCGGGGCGTGCCGAAGATCAGATCCTGCAGGTACTCCAGCGTCACCAACCCCTCCGAGCAAGGGGGGCCATGCAGATGGGTGGCTGGATTTGAAGGATCACCGAGATGATTCACCGCTGCGACTGCCCGGGAGAGGAGAGAAACCAGACCCGTGTCCCAGGGCGAGGGAGTGAGCAGACAGGCCAGCCCTGCAGCACGCGCTGCTTCCAGGCCAACGGCGGAATCCTCCACAGCAAGGCCCTCTGCAGCAGGGCAACCGCTCCGCTGCAAGGCAAGCCTGTATCCCGCCGGTGAGGGTTTGCCTTCGCTCACATCATCGGATGTGATGATTCCCGCAAATCGAGGCAGGTCCTCGCCACCAGCCTCAAGCAGGGCCATGACCGAGGGGTAACCACTCGAGGTGACGATCCATTGGGGAACATCGGCCTTGTCGAGGGCATGCAGAAGACGACGCACACCGGGTCGCCAGCCGACATGCCCTTGCTGGATGCGGCCCAGGTAGTGGCGTCGTTTGATCTCTCTCAGATCCAGAAGCGTCTCATCGCTCACCGACAGATCCCGCTCTGAGAGATAGATCCGGACCCGGCGCAGACCTCCCGGAATCGCCAGCAGCCTGGAGTAGAGCTCGGGGTCCCAGTGGATCGGCAGACCGAGTTCGTCGAAAGCCGCATTGAAGGCCGGACGATGGCCGTCCATCTCCGTATCCGCCAGGGTGCCATCGACATCCCAGAAGACAGCGCGAAGCTGGGTCATGCAGGCCAGACCGTTGATTGCAGAGCACAATGCTGTCCGACAGGGCCGCTCCTTGCCCCAAACGTTGTCTGAAACCAAGCATTCCTGGATCTGGTCCCTTCCCGCAGTCATCGAGCCGGATCCCCTGTCGGGATGCGACTTGTCGTTACCTCTGCGTTGTCTCTTGATGCGGCGAGGCATCAAGACCGTACAGGAGGCCTTCGATCTGCTCGATCCACCGGCACTTCCGGATCCGAGCACGCAGTTCCCTGATCTCAGAGCAGCGGTCGAGCGCATCAGCCGTGCTTGCAGAGAACAGGAGGCTCTGGCGATCTGTGGTGATTACGACGCCGATGGCATGACGAGCAGTGCCCTTCTGCTGCAGGCACTGACCCCGTTGGGGGCCAGACCGACCGTGGCGATTCCATCGCGGAGTGATGACGGCTACGGGCTGAATCCACGCATGGTTCAGGAGCTGCATGACTCCGGCATCAGGGTTCTGATCACCGTCGACAACGGCGTTTCAGCGCGGAAGGCACTCGAACTGGCCAGCGAGCTCGCCATGGAGGTGATCGTCACGGACCACCACACCATCCCTGAGGAACGCCCGCCGATGGCGGCGCTGATTCATCCGGCCACGACACCCCAAACCTCGCCCTATCGGGGTCTGGCCGGCGTGGGACTTGCCTATGTGCTGGCATTGGCGGTCGCAGAGGATCTGCAACGACCAGAAGCGATCCGCTCAGCAAGGGATCTGTTCTGCATCGGCACAGTGGCCGACATGGCCCCGTTGCAGGGGGCGAATCGACGCTGGCTGCATGAGGGACTGAGACATCTGCACCGCACGGACTGTGCTGGGCTCAAAGCCCTTCAGCGACTGGCTGGACTGGACGATCGGCCCTTGCGCAGCGACGACATCGGTTTTCAGATCGCCCCTCGGATCAATGCGGTCGGGCGTCTCGGGGAGCCCAGTCTGGTGGTGGATCTTCTGACATCCGTGGATGCGGATGTCGCCATGGGGCTGGCACGACGCTGCGATGACTACAACCGTCAGCGACGGGACCTTTGCGATGCGATCGAAGCCGAGGCCGTTGCTCTCATCGAAGCGGACACGGGGGGGCTGCCTCCCTTTCTGCTGCTTGCCCAGTCCCACTGGCATCACGGCGTCATCGGCATTGTCGCGGCACGTCTTGTTGAGCGGTACCACCGGCCTGCGGCCCTACTCGCCGGTGAAGGGAACGGCATGTTGAGGGCATCGGTGCGAGCACCGAAGGGCTTTGCCGTTGATGCTGCTCTCAAGGCTTGCCACACGCTCCTGGACCGCTACGGAGGGCATCCCGCTGCCGGTGGTTTCACCGTGGTCGCTGCCCATGTCAGTGCACTGCATGCGCAGCTGAATGACCTGGCGCAGCACTGGTTGTCCGGCGCCGGAGAGGGGCTCCCAGTTCAGCCGGAAGCCCTCCTACGTCTCTCACAGATCGACTGGGAACTCTGGAGCGAGCTGCAGAAGCTTGAACCCTTTGGTGTCGGCAACGAAGCGCCCCTGTTCTGGGCGAGAGATTGCGCAGTTTTGAACTCGCGCCTTCTCAGTGGTGGCCATCTCTCTCTCACACTCAGTCAGGACGATGTTCAACGACGCGCCATCGCCTGGCGCTGGCGCAGCGAGGAGGCGTTGCCGGAACGCTGTGATGTTGCGTTCACCATCGGAATGAACCGCTGGAAGGGTGAAACCCGTGTGCAACTTGAGCTGAAAGCGCTCAGGCAGCACAGTGAATGCATTGATCTGGTGCGCGGCGATCACCGCTACAACGCCCGTCGCGTCTCAGAAACAGGGCTTGCTGTTCGTAATGATGAAGGTCAGGAGATCTGCGCGGAGATCAAACCGGGATCAACCCTGATTAGCAACGACCCTCTCGCTCGCCACCCGATGGTGCTTCAACTTCTTGAGGAGGCCTCTCTCGGTCTTGGACTGAGACCTTGAATCAGGCCTTCAGAGCGCACCGCGGCGGTAGAAGAGAATGAAGATCACGGCTGGGCCAGCCAGGGTGATCAAGGCAAGGGCGCCGAAATTGGCAATCAGGTGGAAATCGATGCCCATGAAAAAATGGCGCTGTCACTCAGTGGATTCCAGCACAGTCTGCCGAGTCTTGTCACAACGACAGCAATGAACAGTCGCGGAGAACGATGGCAGTGCATTCGACACTGTGGCGCCTGCTGTTATCTGTCTCCGGATGAACGGCAGGAGGCGTTGGCTGCCCTGTCTGACGAGCAGCGCAATCGATATCTGGCGATGGTGGGAAACGACGGTTGGTGCATTCACTACGACAGCGGCGGACGACGTTGCCGCATCTACTCCGAAAGGCCTGATTTCTGCAGGGTCAGTCAGCTTGGCGAACTCTTCGAGGTTGAGTCGGATTCGCTGGACGCCTTTGCAATGCAATGCTGCCGTCAGCAGATTCGCTCACGGTATGGAGGAAGAAGCGCTGTGATGCGTAGGTTCAACCGTGCCCAGCGAGCTCCCAACTGATGCAATCCGGCTCGAATGAACGACCGGCTTTTCTGACAGTGCTCGTCAGCACCTTCACAACGGTGTTCGTTGCGGAGCTGGGTGACAAGACACAGCTCGCCACCCTGCTTCTGTCCGCTCAGTCCGGAGCTCCCTGGTTGGTCTTTCTCGGCGCAGCAACAGCGTTGATCGCCTCCAGCCTTGTCGGCGTGCTCGTGGGTCGCTGGTTGGCGCAGGTTCTGCCACCGGAACGGCTGCAATTGATGGCCGGCGTTCTGATGATCGGACTTGGCCTCTGGCTGGGAGCCCAGGCAGGCCGCTCTCTTTTTCTTGCTTCATCCGCAGCTTGAACAATGGATCTCACCTTGCTTCTGTCCACGTTCGTCGCTGTTTTCCTGGCGGAACTGGGCGACAAGACCCAGCTGGCCACGGTGGCGCTCAGTGGCACCTCCGATCGTCCGCTGGCGGTGTTTCTGGGTTCGTCATCGGCTCTGGTGGTGGCCAGCCTGATTGGTGCCCTGGCAGGCGGATCGATTGCCTCCGTGATTCCAACGGATCTGCTGCAACTGGCTGCAGGAATCGGATTTTTGGTGATCGGCATCCGGCTGCTCTGGCCCGATCGCGAACAACCCGACTCTTAGGATCACGTGTGGGAATGGAGTTCTCTGCACGCTTCGCATCGCTTGATGCGATTCCCTCCATCGGCCACCCGTCTCCCGGTCTTGACGATCGGTTCCGCCATCAGCCTCGATGAAATTCACGGTCGCCGACGTCCTGGATCAGCTGTCTGTTGAGACACCGACGTCACCAGCTGTTCTGGCGAAAAGCCTCAAACTCACCAACAAAAACGACAAGCTCTCGCTGGAGACGGCTCTCTCGGCTCTGGGTCGTTTGGGGGTGATCGAGTCCCGCGACAGTGACGGGTTGCTGCGTGGGGATAACCCAGACCTGATCGAAGCCCGACTGCGATGCAGCAGCAAAGGCTTCTGCTTCGCGATCCGTGACGATGGCGGCGAAGACATCTATATCCGTGATCATCAGCTGAATCACGCCTGGAACGGAGACAGGGTTCTGGTGCGAATTCTCCGGGAGGGGGGTCGCCGTCGCTCGCCTGAAGGAGGTGTCCAGTGCATTCTCGAGCGGGCGACCACAACGCTGCTCGGCCAGGTGGAGCAGCAGGACGACCAGCTGGTTGCTGTACCCCTCGATGATCGGCTGCTGACCAGCATTCAGCTGCCCGGAGAGGACGCTGAGCACCTACAACAAGATCCTCCAACCTCGGTGGTCGAGATCCATGTGGATCGCTACCCCGTGGCCCAGTGCCCGGCCGAGGGCCATGTGGCACGCTCTCTCCCCCTCAGCGGCGGGGCAGCCTCAGACCGTGATCTTCTGCTCACGAAAGCAGGACTACAGGCCCGTCCCGCGGCTCCGAGAGTGTCGCCTAAATCACCAGCCACCAAGGGGAGAACCGACCTCACTGATCAACCCGCTCTGTTGCTGCGCAGCTGGAACCACGATGAGGCACCGTTCCTGCCTGCCGTCCATGTCGAGCCCCATTCCGGTGGATCGCGGTTGTGGGTCCACGTGCCGTCCGTGGCCGAGCGGGTCGGCTGCGGGAACAGTCTCGATCTCTGGTTGAGGGAGCGCTCAGAGGCGATCTGTCTCGGGGAGGTCTGGCAGCCTCTGCTCAACGAACCGCTCAGCAAAGCCAGCCAGTTCAACGTCGATGAAACCGCTGAGGCCATCAGCGTTCGCCTTGATGTCACCGCGAATGGAGAGCTCAGCGACTGGTCCTTCACGCTCAGTTCAATCCGTCCGATCGCAACCATCGGACCGGCGCAGTTGAAGGCCTTAGCCGCTCGCAAACCGAAGGCACGCACCATTCCTGCGGCCCTGAAGTCCATCAAGGATCAACTCGGGCAACTTGAAACGCTGCTCTTCTGCGCCCGCTGTTTGCTTGAGAGCGAGCAGCGCCGGGGTGCGATTCAGCTGGAGCTTCACACTCCGGAGATCGATGCGCTGGGTGATTTGATCTGGGTCGACCCCACCGGACTGCGTCATCGCTGGTTTGATGCCCTTGATGCAACGGATCCCCAGTCGTTACTCCAACCGCTGCTGAGAGCGGCCAACCGAGCCTGGGGTCGTCACGCCACCGCATTGCGGCTGCCTGGTATTCAGTTGCACAGCGGTCAAGCCGACGACACTGCGCTCACGGATGTTGCCAAAACGGCCCTCGCCCTGGACCTGCCCCTGGAACTGAATGACGAGGGCAGCCCTTCGGCCTCTGAATTGATGGCTTTGATCGAAAAGGCTCCGCAACGCAGGGTGCTCGAGCAACAGCTCAGTCACGCCTTGCAGGACGGATTTTTCGGATCACTCAATGGCAGGACGGAACCTCAGGACGGGGGAGAGACGACCGTGACCCTGCCCGACACGGAGCCAGCTGTCGAACCATCCAGCTCAGAGCCCTTGGTGCCCTGGTGCTGCCCAGGTCAGATGTATGTGGATCTGGCGAACCAGCAGGTCATCGTGACCCTTCTCAGTGACGGCAAGGACCGGCCAACCGTCAGGCATAAGCAACGTCTCACCCTGGGCAACCGCGACTGCGCCGGTCAGGTGTCCTGGCCGTTGTTCGCCGGATCGATCGAGGACAAGCTTCAGCAGCTCTGCACGGATCGTCTGATCCAGAAACTGAACGGGAGACGCCGCCAGATTCTCGAGTTGGAAAGGGACCTGGTCGCCATGGTCCTGGCCAGGACGGCAGAACCGATGTTGAACAAGGATCTTGATGGCCGGATCAGCGGTGTTCAGAGCTATGGATTTTTTGTTGAGGTTGGACCCACTGCCGTTGAAGGTCTGGTTCATGTCAGCTCCCTGAATGACGACTGGTACGAATACCGATCCAGACAGAGCCGATTGGTCGGACGAAAGAACAGACGCACCTATCAGCTGGGAGATCCCGTTCGCGTGAAGGTGATCAAGGTGGATGTTCTCAGAAACCAGATCGACCTCGAAGTGGCATCAGAGCCGGTTGTTGATCCCTCCGCCGAGCAAGAACCGGCTGCCGTTCCTGTCACCCTCAGCGACGGCTGACGATGCTGCCCTACGTCCTCGGGGTGACGGGTGCCTCCGCTCAGCCTCTCGCTGAGCGTGCCTTGCAGTTGTTGCTGCAGCGTGAACGCACCATCCATCTCGTGCTGAGTCGCGGCGCCCACGAGGTGTTCCGCGCAGAGCAGGGCCTGTCGATTCCTGTGGAGCCGCAGAGGCAGGAGGCCTTCTGGAGAGAGCACCTCAAGGTTTCAACCGGCGAGCTGATCTGCCATCGATGGAACGACCAGAGCGCCGCTATCGCCAGCGGCAGTTTCCGCTCAAAAGCGATGGTGATTCTTCCCTGCAGCATGGGAACAGTGGGGCGCATCAGTGCCGGGGTGGCCTCTGATCTGATCGAACGGTGCGCCGATGTTCATCTCAAGGAATCACGCCCTCTGCTGATCGTCCCTCGGGAGATGCCGTTCAATCTCATTCATCTTCGCAACCTCACGGCACTGGCTGAAGCAGGAGCCCGCATCGCTGCGCCGATTCCGGCCTGGTACACAAGGCCCACCAGCCTCGCTGAGATGGTCGATTTTCTGGTGATCCGCATCTTTGATGGGATCGATGAGGATCTTGCCCCACTGGATCGCTGGAAAGGACCACGCCAATGACGCTGATCCGGCGGGTTCTGCTGCTTCCCTGCCTGCTGCCGGTTGTTGCCGTCCTTGTGCTGTCGGCCATGAACCGGAGCGGCACAACTCAGCTTCAGGTGCTGATCTGGCGATCGCCACCGTTGCCCCTCGGCGCCTGGACCGCCATTGCCGCCGCGACGGGTGCATCCCTCAGTGGAGTGGCAGCTCTGCTTCTCATTCCAGGGCGCGCGCCGCTCCGTCGCACGCTCCACCAGCCGATGGGTCGACCTGCAGCTCCCGATCCTGTGATCTTTGAACCCACTGCTTCAGCACCCGTGGCACCGCCACCCCCGGTGATGCCAGAACGCGATGTCCGCGATCCGGCACCAACCGTGGCTGTGCCCTATCGGGTGATTCAACGCCCGCAGACATCCCCTGCAGAAGACCGGTCTCAGGAATCCCGTTCAGGCGGCACTTCCACAGGGCAAGAGGCTCGGAACAGCCATCGGGAGACGGACGACTGGGACCAGGATCCGGATCGCGATTGGTGAGCGAGCATCCGGTCTGCTTACAGTTCCAGCAGTGAGGATCGAACGGTGAGCGAAACCCCTGCCGAGGCCCCCAAGCAGGCGAAACCAGAGGGTGAGGCCAAGCCCAAACCCAAGCCGAAGGCAAAGCCCCCGAAGCCTGAGGACAAACCCTTTGAGATCTTCATGGCTGAGGAATTTCTGCCCGAGATCTCTTCACAGCTGAAGCGTTACGACCTTGTTCCAGAAAGGCTCGAGCTGGTGGACGGAGAGCGACCGGTCGTCGGAGGGGCCTGTCCGATGGTGGTCGGTGAACTGCCTGGAGGACGACGCTTCTGGCTGTGTTTTGGAAGCAGTGACATCACCAGCAGCAAAACCATCACACTCGCGGACCCCGGCAGCGAGCCGACCTTGCTGGAATCCTTCCTGATCGATGAGAAACGCATGTCCCTGGCGCTGCTGGTCTCCCGCCTGATGCAACGCCTCAATGGACAGAAGTGGCTCGGAGGTAACTGATCCACCAGGATCTGGCGAGTCCCCTCTACATTGGGTTGCACCGCGAGATCGGAGCTGATGGTCCCCCCCACCGCCGTTGCGCAGCAGGCCGAAGCCAACGCAGTTGCAACCAAGGATCCGGTCAAGGACACAATCCTCACCCCCCGTTTCTACACAACGGATTTCGAGGCGATGGCCTCCATGGATCTTCGACCCAACGAGGCAGAACTCGAAGCGATCTGCGAAGAATTCCGTAAGGACTACAACCGGCATCACTTTGTCCGCAACGAGGAATTTGAAGGTGCCGCTGACAAGCTCGACCCGGAAACCCGCAAGGTCTTCATCGAGTTTCTGGAGCAAAGCTGCACGTCTGAATTCTCAGGCTTTCTCCTTTACAAGGAGCTCAGCCGTCGCATCAAGCAGAAAAATCCCTTGCTCGCTGAATGTTTTGCTCACATGGCACGGGATGAAGCCCGTCATGCCGGATTTCTGAACAAATCCATGAGTGATTTCGGAGTCCAGCTTGATCTCGGCTTCCTAACAGCGAACAAGAAGTACACGTTCTTCAAGCCAAAGTTTATTTTTTACGCCACGTACCTCTCCGAAAAAATCGGCTACTGGCGCTATATCGCCATTTATCGCCACCTGGAAAAGAATCCCGATAGCAAGATCTTCCCAATTTTCAATTTCTTCGAAAACTGGTGTCAAGACGAAAACCGTCATGGGGATTTCTTTGATGCCCTGATGAAGGCTCAGCCAGACACCGTGCGCGGGCCGATTGCCAAACTCTGGTGTCGATTCTTCCTGCTGGCCGTGTTCGCAACCATGTACGTGCGGGATGTCGCCAGGAAGGAGTTTTATGAATCACTCGGCCTTGACGCCCGCGATTACGACCGCATGGTGATCGACAAGACCAACGAAACCTCGGCACGGGTGTTTCCTGTTGTCCTCGATGTTCGAAATCAGAAGTTCTGGGATCGACTTGAAGGTCTAGTCAGCCATAACGCCGCTCTCAGCGCAGCCGACGCGAGCGATGCTCCCGCTCCTCTCCGGCTGGCCAAAAAGCTCCCCCACTGGCTTGCAAACGTGTCATTGATGGCGAAGCTGTTCCTGATGGCCCCGATCCCGAGCGAGCGCTTCCAGCCAGCTGTGCGCTGAATTCATTACTCCCCCAAGGTTTCTTGACTGCTTCGTTTTCGTCTGGCTGGAAGGATCTTCTCCAGGATCTTCTCCATCGCGGGACTTCATCCGGTGCTGACCTGGTTGAGGTTTTTATGGAGAGAACCGATCATCTCGGTCTCCTCGCCGAACAAGACACGATCACAAGTGTGAATCCGTCCTTCTCGCGAGGGGCCGGATTGCGCGTCTTTCTGAATGGACGTGATGGATTTGTCAGCACGAATGATCTCAGCCGCGAGGGTCTGACCCGTTCCCTCGATCAGGCACTGGCGATGCTTGGTCTCGTGGCAGGTTCCCCGGCTGCGGTTCCATCGTTTCAGGGTCTGAACGATCTCACCGATCACGGCACGACGAAGCAGGACTGGCTGGCCCGCTGTCCGGACCTGACCATGGCCAGCGGCCGACTCCTTCAGGGGACGGTCCACCTCCAGCGCTTCGGTCAACATCTCCAGGTGCGTCGAGGCAGCTACTCCCGCGACTGGCAGGAGGTTCTGGTCGCAGCCTCTGACGGCACCTTCGCCCGCGACATTCGTCTCCATCAATCCACCGGACTCTCGGTTCTTGCCGCCGATGGTGAACACCGTTCCAGTGTTGGTCGTCGCTACGGCAGCACGGACAGACCTGACGATCTCAAGAACTGGGATTGCGAGTCGAGCGCTGCTGAAGTGTGTGAAAGCGCCGGCAAGATGCTGCGAGCGGAGTATGTGGATGCAGGGCAGATGCCGGCGGTTCTGGCCAATCGATTCGGCGGCGTCATCTTCCATGAAGCCTGTGGGCACCTTCTGGAAACGACGCAGATCGAACGGGGTACGACTCCCTTCGCCGAGAGCGTCGGGACTCAGATCGCCCATCCCGCCGTCACGGCAATCGACGAAGGACTGAGCGGCGGTGCCTTCGGCTCCATGTCCATGGACGATGAAGGGATGGCCCCCCAGCGGACCGTTCTGATCAAGGACGGCATCCTGCAACGCTTCATCAGTGATCGAGCCGGTGAACTGCGCACGGGTCACCGGCGCACCGGTAGTGGCCGCCGCCAAAGCCACGCCTTCGCGGCAGCCAGTCGGATGCGCAACACCTTCATCGATGCCGGGCCGCACTCACCCGATGAACTGATCGCGTCGGTGGATAGTGGGCTTTACTGCAAGGCGATGGGCGGCGGAAGTGTCGGCCCGACAGGCCAGTTCAACTTCGCTGTCGAAGAGGGCTACCTGATTGAGAACGGCAACCTCACCAAACCTGTCAAAGGGGCCACCTTGATCGGTGATGCCAAGGAGGTCATGCCACGCATTTCCATGTGTGCCAACGACCTCGAGCTGGCGGCAGGTTTCTGCGGCTCCGTGAGTGGGAGCATTTTCGTCACCGTCGGTCAGCCCCACATCAAGGTTGATTCGATCACGGTGGGGGGCCGCTGACCATGACCTCCACCGATCAGTCCTCCGACAACCGTTTGAACGCGGGGGCCCTTCAGGACCAGCTCCATCGCCTGGCCAGTCAGTCCGGAATCCGTCAGTGGGATCTGGGGGCTGCCTGCAGCGATGACTGCTCTGTCCAGGTCGACCGCGGTGAAGCCAAGCAGCTGAAGGCCGCTCAGCGCAGCTCCATCACGGTGCGCGTCTGGAACTCCGATGGACTCATCGGAATCACCAGCACCACAGATCTCAGCCCCGAAGGCCTTGAACAGGCTCTCCTCGGTGCTCATCAAGCCAGCCGCCTCGGCAACCCGGACGACGTCCCTGCCTTTTCGCCCCTGGCGACAGCACCGTTGCCGGAACTGGACCGTCCCCTGAAGGAGCGACAGGGGATCCTGCCGCTTCTCGATACCCTGCGCCAGGCAGAGGCCGATCTTCTGGGTCGCCATCCAGCCATTCAGACCGTTCCCTACAACGGCCTGGCGGAATCCCTCTCACAAAGCCTGTATCTCAACAGTGACGGTGCCCTGCGTCAGATGGAGAGGACGCAAGCCAGCCTGTATCTGTACGCAAGAGCTGAGGAATCAGGTCGCAAACCGCGCAGTTCCGGAGCGGTTCGCCTGGCACTCGGCAGCGACGATCTGGACATCTCGGGATGCATTCAAGAGGCGGCGGATCGCACGGTCAGTCATCTCGCCTACCAACCGATCGAAACCGGGAGCTACCGGATCTGCTTCACACCCGAGGCCTTTCTGTCGTTGATCGGTGCCTTCAGCAGCATGCTGAATGCTCGCGCCGTCCTGGACGGCGTCAGCCTCAGTCAACGGGACGATCTCGGCAGCCGCATCGCTGTTCCGTTTCTTTCTCTGCATGATGACGGTCTTCACCCGGAGAACATCGGGGCGGCTCCGTTTGATGGCGAAGGAACTCCGACGCAACGCCTCAGCCTGATTGAAGGTGGCGTTTTGAAAAGCTTTCTGCATTCAGAAGCCACGGCACGGGCGTTCGGTGTCCAGCCGACCGGCCATGCCGGTCTCGGCGCCAAGGTCTCCGTTGGACCTGACTGGTTCGTTGTGAGTTCCTCAGATGGCTGCGACAGCGGACGCTCCTTGGATCACCGCAGTGAGTCCAATCCCTTTGTGCTGATTGAAGATCTCAGTGCTCTCCATGCCGGCGTCAAAGCCAGCCAGGGATCATTTTCACTTCCTTTCGATGGCTGGCTTGTGAAGGGTGGTGAACGCATCTCCGTGGAAGCGGCCACCGTTGCCGGTGACATTCGTCAGTTGCTGAACAACATCATTCATCTCGAGCCTGAATCCGAGGTCACAACCCGAGGCGTCTCTCCCCACGTCTGGGTCGACGGTCTATCCATCACCGGCGAAGCCTGAATTGATGTCCGGACGGGATCTGCTGGGACTGCCGCTGGCGGCCCTGGCTGTGTTCACTAGTGCGAAATCCTTTCGAGACAATCCAGTTCTGGGCAATCGCTGGCTCAACCAGCGTGGGCTGCATGTCTTGCGGCTGAAACTCGCCGCAGGGCTGGCGGCACGACGGCGGCGGCGCATCAGCAGACGCATCCCCGCGTCCCTGCTCCATCAGTTCGAGCAGAACGGTTTCATCTGCATCGAAAACTTTCTGCCGCAGGCTGAGTTCAGATCACTCCAGAAGGAAGTCCTGAACCAGCCCTGGGATCGTTATGACATGACGCAGGGCACAACCACGACCCGACGCGTTTTTCTCGACGGTGTCGAACTCAAGCGCCTGTCACCTGCCCTGCACAACCTGATCAGCCGACGGGACCTGAAGGATCTGATCCGATACGTCGCCGGAACTCTCGCCGAACCGGTGTTTTCACTGCAGGCAATCTTCTCGGGAGGGACAGGAAAGCACCCGGATCCACAGGCCAGCGTCCATTCCGACACGTTTCACTCCACGGCCAAGGCCTGGCTCTTTCTCGAGGATGTTCAGGACGAAGCCGGGCCTCTCTCCTATGTTCCAGGGTCCCACCGCCTGACCAGCCAACGCCTGGCCTGGGAGAAAATCCAGAGCCTCACAGCCGCAGAATCAGCGATCACTTACCACGCGAGGGGCTCCTTCCGCGCCGCCATGAAGGATCTGAACGCGATGAATCTGCCTTGCCCACATCGCTTCGCTGTTCCCGGCAACACACTGGTGATCGCCGATACCCATGGATTTCACTGCCGATCCGCGACCAGGATCCAGACAACTCGGGTGGAGGTTTATGCCTCCCTGCGTCGCAACCCATTCGTACCGTTCGGCGGCCTGGACATTCTGAGTTGGCCCTGGTGTCGCGAACGAAGCGGCAGCCTTTACCTGAAGGCGATGGAGTTCGGACGGCGCTTCGGATCAATCCGGATGCCCTGGAAACAGGTGGGGCATGGTCTTCTCAAACAGTCTTGAGCGAATGAAAGCGGAACCTGTGCAATGAACATTCTGTTCTGGGGCACGCCGAACTACGCCGTTCCGACCCTGGAGGCCTTGATCAATGCAGGCCACACCATTGTTGGCGTGGTGACGCAGCCGGATCGTCGCCGTGGACGTGGGAAGCAGCTGATTCCATCACCCGTGAAAGCAAGAGCTCTGGATCTTGATTGTGCTGTGTTCACGCCTCAGCGGATTCGCAAGGACACTGAGGTTCAGCAACAACTGGCGCAACTGAACGCAGATGTTTCCGTGGTGGTGGCCTTTGGCCAGATCCTTCCAAAGACCGTGCTGGACCTCCCGCCGCTGGGATGCTGGAACGGCCATGGTTCACTGCTGCCGCGATGGCGAGGTGCAGGACCGATTCAATGGAGCCTGCTGGAAGGAGATCCCGAAACCGGCGTCGGCATCATGGCCATGGAGGAAGGTCTTGACACCGGTCCGGTTCTGATTGAACAGCCTCTGCCGATTGGACTGCTGGATAACGCCGAGCAGCTCGCCCAAAAACTGAGCCAACTCACCGCAGAACTGATGGTTGCTGCGATGACTCGCATCGAAGCTGCAGGACCGGGAACGGAAACGGACCGTCTCATGCGACTTGGCGTCACAGCCCAGGACGCGAAGAACGGAACAGTGAGCTACGCCCGCATGTTGAACAAGGAGGATTTCATGATCGACTGGAAGCGTTCTGCCCTGTCTCTTCACCGACAGGTGATGGCGCTCTATCCGAATGCCTACACCTGTTGGCAGGGAAAACGGCTGAAGTTGCTCAGCACCGAACCGCTGATTGAACGGCTTCGCGATCAGCTGTCAGAGGAAGCGCAGGCGTTGATCGGGCGTTGGCCAACGACCAGCGACCCGACAAGCGACCAGCCGTCGGGAACCGTGCTGTGTTGTGCTGCGCATCTCGGCCTTGTGGTGAGTACGCAAGGCTGCCCACTGCTCATCCGTTCTGCACAACTGGAGGGCAAAGGACGCAGTGAAGGATCAACCCTGTTGCAACAACTCAAAGCCTCAGAAGGGATGACACTGGGTTGATCCCATCGATCTCCCCGTTGGATCCTGCATGCGATTGGCTGGATTGAATCGGCGTCCATCCCATCATTCAGACAGGGAGAACGTGCGGAACAAACATCCTCACCAACCGGAGATGGCATGACAAGCGAAATCCTTGATAGAGAATGGCAGACAAGCAGTAAATCTCGAGCAAATTAACTATAAAAGACTGCACATTGATCTTTGTATTTAATACATTCAGGAAGACATTAATGGCCCCTGCTTGAAACCAACCTGATCATGCGACCAATTTGTTACTTTCAACCGGGAAATGTCTCAATCCTCAGTGTACAGAGATTTCGCCTGTGACCAGATCTGATCCAGGTCCTGATCTCCAAGATCAAGGGCTTCTGGATAACAAGCGCCCAACCATTCACGGCGATGGTTGCCCTCGGTGTTTTGGAAAAACAGGCCTTGTGAAGCAAGGACACGGAATTTCAGAAACTCCAGCAGTCGCGCTCTCAATCGCGCCGTGTTGATCACCCGGATCCGATCCGCAGGATCGCGGATCGATAAGGATCCACCTGTGACAACCCCTGGCAATGAAGGTGCAAGCAACTCCAGCATGGAATCTGGCTGCCAGTGGCGTTGTTTGGTTTCCGGATGGGGCCGATAGATCCAACCGTCAATGGCTGGCCCGTCATCAAGACAAATCTCGATCCGCCAGAAAGAAAAGGTCTCAGGCGAATGAAGTTCTGTCCAGAAAAGATCAGGAAAGCAATGATCAGCGCTGTGCAGCCTCACCTCGAGCGGAGCAAAACTGAGATTGATCGTTCCGGGCCAGCAATTATGCAGATCAAAGCCCCGCAAAGCGAAGTGGGGGGTCTGCAGGGCGATTGTCCCAGCTGGATAGGGGGAGTCGTCCGATCGTCCTGAAGCAACCCCATGGCCGGATACCACCGTGCCGCCGTACCAGATGCCTTTCGAGGTCATCGCGGTTCGCGATGGGTACAGCGATCGCAAGGGCCTTCAGGCCAGACAGCACACCTCAGCAGAGGACTGCGGGCATTGAAACGGCACTCCGCATCACCGATGACCCATCCATGTCGCCAGGCCACAGCATCCTTGGGCCGCTGCTGCGGCTTCACCATCAACGCGATGCAGCCGATTTCATAACGACCGTTGTGGAGCCGATAGCGATGCCGCCGCTGCAGAACGAGATAGGACGTCTGATCCAGAGAGAACCAGCGACCCGGCTGCGGTGGATCATCCATCTCGACGAGATGGAGCAACACATCGCTGTCCGCCTGACGCAGCTCAACCAGCATGATCAGATCCAGGGGCAGAGATGAGCTGTCGGCGGGAGAGCCCCCAGCTGAACAGAGCCGTCACCACCACCAAGGTGAACCAATCCGGCTGATGCAATTCCGGGCGAAGCACATGAATGAACAATCTCAGGGACACGAAGCCAACGGCAAGAAACCCTGCGGTTTCAAGCCTTGGATACATCGCGATCCAGCGAATGAACAGGGCAGACGTGAAGCGAAGCGCCACAATCCCGATCACGGCGCCTGTGATCACCAGGAGAAATTGATCACTGATGGCAACAGCTGCTGCAACACTGTCGATTGAAAAGGCCAGGTCTGTGAAGGCCAGCAGGAAAATCACCCGAGCCAGGGATGCAGGAGCGGAATCCTCCGCAGAAGCGTCATCAGACGTTTCCTGGTCCGGGGATTGCGACCGGAGATGGTCGATGAACAGCCAGAGAAGGTAGGTCGCTGCCAGCAGCTGCACCACAGGGTTCTGCAGAACCCACTGAGCCACCAGAATCAATCCGATGCGAAGCGCCAGGGCCAGGGCAATACCGGTGTTGAGGGCCACCCGTTCTCGTTCCTGTCCGCGACAACGTCGTGCGATTGCCGCAAGTGCGACAGCGTTGTCGGCGGAGAGGACGAGCTCCAGAACGACGAGGACGGGGAGCAGCGCGAGAACCTCCCGCCATTGGTCAACTCCGTCAAACCAGTCACTGATTGACGGCAGAGTCGTGACATCCATGACGGCAGCCTAGAAAGTGCAGAGCTTCGACAAGGCCATGCAGATCCGCGCTGAGCTTTGTCATGTGGACACGCTCCGCTGCATCGTGCGGATCGAGGCCTGGCAGGGCAATCAGCTCCTGGGGAGCGCCCTCGGCGAGGCCCAGACCTCGGAGGAAGCGGAAACGCGGGGACTGGAACGACTGATGCGCCGCATCGCACCATCCCAACCCGAGGCTGTTCCTGCAAAGGCTGTTCCTGCAGAGGCTGTTTCCCAAGAAGCTGTTTCCCAAGAAGCTTCAGCAGATTCAACGGAACAGCCGACGACATCCCCGGAGCGAGCGGCAGCATCCGAAAAACCTCACAAGCCATCCAAGCCAGAACCGCTCGCAGCGACAGGAGAGGTGCAACAACCACCAACAGCAGATCCACCATCCGAAGCCCCCACCGATCCAGAGGACTGGAGCGAAGAATTGGCAGCGATTGATCTGGAGGTCCAGCGAATTGGTTGGGACCGTGATCGGGAAAGGATCTATCTGGAGCGGGCCTTTGGGCATGCCAGTCGCCATCGGCTGACGCGGTACAGCGATCTGGTGGGTTTCCTCAGGCAGTTGCGCGCAATGCAACCAGGCGAGAGCCCGGAAACGGCGGCTGTGCCGCTTCGCCGCAGCGACTTGCTCAGCCAGGGGGACGAGATGATTCGAACGATGGGGTGGTCGTCTGCTCAGGCCAGAGATTGCCTTCAAAAGGAACTGGGGGCGACAAGCCGACAACAACTCAGTGATCAACAGCTCATGCAGTTCAACATGATTTTGGAGAACCTCATGACGAGGACTGATGAACAACAAATAACAGCTGAATAGGGGGTCGTTTGCAAAAATCCAATTGCATGCAGGCAGGTCTTGGTTCAACGTGGTGGTTCAAAATGGCTTGATGTCCTCTTCTTTCAGCAGTGAAAGCCGCTGCTGACCGATCAGCAATGGGACGAGATGGTTGATCGACGAAAGAAGGCGTCGTTTTCTCTCACGGCAGGCTCACACTGATTGTCGTGGAGCGATGAGACCTGTTTGACGTGGTCCCGCCATCCGCCATCCGTGCACAACGAAAACACCGATGCGAAAAGACGTCATCTGAAAAGAAAACTGACTGCGTCGACCGAGTCGTACAGCAATTGAATCAAGTGTCAGGCTATTGGCAACATCACTTGATACACATTTGGCAAGGCCCTGCCCTCCTTGCCATTAAATCAAAAGTCTGTTGCCTGAAAAATGTATTGGCACTTTCATCAATACGACGTTGATTCGTTGACCGCCGAAGGCATATGATGTATGATAAATTAATAATAATCATTATTTTACTGCAAATGGGATCTCACAATTCTACTATTAAAGGAAAAATAGGTACAGGAGCCAAGACCCGTACAATCAAGGCCGACGATGTAGCAAACAATTCTGACTTTGAATTCAACAAATCCATTAATCCTCATGGGAGCCCAGATGCGAGCATGGTCGTATCAAAAACAAGGAAGGGCCATGCACGCGTTGAGCTCTATCAGGATCTGAACAACGATGGCATCATCAAGGGGAACGAAAGGATCTACAAAGGCAAGTGTCTGGATCGTCAGTCAGGGGACAAACTGCTGAACTTCTATGGTGACATAAAGTTGAGCAAAACGATGCATCAATGCGATTGGTTGGCACAAAAGAATCCCGACAAACTTGCCGGTTGTACAATGGAATTGATTCCAACATCCTTTACTCTCACTCTCACAGACGAGAGTGGCGATGTTTTTGATTTTCAAGCACTTGGACCTTACAAAACTGATGGAATTGTCGTAATCGAGAAGTTGAATACTCCCGTTTGATTCCCTGGCATTCTTCGGGGAACCCTTCAACGTCTTGATCAAACGATCGATTTGACCTTGTTTTGATGAAATTCATATCACCCGGCTGAAATCATGCGATCGTGATTCGCTTGAAAGCGAGATCCATTTTTTTTGGAACATGGATTCAGGCGTGACTGGTCAAGGCATTCATTGTTCGTCCTGTCCATGTAATAAAAAAACCTGCCATTGCTGACGGGATCGATCGGCCGAGAATTCTGTCGGGGGTTACATCAGGAACACACATCCTGCCCTGCCTTTCACAAAACTGAGTCTTGTATGGCTTTCAGTTCAATTTTGAACCTCAGGCTCCCCAACATGATTGCGTCATTCAATCATCAGCATCGGCGCATGAATCTTGCTCAGATCGCAAAGTTGTCCCGTATCCATTGCCTCTCTCCAGTCAGCTGCTCCGTATGCACGAATTTAGCTCCATCCCAATGTCCATTATTATCGATCACCTCCATCCCACCAGCATTCCATCCAATGGTCACACCATTTTCAGTAGGCCCTTCAATAAAAAATAGGGTTTCACCACGATCATTTTTAACTTCCGTTGATTGATAGTAATCACCAAACGTTCTGGCATCACGATGCGGTCTTTGAGCATTACCATTCCAGAGTGTTGTCTCAACCCTGCTGATGCCCCCAGCCTGGCCCATAAACTGCTCAGTTAGGAATACTCGATCGCCAAAATCTACAAAGTCCCAGACTTCATCTGGATTTTGAGTGTCGTAATCGAAAAGTGCAATTGCATCAACACCGCGACCTCCATCGTGGACATTTTTTCCCAATCCATTGGCGATTAAAATATCGTTGTCACCGCCACCATTTAAATAGTCGTTTCCATGTCCTGAGAGAAGACGGTCACGACCCGATTGTCCATACATGGTGTCATGGCCATTGCCACCATTCAACGTATCGTTATCCAACGATCGTCCCCGATGTCGAGATGCATGTTGTCCATCTCTTCCATCAGCTTCAGACCCGCCATAAATAGTGTTGTTGCGATCATCACGACAAGGTGATCACTGCCTTTCAAGCCCCAGAGGTTTCCATCAAATGTTTCCTCAGCGCTCATATAATCAGCTTCGTTAGTGCCGATACTCTTCAAAGCTATTGCACTGGCGGTTTCGATGAATTCTTGGTTTCTGACTTTGACATCTTGATACTCAAATTCTTTTTTCTGTTTGAACGTTGAAAACACATTGGGTTTTTGAAATGCTTTGAAAGCCATCGATTTGCCTGGTGTGTGGTTTGTGTCTTTGGGGTGTCCCCCTCCGATGCACACACCATCTCCAACTTCACGGCTCAACATGATGAGCTGAGTCAGAGCAACCTGTGATGTTGATCACTGGTGCAAAGCACAGGTTGCCGGAGACAAGCGTGAGTGGAAACGAACGAGATAAACACTGGCCTGATCGTTAATCCGCACGGGAAACGTTTTGTCTGCCACAGAAGACGACGTCGACGCTCTAGCGGTTGACCTTCTCGTATCCAGTGACGTCTGGGACTGCGTCGATCCTGCCGTCAACGTCATCAGGAGCGTGATTGCCACGCAATGTGGGACTACGTCGAAGCGGAGATGAGGTTGTGTGGTTCATGCACCCTTGATCGCGTTGTTCACGCTGAAGCACGATTCTTCCCAGGCAACGCAATAGCGTTCATCGCCTGCCCTCGTGATTCCTGTTCATGGATGGTTCAGGAGGGATTCTTGACCCATAACGTCTTCGTCACTGACGACCACATGATCAATCGTTTGGCCTGACATGATTCGTCCCCATCATTGTCAGACAGTCTCGTCCTGTCGTCGATCGGGACCTGGATCAGGAATCAATGGGGGAGATGGTGATGGGTTGAACAGCATCGGGAATGATGAAAGCACCAGCACCGTGCCCACCGACACCAGCACAAGCAGCGGCAGTGGTTTGACGAGGGGCTGCTTTTCAAGCGGTGTTCGGCAACGCGAACAGATCGGAATCGCACCCTTGGGTGGGTGAAGAACGATTGCCGGGCCGCAGCAACAGGAGGGACAGCGATAACGGGGCATCGGACTCAGCGCTGATCGCCGCTGCCGGCAATCCGACCTCTTGAAGCGCGGCTGGCAAGTTTGTCGAGGTTGGCCGTTGCAATCTCATCAAGATCAAATCCCAGCTCACTGCCCAGCAGAGCGACGTACCAGAGCACATCACCGAGTTCGAGCTTGATCGCTTCACACACCTCACGATCGAAATCACCGCCACGATCACGCAGGACCTTCTTGACCTTGTCGGCCACCTCGCCTGCTTCTCCACTGAGGCCGAGGGTGGGGTAGATGGGATTGGACCCCACATCGGGATAGGCCGCTGTGCTGCGCGCTGCGTGCTGATACGCGTTGAGGTCCATGCACCAACCCCTTGATAAGAGGGCCTCTGAGATGCATGGATGGTAGTTTCCGCACGGCTTTACGGTCCGGACATGGCTCAGTTCGATCAGGCCCGAAGAACCAAGATCGTCGCCACCATCGGGCCTGCCACCGAGAGCGCCGAGAGGATCCGGGAGCTTGTTCTGGCTGGAGCCACAACCTTTCGACTCAACTTCTCCCACGGCGACCACAGCGAGCACGCGAAAAGAATCGCCACCATTCGTCAGGTCTCCACAGAACTCGGCCAGCACATCGGGATCCTTCAGGACCTGCAGGGGCCCAAGATCCGTTTGGGTCGCTTCGCCGATGGTCCCATCACCCTGAGTAAAGGAGATCCTTTTGCGCTCACCTCACGGCCTGTGAGCTGCAACAAGACCATCGCCACGGTCACCTACGACAAGCTGGCGGAGGAAGTGACCGCCGGAAGTCGCATCCTTCTCGATGACGGGCGCGTTGAGATGAAGGTTGAGGAGGTTGACCAGATTGATCAGACCCTGCACTGCAGCGTCACCGTAGGAGGGGTTCTGTCTAACAACAAGGGGGTCAACTTCCCTGACGTCCAGCTCTCGGTTCGCGCTCTCACCGACAAGGACCGGGAGGATCTGGTGTTCGGTCTCCAGCAGGGTGTCGATTGGGTTGCCCTCAGCTTCGTGCGCAATCCCTCCGACATGCAGGAGATCCGTGAGCTGATCCGCCATCACGGACACAGCACACCGGTGGTGGCCAAGATCGAGAAGTTCGAGGCCATCGACCAGATCGACGCGATTATGCCGCTCTGCGATGGCGTGATGGTTGCCCGGGGGGATCTAGGCGTCGAGATGCCAGCAGAGGAAGTCCCTCTGCTTCAGAAGGAATTGATCCGCCGGGCCAACAGCCTGGGGATTCCGATCATCACAGCCACCCAGATGCTGGATTCAATGGCCTCCAGTCCGCGTCCCACGCGCGCTGAGGTCAGTGATGTGGCCAATGCCATCCTCGACGGCACCGACGCTGTGATGCTCTCCAACGAGACAGCGGTGGGGGATTTCCCCGTGGAAGCGGTTCAGACCATGGCCACCATTGCCCGCAGGATCGAAAAGGACTATCCGCGCCGCACGATGGATAGCCACCTGCAATCCACCATTCCGAATGCGATCAGCGGAGCTGTCAGCACGATCGCCAGCCAGCTCAACGCCTCAGCGATCCTCCCGCTCACCAAAAGTGGAGCAACGGCCCACAACGTCAGCAAGTTCAGGCCTGCGGCGCCGATCCTGGCGATCACCAGCGAGGTTCAGGTCGCTCGCAAGCTTCAGCTGGTCTGGGGAGTCACGCCACTGGTGGTTCCTCAGCAGAAGAGCACCTCCGGAACCTTCACGGTGGCGATGGGCGCTGCCCAGGACATGGGACTGCTCAAGGAGGGGGATCTTGTGATCCAAACCGCTGGAACCCTCACCGGCATCTCCGGATCCACCGATCTCGTCAAGGTTGGGATCGTCAGTGCCGTTCTGGCGAAGGGCAGCGGAATCGGAAATGGAACCGTCAGCGGCAAGGTGAGACTCGCTCTCACCCCCGGGGACTCCAGCAAGATCGAATCCGGAGAAATCCTAGTGATGCAGGACACGACGGCCGACGATCTGGATGCGATCCGCCACGCCGCCGGAATCGTGACGGAAGCCCCGGCCGAAACATCTCACGCGGCCGTGATCGCGCAGCGCCTGGGAATCCCCACCATTTCAGGAGTCGCCAACGCCACACGCGACCTTCGACATGGTGAGGTGGTCACGCTGCAGGTCCGTGATGGTCTGGTCCATCGAGGCACCGGCCTCGATGCAGGCGGCAAGCTGGACACAATGCTCTGAGAAGCGCACGAGGGCCTGACATGAGCAGACGGATGCCTCCGATGGAGACGGTGAGGATGGCTCTGACCACCCTCAGGAGCAACCGGCTGCGCAGTCTTCTCACGATGGTGGGAATTGTGATCGGCAATGCGTCGGTGATCACCCTGGTGGGTGTCGGTCGGGGTGCTCAGGGACTGGCCGAAGAGCAGTTGAGCAACCTTGGAGCGAACGTTCTGTTTGTCGTTCCCGGTAACAACGACACGCGACGACGCGGGGTCGCCTTCCCGAGAACGCTTGTGCTGGAAGACGCTGAGGCCATCGCTGAGCAGGTTCCCAGCGTCAAACGCGTGGCTCCTCAGATCTCAAGCAGTCAGGTGGTCCAGCTGGGAGCCCGAAGTTCAACCAGCTCGATTTCCGGCATCACGCCTGAGTTTCTGCCGGTGCGCAGTTTCGAGGTGTCCCAGGGACGGTTCATCACGGACGAGGACGTCAAAGCGGCAAGAAATGTGGCCGTGATCGGTCCGGATCTGGAGTCGAAACTCGTTCCGACGGGATCAGCGGTCGGACAACAGCTGCGCATCGGCAACCAGTCCTTTCAGGTTGTCGGTGTGATGGCTCCAAAGGGAGCCGTGTTCGGAAGCAATCAGGACGGCAACACCTACATCCCGCTCAGCACCATGGTCACCCGTCTCACAGGTCGGGATCCCACCTACGGCGTAAGCCTCAGCTTCATTAGTGTCGAAGCCAAGGACGAGAGCAGCACAGGTGCAGCCAAATTCCAGATCACCAATCTGCTGCGGCAGCGTCACAAGATTCTTCGCGACGACGATTTCGCGGTGCGATCTCAGAAAGACGCCCTAAGCATCGTCGGAACGATCACGGGGGGACTCACCCTCATGCTGGGAGCGATCGGCGGGATTTCCCTGCTTGTCGGCGGTATAGGAATCATGAACATCATGCTGGTGTCGGTCAGCGAGCGCACCCAGGAGATCGGACTGAGAAAAGCTCTCGGAGCCCGCAGTAGCGATGTGCTGCAGCAGTTTCTCGTTGAGTCACTGGTCCTGGCGAGCCTGGGTGGAGCCATCGGAACGGCAGCCGGGCTTGGAACCATCGCTCTTGTTGCCGCAGTGACGCCGCTTCCAGCGAGCATTGGAACCAGCACGGTCCTGATGACGGTGGGACTGTCGGGCTCCATCGGTTTGTTTTTCGGCGTTGTGCCGGCAAGGCGTGCCGCGAAACTGGACCCGATCGTGGCTCTCAGAAGCCTTTGACGAACAACACGGCAGTCGCTGCAACTGCTTTACACTCTTTAATTATTTCCTCAGCTTCATGAATCAGCGCTGGCGTCTTCTTGCTCTCTGGCTGCTTCCGATCGGAGTTGTTCTGTTGATCGGCTGGCAGGTCCTGAACAGCGGAGGCCTCAGTGGCCTGGGTTCCAACGGACCGACGGTGGCACCGAGGAATGCTGCTGTTGCCCGGATGAGCTACGGCCGTTTCCTGGACTACGTCGAAGCCGGACGGGTCACCGCCGTCGACATCTACGACGGTGGTCGTAATGCGGTCGTCGAAGCCGTTGATCCGGATCTCGACAACCGCGTCCAGCGTCTGCGTGTCGATCTTCCAGGTCTGGCCCCCGAATTGATCAACACGTTGAAGAACGAGGGGATCAGTTTTGACATTCATCCGCCCCGTTCCGCCCCTCCGGCCCTTGGTCTGCTGGGCAATCTGTTGTTCCCGCTGCTGCTGATCGGATCCCTAATCTTCCTGGCCCGTCGCAACAGCGGCATGCCTGGAGGTCCCGGCCAGGCCATGCAGTTCGGGAAAAGCAAGGCCCGTTTCATGATGGAAGCTGAAACCGGTGTCAAATTCGATGATGTCGCCGGCGTCACCGAGGCGAAGCAGGAACTAGAAGAAGTCGTCACGTTCCTGAAACAGCCGGAACGTTTCACATCTGTCGGCGCCCAGATTCCCCGTGGAATGCTGCTGGTTGGACCACCGGGAACCGGTAAAACCCTGCTTGCCAAGGCGATCGCGGGCGAAGCAGGTGTTCCGTTCTTCTCCCTTTCAGGATCTGAATTCGTGGAGATGTTCGTCGGAGTTGGCGCGAGCCGGGTTCGTGATCTCTTCAAAAAGGCCAAGGAAAACAGCCCATGCCTGATCTTCATTGACGAAATCGATGCCGTCGGACGTCAACGTGGTGCAGGAATCGGAGGTGGCAACGATGAACGTGAGCAGACACTCAACCAGTTGCTCACAGAAATGGATGGTTTTGAAGGCAACAGCGGCATCATCATCATCGCCGCCACCAACCGTCCCGATGTCCTTGATTCAGCATTGATGCGTCCAGGTCGATTCGACCGTCAGGTCACGGTTGATGCCCCCGACATCAAGGGCCGTCTCTCCATCCTTGAAGTTCACTGCAGAAACAAAACTCTCGAGGCTGAGTTGTCTCTGGAAAGCATTGCCCGGCGCACCCCAGGATTCACAGGCGCTGATCTGGCAAACCTGATGAATGAGGCTGCCATCCTCACGGCACGGCGTCGCAAAGAAGCGATTGGTTTGAGCGAGATCGACGATGCCGTCGATCGGATCATCGCCGGCATGGAAGGTCGTCCACTGACGGATGGTCGCAGCAAGCGATTGATCGCTTATCACGAAGTCGGCCACGCCCTGATCGGCACTTTGGTGAAGGACCATGATCCCGTGCAGAAGGTGACTCTGATCCCAAGAGGCCAGGCTCAGGGATTGACATGGTTCTCCCCCGATGAAGAGCAGACCCTTGTCACCAGATCACAGCTGAAGGCGCGCATCATGGGTGCCCTGGGTGGTCGTGCGGCTGAGGATGTTGTCTTTGGCCATCAGGAAGTGACCACGGGAGCCGGTGGCGACATTCAACAAGTCGCTTCGATGGCACGGCAGATGGTGACACGTTTTGGAATGAGCGATCTGGGGCCTGTCTCTCTTGAGGGTGGCAGTCAGGAAGTGTTTCTAGGGCGCGATCTGATGACCCGTAGTGATGTTTCAGATTCGATTGCCCGTCAGATTGACGAGCAAGTCCGCACCATGGTGAAACACTGCTACAAGGAGACGGTCGCCATCGTTTCTGATCACCGTGAAGTGATGGATCGCCTGGTTGAGCTTTTGATCGAAAGGGAAACCATGGATGGCGATGAATTCCGTGCCGTTGTTTCTGAATTCACCGATGTTCCTGAAAAGGAGCGTTCCATTCCATCCCTCAGTTGAATTCAGCTCAATTCAATCCAGTTCAATTCTGCAGAGTTTTTGAACCACACTTACCAAGTAAGTGTGGTTTTTTATTGATTCTCGTTTACGTTCAATACGCATTCGCACGGGTCCCTACCGGGAGCACATACATGCCAGAGACATGGCTCTGACATTATCTGCAGCACTGTTAAAGGCAGGACATCATTCGATGTCAGCAAGTAAGACTGACGAACAAGCGTTGACGGGCAACGGCCTGACATTGAATCAGATTAAATATTCGAGTTCTTTGTGCTGTTTTTTCGCCGACGGCAGCGTTCCGAGCAATAAACAACATCATCCCAGCAATTTTTCCAGGCCTTTCTCCACTGGAAAGGCCTTTCGCAGACGGGACAGATTTTGCTGGGGAGACCTGATTTCAATCGACAGAATGGACCGGGCGCTTGTCGATCACCTGGTCGATCAGGCCGTAACTGGCAGCTTCCGTTGGTGACATGAAGAAGTCACGGTCGGTGTCCTGTTGGATTCTGTCGAGAGGTTGGCCTGTCCTGTCCGCCAGCTCCTGATTCAGTCGATCCTTGAGGAAAAGAATTTCATCGGCCTGAATTCTGATGTCACTGGCCTGGCCCCTGGCACCGCCGAGAGGCTGATGGATCATGATCCGTGAATGCTGAAGGCTGCTGCGCTTTCCTTTCGCGCCGGCACAAAGTAAAAATGCGCCCATACTCGCTGCCAGTCCAACGCAGACAGTCTGCACATCAGGGCGAATATGTTGCATCGTATCGAAAATCCCCAGGCCGTCATACACAGAGCCTCCAGGGGAATTGATGTACAGATAGATATCCTTTTCGGGATCCTCTGCCTCAAGAAACAGCATCTGGGCAACGATTCTGTTCGCCGAATCACTGGTAACAGCTTCGCCGAGAAAAATGATGCGCTCTCGAAGCAGCCTCGAGTAGATATCAAATGCCCTCTCGCCCCGTCCGGACTCCTCAATCACGATCGGGATCATCTGGCCTCTGCACGAATGGTTTGATCCTAACGGCGACATCTTCGGCGCTATGGTCATCACCATTGATTCGGGATCAAGAGTTGGGCGACCGTCAGACCATCGCTGACAGCAAGCGCGATTTTCATCAGCAGTTCCCTTACGTCATTGCTCCCCTGTACCGCAGGCTTGCTGACGAGCTCCTTGTTGAGCTGCACCTGTTGAGCCATCAGAAACAGTTCGAGAGCAATGCCTTGTTTGCGGTTGGCCTGGACACTGTCTTTCGCTCCTTCACTCAGGGGTACCGGCCTGAAGAGCACCCTCCACTGTTGTTCAAAGCTCTCTGCAGCAGCAACGGCTTTGAGGCCGAACAACTCAGAAAGGAGGCTGGAACCACACTCGAGCAAGCCGGCAACCAGTCAGAAGCTGTTTTCGATGACTGGATCAAACAATTTCGGCGTCCGGAAGACACCCATTACTCCAGGCTGATGGCGATTGGACTATTCAGCCTCCTGGAGGTCTCCAAGGGCATGGCAGACAAGGCGACCGATGTTGGACAAGTAAAGACGAAAGCCTCTGAGCTCTCGGAGTCCCTGAATCTTGTCCCTGCAAGGGTGGACAAGGACATCAACCTGTTTCTGACGAGTCGTGAACGGATGGCTCAAGCCGTTGAGCTGATGGAGGAAACCCTCGCCAGCGAGCGCAAAAAGCGCGAGCAACGCCTGGCGGAATCAACTCAAGGCACTGCCAGCTGACCGCGCATCCAGTTCCAGTCTTCGTGGCTGGTGGCAGATCCGGCCAGAGGTTGCAGAACCAGATTCAGCTGGCTGGCCAGTTTCACGGGCCTGGGCCAATTTGAACCGAGCAGGCCAAGCTTCTCAATGTCCCTTGGCTGCATCGCGGCGCTGAGACGAACGGGCGGCTTCGGAAGTGATTCAAAGCCAGCCACTTGCGCCCCCTCCAGATTCGGGGATGTGGCCAGCGTGAGCCGCAGGCTTGGAGGACCTTTCTTGACCGCATCAGCTCTTTTCAAGGTCCAACCGCCCAGCAATCGCTCTTCCTGGTCATCCGTTTCGAACCAAAGAACGGAATGACCAGCAGGACGTCCAGCTGAACCGTTCAAAGCCTGTTCACGACGCTCCAGTCCACCCTGCTTCAACCGCTCACCAGCACGCTTGAGTGCAGAAACCACCCCTTTGGTCTTCGCTGGCAACTGCAGATCCAGCTGAACACCAGCAAGGAAGGGGCCCTGATCGACAGGAATCACCCTCAGAACAATCGGAGCATCAAGCAGCTCAAGCTGCAGGGTTGGCGGAAGGCCATAGTCCTCCTCAAGGCCATCACGAATCAGAGGACGACTCAACATGGCACCAAGCAGCGATCGGGACGACCAGCTGGACAGTTCCAGCAACGGTGCCGCGGAAGGTTGGTTGGTCGACGACTGGATTGTCGAGGACTGAGTTGTTGAAGACGGTGTTTTGGAAGATGGTGTTGTGGAAGATGATGCTTTGGAAGCGGAGTCCTTGTCGGACTTGGGAGACCTTGAAGCCAACGAAGGGAGATCAGCAGGCTGATCGGGAGGAGCAAGACGTTTCGTGGCCTGTCGCAGCGGTCGTGATCCGACGACACCACTCCAGGAGAGCACCTTGCCCTTCAGCTCCAGAGAGAAGCAACCATGGGATGCGTTCTGAAGAAGAGGCAGCAACGGTCCAGCGATCGAGGCAAGGGCAGCTGGCGTCCAGAGAACAGCGGGGCCGCTGTTGAGGGATTGGAAGCACCGCGCTTCCAGAGGCGAGGGAAGAATGCGGGCCGACGGCGTCTGCTGATCAAATGTGACGGCATTCAGCAGGTCTGCGAAAACGAGAACGAATCCATTCTTTTGACGCCTCAATGGTGCTGTTGCACTTGGTAGAACAACATTCGTCTCAGGAAGAATGAGAAGAGGGTCTCCGTCCTGGGGCCAGGCTTGGTACCAGATCCGCTCATCAAGCTGCTGCCAAAGCTCTGAAGCGGTTTTTGAATCAAGGAGCTTGATCCATATCGCCGGGACTGGCTTTGCTGCATCCGCTCGGAAACTCTGCAACATCCGCATGCCCTCGCTCACCTGAAGCAAAGGGTCTGGAGCGATGGCTGAATCCTGTTTGGGGCCGTCTTGTTGGTCGCTCAGCCAGAGATTGCCGATGGGCAGCAGCACCAGAACAGCGATGACCAAGCTGCTGAAGGGATGGGCTTTCAGCCTCTTGAGGACGTCAACAACGTGCAGGTTCAACGATCCCGTCGGCGTCGATCCCGCCATTCAACGGTGGAAAGGTAGATGACACTGACGCTCACGAAAACAAGCAGAATCGCTGCCAGCACAGCCAGAGACTGGCTCAGCAAGGGCACTTCAGGGTTCGACAAGGAAGCCTGACGACGTCAGAAATTCAAGGTTCCGTCGCCGTTGCGACCCCAGACCACCATCGCGATCGAGAAGCTGAAGGTTGCTGCCAGTGCCGCCCAGGCGAGGGTGAACAGCATGTACTTGACCACTAGGTTCTTGAGATCCTACCTAGGGTCCTGGAACTGAAAAACAAAATCACGACAATTGTCATGACCATCTCCAGCCCGGGATCAACGTCGCTGCTGGAGCGGGAGAGAACGACTCAGCGTTATCCACAGGCACGGGTGATTGTGCTGGACGATGACGTCAACACCTTCCAGCACGTCGTGGATTGCCTACGCAGGATCATTCCTGGCATGAGCGAAGACAAAGCCTGGGATCTGGCCAATCGAGTCGACAGTCAGGGGGCCGCTGAAGTGTGGTCTGGTCCCCTAGAGCAGGCTGAGCTTTATCACCAGCAGCTCTCCGGGGAGGGTCTCACCATGGCGCCTCTGGAACGCTGCTGACTCAGGCAGCAGGCTTTCGTGTTGCTTTGGTCAGCTTGAGGACGTCAACGGTTCGAAAGCGTTTGCGACGACTGTCAAAGACGTAGCGGAACACGCGTCCGGGACAGATCGCCAGGCCACGGACCTCAGCACCATGCAGCTCCACCGTCAATGTACGGGCGCTGGGACCGCATCGATCCTCGAGAGGACCGGAAACGGCCTGTCGCAATGCATCGATGGATCGGAGCATCACCAGGGCCCGGTGCTCTCTTCGGCATAGCCATGGCCGCTAGCTTCGACCAGATCTCGGGATTTGATACCGATTTGGGCCGCGTTGTCATCACACACAGCACCTATGTGGAAGGGTTGATTCCCTGGCTCAAGGCCATCGCTCGCCTTCCCAGCATCCAGACGATCACCCCTGCGGTGATTTCAAAGGTCAGGGGAAGGTGCCAGACCCTGCAACTGAGGGTTTCTGTCCCGATCCGCGGTGGCTTCAAGCTTGTGGCGCGGAAGGGCAGCAGCGCCCAGGAGGTTTTCGTGGTCACCAACCTCGACCGTGAAACTCTCCAGACGACCGTGGACCAGCTGCGGCCTTGATCAGGGTTGAGCCGCCTCAATGGCCTGATCACAGGCTTCTGGGTGACCACTCCGGATGTCGGGCTCCTTCAGACAGAGATCAGCCCAATCCCGTTGTTTGAAACAGGCTGGGAGAATGGCCCGACAGGCCACCTGGGCGTCATCCGGGAGAAACCTGATGGTCCCCTGGGCTGAGGAATCTGTATAGGCAAGAAGAATCGACAACGCCAACGGAATCACCAGGGGATCTCCTTCGTTCAATCGTGGAGAACCACTTTGCCCGCGCCGTGCGTGCAGCAGTGATCGATCGGATTGTCCTTGAGCGGCTCAGAGGTGGATGCGGCCGGCCTGACGTTTCAGTGGACGTTGATGGGTGAGTCCCCCACCGCCACTCACCACAAGGAACAACGTCTGATCTGGTCTGCCCGATCCCGGACAGAAAGGAGCGGGACCGGCCGTTGGCGGACAACTGGACCGATCTGAAACCTCTGGAAACGATTCGTCTGTCCAAAAATCCCCCATTTGGGGGAAGCGATATCAGCAAAGTTCGCTCAGAGTTGAGGTGTCAGTTGGGTTTGATTCATTTCCCAATTGACTACCCGGATTTAGTGTGCCGGGTATGTATTGGTTGAGAGAGGATCGGCGTACACCGATCCTCTTTTTTTATGGGGACGTCAGTCTGACCTGTCCCGGCGCGCGACAAAATCCCCCATTTAGGGGATGCGGAAATTCCCGAATCAGATGACACTTGCTATGTCAGAGAGGTTCATGATTTGTCCTGACTGACAACCGGGAATGAACGCCCGGACACTATGGTGCAGAACGAGGATCAGCGTATACTGGTCCTCATTTTTTTGGCTGATCACGTCTAAGCGCTGTCGTCATTGGACATCAGCAAGGTTTTCAACGAACTGGCGTCATTCAAACCAGATGTTCATTCGATGCAGGCACCTCCACGATCATCGCCACACCCTCAAGCGGGCTGATCATTTCAGGCACATCCGTTTCAGTCAACATCGGATCACGGTTGAATCCCGGTGCCTTGTCAGATGAAAACATTGGTTAGAACGCGTCACTCCATACGCCCAGGACGACGCATCACTGAATGTCAATATCGCTGGTGCTCCCGAATGACGACAACCAGGATCAAGCAGCGCTTTTAATCAGCTTCATCTGACCAGATCTGCCCAAAGACTCCCAAGCCTCAAAAGCAAGATCAAACACATCAGCCTATTTTTTCCAATTGTTATATCGACGACACAGGTTCTGCTTGTCCGCACGGCACATGTTGGCGTAAGCCAGTGGATCAATCCCCATCTCGCCAGCCATTCGAATCACATCGATCCGGATCGAGGAATCACAACGAAGCAAGGAAGCATCACGAATTCCGGCCTGGTAACGCATGAAATAAGCCGCACGCATTCCTGCATCGCCAATCGCCATCCACTCATCTGGGGTCAGGTCGCAGGCAGCTGCTTTGCGTTGTGCTCTGCCAAGACTGATTGATGAGCGGGTGGACTTGGAAACGATACGACCTGTATTTGAATCAGCTGCCTTTGCTTGAGAGGCAGGGCTTTTGATCGACGTCGTCAATGACCTTCTCCTCCATTGGATCGGCACTATCCAATATCGCTGTAATCAGCTCAGCGTTCATCCCCCAAATGAGGGATTTATTCGTCAGGCCAAATCCCCCTAAACAGAAGACGCCTAAACGTTCATACATAAATACTGCCATGGCCATCCAGATATGTGGTGGATGTGAACTCTACTTTCAATTCAATGAGGCAATCCTCTCATCAACCATGACTCGTAGACAAAGAACAAAAGAAAAAAGGCGACGATGCCAACGACCAAAATTTTTCCGTTCATTTTCAGCCCTTCAACGATTTCCAGCATTGATACCACTCTATCGAGTCCATTCACCAATGCCATGACGTTCCCGGCTGGGTCTCCACTTGCCTATCCCATGAAGGTCTGAACTGTGGGTGTCACGGAATTTTCAACAGCCCAGTCATCATCATCTTCATCCAATGAATGGTCCGTGCCTAGATGATGTCCCAGCTCAAGAACAAAGATCTGTTTCCATTGTCGTCAGTGATCCATTGGCATCAAGCATCGTTGTCTTTGTCGGAGACGATTCAGTGGGTAGAACACAACTCTGGTCGATCTCTCAGCACCATGGCCAACTTTCCGAATGGTGAATCCCGGACAGGCTGAAGAGCACCTTCTGAAACCGGCCTTCTGGATCTGCCACGGTCGCCGGCCAGCCCAACACGTTCTCAACCAGCATGAAGCTCAGTCATCAGCGGCTCGACGGTGCGTTCCGTTGGTCAGTTCAGCAACGTGTATCAACAAACGGTCCGGCCATCAGAAACCCAGACAAGGGTCAACTCCCAGGAATGCCAGTTCGGAACAGTTTTTTAAATGGGTGAACCACCATGCCGTGCGAGCCCCAGTGTTCGACCTGGAAGAACCAGAAGGGGTGACAAAGTGGGGCTTCGTTTCCGGCTGCATGGCCGGTCTACGGCACCGTCACGACAGTCTCCCCAAGTCGAAAGAGAGTCAGATCAGAGCACTAGAAAAAGGCCGTCACCAACACAGCAGTTCGTTTGAACTTTAATCGGCTTCTGAATCCTGCAACGGCCAGATTCGACGAATCTCATGCAGCGCTGCCAAGGCTTCGTCCCGTCGCTTCGCCGCTGTCTGCTCCTTCAGCAAAACCGTGACATGGCCAAGCTTTCGTCCCGGCGTTTCGCTCGGTTTTTGATACCAGTGCAGATGGCTGTCCGGGAGACTCCGCAAGCAGCTGAGACGTTCCTCAAGAGGAGCTGCATGATCAGGATCCAACCCGAGAAGATTCACCATCAGAGCACCATGGCTGACGAGCTGGGGCGATGGCACCGGCAGCCCGGCCACGATGCAGAGCTGCTGATCAAATTGACTGCTGCTGCAGGCATCGATTGAGAAGTGCCCTGAATTGTGGGTGCGAGGAGCGATTTCATTGACCTGCAGCCCCAGGGGTCCATGGAAGAACTCAAGCGCCATCACACCGACGTAGTTCAGCTTCGTGAGCAATGAGGCCGCCACGTTGTAGGCGAGCGCTTCGATGGATTGCTCAACCGCTGCTGGGGCAAGAACCCAGTCGCAGACCTGACTGGATTGATGGGTCTCGACGAGAGGGAAACTTCTCACGCGTCCCTGACCATCACGACTCACCACCAGAGCCAGTTCCCGCTTGTAGTGCACCCAGACTTCAAGAAGCCACTCACTCGCCGTGACGCGGCGCAACAACTGGGCCAGCTCATCCACGGACTTGATGATCAGCGTTCCCTTGCCGTCGTACCCGCCGCGCGCTGCCTTGGCCATCACAGGAAAGCTCCATCCGGTGGGCAAAGCCGGCTGCGACGGGGAGATGCGACTGAGCGGAATCCAGGGGGGACAGGCAATCGAAAGATCCGTCAGCAGTTGACGCTGCAGCAGCTTGTCCACCAGGGGGGAGAGGGCCGCCAGGGCAGGACGGAAACGAACTCCCTGCTGCTCCAGCGGAATCAACGCATCGATGTTCACCCACTCGTTTTCGAAGGTGATGCCGTTGCACCCCTCAACGAGCCGCCGCGTTCCAGCCACATCACGGGGGTCCGCGCTGATCAGACGTGATGCACCATCAACGGCGGGATCATCAGCGGCCCCTGTCTGAACAGACACGTCAATCTGTCGCTTCGCAGCAGCCTGAACAAGCATCCGTGCCAGTTGGCCACCTCCGACAACTCCGATCATGGCGGCCGAGCTGGTCATGACCGAAAGGGCAGCGACAGACCCTCGCAGCTTGCCATCGCCGTGGCTTTTCAGCCGCTTAGATCAGCGAGCGATCGCTGCTGAACGCCAGCCGAAGAGCCGTGAACAACATCACCAGCAGAAACAGGGCGAGGCCGAGTGTGCAGGCATAGCTGATCTCCAGTTCAGCGAAAGCCTGGTCGTAGACGTAATACACAATGGTTCGGGTGGCATCTGCAGGTCCTCCCTGGGTCATCAGAAACACCTCTTCGAACACCTTGGTGGCAGCGATCGAGGACACCACCGCCACCAGCGTGATGTAGGGACGCAGGAGGGGAAGGGTGATGTCCAGATGCTGACGCCAGCCCTCGCTGCCATCGAGCTCTGCAGCCTCATAGAGCTCGCCGGGAATTCCCTGAAGCCCTGCGAGGAAGATCACCATGTAGTAACCGAGGCCCTTCCACAGGGTGACGAACATGACCGCAGGCAGTGCCAGCTGGGGGGATGTGAGAAAACCGATCGGCGTGAACGAATCACCCAGGGCAGCCGACAGCCAGCCATTGATCAACCCGTTTTCGGAATACAGCCAGCGGAAGGCAATCGCGGCCACGACGATCGACACGAGCACCGGGGTGTAAAAAGCGCCCCTCAGAAGATGCATGCCCGGCAGGCTGCGATTCACCAGCACGGCCAGGGCCAGGGATCCGAGCACGATCGGAGGCACCACTCCGAACAGATACAGAAAGGTGGTGATCAGAACCTGGCGCGCCATGGGGTCCGAGATCAGGCGGCGGAAATTGGCCAGTCCGATGAATCGGAGGGGCTCACTGACATCTAGGCCCGTGGAACTGAAACTCATCACCAGTGCCATCACAGCCGGAATCAGCACGGACAGACTGATCAGAACCAACGCCGGCAACAGAAATCCCCAGGCGGTGAGGGAACTGCGCCAGTGTCCCGATGCCGCCATGGGAACGAAACAGGTGGTGGAGAGACCCTACGGCCCCTGAGGATGGTTTGCCCGGCAGAGTAGGACCGAAGCCGCTTCACTCCGATGACCGCTGCTCCGCCCCTGCCGCATCGCCGGATCGCTGTCGCCCTCGATCGAGATCCCTACGAGGTGGTGATCGGAGAAGGCTCTCTCAAGGACATCGGTGAAGCACTGCTTCAGGCTGGTGTCCTGGAGGGGCGTCAGGTTCTGGTGGTCAGTAACCCGGACGTGGCGGACCGGTACGGAGAGGTCTGCATCAAATCCCTGAAACGACATGGCTTCAAGGCGGAGCTGGTGCTGATCGCAGCCGGTGAACAGTACAAAACACCCTCGACGGTCGCGCTGATTCATGACGCCGCCTTTGAACACAGGCTTGAACGCAGCTCCTTGATGCTCGCCCTAGGTGGTGGTGTTGTGGGAGACATGACCGGTTTTGCAGCGGCAACCTGGCTTCGGGGCATTGGTGTTATCCAGGTTCCGACCACGCTTCTGGCGATGGTCGATGCATCCATCGGCGGCAAGACCGGTGTGAATCACCCGGGCGGCAAGAATCTGATCGGGGCGTTCCATCAGCCCCGCCTTGTGCTGATCGACCCAGCCACCCTGGCCAGCCTGCCGGTTCGTGAATTCCGAGCCGGAATGGCGGAAGTCATCAAGTACGGAGTTCTCGGAGATCCGACGCTGTTTGAACTGCTGGAACGTTGCGCCGAGCCCAGCCACCCCGCAGGCCTCGGCAACGAGCTGCTGGAAACGCTGCTCGAACGCTCCTGCTCGGAAAAAGCCCGGATTGTGGCCGCTGATGAACGGGAAGGGGGCTTGCGGGCCATCCTCAATTACGGGCACACTTTCGGCCATGTCGTCGAAGCCCTCTGTGGTTACGGCACCTGGCTTCATGGGGAGGCTGTCGCGATCGGAATGGTCGCTGTGGGGGAACTGGCCGTGCAACGGGGCAGCTGGAGCAGGGAACTCGCCGAACGACAGCGCCAGCTGATCGAACGCTCGGGGCTGCCGACCCGATGGCCCTCACTCGACGATGAAGCGGTTCTGACAACCCTTCAAGGAGACAAGAAGGTCCGTGATGGCAGGCTCCGTTTTGTTCTGCCTAGGAGGATCGGTGATGTGGAGATCAGGGACGACATCAGCCGGGACGAGATTCTGCGTTGTCTTGAGGCACTGAGAAGCTGAAACGGCTTGGCTCCAGCCCTGCGCCGTAAAGCAACCATCGGAACTCACCCAGCCCAGCTGGATCGACAAGACGCAACATCGCCTCCCGGCGACTGAGAGCTTCAGGCAAGCGAGCCGGGGGAAGCGACTGAAGTGCATGCAACCGTTGGGCCATACCGAGTCCCAGCAGGATCTCGCCCTGACGCCCCTCCGCCAGCAACTGCCAATCGGCCAGCTCTGCAGCGGCATGCAGGGTTTCAAGGCAGAGATGGGCCGTCAGGTCCTGTTGCCCGACCATCGACAGGGGATCGCCATGGGCCTGCTGATGACGGAAGCCGAGCAGGGTGCCATCGATCCGACGACTGCTGTAGTAACGCCTGGCCTCCATGGCGTAGTCGATCACGAGCAGCAGTCCCTGCCGCAGCCCCGCGCGCATGGACTGAAGCCAGGAGAACTGGTCGGAGTGCCACTCGCTGGTCCAGCCCTCTGGTGAACCAGATGGTGGAAGATCAACGCCGGCACGGGAGCTGATCTCTGCAATCTGCTGCAACAGGGCAGGTTGGAGCGGCAGCAGAACCGACTCGAGAGTGCCACGGGTGCTCAAGGCAACGCCCTGGAGCTGAAGGCTGCCCTCCTGCCAGGTGAGGCGATCGACGGGGAGTGCATCCAGCAACTCATGCGCCAGGACGACGCCACTGACCGGCGCAGCCTGGAGCTCCTGGAGTGAGCACCAGCGAATCGGGAGATCTCGGACCCCTGCCAATCGTTGGCGCTGGCGCTCCCGCATGCCCTGGTTGCGTTCGACCAGGACCAGCTCCATCCGACCCAGTTGATCCGGAATCAACGTTGCCAGCGAGGCAATCAGATCAGCGGCCATGTCACCTTCCCCGGGACCCACCTCCACGAGGGACAGCTGGCCATCAGCAGGGACCTCCTGCAACCAGAGGGAGAGCTGATGCGCCAGCAGAACAGCGAAGTCGGATCCCAGCGACGGGGAGGTCACATAGTCGCCCCTTACACCGATTCGCCCCTGACCACAGCCGTAGTAGCCGTTCTCAGGGTCATTGAGAGCAAGATCCATGAAGTGGCGGAACGTTACGACGCCACCGGCTTGTTGAAGATGAGAGGCAAGCCAGGCCGGACAGGACGCAGGAGCGGGTTCCATTGGTGAGAATGCCGTTCGCTGCTGCAGGTCCATGGCAACACATCGCGTCGGAGGACTGTGGACTGCAATGTGGGCCGGACTGTTGGTTCTGCTGAGCGTGTTCAGTCCTGCAAGCCCCTGCCTGGCATACGACAACCCTGATCTGCTGCCGGACCATCCCACACCAGTGATCGACCTGGCGCGCGCCTTCAGCGACAACCAGCGCGCCGGACTCGAGCAATCCCTTGATCAGTTCGAAGCGAACACCGGCTGGAAACTTCGGGTTCTGACCCAGTACGAGCGGACACCTGGCCTTGCCATTCGTGAGTTCTGGGGGCTGGATGAGCGAAGCCTGCTGTTGGTTGCAGACCCCCGTGGCGGAAATCTGCTCAACTTCAACGTCGGAGATGCCTTCTTCGCCCTGATGCCTCGCACCTACTGGGTGGAGCTGCAAACACGATTCGGCAACCAGTACTACGTCAAGGATCACGGCGAGGATGGTGCGATCCTCGATGCACTGAACGCCGTTGAAATCTGCCTCGAACGCGGTGGCTGCCAGGTTGTGCCGGGACTCCCCCTCGAACAGTGGCTCTGGACCCTGACGACCTCCGTCCTCGGCGGCGTGATCGCGGGCTTCGCGGCCTATCCCCGCAAGGAGGGTGACGTCGTGGCCTGGTCGTGGCTGCTGCTTCTCTCACCACTCTGGGTGATGTTGTTCGGGGTCTTCGGCATTGCTCCTGTGATCACCAGAACCTCAGATGTTCTGCCATTGCTGCGCAACAGCCTGGGATTCATCGGTGGAGCCGTGCTGGCCTACCTGATCGCGCAATCCACGGTTGGACGGAAGCTCAGCTCTGATCCCGATCAGAGCTGAGTGGCACAGGCGATTCGGGACCCAGTGCAGACCTTGGACTTGCTGAGATCGAGGCGCCTCTGATCACGCAAACGACGCAGTTCTACGAGATTGACATTGTAAAAGGATTTCAGTCGGGAGTATTTCATCACCGGCTGACCGTAAAAGCTGCGGCCGGCCAGAGTGGGGAACGAGGCCCATTCCGGCGCAAGCAGAGCCGTCAGGTTCGGGGTGAGGTTGCCGGCATCCGTGAGCGGCAGTGCCTTTCGCCGCTCAATCAGAAAGAGAGCGCCCTGATCCTGAGCTGCCGGTCCAAACCCCCTCACGCCAATGCTGCGCTGCACCAGGTTCCAGGTGAACGGCATGAACTGGTAGGCCCCTGCCGCAGCGCTGGCGTAACGGGAGCTGTAGATCACGCGGTCAGGGTGGCGATCCATGTTCGGCATCAGACCACCACCGAACATCACCCGATAACCCACATCAAGGCCACCACGCCAGGTGCCTTCCGCAAAACGAATGGTGTTGAGCATGGCCCGACGTTCGGGCGTGATGATGTAAGGGATCGCCATCGTTGGAACAGCGTCCGGAGCGCTCAGAAGCTGAGAGCGTGAGGCAGGAGGCAGAAGACTTGCTGATGCAGGAGCAGCGGCAAACGAACAGGGGAGTACACCGGCGAAGACTGTCGTACAGATCACAGCACGACCAATCGATGCAGGGGTAGCCATAAAAAGCATTCGGGGGACTAGACCTCAGGACGAGGCAAAGGGAATCGTCAGAAGCGGATGACGAAAATTGTTTGCAAAGCAAACAACATTCCTTGCCAGAGACTTTGTCGAACAGAACAACCAAATCAATCGGTAAATATGCCAGTCAACTAATCGGCCACGACATCAACAAATCGCGCAAAATCTGTGAGTCTCATTCATTTATGCAGTCAAGTTACGACTTGAAACGATTAACAAATCAAGTCTGAGCCTGGATCGACCTCCCAACGGCGTTCGGCGCAGAGCACGATCTGCTCAGCAGCCTGCAGTGCACCGTTGGCGGGAAGGGGGGATCCGGTCGCTGCCTGCAACGGCTGGTCGAGTAGCCAGTCACCCGCAGCAAACGCCTGCTTCGAGAGCATGCGGTGATCAGCATGTCGGCGAAGGCCGCTCAGGAGCGCGGACACTTCAGCGAAATCGCTTCTTTCGACGACATGAAGCCCCACACGCTGGGACATCGCTTCACAGAAGGTGCTGAAGCCAGGCTTGCCGAGGTGTCGTTGGCAATACGGGAAGACATCCAGAGGCCTGATTCCTGCCGGGAGCACGGTGACGTTGGAACACGGCGGATCAGAACCTGACGGCGCCAAAAGGAAGTGATGCCGTGGCCAACGCAGGAACAACCCGTGATCGATTGACAAGCCGAGTCCCCCGAATCCCACCATCACAAGGGGCTGCTCGATCGCGGTGATTCGATCCTGCAACCCTTGAGGAAGCGCTCGAGGTGACGCACACACCAGGCCGAGGGACACCTCGGGCAGTCCCCAGCTCATGGACAGATCAAACGGACAGCGCAACAGGAGATCCCCTCGTTGATAGGCCTGTTTCGCTTGTTCACCCTTCCGCTTCAACACACCCCCGAACGGGGCATAGATCTCATCCCAGCCAAAATTGCTCAGCCAGACCAGCGGAGCATCCAGCCGCATGGCAAGCTCGGCCGCCGCCGGAGGGATATCAGCCAGAACGAGGACAGGTTCACCCTGATCCTTGATCCAGCTCGCCTCCTGATCCAGCTGCGATGGAAGCTGCTTCTCCAGCGCTTCGATCGCTTCAACCGTGCCGAGGGGATCACTGGCCAGTGCATCCCGCTGAACCATGCCCACATCCCAGCGACACCGGCGCATCGCCACACCATCCATGGCGAGCAGACATCTGAGCACAGAGTCCTGAACCACGGAACTGAAGGCCAGACGCCAGTGGGGACGTAGGTTGCGGATCCACTGCAGGACCGCCGCATCGCGGGCGGCATGTCCAAAACCATGGCTGCTGCTGCAGAGGTAGATCAGCACGCCACAGCATCCTGCAGGGGCAGCGATTCCTGATGCACCAACACAGCCTCCGGCGTGTACCAGCGATGACTCACGTGGGTGAGTCGCCGGCCGTCAAATTCAGCCCAGGACAGGTGCAGAACAGGCTGATCCTTGCCATCCAGACCGCAGCGAGGAACACAGGCCGCATTCACGAATGCCGTGCCACCACGATCCTGGAGAAGGCTGCGCCGCAGACCATGGCCGCGTTTGAGCTGATGATGCATATGTCCAAAAACGACCAGATCCGGTCTGCGCTGGCTGGCCATCGAATCAAGGGCGAGGGCCAGATCACGGTCTCCCCAGTCGATGGCTGGACGTTTCCAGTCCCGTCCGCAGGGACTGGACGCGTCCGATCCAAGCCCCGTCGGACCGCTGTGCGCCAGAACGATCAAAGGCTGATCCTCTGGGACCTGTTGCGCGGCGGCGACGATGCGTGAAGCCGATTCCTCAAGAGTGATCGGACCGAACACCGCTTCCACGGCTTTGGAGAGATGAAATCCGCCGCCGGCGCTGCAGGGGCGTGCCCCCACAATCGAAAGCGCCGGATGGGTCCAGGACAGCCGCGTCCAGCCGCAGTTGCAGCCTCCGAGCAGGGCAAGCTGCTGTCTTAGAAGGTCTCCACTGCAATCCCCTCCCCGATCATGGTTCCCGAGAATCACCGCCAGTGGGAAGGGCAAGGCGGTGATCCGACGTGTCAGCCGGAGGTCGCCATCACTGAGATCTCCCACGAACAACACCGCATCGGGCTGCAGAGCATTCAGGAGCTGCTCATCGGCATCACTCCATGAACCATGAAGATCTCCGGCAATCGCGAGGCGAAGAACCGTCAGAGCAGATACCTAGGCTGATTCCATCCTGCCCCGCTCCAGCACCCGATGACCGCTGACCACGCTCTTGCAGGGTCGATCGAGCAGCTGAAACGGGAACGCAATGCCGTGATCCTGGCGCACTACTACCAGGAACCGGAGATCCAGGACATCGCTGATTTCATTGGCGACTCCCTGGAGCTGTCACGCAAGGCCGCCAGCACATCCGCCGATGTGATCGTGTTCTGTGGCGTCCATTTCATGGCTGAGACAGCCAAGATCCTGAGTCCCCAGAAAACTGTGCTGCTGCCGGATCTCGATGCCGGCTGCTCCCTGGCGGATGATTGCCCAGCCGACGAGTTCGCCGCTTTCCGCTCCAAACATCCCGACCATTTCGTCGTCAGTTACATCAACTGCACGGCAGCCGTGAAAGCGCAGAGCGACCTGATCTGCACCAGCAGCAATGCCGTTGATCTGGTGAAACAACTTCCGGAGGACCGTCCGGTGCTGTTTGCACCGGACCAGAACCTGGGCCGCTGGGTTCAACGGCAGAGCGGCCGTGAACTCACCCTCTGGCCGGGACGCTGCATTGTTCATGAAACCTTCAACGAGGAGGCCGTGCTCCGGCTGCAGCTGGAGCATCCCGATGCTGAGGTGATCGCCCATCCGGAGTGTCAGCAACACCTCTTGGATCTCGCCGATTTCATCGGGTCGACCAGCAAGCTGCTGCGGTACACCGAAACCAGCAGTTCCAACACATTCATCGTTCTCACGGAACCTGGGATTCTTCACCAGATGAAGCAACGGGTCCCCCAAAAGACCCTGATCGATGTTCCCGGTGTGGACGGATGCAGCTGCAATGCCTGTCCCTACATGCGTCTAAACACCCTTGAGAAGCTGCATCACTGCCTGAAGACGATGCACCCCGCCATTGAGATGGAGGAAAGCCTGAGGCGACGGGCCCTGGAACCGATCCAAAAAATGCTGGAACTCAGTCTTTAGTGAGCTCGACATCAAAACATTCAGAAGCTTCAGGCTCCCGGAAGCAGGAACCGAGGGTTGCATGACCAATCGTCGATCAATGCACTTTCTTCACACATGACGTGAAGAATGACTGACTGAAGACAACAGCATGAATCACAAGCCAAGTGGACGTAACGACCGTTTCAAGAACTTTTTCCTAAACCCGATCCCATGGACCGTCGCCAAGACCAGATAGAGGCGTCCGAGACGTGAGCACAGATCCATGTCCAGGAGATGTTTGAACTCAGCCAGAACTCAGACACGTTTAAACAGATGCCAAGACAGGCTTAGAGACAAGCCCCAACCATGAGTGCACAGCTCGTGATGCAACTGCCACCACAATGAAAAAAGGACTATCGAGAACAGCTCTAGCCGCGACGAGCCTGGCAGGAGTGCTCTCTTGGACCTCTGATTCTCCATTGATGGCCAGAGAACTTTGCACCACAAGCTCCAACGAAAGTTCCATTAACCGAATAGAAAATGTGCAGATCGATATCTGCTGCCTGAATGGCATCTGCACTGTCAGGCCACCGAAATCTTTCCAAACCAGCAAGATCATCAAGACGAATTGATTGAAACAGACGTCATTTCACGTCATCAACCCGGATGCATGCATCCATGCACCGTTCGTTCACTGCGCATCAGAACATCCAGTTCGATCGTGTCCTCTGAAGCCAAGGGGCATCTGAGCGATTGCTTCTGAGTCGTCACAGCTCCTGCAATAACTGCACTTCCTGACTGCGCGAGCTCAGGATCAGGACCATGCGTTCTCCGTGGCTGTTCAGGCCTGTCTGTTCTCTGACGAGATCCGTGCTCGCCAAAGCCAGACCACAGGTCTCCGTGAACAATACGGGCAGGGTGCCCTCGTGACCACGCATCCTCTGCAAATCCAATGCCTGGCGGATCGCCTGCTGTGAGCGTTCACGACCCAAGCGCTCCACGAGAGCGGGCCAGAGATGATTCACAGGTGTGAACGGGGTGAGATCGAAGTCGCTCGCACGCATCAACTTGGCAGCAGGGCGATTGCTTCAATGATCATCTGGGGCGTCACCGCAATCGTTTCCCTGGGGTCGGCATTGTCGAGGTAGGCCTCGAAGGAGGCAAAGCGCTCGATCACCGGATCCGCACCATCGGCGGCACAGGCCTCAAGCCAGTCTCCGTCCTCCGGCTTCACGGCAGCAAAAGCCTGCAGAGCCTCCTCAAGATCGCTGCCATCGCCTACGCCTTCACCGTGCCAGATCGCCTCGAAAAATTCCGACATCTAAAACAGAACAACGTTGATGGTGGCGATTCCCGGTCAAGACAAGCGTCCACATCACTGGAACCTCCACCGGTACACCCACCACCGTGGCCAGTGCAGCTCCGGAATTCAAGCCGTCAGAGCTCATGGCAACCATCACAAGAGTTATTCGGAGGCACAGCTGGCACGTGAACAATCCGACCGTCGGGATGGAAGGCGCAGGTCCCTCGCCATGGTCAGGCCGAAAGGACGTTTGGATCGCCGAATCCGCGACAACGCTGTTGGTCGAGGTAGCTGATGTGCTTTCGCTCGGAGTAGTAAAGCTCCTGATAACGAAGGGCATCGCGATTGAGCTCATCGAACAGACTCTGGATGCGCTGTTCCATATCCATCGGGGCATCACCGGGAGGCTGATCGATCAGGGCGGCGATACAGGTTTCCAGGGTCTGCAGGCGTTGCCCACCCCAGGCTTCAAGAAGATGGCGGCACCGTTTCAGACTTTTCTGACGTTCGAGCACGGCTGTGGTGCCTCGCAGTTGCTCAAGCGGTTCCGAAAGGGAGAGTTTTTCAAGCTCGCCAGGCGCCAACAAGGGCGTCAGCCTCGACATCAGAGCGCTGTTCTCCAGTAGCAACTGGTCGGTGAGCAGGTTCGGGAGATCGAGATCAGCAAGCTCCGCTCCGGCATCCTCACCCCGGGTGATCGCCTCAAGCCGTCCACTGCCGAGGTTGGACTCCTCCAGTTCCGTGATCGATGCCCAGAGCAGACGATGGGGCTGCAGGGCGAAATCCTCCAATTCCCGCTGCCTGAGCTGTTGACGAATGGTGCTGCGATGGCGGGGGCAGTGGAGGTAAAGCCGCAGCAGATCGGCTTCGCAGCGTTCCCTCTGACTGGCTTCGGCCGGCTGTTCGTGACGACTGGAGCGCCCATGCCAGCGTTGACCTTTCACCTGCTGACGTAAATCCTCCTCCAGCTGCAGGGCCAGCCTTGCCTGCCCTCCGCTGAGTCGTTCCGCCACACGCTGGAGATAGTGTGTTCTGACGGCGCTCTGGGGCAATTTGCCCAGCAGGCCCACCAGTTCGCTCACGGCTTGCTGAAACTGATCGGAGCGACTGAGATCGCGATCCTCGAGAACCTGCTCGATCTGCCAGTCAAGCCAGAGCGGTGCTTGATCGAGAAGCGCCCTGTACTCACCGGAGCCATGCTCCTTCAGAAACTCGTCGGGGTCCTTGCCGGAGGGGAGATGCAGAACCCTCAGGTCCAGCTGTCCCTGCATTGCCAGCTGTTCCACCTCGCCAATCGCACGATTGGCCGCCCGAACGCCAGCACCGTCGGCATCAAAATTGAGCACGATCCGCTTGCCGTCGCTGACGCGGGAGAGCTGCGTGATCTGTTGATGACTGAGGGCTGTCCCGAGGGCGGCGACGGCGTTGGTGATGCCAGCCGCGTGAAGAGCGATGACATCGAAATAGCCCTCAACCACCACAGCACGGTCGTCTTTGCGGATCGCTCCCGCTGCTTTGTCCAGGCCGAAGAGATGTTTGCCCTTTTCAAAGAGCTCCGTCTCCGGTGAATTCAGGTATTTGGGTTCGGCACCATCCAGGCTGCGACCTCCAAACCCGATCACCCGTCCCTGCCGATCATGAATCGGCACCATCAGGCGATGGCGAAAGCGGTCGTAGAAGCCACGTCCACCTTTGCGCGGCACCACGAGCCCTGCCGCCTCCAACAGCTCCGGAGACAGTCCCTCCACCTGCTGAAGATGGGTCAGAAGACCATCCCACCGATCCGGTGCGTAGCCGAGTTGAAACGTGTCCTGGGTCGCAGGACTGAGCCCCCGTTTCTCACTGAGATAGGAGCGAGCCTGCTCGCCGCCCTCACCCAGAAGCTGGCTGCGGAACCAGCCAGCCGCCAGAGCCGTGGCACGTTGAAGTTTTTCCCGACGTGACAGCTGCTGGCGGAGTCGCTCCTGCTGAGGACCATCAACGGTCTCGACAGGTAACTGGTATTTCCGTGCCAGCTCCAGAACCACATCGCTGAAGCTCTGTCTCTGGAACTCCATCAGAAACTTGATGGAATTGCCCCCGGCGCCACAGGAGAAGCAGTAATAGAACTGCTTGGCCGGGGACACCGTCATGGACGGCTTGCTGTCGTCATGGAACGGACAGATGCCGACGAACTCTCGGCCCTTTTTCTTAAGGACAACGTGATCTCCGACGACATCAACGATGTCGGCCCGTTCCTTGACGGCCTCGATCGTGCGGGGATGGAGGCGGGCATTCAGCATGCGGTCATTCTGCGAACTCACGCCCCTCCGTCCAGTGACTGATGCGTCCGGACAAGAAACAGCTCATGGGGTTCGATCCCTGATTCTCAGTTCCCTGGCGTTCAGCCTGATGACTGTTTGCGTCAAGCAGCTGGACGGTCGCCTGCCAGTGCCGGAAATCGTGATGAGCCGAGCGCTCATCAGCATTGGCCTGACCGCCCTTGGCCTGGTTCGAGCCGGTATCTCTCCCTGGGGAACCCATCTGGGCTGGTTGCTGGCCAGAGGCATCTGCGGAAGTCTCGCGCTGCTCTTCTTTTTCGAGGCCATCACAACCCTGCCACTGGCATCGGCAACGGTTCTTCAGTACACCTACCCAACGTTTACGGCTATCGCAGCCGCCCTTGTGCTGGGAGAACAGCTGCGACGGAGCATTGCCGTTGCCGTTCTGCTCGGTTGGATCGGAATCACGCTTGTGGCCCAGCCTGAGTGGTTGAGCGGTGGCATCGAAGAGCTTCCCGCAACGGCTGTTCTGATCGCTCTGGGGGGAGCCCTGTTCACAGCCTTGGCTTACGTCTGCGTCCGTCACCTTTCCAGCCGCGAACATCCCCTGGTGATCATTTTGTATTTCCCGATCCTGTCGCTCCCGCTCACCTTGCCGATGGTGATTCGCGATGGTGTGATGCCGCAGGGAGTGGAGTGGCTCTGGCTGCTGTGCGTCGGTGTGCTGACTCAGCTCGGACAGATCTGGGTCACCCACGGACTGAGCTTGATGCCTGCGGCACAGGCCACATCGATCAATTACATCCAGGTGGTGTTTGCCGCTCTCTGGGGATATCTCTGGTTTTCAGAGGGACTCACGTCATGGGTCGTGATCGGCGGAGTCATGGTGTTGGCCTCCACGCTGGTCAGTCTTCAGGCGCGCAATCCAAGCTGACGTCGTAAATGGTGGCGCAATTCAGCAAGCTCTTAACCGACCAACTCCCAACGACTGGCAGGGAATGGCTCATCAGGCAAACCACTCTACTCGCTTCAAGATCAGGTGAATCGTGGAGGCCGTCATCGGTCCTGAAGTCATCGGGCAGGAACGGCCAATTAGTGGCCTAAAAAAGGGCGTTGCAAAGGTTCGAATCAGAGAACACTGCTGGGCAAGGCGAGAGAGATGGCCAATGGGTCATGAAAAAATCAGCCGCGATGATCGTCATCCTGGCCTCGCGGTCAGGATTGCACCGCAGGATTCAGTCAGTCCAAGCCATCACATTCAAGGCAAGCTGAACAGCATCCGTCGACATCAGACCAGATCAAAAAGGTCAAACAGGCTGGTCCTGGGCGAAGCCACTCATCACGATCTGCTTGATCAACCGATCAACACAGACGATTCAGAGCGATTTCAATCAGCTCAGCGGCAGAGGGAACGTCAGCCAATCCTGGCTGATGCCATCCTCGCTCCCGCCAGGACGGGCCAGGCGCCAGCTTTCACCTCGTTCGCCACGCTCCATATAAATCTCGAACGGACTATCCACTTGCATACGATCACCCGAAAGTTGCCAGTCAAATCGACCAGACACTTTCACACCGTGGTGTTCTCCGATATGAATCACGTTCTGATCTTCGATGCGAACACGGCTGACCGTCGGCGTACTCCCCACATCTGGTAGCTCCAGAGAACGAGAGATGGCGGCCTGCGTGAGCTGGATCTGCAGGCTGAGGGCCTGAAGCAGCTGCTGGCGAGGTGGTTCGTTGGCTGTCCCACAGGCGCTGAGAGTCAGCAGAAGAACCACGACACAGACGCTGCTGAACAGGAACCTCCTGAGACGTGAGCGCACGTCAGGCAGCATGGTGAAGACGCTGGAAAACTCCATGATCGGATGGATGCGAGGACGTCCCATGGAGAGCTGGACCCAGGGGAACCGCAGCGGGATTCTGCTCGCCTGTGGCGACGTTGGCTATGAGGTGCAGGTCATCACACGTCATCTGCAACACCTGGGAGCTGGCTCCAGTGTGGAACTCTGGATCCATCAGGTGCAACGCGAAGATGCAACAAATCTGTATGGATTCGTCAATCGAATTGAACGAGATTTGTTTCGCCAATTGATTGGTGTCAACGGAGTGGGGCCCCAGGCGGGCATGGCCCTCCTGCAGGAGTGCACAAGCCATGAACTGATTGAAGCGATTCGTGGTGGTGATCTCCGCAGACTTTGTCGTGCTCAGGGAATCGGCAAACGGACCGCAGAGCGGCTGGCGGTGGAATTGCGAACAAGCGTTGAAGGGATGGAAGAGGTTGACGTGAAGCCTTCACTGGTGGATGGCGGAGACAACCGAATGACGTCAACGGTGATGAAGGAACTCGAAGAAACGCTGCTCACCCTCGGCTACGAGGATCTAGAAATCCGACGGGCGGTGAAAGCATTGAGCGAAGGGCTCAACCCACCGGACGACCAAGACAATGAAGGTTGGATCAAAGCCTGCCTGCAGTGGCTCAACAAGCCGTGAATGAACAGTCAAAGGTCAATGACCATTGAGAGTTCCTGCAATCAGACCTCAACCAGCGATTCATAGGACTGTTGATTGCAGGTATGTTCCGGGTCGCGGTCAGATGAGATCACCGTCACGGCCATGGCAAGAACGCCAGTCGTTGCAGCTCGAGGAAGTGTCAAAATCGGATCAACGGCAAGCAAGAGAACGAGAATGGGCGGAATGGGCAACTGAAAACTTGTCAGGGCCAAACCGATGGTTGGGACAACAGCCACCCCGTTCAAACCAGCAGCGGAAATACCAGTCACGATTCCAAGAACAAGAATCTGCAGAAGAATGGCTGGGGAAAATTTGACTTCAAAAAGATTCAGTGCAAATACAATAGCAATAATGTTGTAAATGATATTCCCCATTCTTGAAATCAGAAGGCTCAATGATGCGGCCGCTTCAGTGTGAGAACAATTACGCCCCATCTTTTCCATCGCGCGCATGATGGTTGGATAACAAGCCAGGCTGCTGCCTGTGGAGAGCCCGAGCAGGAAAACTGAATCTGCAGGGTTGACCTCCGAGGTTGCTCGCTCTGCCGATGTCGTAAAGCGTTTGACAATCAAACGACTGATGCCAAGGGACGCCAAGGACGCAAGAAGCATACAAATCGTTAAAGTCAACAGAGACACAATGATCTCTGAATTAATGGTGGAAAATGCACCTGCGATCAAACAAATAACAACAAGCGGTGCAATCAACAAGAGTTCATCTAGAACCTTCACCGAAACGTCGTAGATTCCCCTGATGATGGTGAGCAGTGGAGCTGATTTATCTCTGGGCAAAAGTGATAAACCCCAGCCAAGCAGGACCGATCCACTTATCACCTTGAGAGTCTGTCCACGGGATGCATCGCCCACAATGTTATTTGGCAGAATTTTTTTCGCCCACTCAAAAGGATCTACAGCGTCTGAAGCTGCTGAAGACAAGGTCAACCTGATATCGGTGACGTCAAGCATATATGTGCCAATCGAGAGTCTTCCTTCCGGAGATAATTCCCCAGGCTTTTGATAAAGAGACAGCAGAAGAGCAAAGACAGAAATGAAGAGTATTAATGCGAGAAGTGATAAAAAGAGCCGACGCGTGAACTTAAATTCCTGCTCAGCTGAATCAGACAGAGAAAAAATTGAATAGGTTGATACGACGACGGCCGTCAGGACAAGTGGTATTGCAGGAAAAGAAATCAGCTGAATCAGTGTCAATCCAAATGAATTGAGCGTATCCGCTGCATCTGGAAGAAATAAACCAAGAACAAGAGCGACCGGCAGAATGAAGAAAACAAAAGCTTTGACCGAACGAAGCTTCCGAAGCGAACTTCGAAAACCTTGCCAGTTAAGCGCAATCTTTTTGAAGCTGAAGGGAAGAATCGTCATGACAAGCAAAGACCTCTTTTAAGATGATTGAGTAGAAAGCTCTTTATTGGGTTTGTAAAATTCAGGAAACTCTTCAATGATTTCCGTGTCATCTTTGATGGTTACTTCCTTGGCAAGATAATAGTTGAGGATTGATGCCATATCAATATCCGCTTCAGTGGACAAATAAATTGATTTTTGGTCAACAATATCCTCGAACAGAACTGGAACAAAATCCAGAGATAGGGTAGGCTCTTGATAAACAATTTTCTTGATCTCGGTTGCATCTCTGTAGATACCATCCACCTCTCCTGCAAAAAGTGCTTCCTTACATTTCGTCCAATCGTCGTAGCCAATTTTATTAGCATTTGGGAAAAGTGAATTCGCATATGTGTCATAAGCTGATCGTCCAATAAAACCTAGGGAAATATTTGAATCGAGGAGAACTCGAGCAAATTGGCTGTCGGGGGTATTGCCTTGTAGATTGGCGATCGCTTTACGATTTGCAAGAATTGCATGCCTGAAGTTCATGTATTCATGGGGATGAGCATCAGACATGCGCTTGTAAGTTGTTCCAAGTTTCCCGATTGCCATATCAAAATCGTTGGCGCCTGAACGCCTCACAAGATCATTAAAACTCTTGGAGTCGCGATCAAACTGAACATCAACTCCAAGAAAATCGGCAAAGTTTTTAACAATTTCAACATCATAACCTGCTAGGTCACCGTTGTCTTCATTGAAGTAAAAAGGAGGTGTTGTATAGGGTGGTAGCCCAATTTTTAAATATCCACGCTCTAGAATTTTGTCAATATATTTGATTTCTGCCGCAAACGCCATGTCAACGAACATGTATGGCGTGACAAACAACAACACCCCTAACAATATGCTGAAAATTTGGCGTTGTGGTATGGGAAACCTCATGAACATTAAAAAGACGAATTAGCTTGTGCGTAATGCTTGAATTCAACAAAGTTTCCGGATGGATCTTTTAAAATAAAAGTCATATGTTCATCGGGTCGACCGGAAAAGCGTGACGTGAGTTCAGAATAAACGAAGCAGCCGTGGTGAGCAACCACAGACTCATAAAAATGGTGATAATCAGTGCTGCTAACAAACGTGATTCCAAAGTGACGAGGGTAAAAGCTGCTACTCGGCTGCGTGTCATCTGGACTGGTTAGATGACACACGAGCTGAAGATTGTGAAGTCCAAAGGTGATTCGGTCGTCCATGACACGAAAAGGAGTGGCACCCAACACATCGCGATAGAAGGTCAAACTTTGATCAAGCTCATAGGACGGGATCGCTACATGGATCAAAAGACCCGTCGATATCGTTGGATGAAAATTGAACGTCATGCGGACATTAAAGATGTCAGCAAAGTATCGGAGCGCAAACGCCGACGCAAAGCTTGAAGAGGAAGAATGCTTTGAAGGTTTATATTGCCAAGATTCACGTCTGTACCAAAGAGATTAATAAGATGAGCCTGCATCGATTTAACTGGAGCTTCAAATAAAATTGAATCCAGACCAAGTGTGCTGGCGAGATGCGTTAAAAGTGGTGTCTTGATCATCCCGTCTTGATCAACAATTCCTGCAGTACCAGATTCTCGAGCTTCAAGGATAACCATCTCTGCTCCAGCATCCAACGACAGCTGACAACTACGAATCCAATCTGATGGACTCATTTGATCGGAAAGTTCTGGTGATTTAAAACCAACCTCACTAAAAACCTTAAAGTCAGTTGAAAATTGAGAGATCAAGTTGAAATACTCATTATCGGAAATTGAAACCGTGCCGCGGCTTAATTCAACAGCTTTAAAATTTAAATTCCTGAGAAGCTCACGAAATGACTCTAAGTCATTTTTCTGGTAAAAGTATTCAAACAGAGTGCCACCAGGTGTCGATTCAATATTATGCTCATCCAATAAAACCTTTTTTTCCTTAAGTTCTGGATCGATCAGCAAACTTCCCCAACCAAACTTAAGCAAACCGACATACTCTGAGTAAGAATCTATATAAGCTTTAAAAATTGAATAAGGCGTTGATGCATCGATAATATGATTGAGTGATTTCATAATCATCCAAAGCATGACTAAATTTACATCGAATCAGGCTCGCATGTGAGGATGTTAGCCGATCAACACTTTTAAACATCTCGCTATTGGCCTGAAGATTGTTCATCATACCTTGCATTAAGGTCAATAATATTGGCTGTCAATATCGCAATGCAAACAATACCAAAAAGCGCAAATGTTGAGGTTAAGATGCGGCCAAGAAATGAAACTGGTGTTACGTCTCCATAGCCAATGGTTGTCGCGCTTACAAATGAAAACCAAAGAGACTTCAATATTGACCCAAAATGCTCTGGATCAACTTTTCCTTCGACAAGATACATGACAACAGCAAGTGAATAGGTAACAATTGCCAGCAATGTCAGTGGAAAAAATGTCTTAGCCGGTTGACTGAATACAATGTATCTAACTCTTAGAATGATATCCCTCAGATCTGAAAAATAAAATAGAATCAAGACCTTTGTTAGATATAATGAAATCACTGGCAACGAAGAATTTGGCAAAAAGTCAGTAATCAAAAGCAATAATGTCGACAGATCAATGACTGCTCTAATTTTCAGGATAGAGGTCAACAAATAAATCGGCTTATAGCCATAGAGCGACCATGTATTGGCAACTTTTCCAATATAGTCAGCAATAAAAAACACTTCGATCAACTCATAGGTATAAGGGATGTAAAGGTTATAAACAATCGGCTGAAGTCCAACTTCCGTCGAGAGAGCAATTGCAAATAGCAATAATGCAATAGCAAGATAGACAATGTAGTTATAGTTAGCACCAGAAAAACCACCCAAATAATCTCCGAAGTACCAGAGATCTTGGCCGATACCCCTACTGTCTTTCACACCTAAATAATCCCGCGTTTTGTGATAAATAATCGAATCACTGACCAGGCACCAATCGTAACCTTTAAACCAGCAACAACATTAAGAACAGGAATATAGATATTCTGTGGAACAAAGGAAAATGGACTCTCAGGAATGATGACAGATGTAAAACTCGTCATTGCAATCAAAATAAAAACGACAACGGCAAACTTTTCAACGACTGCTGCGTTGTATCGACTGTAGAAATCCTCGATCCGCTGGAGACGTCCGCTAACCATTAACAAACTAATGGATGTGGCCCCGGCGACTCCAGCTGCAAAGCCTCCACCGGGGCTTAGGTGCCCACGGATTGCGAGTTCGAAGGCCAAAAAGCCGATAAGAAGGGCAACAAAATCCAATAAATTGATAATCACTGGATCCTGAACGCCGATCAATCGCGTTTCAGCATCCTCGGAGTGAAGAAGTATTTTAACGCCAAGCCCAGCAATCGTAAAAACAATCACCTCGCCGATGGTATCGAAAAGACGTGATCCAAGGATGACAGCAGTGACTGAGTTGGGAATGTCGGCTGTTCTGACCAGGTAATCGACGATAGCGTTTGTATTTCTTTGAGTGGATTCTGGAATGATCAACAAACCACTGATAAATACAAAGGAAATCGCCAGCAGATAAAACGACGACTTGAAAAAGTCTGTAGTGAATTTTATTTGTTTCATGAGGGTCTTTCTGAGGTCAAACCGAGTTGGCATTCAGGGCAGTACATCATGTCTAAAAAAGGATTGGCTGTGTAATAATCAGTTTCCATTAGCTCTTCCAAAAGTATCGGTGATTCAATGCAAAGTTCATTTCCATCTAAGATGGCATGCGGTGATCCTGCAAGTGTCTTGAGAGTGAAAAGATTGTCATAATCTTCTTTGCTATGGGAAAGTTTAGTCGGTTGCAATACGATATTCATTCGCAACTCACTAAACATCGATTTTAAGTGCTCCATCATCGCCTGAGGCACTTCGACTTCATCAGAAACGACGATTACAGCGCTGTAGCAAGCACGAATTGTAATAATGTACAGGATAGACGACAACAACGTCCCAACTAGAACCTCTGTAAGCGCTACATCAGGGGCTCCAAAAATTGCATAAATAAGAGCTGCAAGGGATCCAAGAAAAGACCTGTAAATGAGGCCACGAATAGGAGATTGCGTGCGAATCAGCAGGATTCCAAGAATCGGAAGGACAAGCTCGACAGGCAGGAGAAAAAGAGTACGGGTAGGCATCTATCGATTTGCCAGAACAGCGAAGAGATACGAAAAAATGGTGTTCCATAAGACAAATGAAACTGTCACTACAAACAATATGGGCCACTGATTGGGTGCAAAAACGAGAAGACCTGAGACAATCAAAACAGATCCAACAGTATCCGAAACAGTTAACATGTGTAATTTGTAGAACAAATTATGTGATTTGTTCAACAGTGGAGTTGTTCCCCAGAACCAAAGAATCAAGCCTATTGATATTAAGAGGTGAGAACTGAGAAGTTGGAGGTTCATTGTGTATTACTCCTTTAGTTCTGTAAGAGCCAGAATAAGCATCCCAGCATCTCCTGCAATAAAAATAACAGCTCCAACGCTTCCAATCATCCAATCATTTCGAAAAATTCCAAATGACAATATAACCAGAGCCATTTTATTACTAAAACTGCCAGCAACCGCAATGCGCTCACTCAACGATGAAGAACGTGCGACAGCCGCGATGGACAATGAACTTGCCAATAACATCAGCAAAATAAACGCAAAATGAATAGGCAGCAATAAAATGGGTTCAATCATGGTTGATTTCTTTTATCCCCCACCAGATGGACTATCCAATTTTCATCGTCACTTTTTCCTGCAACAATTGACATCGGAGTTGAAGTGATCGCAATCACCTGGATAAATTGGGCAAATTTTGATCCACGAAGCGTGTATGGGCACATATGTTGAACTTTAAATAGATCGACTGGTCGTCGAATTCGTATGATTTGCCAGGTTTCAGTAATTAAACTAGGAATGATTTTTACAATATTCAAGAGAGACGGGATAAGTGCTCTTAACCGCAGTGATTTATAAGAGCCCAGTGGTATTAGTACTGAGAGGAAGAAACCAAGCAAGAAGTTAATAGTTGTAAAGTTTGATGTGATTAAAATCCAACAACTCGTTCGAAACAACAAAACCAGAACCAATCGAAAGAGATTTTTCATGATTGTTGGTTAAATTTTGAAGTAGAGAAGATTGGCAAGTAACAATGCCGCCACAACAAATGGAGCTCCAACCAGATCAAGAGTTCGAGTGACTGGCTTGACAATTTTGACAGTCTGTAATCCAACAACTGATGCATAGAGGATAATTCCTAAACCCGTCGCCGTCAAAGCGTTAACAATATTGTCGTAGGTTAATACTGATCGGTCAGTGATGCTGAACGAAATAATGGCAATCGAGGAAATGATCAAGAAGATTTGATTTGTATAAAACGAGGAGGTTTTATTGTGATATTTCTTGGCCATGATTTCTCGTCTAAATCCAAGGAACACTTGAATCCTTGACCAGATCAAGCGGACGTAGACAGTCGTTGTTAGCAACGTGGATGTTGAAACAATGATTTTCGCATTTGTTGGAATATCGCCTTTGAGCAAGCTTTTTGTGATGAAACCAGAAGTCAACGGAAATGCCATCACTGAAAGGCTTGCCGTTACGAAAACAATTAATGATGCATAATTCTGGAAAGTTGAAACGTTTGATGGAGTTTCCTGGTCTGCCGAGTGATGATTTGATTGTTCATGATGTGCAGGTGGATCCTCGGGAGTTAACGTCGAAAACAAAAGAGCCTTGCAAACACCATGCTGCATCGCATAGATGCAGGCATAGGTTGGAGACAAAATGGCCAAACCCAGCTGCGAAACAGAACTCCAACCAAGGGCACGTCCATCATCTCGTTCAAAAACGGCGTAGAGAGCTGCAACAACAGCACTTAAAACACCGATAACAACCATTGAATTGGCGATCGGCACCAGGTCTCCACTCATTCTGGCGATTGGTGCAATTCCTGCACAAGTGACGCAACCAGCAAGGATGGCAGAGGATTGCGGTGAGGCGTGCGAATAAATATTTGGGACCCACAAGCCACAGATAAAAATGCCAGCCTTCGTCATTAATCCTGCAATGATCAAGCATAAGGCGATAGGTGTTGCATACGAGAGATCTCGAATCAGGAACGTTGCCGAAAATTGAAACGCGCCAATGACACCAATTAAATAGATCAACATTGCCAAGCCGCCGCCAATTAAATACTGGAACGACAAAAAGAGAGATTTATTATCATTCCGATCCGCAATCAGCAAAAATGCACAGAATCCTGTTAGTTCAAGTGCAATGTAAATACTGATCAGATCGACGGCTGAGAAGGCAACCGTCAAGGCGGTTAGAAGTACAAACGAGATTTGGTAAAAGTAATGACTTAGTTGCTTTCTGAACAACAATAAAGATGTAAACAATGAAAAGCTTGTTCCAAAAAGAAGGGGATAGGTGAATTGGTCAAAGCTAAATTGTATTCCCCCAATCCACATCAAGGTATAACTTGCCTCCCATGCATTAAATATTCCAGCGATAGAAAAGGCGGACAGACCGACTAAATAAGCAAGGCAAATCGGAAAAAAAATACGATGAAAAACGCAGCCGAGAAAGCCTACTGTTGCAGGCAAAAAAGTTAATATTGCGTAAAAAATAGGTGAGTCAATCATTTCTCTAAATCTTTGTATCGCAACAGGGGTGTCGAACGGCTCAGCCGCAGTGCAATCGCACAAAGCAACGCTTGAGTCGCAAATCCAATCACAATTGCCGTGAGGATAATGGCCTGAGGGTAAGGATCTGAATAGTTGGCGTAGCGAGGCCCGTCTGAGATAATTGGTGTCTGGGAGCCGGAATAAGCTGCGATCAGAACAAAAATACTGATTGTGGCAGTATCAATAACGTCGAGGGAAAAGAGAGAACTAATAATAGATTTTGAGTTGAGGATCCCAAAACAACCAACAATCAGCAAGGCAACTAGCGGAATTGAAAGAATTAGACCGACTTGCATCGCATAAATTTCTATACCCTTAATTTAATTGCTCGTAATCTGAGATGTCAAGTTCATTTCAGCACGGCCGCAGACTTTGTCATCATTAGCCCTCATTTGAGCCCACATTGTTGCAAAATTATTCTGATATAGCAGCGGTTGAGAACCGTCGCCATCTCCCCCCTCCAAGCCATGAATGTATAGTGTTGAATTGGAGTCTTACGGCGCGGTATGTCGCTTGACACGAGCGAAAAGCAGCAACTGATCAACTCACACCAGACCCACGGGACAGACACCGGGTCCCCCGAGGTTCAGGTGGCGATGCTCACGGAACGCATCAGTCGATTGAGCAGCCACCTGCAGAAGAACAACCACGACTTTTCGTCCAGACAAGGACTGCTCAAGATGATTGGTCGCCGAAAGCGGCTCCTGAGCTACATGCGTGGCAAAAGCGAGCAGCGCTACTCAGATCTGATCAGCAAACTTGGCATTCGCGGTTAAGACGTCTCTGCATCAAGCTGACCTGACTCGGGGTCCCGCACCTTATGGGCAATCAACGCAGGGGGCTGCCCTTCGAACCAGACAGGGGTAAGGCCGGGTCGACACCATCGGCTGGAAACGCCAAGGCGACACAGGCCATCCCGAAGTCAGTCGCCAACCGCATGGCACGGCGTGTTGCCGTGTTCACCGGGCTTCCAACACTGGCGGGCATGGGAGTGTTTGTGGGCAGTTATGTCCTCATCACCCGTGACATTGCTGACATCGCACCGGGGACAACTCTTGCGGCATCAGGCTTCTGCTTCCTCCTTGGCCTTGGGGGCCTGAGCTACGGAGTTTTGTCGGCCAGTTGGGAAGCCAACGATGGAAGCCTTCTTGGTTTGGAAAATCTTCGAACCAACCTGGATCGAATGCGCAGCTCCATTCGAGCTCAAAAACAAAATCGTTCCAACTAACCGACCACCAGCTGCCCACTGCAACGCGCCGAGAACTGCTCAGTCTGCAGATCCCGACTGGCAGCCAAGGGGTCGCGCACACAGAACTGGGATCCAAGACGCACATAACGAACCGAATCACCGAGCCGGACTTCGGCAATCACGGGAACCTTGATCCCAAGCTCCTCTCGATCCGGCATGTGCTGCTGCAGGCACTCACGGAGTTTGTGCTGCACGGCGATGTCGCTGGCTTGCTCACCAGATAATTCAACGAGCAGCAACTGAACATCGTCGATGGCACGGCAGTCGTCAATGATCAGTTGCACCCGTTCATCACGTCGGTCGACGCCTGCCCAGACAAGCAGTCTTGTTTCTGCAATCAGATGATCAGAGAGGCGGGCATAGCTCTTGGGGAACACCACTGCCTCGCAGCTGCCGGTGAGATCCTCCAGCTGCAGGATGGCCATTCGATCGCCCTTGCGCGTCGTGACCTGACGGAGTTCGCTGATCATCGCAATCGCGCTCACCTTGGTTTTATCGGGTTGCTCCTCAAGGGAGCCCAGACCGATCGGCGCAAGAAGCTTGGCCGGGGCCGTGAGTTGTTTCAGAGGATGATCCGAAAGGTAGAAGCCAACGAGCTCCTTCTCGAGACGCAGCTTTTCTGCAGGGGGATAGTCGGCAACAGGGGAGGCCTTGGGCGCCAGGCTCAGGTCTGCCGGCGCGTCAGCATCCTGAGCTGAGGCCATGAGATCGAAGAGATTTCCCTGGCCACTGTCCCTGTCCTTCGCCCTCGATGAAGCCCATTCCAGCAACAGATCCAGATCAGCCATCAGTTGGGCGCGATTGCCACTGTCATCGAGGGCATCAAGGGCACCGCAGTGAATCAAGGCTTCAAGACCGCGTCTGTTGAGCGCCGAGGATGGCAATCGATCGCAGAGATCAGCCAGTGAACGGAAGGGTCCTGCGTGCTCCCGCTCTGAAATCAATTGACGGATGGCCCCGTCCCCCAGATTTCGAACAGCTGAGAGTCCAAACAGGATGCGATCACCAGTCGGCGTGAAATCGGTTCTCGACGCATTGACATCAGGGGGCAGCACTTCAATGCCCATGGCGTTGCAGTTCGAGATGTATCGCTGAACCTTGTCTGCAGCACCGGCATTCACCGTGAGCAAAGCCGCCATGTAGGCAACGGGGTAGTGAGCCTTCAGATAGGCCGTCTGATACGTCACAGCTCCATAAGCTGTCGAATGACTTTTGTTGAAGCAGTACTCAGCGAACAGCACCATCTGATCGAACAACTCATCGGCTACCGATTCAGCCACCCCACGATCGGCGGCTCCTTTGACAAAAATTCCTCGATGTTTCTGCATTTCCGAGACCTTTTTCTTGCCCATGGCTCGGCGCAGCAGGTCAGCCTGGCCCAGTGAGTAACCAGCAAGATCCTGGGCGATTCGCATGATCTGCTCCTGGTAGACCATGATCCCGTAGGTCTCACTGAGGATCGGCTCGAGAGTGGCATGGGCGAAGTCGATCGCTTCACGTCCGTGTTTGCGGTTGATGAACTTGGGAATCAGCCCCGCATCCAGTGGACCCGGACGATACAAAGCGAGGATCGACGAAATGTCCTCGAGGGATGAAGGCTTGAGATCGCGGACGATCTGACGCATGCCACTGGACTCGAGCTGGAAAATACCCTCGAGGTCACCTCGTGCAAGCAGGGCATAGGTCTCTGGGTCCTGGGGGGGCAACCGATCCGGGTTCACCCGCTCTCCACTGCTCACCTCAACGAGCTCCAGGGTTTTATCGATCATCGTGAGGTTTTTGAGCCCCAGAAAATCCATTTTCAGAAGACCCATCGACTCCACGTCCTCCATGAAGTACTGGGTGATCACCTGACCATCGTTGTTGCGCTGAAGAGGCACCAGTTGATCAAGAGGATCGGCTGCAATCACCACTCCGGCGGCATGAACACCAAACGTCTTGTTGGTTCCCTCGATCCGCATCGCCATATCAACCCAACGCTTCACCATCGGATCAGAGTCGTACTTGTCGCGAAACTCAGGATTCGGTGACTCAGGCCCGATCATTGCCTTGAGATTGGCTGGTTTGCCGCGCACCACAGGAATCAATTTGGCCAGCCTGTCGGCATCGCCGTAGGGAATATCCAGCACACGGGCGACATCCTTGAGTACAGCCTTGGACGTCATCCGGTTGAACGTGATGATCTGCGCGACCTTGTCGTCGCCATAGCGTTCGGTGACGTAGTCAATCACCTCGCCACGGCGCTCGATGCAGAAATCGGTGTCGATATCTGGCATCGACTTGCGTTCCGGATTCAGAAATCGTTCAAACAGAAGGCCATTGCTCACCGGGTCGATGTTGGTGATTCCGAGGGCGTAGGCAACCAGTGACCCTGCAGCGGATCCCCGGCCAGGACCCACCGGGATGTTCTGCTCTCGTGCGAAGCGGATGTAATCCCACACCACCAGGAAATACGTGGGGAATCCCATCTGCTCCATGATCTTCAACTCATGGATCATGCGGTCGGCGTAGAGCGGATCGATCTCCGACTCAGCCTTCAGCTCCAGGCGATCTCTGAGCCCCTGTTCAGTCACCTCTCGGAGATAGGTCTCAGCTGTGTGTCCCTCTGGAATTGGGAACCTTGGCATCTGGTAGTGACCAAGAATGTCGTAAGCCTCGACTTTCTCGGCAACCTTCACGGTGTTGGCGATCGCTTCCTGCACAACCGCTGGTTCGAGGTGATCGGCGAAGAGACGTCGCATCTCTTCTTCACTTTTGATGTATTCGGTCCCGGTGTAGCGAAGTCGCTTCTCATCACTGATCAGCTTGCCTGTGAGAACGCAGAGCAGGGCGTCGTGGGCCTCAACGTCCTGCTTACTGAGGTAATGGGCATCGTTTGTCGCGACCAGCTCAATCCCGAGTTCACGCGCGATCCTGACGATCTCGACATTGACGATGCGATCTTCGGGAGAGCCGTGATCCTGGATCTCCAGATAGAAATCCTCACCAAAGATCTCCTGATACCAACGCGCCACGTCGCGAGCGACCTCTGGCCTGCCGCGAAGAATCGCCTGGGGAATCTCACCCCCCAGACAGGCGGTCGCCACGATCAAGCCTTCGCTGTATTGCTTGAGGAGATGCTTGTCGATGCAGGCACGGGAAAAAATTCCGCGGCCACGCATGCCACGTAGATGGCTGATGCTCGTGAGCTTCACCAGATTTCGGTAGCCCGTGGCGTTCTTGGCAAGAACGACAAGGTGGTAGCGCTTCTCCTTTTTTTGCTGCGGATCGTCGATCGATCCATTGATCACATACATCTCGTTGCCGATGATCGGCTTGAGATTCGTGCCCTTGCACAACTTCAGCAGCTCGATCGCGCCATACATGACGCCATGATCTGTGAGTGCAATGGCCGGCATTCCCAGCTGTTGCGCCCGCTCCACCATTCCAGGAAGCTGCGAAGCTCCATCCAGGAGGCTGTAGTCGCTGTGGTTGTGGAGCGGAACAAAAGCCATGTCCACAGCCTAGGACCCAACGCAAGATCAAGCGTGGCAACAAGCCGTCAGCACCACATGTGGTGCTGACTATGGAATCAAAGACGCCGACGGGCGTTGTGCATCGATGTCTGCAACTTGTTCGTACTGGTGAGCCACCTGAAGAATCCGAGCCTCCTCGAGCACGTTGCCGATGAGTTGTACGCCGATCGGGAGACCTGCATTGCTGAACCCGCAGGGGACACTGATGGCAGGCAGACCGGCGAGATTGACCGGAATCGTCAGCAGATCCGCCAGATACATGGACAGGGGGTCGTCGGCGTGGGCACCCGCACGGAAGGCTGTGGAGGGAGCCGTTGGAGTCAGCAGAACATCCACGCTCTGAAATGCCGCATCAAAGTCACGTCGGATCAACGTCCGCACCTGCTGAGCTTTCTTGTAGTAAGCATCGACGTAGCCCGCCGAGAGGGCATAGGTGCCGATCAGAATCCGACGCTGCACCTCGGCGCCGAACCCTTCAGCACGACTGCGCGCCGTCATCGCTGCCAGGGACTCCGCATCCTCCGCTCGATAACCGTATTTCACGCCGTCGTAGCGGGCGAGGTTCGCCGACGCCTCGGAAGGCGCGATCACGTAGTAGGTCGCAATTCCATCGGTGAAGCGGGGACAACTCAACTCCACAAGCTCAGCGCCGAGAGCCTCCAGCTGGGAGGCAGCCGTCATGACCGACTGCTTCACCTCAGGATCAAGGCCGTCGGCTTCAAAGCATTCTCTGATCAGGCCAACCTTCAGTCCCCGAATGTTTTGATTCAATCCGGAGAGGTAATTCGGTACTGGAGCCTTCAGGCAGGTGGAATCACGGGGATCAGGACCAGCCATCACCTGAAGCAGCTCCGCCGCATCCGCAACGCAGGACGAGAACGGGCCAACCTGGTCTAGGGAACTGGCAAACGCAACAAGACCCCAGCGACTGACTCGGCCGTAGGTGGGTTTGAGACCCACCACACCGCAGAACGATGCAGGCTGACGAATCGACCCTCCCGTGTCCGAGCCAAGGGCCGCCATGCACTCACCGGCAGCCACGGCAGCCGCACTGCCTCCAGAACTACCACCCGGTACGTGGGCTGTGTTCCAGGGATTGGCGGTGGGTCCGAAAGCAGAGGTCTCCGTGGAGCCCCCCATCGCGAACTCGTCCAGATTGGTCTTCCCAATCAACACGGCGCCTGAGGACCAAAGCCGCTCGGTCACCGTGGATTCATAGGGAGGCACGAAGGTCTCCAGCATCCGACTCGAACAGGTGGTGCGAACGCCACGGGTGCAGAGGTTGTCTTTGATTGCAAGGGGAACCCCAGCCAAAGCACCGAGCTCATCGCCTGCCGCCCGGGCAGCATCGATTCGATCGGCATCGGCCCGAGCACGATCCGCGGTGAGCTCCACAAAGGCATGGATCTGAGGGTCAACGGTTTGGATGCGCTCCAGTTGCTGGTCCACCAGCTCCCGCGACGACACCTCGCCATTCAGCAATTGCTGACGCCACGCGCTTATGGTCATCTCCGGCAAACGGACGCTGCGGCGACGCTATCAGTCGTTGGTTCAGCCCTCGGCTGCGATGGTGAGGGGTTCTCCGCGCCGGGTCCGCAACACGGTGTGGTTCATCGACGACGGCTGTTCTGAGCCGATGTCCTCAAGGAATTTGCCGAGCTCTCTCTCAAGACCACGACGCGTGACGAAGGGGCCGAACCAGTACGTGACGTCTGGCCCTTCGGTTTCCACCCTGGCCCACCAGGCCATGCCGAGTCCGTTGGCGAGACTGCGCAACGGCTGGATCAGAGGACTCATGCAACCGAGAAATCGCCCCAGCATTTTGCACTCCTCGGGGCGAATGTGCTGTCAAATCAGGACGATAATTGGATGCTCTGATCAAACCGGATCGAAGCGCCCTGCGGCGATTGACTGAGATCCAGCGCAACTTCCGTCAACGGAGTGTCTGAACCATCCTTGGGCGATGACGGTTGTTGTTTCTGATCGGGTTGTTGTGACGTCGCTGTCTGTTCTGAAGTCGCTGGCTGTTCTGACCTAGGCGGCTGTTCTGATTGGAAGGCTGGCCCTGATGACGTTTGCGGTTCTGGCGACACGGCCTGGGCTGATTCGAAGACCTGCTCAGTGGAAACAGCCTGCTCAGTGGAAACAGCCTGCTCAGTCGCGACAGCCACATCAGTGGAGGGCGAGTCCTGAACAGGTGCGGTTTTCGGCCTGGTCATCGGTGGGGATGGAGCCTGGCCGTGGATGTCTTTCATCCAGCCTCGACGAGCCACTTCATAGACGCAGAGAGCCGTGGCCACCGAGGCATTCAGGCTGGGGGTCACGCCACGCAGTGGAATCCGGACGAGGTGATCACAATGGCGCCGGGTCAGCAGAGACAGTCCCTGGCTCTCGGAACCGGTCACCAGAACAAGAGGTCCGTCCAGATCCACATCCAGCAGCGTCGTGTCGCCCTCGGCAGCGAGACCGATGACGCGGTAACCAGCATCCTTGAGTGTCTCGAGTGATCGATTGAGATTGACAACGCGGGCCACCGGCATATGCTCCAGCGCGCCGGCCGCCACCTTGGCGACGGAACCGGTGAGTCCAGCACTGCGCCGCTGCGGCAGAACCACACCGTGGGCTCCCATCGCTTCGGCGGACCGGACCACAGCCCCGAGATTGTGGGGATCGGTGACGCCATCAAGGGCCAGCAGAAGTGGCGCCTCACCCAGCTCCTTGCAGCCGTTGATCAGGGCATCGAGGTCAAGGGTGTCTGCAGCGGCCGTCTGCAGCGCGATGCCCTGATGCACCGAGCCTCCGGTGACCTGACCGAGGCGAGCCCAGGTGACCTCCTCGACAAGGACGCCGGAACTCTTGGCATCTCGAAGAAGCTGCAGGAACTTGGCTGCGCTCCGCATTTCAGGCGTACACCAGATTCTGTGAATCGGACGCCCGGATTCCAAGGCCGCAAGACTGGCGTGTCGCCCCCAGATCAGGTCATCGGGCGGTGGTGAGGCTGCGAACGCTTCCGGCTCCAGTTCGCGCTGGGGACCCATCCGCGATGGTGGTCGACGGTCCTGCATCGAGCGCGGCATCCGTTCTTGGCGGGAATCACGCGGTCCATTGCGAAGGCCAGCGCGCGGGCCAGCTCCCCATTCCGGACGTGATCCTGACCGAGACGTGCCAGAACGGGATGAACCGGCACGAGCCGGAGAACGCGATGGACCGCTGCGGGTCGGGCCGGAACGCGTCGGACCATTTCGGGATGGGCCCGAACGGGATGGACCGCTGCGGGATGGGCCAGGTCGGGATCGATCAAAACGTTCCGATCCCATTTCATCGTCCCGGCGTCGCATCGGTCGCTCGCCACGAGGCTGGTCAGGGGTGGGATTCCAGTCGCGTCGCCATTCGCGACGTCCACGGCTGTCCGATTCGGATCGCGAACTTCCACCTGTGCGGCGTCTGCCATCCCTCAGGGGACGGCCATCACGGCTGGATCGTGGATCGCGTGGCGGACCACCGGAACGACGTTCAAAACGAGGACTCATGGGGTTTCGAAGCGTTGTTTCGACGGTTGTCCGGTGCTTTCCAGCTGATCCAGTAGCTGCGCGAGGCGGTCTGGATTGTGCAAAAACAGCCAGCCAACCATTGTCTCAAATCCAGTGGCCTGGCCATAGGTCGCAGCATCAGCTGATCGGGGTCCGCGGCCGGCGCGGTTGCGACCTCGGCGAACCAGAGCCTTTTCCTCGTCCTCGAGCCAGGGTTCAAGCCGTTGCAAAGCAATGGCTTGAGCATCGGCTCTCACTTCGGCCACGACGGCACGATGAAGATCGTCTGAACGACCGGGTTGTCGGCAATGGCGCAGGCGTTGATGAAGTTCCCAGACGGCATCGCCAAGCCAGGCGAGCTGCAGCACGCCCAGATCAGAAGAACCCGGTGAATGCGGATGGCCTCGGATCCAGTCGCTCAAGCGGTCATCCGACTGAGCGCTGTAGGCAGATCATTCACCAAATTCAGAAACTCCTCAAGGCGTACAAGTTTCACTGTCTGAGTGACTCTGGAGTTGCCCACAACTGCAAATGATCGTTTGGCGTCCTTGCACCTCTTGGAGACCTGAACAAGCGCTCCAAGGCCTGAGGAGTCGAGGAAATCAATCTTGCTCAGATCAATTACTGAAGGCAGTTTGCTGGCTTTGAGGACATCGCCCACGTAGTCCATGAACTGCTTCTCGGAATAGGCATCCAACTGACCGGTGAAGTGAAACACCAGGCAGCCATCCTTCTGATCAAAGCCGCCGCGGAGCGAAACGGTCAGTCGCTGCAATTCGCTGATGGGACCAACCCCTCCGGGCATTCACGCACGGAGTGTAGGGATCCTGGCGACTGTCAACCACGCCCTGAGCGGCGTTCCCCCATCAACGCCGCAAATCGGGCGAAGTGATGATCGGCATCATGCGGTCCTGGACTGGCCTCAGGGTGATATTGCACTCCGAAGACAGGTTGATAACGATGGGCAAAGGCGGCCACGGTGCGGTCGTTGAGGTTCCAGTGGGTGACATCCACGACGTCCTTTGGCAACGACGTCGCATCCAATGCGAAGCCATGGTTCTGGCTGGTGATCTCAACCTGTCCTGTGGTGCCACATGGATGGTTCAGGCCGCGATGGCCATACGCCAGCTTGAACGTGCTTCCTCCGAGGGCTAAACCCAGAATCTGATGGCCAAGACAGATCCCGAACAAGGGGAGATCGGCCTGCTCAAGGAGTTGCCTGGCCAACGTGATTCCCCCGACGACGGCGGACGGATCACCGGGACCGTTGGAGAGGAACACGCCGTCCGGTGAATCCTGCAGCACAGTGTTCAAATTCGTGTCTGCGGGAAACACGGTCACATCGCAGCCATGGGCCACAAGACGATCGAGAATGGCCCGTTTGATCCCGAAATCGATCGCTGCAACGCGGTAGGGGTGCTCCAGCCGCGACTTGAGGCGCTGATCGAACCCGACACGAGAGGGAGTCGAGCGTGAGTAAGGCGTTTTGGTGCTCACCTGATCAGCCAGGTTGAGGCCTTCCATCGATGGAGCGGAGCGGAGCTCGGCCAACAGCTCGGTCTGGGAGCGTCCATCGCTGCTGATCACCCCGTTCATGGCACCGCCCTCCCGCAGATGACGAACGAGCGCTCGGGTATCGATGCCGCAGATCCCGACGACATCGTGTTCAGCCATCCACGTGTCGAGAGGCTGCTGACAGCGCCAGTTGCTCGGCCTCGGAGCCAGCTGGCGGGCAATCACTCCACGGGCATGGGGACGCTCTGCCTCCTGGTCCTCGGGATTCACCCCGGTGTTTCCCAACTCCGGATAGGTGAATGTGACCAGCTGACCCGCATAACTCGGATCCGTGATCACTTCCTGATATCCAGTCATTCCTGTGTTGAACACCACCTCCCCGACAACGGAGCCCCGATGACCGAATGAGCGGCCCCGGAGGACGGTGCCATCCGCAAGGATGAGATGAGCATCAGCGGACGATGAATCAGTCATCAGCGCTGTCCGATGCGAAGCGATCTGTCTTCATTCTCCATTTCGATCGGCCAAAGCCATACGCAGTCCCTCGAGGCGCTGCCAGGGCAGCCCACGTTCCATCACATCCAGGGACTGCTGCACAGCCCGTGCGAGATCCTGCTCCTGGCCGGCGGCCCAGAGCACCAGTGCCGTGTTGAAGGCCACGACATCCATCTGAGCGCGGCTGCCCCGTCCTTGCAGCACCGAACGCAAGATCTCCTGATTGGCGGACAGATCACCACCCTTGAGTGCCTCCAGCGGAGCCTGGATCAGGCCGACATCCTCGGGGGCGATGGTCTGCGGCGTGATGGTGCCGGCTTCAATCATCTGCAACTGATTGGGACCGGCAAGGGACGCTTCATCCAGTCCTCCAGCACCATGAACAACGATGGATCGCTGGACTCCAAGATCCCGCAAGGCCCCTGCCATCGGCAGCAGAAGTTGCTCGCGAGCCACCCCCAGCACCTGGGCCTGGGGTCGGAGGGGGTTCACCAACGGTCCAAGCAGGTTGAACACCGTGCGAACACCAAGGCTGCGTCGCAGAGGCGCCAGGTTCACGAGAGCCGGATGCCATGCCGGAGCGAAGAGAAAGGTGACACCAGCCGTTGAAAGGGCCTTCACCACCGTTGCCAGTGGTGCCTTGAGCTGCAGACCGAGACCCTCCAGAACATCGGCAGAGCCCACCTTGCCGCTGGCACTGCGGTTGCCGTGCTTGGCCACCGACACGCCACAGGCCGCCGCAGTGAAAGCAACAGCTGTCGAGATGTTGAAGGTGTCGGCACCATCACCACCGGTGCCACAGGTGTCGACCATCAGGAGTTCGGGCCGTTCACAGGGAAGGGGGCATGCCTCACGCAGAACAGCCGCCATCGCCGCCAGTTCCTCGGACACCAGTCCTTTGGCACGCAAGGCGATGAGGAAGCCACCGGTCTGAACCGGCGTGAGCTCCTCGGCCAGCCAGGCCCGCATCAGGGCAGTGGACTGCTCGTCGCTGAGATGGTGCCCTTCGATGACGCTGTCGAGAAGTGCTGGCCAGGACGGACGTTCAAAGGACATGGCGACGGACCAGTGACAGAAAAAAACCCGGGTGCAACGCACTCCGGGCCGGGTGATGGGGACATCTCCACTATCCCCCAAAAAGCGCTTTCGTGACCAGCATTCGCTCAGCTGCCCTCGGCCTCGCTGGTATCAAATCCCGATCCAACCGCCTCATCACCGGCTGGGCCGGGGCGATACCCCGCAGTCCAGAGACCTCTCACCCGCTGGTTGAGCTCATCACGGCTGAGTTTCCAGATCGACAGAAGCCGCTGCATATCCCTCTGGAGATCATCAGCCCCCGGAAAGCCGTCGTAACGAATCAGCAGGCGCGCCAGGTCGGCCAGATCACCATCCTGCGGCGACTCCCTCGCCAGCATGCGGTCCAGGTGGTCTCGATCGCTTGCCTCCAGGGGATGGCTCTGGCTGGAGGCATCCGTGGACTCCGGTTCTGACATGGGCTGAGCGGTGCTTCTGACAGCTTGATGCAGTTGCCTGATTAGGTTGGCGCTCCTCATGGTTGACGCCGTGGCCGCCCTGCGCCTGGATCTGATCGGCCGCTATCTGCGCCCCCACCGGCGCACCGTGCTGCTCGGGGCGATCGCCCTTGTCATCGTCAACCTTCTGGGAGTGACGATCCCGAGGGAAGTCCGCAGTGCTGTCGATGAGCTCCAGGGGGGATTCGATTACGGAAGCGTCTTGCAGCAGGCCGGCTGGATCGCCCTGCTGGCAAGTGTGATGGCCGTGGTCCGACTCTTCTCCCGACAGCTGGTCTTCGGCGTCGGGCGTCAGGTTGAAGTCGAGCTGCGGCAACGAGTGTTTGATCACATGCTCAGGCAGGAGCCTGCCTGGGTTCAGAGCACCGGCAGCGGCGAGGTGATCGCTCGCGCCACAAGTGATGTTGAGAACATCCGCCGGCTGCTGGGATTTTCAATCCTGAGCCTGACCAACACCGCCTTGGTGTACAGCCTCACGCTGCCCGCCATGCTGGCGATCGACCCCGTGCTCACCCTTGTCGCGGTCGGGCCCTATCCGGTGATGCTGGCCTGTGTGCGGCTTTTCGGCAGTCGCATGATGCATCAGCAGCGCCGTCAGCAGGAAAATCTGGCCGATCTGAGTGACCTGATCCAGGAGGACCTCTCCGGGATCGGCGCCATCAAGATCTACAGCCAGGAGTCATCGGAACTGGCGGCGTTCAGCGAGCGCAATCACAACTATCGAGACAGCCAGATCCGCCTCTCCCGAACACGCAGCACCCTGTTTCCGCTGCTGGAGGGGATTTCCTCCATCTCACTGCTGCTGCTGCTGTCGCTGGGAAGCGGGAAGCTTGAAGCTGGCACTGTCAGCACCGGTGATCTGGTTGCCCTGATCCTGTACGTCGGACAGCTGGTCTTCCCGACGGCGTTACTGGGGTTCACGCTCAACACCTTCCAGATCGGCCAGGTCAGCCTCGAACGTGTGGAGGAACTGCTTCAGCGCGTGCCGCTGATTCGCGATCAGCAGCCCACCTCTGCACCGCTGACAGCCAACCCTGTGACTGAGCGCCTGAGAGGAACACTGGAGGCCAGGGGCCTCAGGATCCGGTACGAGGGTGCCCAGCAGGACACCCTGCACGGCGTCGACTTCAGCATCAAGGAAGGCGAACTTGTCTCCGTTGTAGGGCCGGTTGGCTGCGGGAAGACAACGCTGGCCAAAGCATTCGGTCGCATGGTGCCGGTGGAGCCCGGGCAACTGTTCCTTGACGGCGTGGACGTCACCTGCCTGCCGCTGGACACCCTCCGCCGATCCGTGGCCATGGTGCCCCAGGAAGGCTTTTTGTTCACCAGCACCCTGGCGGACAACCTGCGCTACGGAGATCCCGAGGCCAGCGATGCGCAGGTGCGCCACTCAGCGGAACAGGCCCGCATCGCCGATGATGTCCGCGGATTTCCCGATGGCTTCCAGACCGTGGTTGGAGAGAGGGGAATCACCCTCAGCGGCGGCCAGCGGCAGCGGACCGCCCTGGGGAGGGCACTGCTGGTGTCGTCCCCTGTGCTCGTTCTCGACGACGCGCTCGCCAGTGTCGACAACAACACCGCTGCAGCGGTTCTTGAGTCGATTCGCGGCCAGGATGACCGCACCATCGTGATGATCAGTCATCAACTGTCCGCTGCCGCAGCCTGCGATCGGATTCTGGTCATGGAAGCAGGCAGAATCGTCCAGCAAGGTCATCACAACGATCTGATCCGTACCCATGGCACCTATCAGCGACTCTGGGAACGCCAGCAGGCTGCTGAACAACTGGATGCGATGGCGTCCTGAAAGAGTTTTGAACATTGCCGGACAAACCAAGCCTGTCCGCCTTAGCTGAACAAACGTCCTCCCAGGTCATGACCAGCAGCAACCCTTTTTCCGTCCGCTGCACACTCACCTTCGGTGATATCTACGGCCAGGTGCTGGCGTGGATGGCGGTGATCTTCGTGAGCCTGGCCGCCGGACTGGCACTGATGGGTTCCTCCCGACCTCTATTCGCGCTGGTCGGCGTTGGCTTGATCCTTGTGCTGAGCCTGCCTTTCCTGCTGTTCGCTTTTGTGACCACCCTGATCAATCACATTCAGGTTGAGCCGACTCAGGAACCAGCGTCGCAAGCTGATTGATCGCGCGCGTGGTAATGGCGCCTCGGGGTCTCAACAGGTCTGTTTAGGCTCTGGAGACCAGTCGCTTCAGCATGTTTCCCTCCTGGCTTTCATCCTCCAGAGGCACGGTCGACTCCAGCGAGGAACGCCATGCCGTGCTGGGTTCGCCCCTGAGAGCCCCATTGATGACGGACCAGGAGGAAGCGATCTTCGCCTGTGGATGTTTCTGGGGAGCCGAGAAAGGCTTCTGGAGACTTCCTGGTGTGGTGACGACCGCCGTGGGATACGCGGGGGGGGAGATGACTGATCCCACGTATCAACAGGTCTGTTCAGGCCGCACAGGCCATACGGAGGGGGTTCGCGTTGTCTGGAGCACGCCCGCCATCGATTTCTCCGATCTGCTGAAGCTGTTCTGGGAATGCCACGATCCGACGCAGGGTGACCGACAGGGCAACGACAGCGGCAGCCAGTACCGATCAGCGATCTACACCACCACAGAACGGCAGATGGCCCTGGCGCTCGCCAGCCGCGACGCCTACCAGGAGCAGCTCAACTCCCGTGGATACGGTGCGATCACCACGGAGATCAAGGCCGATCAAACCTTCTACTTCGCAGAGCCCTACCACCAGCAGTACCTGGCAAAACCAGGCAGTCGTCCGTACTGTTCGGCAATGCCGACCCAGACATCACTCGGAGACTTCAAGGGTGCTGGGTATCGATTGCCATCAACGATCTGGGCCCAGTACGACTGGTCCATCAGCCACTGTGTGCTGCGCAGTGACAACTCACCCATCGCTCTGAGCTGATGCCTGAGCTGTCGGATCGGATGGTGATCCTGGCCATGCTGCTCACCCTGTTTCTGGTGTTCGGATTGGTCTTCACGACACGAGTTCCAGATCGGACAGGCCCCTCGCAGCTGCTCTGGCGAGATCAGGCACCAACACAGCAACCTGCCCCAGAATCCTCAGGAACATTGCGGATCTGACCACCTGCAACGGGCGACCTGACGCAGAGATGGCATCGTGATGGGACCTGAGCGGTGGGCTCCCCCGCGTGAACGCACCGGAGAAGCGAGAGTCGCGACATCAATTGCATCCACTGCCGCGGGGGGTGGTGGAGCTGTATGGATTGATCGCTGTTCTCGTGGTGTTGATCCCCGAGTGGCTGGCCGAGGGAACCCTCACCCTTGGCAGCGCTGCAACGACGGATCCCCTGCCCATGAGTTCTCGGGCCTGGAGGACACTCCCCGAATTACGGCTGGCCTCCATGACGCTTCTGGAGCTTCGACGCCTGGCCAGACAACGCCGGGTTTACGGCTATGCCTCAGAGAGCAGAGACCGTCTCACAGCCCGCCTCCTGAACCGTGCCAGACGCCGCAATTCTCTGTGATAGCTTGAATCTGACGGGGCGTAGCGCAGCTTGGTAGCGCACCACTTTGGGGTAGTGGGGGTCGTGGGTTCAAATCCCGCCGCTCCGATTCAACCGTCCATTCGCTCCCCGATTCACCCGATCAGGAGCCAGCCGGCGTCACTCGCCGGTTTTTTTTGCCAGCCAAAAAATCGTAAGTGGTGAGGCTGTCGATGATGAGGATGCCGATGGTGAGGCTCTCGCGCTGAAGCTGTTGTTAAGGCTGTCAGCGGTGAGGCAGATGGGAGATCACCAGAAAACGCTGAGAATCCGTCTAGAGCCAACCTTCGTCGCGCAGAAGAACAAGCACGCGAGTGACCGTGACACGTGTGGTGCTGAGCGCACTCGCAATCTCCTGGTGCGTCAGACGCAGGTTGAGTCTCAGGCCATCCTCACAGGGCTGGCCGTAATCCTGTGCCAGCAACTCGAGAAACCCACGCAGACGATCTTCAACGCGGCGAAGTCCAAGCAGGGCCAACAGCGATTCAGCCTGCCGATAGCGGGCAGCGATCGCGTCCATCATCGCGAGGGCCAACTCTGGTGTTTGCTGGACATCTGTCATCGATAAACACAGGAGATCGCAGTCCGACAGAACGACCGCGTCGTAGGCCTCCACGTTGCTGAGGTGTTCAGCAAAAGGTTCACCTGGTCCGACAAGTCCCAGAAGAAGTTCATCGCCGTGAACGGTGACCGCACCCAGTTTCACCATGCCACGCACAACAAGCCAGATGTTGTTCTTCAAAAGAGGGACAACACTGTCTGATGTGAGATGAACAAGGTTGCGTCGTTGATAATTACTTTCTAGAAGTTCTCTAAAACATCTCGTCGGTGAGAATGTTCTCGGGAAGGGACCGCAACCACGAAGTCATCCTCTGAGTCAGACAGAATGTATGAAGAAGGAGAGGACAACAAGGCAAAAAAATGATGTTCAACTGGTTAAATCTTGACTAAGCGTGGTTCAAGAAATCACCAGATCCGTCGACTTATGTCTTGACAAAAAAAGGGGGGAGCACAAGCTCCCCCTACGACCAGGCTGACCAACAACATGAATCAGCAACGATTCATTTGCCGATTTTCTTCACAGCAGCCTTGGACTTGGCCAGGATGTCGCCCTTCAGCGGGACAAAACCAAGGCTGGGTGCCTGCTGCTGAGCCTTCGAGCTCAGCATGTAGTTGAAGGCCTTTTGCACCGCGGCAGCATTGGCACCGTTGCCCTTCTTGTAAGCAAGAACCCAGGTGAGGGTTGCAATTGGGTAAGCACCTTTGGCGGAAGGGTTGGGGTTCTTGCCAGCGAGATCGGAATCAAGCTTGATGCCATTCAGGGCCTTGGCGCCAGAGGACACGGAAGGCTTGAGGAACTCGCCGGACTTGTTCTGAAGGGCAGCGGCAACAACTTTTCCCTTGATGTACGACTGGTTCACATAACCGATGGCACCCACGCGGTTCTGGATCACTGCAGCGACGCCGGAATTCCCTTTCGCACCAACTCCTGCTGGCCACTTCACAGACTTTCCGGTTCCCAACGTCCATTTAGAGGAGAACGCCTGAATGGAATTGGTGAAAGCCTTGGTCGTTCCGGAGCCATCGGAACGGTGTACCCAGACGAGCGTTCCGGGCGCGCAGCCAAGATCCTTCCAGTTCTTGATCTTGCCCATGGCAACCAAGACAGCCTTCTTCTGGGTCAGCTTCAGGTTGCAGCCAGGCTTGTTGTATCCGAATGCAATGGTTCCACCAACCATTGTAATCTAAACCACACCGCGCTTCACCTTGGCCATATCCGTCTTCTTCATCGGGTCATCCGATGCACCGAAGTTGACCGTTTGATCAATGAACGCCTTGCGCCCTGAACCGGAACCGACAGCCTGGTAATTAACCCTGGGCCCACCGGACTTAGCCAGTTCAGCAAACCAACGCTGATAAATCTTGGCGGGAAACGTTGCGCCAGCACCGTTCAGCTTTCCAGCGGCCGAGGCGGACATGCCAGCCCCGAGGACGAGAACAGAAGACAAGAGAAGAGCCTTCTTTGCGAAGCTCATGGGAGACCTTTCGGTGAAAATCTGCGCCCCAGAAGTAGCCTGGATCAACAATCTTCGTCGTTAGGATTCGTTTAAAATTGGGTAATCAATTGGTTGACATCTATTTCACTCAAGCTCCAAACATTCAGCCAGCTTGTTGTTGAGCAAAAACTGCTGTTCAACAAAAACTGGTATTCAGCAAGCATTGTCATCTCTCTGCGAACTGGGAACACGGTGCAAGCGTGTTGCCACGGAGTAGGAATCCAGCCAGCGGTTTACACGGCGCCGGTGCGTCGCGGGAACTTCCTCGATCAGCTGCGACAGCTCAACGGCCCCCAGCCGTCGAAGCGCTCGGACATCGACATGCCACAGGGCTTCAGCTTCACGGATCAGACGAGCCCAGGTGCGCACCTGCTGCCAGTGACGCAGACGTGAGCGAAGTGGACGTTGCTGATGGTGAATGAAGGCCGCCATGACAACAGCCTGCTGACAATGCAGCGGAATTCGGAAAAACAACGCAGTGGCTTCGGAGAGATGAAGCAAAAGGAACGACCGCGCTGCTCAGGCTGCCTGATGCTCCGGCAGTGGCTCAACAGCATCAACGGAGAAGGCAAGCTCTGAAGCCTCTCGCTCGCTCAGGCGCCGTGTCCAGGCGCCCTTGATCGGATCATTCCAGCGGAATCCCGCATCTTTGGCGAGATGGCGATTGTCGTAGGAGACCTGGGCCCGCATCAACTGGCGCGGCTCAAGTCCCCTGATCAACAGACCCTCGAGATCCTCGCAGCGACGAAACACTTCGGCGATGTAAGTGCAGTCGCTCAGGGCACGATGGGCAGCCCAGACCGGGATCTCGTAGGCCAAGGCGAGATCACGGACGGAAGGGCGACTGCGCAGTTGCCGCTCCGCTGGCCATCGGATGTCCTCCATCGTGCAAAGCCAGGGTCGTTGGACAGCGGGAAGCGAACCATGGCCGAACCACTGACGATCGAAAGCCGCGTTGTGGGCCACCAGAACATCAGCGGCATCAATCAGTGCTGAGAAGTAATCCAGAGCCTGCCTCCACGGTTGAGGCAGACGGGTCACAGAGGCTGGAATGCGGTTGATCGGTTCTGCCGCGTTGCTGGACACCGGAAGCAGGAACGATTGCTGGGCGAGAACCACCCGATCGGCCACGGAGAACAAAATCGATCCCACTTCAAGACAGTGATCCTGCTCGGGATCGAGACCGCTGGTTTCGGTGTCAATGATCAGCAGGCTGTTGGGCACAGGCAGGCTGTCGGGAACGACCATTGGCCCTGATGCCGTGGTGGGCTCCGAGGCAGACACCTGAGGCTCTCCACTCAGCAGATTCAGTTGCTCACCCATGCCGAACGATCCTCCCTGCGCTGATTGTCCCGCGCCAGGCAAGGCCGACGATCCCTAGGCTCAACCCTCTCTCATGCGCTGTGATGGCACTCAGGGCCGGTGATCGTCTCCCTTCCTTCAACCTTCTCGACCAGGACGGCGAACAGCGATCAAGTGATGATCTCGCCGGTCGCCCCCTGGTGTTGTTCTTCTACCCCAAGGACGACACGCCGGGCTGCACGATTGAAGCCTGCAGTTTCCGGGACAACCACAAGGCTCTGACCGAACTCGGAGCAGTGGTGTGGGGCGTCAGTGCTGACGACGCGGTCAGCCATCGACGCTTCGCCAATCGCCACAGCTTGGCTTATCCATTGCTGTGCGACACCAACAATGCTCTGCGCAAACGCCTCGGTGTGCCCAGAGCGATGGGATTGCTGCCCGGTCGCGTCACCTATGTGGTGGATGGTGATGGAATCATCCGGCACATCATCGAGAATCTCCTCGACGGCCCCGCCCACGTTCGGGAGTCTCTGCGCGTGATCAGGAGCCTCGCCTCAACTCCGGCGGCATGAACAGCTGGCGACAGCAGGGAAATCTCTGGCAGCTCCGCCCGAACCGGCCTCAGGCCCTGGTGGAATTCATTGGTGGGAGCTATCTCGCCGCAACACCTCAGCTGAGCTACCGCAGGCTGCTGGAGGACCTCGCCCAGTTGAACATCGCCGTTCACGCTTGGGCATATGTTCCAGGATTCGACCATCAGGCTTTGGCTCGTGAGGCCTGGAGCGAATTGCGAGAGGCTCGGCGGCGACTCATCGAACGCAGTGGGTCACTTCCCCCGTCGTTGCGACTGGGTCACAGCCTCGGCTGCAAACTCCTGCTTCTGGCTCCCGACGGAGGACGAGGCAGCAACAGCCTTGTGGCCCTGAGTTTCAACAACTTCGCAGCGGATCGCTCGATTCCCCTGCTGGGCGACCTGGCACCGCGTCTTGGAGTAGAGACGGAATTCAGTCCAAGCCCTGCAGAAACCCTGCGATTGATCAGCCGGCATTATCTGCAACCCCGCAATCTTGTTGTGCGTTTCGGACGTGACGAACTTGACCAGAGTGATGACCTGATCGCGGCTCTTCGTCAGCGCCCTGAGGATGCCAGCGAGGTTCTGCACCTCCCAGGTAACCATCTGACCCCCGCCAGTGCAGGGTTGCGCCGCAGCGTTCTGGGGGACTGGGCGGATGATCCGAAGCGGGTGGCGGTGACGCGACGCCTCACCACCACCATCAGAGATCAGGCGATGCTTTAAACCAAAACCATCAGGCCCGCAGCCGATCGAGCACGGAGCGATCCTCCAAGGTGCTGGTATCGCCGGTTACCTCTTCTCCCGCAGCCAGTGCCCGAAGAATCCGGCGCATGATCTTGCCGCTGCGGGTTTTGGGCAGGGCATCACTGCAGCGGATCTCGTCCGGTCTGGCAATCGGACCGATCTCCTTGCCCACATGTGCGCGTAATTCCGCGACAAGCGCTGACTCAGGCACACGACCAGCCTCCAGGGTCACGAAGGCCACAATCCCCTCTCCCTTGAGATCATCCGGTCGGCCGACCACAGCCGCTTCAGCAACAGCAGCGTGACTCACGAGAGCCGATTCAATCTCCATCGTTCCAAGCCGATGACCTGACACGTTGATCACATCGTCAACGCGACCCATTACCCAGAAGTAGCCGTCAGCGTCACGGCGAGCACCATCGCCCGCGAAATAGAGGTATGAGCCATCGGCTGGTCGGATGTGCTCCCAGTAACTTTCGCGGAACCGCTGGGGATTCCCGTGCACCGTGCGCATCATTCCCGGCCATGGAGCGCGTACTGCCAGATAACCGCCTTCGTCAGCTCCGCAGCTGTTGCCTTCCGCATCAACAATGTCGGCCTGGATCCCTGGCAATGGGAGCGTGGCCGAACCAGGCTTGGTGGGCGTGGCCCCTGGAAGCGGGCTGATCATCACTCCGCCGGTTTCGGTCTGCCACCAGGTGTCGACGATGGGACAGCGATTGCCACCAATCACATCGCGATACCACATCCAGGCTTCCGGGTTGATCGGTTCCCCGACGGTTCCCAGCAGGCGCAGGCTGCCCATGTCGTACTGATCCGGGACCTCTCGGCCGCTTTTCATGAAGGCACGAATCGCCGTAGGTGCCGTGTAGAAGATCGTGATGCCATGCTTCTGCACGAGTTCCCAGAACGCACCGGGTTTGGACGGGCGAGGGGCACCCTCGAACATCACGGTGGTGGCGCCGTTGGACAACGGTCCGTAGACGATGTAGCTGTGGCCGGTGATCCAGCCCACATCGGCCGTGCACCAGTAGACATCATCGTCCCGGATGTCGAAGATCCACTGGAAGGTGAGATGGGCCCAGAGGTTGTAGCCAGCCGTGGTGTGCACCACACCCTTGGGTTTACCGGTAGAGCCTGAGGTGTACAGCACGAACAAGCGATCCTCACTGGCCATCGGCTCAGCGGGGCAGTCGTCGCTCTGACCATCCACCAGCGCATGCCACCACTGGTCGCGACCCTCCACCATCGTGATGTCCTGCTTGGTGCGCTGCACCACCAGCACCGATTGAACGGATGGACAGGCACCGTCGGCCAGGGCTGCGTCCACAGCCGGCTTCAGGGAGACGGGTTTGTCCTTGCGAAAACCGCCGTCGGCCGTGATCACCGTCTTGACATCACCATCGATGAGACGGTCTCGGAGGGCCTCCGCGGAAAATCCGCCAAACACCACCGAATGAGGCGCACCGATTCGCGCACAGGCCAGCATGGCGATCGCTGCCTCAGGAATCATGGGCATGTAGAGAGCCACCAGGTCTCCCTTGCCAACGCCGATCGCCTTCAAGGCATTGGCGGCCTTGCAGACCTCGGCATGCAACTTGCGGTAGGTGAACCGACGAACATCTCCCGGTTCGCCCTCCCAGATCAGGGCTGTTTTATTGGCCGTAGGCCCGGTGAGATGGCGATCAAGGCAATTGAAGGACAGATTGGTGGTCCCACCTTCAAACCAACGCGCGAAGGGCGCATCACTCCAGTCGAGAACAGTGTGAAACGGCTCAAACCAATGAAGTTCGCGACAGGCCGCTTCGCCCCAAAACGCGTCGGGATCAAGCCTGGCAGCATCAGCAAGCTGCCGGTAGGCATCCAGACTGCCGATCCGAGCCTGGGACGCCATGGCAGCCGGCGGATCGAAGACCCGACCTTCCTGCAGCACGCTCTCGATCGTCGTCTTGGTGTCAGTCACGGCAGGCGCTTGTCTCCCAGCTCGCTGGCCAGGGTAGGAAGGGCGGGGCCAGCCACCCCGGACTCGTTGCAATCCGTCGGCAAGGCCAGAGGGACTTGACTGGAAACCATGAGCATCCGCATCCGTCCCGCCGCGTGTCTGTTCGATCTCGATGGCCTCCTGCTCAACACCGAGCCCCTGCATGGGCGGGCCTGGGCAGAAGCTGCTGCCCATTTCGGCGGACACCTCAGTGACGACGAGCTGCTGCAACTGAGAGGCCGTCGCCGTCAGGACTGTGCCCAACACGTCAGTGAAAGGCTGCCGGAACCGGTGGGGACTGAGGCCCTGCTGGCGGTTCAGCAACCGATTGTGAAAAAGCTGTTGGTCAAGGCAAACGCCATGCCTGCGGCGAACGATCTGATCCGCTTCTGCCATCGAGAGAAGATTCCCATGGCCTTGGTCACCAGCAGCAGTGAGGAGTCCGTCCGCTTCAAAAGCGGACCCCACCCCTGGCTTGGATTGATCGAGGTCCGGATCTATGGCGATGATCCCGAATTGATCGCTGGAAAACCTGATCCGGCACCGTTCCTGTTGGCGGCCCGACGACTGCGGGTCAGTCCAAAGCAATGCTGGGCACTGGAGGATTCAAGAGCAGGAACCGCAGCAGCCAAGGCCGCCGGATGTCGGGTTTGGGTCCTGGATCGAGAGACGGGATGCGACTCACTGGAGGTTGACCCGTGTCACATCAGCAGTCTGTCGACGGTCCTGGACTGTCTGATCAATACAGACGGCTGAGAACGAAATCAGGGAGCTCCATCAGAGCCCGTTTGGAGGGGGAGTCGGGCAACCATGCGATCGCTTCCCTCGACTCACGGGCAAAGGTTTCGGCCAGCTCCCGTGTTCTCGGGATCGCCTTCGAGGAACGCACCATCGCCAGCGCTCGATCGAGATCCTCAGCTCCACTGAACTGGCGGTCAATCAGAGCAGTCAGCTCAGGATGTTCCTCCATGGCATAAAAACAGGGTGCTGTGAGGTAACCACTGGCCAGATCGCTGGCCGCCGGCTTACCAAGCTGCTGCTCGCTGCCGGTGAAATCAAGGATGTCATCGACAACCTGGAAGGCCAGCCCGAGTTGGCGGCCGAATTGATACAAGCCGTCGAGTTGGGGCTCGGTGCATGAACTGAGAACACCCGCTGCCCGGGAGCTGTTGGCAATCAGAGAGGCGGTTTTGCAGTAACTCTTCTCGAGGTACGTCTCAAAACTCTGTCCGGTTTCATAGCGAAACAACCCCTGTTTCACTTCGCCGTCAGCCAGATCCATGATGACGCGGCTGAGCAGCTTGACCACATCCAGATCATCCAGATTGGCGAGATGCCAACTGGCCTGGGCAAAGAGAAAATCACCGGCCAGAACAGCAACCCGTGCGTCAAAGCGGCTGTGAACCGTTTCAACGCCACGCCGGGTGGACGCTTCGTCGACCACATCATCGTGAACGAGCGAGGCCGTGTGGATCATCTCGGTGATCTCAGCCAGGCGACGGTGACGGGCCGACAACTCGCCATCCCTGGCCAGGGCACGGGAGATCAACAGGACGATGCCTGGGCGGATACGCTTGCCACCGGCGCTAAATAAATGTTCAGCGGCAGCCTGGAGAATTGGATGTCCCGCGCCGATCAGGCTGCGCAGATCACTTAGCAGGGTCTCGAGGTCGTTTTCAACCGGTGCCAGCAGCTCGGTGACGGTGATCATGAGTCCCTTTCGCGCAGCGATCCTAGTGGCCTTCTGTTCAGGACTGCAGCTGCACCAATTCAACCTGCGGGCGCTGGCCCAGCCATGGCGTGGCGCGATCCTGAAACCCCTCGGAATCGGCTGTCACGCAGAGACGGCAATGCTCCAGTGCCACAGCGCCTGCATGGCTTGTTTTGGGTGGCCCCAACAAGGCATCCAGTTGCTGCGTCACCCCCAGAGCTGGATCGATCAGACGCACCCCCTCAGGAAGGAACTCGCGCAGCAGCGGCACCAGCAGCGGGTAGTGACTGCAGCCGAGCACGACCGACTGCACGGATCGCACCTTCAACGGCTTGAGATAGGTCTCAACGGCACGACGCAGTTGATTGCACTGCAAATCGCCCTGTTCAATCAAAGGCACAAAGTCCGGGCAGGCCTGTTCGAAAACCTGAGCACCGGGATTCAGTGCCTCGATGCTGGTGCGGTAAGCACCCGATGCCACCGTGGCCGCAGTCGCCAAAACACCGACGCGCTGCTCTCGCACCATCGCTGAGGCCGCACCAATCAATCCGATCACCGGGACGCCGGCCTGACCCTCGGCAACATCCCTTGCCAAGGCGTTGGTGGTGTTGCAGGCCATCACCACTGTGGTCACCCCTTGCTGACGCAGCCAACGCACCACCTCCACGGCAATGGAGCGGATCTCCTCCGGGGATCGGCAGCCGTAGGGCACTCTGGCTGTATCCCCCAGATAGATGCAACGGACGGGGCCATGACGCTCCAATACGCGGCGCAGCACGGTGAGGCCACCAACCCCACTGTCAAACAGGCCAAGAACTGAGCTCACTTCACTTCGAATTTGAGGTAGTTGAGGATGCCGGCGGCGATGGCCAGGGCAAGACGTCGTCGGTGGTCCGCTCGTGCCAGGCGAGGAGCGTCGATCTCACCCGTCACGAACCCCATCTCCACCAACGCCGACGGCATTGCGGAGCGGCGAATCACAAAAAAACGGCCCCGCCTGACGCCTCGGTTGGGAGTGCCGGGAGACACCGCCATCATCTGTTGCTGCAGATAGGACGCCAGGCGACCGGAACGGGGGTCGGAGAAGAAGAAGGTCTCGATGCCATTCACATCCGGCCGGCTCATGCTTAGGGCATTCGCATGGATGCTCACGAAGGCCGTGGCACCGGAACGGTTGGCCAGATTGACGCGGGGGGGAAGATCAACATCGATTTCCGATGTCCGCGTCATCCGAACATCGACGCCGCGAGCGCGCAGCAGAGCGGCCACCTGCAGGGAGACGTCAAGCACCACATCGGTCTCACGCAAACCGCCAATGCCCACGGCACCGGGGTCAGGCCCTCCGTGGCCAGGGTCGATCACCACGCGATAGCGACCCCGTTTGACGGTCGGCAGCCCTGCCGGATTGACAGGGGCCTGACTGGGAACAATGCGACTGGGTGGTCTCCAGGCGGTGCTGCGACCGGTGAGATCCCCCTCTCCGAAATCATCCAGCCCACGGGTTGGCAGTCCCTGGAATCGCAATTCCCAGCGATCGGGGGAGGTGCCGCGCAACTTCAGCTGGGACGGCTCCAGCTCAACTCCTGGCTGGAATTCCACCACCAGTCGGGTCGCTCCAGGCCGTGGTTTCCCCAGGCGGATCTCCTTGATCGCGCCACGGCCAACCAACTTGCGCGGGAACCTCAACTCTCCAGGGAAATCAATCCAGACGCGGGTTCCCCGCCCATCACTGGGCTGCTGATAAAACGCCTCAAGCCGTGCATTACGGCTGGTACGAAGCTGCAACACTCCCTGTTCGGTGAACGCCCAGGCCGCGAGGGCACTGGCAGCACGTGCGGGAAGCGCGACCATCAGCAGATGAACCTGCAGGGCCGCTCCCGCAGCCAGCGTCCATCCGCGGGACCATGACGCCAACATCCTCTTCAGAACAAAGCCGGTTGCCGATGTCGCAGGCTCGGCATCTGCTCCCGGACACGGCCGACGTGCGAGACGTTGACCGGCGCGATGGCAGCTCCCTGCTGAACGCCGGCATCGGCGAGAACCGTGCCCCAGGGATCGATCACCATGGCGTGGCCATGGCTCTGGCGCCGTCCGTAATGAAGGCCGGTTTGGGCAGGTGCCAGCACGTAGGCCGTGTTCTCGATGGCACGGGCCTGAAGCAGCACTTGCCAGTGATCCTTGCCCGTGAAGGCCGTGAACGCGGCAGGAATCATCAGCAGATCGGCCCCGGCACCAACGAGATGGCGATAGAGCTCAGGGAAGCGCACGTCGTAACAGATGGACACCCCCAGTCGACACAAGCCCGGAACGTCCACCACGGGAGGCAGGTTGTCGCCTGGGGTCACCGTTGCCGACTCCCGGTAGGTGTTGCCGTCCGGCAGATCAACATCGAACAGATGAATCTTGTCGTAACGAGCAAGGCACTGCCCATCGCGATCGACGAGCTCAGCACGATTGAGAGTGCGTGATCCATCGCCAACCGGAACGGGGAAACCGCCTCCGAGCAGAACAACCTGGTACCGACGGGCCATCGTGACCAGGAAGCGGCTGCATTGATCAGCAAGGCTTGGCGCCAGCTCCAGCCGGCGGGCGTCATCCCCCATGAAGGCGAAGTTCTCCGGCAAACCCACCAGTTCGGCACCGCGCCGGGCCGCCAGGTCGATCTGTTCCTCAGCCGCCGTGAAATTCCTCTCCGGATCCTGACCGCTGGTGAGTTGAAGAGCAGCCGCGAGGAAATCGGTCACGACATCGATTCGTTGAGCGGGACTTTAGAGGTGCTCAGGCTGCCTTCAGAACGCCCGGCTCCACCTGGGTCGGCACCACATTCAGCTGGTCAAGACCGGCACAGCAGCGGAAATCAGCGTCGTGATCGCCGAGACGAATCAGGCGCTGGCCATGGCTGGCCGCACGCAAACATCCCTCTGGATTCTGCTTCCACTGATCCCAGAGGGCGATCGCAGCCATGAGCTCATCGTTAGCGATCACGACCCCCTCAGGATCGAGCTCCTTCAGCCTGGCACCGAGGGCTCCGGCCGCGAGGGAGTCTTCAAGGGAATAGGCCCCTTCCCACCCACTGCCGACGATGGCGAGCATCGCCGGCTGTTTGCTCTGCAGGCGCTGGGCAACCGCCTCCCGATTGGGCAGGGCAGCGGTCAACAGCAGGGGAACGTCCCGCACGCGATCCAGGGCGCGGGTGCCGTTCGTGGTGCTCATGAACAAGCGTTTTCCGCCCACGATTTCAGGCACCACGGCCACAGGGGAATTGCCGAGGTCAAAGCCAGCCAACATCTGTCCGCCGCGTTCGCCCAGGAGCAACCGGGGGCTGCCAGTCCAGGCTTCAGCCGATGCGTTGAGACGCTGCAGGTCGGCAAACGCTTCCACTGCTTCAGCGCCGTTGTAAAGGGCCCAGGCGATGGTGGTCGTCGCCCGCAGAACATCGATCACCACAGCCGCCTCGGGCTTGCAATCCGCTGGCATCTCAGCGGGCACATCGAAATAGAAGACCTGCATGGCCACGCTCCGGATCAGCGTGCGACACAGTACCGAGGCCAATCGTCAGACCTTTGTCGTCGCCATGGCCCTGTTCGGATCGGGATCGGCCACCCGCGACCTGCGCGGCTTCCTGGATCTCCTGGATCAAAAAGGTCAACTGCGACGGATCACGGCTCCGGTCGACCCTGATCTGGAACTGGCGGCTATCGCTGACAGGGTCCTCACGATGGGGGGTCCAGCACTGCTGTTTGAAAACGTGATCGGCTCCTCCATGCCGGTGGCCGTGAACACGCTTGGCACCGTCGAGCGCGTGGTGTGGAGCATGGGGCTGGAGCGAGCCGAGCAGCTTGAAGAGCTCGGCAGCCGTCTCGCCCTCTTGCAACAGCCACGCCCACCCAAGGGCCTGGGGGAGACCAAGCAGTTTGCGCGGGTGTTCTGGGATCTGATCAAGGCCAGGCCGGATCGAGATCTCACGCCGCCCTGCCGGCAGCAGATCCTTCAAGGCGATGACGTCAATCTCAACAACATTCCACTGATCCGTCCATGGCCGGGAGATGCCGGTGGTGTGATCACCCTCGGGCTGGTGATCACGAAGGATCCCGAAACCGGCGTCCCCAACGTTGGTGTCTATCGACTGCAACGCCAATCCATCAACACCATGACGGTGCACTGGCTGAGTGTGCGCGGCGGAGCCCGCCACCTCCGCAAGGCGGCAGCCCTTGGCCAGAAGCTTGAGGTTGCTGTGGCCATCGGCGTGCATCCGCTGCTTGTGATGGCTGCAGCCACTCCCATTCCGGTTCAGCTGAGCGAATGGTTGTTTGCAGGCATCTACGCAGGCGAAGGCGTGCGGCTCACACCCTGCAAAACCCTGGATCTGCAGGTGCCGAGCCACAGCGAGGTGGTTCTGGAGGGGACGATCACGCCGGGCGAGGTGCTTCCGGATGGGCCGTTTGGTGATCACATGGGCTTCTACGGCGGCGTGGAGGACTCACCACTGGTGCGCTTCCACTGCATGACGCAGCGCCGTGACCCAGTGTTTTTGACCACGTTCAGCGGTCGCCCCCCCAAAGAGGAAGCGATGCTGGCCATTGCCCTGAATCGCATCTACACCCCGATCCTGCGGCAGCAGATCCCCGAGATCACCGATTTCTTCCTGCCGATGGAGGCCCTCAGTTACAAACTGGCCGTGATTTCCATCGACAAGGCCTATCCCGGCCAGGCCAAGCGCGCGGCCATGGCCTTCTGGAGTGCCCTGCCCCAGTTCACGTACACCAAGTTTGTGGTTGTGGTCGACAAGCAGATCAACGTCCGTGACCCCCGCCAGGTGGTTTGGGCGATCGCAGCCCAGGTTGATCCCCAGAGAGATCTGTTCACCCTGGCGGACACTCCCTTTGACAGCCTGGACTTTGCCAGTGAGCAGCTTGGCCTCGGTGGACGTCTCGCCATCGATGCCACCACAAAGGTGGGGCCCGAGAAAAACCATGACTGGGGCGAACCCCTGAGTCGGCCAGCGGACCTGGAGCAGCGCATCAGCCAACGCTGGAGCGAGCTCGGCCTTGATGACCTCGGCAGCGACGAACCGGATCCCAGCCTGTTCGGCTACGCCCTCGATCGCTTGATCCAGGCCATCAACACCGCCCCATAGGATCGACCGTTGACGAGCCCCAGGCTTTGAGCGCGACCGCAGGCACCACTTCTCCTCGCGAGCTGAAGGCCGGCGGCAGCCTCAGCGGTCGCGTCAAGGTCCCTGGAGATAAATCAATATCCCATCGCTCGCTGCTCTTCGGAGCGATTGCCGAGGGCACAACAACCATCCAGGGCCTGCTGCCCGCCGAAGACCCCCTGAGCACGGCATCATGTCTGAGGGCGATGGGCGTCAGCATCAGCCCGATCGAGAAAAACGGCATCGTCACCGTTGAAGGGGTGGGACTCGATGGTCTGAAGGAACCGGCAGAGATCCTCAACTGCGGCAATTCCGGGACAACGATGCGCCTGATGCTGGGGCTGCTGGCGGGACGTGAAGGGCGCCATTTCGTCCTGGATGGCGATGCCTCACTGCGGCGACGACCGATGGGACGGGTTGGTCAGCCCCTGGCCTCGATGGGTGCCGAGGTTCGCGGCCGTGAGGGCGGCAACCTGGCGCCCCTGGCCGTGCAGGGATGCCGGCTCAGGGGAGTGGTGATCGGAACGCCGGTGGCCAGCGCCCAGGTGAAATCAGCGTTGCTGCTGGCTGCCCTCACGGCTGAAGGTGTTACGAACGTGATCGAGCCGGCGCGCTCCCGCGATCACAGCGAACGGATGCTGCGCGCCTTTGGCGCCGACCTTGAGGTGGATGGTGAGATGGGACGACACATCACCGTCCGCCCTGGAGCGAGCCTGCATGGTCAGGACGTGGTGGTTCCTGGCGACATCAGTTCCGCTGCCTTCTGGCTGGTGGCCGGAGCACTCGTGCCCGGGGCGGATCTCACCATCGAGAATGTCGGGCTCAACCCCACTCGCACCGGAATTCTCGAGGTGCTGGAGCAGATGGAGGCCCGCATCGAGGTGCTCAACCGCCGTGATGTGGCCGGAGAACCGGTGGGGGACCTGCGCATCACCCATGGGCCACTGAAACCGTTTGCCTTCGGCGAAGAGATCACGCCCCGCCTCGTGGATGAGGTCCCGATCCTCAGCGTCGCCGCCTGTTTCTGCGATGGCGAAAGCCGGATCAGCGGTGCGTCCGAACTGCGGGTGAAGGAAACGGACCGGCTGGCGGTGATGGCAAGTCAACTCAAGGCCATGGGGGCCGATATCGAAGAACACGACGACGGATTGACCATCCGCGGCGGACGCCCCCTCAAGGGTGCAGAGCTCGACAGCGAAACCGACCATCGGGTCGCAATGAGCCTGGCGGTGGCCGCGATGCTGGCCGAAGGGGACTCCACGCTGCTTCGCAGTGAAGCGGCGGCTGTGTCCTATCCCGCCTTCTGGGATGAGCTTGAACGCCTTCGCTGCTGATCCGGGGAAGCTCTCGGCCTATCCCACCGCGGATGGCAGCTTCAGCCTGGAGAGCGAACGGTTTGGCGAGGCATTTCACAACTCCGCCGGAGCGCTGAACGAGGCCCTGGCCAAATTCGCCAAACCAGCAGAGCTCTCGCGCTTTGTTGCGGGACAACGTCTCGCGATTCTCGATGTGTGCCTGGGACTCGGCTACAACACCGCAGTGATCCTGACGGCTTTGGCGGAGCCGCCGCCTGCTCTGCAGTGGTGGGGTCTGGAGCTGGACCGTCGACCGCTGCAACTGGCGCTTGCCGATCATGGATTCTGCACCCAATGGCCTCAAGCTGTGCTGCAACGGCTGCAGGCGATCCAGGCCAGCGACGGCTGGACAGACGAGGGCATCAACGGAAACAGCCGTCATGATGCGATGAGCCGAGGAACGCAGCTGTGGGGGGATGCGCGCGTGATGCTGCAACACATCCCTGCACTCCAGAGCTTTGATCTGATCCTGCAGGACGCCTTCTCTCCCCAGCGCTGTCCGGAGCTGTGGACCGAGGAGTTTCTGAGTGCCCTGGCCGCACGTTTGGCACCAGGGGGCCGGTTGCTCACCTACAGCCGATCAGCTGCGGTCCGAGCCAGCCTCCAACGGGCTGGATTGTCGCTGTATTCGCTGCTGCCAGCCCCTGGGGAACGCCCGGGATGGAGCAGCGGCACGATGGCCGTGAAGCCAGGGGGCCTCTGCTCGGAAACCGGTCCAGGCTGGCGTCCACTGAGTGTGATGGAGCGGGAACATCTGCTCACCCGAGCCGCGATTCCCTTCCGTGACCCAACATCGACTGGCAACGCCGCGGAGATCCTGCAGCGGCGCCAGGTGGAACAGAATCACTGTGCGCTGGAAGCGACCAATGCCTGGCAGCGGAGGTGGAAAGACCAGGGTTGAACATGGCTGGGTTCACCAGTTCAAAAAAGCTCACGTTCAATGAGTTAGTGAGTCAGGTTGGCACGTGCGTTCGCAGACAATCCAACCATTGAGGCGCAACGGATCAATCAATCGATCAATATCATCAACAGACGCAATATCACCCAAGCAATTTCTTCAATTGCCTGACGCAGCATCCAACTGAAATCAGGACGCCAGAGGATGCCATTTGATCACATTTCGAGATTCAACAATGATGCAATCACCTCACTGAACCAAACCATCAACACGTCGCCAAACGTCAACGACGGCGAAGCACAGTCGAAGGAAGAATCAGCAATCAGCTAAATCCTGCAGGCTCAACAAGCAAACAATGAGGACGACATAAAGCCTATCTCCAGAACTCAACAAGACCCTCGATCTGAAGTGTGAAATCCTTCCATTTGTTGATAATAATTGGATTCGTATTCAGGATTGTATAAGGACGAGCGACTTTCGTGGGGAATTTAAGAGAATATCCGTTGGCAGCGAACACCTCGGAAGATCCGTCTTTGTATGTGATCACCTCGCAGTCGTAGCGATCAACACGAATTTTGGGCCTGTATCAAATCAGCGTACATTTCACTGTCCTTGGATGAAGCTTACGAGGGGCAGCCTCCAGCACCGGTGTGGCCAGGAGGATCAGGGTAAAGAAAGCAGCAAAATGCGTCAAACTCAATACCTTTACAACTAAACTATTTTAATGCTGGCTCTTAGACGACGAACGCTTCGATCATAAACTTTTAGTTTTAAAAGACGGAGGTCACAGCGTGGCGTGGGCGAAACCAGATGCAAAATGACCGAGATGAGACCGTGCATTGACCATCGATCGATCGCACGGACTGAACAGCAGACAACATAAAAACAGACGTAAAGTTGATGGGTGAATTGGACCAAGCAGTCATGTTGAAGCTCTTTCCACTACTCGGCGCAATCTTCCTTTCAGTGACATCAGTTCAGGCAAGTGAAATGTCTCAGGTGAAAGCTCCTGAAGATTGGCTGATTTTCGCTTGTGCCAAGTCTGAAGGAAACAAGACATTATGCTCTCTACTAAAATATTATTACATGGCGTACTATCAAATTGGCTTGCTTTGCAGAATGCGAAGCCAGGAAAAAATCAAACCAAACTTATTCGAAACATACGTATTATCAATAGTTGAAGCGATGACGACATCAAGCAACAAATTTGAAGCAGAATTATTTGAGCTTGGATATCGGGATGCAATCATGACAACCCCTCCATGTTCAAAATACCTTTGGGATTTTCTTTGATCAATTTTTACTTAAGAATCGTGCTGATATCCCAGCGTCTGCTACGTGCAGGCCGAATAAGTCCTATCAAACTGTAACCAGCCGCTCGATCATTGGTTGACATACAGACATTCATCCTTAGCGCATCTCATGATGACCTTTAAAGATTTTTTGCTGCAATCCAGGACATTGTGCTTAGCAAAAGTTGTCCACGAATGGCGTTAAAGCCATCGAGTGTCAACGCTGTAAATGGTATGCACTACAACATTTCAACGGAATGAGTAGCCAACAAAACAGTTTTCTGGCCTTCGATGCAGAAAACTAATCAATCAAAAAGAAGAGGATAAAAGCAAGCAATTATTTGCTGGCATTGCACTTAGCGTAACCAACACAGTTTTGTGGTTTTGTAAGCATTTCGAGAATTTGCAGACACCTAAAACATTCTCACTACGATTTACTGAGAAGATTTCCTTCTGATGCTGACCACGAAAACAAGACTTTTACTCCAAGATATTCTTACTCGTTTGTCTAGAAACGAACATGTAAGTTTGGATGAAAGAATTCTTGTTCAGAAACATGCAGACAGAAACTCAACGGTCTGGCATTGGCTCCGTAAAGCCAGATCCATTCAAGCCAAAGGTCATCTCGGTCAGGATTCTGTTAATGGATTCATGCAACAAATGAACCTACCCGGGCAAACCAGTGAAGATCATTTCAAGGGCTCGCGTGATGATTTGGGTGATTGGTTCCAGGGCTCACCCCAATGGGTAAGAAGGAGTTGAACGGCGAGCGCTTGCTTTAGAGGTGAAAGCAATAACCAAACATTGGTGTAGACCGACCAGATGACATGACAATTCTGGAGGTGTGTCCACATGGCCTTCAACGGCACAGCACCTGAATTGGTGTAGGACCCGGAAAGGGCAGAAGAGCAAAACTATCTGCCGGTGGCGGTTGACTCTATTGCTGGGCAAGCTACGGTCTGCTCAGTACGCCATATATGGTGGCACTACACCGACAATTCACTGTACATCTGCTTATTGACACCAGCTGTGGATTCCCTCTGGTTTTAGGTAGCCATGCCGATGAAAGTTTTATCAAAACAAGTCTAGAACAGCTGTACTAGCATTTTCATCATGAGTTCCGACCATGGTTTGGCAATCCATCTCGAAACCAGGCCCGTCTTCCTTGACCTAAAACCCGGTGACATCGTCATCGTCTGGGACCACCCAGAGATTGTTGGATCTGATGAGACTGCCTGGTGGATGGGACAGGTGATTGTTCTCGAAGGCTCAGCCCGAAACCCGAAAGCACCAAGCTTGGTCCAAGTGGCTGACGTTGATACAGGCGTCATTCGCTGGGTCAACGCCGACTGCATCGAACAAATCCTCATGCCCTTCGCAAGTGACTTCGCACACGTATGACCAGGATTTTGATTTTGATTACCGCAGTGCTGGCTTGCCTTACTGGGCATCAGCCCGAGTTCAGTCCACATGCAGGAGCTTCCGTTGGGCAGTCTCTGGAATCTCTGGAGATTTCTTCAAATCCTTAAGCTTCTTCAAGGAACAGGTTTAAGTGAACATTCAGGGAAGCTCTCTAGCATATTTTCTGCTCCTGCATTCCACATAGGGCTCGCATTATTCTCAGTCATTATCGTATTCACTTTATCCCAAGATAAAAATATTTCCTCCGTTGTAAGTATACCTTTTTCTTCTGAATCACAAAGCAAATAAGCCACCATCGATGAAGAAACATAATCACCAGCACCCTCGCACAAATTAGTATTTTCTTCTGTAGCTAGGCAAGCTTTATCTAGCTCCTCATATGTTTCAAACCCCTGAACTGGAGCTGTTGAAAGAAGCAGTGCGCCAAGTAGCGGAAAGAGTTTCATAGGACTAGCCTGAAAGAACTGTTATAACAACTAGGGTATAGGTTTAATTGAACATTCTGAGTAATCTTTTAATGTCTCCTCTACTGCTTCATTCAACAGTGGGCTCCCACCCTGATTAAAGTTCCATTCATCCAAAGTCAAAACTAAATTCTCTTTTGTAATCCTGCCTTTTGCTTCTAAGTAACAAAGCATAGTCACCATCATCATTAAAGCACCGGGTTTTGCAGCAACTACGCACAAATTACTGTTTTCTTCTGAACCATCACAAGCTTTTTCTACTTCCTCATATGTTTCAAAGGCCTGAACTGGAGCAGCTGAGATGAGGAGTGCACCAATGAGTGGAGGGAGGTTCATAGGACTAGCCTGAAAGAATTGATGACGGAATGCATGTGATTATTCAGTTAAATCCATCTATTTAAGGTCACCGATATTGATTTGTTTATACGCACAAGCTCTCTTTACATCTGCCCACATTGCCTCAAGCAGACCATTAGCTATATACTCGTAATTAAGGCTGAACGTATCCTTCGCTCCAGACAACGCTTCCTCAAATTCTTGTTGACTAATTTTTTCTTGCTGCTTCATTATGCATGAGTAATTGTGAGCCCCTGAGACGTATCCAATGGAATAAACTTCGAGCATCTTTCCTAACTCTTCATTATTTAAATCCTCAGATGCCTCAATAGCCTGAACTGGTGCGGTTGAAAGGAGGAGTGCACCAATGAGTAGAAGGAGTTTCATAAGAGACAACCTGCAGGGTCTAATAATCGCATCTCTTCAAGTTTAGTTCTGCCTTACTTTAATCACATCTCAATCCACAGGGAAAAGCTTCTATTGGGCGTCCTCTGGAATCTCTGGAGATTTCTTCAAATCCATAGGCTCTATCCAAGCCACTCGCCACTCAGGCACACGGCAAGGCACATAGTCAAAGTGCTCGATTCGCACACCACCAAGTCGGGCTTCACTTCCATACCAACCGCCTACCCAGCGGCTGCCGTCATTTAGCCCCCCTCGAAACCAAACCCAACACTTCTCTTTACCGACCAAGGGGAGCCTTCACATGAGCATCCAGTCTGGGAGGTCCCTGCGATAAAGCAGAGATTGCTCCTAAACTGATGCTTTCAAATCACTATTCGCCTTCCTCGTCGCCACAGACTGGGACGAGACGAATGGATTTCTTACTGAGCTTGATGGTGAACTCATCGCCGGGATTCAGATCCAGCATGGCGGTATATGCCTTACCCACAAGCAGGTTTCCATAGCCTTGCACAGTGGTGATAAAGCTGAGTTTGCGGCCAGCCTTGCCAACCCCAGCAGTGCCACCAACGGCAACATTCACTCCTTTTGCCTCAAGGAGTGCTTCGTAAAAAGCTGTGAAATTCAGTCGCTCACCTCCGTCCTTCTTGGTGGAGACATAAACACAAGCCCTGACAAGATCAGACTTGGAGACATCGCTAAGATCTTTGACTTTGGAAAGAAGATCAGACCTGTGAGCATTGACGTATCGAAAACCTTTGGATGTTCTCGCAACATACACGATCGACAACTTCACTCAGCGCGAATGCCTCACACTGGCCGATAGATTAGCAAACCAAATTCAAAAGAATCGAATTGATTAGAAGGAGTATGACTTTTCGACAAGGGTGCTGACATCGCTCCTCCAGAAAACTGAGAATCAACTCAAAGGGGAAGACCTTTCAGAGCCCCTTTCACCGAGTCTTTTATAGAAGAATAAAAATAAGGAATGAGCCTGGAGGTTTTCATCCTTTACCGACATGATCGATCAAAAGATTATGGACAAAGCATGCCTGGCAGTTCAACAATACGCAGGTGTAACGTCATGCATCACGGCAATGACAAGGATAAAAATCAAAAATGCTTCAACGATCGATCAAAAGAATCATTGTTTTAATCAATCAACGGGAGGCAAAACTACGACGAAACAGCAACAGAGGACGAAACGGTAGGGGCAGCGTCGGTAGGACGACTTGATGCAAGCGTTGGTGGAAGGGGGACATGGGTGGCCACTGCCGAGACCACCCAATGCCCGACGCAGCAGGCTTCTCCCGTTGTCGCCTGCGTTTTTATTTTGTATCACAGTTATACATTCATCATCGGCGTAAATGCTTAAAGAAAAAGAGCAGGATCCCATCCCTGCTCTGATCTCTGTCTTCTTCCCACTCACGAGTGACGCTCAAAAGAGAGAAGCAGCAGCCATCAAGACTCCTTTATATTATTTAACGAATCATTGGCTCAGACGTTGCCCGCTGACCAGAACCCTTGTGGTGACGTTTGTTTTGCGAAACAACTGACCTGCCAGGCTATCTGATCCGATGTCCTGATCCACCATGCGGTTCCGCATCTGACGTTGAGCGTCCCCTGCGGCATCAATGAAACCCTGGACGCGGGATCCCTGAGCAGATCCAGATAGATTCCGCCCGTTCCAACTCTCCAACTCGATGCTCGCTGTTGCCGTACTGGCCGCTGGAAAGGGAACACGGATGAAAAGTGCCCTTCCGAAGGTGCTGCAACCACTGGCTGGCGCCACCTTGGTGGAGCGCGTGTTGGCCAGCGCAGGCAATCTACAGCCGGAGCGACGGATTCTGATCGTTGGTCACCAAGCCGAACGGGTGGAGCAGACCCTGAACGCCCTGGAAGGCCTGGAATTCGTTCTGCAACAACCTCAGAACGGGACGGGGCACGCCGTCCAGCAGCTGCTGCCCGTTCTTCCGGACTTTGAAGGTGAACTGTTGGTTCTCAATGGAGATGTGCCCCTGTTGCGGCCGGAAACCATTGAGGCCCTCGTACATGGTCACCGCAGCAGCGGCGCTGATGTCACCCTGCTCACGGCGCGTCTGAGCGATCCAACCGGCTACGGCAGGGTTTTTGTTGATCAACAGGGACAGGTGACCGCAATCGTTGAACATCGCGATTGCAGCAACGAACAACGTCGCAACAACCTCACAAACGCCGGGATCTACTGCTTCAACTGGCTTGCGCTGGCCAAGGTTCTGCCCAAACTCAGCAGGGACAATGACCAGGGCGAGCTCTACCTCACAGACACGGTCGCCATGCTGCCCAGAGCCATGCATGTGGAGGTGGCCGACCCGGACGAAGTGAACGGAATCAACAATCGAAAACAGCTGGCTCAATGCGAAACGCTCCTGCAGGAACGTCTGCGCGATCATTGGATGGCAGAGGGAGTCACCTTTGTTGACCCTGCCAGCTGCACGCTCAGCGAGGCATGCCAATTCGGAAACGATGTGGTGATTGAACCGCAGACCCATCTTCGTGGGGCATGCAGTATCGGTGACAATTGTCGCATCGGCCCGGGCAGCCTGCTCGAGAATGCACGTCTCGGCAGCAACGTGTCTGTGCTCCATTCCGTGGTGCGCGAGGCCACTGTCGGCAATGGCGTTGCCATCGGTCCATTCGCCCACCTGAGGCCTGGAGCGGAGATCGGCGACAACTGCCGCATCGGCAATTTCGTCGAAGTGAAAAAAAGTCAGCTCGGCCAGGGGAGCAAGGTCAATCACCTCAGCTACATCGGAGATGCCCTGCTCGGCAGCGACGTCAACATCGGCGCAGGAACGATCACGGCCAATTACGACGGCGTTCAAAAACACCGCACCATGATTGGCGATCACAGCAAAACCGGTGCCAATTCAGTTCTGGTGGCCCCAGTGCGAGTGGGCTCGCAGGTCACGATCGCAGCGGGGTCCACGATCACCAAGGACGTTGCGGATGGAGAGCTGGCGATTGGACGATCGCGACAGGCGAACAAACCTGGTTGGGCAGGCCGGACAGGCTGACGGATTGCTGCTAAGCAATGGCAAAACGGCCAACGGTGGAGTCGGTGCATCGATGAAACGACAAACCCTCTCCCTGCTGGCATTCCTGGCCATCGCCACGGGTCCTGTCGGTGCCGTGAAGGCTCAGCAAACAGCTGAACTGCTCAACAACGCCTTGAGGAGCCGTGAAAACGGCGATTTCGTCAGTGCAGAACGCGATTTCGAGCAGGCCGTCCGGATTGATCCTGAGAACGCCAGTCTCTGGAACTACCTCTGTTCAACCAGAATCCTGGCGTCGAAATACAAGACCGCCGTCGATGCCTGCGACCAGGCCCTGAAACTGTCGACAAAATACGTCTTCGCTCTCGGGAACCGAGCCGATGCCTGGACTTACCTCGGGGAGTACGACAAGGCCATGATCGACATCAACCGGGCCCTGGCACTGAACCCCTCTTACCTGTTTGGTTATCAACTCAGAGGCTGGCTGAACATTTACAAGCAGGACGGCGACATGGTTCAGAGTTCCAAGGACTTTCAACAGGTCCTCAGGATGTCGCCGGACAGTTCCACTGCCATGACGGGCCTGGGAATCGTTCAGATGGACCTCAAAGATGCGTTTGGCGCGATTCGCTGGTTCGACAAGGCCATCGCCATCTCCCCCAAATACGCTTATGCCTACCGCAGCCGCGGCATTGCTCGCGAAATGATGGGAGACATGACAGGGGCCTGCAAGGACTGGCGACAAGCCAAGAGTTACGGCAATGAACAGGTTGTGTCCTGGATCGAAAAACAATGTCGCTGAGCGTCAGAAACGCGGCAGCATCGGTATCAATCGCTCCAGGGCGACACCACGACTCCCCTTCAGCAGCACAACATCGCCTTGTCTGAGCCAATGGGACAGAGGCTCAGCGGCTGCCTCCGGTGCAGACACCACAGCCAGACGCTCGATGGCGGCAGCAGCTTTCGCCATCGCGGCTGCTTCAGGCTCTGAGGCGACAACCACCAGGCCATCCAGTTTCAAGGCAGCCGCTCGGGCGGCGATGGATGCGTGAAGCTCCACACTGCGATCACCGAGCTCAAGCATCGTGCCAAGAACGGCAAAGCGACGACCTGGTTGTGTTGCCAGGAGATCCAGCGCGGCAAGCACAGCCTCCGGTGAGGCGTTGTAGGTCTCATCCAGGATGATCAGGCCGTCCTTGTCCAATCGGCGATTGCGCCCGCCTGGAACGTCAACCCTGAGATCGGTGAGACTGGCCGGTGGAACTCCCAATTCCCTCGCCACCGCCAGAGCAAGCAGAAAATTACGCGCGTTGTGACGGCCATCGAGGGGAAGGTTGAGGCATTGGCCATCCACAACGATCTGATCACCCTCAAGGTTGCCGATCAGGTCGGCATCGACGTCTACATCGTCGTCAAGTCGAACGCGAATTACTCTGCCTGACCAGACTCTGGACAGGGACGCCTCCAGCAGCGAATCACCGGCTGGGATCACGACCGCGCCGTCCCGGCTGAGGTGTGTCGCAATTTCACATTTGGCAGCGGCGATGGCCTCGCGACTTCCGAGCCGACCGATGTGTGCCGTGCCAATGTTGGTGATCACGGCGAGATCCGGTTCCGTGCAACACGAAAGCCGGGCGATCTCACCCGGTCCGCGCATCCCCATCTCCACAACAAGGGCTCGATGGCTGCTGTCTGCCTGCAGCAGCGTCAACGGCACACCAATGTCGTTGTTGTTGTTTCCACTGCTGGCCTGAACCGGTCCCAGCGGCATCAGAACCGATCGGATCAATTCACGCGTGGTTGTCTTGCCGGCGGAGCCTGTGACGGCAATGACGGGCTGCTGCAAATCACGACGATGAAGCAGACCTAACTGCTGGTAGGCCTCAAGGGTGTCATCGACTCGCCAATGCAGAAGATCAGGCGGAACCGCTTGTCGCCAGGCACGCGACACCACGGCTGCCTGGGCGGCATGGTTCGGCAGGTTGTCCAGGAAGGTATGACCGTCAAAACGTTCACCAACCAGCGGCACGAAAAAATCTCCCGGGTTCAGCCGCCGACTGTCGGTGCAGACCGATCCAAGTGGCGCGTCCGGCAAAAACACGCCAGCCGCTGGTGGCCCCCACAGATCAATCAACTGCTGGATCACCAGGGTCATCAGGACACCTCGACATCGAACAGGATCATGCCGTCACCCACCCGCGCCGAGCGACCCAAGGAACAATCCTCGTCATCAAGCAACGTGAGGGATCCATAACCGAGATCCTCGGCGATGGACTGCCAGGTCTCAGCCTGCTCCTGACGGCTACCAGCCTGGAGCGCTCGCCAACCCGATCGCGACACCCTCAACACAAGGCGATTGGCGCGCAGATCCGGTTCCGCAGACTCCAGCAGATTGTCAGGCGTATCGCCATCGATCATCAGGTTGAGAAGGGGATCAATCTGGAGTGCAGGCGGGGCTGGCGGAACGGATGGAGGCGGAATGGATTGTTCAGCTGAGGAGCCGATGCTTGAAGACGGCGCAGCGTCATCGCGATTGCTCCCCAAATTGTCTCCTGGCAACGCAGGGGTCGCGAGCTCGTCTGCGTCGGTTGCCTGAAGGCTCTGACTGGTTGATGTCGATGGACCATCACCAAGCTGCTCAACTGGGGCTTCAACGGAATGGGACAGGCTCAACCAGCGCAAGCCCGCTGCGGGCAACGCAAGAACGAGGGCGAGCAGCAGAGGCCAGAAGAACGGTGCCCAGGCAGGGGGCCAGAAGGCTGGGACCGAGAGATCACCTTCACGGTTGCGTCGCGACAGTTCTCTGATGCGCAGACCGAGATCGGCCAGCACAGCTCGGAGATTGCGACCGAATTCCCGCCAGGGGCTGGTGTATGGCGCCGGCAGATTGGGCAAGGTCAGCCGTTACGTCGTCCGAACAATCTGTTGAGGGGATTGCGACGGCTGGCACTCGCCGGGGCAGGGATGGGCTCGGGGACTGATTCAACCTGGGCGTCGTCAGGCCGTGAAGGATCGGCCTCCTGACCGCGTGAGAACTGTTCCACAGCTGCAGCGTCGGGGGTGGGCTCCTTCAGTCCGCAGACATCGCGATACATCAGGTCGTAATCCGCAGCGGATCGGTTCCAGCTGTAATCCTGAGTCATGCCCCGTTTCTGCAGGGCCATCCAGCTGGTCTGATGGCGGAAGGCCTCCCATGCCCTCACAAGAGAGGTGTAAAAATCAACCGGTTCAAAGCGATCAAAGCAGAAGCCGGTGCCGATCTCCTCCGCCGGAACATGGGGAGGCACCGTGTCGACAAGACCACCCACCTTGCGTACCACGGGGACTGAGCCGTAGCGCATGGCATACAGCTGACTGATGCCGCAGGGCTCAAAACGACTCGGCATCAGGAACGCATCGCTACCGGCGTAAATCAACCGCGACAGGTCGTCGTCGTAGGTGAGAAACACAGCGCAGCGACCCGGGTGGCGGGATGCCAGCTGCCAGAGACCCGACTCCAGTCCGCGATCACCGGTGCCGAGTACGACGATCTGGGTGTCGGTGTAGGCGAACAGGCGGTCGGCAACCTGCAGCAGCAGGTCGACACCCTTCTGATCAACAAGCCGGCTCACCATGCCGAGCACAAAGGCATCCTCCCGGACCGCCAGACCCATCCGCTCCTGCAGAACACGCTTGCAGGTGGCCTTGCCGGAAAGGTCCTCCACACTGAAGCGGGCCGGCAGGGAGGTATCCGTTGACGGATCCCAGGCCTCGAGATCGATCCCATTGAGGATGCCTCGGAGTTTTCCTGAAACGAAGTTGAGAAGACCCTCCAGCTTTTCGCCGTATTCCGTCGTTCGGATCTCCTGGGCGTAGGTGGGAGACACGGCATTGACCCGGTCGGCGTAGAGCAGGGCAGCTGCCATCGTGTGATCTCCCTGCATGTACCAGGGGCACCAGGTGATGCGGTCCAATTTCCAGCGCCAGGGTCCCTGGTACTTGAGGTTGTGGATCGTGAACACGGTGCTGATATCCGGGTCCTGATGCATCCACACGGGAATCATTCCGGTGTGCCAATCGTGGCAGTGCAGCACCTGAGGTTTCCAGACGTTCCAGGCAAATTCAGCGGCTGCCAGGGCAAAGAAGGTGAAACGCCAGTCCTCGTCTTCTCCGCCGTAGATCCGCTCAGGATCAAACACGGGATGACCCACCAGATAGATCGTCAGGCCGCTGACGGGATGCTTGGTCTCGAAAACGGCGAATTCGGTGCCCATCGCCTGAGCTCGCCAGATCGGCTCATCAGGGATCTGCAGCTTGCTCCAGAGCTTTCCATAGCCCGGCATGATCAGCCGAACATCGTGGCCGAGTTTGGAAAGGGCCGGTGGCAGCGAGCCCACCACATCCCCCATCCCGCCGACCTTGATCATCGGAGCGCATTCGGCGGCAGCAAAGAGAATGCGCATCAAACAGCCTCTGGATCGGCGCGACTTTAGAGGCAATTCCCCCGGTCGCTCACTGCGGAGACGCTCAGGGCAGAACAGTGACAGCCATGCCGAGCTTGACCTGCCGGTACAGGGATTTCACATCCTCGTTGTAAAGACGGACGCAGCCGTGGGAAATCGCGCGACCCACCGTCCAGCGATGGGGTGTGCCGTGAAAACCTGTCGTGGTGCAGCCCTTGATCGTGACCCAGGACTGCCCGTCGTGGGCATCGCGGCCGAGGCAGTCGTGATGAAAAGCGATCCAGTGACTGCCGAGGGGATTGTCCGGTCCCTGGTCCTCCACCCGTTCACCGGTCACGGGATGCACCCAGATCGGCTGATTGATCTTTTCGATCACGCGGAACGTCCCTGTGGGGGTCTCCCAACCAGGCATCCCAACGGCCACGGGGAAGGCGCTTCTGAGGCTGCCGCCCTCCAGCAACAGCAGCCGGCGTCGCCCACGCAGCATCACGATGTGGCGCTCCGGCATCTGCCGCAGCTCCTCCGGAACGGAGGCCAGCGCCATCATCAGGGAATCAACCGCCCCCGCCTGAATCAGTGGAGCCGGTTCAGGCAGGGTGAGAGGAAGCATGGCATCAAGGTAACCAGCCCGTTGAGGAAAAATCAGGGGGGCGTTTGTCCAGGAAGGCATCACGGCCTTCCAACGCCTCATCGGTTCTGTAGAAGAGATGGGTGGCCTGGCCGGCCAACTCCTGCAGACCAGCCAAGCCATCGGTTTCGGCATTGAAGCTGGCCTTGAGGCAGCGAATCGCCGTCGGGCTGTGCTGCAGCACCTCCTTCGCCCAGCGCACCCCCTCAGCCTCCAGCTCCTCCAGCGGAACCACCGCATTCACCAGACCCATCCGGAGCGCCTGCTCGGCTCCGTAGCGGCGGCAGAGAAACCAGATCTCGCGCGCTTTGCGCTGGCCCACCACCCGCGCCAGAAAACCGGCCCCAAAGCCGCCGTCGAAGCTTCCGACCTTCGGTCCGGTCTGACCGAACACGGCATTGTCCGCCGCCAGGCTGAGATCACAGAGCAGATGCAACACCTGACCACCCCCGATGGCGTAACCAGCCACGAGTGCGATCACCACCTTGGGAAGACTGCGGATGATGCGCTGCAGATCCAGCACATTCAGCCGCGGCAGGCCGTCCTCACCCACATAGCCGCCGTCGCCACGCACGCTCTGATCGCCACCTGAGCAGAAGGCATAGCCACCGTCCTTGGCGGGACCCACCCCGGTGAACAGCACCACGCCGATCTGGCGGTCATCACGGATGCGGGTGAAGGCATCGCAGAGCTCAACGACGGTCTGCGGACGAAAGGCATTGCGCTTGCCCGGGCGGTTGATCGCCACCCGGGCAATGCCCTCCGGACATCTATCCAGAAGGATGTCGGAGTAGTCGCCCCAGGACTGCCATGCCACGGCGACTGGACCGGGAAGAACCTGCCGTGGCTGAGACATCGACTTAAGGCGTCAACAGTTCATTCTGAGCAGCGGCGCGCAGACGCTGACGCAAGCCAGCATCGTGGAGACGGTTCGTGCTCACCCGCAACAGGGCCGGACCCTGAACCATCAAGCCCCATTCCAGAGCATCCGGCAGATCCTCCAGGCAGGCCAGCTGCCTTGTTGGAATGCCGTGGGCTGAGGCCAGAGCCAATGGATCAACACCCTGGGGCATCGCAAACAGCTGGTCGAATTGCTCCGGCGAGCCAGTCTCAATCGACAGCTGCCCAAAGATGCCGCCGCCGGCGTTATCGATCAGAACAACCAGCAAAGCCGGATCGCAGTTGCGGGCATGCAGCCAGCCATTGCTGTCGTGGAGGAGAGCGAGATCTCCCGTGATCAGAACCGTCCGGCCTTGCACCATCGCCAGACCCATCGCCAGCGACAGCGTTCCATCAATGCCTGAGGCACCGCGAAAGCTGAAACAGCGTCGGTGACTGCCGCCGGAGCCGCTCCAGACCATCCAGTCGCGCACAGGGGAACTGGCGGCGAGCATCACCGGAACCGTCTCAGGCAGCAGCCGTGCCAGGGCACGTGCCAGAGCCGGTTCATTGGCCACGCCGCCACAGGGAATCTGAGAGTCAAGAAGAACCCCCACCCTCTCATCGAGTTGCTCCAGAGCGCTCGAAGGGGCGAGAGAACCATCAGGTTGCTGGGCCAGCCAGGCCTGCATACCCCCAGGCCACTGGCTTGCGCGGCCGAGTGGATCAAGACAGCGTGGATCCCCTTCGCTGATCAGCAGCTGAGGACCGTTCAACACCGACAGCCACTGTTCAAGCCTGCGGCTGGCAGGCATGGGACCGAGCCGCAGCACCTGCAGGGACTCAGCGACGGGCACGGCATCCAACAACAGCTCCCAGTGGTGCAGTCGCCCCGGCAGATCCACTGGCAAGGCGGATAACGGATCCGCCAACAGAGGCCAACCACTGCGCTGCAGCCATCCACGAACGGATTTCTGATACGGGCCCAGACCAGACGCAAGGCCTCTCCAGGGACCGGCCACCACCACACCGGGCAGGGAAGGATCCAACGACTGGGGGGCGTTTAACGGAAGCGGAGTCGCCGAATCGATCGCAACCGGATCGGCCTGGCTGCTGATCAGGGCTGCAAGGCCGTCCTCCTGTTCTGCAACGGAGGCATGCAGCGGTTCCTCAAAGGGAAGGTTGAGATGAACGGGCCCGGCAGCGGCAGTGACGCTGCCATGGGCCTGCTTCCAGCTGCTAGAGGCGAGGCGATCAAGCTCATCCAGCGCTGCAAAGTGCAATCCTTCCAGCGGCCCGGTACCTGCCCAACGACAGGCCGGCTGCAGAAACTCTTCCTGATTGACGGTTTGATTCGCCCCGCAGTTTTTGAGCCTGGCTGGACGATCAGCCGTCAGGAGCAACAAAGGTTGGCAGGAGCGATCCGCCTCCACAGCAGCCGGCAAGAGATTGGCGACCGCCGTGCCGGAGCTGGTGACCACGGCCACGGCTCTGCCGGACGCTGTTGCCATCCCCAGCGCCAGAAATGCAGCAGACCGCTCATCGATGGCGGTCGTCAGCCATAGATCACCCCGCCGTGCCAGCAGCCCAGCGGCGCTGGCCAACGCCCCGGAGCGGCTGCCAGGGCAGAGCACCAGTCGCTCAAGACCACAGCGCCTGAAGGACAGCAGCAAGCCGAGAGCAACCCGGATATTCTCGGCAGCAACCGAAAGCAATAGCCAAATGCTTTTTTGAATTTTGCTGCAGCAGCTGGCTAACAGCGATTTGTTGCCGGGATGGTCTCGTGCTCGATCAACCTCGCCGACCATCACGATCGACCATTCATTTCTAAGCAGCGGTGAGCTCGAGCAACTCTGCAGAACGATCGGCTATCGGTGTCGCATCACGCAGATCACCCCTGGTCCGTTGATCGGGCGCATACGCGTGTCGAAAACTCTGGGGTTTCCAGTCGTCAGGATTGATTCCAGCCAAGGATTGAACTTCCAGGGTGATCGCAATCCAGCCGTGATGCAGATCGCCATTGAACTGAATCAAGACCTGGAACTTCATCTGGTGAAGGGAGAGCGACTTCCTCCCCATGCCTTTTCAGGTTTCCAAGGGAGTTCGTCGGAGATTTTCTTTTCGATCTCCCCTGGAGCCAGCATGTGCGTCGGCTCAATGCCAAAAGACCATGTGCGCTCACTGGCCGGTGAAATCTACGGCGACCCTGTTCTTGAGCGACTGCATCACCAGAACATCTGCCAGGTGAAACCTGCACACTTCGCTCGGATGGCTCAGACCCTTGTCCGGGGCGCCAGCAACAACGTGCCATCTCAAACCTGCGCTGCAGACGCTGACGACGCCGTCCTCTCTTTTCTTGAAGGAATTGATCAGTCAGATCAGCAAAACGCCCCTTCGCGCGCTTACAGGAACGTTGATCTCGTTCGCGACTTCGTGGCTCTCACGCACGAGAGTTGCTCCGACACTGCGCTCACCATGTCTGATCTCACCCAAAGGTTGTTCATCAGCAAAACCGTGCTTTCGGTTGCAATCCGCCAGGCAACGGGCCTGAGTCCATTGACGTTGATGCGCAATGTGCGTCTTGAACAGGTCCGCAAGGCATTGCTCAGCGGACTGCACTCAGGAAGCGTTGGAGATGTCGCCCTCCGCTATGGCTTTCCAAGCCGTGGTCATTTCAGCCGCGACTACTGCGATCTGTTCGGAGAATGACCCCGTGAGACGCTCATGAAACGCTGAGGATTTCGAAGCCGTTGACCAATCCCTCCGCACCGCCCAACGACAAGCCGGCCGGCCATTTTTGGCGCAATTTGATTCTCTGGGGCCTGTTGGCAATCCTGGTGCGTTGGATTGTGATTGAGCCCCGCTGGATCCCATCTGGATCGATGCTGCCCACCCTGCAACTGCAGGACCGAATCCTTGTCGAGAAGATCCGCCCGCGCATCAGCCGGCGGCAAGGGACACCGCTACCGCTGGACAGCATTGTGGTGTTTGCTGCTCCACCGCAGCTGGTCGAGGCCGGGTACGACCCCTCAGCCGCCCTGATCAAACGGGTTGTGGGACGGCCGGGAGATCAGTTGGAAGTCCGTGATGGCATCTTGATCCGCAATGGAGAAAGCCTGGAGGAACCCTGGCTGGCGGAATCGATCGATTACTCGATGAAGCCGGTGACCATTGCTCCAAATCAACTCTGGGTGATGGGCGACAACCGAAACACCAGCCTGGACTCCCACCTCTGGGGAGCACTTCCGCAGGACAAGGTGATCGGGACAGCGGTCTGGCGCTACTGGCCGCCAGTGCGATTCGGTCCGATTCGGATCTCCGCCGACAATCAGGACGGTGCAAATCCGGAGCCTGCGTTAAGGTCGGGGCCGTGACGCAGATCACACAGGATGTTTAATCCCGAGTTTTTGACCACGGAACACAACGACGGTCAAGCGGGGAACAGCCTGATCCAGTACCTGCAGGAACAATCTCCGGACACGCTCCAGCGTGTCGCCCGCTCAGCCAGCGGCGAAATCCAGGACATCATTCGCCACAACGTTCAGGGGTTGCTGGGCATGCTTCCTGGCGAGCACTTCGAAGTGAAGGTCACCGCCAACCGCGACAACCTGGCCAACATGCTCGCCTCCGCGATGATGACGGGCTACTTCCTCCGCCAGATGGAGCAGCGCAAGGAGCTGGAGGAAAACCTCTTTGCTGACGATGAAATGGCGATCGAACCAGACGACCAGCTCAATCTCTAGGTGACCGGATGTCTGGGAACCACTCCTAGATCCAGTAAACGCTGATCAATCGAGCCGAGAAAAGCCCAGCTGGCCTCACTGGACGCCCAGCTTTTCTCAGAGAGTTGAGTCTTAAAGGCTGTGCTCTGCTCAGTCCCGAATTGGAGCGGCGCACTGTAATGAGCTGGCACGAGCCAAGCCATGTCACTGAACTGGGAGACGGCCTCGAGCCACTGCATCAGTGTTGAGAGCGCGCGCGGCAGCACCAGCCGTTCGACAACCGGCGCCACCTGGAGCCGAGGCTCTGTGTCGCCCATCAATCCAGCGGCCAGCTCCTGCCAACCAGGCGTCCAGCGGAAGGGATAGATGCCGAAATGGGCCTTAGACGAGCGCAGCCCTGGACGGAAGGCATCGCGCAACAACTCCGGCAGCGCTGGCACCTGCAGCGGCTCCGGCCGAAGGTATGAGGCGAAGAGCACCAGACGGGCCCAACCGCGACGGCGTGCCTCGGGAGAATCCGTAAGTGGCTCATCGCCCCGCTCGCGGGCATGGAACAACAGCGGCGTTGGATCGAGGTCGAACAGGGCCGGTGGCTCGGCACTGATGCCCACAAGGGCGTCGGTCACCAACAGAGCGCCTGACGGACGATGGAAACAGGACACCTCCTGAAAACGACCGACACCAAGATCGAGGGGTCCCAGCGACAACCACTCACAAACCTCGTCATGGGGCACACCATCGTCGAGCAGGATTCGCGTTCGACCTTGAGGGATGCCGAGCCAGGAGGAGGGAAGGGAGATGGGAAAACTCCACTGACCAGGGCACAGCCAGAGGTCTGCCTGCGGGAAGGCCCGGGCCAGGGGAGGCAGTGGCAACTTGTGCTCGAGCCCGGAGGCGGTGGGCAGAACGATCGAGCGCACCGGCCCATGCTGCTGCTCGAGTTCGGCAATCGCCTGGCGCAGCTCACGGGTCGGCGGCAAGGGATTCACCAGCATCAAGCCACCGGGCACCTTGGCGACAGTGAGGCGAACAGGAACCGCCACGTAGTACACCCCCTGGAGCTGCTCAAGACTCCAGAGCTGCCCAGGAATCAGCTCACTGAACACCGTGCGGCGGCGGCCATAGGGATACAACGGCAGCAGTGGCCACCTGGGCCAGCGCTGATCAGCAGGTTGGACGCCGGCAGCAACCACGCAGTTCAGGTTACGTACCTTCGATTCTGCCCAGGGGCGAGATCAGGCAGCGACCTTTTGAAACTGGGCCAACGGCCAGTGGCCGGAACCAACCACGGGACCTCCTGAACACCTGACACCGAACCAGAACTGCGGCGACATCCAATAGCGTCTGATTCGGATCAAAAACCATTGCAAATACAAGGGCAGAGCAATTAAAAGGGTTCCAAGAACCAATGCTCTGTTGGCTGCGCTCCAACTCCTCACCAGCACAGACAGCGCGGCGGGCGAGTCCCGCAGAGCATTGACCGCAGCGATCCACGCCGTGGATCAACGGCTCAGGCGTTGGCAATCAAGACCAAAGGCCTGGCAACAATTGCTGCACCAGGTTTTTGGCCGTTCGGCTCCCGTTGCCCTCAGTGGCATCAGCGTCGAGATTCTCGACGGCCACACCATGGCCGGGCTGCATGGCGCTTACACCCATGCAGATCCCAAGGGAGAGGAACGGATCTATCTCAATGCCGATTGGCTCGCATCAGCCAACGCGGCGGCCGTGGAAGCAGTGCTGCTGGAAGAACTCGGACACGCTCTTGATTGGCGGATCAATGGCAGCAACGACACAGCCGGTGATGAAGGAGCGATCTTTTCGGCGCTGATCCGCGCTGTTGCGGTCCCATTCGTTGAAACCAGCCAGAACGACCATCACACCCTGATCGTCAACGGCCAGCGCATTGCCGTGGAAGCCGCTGCTCCAACGCTCACAGCATCGGCCAGCCCACAATTCAGCGCCATTGCCATCAACGCCGGAGTTCCATCCGGTGCTGTCGGCACCCTTGTTTCAGCCCTGATTGATTCAGGCGGAAGCCTCAATAACTTCAGCGATAGCGATGGTGATTCACCGGCCATTGCCATCATCGGCACCAACTTGAATGGTGGAACGCTCTACTACTCCACCAACAACGGCACGTCTTGGAGTGATGTCGGCACGGTTTCAGAGACATCAGCGCGGGTTCTCTATGCCGACAGCAACACCCGATTGGCCTTCGCGCCTGCGACCGACTACAGCGGCACGATCAGTGACCTGATCACCTTCAAAGCCTGGGATCGCACCGGAGCGGAATCGATCAGCGGCGCCCCAACACTCACCGGTACCTACGACACTTCGGGCACTGCCTGGACTGTCACCCTCTCAGCCGACGGCAACACCGCATACGTCGGGGATGCGAATGCAGGTTTACAGATCATTGACGTCAGCAACCCCGCCAGCCCCTCGCTGACAGCCACCCTTGACACCTCCGGAAATGCCTATGGAGTCGCTCTTTCGGCCGACGGCAACACCGCCTTCGTGGCGGATGGCGGCAGCGGTTTGCAGATCATTGATGTCAGCAACCCCGCCAGCCCATCCCTGACTGCCACCCTCAACACCTCGGGCAGTGCATTCCGCGTCGACCTGTCGGCCGATGGCAACACCGCCTTCGTCGCCGACTTGCACAGCGGGCTGCAAATCATTGATGTCAGCAATCTCGCCAGCCCGTCGCTCACAGCCACCTACAACACCCCGGGCAGTGCTTATGACGTCACTCTTTCCGCCGATGGTGACACCGCCTTCGTGGCGGATGGCTCCCACCGTCTTCTGATCATTGATGTCAGCAACCTCGCGAGCCCATCCCTCACTGGCGAATATTACAAAGCTTGGCACGGCTTTAATTACCTCACTCTTTCGGCTGATGGCAACACTGCCTTCGTCTCAGGGGGACTTTCAGGCCTAAGCATCTTCAACGTCAGCAACCCTGCTAGCCCCTCCCTTACCGCCACCCTTGATACCTCGAGCAGTGCCCGTGTCGTCACCCTCTCGGCCGATGGCAACACCGCCTTCGTAGCCGATAACGCAGACGGCCTTGACATCATCAACGTCAGCGACCCCGCCAGCCCCTCCCTCACAGCCACCCTCGACACCTCCGGAAATGCCTATGGAGTCGCTCTCTCGGCCGACGGCAACACCGCCTTCGTGGCCGATAGCAGCGGGGGGGGATTGCAGATCATTGATGTTGTCGATCCAGCGGCCAATGGCGCTGCTTCGATCGCGACCGCACCTTCGCTGACCGGCACCTACAACACCTCGGGCTCTGCTAGAGACGTCACCCTCTCGGCCGATGGCAACACAGCCTTCGTCGCCGATTATCAGGACGGCTTGGACATCATCAATGTCAGCGACCCCGCCAGCCCAACCTTAAGCGGCAATTTCAACACCTCGAGCAGTGCCCTTGGCGTCGCCCTGTCGGCCGATGGCAACACAGCCTTCGTCGCCGATTATCAGGACGGCTTGGACATCATCAATGTCAGCGACCCCACCAACCCAACCCTCAGGGGCAGGCGACAAACCTCGGCCCAGGCCAATGGCCTCGCCCTATCAGCCGATGGCAACACCGTCTACGTGGCCGTTCAGTTGGACGGCTTGGACATCATCGACGTCAGCGACCCCACCAACCCAATCGTCAGTGGCAACTTCAACACCTCGCGCTTTGCCTATGAGGTCGTCCTCTCAGCTGATGGCAACACCGCCTTCGTCGCCGACTATGACAACCTGGCCATCATTAATGTCAGCAACCCTGCTAGCCCCTCCCTTACTGCCACCCTTGAAATCCCAGCCGAAGACGGTGATTCGGTCAGTACCAATGGCGTCACCCTTTCCGCCGATGGCAACACCGCCTTCGTCGCGAGTAGCAACGACGGCCTCCACATCATTGATATCAGCGACCTCGCCAGCCCATCACTGACCGCCACCCTTGACACCTCGGGCAGTGCCCGTGGAGTCACCCTCTCCGCCGATGGCAACACAGCCTTCGTGGCGGATTACAACAGCGGTTTGCAGATCATTGATATCGGCCATCCCCAGCATTTTTCAACGGCGAGTGATACCGCAAGTATTGAAATTTCAGGCCCAACACTCACATCCGCCACCTACAACGCCTCCTCTGGTGCCCTCGCCGTCACCGGCGCCAATCTCACCGCCAATTCAGGCGCCGATAACGACATCGACGTCTCCAAACTCACCATCACCGGAGAAGGCAGCAACACCTACACCCTCACCACCGGCGACGTTGAACTCACCTCAGCCACCGCCTTCTCCATCACCCTCAACGCCGCCGATCAACTCCAGCTCGCCGGCCTGCTGAATAAAAACGGCACTGCCTCCGGCGGCGGCACCACCTACAACATCGCCGCTGCTCTGAACTGGAATCCAGGCGCCAGTTCCGCTCCAGCCGACAGCACCGGCAATGCCGTCACCGTCTCCAATGTCACCGCGCCAAGCCTCGGCTCCGCCACCTACGACGATTCCAGCGGGGTTCTCGCTCTCACCGGCAGCAACCTGCCCGCCTACTCCGGCGCAAGCAACGACATCGATGTCTCCAGGCTCACCATCACCGGTGGCTCTGGCAGCACCTACACCCTCACCTCCAGCGACGTTGAGCTGACATCGGCGACGGCCGCCAGCATCACCCTCAACAGCACCGATCAGAGCAACCTCGATTCCCTGCTCAACAAGAACGGCACCGCCTCAACCCAAGGCACCACCTACAACATCGCCGCTGCTGATGACTGGGCACCAGGCGCTGACAGCAGCACCGACATTGCCGATCTAACCGGCAACGCCATCACCGTCTCCAATGTTCCGGCGCCATCGCCATCGCCGGGGCCGTCACCCTCTCCCAGCCCCTCGCCATCTCCGGCTTCATCACCATCGCCGGAACCATCACCGGTGCCCTTCGAGCTGGCAGCTCCTGACACCACACAGCTCACCCCAACTCCCACGCCAGAGTCCCAAAAAGCAGCAACGTCCCCTGATGGGATGCCTCCACTGGTGATGGAAATTGTCCCGTTAATGGTGAAAAAACGACGCTCGTCGTATCGCATCAAGCGACAGACCGAACGGGGTACTGAGCTGCTGGATATCAACAACGCCGCAACAGGAAATGAACTGGATCACAGGGGAGATCCAATCACATACTCAATCACAGCTGGCAACAACAACAATCTTTTCAGCGTCAATCAACATGGGATCATATCTTTCACGAAAGACAAACAGTATCAGCGAGAATTGGATTCTGTGCACTCTCTCACGATTCAGGGCGCCAGCAAAAACTATATCAATCCCTCCATCATTGAAGCCGTTATTGTTTTCAAAAAACGACAAAAGTTATCTTGCGATAATAAAAGTCGATCGAATTCCCTCAAGAGCGATCAATTGATCGGCAGTCGCTGCAGCGACTCTTTGGAAGGAGACACAGATGCAAACGTGTTACGCGGCAAACAAGGAGATGATCGAATCAAGCCCAAAGCTGGTGATGATCTTGTCAAAGCCAATCCTGGAGAAGACACGGTCCGAGCAGGGCGAGGGGACGACACCTGTGGAGGAGGACAAGGCTCTGATCGTCTGCGAGGCAATCAAGGGCAAGATCTTCTCCGGGGCAAACGTGATGATGATCAACTCCTCGGCGGCAAGGGGAACGACACCCTGCGTGGAGGCTCAGGCGATGACAAGCTCAATGGCAACACAGGCAAGGATCGCCTCGAGGGCAAGCGCGGAGACGACAACCTCCACGGCGGTGATGACGACGACACCCTGATCGGTGGATCCGGTGCTGATCGTTTCGTTCTCTCAACCGGCAATGACACCATCACGGATTTCAACCCAAATCAAGGTGATCAACTCGTCATCGGCCCGGACCTCACTCTCTCCTTTCAACAGGACGGCGATCATCTACTCCTGCTCGACGACGCCAATTCCATCCAAACCACCCTGCGCAACACCACACTCGATCAACTGCTCATTGCTCATCCCGAGCTCGCTTGATTGAGACATCAACCATGGGCGCTGGGCTCAGACCAGTTGCACACCATCCAGCCCAGTTGCACAAAATTCCAGGGACAACTCAGGGACAATACCCTTAGACCAGTTCCGACAACTAGGAGCCAAGCGGCAGCAGCGGCCACCAAGGCCATCTCTGGTCCTGCGCCGAGATGCCCTCAGTTGCACTCAGATTTCCTGCCATCACTCAAATCAGCTGTTCCATGGTCTCTTTTCATGCATGTGGGCACACTCATAGTCATAGCGACCAAGAGTTATCAAGACGACTTCTTGATTCCAGAGAAATTCACCCCGTGGAGCGAGTGGATTGATCTTGCAGAGATGAATACCCCCTTGCAGAAGTCCTTGACGAAACATGTTTCCAAGAGTACTTCGATGGACTGCGAGATAAGAAGCCAATTCACGAGTGCGCATCCAGGCAGCAGGGATGTCTGACATCTGAGTCAAGTCACTTCATCAACCAACCGGGGTGTCAATTCAATTCTGAGAGAGCCTTTGAGCTATGGGATTAGCAATGACCTCATCCACGAGAGTCATCCTCATGGAGAGCTGCCAACCCTGGTGCCGAGGCTTCGATATTCATGACTCCTTCCAAGGCCTTGCAGAGTGTGGCCATTACTGAAGGAAGCTCTCGTCCCTGAAGGACAGCGCTGGCTTCTAGGTGATGCCTCAAACTGCATTCGACCATCGCCAGCAGTTCCTTGGCGCAATCTCCAACAATTCGAGCTGTTGTTATCGGAACGTCTCTAGCTGCTGTTGGGAGCGCTCAGTTGTCTCCCTAAGATGAATGCTTAGCCCAAAATCTTTGCTAAAGTTAAAACATCTTTTTAAACTTAAGTGGTGAATCAGATCAAGCCTGCTTTTTGTCTTGCGACTATCATCGCAGCAACCTTGGCGATGAGTGACAACACTCCCGGTTTTGCTAGCAGCAGGCCATCAGAGTGTGACGACATCAAGCCTGCACTTAAAAAAGAAAGCTCAACGACGAAAGCTATCGTCAATGCAGAAAACTACGCTTTTGCTGAGACGGAAATAATTCTTGGTGATTATGTTCAAAAAATTGCCAAGGCGACCTGTTCAGACGGGATGGGTGTGTTCATGCATTTCCGAAAGGCAATGGATCCAAAAGATAAAACTATATTGAGGCCAAACTTCGATACATTGTACTCATCAGCTGTTGTCGACTTGAAAAGTCCAGCGACAATTACCTTGCCAGCCTCCGATCGGTTGCAAATCCTGGAAGTCGTTAGCGCTTATCACTGGATTCCATTGGTCACAAGCAACCCCGGCGTCTACGAGATAACAGAAGAAATGGTGGGTAGTCGCTTCGCATTCATCATCATTCGCACCCAGGTAAACATGCAGGATCCCGCTGATCTTGAGCGGGTGGGCGAAATTCAAGATAAAATAACAATTCGCCAAAAGAATCGCGGCAAATTCGTGCAAACCAAAGATTGGGATAGGAGTCAAATGCTTTCGATGCGATCTGACTATCAAAAAGAAAAAGATGTGAAAGGTATTAGCAGTGAAGAAATCTTTGGCGATAAGGGTGAAATCAGTTCAGAGATGAGAAATATTGGGGTTGCCTTCGGGTGGGGGGCTCTGACAAAAGAGGGAGCTGTTTATCCTTCCATTGCCATTCCCGGCTCTGACGAGGAATTTACACTCGTACTCAAAGATGTCCCTATGGCAGGCAATGCTTTTTGGTCGGTAACTATTTACGACAAAGACGGATTCGCCCAAGGAGAGAATTACAATATAAATAGCTCCTTTGCAATGCAGAATAAAGATGGCAGCTATGTGCTTAATTTCGGAAAGAATTCAGCCAAAGAAAATTTCTTAGAAATTTACCCAGGCTCAAATGCAACACTTCGCATCTACTCTCCGCAAAAGCCCTATTTTGATGGAAGTTGGAAAGTTCCCGAAATGCAATCCGCTGCTAGTCGTCAGTAAATATGTTGAGCAAGCCTGCATTAGTCGGCTTGCTGCAAATATCCCCCTTGTAGGGATTAAAACCGCGTTCCCCTTCAGAATTTCTGAGATGTCTCACCGCCTTCGTCGTTTCCTCTGTCTCCTGCCTCTGCTGACTCTGAGTCCAATGGCAGCAGCACAGGAAACTGTCGAGTCCTACTTGAGGGAGTTTCCGAATCAGGAACAGGTCAAGATGATGAACACTTGGCTGGAGAAGAACGAAAAGGGAAGCTTCCAGTTCACCGGTTTGGTGGATCCCAGCGACACCACTGTGGTCACACCACAAGCCACTGTCGACTATGGCTACAACTGGTTCTCGATCTCAGACGGCCCGGCGATCCTGACAACGCCGACTTACGACAAATTCCTGTCGGTGTCCGTCTTCGATATGAAGCACAATGCGCCGGCTGTCATTACCAACCCAACAAAGCCGATCCTGCTCAAACGACCTGGCCAAGCGATGCCCGAGGGCGACTTTGAGGTGGTTGAGCTTGAAACGGATCAAGGTCTTGTGCTGACCAGGATGGTCGTTGTCAACAACCTGGTCGCAGTCGTCGCCTCCCGCAGCCAATTCCAGATGCAGGGCGGTAAGGGAAACATGCAGCGTGAGGTCCAGCACTTCAGCCCAGTAACGGAAAAGAACGCTCAGGCCGTGATCGACACTGTGATCACCTATCTCAACCCCGATGACGCCTTCGGTCGGGTCAGCGGTGACGTGAGCTTCCTCGACCTCGCAGCCGGGGTGAAGTTGGGCCAGCTAGGAACGCCTTCAGACACGGTCCGTTACGGGACCATCATGGTCGACAACACCGGCGCACCTTTGCGCGGTGATGCGACGTATGTCGTAACTGTGCCGGCAGGGCTCTACAACCCGGGCGGCTACTTCTCGGTAACCCTCTATGGAACCGACAACAAACTGCTGATCCCGAACGATCTGAAGATCTACGACCGGACCACATTCTCTTCAGAGCCGAACCAAGACGGAACAACAACCATCACACTCAGTCCGAATGGGAGCGGAAAAAACGGCATTCCCACTGGCAAAGACTTCTATGGGATCCTTCGTGCATACGTGCCAGCACCCGGTGCAATCATGAAAGTGAAGGTCGAGCGGCGATAGCGAAAAGCGATGCTTGGGTAGCAGCTTCTTCAGAAATAACTGGTCGAGCAGCACAATCACGCGATACGAAAACTGGATGCAGTTGCTGGATCCAGCAGTTGCCCACATTCACGACCAGTCGCACAAAAAACCAGAGACAACTCAGGGACAAGCCACTCAGGCCTGCTCCTACAACAAAGAGCTCAGTGGCAGCAGCGGCCAGAAACTCCAACGTTGAATCACAGCCACGCTCTGAGTCAATGCAGTGATTCTGCAGAGGAATGGGTCAGGCCCGGCCAAACAACGTCGCGTAGTGCCGATACCAGTCGCTCTGAAACCGGCAGTCGGGGTCATGCATCAGCTTCGCGTCGAGGAACTCCGAAAATCGCGGGTAGCACGTCTCGACCTGTTCCCTCGTCGCCCACGGGTGATAAGTGAGATAGAACCGCCCCCCAAGCTCGATCACCCGGTCGATGATCCGACGAAAATCGGCCTGGGCTTTCTTGATGCCTTCCGGCGTGTGCATGACATGCAGGTTGCAGACGATGCAAACGCTTCTCCGGGTCGCCCACGGGAGAAAGCTCTCCTCGTCGGGCTCGATGAACCGGATGGTTCCATAGGTCATGTCGACTCCATGGCGAATGAAGTCCTGACGCACCTCGATCAGAAACGGGAGCAGTGAGTCCCGGTCGACGTAGACCTCCGTGATCATCTCGGTCCCCTGATCGGTGGAGACCACGGCGTCATAGCCTTCGAACACCGTTGAAAGCTGGTGGGCATCCGACCAGTAGACCTGGCCCGAAGTTCCTAGATAGAACTGCTTGTAGGTCGCAAAGGCCTTTTGCTTGTTGGTTCGCGCGAGTCGATAGAGATCGGCCCAGTCGGACGCCGCCATCTGGCGGGTCTCTTCGGGAACGGGAGTGTCGTCGGGCACCGGCCGGTAGCACGAGAAGACTCCGGGATGGAACTCCTCGCCGCTATGCAGGTCGATCGAGTACTGACAGTCACCGAAAACGAAACCATCCTCGATCGCCACATCGATCCGGGGCATGAGATCCCTGACCGCGATGACCTCCACCAACCTCTTCACCTTGAACCGAGGCACCAGTCGAATCGTGACCCGGGTCACCACGCCGAAGAGTCCATACCCGCCGATCGCGAGGGCGAAGAGCTCACGATTCTCGGTTCGACTGCACACCTTCAGGCGTCCATCGGCATCGATGATCCGGAAAGACTCGATGTCTGAAACGAACGGCGGAAATCGAAGTCCCCGACCATGGATATTGGAGGAGAGCGAACCCGCGATGGAGACCTGATCGATTCCGGTCTGCTTCTGCCGCACCGCCCAGATCGTTTCACTCCCGTCCTGATCGGCGTGGAGGTAACCGATCAATTCCGGCCACATGATTCCACCCTCAACGTCGATCAGACCGTTCCGACGATCGAAGTCAACGATCCGATCCATCCCACGTAGATCGAGATGCACGGTTCCAGTCCCGAACTGCTGCCCCCCCATCGAATGCCGGCCGCCGGCCATGGAGATCGAATCGCCCGCCTCGGCCGCAGTGAGGATCGCCTTCCGAACCTCCTCCTCCGAACGCGGCGAGAGGATGGTCTTCACATGGGTGGGATTCAGGCGGGATTGAGCATCATTAACTTCAGGCATAAGAAGAGGCTTCTTCGATCAACGTGGTCATGGATGAGACGGTCATTCATTCGGAAGTGTCCAACACGATGGCCTCGCCATGAGCGTGTCTGCCCCCGGGTCTTCTCGTCGAGCAATTCGAATCGCAGATTCTCGGTGGCCGCGTCACCATCCCAGGGCCCGACGACGAAATGAGGACGTTGTATCAGATCAGCCGGCAACGTCCAACACAAGCGCGATGTCGATCCGATTGGTGACTGCTCTCCAAGGCTCGGGCATGCCACAACGCATCAGTTTCTTTGCAAATATTTCAGGTGCTGAAGTTATTTCGTTCGACCTTATCCAAGGATTAAATCAATGGGGGAGGGGGCAAGAAACCTGATGCAGATCAAGGGCTGTACTTGCAAGATTCACTCGACATGCAGATCAGATTTACAACCGTGTCCATCACTTAACCGGAAGCGACTTTGCAGCCACGAATAGACCTGGTGTTTCGTATCCGAGTGGAACAACACCGTCATCAGGACGATGCTGGAGGACAAGTTCTATCAACAGGAAAAGATTTACAATATCCATTCCCGATATTTTTGATTAGCAAATCTAAATTTTAATCGGATACAGGACAAAATAAGAGTTTTATTTGATCGATTATTTTGATGCCTGGAATCTCGATAATGCCTCGTTCAAATTGTTTTCTGCCAGCTTAACGTCGGCGACTTATGATTCATCAAGAGCAACCTTAGTCTCCACCTACATCAATGTCCCCCACCATTTCAGTTGCCATCAATGATGGTGGTGATGGACGCCTCAACGCAGCAGAAGACTCCTCCGTCACCATCTCTGGCACCACCTCCGGCGCAGAAGATGGACAAACCGTTTCCATCAACATCTCCTCCTCTGCTGGCGGCACTCCCATCAACACCACCGCCACCGTCAACAGCAACGGCTAAACCGTCACTGGTCTTGATCTCTCCTCCCTTAACGACGGATCCCTCACCATCACCGCCGATGTCGATGATCTGGCCGGCAATTCAGCAACGCAAGCCTCCGATTCCACAACCAAAGACACAGCAGCTCCAACCATTTCTGTTGCCATCAACGATGGTGGTGATGGACGTCTCAACGCAACAGAAGACTCCTCCGTCACCATCTCTGGCACCACCTCCGGCGCAGTAGATGGACAAACCGTTTCCATCAACATCTCCTCCTCTGCTGGTGGCACACACATCAACACCACCGCCACCGTCAACAGCAACAGCTATTCCGTCACTGGTCTTGATCTCTCCTCCCTTGACGACGGTACCCTCACCATCACCGCCGATGTCGATGATCTGGCCGGCAATTCAGCAACGCAAGCCTCCGATTCCACAACCAAAGACACCACTCTTTCTCCGAGCCCATCTCCAAGCCCTAGCCCCAGCCCATCTCCAAGCCCTGGCACCAGCCCATCTCAAGCTGCCACTCCAACCCCCAAGCCAACTCCGTCGCCAACGCCAACTCCACTCCCAAAAGAGACCAGCAAACAACTCGATCAAGATCCATCCACGCCCTGTGATTTATCCAGCGGTAAAGATCTCCGCGGCCATTCCGGCGCTGACACCCTAAAAGGCGCTGGCGGTAATGACACCCTGATCGCACAAGCCTGCTCTGACCTCATCATCGCCCGCGGCTGCCATGACATCGCCTACGGCGGCAGCCATCGCGACACCCTTAAAGGCGGTGCCGGCGATGACACACTCCTTGGCAGGCGCGGCAAGGACACACTCCTCGGCGGTAGTGGCAACGATCGGCTCATCGGTGGCCATCAGAACGATCAACTCAAGGCCAAGTCGGCGACGACAGCCTCAAAGGCGGAGCCGGCAAGGATGCACTCAAAGGCGGGCGTGGCAAGGACACCCTGCGTGGCGGTGATGGCGACGACACCCTGATCGGTGGATCCGGTGCTGATCGTTTTGTTTTCTCAACCGGCAACGACACCATCACGGATTTCAAATACAAACAGGGCGATCAGCTTGCCATCGACCCGGACCTCAATCTTTCCGTCCAACAGGACGGCGATCATCTACTCCTGCTCGACGACGCCAATTCCATCAACACCACCCTGCGCAACACCTCACGCGATCATCTGCTCACTGCTCATCCCGAGTTGGCTTGATCAATCCATAGACCCTTGGCCCAGGTCTTATCCCACGTGCACAAACTCATACAAACTCAGGCCCGGTGCACCATGTTGGATCACTCCAAGTGACTCGTGCGCTCGTCGTGCTGCAACACCATCACCGGCTGGAATGTTGATTTCCTGGCAACACTGGACAAGTGCTTGACGTCGCATTTAGAACCGAGATGTAGTCACCACTACATATCGTTCACCTCGCTACCGCGGGGCGCAGCTCGATCCAAGCCATGGAACGGGGGCTTGGGCTTTGCCAGGAGCTGTAATGACGTCGTTGTACTGGAACGGTTCAGCCTTTGCGCCTGTGAACAAGGCCAAAGCACAAAGAGAGGCTGCTGCTCTTCGTCTCGAATCTGCATTCATGGCAGCGGATGCCATTCCTTCAGACAGATACCGCGGCATTCGGTATCTGCGCCAAAATGGATTTGCCGCAATTCGCTGATCGTTTTGGTTGGCGTTGATCAAGCATTGGGGTCAGATGATGGTTGCTTCCGGGTGACATCCACCTGGCGTAGCCGCAAACTGACGCCTCCTTACTGACGATCTGTGAGCCTTTTCTATGGGCCTCTAGCCGAGTGCGTTGCCGCAAGATGATGGCGCCGGTGCTGATCGTTTTGTTCTCTCAACCGGCAACGACAACATCACCGTTTCAAGCCCAGTCAGGGTGATCTGGTCGCTATCGACCAGGCCCCCACTCTCTCTTTTCAGCAAAACATCGATCATCCTCTCCTGCGCAACGACAGCAACAGCTTCCAGACAATCCTGCGCAACACCAGCCTCGTTCAACGTCTCGCTGCTCATCCCGAGCGGACTGGAACAACTGACACACCATGGCCGCAGGTCTCATCCCAATGGAACAAATTCAGACCCAGTGGGACAAAAACTAGCGATCTCACAGGGGCAAAACCCTTTGACCAGTTCCGACAACTTGGAGTTAAGTGGCCTCATCGGCCGCCAGGTTCAGGGTTGATCCCAGGTTGGATGGCGGAAGCAGTCGAGCAGCAGAGCTTTTGAAACAGCACGCAGACCAGTGGCAACATCAAGTGCTTGTAAGCCGATTTTGCACCGCTCCAGACGAAACCCCTGAAAAACTCTGACAACAACAGAATGAGGCCTTAAAATTTATAAAAGCTTGAAAAATCAACCATAAACTTGCACAAATTGGAATAACTTACGAGATCATCAAAACGAATCAATACTGAATAGGAGGTAACACTTATTAGCAAATAGCTAAACTCAGTCGCATAGGGGAGGATACCAATAGATGGCCGGCCTGGTTGAAGAAGCCTGGCACAAAAACTACTATTCATGTAATCACACAATTTAAAATGGACATTACATTGATCGAGTAGAATGGAGTTAGGAACGATCAAGTTAAAGACATCATGGCCCGTCCTACTCTCAATCCGTCTTTCACTCCAAGATTCGCTGGGATCCGGGCCGACACAGCAAAACCCTCAGGAGTGACAGGCACACCCGTTTCGGACTTGATCAGATCAGGCGGAAGCGAGAACAACTTCAAAGATCCCGACGGAGATCCTCCTGCCATCGCCATTATCGGGACGAATCTTCACGGTGGAACCCTCTATTACTCCACTGACAACGGCAGCTCATGGACAGATGTCGGTCCCGTTGGTGTGAATTCAGCCCGTGTCCTCTACAGCGACAACAAGACGCGGCTTGCTTATAGACCCGTTGGCAATTTCACTGGCACGATCGACGACCTGATCAGCTTCAAAGCCTGGGATCGCCGCGGTGGCATCGCCAATGGGGCGGGATCGATTGCGACAACCCCGTCTCTGATCAGCACAACCAAATACGAGATGTGCAGTGGCAGAGGTGTCAGCATATCTGCCGATGACAATTACGCATTCGTGAGCTGCGGATGGGAAGGCCTACAAATTTTCAATATCAAAAATAATGACGACCTTACATTCACGGCCGCCCTCGAAAACAATAATAAATTTCAAGTTGGCGTTGTCCTATCAGCCGACGGCAAGTCAGCCTATCTCACGAACAGATACGGAGATCTACAAATTGTAGACGTCAGTGACCCTAAAAACCCAACAAAGACCGGCACAATTAATACGAGGGTGGGCTACCAAAGCGGCACCCTGTCGGCTGATGGCAAAACAATCTTTATCGGCAGCAACTCTCCTGAAGAACTCAAAGCAGTCGACGTCAGTAACACCTACAACCCAGAGCTGATATCAACCTTCAGCCTCAATGGTAATGACGTCAATGGCATCACATTATCCGCCGATGGCAGCACTGCCTTCATTGCCAATGGCTACAGTGGATTGAGTATCGTTGATGTCAGCAACCCAGCCACTCCAGAACTCACAGGGAGCCTCGACTTTTCGGACTCCACAGATAGCTATGCCTATGACGTGAGCCTTAGCGCTGACGGCAAGACTGCTTTTCTAGCCGATGGAGCTGGCCTGCAAATAGTCAATGTCAGTGAGCCTGCCAAGCCGACGCTCACAGCCAGCTTCGACACACCTGGTGATGCTCAAGACGTCAACCTGTCGACGGACGGCAACACCGCCTTTATCGCGGATGGCAGCAGCGGATTGCAGATCATCGATGTCAATGATCGTGCCAATCCAACACTGATAGAGAGCTTCGGTCGACCCCTGAATGGAGAGGGTTTTCTTGCTGTTAGGCAGGTAGCCCTTTCATCTGACAACAACACTGCTTATTTAATCAGAGGACAGGAGGGTCTACAAAGTATTGATATAAGCTCCCTGCAACTTTTTTCCAGAGCTCAAGATACTGCAGAGATCGTTATTGGCTCCATAAAGCCAGCAAATTTTCTAGCTGCTAAGACGATTTTGACCGGTCGCAAAATCCTTCTCACATACGACAAAAAACTTTCAAACCTGACAGCTTCCGAGTCAGACTTTTCAATCATATCTGATGGAGTTTCCAAACAGCTGACAAACGTTTCAGTTAAAAACAACACTGTCAAACTTACACTCGCTTCACCAATTCGAAAGGGGCAGAGCGTGACAATTGCCTACAGCGATCCGAGCCCTGCAGATGATGCCAACGCCATTCAAGACAGGGATGGCAATGACGTTGCATCTCTCAGCGACATCGTAGTAACCAACAATTCATCAATCGATGGAGTAGCACCAACATTCAGATCAGCCTCAACCAATGCTGCTGGCAGTAAAGTGTTACTCACTTATGATGAGAAACTCTCAGCAAAAACAGCTCGGAACAATGATTTCAGCGTTCGATCCAATGGCACTTCAAACAATGTGACCGCTGTCACTGTTAAGGATGCAACGATCAAGCTAACCCTCGCCGCAACTGTCAATCGAGGACAGTCCGTCACCATTGCCTATACCGATCCAAGCCCTGCAGATGATGTCGATGCCATTCAAGACAGGAATGGCAATGACGTTGCCTCTCTCAGCGAAATCGCAGTAACCAACAATTCAATAGGCGATGGAACAGCGCCAACATTCAGATCAGCCTCCACCAATGTTGCTGGCAATAAAGTATTACTCAACTTCGATGAGAAGCTTTCTGCAAAAACAGCGCAAAACAATGACTTCAGCGTTCGATCCAATGGCACTTCAAACAATGTGACCACTGTCACCGTTAATGATGCCACGATCAAGCTCACCCTTGCATCACCAATTGAAAAGGAACAGGCCGTCACCGTTGCCTACACCGATCCAAGCCCTGCAGATGATGCCGATGCCATACAAGATCGGAAAGGCAATGACGTTGCATCCCTTGGTGAAACGGCCGTGACCAACAACTCCATGACAATCACTGAACCAACGATACTCAAAACAACGTTTGCTGACATGTCACGCAGGCAAGTCAAACAACTCACACTCAAGGAGATTAAACGAGTCTCAAAGTCTGATCTGTCTGATCTCAAACCAAATGCAGTCAAAGGATTATCGGCAAAACAAATAGCCCGCTTATCCGGCCATGTCGTCTCAGGAATGAACCTAAAACAACTGAGCAAGCTGACAAAGGATGCCATAACAGGCTTCAAAAAAGGCCACCTCAAAACATTCAACGGCGAAGAACTGTCCATATTCAAGCCAAATGTTCTCAAAAAGCTTGATGCTGATAACATTACTGGCTTGAAGTCTTCGTCACTGGACGCATTGAGTAAGCGTCAGGCCAGGGCGTTCAAACAAAGCCAGCTCAAGGAACTGAGCAAAAAGCAGATCAATAAGGCAAATGACTTCATTGACAACCTGACCAAAAAACAGAGGTCTGTTTTGCCTTTCACAGACAATAGGCAAGCAAAGCTGATGGCTGACCCGTTTAATGCTCTTGATGATGAAATGGCATTAATAACAGTAGAAAATACCATTCCCTAAATCCTCGCAATCTGAGACCTCTGAGTAAAACAGCAGCAGGGACGCCGTACAGGAGTTGAAATCACGATTCTGCCCGGTGGTGCTGCCTCTCTGCAGACCGTTTGAAACAGGCCCAGAGCCAATGGCATCGACCGGACCACAGCAGAAACAGCCGTCAATCACGTGTCAATCAAGGTTCTGTTGCCTCGGTATGACGGATGAGCTGAGCTGTTACGTCGATCCTTCCCGATGAACAAGATCAAACAGAGCAACTTCCGCGCTCAATCCAGGGCCGAACGCGAGGGCGAGGCAAGGCCCTGCTGACGACCGTCGACGTAGGCGCTCAAGGATGAACAGGATCGTCGCCGACGACATGTTGCCATGCTCTTCAAGAACGCCTCTGGATTCGATCAGAAGCTTCGGATCCAGCGACAAAACCTCTGAACAGGTCGAGAGAATTCTCGGACCACCTGGATGCACAGCCCAGCTGGTCACCGCATCAAGGTCGATGGCCTGACCCTTCAGCCAGCCACGCAACCAAGGCAACAAAGCTGCCCCCACCACGTCGGGAACCCGTGGAGACAGACCCATTGCAAATCCGTGATCTCCGATCTCCCAGTGCATCAGATCGGCACTGTCAGGAATCACCGTCGAGCCACTGGCTCGCAACACCAGGGTCGGATCGGAGCAGGACGGTTTGGCGGAGGCGACGACGGCAGCAGCACCATCGGCAAACAAACCATTGGCGACAACCTTCTCCGGGTGCCATCCATACGCCATATGAAGACTGCAGAGCTCGACGGCGCAGAGGAGGACCACCGCTTTGGGATCCATCTCGGCAAAGGCATGGGCCACACGCATGCCATTCAGTGCGCCGTGGCAACCCATGAATCCGATGTGTGTGCGCTGAACACTCGGAGCCAGCTCAAGCTTGTCGATCAGGAACAGATCAACGCCGGGTGATTGAAAACCGGTGCAACTGACCGTCACAAGGTGGGTGATCGCCCCTGGGGAGATCATGCTGTCGCTGAGCGCTTTCGACGCGGCCTCCAGCGCCAGCGGACCGGCATGGGCCTCAAAAGCCTGCATCCGCTGGGCTGTTCCAGGACTTTCGGAGCCGTAGAAGCTGAGCCGCTCCTGGATCGCGCCGCGATCGGCATCCTTATCGAGCAGCACACTCCCTCGGCTCAGAACCTTGGTTTTCTGGTAGATGCGAGACATCAGCCTTTTCTGTTCGGGGCTCTCGGCATTGATCCGATGCGCCACTTGCACCGCCTCTGTCTGACTCAGTTGCTGGGGTGGAACCGCCGTGCCGATGCCATGAAGTGTGAGAGGCATGGATCAGTGGCTCGCCAGCAGGGGGGAGACCTGATTGAGGCTGCTGATGATGCGCTGCGGTATGGCAGGCCATTGGCTTCCCGCCCTGAACAACGCATGTATCGCAAGAGGATGTCGCAACAACGTCGACAACAAACCGCAGAGACGCTGCCGACGGATCGTCAGTGTCTCCAGCCTCCTCTGCCAGCGATGCTCGAGATCCGTTGTCCACTCGCCCTGGGCTTCCTGCACGAAAGGAGCCACAGCCGCCCCTGCGGCGAGAGCCCAGGCCATTCCCTCTCCAGTGAAGGGTTCCACATAGCCGGTGGAATCGCCCAGCAACAGGAAGCGATCGCCTGAGAAGACGTCAGCACGACGGGTCAACGCAGAAGTCAACTGCCAACGGGATGTCTCCAGTGAATGAGGCAAAGGGAAGCCGGCTTGCCGGAGAACCAGTTCTGCCGCGTGAGTGACACCTCCAGACGATTGAACAGCAGTGCGGTCGAAGGCGGCTGCAAGGTTGAGAGCACCATCCTCACGGCGTACCAAACCGACGTATCCACTCCGGCCGATGGCCATATGAATGGCCCCGGACTCGAAAAGACCATCCTCATCACTGATCAGACAGCCCGCCCCAATCCTCGACCCAGGTGTGCTGTCAGCGCTGGCTGGGTGCGACGTTGCCAAGACCTGATGCTGCAAGCCGGCTGCGACGAGCACCACACGGGCCTGGATCCGCTCAGCTGAAGCGCCGCCAGCCGGTCTTAGCCGCACCATGCGACCCAGTGCAGACATCTCCTCCAGAACAGCGCCGGTTTGGAATCGCACGGTCGCACCTGCCGCCTGGGCCGCGTTGACCAGAGCCTGATCAAAGCGCTCCCGCGAGAGTGCCCAACCGCCTGGCAACGCCAGGTTGAGCGTTCTGCCACCCCAGCCAAGACGAAGCTGATCAAGGGGAACTGCACCCTGATCAGAAAACAGATTCGGAAGTCCTGCGGCTGTCAGTGCAGCCATGGCGTTGGCATTGAAGCAACAGCCACAGACCTTCCATCGCGGAAACGAGCGTTTCTCCACGAGCAGAACCCGCAAACCACGACGTGCGCAATCAAAGGCCGCAAGACCACCGGCAACCCCTGCCCCGATCACGATCACATCCCAACTGTTTGGCATCTCAGCGGGGTCTCCAGCTCAGCAGATAACGCTCTGGCCAGGTTTGCTCCAGGACAGGAGCGTTCAAACCAGCCTGAGACGCGAACTGGAGGATCTCCCCGGGAGTGAAGGCTGCCTGGACAGACAAGGGGCCATCGTGGTGAACGACCCAGGAGCGGCTGAGTAAACGCGTGCCCATCCAGGCCAAGGAGTAACCGAGACGACTTCTGATCAGGTCGTCGACAAGGACCAGACGCCTTGCCCTGGCGGCCATCCCTGTCAGAAGTCGGACCACTTCGGGAGGATCGAGATGATGGGCAAACAGCGTGCAATACACCACATCGAATTGTTCGGATCCAGGCGGATCAAGAGCATCCGCAACGAACACATCAACATCGCTCTGCGATCGGGCCACATTGCGCCGTGCGATCCGCACCGCTTCGGGATTGAGGTCGCAGGCATGAATCGTGATGCCCACATGGCGTCTTCGTGCCAGCTCAGCCAGCTCAATCGCCGTATCACCTCCTCCACAAGCCAGCTCAAGCACGCTCAGCTGAGCCGATGGGGTTTCACGCGTAAGCGTCTCGACGTGACGGAACAGACCCGGCACGCAACGACTGATGGCATTGATCCGTCGCAACCCCTGAAGAGCTTGATCGTGGGCGACTGGATCAAGACCAGGTTGATCCATCACCTCCGGCTGCCGATCACGCTGCATGGGGGCCAGGCCCAAGAACATCCGTGGATGCGAATAGGCAGCTCACCATAGGCAGGACGCATCAGGAACCACTGAACAGAAGAGTATGGTCGCGAATAAATTCAGCCTGAATATCAGGACGACTCAGCCAGGGATGCCAACAACATCCAAGTAAAACTTATTGATTCGATGTTGGAACCTTCAAGACAACTTGAGGTGCATGAAAGAAAAAGATATGAGAGGAAAAGACGAGGATCAGAAAAGTGCAGCATCGTTATGACGTCGTTGTCGTCGGCGGGGGAACGACAGGAGCAGCAGCTGCGTACCACCTCAGCGAAGCAGGGGTGAACAACATGCTCTGCCTCGAAATGGGGCGACCAGGGGAAGGGCGAACACAGCCTGAACAGGTTCCAGACGAAACGCCACTGGTCGCCAGCGATGAATCCGTTTACGTACCAAATTTCAGCGGCTCAAGGGTGTTTGAAGGCGGGCCAAAAGGGCCAAGAACGATCAAAATGATTGCGACTCTGCCTCCATACGTAATGTTGGATGGCTTCGCAGACTTATTTGGATGGGATGGAGTAAAAACTTTTCTGGATCTTTCTCAACATGGCCTAAAGCTACAAGTTGACTTAGCCAATCGGTACCTACCAGATCCGCAGCAACAGATCAAACAGGATGGTTCATTAATGGTCTGCGAGGCCGACCAAGCCAGCCGACTGAAGCAGGAGTTTGAGTTTCTTCAGAAGTTGGATTGCCCCTGCGAATGGTGGTATGAAGAACAAGTGATTGAGGTCCAGGGCTCCGCCGCTGGCTATGTGGCAGGAATCTGGTTCCCTCAGCATGCACGAATTGATTCCGTCACCTATGCCAAGGTTCTGTTGGATGCCGCGGTCCAGTCTGGTTCACTCACACTCAAGCAGGAATGCTCCCCAGTCGTTGATGTAAAAGATTCAGAGGCAGGCGATCATGTTGTGATCCAATTGGCTGATGGCGAATTGATTCAAGCCAGCCAGGCAATCGTCGCGACAGGCGGAATGTATATGGATAAATTGCTAGCCGGAATATTAACACCTCGATACAGCTATCTCGCTGCACTTCCGCACAGAGATCCAGGACCGATGGGTGGAATGCAGGCACCCAATTCAGCGAATTTTTTCACACTAGGTTTTTCACATGATTGGTGCGTTACAGACAATTTCGTTCGAATCAGCGGCGAAGATCATTACAGCGGCTTGAAAAGCCCACGAGCCAAACAACGTTGTGGACGGCTTGCCCAATGGGGTTGGGAAAAGTATCCCTACCTTGAATTTGGAGCTGACTACCCATCCACCTACGGGATTTACTCAGAAACACCAGATTACATGCCACTTGTTGGAAAGCCAGACTCCAGCAGCAGGGTTTGCTACATGGTTGGCTGCAACGCCTGGGGACAGGCCTCACTTTCAGCCGCCGCCGCTCTGGCACCGGCCTTACTCGGGTACCGCGAGATGTCTGAGCTCGAGCAATCCACCGCCGATTTGTTTTCGATCCGCCGCTTTTCGGCACGCTCAACCTCTCCGAGCTTGTAGAAGAGGAGCCTGATTTAATTAAAACGTAATACATATATTATGGTTGATTTGCGTTATCTACAATGCCTAAGATATTGCTCTAAAACTCATCTGACCTGATCATAGACGCAAGCGACGGTGAGTCCTTCAACTCCACCAAATGACGAGTGCGTTGGGTTAAATATCTGGTCTGATCTGACATGGCAGCCAATTAGAGGGTGCACCCTCAGTCAATGCATCAGTGCTCGGGATTGGCAACCAGGAGATAGCTGCTTGGCAGCCATCGATGCGGATGGAGGCATTCGTGCGTGGAATTTTTAAAGCCAGTTGATCAATTGATCTCCAGATAAGTGGCAGCAATCGAAAAGAGGCTTGCCGTGCGAAGAACAAACAAACAACAGCCTGTTCGACTCGATGATGACAAAAAAGTGGCAACCGATACATCCGTCATGACTGTGCCCAAATGAATCGAAGGAATCTGGAAGAAATTCCTATAGTGGCAGGGTCTGAATCTTCAGCCTCAGTCGTCACAACCATCCAACAAGCCATGGCTTCCTTCACCTGGGACGAGTCCACTCTCTCCGCAGACTGTCCGACGCTTGCATCCATGGCGCAACGATTCGAAGATGCAGCGGCCCTGATGCGACAGCTCGATCGAAGTGGTTTTGAACTGGAGCTGCGCCAGGGCAATCGAATCATCAAGCATCAAAACGAACAGATTTTCTCAAGTTTCGGATTTGTTCTTGAGAAAAGCGAAACGGTTTGAATCAAGATCCTTGTGTGATTTCCTGACGCAAAAATTTTTCCTGACGAATTTAAGACATTACGTTGACTTTAGTATTAATTCATCATCTGCATGAATCAATGATGCCAATCATTACATTGCAGTTTCACAATATCATTAGCTAGGGTTTTGGAGTGATAGTCGCTATTGTGCATCTAATCATCGCAGCAAAACATTCAACACAATGACACCGAGTAAAGACAGTCTTTCCAGGCATTCTCAAAGCCAGGGACTGTGTAAGATGGAAAGCGGTTCCGAACAAACAATGCTTGATTGTCGTTAAGCGGTTTCGACCGTCCGGCAGGTTGTGGACGCAAAAATAAAGTATGGTTCCAACCTTCTCCTGAACAAATGGTATTTAAACCAATAAACAAAAGTTTTTTGCACTCCAACACCGTCTCCCTTCTCTCTGCAGCAATGACAACTCTCAAACGACTCGAACAAATTGCTGTCCTAACAGGTCTGGGAGTGCTCACACTGCTTCCACCGCCGGCATTCCCCCATGGGAAGGGTATTTACGATACAAAAGCTGAAGCGGAAAAGCGGGCCCGAGAGATCGGATGCGAGGGTGTGCATGAAAACAACGGCCGCTGGATGCCATGCCTCGACGAAGCCGATCTGCACAAGGCCTTGCGCCGGCAATAGGTCACAACATTGAGGCCGGACCGTCGTTTTCTACGATCGAGCCATCGCCCTCATGCTGGACTCCTCAGCAACCAACCTCGAGGCAATTCTTGCTTGGGAAATGACTCGATTGGGACCATCGTTAAACCATCCTTCTGAGGTGTTGTGCTCGCAAGCTGACACTCATCATTCCAAAACTGAAATCATTGAGTTAAATCCGCAAATTCTTCAGTTCTCTTATCAAGACTATCGAAGTCATAACGTTTGAGATGTTCAAGTCTTTTATTCAGCTGTCCCTCGTCGCTGCAGCGTCCCTGTCATCCGTCGCCATTCATAGTGCGGCTGCTGATGCGAAGCCTGCCGTGATGGCAGACAACATCAGCGTCACAGAAGTGAAAGCGGCTCAGGAAGGTTGGTGCGAAGCCCTCCTGGCGATCAGCAAAGCTCACAACGATGGGGGAATCGCCAAATCCAAGCCGTTGGCAGGAGAGATCATCGACGCGGCCTACGGTTACCAGTTTGGTCCTGTGGCCTTCAAACCAACCTGGGCCAAAGGCGACACCACATTTCGTGAAACACGCAGCGGTGCCTTGTCGTATTTCATTGGCGAAGACCCAGCCTTTGATGATTCCGGATTCGCGATCGGCACCCCTGGGGACAACCGCAGCCCCTGGGTGAAGTGTGTGCCCGAAATCTTCGTCATCCAGAGCTTCGGTAACACCGCCAATGCCATGGGTTGGGTGCACCTCGAAGCCGCCGATGGAACCATGAGCAAGGTGGACAAAACCTTCGGGTATCTACGAGATGACAACGGCGCGCTTCGCATCGTTGTGCATCACTCCTCCACACCCTTCGCGGGTTACTGAGTCAAGATGTGGACCGAGGTTCAAGGTTCACCCCTTGGTCCTCTTCTGCCAACGATGCAAAGAGAGTCCTGTCCTCCCAAGCCTCACAAGTGAGGCGAGGGAGTGGACAAGCAGGGACAAAGACCAACAGAATGAGAATGATTCCCACTTTTGGGACGTCACTTCCTCGTCCTCAGCAGACAGACGGCCATGGGCACAACCTGGTTGATCGCGGGACCACCTGGCTGCGGCAAAACCACCTGGATCCGCAACAAGTTGAAAAGCCACAAAGGAAGCTGCGGATATCTGCGACTGGAGGTTCCTTCGCAACATGGACTGGAGCAGGGGCGTGATCACTGCATCGACCGGACCTGGTTACGCGATCAGATCCCAGATCTGCAGGATTTATCGGATCAGACCGGCAAGGCCGCCGGCGCTGCAAGCAATGCCCTGAACCTCATCGAAGTGCAGCAATTTCAGGCGCCAGCTGCATCCAATCTTGAATCTCTTGATCCAGCGATCCTTCAGCAACTGGATGCCTATCGGCTGCGGCCAGACCGTGTGCTGCACTTCGGCCTGGATCCTGAGCTGATCAACCAGGACACCTTGGCCTTCAACAGGCTGGAGGCCTGGACGCTCGGCCTTCATGACAGCGTCTGGGACCCCGGCAGCCTGAGCAGTTTTTGGTTTGAGTTGGTCAACGGGGCTTACGGCGATGTCTACCGCGCCAAAGCACTGTTCAACCTGCCTGATGGTCGTGGCTTGTTCTGCAACTGGATCGTGAGCCAGCAGGGATCTCAATTTCTGCCACTGGACTCGGTTGAACGTCCGAACGGCCGCCCAAAACGTCAATCAGAGCTGGTGGTGCAAGGCAAAGCGCTCAACGGAATCGGCATCCAGACCACCATCGACGACTGCTTGGTCAGTGATCACGTGTTGGAGATGCATCAGGCGCCGATTCGCGATCAACAACCCCAAGCTGCTCTCAACTAAGTCCAATGGCTCACGCTGTGATCTCCTGCCTGCACGCCAACCTCGCCGCTGTTGAGGCCGTCCTTGACGATATCGACCTCCAGGGGATTGAAACGATGACCTGTCTCGGTGATCTGGTGGGCTATGGACCTCAACCCAATGAAGTGGTGGAGCTGGTGCGCGACCGTGCCATACCCACCTGTCAGGGCTGCTGGGATGAAGACATCATTGATGGCCTCAATGCCTGCGAATGCAGCTACCCATCCCAGCTGGCAGAACGACGCGGTCATCGGGCGCATCACTGGACTGCAGAACGGATGACAGACGACAACAAGGCGTTCCTGGCCAGCCTGCCCATGACCCTGCGGCGTGACCGATTGTTGTTCGTTCATGGCAGCCCCAACAGTCAGCACGAATATCTGCTTCCAGACATGAGTGCCTTTGCTGCGCTTGAGCGGGTCGAGACAGCCGGTGCGGAGACTCTGTTCTGCGGCCATACCCACCAGCCCTACGTCCGGGAACTGAGCAGTGGATCCATTCGAGTCAAAGTTGAACAAGCCGGCAGCAAGGATTGCTCAGAGCACGAGCTCACATTGCCGATGCGTCGCATCGTGAATGCCGGATCTGTGGGAGAGCCGCGCCATGGCAATACGAAGGCGACGTATGTCGTTCACGACGACCGCACTGGAGAGATCACGATCCGGGAAGTGGGATACGACGTCGCCAAAACATGTCAAGCCATCATCGACGTTGGACTGCCTGAAGTCTTTGCCTGGCGGCTGAGCCACGGGTTTGAATACGCCGAGAGGGCTGATGATGCCAGCCACGTGTGTGAGCGATGATGAAACGCTGGGCCCTGGTGAGTGGACTACAGGGAGATCTCAAGCTCTATGAGCAGATCCAACAGCACCTATCGGCACAACGTGGGGTCGATAGCCTGTTTGTATTGGGCGACTTCATCGGCCCTGAGCGCAACTGCAATGCGTTGCTGGATCGACTCCGAAACCCCAGGCGAGGTGATCTCAAACCTGATTGCATCTACGGCTGGTGGGAGGAGCAGCTGCTGGCCGAGCGAGGTTATCGGGGAGATCGCAATGCGCAGGCACTTCGCAAGATCCATGGCGAGAGCGCTGTTCAGTGCTTGTTAAGCAGGGTTGAGGAGAGACATCTTGATTGGATCAACTCCCTGCAATTCGGCTTCATTGAACTGGATTGCGGCCTGATTCATGGCAGCTCTGCTGACATCGGCGACAACCTGACCAGCACGACATCGCCGCTGATCCTGCTGGATCGTCTCACCCGACTGGACGTCAACCGCCTGTTCACAGCACGCAGCGGCCAGCAGTTTCGTCTGGAGCTCACGGGTGGCAGCATTCAGTCAAAGATCAAAGACCATGCGGGCACGAACAGTCAGGACGTCACCGTTCCAAAGCGCAGCGTGATCGGTATTGGTTCAGGGGCGGCCTATACGATCTACAGCCCAGCCCATGATCAAATTGAATTTCACACTGTTGAACGCCAACATATTGTGCGCGGATTTGGCTTGCGCCGCTAAAAGCCAATTGATTGATTCACTCATCAATGGAGCGTTGACACAATGTGATCGATGAGAAAGGGATCACCCATTCCATTCAACGATCGACACCATAAAATTTGCCGTCGGCTGCCGAGAACAATCACCACGATCAATGAATGACCCGAGGGAAATGATTCGAGCCCATGCCCTGTCTGCCCTCGCCGCCCTAAGCAGTCTGAGTTTGATGGTGATCGCACTCTTGCAGATCCCGCAGGCTGTGAAGACGCACCGCTACAACCGCTGCATCGATCGACAGATCGCCATGCGTGCTGAAATCAATCCTCAGGGTGGCCATGTTCCTGGAATGCTCAACTATCTCAAGGCTGTTGAACACTGCGAGGGTTCGTAAAAAGCTGAAGCACAAAAAACCTGGTCAAGAAGACCAGGTTTTGGCAAATATCAACTTAAAAATAATTTAAAGCTTAGTCCCAAATAATCATCTTGTTGGTCAATTTTGTAACTCCATTAAGCTGGGCGACAAATTCGTCATCAAGGCGAATCTCCAAGTTCCCGTTGACAACCTTTGTATCAAAATCATCGAAAAACTTATAATCATCATCAATCTCAAGCTTATCTTTTTTACCGTTGAAATCGTTGATTATTACAAACCCATCGTCATCATCATCAATGACAAAAACATCCTTACCTTTCCCACCCGTGAAGCTATTGTTGCCATCGTCATCTTCGAAATAATCTTTACCCGCACCGCCGATCAAGGTGTCATTGCCATCGTCGCCGTAGAGCTTGTCATTGCCCTGACCACCGTCGAGTTGATCATTTCCCTTATGACCCTGCAAGGTGTCGTTACCATCAAAGCCAGCAACTTTGTCGTTGCCGTCCTTCCCTTCAAGTTTGTCGTCCTTATTGGCACCGTTGAGCGTGTCGTTACCGCCCTGGCCAACAAGCAGAGATGTTTTACCACTCTTGGCAGAGTGCTTTTCAGCCTTGGATGAACCTTCCCAGAAGTAGTCGAAATAGCTTGCAGCGTTGGAGAGACTCATTTAAAAAAAATGACCTATCAAGTTGTAGACACAAACAACACACCGCAGACGCGTTAGATCAAAAAAGCGAACAATCCGTATCAACAGTCGCTCCGAACAACCAAGGCCTAAGCAAATCAAAAATTTTTGACCTGACTTGCCGCCCATTTCCGCACTTATGCACCCAAAGCCAGGACACTCGTCAAGGCCGTATCCACTCTCAAAATGCGAGGACCCAGATGGACGGTTTCGGCGACAACACGCTGCGCCAGTTCAATCTCGAAGGGAACAAAACCACCCTCCGGGCCGATCATCACGACCGCTGGTGCTGAAGCCGCGTCGCCCAGAGGCCTCCTTGCCCCGATTGCCGCAATCCAGCAAGGTCGATCGGCGCAAATCTCCCTGAGCACGTCTTCAACAAAAGGGCGAAACAACAGGTGCTGATGCACCACAGGAGCCACGGTGTCGCGCGAACGCTCCATCCCCGCCTGCAACGCCTCCGCCACCTTGGCCGGTTTCAGCAAAGGGCTTTGCCAGTAACTTTTTTCAACACGAGCGCTGTTGATCAAGTGCAGGTTGGCCACACCAAATTCAGCGACCGTGCGAAAAATCCGGCGCAACATTTTGGGTCGCGGAAGCGCCAGCACGATGTCGAAGCGATGACGAACGGGCGGTGATTGGTGGAGCTGAACGTGAAGTCGCACTGCGCTGTCGCCAATCTCTTCAATCCGCCCCTCCCCTTGTGCACCACCAAGTAAACCAACGCGAATGGTGTCGCCAACAGATGCTCTGAGCACCGCACAGATGTGCTGGCACCGGCGATCCCTGATCATCACGGTGTTGTGATCCAGCCAGAGATCATCCCGATGCAAATGGATGATGTTCATCGCCCAATGACGGGCATCGTTGGTTCGCCTTCATGCAGAAGGCCGTCGGTAGACCCATGGGCTATCTGTTGAAGGTTGTCTGTCGGGAGACGTCGGGTGGATGAAATGGTTTGGGCCGGGGTCATCTTTGCCATTGGAGCTGCGGTGACCTTGGCAACTGCCGCGATGATTCTGAGCGGTCACCAACGGCATCGCCGCAGCCACCGTCGCGAGGTGGGCTGATTCGATGATCCTGCTCACCGCGACGCCATTTCTTGCTCCAGGAATCGCCTGGTTTCTGGTGGTGGCCTTCTCCGTCCTGTGGATTGCCCTCGGCATGGCCTGGGGGCGTCAGGGCCGGGGAGATGCCGACGACTACATGCTCGCTGGCCGCAACATTGGCCTCTCCCTCAGCACCGCAACCCTGATGGCCTCGTGGGTCACGGGAAACACCACCCTTCTGGCACCGGAATTCGGCTACAAAACCGGGCTCTGGGGCATGTTCAGCTATGCCCTGGCAGGACTCGGCCTGATCCTGTTCGCCCCCCTTGCCCTGCGCATCAAGGAGCTGATGCCGAAGGGACGCACCAGTGGGGATTTCATCCGTCTGCGCTATGGCCGGATCACCTGGGTGGTCTTCATGGTGATCACAGCCATCTACACCCTGGGCTTTCTGATGACCCAGGCCATGGGCGCGGGCATTCTTCTCGAGGCACTGTCGGGATTCGACTACCGCCTCGGAATGCTGGTGGTGATCGGGGTGTCCACGATCTACACCCTCTACGGCGGCATGCGAGCCGTGATTGGAACCGATTTCATCCAATCGCTGCTGATCATGGGCTTGCTGGTGCTCGTGGCCGTGCTGGCCTTCCGGCAGTTTCCGATCCCTGAGGTCCACGCCGAGCTCAGCAGCAACCATCCCGGTCATCTCAACCTGCTGTTGCCTGCGGGACTGTTGATCGCTTGGAACTCCGCCCTGTTTTCGATGGGGGAGGTGTTCCACAACAACATCTGGTGGTCGCGGGTGTTCGCCAGCCGCCGGTCCGTGGTGATGCCGTCCTTCCTGCTGGGGGGACTGGCCTGGATGAGCGTGCCCCTTGTCACAGGATCGATCGGGCTCGTCGCCCTGGCCCGCAACCTGGACCTGCCCCAGGTGAACATGGTGTTTCCCGTGATGGCCGCTGATCTTCTGGGAGCTGGAGGAGCGGCCTTGGTGTTTGTGGTGGTGTTCGCGTCCCTCACCTCCACCTTGGATTCCCTGCTGGCCTCCACGGCCGATTTGCTGGCTGAGGATGTGTTTCTGCACCTGTTGCGGCCCCAGGCCAGCGACGCCCAGCTGAAATTGGCGACCCGCTGGATCGTGGTCGGCCTCGCCGTGGCCACCCTGGCCCTGTCCTGGCCAAGGCTCGATTCCCTGGCCAGCGTCCTGTTCTTCACCGGAGCCCTCGTGGCGTCCACCATCTGGCCGGTGGCCTGCGGCCTGTACTGGACGAGTGCCAACCGCCATGGAGCGATCCTGGCCATGGTGGCGGGGAGCGTCGTGGGTCTGCTGGCCTACAACCTGATCGCTCCGTACTGCGCCGCCGTCTTTTCAGCCGCTGTCTCTGCGGCTGTGATGGCTGGCTGGAGTGCTTGTCAACCGGAATCGTTCCAGTGGAGTCAACTCAACGCAGGAGATGAGGTATGAGAACACTGATGACAACCTGGATCGCAGATGAGTCCCTGTTCCAGTGGATCGTGGCTGGCAGTCAGGTGATCCTGGCCCTGTCGGTGCTGACGCTGCTGTTGATCTGGTGGATTGAATTCCGTAACGGCAAGGTCTGGTGACCAGGGCATCGAAAGCAGCCGATGGGCAATGAAGCGAATGAACATTGCAGCGGATAAGTAGTGCAGCGGATAAACAGTGCAGCGGATGAACAGCGACCTAAAACGTTCGCCAAGAACACTATGTGCGAAAAGGTTGCTGTATCGCTACAGAATCTGGATTGATTCGGTAAAGAAGGGCACAAAAGCTGGACGTTGGTCCCCCTCTCTGATTAACGGTGAATGAAGACACTTCATCCGCTTGGACGATGCGCCTGATCCGCGCGTCGTTTCGACGGAATGCTTATGAGCCACGTCCATGCCTGTGTGCTCGAGCGGGACACCTCCCCGATTCGATTTGCACCACTAGGACCAGATGTGTTCGGCCGCACCCAGCCGCAGGTTCTGCTCGGCACCATCGAAGAGAAAGGTGAAGCGCTCCTCGATCTGATCGACCAGCACGTGGTCTCGATCATGCCGTTCGAGCCCGAAACCCTGCTGCAGCTGTTCAGGCTGGCCGCGAAATACGAGAGCAACCCTGATCGCTACATCCGCCACAACACGCCGCTGACGGGCAAGATCCTGATCAACGCGTTCTACGAACCGAGTACACGAACCCGATTGTCGTTCGACAGCGCCTGGCATCGTCTCGGTGGCGATTCGATCAACATCACCGATCGCAGCACCACGGGCATCGCCAAGGGCGAATCGCTGGAGGACGTAGCCCACATGTTCAACAACTACGGCGATTGCGTTGTGCTTCGGGACAGCGATCCCACAGCCATCTACAAGATGACGGGCTCCCTGCGGATACCGATCATCAATGCCGGCAATGGCATCGATGAGCATCCAACCCAGGCGATGGCGGACCTGTTCACCATCCTCAAATGGCGTCCCCGCCTTGCCTTGCCGGATGTGGACCCCGCCGACAGGATCCGCATCGGCGTCGTCGGCGTTCCCTCCAAGATGCGCACGGTGCGCTCACTGCTGAGGATCCTCTCGAAATTTCCGGGAATCCTGGAGGAGATCGTGGTCATCCATGACGATCAGGCCGATCCGGTGGACACCTTGTTCGAGCCTGGCGAGCTGGAGCTTCTTGAAGCCGCAGGCCTCAACATCCGCATCAGCGGAGACTTGCAGGTGGAGATCCCCCATTTGGATGTCACCTACATCAACGCCATCGCCTGGGTGGGGGATGGCTACAAAGTTCATGGCAATCGCTTCCGCCTGACCAGCGATCTGCCGTTCAAGGAGGGAGCCATCGTGCTCCACCCCCTGGCGAGGGGGCCTGAACTCAGCACCTGCCTGGACGACACACCCCACAACTGGTACTTCAGTCAGGCGCGGGGTGCTGTCTTCCTGCGCATGGCTCTGCTCACCTGCATGGTGGACAGAGCCGACAGGGTGATGGACGTGATCTGAGGAACGAACCATGTGTGGAATCGGGGGCGTTCTCAGCGCACAACCAGATCAGCGGGTCGATCCGCAGCTGCTGGTGAACATGGCAGCGATCCAGGTCCACAGGGGACCGGATGGATTCGGGGTGGAAACCCTCGACGACGCCGGTGTTGGCTTCTGCCATGCCCGTTTGTCGATCATCGATCTCGACGAGAACCGTGCTCGCCAGCCGTTTCTCACCGATGACGGCCAGGTTCTGATGGCTCACAACGGCGAGTTCTACGACTTTCAGCGCATCCGCGCCGATCTCACCGCCCGCGGCGTTCGCTTCCAGACCAAAAGCGATTCCGAGATCCTCCTGCGTCTGTATCAACAGCAAGGGCTGGAAAAAACGCTTCCCTTGCTGCGCGGTGAGTTTGCATTCGCGCTGTTTGATCGGACCGAGGACTGCCTGTATCTCGTCCGTGATCGCTTCGGCATCAAACCGCAGTACTGGAGCCTCACGCCTCAGGGACTGGTGTTCGGCTCGGAGCTGAAGGTGCTGTTTGCCCACCCCGCCGTGGAACGGCGATTCACGTCCGCCGGTCTGTTTCACCAGCTGATGCAGACGATGGTGCCGGGGTCGACGGCCTTCGACGGCGTTCATCAGGTGAAGCCCGGTCATGTGGTGAAGATCCAGCGTTCCGCCAGCGGGCTTGACGTCTCGGAGTGGAAGTACTGGGACATCGACTTTCCCAGACAGGAGGAGCGCGATCGCAGTCTTGACGAAGCCCACCATGTCGCTGCCATTCGCCGCGCATTGTTGGAGGCGGTTGAGTTGCGCATGGTCGCCGACGTGCCTGTTGGCTGTTACCTCTCAGGCGGAATCGACAGCTGTTCGATTCTCGGTCTCGCCTCGGCTGTCAGCCAGAACCCGGTGAAGGCGTTCACCATCGGATTCGATGACAACCGCTACGACGAATCGCCGATCGCCCAGGAGATGGCGGAGTCAACGGGGGCGCAGCAGGATGTGATGCGCCTTTCGGGCAAGGAGCTCTACGGCCACATGGAGCGCACGCTCTGGCACACCGAGCGGACGATCTACAACACCCTGGCCGTGGCCAAATACCTGATGAGTCGCCATGTCAATGCGGTCGACTACAAGGTGGTGATGACCGGTGAGGGATCAGACGAACTGTTCGGCGGCTACCCAGCCTTCCGCCGGGACATGTTCCTGCACGGGCTTGATGCGCTTCCAGACCAGGAGAAAACCGCCTGGGAGGAACTGCTTCAGCAGTCCAATGCTCTTGTGCAGGGAGCGATGCTTTCAGCTGATCAGGTTGATGATCCGGACATCGCTTCGGTGGTGGGCTTCACCCCGAGCTGCCTGCAGCCATGGCTCGCCTGTGCTCCCCATGTCCCGGCACTGCTGGCGAAAGAGCACCGCGACGCTCTCACGGATTATTCACCCGGTCGTGCGATCGCCGACCAACTTGATCCAGAGCAGCTCGAAGGCCGCCACGCCCTCGACAAAGCTCAGTACGTCTGGATCAAAACTATGTTGGAGGGCCAGATCCTCACCTGGGGTGGCGATCGGGTCGATATGGCCAACTCCATGGAAGCCCGGCCAGCTTTTCTCGATCACCACCTCGCGGCAGCGGCGGTTCAGGTTCCACCGGAGTTGCGTATCAAGGGCAAAACGGAGAAATACGTTCTCCGGGAGGCGATGGCCGGACTGCTGCCAGAGGTTCTCTACAGACGCGAGAAATTTGCTTTCATGGCCCCTCCAGCCCATACGGAACCCGAAAAGTGGGAACAGATGCTGAGGCTGGCGGATGACTATCTGAGTGAGGAAGCGATTGAAGCCTCAGGAGTTCTGGATGCCGAGGGGGTTCGCGTGCTGTTTGAGCGCCATCAGGATCCTCTGACGACGGACGCGGAACGGGTGCAGATGGATGCCCTGATCAACCATCTGCTGGGTGTGCAGATGCTGCATCGCATGTTCGTGGCCGCCGATGTACCGGCTCAGGCGCGCGAGATGGCCGATGAACTTGGCTGGAGAGTGCCCGTTCCGGCTTGAATTCAGCCTCTGCGGTCCCTTTCAGCAGTCTTCAGGGTTCCCTAAGGGATAAATCATCTGTCGAAGCGAAAACCGTCACTCCTGCTACAGGGAGGATTTGGTTTTACAGCGACTCTTAAGAGTGACTTCTTTGAAGTACTTCATTGTCGCCTCAGCTTTCTGTTTCCCGCCCAGCTGACCTGCGTCAGTCCCTTGAAACAGAGCTGCTGCGGATCGATGCAGACCGCCTCAATGCAGGTCTTGATCGCATGGCTGCGATCGGCACCAACAGCGATGGAAGCGTCTGCCGCAGAGGCTTCTCGGAGCAGGATGTTGAAGCGAGAATTCTCCTCTCCGGCTGGATGAAGGATGCCGGTCTTGACGTCCGGATCGACAGCGCCGGCAACCTGATCGGTCGACTTGAAGGCTCCGTCGCTGGTTTGCCCGCCCTGGTGACCGGATCCCACATCGATACGGTCCCGACGGGTGGCCGATACGACGGCGTTCTCGGTGTCCTGGCCGGACTTGAAATCGCCCGCACCCTCCAGAGCAGCGGCCGTTCACTCCAGCACCCCCTAGAGGTGATCGCCTTTGCCGATGAGGAGTCCACGATGGTGGGCTGCAAGGGAATGAGTGGGACGGCTTCGGACAATCCCGACAGCTTCGTGACCAGCAACGGCAAGCCGATCGAGGACAACCTTCTGGCGATCGGAGGCGACTGGAACAACCTTGCCTCTGCCCGTCGTTCTGACGACGCGATCGCGGCCTTCGTCGAACTGCACGTTGAACAGGGCGGTGTCCTGGAACAACGGGGTGACGTGATCGGTACGGTCGATGGTGTCGTAGGCCAAAAGCGGTTCACGGTTGTGATCGACGGACAGGCCAATCATGCGGGCACAACGCCGATGAACCAGCGGCGAGATGCTCTCGCCACCGCTGCCCATGTGGTTCTGGCCGTGGAACAAATGGCCGTGGAGCATCCCGGCGATCCTGTGGCAACCGTCGGGCGACTCGAGGTGTGGCCCAATGCCGCCAATGTCGTCCCTGGTTCGGTTCAGCTCACCGTGGATCTCAGAGATCTTGATCCTTCCGTTCTTGACCAGCTCTCCAACGCATTGATGAACGCGCTGGAGCGGATCGGCGAACGCAGCGGCTGTGCGATCCGTCTTGACCCCCAGTTCGAGGTTGCTCCAACACCGGCCGATCAAACTGTCAAACAGGCCATCGCTGCGTCCGCCGCAACATTGGGGCTTAAGACCTCCTCCTTGCCCAGTCGCGCCAGCCACGACGCTCAGGAAATCGGTCGCCGTTGGCCGATGGGAATGATCTTTGTCCCTAGTCGTTATGGCTTGAGCCATTCAGCGGGCGAGTTCACTGAACCATCTCACTGCGAGGCGGGCACGCAGGTTCTGCTGGACACTCTTCTTCGGCTCGATCGAAGTCTGTGACCTTTTCGATCATCGCCAGAGACCCAAGCAACGGCCGCTTCGGTGTGGCGGTGGCGAGTGTTCACCTTGCCGTCGGCTCGACTGTCCCTCACATCCGTTCCGGAATCGGAGCTGTAGCGACCCAGGCACACACCAACCCCTATCTCGGCATTTGTGGTCTTGAGCGCCTGGAGCAGGGTGAGGATGCTCAATCCGTTCTCGAAAGCTTGTTGATCGACGACCCTGACCGTGATCTTCGTCAGTTCCATGTGATTGATGCCGCAGGCGCCACGTCGGGCTGGACCGGTGAACGCTGCATGGGCGCTGCAGCTCACCTCTGCGAGCAGGATCTCTCCATTGCCGGGAATTGTCTGGTGAACAGCGACATCCTTCTTTGCATGAAGCAGGCCTTTCTCAACTGCGACCCCGATTGGAAGCTCGGCCGTCGCTTGATCCATGCTCTGCAAGCGGGTGAGGATGCAGGTGGTGATCACCGCTCCGAGCAAGCCACCTCCGCAGCGGTCCAGGTGAGCGGTACCTCGGCGTTTCCGCTGCTTGATCTCCGCATCGACTACCAGGAGAAAGCCGTCAACGCACTCCAGGACCTATACCAACGAAGCCAGGACCAGTGGGTGCAGGAATGGCGTGATGAGCTGGCCGATCTGAAGACCCTCAAGCGTTTTGCAGCTTGATTCACAACCAAACCCTGATCACAGCCGGGCGATGTCTCCTTCTCAAGCACCGATGTTCAAATCTGGGGTGATCAGATCATTGTTATTGGCCTGTCTGGGTGTGTTGATCGTTGCAACCAACGCCTGGTCCCATGGCAACCACCATGGTGGCTCGTCGTCGCTCGACCCAGCACTGAAGGGTTCGGGGCCTGATGTTCATCTGTATCGAGACGCGAGCTGCCGTTGCTGCACCAAGTGGGGCAATGCTCTGGCAACCGAGGGGTTCAACGTGATTGATCACATCTCAAATGATCTGGAGGCAATGAAACGCGACGAAGGGGTGCCAGCGGACCTGGCCTCCTGCCACACCGCCTTCGTGGAGGGATACGTCCTTGAGGGTCATGTCCCTGTGCCGTCGATTCAACGCCTCCTGCGCGAGATGCCGGAGATCACAGGCCTTGCCGTACCCGGCATGCCCATCGGGTCTCCAGGGATGGAGGTTGCCGGCAGGACTGGGGATCGCTATCAGGTGATCGCACTGCAAGACCTGGGTCGTCAAACGATCTACGACTCCTATCAAGGGCCCAATCTGCAGAAGGCCTCAGCTCGTTAAAATTGAAATATTGAGGTGTCACCGCCAGAACTCTGGTGATGTCCATGGCGCCTGGAGACGTTCATGAAGGCACGACAAGTGCATCGACTGATTGTTCCAGTCGCGGCGGCACCACTGCTGCTGACAGCCCTGACGGGTTCGCTGTACAGCCTGCTTCTCGAGTTGGACATTGATGCGTTCTGGCTGCTGAAGATTCACACCGGTCGTTTCGGCCCCATCAACCTGCAGCCGATCTATTCCATCCTTCTCGGCATCCTCTCCTGCCTGCTGATCGCCTCAGGAATAGCCCTGTGGCGACCACGACGAAGTTCCGCCAGATAACGCCCATCAGCCTCCCGCATCACGGTTCGGTCGTCGTGGAACCAGCAGCCGTACATCAGGTTCATCACCCGATCGAGATCGAGATGACGTTCCGCCACGTCCTGCCAGAGGCGGTCGCAGAGCTGCTCGTCGGCCAAGCAGAAGTGGGCCTCCGCCAGGCTGCGGGCCGCTGAGAAATAACTGTCCTGTTCACGGCTCGCAGCAGATTGGTAGTTGAGCACCGTGGTCTGGATCGTCTCCGGTAGCGTCATCCCCACATGGCGTCTATTTTCAGAATGGAGATCTGTCGAGACCGAATCAATCAGCCTTAATGCTGATCGCGCCGTCGAGTCCTGACGCCTCTAGATCGTGATCAGCGAGCGAATGGCCACAGCCTGGGCCATCTTTCAGGGCTTGCTGCTGGAATCCTTGCCATTCCTGCTGCTTGGGGTTTTGATCGCCGGACTGGCCCGCTGGTTGGTGCCTCAGGGAACCTGGATCGAGCGATTACCGAAGAACCCGGTGTTGGCTCCGATCACCGGGGCGCTGATGGGGTTTGCTTTGCCGGCCTGTGAATGTGGCAACGTCCCCGTCGCACGGCGTCTCCTGGCCAGTGGAGCGCCTCTGGGGACCGCCTTCGGCTTTCTGTTCGCAGCCCCTGTTCTCAATCCGATTGTGTTGGCCAGTACCTGGGCAGCCTTTCCCGATCAGCGCTGGCTGTTGATCGCCAGACCTCTCGGTGCCTTTCTGCTGGCCGTGCTGCTGAGCTTGCTCCTGACCCGGCTTTCGGAAACCCAGCTGCTGGAACGAGCCTTGCTCAGTGAACGGCGGATGAGCCAGCCGCTCAGCAATCTGGGCCTGCTGGAACGATCGAGTGGCCTGATCGGAGCACCCCTCGACACCAAAGCCCCGGCAACACCCAAACGGGTCTCCCTTGGCATGGTTCTGGATCAGAGCAGTCGGGAATTTCTGGATCTGCTGGCCCTCCTGGTGCTGGGTTGTGTGATCGCGGCCCTTGTGCAGACCTGGCTTCCCCGCAGCTGGTTGCTGGCGGTGGGCAGTGCGCCGACGCTCTCGATCCTGGCGCTGATGGTGCTGGCCATTGTGGTGTCGGTCTGCTCCAGCGTGGACGCCTTCCTGGCTCTTGGATTTGCTGCCCAGGTCACTCCAGGGGCGCTGCTGGCCTTTCTGCTGCTGGGCCCCGTTGTGGATCTGAAACTGGCCGGTCTGTTCACTGTGTTGCTCACCCCAAAAGCGATCGCAATCACCGCCACCGCAGCCAGCCTGGGGGTCTTGTTGATTGGCCAGTGGGTGAATCTGTGGCAGCTGTAAACGGGAGATGGGGATGAATCGCGGCGTGCTGCTGCTGCTCTGGGGCTGGATCGTGATCTGGAGCATTTACTCCGGACGACTGGATCTGCTGCTGCGCGGCGCCTTTCACAGCCTTGTCGGGGCGTCGGGGGTGGCGCTGATCCTCGCTGGAATCGTCATGTTCCACCGCAGCATCGGGCGCCGGGAACGCACACCATGGACCTGGTTTGCAGGGGCTGTCATGGCCCTGCTGGTGCTGGCGATCCCGCCGAACCCATCCTTCAGCGACCTGGCATCAACCCGACCGGAGGGGTTGCCGGAACCACCGGATCTCGCCTTCGTGCTCCCCCCGGAGCAACGCACTCTCACCGAATGGGTGCGCCTGTTGCGCGCTCAACCAGATCCGGATCTGGTGGAGGGCAATCCCGTGAACATCAGTGGCTTTGTCCTGAAGCGTGAAGGGCAACCCCCTCAGATCGCCCGGCTCACCGTGCGTTGTTGCCTCGCCGATGCCACACCGGCAGGCCTGCCAGTGGCCTGGCCTGATGACGCCAACCCGACGACCAATGCCTGGCTTTCCATCCAGGGGCACATGGCCGTGGAGACGCGCCAGGGCATTCGCAGGGCGGTGGTCGTACCAACGACGATCACGGACATCCCACGGCCCGAACGACCGCTGGAGCCATGACCCGTTTGCTCTGGATCCTGCTGACGTCTGCCGTCGCCATCGTCGTGGGTCAGCAACAGCTGATGTTGCGGCGACCACCGCGATTGATCCAGCATCGTCCCCAGCCGATCCATTCCGGCAGTGCTGCGCTGGACCTCAGCTTCAGCCGACCGATGGAGCGGAAAAGCGTGCGTCTTACCAGTCGTCTGCTTCCGCCGCTGAATCACCGCTGGCTGGGAGAAACGAATCCACTGCGTCTGGTCGTGGACCCAGACACGCCGATCACCACGCCGCTTGAGCTGCAGATCAGCGGGGAGGATCAGCGCGGACAGTTGCTGCCACCCCGCCAGCTGTGGTGGGAGCCGAGACCATGGCTGCTCGTCAACCGCATCGTTGAGGGAGGCGAACAACTGCAGCTGTTAGACCGCAGTGAGCAATGGCGACCCATCAGCCCGGTGTGGGAGGGAATTCAGAGCCTTGTTCCTCTGGGTGACGGCGAGGGCATCGCCATGGTCACCAGGACGAACGAAGGGCAGGAGCGGATCTGGTTGCAACGGCTCATCACGTCCTCAGTTGCAAAGCAGCAGAACGGCTTGCTCGCTCCGCGGGCCAAGGAGCCTCAACCGCTGCTGGACAAGGATCTGCTGTTCGCACACCTCAGCAGCAATCTGGTTGGTGACCTTCTCGTTCAGACTGGTGGCTTCACACCTGGCAGCGAACGGATTGAACTGATCCGCTCGGATGGCAGCCGCCGGGATCTGGACATCCTGGCGTCCGGTCCCCTTCGACTACTGCCGGCAGGAGGCGGCGTGGTGGTGCCGGCTTACGACGGCCTGGCTCTGCAGCCCCTTGTGGATACGGGGCAGCCTGCTCAGATGCTGCCTGGCAGCCGCGAACTGGGAGCGTTCTGCGCCGCCTCAGGACGCGCTGTTCTGATTCGTCACTGGCCCGACTATCGGCGCTCGATCGAACTGGTGATTCCCGGTCTTGCGCCACAGGAGTTATTGCTGGGTGAGCAGGCGGTGCTGGCGGTGGCGTGCAACGGCAGCGGAAAGCGCGTCTGGGCCGTGCTGGGACGCTGGCAGGGGGACAAGGGAGAGCACGAAATCGTGCTGCTTGATGGTGATGGCAACATTCTCAAGCGAAAACCGCTGACGCCCTGGACGTTGAAGTCGGGCACACCGATGCAGTTCGATCCCGTGAGTCATCAACTGTTGGTCACCTTGACCCATCCAGCCATGAACGATGGCCGGGTTGGACTGCTCAACGCGGAAACGCTCGATTTGAACCAGGTCCACCCGATTGCCGTCCAGGAAGCGCAGTGGCTGATGGCGGGATGACGTTCGTCACCCCGCAACTGCTGCCGATCTGAAACTGCTGCCGATCTGAAACGGATGTCGATCAGAAACTGAAGGTCATCCCCGTACCCACGTGGTGTTGCCAGCCCACACCCCAACCCGGAGCATCCGTGCCGGAGTAGGTCGGCTGCCAGTGCACAAACAACGTCACGTCGCCGATGGGGACTGACAATTCAACTTCGCCCGCAAAGTCAGTTCGCTGATCCAATCCGGAGTAACTCCCGGGAACGTAGAAACGAGGACCGGCGTCCATGGTGACGTTCAACTCATTGATGTTGAAGCCAAGGCCAATGCGGGGATCAGTGTAGTTACCGATGTAGACCCCATCCGACTCCCAGCCCTGACGGTGTCTGACGAGCAGGAACAATCCATCAACGACATCCTCCAGCCCGTCACCGAGAGCGAAGTCAACATCTCCATCACCGAGAGCCCAGAGGACTTCGCCACCTACTTCGTTCTTTAAGCCCTCGATGTCTTCACCCTGATCACGGGTGACGTAATAGGGAGCCCAATCGACGGTGAAACTGAGCCGATCATTGGGGGCATAACGAACGCTCAGGTATCCGCGTACGTCCGTTCGTTTGAATTCAGCCGGACCGTGTCCATGGTCCTCATGGCCGTGGTCGTCATGATCGTCGTGATCATCGTGGTCGTCGTGATCATCGTGGTCGTCGTGGTCGTCGTGATCATCTTCATGACCGTGATCGTCGTGATCATGGTCATGGTCATGGTCATGGTCGTGATCATGATCATGGTCGTCATGGTCGTCATGCTCCTCGTCGCCATGATCCTCATGGTCATCCTCGTGAGCATGCTCGTCATGGCCATGCTCATCGTGGTCGCCATGAGCATGGACCTTGCCGTAGAAGTGCTCCGCCTCGCCCCACACCAGAGCTGGACCGACGGCCGCCTCGATCGTGAGACTGCCGCCATTGCTCAGGCCCCACTCGAACGCCCCGCCAAGCAGTCCATCCAGGGCGTCATGTCTCGGTTTGTCCTCGAGATTGTTATCAAATCCGCCATGCCACTCGACTGTGACAATCGGTGTGAAATCGAATTCACCTTCTTCAAGAGTTTCTGATCCACCTCCGCCATGGCTGCCATGGGCAAAGGCAGCCGGGGCATGGACCAGAGGGAGCAAAAACAAAGCCAGAAGCAGGCTTCGGGAACGGAACATGGGACGAAACACGGAACGGAACGAAAAAAGAGACATGCGCCGGATCAATGACGACTTAAATCGCTTTCCAACGAGCGGCGAGCTTTGCGGCGGCGGCCTTGTCACACCGCCCACCCTGTCCGGTCACCATCGTGCAGATGTTGGCTGTCGCCGTCGAGACGGCAGTTCCACCTGGCGAGACGCCTTCTCCGTAAATCGGGGTTTTTGAAATGGGCAGCCCCGTGCTTTTGCTGATTCGTCGGAGAGTCTTGTTCGGAGGCAACGAGGGGGTGAAAATGATCATGGCCCCGGATGCCTTCACGGCGTTGGAAATACGGTTGAGACTTGACGGCCGCAACACACCTCCGGTGGTGTAGCTGTCCAGCATGGAAATCTCATTGATGCCGTAACGCTTGGCCAGATGGCTGTAGGTCTGATGGTCGGTGACCAGAACACGCCGAGCCTTCGGCAATGTTGAGAACTGGGCGGATCCCCAGCTGCCAAGGGCGTTCATGACGGCCTTGGCCTTGGAGGCCCGCACCCCCAGAGCCGCCCGTTCTCCGGCAGGCAGAAGCGGGGCGAGATTGTTGGCCACCACCGTCACGATCGCAGCGGTGTTGGCCGGATCGTGCCAAACGTGAGGATCGTTGCCTCGATAGGAGGGGAGAGCGACTTCACCGACAGCCACCACTTTTCCGGGACTGGAGATTTTTTTCGCCGCCGGCGTGAGGCCGAAGCCGATGTGCACCACCAACGAAGCATTGGACAAAGCCTTGCGATCACTGGGCTTGAGGCGATAGCCATGGGGATCGCCACCCGGAGGGATCAGGCAGGTGACCCGGGCTGAAGAGCCAGCCAGGGTGCGGGTGATATCGCAAAGGGTGCCATCAACAGCTACCACCGTGGGGGGAGCGGCAAGCACGGGAGGAACGGCACCAACACCGATCACGACTATCGAGGCCAGCCCAGCGAACCGGAACCATCCCGAAAATGACATGGACTACACAGTGAGAATCATTATCAATTCTCCCTAACAATGGGGCTGCATCAACCCCTTTTTGACCGCAAGATGAATTGAACCATCGGCCCCTGTGACAGCAACAACTTCGACCACCAGCACGGGACTGCAAGCGCAGGATCTCTGTTTCGGCTATCAGGGCCGCGCAGTGATCGACAGCGTCAGCCTGGAGCTTCAACCGGGAACGCTTACGGCGCTGGTCGGACCCAATGGCGCTGGCAAGTCGACCCTGCTCCATCTGCTACAGGGTCGACTGAAAGCCAGCAGCGGCGCTGTGCATTGCCTCACCAGCATCGCCCTGATGCCCCAGCGTGCCGCCATCGACTGGAGCTTTCCGATCACGGTGCTGGAGATGGTGAAACTGGGCCGCCCCTTCAGACAACGGATGCGTGGGACCGAGGACGTCGATCAGCTTTTGGAGCGCGTCGGCATGACCTCCATGCGCAACCGCCGCCTCAGCCGGCTCTCCGGTGGCCAGCAGCAACGGGTGCTTCTGGCACGGGCACTGATGCAGCAAAGCGGAGTTCTGCTGCTGGATGAGCCCTGCAGCGCCATCGACCCACCCACCCGTGAACATCTGCTGAATGTGATGCGTCAGCAGGCGGATTCCGGACAGACGCTGCTGGTGAGCAGCCATGACTGGGGAAGCGCTCTGAACAGCTACGACAGGGTTGTCGTTCTCGACGGCAAAGTGCTCGCCTGCGGCACACCCGCTGAAGTGAGGGAACGCCTCAGCGACATCACTTGCATGATGGGGAGCCAGTGTTGTGATTGAAACCGAGCTCTGGTGGCTGGCTCCAGGAATCCTGGCCTTGATCATCGGCCTGATCTGCCCCGCAACCGGATCGCTGCTGATCACCCAACGGCGGATTCTGCTGGCCAATCTGATGGCGCACTCTGTTCTGCCCGGGCTGGTCCTCGCCCTCGCCCTGGAGCTGGATCCCACCATCGGCGGTCTGATCAGCGGCCTGCTGGGAGCCTTGCTGGCTGAACGGCTCAATCAGGGCTTTCAAGGACGCGAAGAAGGAGCCATGAACACGGTTCTGGCGGGATTCACAGCCCTCGGTGTTCTGCTCGTGCCATTGCTTCAGGCGCGCGTTGATCTTGAGACGGTTCTGTTCGGCGATCCCCTGGCGGCAAGTGGTACCGATCTGATCCGCACCGGGATCGCCGCCGGGGCCTTGGTTCTGCTTCTGATCAATTTCTACAGCGATCTGGTGTTCCTCGGCGTTGATCCCGAAGGAGCCATTGCCGCAAAGCGACCCGTCACCCGAATCCGCTTCATCACCATCGTCGCCACCGCTCTGGTGGTGATCAGCGCGATTACAGCCGTCGGCATCGTGCTGGTGATCGGTCTTCTCTGCGCACCAGTGCTGGTGCATTTGGAGCATAGTCTCAGCCTGCGTCAGTTGATGGTGCGTTCGGCGGTCACGGGCTTGCTGCTCTGCAGCGGCGGCATGGTCGTGGCGATCTGGGCTGACCTGCCACCGGGACCGATCATCGGAGTGCTTTGCATGGTGGTGCTCAGCCTGAAGCAACTCGTAGGTCGTCGAAACCGTTAATCGCACAGGGCCTGACCTTCTCTGCCCAATCCCCCAGACCCGATGGCCGGGTCTGTCGCGCCCGGTGCGCACTGCGCAGTCGGACGTCAGCAGGCTGGGCAAATCAGATCGTCACTCAATCTGTGGTGCCCAGTTTCCTGAACGCGTTGTACCGGGCGCGTCTCGAGGCAACGGGGACATGTTTCCCCCATAAGCCCTCCCAGTAGCAAAAGTTATTTCAGTCACAGCATGGTTTCTGATAGTAATGAGATGCGGGACACTCAAGCAAGAGGCGTTATAATGCCAAGAGGACCCTCACCAGGCAATGGCGGGACGAGGCAAGCAAACCCAGAAAGTGGAGACGCCCTTCCCAAGCGTCCATCTTGTCCAGTTTGAAAACAGTCCCTACTGGTGGATTCGTTTCTGGAAGAAGGAGAGGCGTCAGTCGTTCTTCAGATCCACAGAGACGGTGGATCAGGCAAGGGCGATGGCACTGCTGCCAGAGATTTATCAGGAGTTCCTGAAGAACCCAGACGCCAACAGCAAGACAGAGAACGCGACAGTGTCAGAAATGATTGATGCGTTCCTTGCCTTTCACGAGCAAAGGGTGAAGAGAAAGGAAATCAAGCAGAGCACCTTTGAAGTGAAGCAGTGTTCCCTTCGTTCAGGGATGTTGAAGTATCTCCTGGAGTTTGGATTCTTCAGAGTGAAAGAGTTGAACTTCAAGAGACACTTCAAGGACTACTGTTCCTGGCGAAAAGGACTGGGTTATAAGCACTCGACCGTGAAGGCAGAGGTGAAAATCATCAAGGAGTTCGCCAACTGGTTGTTCAAGAATGGATTGATAAAGGATGCAACATGTAATATCCCCATCCCTCGTCAGACACACGAGGCACGAGAAGAAGAACAAGGTGAGAAAGCATTCACAGAGGAGCAAGTGAAGGCAATAAGAGGTGAGTTGGAGAGACGGATAGAAGAATCAGAAGGTGTGGAGGTATGGAAGTGGAAGCAGATGCTGTATTTCTTTGAACTTCAACTGGAGGGTGGGTTCAGAACTGATGAGTTATTCAATATTCAGTTCGGCGACATCAAATACAAGAGCAATGGAGAGACTTTAGTTGATGTGCGAGTGAGTAAGACTGGTAGAAGGAACACAATATTCTTATCCCAGACTGTTCCAAAGGTTATTGCCCTCTTCAAGAGCAAAAAGGTTGATCCAAAATCCACAACCTCACTATGGATGGACTTCGGAACGAGGAAACAGTGGTCTAGTCAGTTCTTTTCGCGACGGTTTAGAGAAATATTGACTGCGGTAGGACTGGGACTGGAGTATCGAATGTATTGCTGTAGGGCAACTCACATAACCAGAAGGATTCACAAGGGCGTATCCACCTATTTGCTGGCGAAGAACCTTGGAACGATCGAAATGATGATTCACAAGCATTATGAGGATGTGATAATCGAGAACGAGAACCGAGTACTGCTAGGAATGACTGATAAGAAGATGGATGTGGTGCTGAAGAAGAGTGAGAAGGTGGTCTTTGTACCTTTAGTGTAATAAGACAAACGAAACCCCCTGTCACAACAATGGCAGTGTGACAAGGGTATTCGCCGAGGATAAGGACACAAGGAGAAATCAGTAAACCTTATGTCAGTGAAGGAGGAACTCCTTAACTGTAGTTATTTAGAGGGTATCTAAACTGGTAGATAAGGTGTCCCAGTTGTCCCAGTTATGACTTAACTATAATGGTTAATATTGGATAAATCATATAGAATATTATAGTCTCCTCGTTTCTGGGACAACTGGGACACCCCTGTGTAAAGTAATAATAATAAGGGTTTATAAGTCGTCTAAATAAGAGTGAAGGGTACAAAAAGGAACTCCTCCCAGTTTCCTGAAAGGGGTTCCTTTATTACCTGAATGAGAGATACCACCCTCTCACTTTTAATCCACGACCCCCGATAAAGTCATGAATGTGTATCTCACACTATCCAGAGAAGATAGAATGAAATCTGATACAGTTATTTATAACACATCTCCCAATAAACCTTCCACTCACTTTGGTTGGAATTTGGAAGACAATGGTTATACCAATGAAGGTTTCTTCACCAAGAAGAGAGGAGACCTTACCCTCCACGACCTTTGTTGTCAGACTAATTATCCAGACTTTTATCAGTGGGTGTCTCCCTCCATCAACCAGGAGAGATGGAACTCACCAGGAACCTGGAGTCCTTATGACTATGGAAAGTTGGTTGGAAGGTTTATCCCTCACTTCTTCTTCATCTATAACGATGGTGGAGTGATCAAACAACTTCATGTTCCATCCATCAAGAAGGGAACTATGAAATACAGGGAACTCACCATCCCTGAAGTCACATCCTTCATCAATGACCAGTTATGGAGAGTGAAGAACATCCTGAACCCCGACCCAGAGTCAGTCCTTGGAAAGGTGTTCAACACTGAATGGTTGGACGGTTCTCACGGGAATATCTTTCCCATCTCCATCTCCAAGATGGACATCGAACACTTCCTTCATCGTCTTCACTTTATTGATGGGAGTTATGTCATCCCTCTTCCCACTCCCGTTGAGGTGAAACAAAAGTTCCGAGACTCCATTTGGAGAACTAAAATCCAGATGGTTCAGTTGGAATACACATTGATTCCTTCCACTGAAGAGAATGTTATCTCTCACTTCTCCCAAAGAGTTGGTGAGGTTTATACATCAGAGGAACTTCACCAAGAACTGGACTTCTTGAACTTCTGTCTGGACTCTGGAGACGGACGAACCAGACAACTAAACAACCTTCTGAACCCAGAAGGAATGAAGTTGGAGAAGGTAAGGAAGAGAGTGAAGGGAACAAGAGTCACCCTTTATCAGGTGAAATAAGTTCAACTCACACCCACCCTTTGTCAAGAGTTTGATTACACTCAAGTCGTGAAAGCGACTTAATTTATCAACCTTGAACTGCTATAATAAGTTATATCGAATAGATTATAAATGCCATACGAAGTTACAAATGAAGCGCAACGAATTCAAGAAGGTGATGCGTTCTGTTTTCACAAACTTCAACGCCACCAAACCTCATACAGAGAAAGGCACCTGGGCAGCGAACCAGAGGGCGATGCTTCAGGAGTGGAACTGGTTGAAGGTAGAGGAGAACGAACACCAGATGCTTTATATGAGTGATGTCCTCAATGCCAGACACTAACTACAACCCTCCGCCTGGTTCAGGTTTTGCTTTCTCTTTCCTCTCACCAAATAAAGGTTTCCTGCGTTCCTTGTGTTCTGTGAGATTGAGTATTCTTTTAAGTCTATTGGTATCCATCTCACTCAAACTCCATGAGAGAACGAGATGATTCTTTTAGTCTCCTGTTCAGGCGATGAGTACAAACGATGTCGTATAACGCTTCGTCATAGGTGAAGTTGTGCTCTTCCGCCCAGTTCGTTATGTAATTGACTGTGTCTGTTGCTAGCAAATCCGCTAACTCTACTGTTTCTTTGTCCATGTTTCTCCTATCAAAATAGTAGGGTATTAGTATTTATTTGCTTGAAATAACTCAGTTATTATAACGATTATTAGCTCAATATTTCAGCAATGTCTTCCTTACTCGCTTGGTATGTTCCCAGCATCCAACTGTCAATGACTTACAGATATTCATTGCTTGTTCCCAGCGCTCTTCACCTCTATCCTTATACATCTCAATTGCATAATCAGTTGTAGTTTCCATTACGGCATCAAGCAGATGAGTCATCCAGTAGATTTTCACGATGTCATTCTCTTCCTGTCTTAAACATTCGCAAATGTATCCCAACACTCCGTGAGTTGCCTCATACTTTCCTTCTGCACCTGCAACATCAATGGGGTTTTCATAGATTTCGTTTGCAATAAGGTTCCACATTCCGTGCATGGTTTTTGCTTCTTCTTCAAACCCCTCGTATTCGTTGAGGAAGTGGTAGAGACGAATTGCCAGAAATGCCCAGACGGTATGTGCCCTGATGATTCCGTTGGTGTTGAGATAGGGGATTCCTACTGGATCGCCTTCTGGAGTTTGATTCAGGAATGTTGTCCTTTGAAGGATGAGGCACATGTGCTCTATTGATTCCTGTGTCAGGAGGTCTTCGGTGACAGGAGCAGTGGCGGTCATGAGTTGGTTTCCTTTGGATGTATTCAATATGTCTCTGCCTTCCTGATTCCGAATCCTCCCAAAGGATGATTGTTCAGTCCTTTGCTCATCCCTTGGGTATGAGCAAAGGGTTCAGTCCTTCGCTCATCCCTTGGGTATGGGCAATCCCATCTTCATTCTTTTCGCTATCACCATCTCATAAACCTTTACTTTGTCTTGTCCGCAACCACACCAAACTCTCTTTCCTTTTATACAGAAACTGCCTTCCCAATGTCATCTTCGATACAGAACCCACTTATATCCACTCTTGTTCTTGTTGGGTTGAAGGAATGGGCGTTTGTTCTTCTGCTGGGTAGAAGGTGATGCCCAACGAATGTTTCTTGGTTCGTAGTGTCCATCTGGATTGATTCTGTCCAGGGTGTATCCATCTGGACGCTCACCACATAAGTCCTCCACGCAGTTGAGGAACTGCCTGAATCCTGGACTCCACATCCCACGGCACGCTTCAGGCGAACCTCTCTCCCATCGTTCTGTCCAAAGTGGATAAACCCTGATTCCACGGTGATAATAAATCTTGTTTGGGTCGCTTTTAGGGTCAGTGCATCGCCTTACCATTCCTCTCCAAGTTTCAAAGAGAGGATGTTCTGTGCTCGGTCCTGTTCTTACATCCAGGATGTGCTTCTTCTGACTACCGTTGTTCATTGCTCGCAGTGGGTCGTCCCACCTGGGCGATGGTGATGTCTTTGAAGTCAGGGAGGGTGCTTTCTTCAAAGAACATCAGTCCGTTTGCTTTGCTTTTCCACTCTTTGGTGGATGAAAGTGACTTCTGGATGCCGTTTGTCCTCTTTCTGTTCCCATAAACCATCTCTGCTGCATCAGCAACACAATCAAAGGAGTGAATCGCTCCTTTCAAGTCGTATGCCTTGAGTTTCCTCTTGCTCCAGTAGCGACTTCTGTTGGTTTTAGGACGCTTTCTCCACTTCTCGTTCGCATAAAGGATGCAATAACCCTGTGTTTGGTAGAAACGACCGTGAAGAGCACCAATTGCGTTGCCTTTGTTCAGTCCAAGGCAGTGAACAGCATCACCAATGGACTTGAAACGCCCAACTTTCTCCTTATTCACCTTATAAACATCAACTGGAACCTTTTTGGAGTGACTTCTCTCTCGCAATGACTTGGGTGAGTGCTTGATGGAGTTGCGAAGAGTGCCATGTCCCTCCGTGGCGTCTTTCAAACCCAGTTCGTAGGTGAGTCTGTCCAGTTTCTCCAAGATTTCTCTCTCATCTTTGCTGATAAACAGAGTTTTGATGCGACTTCTGTCGCTTGGAGGTTGAACTCTAGATGCAGGACGCTTGGCGTAGGGAGAATTGGAACCCATACGACACTTGGAGACATAGTAGGGTTCAGAGTTCTCGTCTAACCAACAATAAATCTGCCATTCAATTTCGTATTCTTCAGAGAAGTAGGAATCCATAAAGATAAGGTGTGTTGCTGCCTTTATTTAGACATTCACTAAACCTTCCCACTAGAAACAGTGACTAAACAGGAGTATCTAACTAATACCTTATAAATAATCGTGGTTATTCATTGAATGCATCCAATGAACCTCCAACAACATCGCTTATCTTCGTTTTCTCACCTTCTGGCAGAGTATTGCTCTGTGAATGGTGTGTTCTGCGATGAATGTGAGTCAATGGTAGATAAATGGACGGAATCAGTAGAGAAATCGTACCGTCCCACCACTGCTGGAGTGATTATGAACGCCAAACGCCTCCGTTGGGGGACTGAAATCCTCCTTTGAGTTGTGTATAATGAATACACCCAAAAAGGGTAAAACTCATCATTAAGAATAAGAAATGGAACCAAGAGAACTTAATTACTCCCTCTCCAGGGCAAGCAGAGAGGTTTTAGATGACTTTCATCTCAAAGGACTGCTGTTGAAGAAGGTGTCTGCTGATATTCAGGAACATCTGGATGGTGTGCTGTCTGGGTTGGTGGCAGAGACACACGAAGACGAGAGTGTCACTGTGTATTCACTGGACATTGAAGAGAAGGGAGACTTCATCCGTCCGTTGCTGAAATGGGATGACGGAGAGGTGAAAATGATGTCCAAGAAGGGAAGAAGAGCGTCTGCTTCTTATGTGGTGCCAGAAGGCAAAGGACTTGGAGTGTATTTGGATAAGAACGACAGAGTGTTTGTCCCTCTTCGCGCCTAATCTAAATACTGTGAATGGAGTCGTACTATTCTCCATTGTCATCTTGTAGCAGGAGTGTTTAGAGTTTCCCTCCTTTTTCCTTCCATAATTATTGGGTTACTAAACCTTCCTTCAATACAAATAAACAGAACTAGTATCTGTTCTTTCTTCTATACCAAATAAGATAACAGATAGCAAACAATAAGAAATAGATTATTACTTCCATACCAGTACCAGTTGTCAAGGACAATCCGAACACCACAATGATAAGAAGTTTCCCTCTCTGTTTGTATCACCAAATCTCACCTTTGTGTGGTTCATGTGAGTGTCAGGAGAGTGCTCTCTTCACCTCACAACAGGAACAACACCATCCAACCCCACAGAGGAAAGGAGAACCCACACAGAGCGAGGACTTCAGGAACACCAATGACCTACCTTGGAGACATCCACCTCATTTCTTGGGTGCCTTGTATCCAGTGTTCTTTGCCATCTCATAACGAATCATCTGGGCGAGACTGATCTGTCTGTCCTTGGCGACACTCTTGAGATGCTGATGGAACTCTGCATCCATCTTCACCATCACATTGTTTCTTGGTGATTCACGCTCCAACCACTCCAAAGGTTTATCACCTTTGCGAACGGCGTCTCTGCTTAGCGAACGGTATGCCATTTGTATAACCGTATAAACAATCTTATGTGGGTATGTATCATCCCACCTGGGAGTATTTAGAAATAAGAGACTTTATAACGACGAAATAAACTCATTTATTGGTTGTTGTGCGTGATAAAGAGTGGGAATAGATGTTTATGTCTAGGTGTTCAGCAGTCCTGGCATACTTCTTATCGTGAGTCAAGAAGTTGCCACATAAGTTTTCACAAACTCAAACCCAGTTTCAGTTCATCTACCACGAACCTGAACCGAAGAACCAGAACCACCAAACCAGAACCCAGTCCAGGTTCCTCCGAATCCCCTCTCTGGTTATGGTTTCAGAGTTCATCTGAACCTCCTCTGCCATCCCTTATTCTGCGAGACACTGGCAAGACACGCAGGATCAGTTGTTGTTAGATTGACAAGAACTAATCTTGAGAACCCAGTTTTGCAAAGGCATCTCGGCGAATCTCTCGATACCTCTGTGGGACATGTTTGCCCCATAACCCTTCCCAGTAGAAAAAGATCACTCCGTGGCCCCGTTGGCGCGCAAGACGGACCTTCTCATTGAGATCCCGCATCATCGTGGTGCGTTTGCCGAACCCGGCGAGAATCCCGATCTGGGTGGGAATGCCCCAATCCCGCGCTTTACGCAGGGCGGGCTGGTCAAGATCGCGGGCAAAGCCCTTGACGGAGTAAGCGTAATTCTGAACCACCAGCTCATCGATCATTTCTCCCATCGCCCAGAGTTCCCAGTCCTGGAGCCAGAGGTTGTAGGCCTGCCGAAACGGTCCGGGAGAGAGACTGATCCGGCTCGGCAAACCCTCCTGCTCCAACGTGCTGCGAAGCTCCCGCAACAAGCTGGTGAGCTGCTTCCTCCGCCAGGTCATCCAGGTGCGATTGGTGTGATCTCTTGGCGGGGGTGTTCCCGTCTGCTGTTCATAGAGCGCCGTGGTGAAGCGGTCGTAGCCGAACTGCACCGGCCAGGCGAAATGGTCGTCCAGCTGCAAACCATGCATCGGACAGCGTTTGAGTGTTTCAACCACCAGCCCGATGAAACGCTTCCGGACCTCGGGGTGGGCTGGATTCAACCAGGCCATGCGATGGCTGCCGTGCATGGTCATGAACGTCTGCCCGTTCGCCTTGGCCAGCACCCACTCCGGGTGACGTTTCACCACCTCGGCGTTCGCCGGCTCCATCAGGCCGTATTCAAACCAGGGCATCACCTTGATGCCTCGCTTGCGTCCCTCCTCGGCCAGGGTGCAGATCGGATCAAGGGCCACACCGGCTTTCTTCAGCGGAGGCTCCACAGGCGCGAAAGCACTCCTGTGGAAGGTCGTGCCGCGACTCCAAACATTCGGCACCACGCGATCGAACCCGGCCTCCTGCAACTGCTCCATGGCCAGGCGGATCCGCTGCCGGTCGTAGTACAGCGGACTTGGACTGTTCGTCAGCCAAACCCCCATGGGGCGACGTGGCGCCAGCAAACGATCCAGGCGGGACTGAGCCTGCACCGGGGATGCCAGAACCAGAACAGACAGCAGACCGAGGGAAGACTTCAACCAGGACGCCGTCAACACGCTGGACCACTCTCTGCGAACAGGTTCGCTCGGGTGATGCCCCCCTGCCTTAACGACCGGCCCGCTCCATAAAGAGTCTATGCTAAGGGGCACGGTTTGAAGTCGGAGTCTCAACAGCGCTGATTCAGCGGAACATCGAACTGACGGAACTTTCCTCGTGAATGCGCCAGATCGCTTCGCCCAGCATGTTCGCCACCGAAAGCACCTTGAGCTGGGGGAAGGTGCGGTCCTGCGGAATCGGAATGCTGTTGGTGACAACAACCTGCTCAAACAGGCCTTCGGCGGACAGACGCTCAGCGGCAGGCGGAGAAAACACCGCATGGGTGGCACAGGCGATCACCCGTTGGGCGCCCTGCTCCCGCAGCAGGCGGGCGCCGGCGCAGATCGTGCCGCCGGTATCGATCATGTCGTCGATCAGCACCGCCGTCCGGCCGGACACATCACCGATCACGGTGAGACTTTCGGCCATGTTGTGGCCCGTCCGCCGCTTGTCGATGATCGCCAGTGGCGCGTCATTCATCTGTTTGGCAAAGGCCCTGGCCCTGGCCACGCCACCCACATCCGGAGACACCACCACGACGTCCCCGAGGTTCTGCGTCGAGAGGTAATCCACCAGAACCGGCGAGCCATAGATGTGATCGCAGGGGATATCGAAATACCCCTGGATCTGTGCGGAGTGGAGATCCATGGCCAGCACCCGGTCGACACCGGACTTCACCAGCAGATTGGCGGTGAGCTTGGCCGTGATCGATTCGCGACCTGCGGTCTTGCGGTCGGCGCGGGCATAGCCGTAATAAGGCACAACGGCGGTGACCTGGCGAGCTGAGGCCCGGCGGCAGGCATCCACCATGATCAGCAGCTCCATCAGGTGGTCATTCACCGGAGCGCAGGTGGGCTGGATCAGAAAGACATCACAGCCGCGGATCGATTCCTGAATCTGCACATAAAGCTCGCCATCGGCGAAGCGCTTGCACACCCGCGGACCGTCTGGGACGCCGAGATAAGCCGCGATCTCCCTGGCCAGTCCTGGATTGGACGTTCCGCTGAACAGTCGCAACCGACGGCTGTCGGGGATCAGATGCTCCTGTTCGGCGCGGACTGCGGTCAGGAAACTGGTCACGGCGCCCGCGGGACAGATTCTGCTGTAATCCGATGGTAGTGCTGTGTTGGCGATTCATGTCCAAAGGTTGTCTGGTGTTGGTCGGCACCGGCCCCTTGCCAGACCTCCGCATGCATCAGGTGGCCTCGGCGCTCTCCCAGGCGACGGGTCGTCCGCTGATCAGCCACGCCATTGGCGAATCGCCGGATGCTGTCCTCATCAACTGTGCTGAAGCAGCCAGCCTGCTGCGACTCAACGGCGATGCAGCACGCTTCCATCCCTGCGGTGGCAGCTGGTTGTCAGCACTGGCTGACTGGCGCCTTCCGGTGTTGTTGCTCACACCTGGTGAATCCGATGGCGGGGTACAGGGGGCTGCGGCCGCCTGGGTGGCCCTCTGCCATCAGCTTGGCGTGCCCCTGCTTGGCATCACCCAGCTGGGTGGGTCCTGGCACCGGCAGGCGCGACGTCGCGATGGACTCCCCTGGTGCGGCTGGATTCCAGAGGCCCAGCACCCTGAGCATCAGGACGGTGTGACGGCACTGGCCAGTCGAATCCTTAACGGCCAGCTCAGGGCGTCGTCCAGAGCGGCAGCTGAAGCCCTGGCTTGAGCTGGCGCAGCGTCTGTTCACCCACGGGCGGTGCCAGGGGAAGCTTGCTGAACTCCATCGGCGGCGGACTGGCGATCAAGGCGGCCGCCAGGCTGAGCATTTCACTGTTGCTGAGGTTGGTGTCCAGCTGACCACCCACCTCATCCAGCAGTGCGCGGATGGCGACGATGCCGCTGGGAGCCTGCAACTGATCGACCACCGATCGCATCAGCATCTGCTGCCTCAGGCGACGGTTCTCATAATCACGGTCTCCCTGACGCAATCGGGCCAGCTGTTCCGCCTGAGCTCCGTTCAGGCTCTGGCGACCGGCCTGCAGATCAACCTCGTAACCCAGAGTTTTGTCGGTTCGCTTGTAGGACTGGCTGAGGATCACATCCACTTCACCCAGACCATCCACAAGGTTGCGCAGGGTCTGACGGGGGACCACCACATAGCGCTGCAGTTCCGACTCAGGCATGCCAATGATTTCACGGACGGCATCGGCCATCAGTGAGGCCCCTCCGGAGCGCCAGAGGCCGCCGAGGGCCATGGGCTGATCGCTGCCGGGAAGCTGCACCGCCAGCTCCGTTGGCACCTGCAGCACCTGGAGTGGTGTCTTGGCATCGATGCGCACCAGCAACAGGGCATCCGCATTGGCCGGACCCTTCGGCGAGGCCTGATTGGTGGGATCGGCGAGGTTGTCCGTATCGACACCGATCACCAGCACTGTGATCGGCATCGCGGGAAAGATGGCCAGGCTGGTGGGATCGGCAACGCTTGGTGGTGCCCCCCCGGCAACCCGATCCGGCTCGGGCCACAGAATCGAGATCAGCCAGCCGGAAAGACCAACCCCAAAAAAGGCTGCAAGGATGCGCAGCATGGTCCTCAGCGGGCGACGACCGAGCCACCGCTTCTGCCGCTGTTGCTCAGATGCTGCCATCACTCCCGAATGCAGGCGCTGATCAGTTTCGCCCAAGTCCCCGGTCCGTAGTTTTGGGGAGATTGATTCACCGCCGCGATGCCCCTGCGACACGACTTCCGCAGCCGCCCTCCGGAGCAGGTGCGTGTGGTGGTGTTCGGAGCAACGGGGTACATCGGCCGCTTCGTGACCCGGGAGCTGATCCAACGCGGCTATCAGGTGGTGGCCTTCAGCCGCGATCGCAGCGGCGTCGGCGGACGCAATCGGCGCGAGCAGGTCGTTGCGGATCTCGCTGGGGCTGACGTCCGCTTCGGCGACGTCACCGATGCCGCATCTATTGCAGACAACGCGTTTGATCAACCCGCGGATGTGGTGGTGTCCTGCCTGGCCTCACGCAGCGGCGGCCGCCGGGATTCCTGGGCCATCGACCACGACGCCACCCTCAACACTTACCGGGAAGGTCGTCGGGCCGGGGCCGCCCATTTCGTGCTGCTCTCCGCCATCTGCGTCCAGAAACCGCTGCTGGAATTCCAGAAAGCCAAGCTCGCCTTTGAGTCGGTGCTGCAGCAGGACAGCGACATGACCCACTCGATCGTGCGCCCCACCGCCTTCTTCAAAAGCCTTGCCGGCCAGGTGGAAAGCTGCCGCAAAGGGGGGCCCTATGTGATGTTCGGCGGCGGCAGACTGGCGAGCTGCAAACCGATCAGCGAAGCCGACCTCGCCCGGTTCATGGCGGATTGCCTCACGGATGAGGACAAGATCAATCGGGTGTTGCCGATCGGCGGTCCGGGGCCGGCCATGAGCGCCCGCGAGCAGGGGGAGCTCCTGTTTCGCGCCCTCAAGCGCAAGCCTCGCCTGCTCTCGGTGCCGATTGCCTTGATGGACGGCCCGATCGCACTGCTTGAGGGGCTGTCCCAGCTCTTCCCGACGCTTCAGGACACGGCGGAATTCGGAAAGATCGGCCGCTACTACGCCAGCGAATCGATGCTGGTGTGGGATTCGGAGCACGGTTGCTACGACGCCGACGCCACCCCATCCACAGGGGAGGACACCCTGGAACAGTTCTTCGAGCGAGTGGTGCGGGAGGGACTGGCCGGCCAGGAACTGGGGGATGCGGCCCTGTTCTGAAAAAAAAGCCATCCTGAGATTGAAGTGGAGTGCTCCATGGATCAGCAGACGCCGCCAAGGGCACGCACAACCGGGGTTCTCCTGCACCCCACAGCCTTGCCCGGCAGTCCCGTCTGCGGCACGTTCGGGGAACCCTGTCGCCGCTGGCTGCATCAACTGGCGGCCAGTGGGATCGGGGTCTGGCAGCTCCTGCCCCTGGCGCCACCGGATCCCACCGGCTCGCCGTACAGCTCTCCCTCCTGCTTCGCGATCAATCCCTGGTTTCTCGATGCTGCTGATCTGAGCAGCGAGGGATACATCAGTGCGGAGGCGATGGCAGCCTTGCCGGGAGCGGAAGCTCCGCTCGACGGCGTTGGCCCTTTGGATTTCGCGTTGGCAAGGCAACGCAGCGAAGCGCTAGCGGATGCACTGGTCGAACACTGGCCAGGCCAGGACAACAGCCGCAAAGACGCCTTCCAGAGCTGGTGCGCGAGCCAGGCCTGGCTCGCGGATCATGTTCACTTCATGGTGTTGCATCAACAGCATCACGGCCCCTGGTGGAGCTGGCCAGCGGACCTGGCCCGCCACCAGTCCAAGGCGCTGCAGGACTGGGGGAGCCAGCAAGGCGATGCCCTGCTGCGCGAGCAGCTGCTGCAATGGCACCTCGATCGACAGTGGCAGGCGATCCATGCCCTCGCGAAGGAGCTGGGCATCCAGCTGTTTGGGGATGTGCCCTTCTACGTGAGTTCCGACAGCGCCGATGTCTGGAGCCATCGCCATCTGTTCACCATCGAGGCCGATGGACGCCTCACCACCCAGAGCGGCGTTCCGCCCGACTATTTCTCCGAAACCGGCCAGCTCTGGGGATCACCGGTGTACCGCTGGGCCCGCCATCGCCTCAGCCGCTTCCGTTGGTGGAGATTGCGGATCGGTCGGCAGCTGCAGCTGGTGGATCTTCTGCGCCTGGATCACTTCCGGGCCCTGGCCGGATTCTGGGCCGTTCCCGGTGCTGACAGCACCGCTGAGAACGGCCGCTGGGAGCAGTCGCCGGGTCGGTCGCTGCTGGCCAAGTTGCAGCACGACTGCGGTGGCGTGCTGCCGTTGATCGCCGAGGACCTCGGCGTGATCACGCCGGATGTGGAATCGCTCCGGGATGATTTCGAGCTGCCGGGCATGAAAGTGCTGCAGTTCGCCTTTGACGGCGAGGTCGACAACCCATACCTGCCGGAAAACATCTGCGGAGATCGCTGGGTGGTTTACACCGGTACCCACGACAACGCCACCACACTCGGTTGGTGGCAGCAACTCGATGGGGAGGGTCGCCATCGGATCACACGCCGCGCCCCCGGCGCCGTTGAAGCGCCGGCCTGGGCGCTGTTCGACATGGCCTTCGCCACGACGGCACGGCTCGTGGTGGCACCTCTGCAGGATCTGATGCATCTCGACGATCAGGCCCGTTTCAACACCCCCGGGACAAGTGACGGCAACTGGAGCTGGCGGCTGCCCTGCTTTGATCACGCCCTGGATGGCGCCCTCAAGGGTTACGGAGAGCGCGGTGCCGTCTGGGGACGCTCACTGGCCGGTGCCTCCGCACTGCTCGGCGGAACCTCAACCCGGTAAAGCCCCTTCCGCTTGGCATCCGGCTGTTGCGGTGTGCCATTCCAGAGCACTTTGTCCTGCTCGGACGGTGGCGGCTCGATCACCAGTTCCACGGGCGGCAGCAACTGCAGCGTGAGCGTGCCGGAACCGCCCTTGAGGTTGAGACGATCCCCACCATCACTGGAGATCTGCAGCTGTCGTGGTGTCGTGAGGATCACCTGCAGAACCCCACTGGAGCGGTTGGCCGCTCCGGCATTAGAAGCGAGCCAGTCAAGAAGCTCGCGACGTTCAGCCTGCTCAAGCGGACGCAGGGAGGCCACATCCGGGTCGTCACGGTTCGGGCCGCCGCCCTTGGCAAGGTCGCGAAGATCGGCCCTGACCGGTTCGAACGACTCGGTGTTGCGCCGCGCCAGATCCTGCTGCTGACGGTTGAGGGCCAGCAGGCTCAGGACGATGACGACGGCGTAGACGACACTGCCCTGCCAGGTTGTGAAAACGTCGATGCTTCCAGGCGTGAAACGCCTGAGACCACCGGAACGCATCTGACGCACAGCGGCACGGGGAGGCAGCACCGGTTCCAGGCACCCCGCAGGCAGATCGAGGCGGCGTTCCAGCTGCGGCAGCATGGAGGCCAGATAAGCGCGCTCCGGCAGACGATCCTTCCAACCGCGCTCAAGGGCCTCGATCACCGGCGTGGTGATCCGGGTTTCATTGGCAAGATCCCGCAGGCTGAGGCCCAGCTCCTCCCGTCGCCGCCGCAGCATCGCTCCGATCTCAGCCTGTGGCTGAAGACCCTCCGCAGGAGTGGTTGGTGCACCGGTCTCGTCGGTGACGGTCTTCCACCAGGAAGGACGGGGGAGCTTCAGTCGCATGAACCTGGCCGCAGCGCTCCCCCTTTCAGCAGGCCCTGCCATTCTCCCTCGCAAAGTTCACGCCAGCTGCCTTCAGACAGATCCCCGAGCTGAATGTGGGCGATCGCCGTGCGCTGCAGATCAACAACAGGATGGCCCAAACCATCGGCCACACGCCGGACCTGACGGTTGCGACCCTCTTGCAACACCACCTCAAGCAGGGTTTCCTGCCGTTCACAACGCAGCACGCGGACCCAAGCCGGACGGGTGGTGCGTCCATCCAGGGGAACCCCACTGCGCCAGCGTTGCAGCGTCGACCCACTGGGTTGGCCCTCCACCCAGACGCGGTAGGTCTTGTGGTGGTCGTAGCGGGGATGGGTCAGCCGCAGCGTCAGCTCTCCGACATCCGAGAGCAGCAACGCACCGCGACTGTCCGCATCGAGGCGTCCAATCGGATACAGACCCCTGCGCTGCTCGGATGGCACCAGGTCCAGAACCGTGGGACGCCCCTGGGGATCGCGGCAGCTGCTGATCACCCCGACGGGTTTGTTGATCAACAGCACCCGCCTGCGCAGGCGGGTCGGCAGAGGCTGGCCATCCACGCAGATGAGCTGATGCTCGGGATCGGCCTGATCGCCCAGACCAGCTTGCTGCTGATCAACGGTGACCCGACCCTGTTGCAGCCAGACCTCCGCCTTGCGCCGGGAGCAGAGACCGGCAGCTGCGATCAGTTTCTGCAGGCGCTGCCGGGTCATGGGGCAGGCATGCTCTTGGGTAGCAGCAGTTCCATGCAGGTGCCGCCGGCGGGATGGTTGCGCGCGTCAACCCGGCCGCCATGGTTCACGGCGATCTGTTGCACGATTGCCAGCCCCAGGCCGCTGCCGCTCCGCGCCGAGCGCGCCCGGGAGGGATCGCCCCGGTAGAAACGCTGGAACATGCTGCCCAGGTCCGATTCGCTCAGACCGGGCCCGTGATCCCGGATCATCAGCATCCACCAGCCACCGCTTGAGACCACCGCCACCTCGACGCTGGAACCGTCAGGGCTGTAGCGCAGGGCGTTGTCGAGAAGATTGAGCACCGCACGATGCAGGCGCCGCTGATCCCCCATCAACGGGCCGGGTTCGGAGCGGTCCAGCGTGAGTTGCACCTCACGTTGCTCCGCCAGAGGTCTGACGCTGCTCCAGGCGCTGTCGACAAGATCCTCCAGCGTGATGGCGCTGTAACCGGCACTGTCCTGAGGCAGGCAATTCTCCAGCCTGGAGAGCTCCAGCAGATCCTCAACCATCAACTGCAGCCGCTGCAGCTCTCGCTGAAGGCGCTGCACCAGCACGGTGTCGTCCCCGTCGACCGCCATCTCGAGACGATCGCTCACCAGCATCAGAGCTGTGAGCGGAGTTTTGAGCTCATGGGCCACGTCACTCACCCAGCGTTCCTGTTGCTGCTGCTGGGCCTCAAGCGACTGTCGACTCTGAATCAGAACCAGCAGCCATTCATCGGAGCCTGGAAGCACCAGTGCTTCGAGAGGCTCCCCCAGCTGCTCCCATTCACTGCGTTGCGGCCGTTGCTGATGGCGTGTGCTGGTGATCGCCTCATCGAGCTGGGGAATCGACAGCACCTCATCGAGATGCAGACCGCGAACCAGCAGATTGCGGGAGATGTGGAGAAAACGCTCGGCACGCGCGTTGATGTACGCGATCGTGAGATCGGGCGCCAGGATCATCCATCCCTGGGTGGCGGCATCGATCCAGGCCAACAGCTGGGGCGTGTTGACCGAGCCGGGTGGAAACCCCGGGCAACCGTCGTCTGCGACCGGCTCGCGTCGAAGACGACCACGACGGCGTTGGACAGCCAGGGTTGCCGCCACACCGATCAGCAGGCCGCAGATGGCAGACAGAACCACAGAACGTTCAGCCGAAGCGGTAGCCGAAACCGCGAACGGTGCGGATCAGTTCAGGAGCCGAGGGATTGTCCTCGATCTTTTCCCGCAGCCAGCGGATGTGGACGTCCACCGTTTTGGTGTCGCCGACAAAGTCCAATCCCCAGATCTTCTCGAGCAACTGATCACGGCTCCAGACCCGTTTGGGATTCCGGATCAACAACTCGAGAATCTTGTATTCCTTTGGCGACAGGTTCAGGTCCTCACCATCCCGGGTGACTCTGCACTCACTCACATACAGGCAGAGATTGGCGTGCCGATGGATTTCCGCGGGCGCGTTCGGCAGCTGGCGGGAGCGCCTAAGCAGAGCGCGGCAGCGTGCCACAAGTTCCCGTAATCCAAACGGTTTCACCAGGTAGTCGTCGGCCCCCACCTCCAAACCGAGCACCCGGTCGGTCTCACTGTCTCGCGCACTGATCACAAGGATTGGTGTGTTGTTGTTGAAGCGTCGCAGCTCCCGACAGAGATCCAGACCACAGAGGCCTGGAAGCATCAGATCCAGAACCAGCAGGTCGACGGGCTGAGCCGACGCATCCGTCAGAAGGGAGAGTGCCTCCTTGCCGTTCGCGGACGACAGCACCTCGTAACCCTCGGCCTTCAGGGCTTCTCCGACGGTGTCGCGGATGCTGTCATCGTCCTCAACGATCAGAAGCCGTCCTGTGGCGACGGCACCAACGGGCAGGGTTGTCACCACCACATGTCCAACCGACATCGTCAGTTTGCCCTGGGACCGCTCTGCGAGCCTTAAAACAACATTTTTTGATCAAAAGAATTCGTCGAAATTATCGAAATCGACGGCCTTGAAGTTGCCACGCTCCACCTGTTGCATTAGGCGCTCAAGCTGAGCGAACAAAGCGCCCCCCGTCAGGAGCGACAGAACGAAGGCCACCAGCAGGGCAGCCCCGGCGGAGAACCCGAAGATCTGCAGGCAGCAACCGATGAACAACGTGGTGCCGATCAGGGTGCCGGCAAAGCTGATCGTGATCTCAGCAGTGGCCAGAGGCAGCAGGGGCAGACGATCCTGCTTCCAGCCATCGAGTTTGTCCTGCACCTGGCGGCCAAAGGTCAGGCCGCAGAGCACGCCGATCATCAGGCCGACACCGGCCATGAGATAGGGAGGCTGGGGCAGCATCACCATCTGAAGCAGCTGCTCCAGCTGTTCGGCGGTCAACTCATCGGTCATGTCGACCTCGGCGGTGAAGCGGCGACCTTAGCGATCTCGCATCAAGGTTCCCAGTTCTGGGAGCCCAGGAAGGTCAGTTCAACGAAATCACTGGCCTGGTGATCCTCCCGGCCCATGTCTAGGGAAAAGCCACCGAGATCGACATCCTTGATCGACTCGAGCGCCGAAACGAGATCCTGGCGCGAGGGATCCTTGCCGGCTCGGTCCAGGGCCGTGGTGATCAGACGCGCAGCCAGAAATCCCTCGAGGCTCGTGAAGCCGAAATCAGGATCGTCGCTGCTCGCACGCATCAGTGTCTGGTACTCGGCCACGATTGGGATCCAGCGGTTCCAAGGGAAGGGAACAACCTGGGCGACACCGATGCCGTTCGCTTCACCCACCGGCATGGCCTGTTGCAACGCCTTGGTGCCGACGAAGGACACGTTCATGATCTGGGCCCAACTTCCCCGATCCCTCAACTGGGCGGCCAGGGAGGCTGAACTCACGTAGGCGGACACCACGATCACGCCGTTGGGATTCACCGCCAACAGCTCCCGAAGCGCCTGACCGACCTTGGCGGAGTTGCGCTGCACGGTGGCGGTGGCCACCGGTGTCAGGTCGTGACGCGCGAGAGCCTCAATCGCTGCCTTGAGACCGTTCTGTCCAAAGGCATCGTCCTGATACACCACAGCGATTCGGTGATTGGCATCGCGCACCAGTTCATCCACCATCGCCTCGATCTCCAGGCGATAGCTCGAGCGCAGATTGAACACCATCCTCAGCTCAGGGCGTCGCAGCAGACTGGCCCCGGTCATCGGCGCGACCAACGGCACCGAGGCCTGCTCAATCAACGGCAGGGCAACCTTAGTGGTGGGCGTTCCGACGTAGCCAAACAGCGCCAGCAGATCCTGGCGCTGCAACAGTTGGCGGGTGTTCTCCAGCGTTTTGCTGGGCTCGTATTGGTCATCCAGGCTGACGAGGCGAATCGGACGTCCGTGGATGCCGCCGCGGCGGTTCACCTCCTCGAACCAGGCCATGGCCCCGCGTTGGTAGTCGAGACCGAGCTGGGCCGATGGTCCCGTCAGGGGCAGGGACTGACCCAGCACGACTGCGTCGCTGCTGGCCGGCGAATCTCCCGCGGGCGGGCGGGAGTCTGCAAACAGACGCTGCAGGGGAACCAGTGCCAGGCCACCCAGCAGCAGCCCACAGGCCAGAGTGCGAACAGAGGCGAGCCGCTGATGGCCCCGAGGAAACAGAAGCACTGGAACATCCTCGCCGCGATCTCAATTCTGCTTGCTGCCGTTCTGGCGGTCTCAGGAATCAGCGAGCTCGATGTCGGTCGTGTGCCGAGCCGGGACGCCCTGCGTCTGGCCTCGTCATCCCGGGCTCTGACGACCGATACCCGCCGTCTGCCAGCGGATGGCTGGACCTCCCTGCGAGGGCAGCTGATGTCGGATCGGGAAACCACAACGGACCAGGAGGCGCTGGAGAACGCCAGGTTCCACATCCAGGCCGGCGTCTATGCCACCAGCACCTATGACCTCGATCTGAGTATTCCGAGCTACTCGGCCAACGGTTACGTCTGGCTGCATTGGGATGACGCACTGCAGCAGTACCTCGAAGAGCAAAACCAGTCGATCAACGAACGGATCACGTTGGTGAACGGCCTGCTCTCCGATGCGGAGCCGGTGTTGACACCCTTGGGCCCACAGCCGGTGCAACAGGCCGATGGCAGTTATTACCAGTTGTTCACCTACCTGGGTCGCTTCTACATCGACAAGGCGAGCTTCCGTCACTTCCCCTTTGTCACCGTGAGCCTGCCCCTTGTCTTGGAGATGGAGGACGTCGAAGGAAGCTTCGATTACTCCAATCTCAGGTTTGAGGCGGATGTTCAGAACAGCGGCATGGGACTGTTCGCCGGCATCATCGGCTGGCTCAACCGCGGCTGGTCGATTGCTGAATACCGGCACAACTACGCCACCAACTTCGGGCTGGGAGGCAGCGCCGACGACTACAGCCTGATTGTTTACGACATCTCGTTTGGAACCTCGGCCTGGTCGGCCTTCTGGCGCCTGATGCTGCCGCTGCTGGTGGTGATGGCGATGGTGCTGCTGGTGTTCAAGGTGAGAGCGGACGAACAGGATGCCCGCGCCGGGATCCCCGTCACCGTGCTGCTCACCCTTGTGTTTCTGCAGCAGACCTACCGGGATGAACTTCCCGATCTGCCGTTTCTCACCTTTCTCGACCAGGTGTATGTCGTTGCCTATGTGGTGACGTTGCTGGCCTTTGTGCTGGTGATCTACATCGGCCGTCGTTACGGGGAGATGGAACACATGCCGGAGGGACCGAAACGGGAGCAGATGGAGCAGCGTCTGCATCGACTCGATGAGATCTGGCCGCTGACGGTGGTGATCTTCAGCTCCGTCAGCATTGTTCTCTGCTGGTTCACACTGCCGCCAGGGGGTTGAGCTGCTGCAGCAGCCCTCCGGCGATGCGTCCAGGTCCGAAGGTCCGCCCGATCAGTCCGGCCAGGGCTCGGACATCATCGGTATGAATCCGATCGTCGCGGATCAGGTTGAGCAGCAGACGTTTGCGCAGATCAGCACCATCCCGACTGAACAACAGACGCAGACCGGCTCCGGCCACAGGGATCAACTCCTTGCCTGGAGCTGGCGCATCCTGTCCCACCACGGCCAGGAGGCTTTCGAGACGATCGAGACGAAGACGGCCTTCCGTGTCGAAGATCACCTCAAGCAACTTGTCGCGCATCTCACTGGTGTCGCCAGCGAGAAGGCGACGGGCAACGTAGGGGTAGGCCACCGCAATGATCCGAAACTGGGGATCCAGGCGCAGGGCCAGGCCCTCCTGGCTCACCACAGCCCGGATGATCAGGGCGAAACGCGCTGGCACCCGGAAGGGGTAATCGAACATCAACTCTGAGAAACGATCGGTGATCGCCTTGAAATTGAAGGATCCGACCGAATCACCGAGACTGCCTCCGAGCACTTCTTCCAGAGCAGGAATGATCGGCTGCAGGTCGGCTGTGGGGCTCAGAAAACCCAGGGTCTGAAAATCCTTCGCCAGAGCCTCGAAATCCTTGTTGATCAGGTGAACCACGGCGCCCGTCAGGGTGAGGCGATCGCTGTTGCTAATCGAATCCATCATCCCGAAATCCACGTAGCCGATGTGGCCCAGATCACCACTGCGTCCATGACGGGCGAACAGGTTGCCAGGGTGGGGATCCGCGTGGAAGTAGCCGAACTCGAGAAGCTGCTGCAGGCCGCTGATCACCCCTGTCCGGATCAGGGCGGTTGGATCCATGCGCAGATCCAGCAGTTCTCTGCTGTCGCGCATCTTGGCGCCATCCACCCACGCCGTCGTCAGCACACGACGGGAACTGAGCATCCGTTCAACCCTCGGGACATACACAGCCGGGTTGTCGGCAAACATGGCAGCGAAGCGCTCGGCATTGGCGGCTTCCTGCTCGTAGTCAATCTCTTCAAAGAGGCTGCGGCCGAATTCATCGATGATGTCGCCAAGGCCAAAACCGAGGTTGAGGGGCAACAACGGCGCGGTGATGACACCCAGCAGGCGGATCAAGACGAGGTCGCGGCGGAGGATGAACTGCAATCCCGGCCGCTGAACCTTCACCGCCACCCAGGCATCGCCCTGGAGCCTGGCTTTGTACACCTGACCGAGACTGGCAGCCGCAATCGGATGATCGGGAAACTCCTCGAACAACTCATCGGCAGGAGCACCGAGCTCCTCCTCGATCCGCTTCAGGGCGATGGCATGGGGGAAGGCGGGAAGATCGTCCTGCAGCCTGGTCAGTTCCTCCAACCAGTCGCGACGCACGAGATCGGGGCGCGTTGACAGGGCCTGCCCCACCTTGATGAAACAGGGACCAAGGCCGGTGAGGGTGTTGAGGATGCTGCGTGCAACCCCCTGCTGAACCTTGGCGTCTGCGCTGCTCCCTCGTACAAGCAACACCAGAACCAAGCCGGTGAACGACCAGAGCACCTGAATCAGTCGCGGCACAGCCACCCAGGGCCTAAGCAACAACCAGAGAAGATCCCGTCCGGGGTCGTAAGCCATCAAGCGAGGACGGTACGTCTTACTTATTTAAGTGGAAAAATCTTCATCCCAAGGGTGGATCAGGCCAGTGGCTTACTTGCGACGTTGGTTTCAACGGACTGATTTCAAAGAACTGATTTCAAAAGACTGATTTCCACGAGCTGGTTGCCATGAATGGTGCGGCAGCGGCCTGGGCAATGTTGGAACCCGGAAAGGCCTGAGGGGATGGCTCGAACCGGGCGCAACCAGCAGGGAAAACTGCCTATGGTCTCAAACCAGTCTCACGAAGCGCATGCTGCAAACGATTCTTTCAGTGGTTCTTGCAGCTGTGATGTGGGTCCAGGTTCCCCAATGGCAGCCTGATTGGTCCCGATGTTCAGTGGAGACGCCGGACGTTGATTGCCATTGGTATGTCGTGGCACCCGACACCACCTTCGGGGAAGGCTTCAGCTGGGAGACTGCACCCTGGTTCAGCGTCGAGGGTCTTCAGGACGTCGCCCAGCTGTCATCCACGATGAACAGGATCCATGAGCAGGCCTCTGCAGAAGCCTGAGCAGCAACCGTACTGCGCCACCAGATGACCACGTCATCAGCTCCGCTCACAAGTGCCGAGCAACGCACAGAATTTGTGGGCGATTGAGCAGCAAACAATCTGATCAATCGCGAATGAGCCAACAAAGCGAACTGAGCACATCAGCGCATGTCGCTCACGTGAGCCGAGGGCACACTGAAAGAGCGGGTAAACGCTGATACCTGCGGCGACGGGCGTGGGTGGACCTTGAGGGAGATGGTCCACCCTTGCTCACTACGCCACGGAGTCATCACCCCAGGCAGGCGAGGTCTGCACCCAGCCGCTTGAGCGAAGCGCCTTCCAGAGCGCGGTGGCATCCGACTGCCTCAGATAGCGCCTGCTCTTGAGCAGAGCAGGTTCACCGGCCGGCATCTCTCTGCCGTAGTCGACGAAGACCCTGGGGTCGCGTTGCCAGGACCGCTCATCTCTGTGAAACCGGGCGACCCAATAGCGCTCACGATCGGTGAGCCAACCCTCTGCCATGCCAAACAAAATAGTACGCCTGTATTATTAGCAAAATCAGGGTGCAACGTCCAAGGCCTGCCAACCGACCATTCCATTCACCCCGTTCCATCCACCCCATGCCATTCACATCGTCGACTATGCCATCGACGATGCAGGATCAACGCCTACTCACTTGAGCCGAAGGAGCAGCGTTGAGACCCGGCCCTGGCGCCAGGGCATGAGGCGACGACAGAATGGCCCTGACCATCCGCGCAGGCCGAAACAGCAGGGACGCCGAAATGTATTCATCACTACAAAATCTTGGCGCCTAGCGCAGGAAACACTGACATACAAAAAATTAGATTGCCGACCGGTTTTCAGTCCATACGATGCGGATATTGAAGCTCGTTCATGTCGTCGATATTCAGCCAGGAGGCCCTCAGAAAGCGACGAATTCCAGGAGACCTGGCAGGCCCCATCACTCTGTTAACGCCCCCACTCAGGGCAACAATCGCGATGGGTTTTGTGCTGGTCGCCGCTGGGGTTGGGTGGTCTGCCATGGCCCGAAT